>CAWKDJ010000017.1:0-57349 GCA_963848325.1 uncultured Acidobacteriaceae bacterium
GAAAGGTCGCGCCTGCGGTATCGGGAAGCGCACGGGCGTCCACCGAGTTCATGGGACGAACCCACAGCAAATTGTTGCCGTCCGCACCGGCGGCTGTAAAAGCCAGGGAGGTTCCGTCTGGAGATAGAATCGGCGGTCCGGCAGAATCGCCGGTCGATTGAGCGTCGTTTTCTCCGGCGGATTAATGGCGGTGCGGATGACCTGGCCAGGAACGGGTCGATTCAGGAGAATGCCAGCAACCAGGCCCACGACGATTGCGAGCACAACCGCCGCGATCCAGACGAGATGGTTGCGAGTGCTCGCGGCCGTTACTGGAGCAGCTACTGTCGCAGGCGTCGCAGGTGTAGCTGCAATCCATTTCAATTCCAGCTTGACGTCATGCGCCGTCTGGTAACGTTCTTCCGGATTCTTCTGCAGACAGGTCGTTCACCACATGTTCAAACGCAGGCGGAGTATGCGGCTTGATCGCGCTGATCGGCTCCGGATCTTTCTCCAGGATCGACGATGCCAGCGAGATTTGGCTCTTGCCCTCGAACGGCCGCTTTCCTGCCGCCATTTCATAGAGCACCGCCCCGAAGGCAAAAATATCCGCTGCGCGCATCGGCCTCTTTGCCTTCGATCTGCTCCGGCGACATGTACTGGATAGTGCCCACGATGCTGCCTGCGGTGGTCAGCGGTGCTCATTGGACTGGGGCCGCTGATGGTCGGGAGCGGCGGTGAATGCAGGAACCGTTCCCGAAGCCACGGTGGTTGCGCCACCCAGCGGTTTCGCCAACCCAAAATCCATCAGCTTGGCGCCAGCTCGCGGTCAGCATGATGTTGCCCGGCTTCAAATCGCGATGCACGATGCCGTTGCCGATGCGCGATGTCCAGCGCTTCGCCGACTGCGATCCCAATCTTAAGCAATCTCGTTCAGCGGCATCGCGCCTTTGCGCAGTCGCTCGGCCAGAGTTTCGCCCTCCAGAAACTCCATGACCAGGAAGTCAGTGTTCCGTCCTGCAGAGCCAATGTCGTAGAGATGGCAAATGTTAGGATGGTTCAGCGACGAGATCGCCCGCGCTTCGCGATCCATGCGCTGACGCAGTTCCGGCGACGAGGAGAGATGGGAAGCCAGGATCTTGATAGCAACAATGCGGTCGAGACGCGTGTCGCGGGCACGGTACACTTCACCCATGCCTCCTGCCCCGAGCGGAGACTGGATTTCGTAAGGCCCGAGTTTCTGTCCCGCCGAAAGTGGCATGAACCGCGATTATAGCGGTCTAGAACGCGACGAGCTACAAGAGACTTTGCGTACTCTGCGAAACCTCTGCGCTCTCTGCGTTAAAGGCTTTAACCGCCGAATAGAGAGACATCAACTTACTTCGTCAGCACCAGCGGAGCTGGCTGATCGTAAGGCTGAATCGTCACTTTAAGCGATTTGCGGCCAGCGAAAGCGTCGGCGGTGAGCGGAAAACTCACGATAATCGTTCCCTGAATTTGACCGCCGGGAACGATTTTTGCTTCTCGCTCCAGTGGCGCCTGCGCATACTCCTTGAGCGCAGGGAAAGCTTGATAGTAGCGGTTGAAATCGACCGGGGAGGCGGCGTCAGCGGAGAAGTTACCACTTGCGGTTTCAACATCGGCCTTGATGGTGTGAATCCAAAACGGCTTGGTGCCGTTGTTCTGGAACGCCACGTTGACCGCCACCATCACCAGGTTTTGATCGGTGACTTCCACCGAAACCACCTGGCCGATCGAGCCGGTTGCATCCGTATGTGGACGCTGTAGCAGCGCTGCAATCGCCCATCCCAGAACGATGAGCGCGGCTCCGATCAGCAGAATCTTGACGGGAGGGAGATTTTTCTTCGCTGTCCCAAACTCTTCGCCTATGTTGAAGTCGGTCTTGGGAGTCTCGGTGCTCGGCGTGGCAGCCGTTGCAGACGGCGGTAACGGTTCTTCTTCGGGCATAACTTAGGTGATTCTAGCTGCATTTGTTTAATCGTGATAGGCGGAAGATGTTTGGTACCCCAACCTTTGTCATTCCGAGCGCAGCGAGGAATCTGCTTTGCGGGAAGTCTTTTACGGGTCACGCCCACTCGTGCTTCATCGCTCTGGCAAACTTCGCCACAGGCAATGTGTTGAGCACATCATCTTTCGTCAGCCAGGCGCGGCGCGCTTGCAGCACTCCGTAGCGGATCTTATCGAGATGCGAAGTGTGATGTGAGTCGGTGTTGATCACGATCTTCACGCCATACTGTTTCGCCAGTCGCAGATGCCGATCGCATAGATCCAGCCGGTCGGGATAAGAATTCAGTTCCATCGCGACTTTCTTCTGCGCTGCGGCTTTCAAAACCGCGTCCACGTCAAAGGGATAAGCGTCGCGACGCAGCAGCAATCGCCCGGTCGGATGGCCGATGATCGAAGTATTGGGATTCTCGACCGCTTTGAGCAGCCGGTCCGTCATTTCCGCGGAAGTCTGATTGTTGAGATGCGAATGCACGCTGGCGATCACCAGGTCCATTTGTTCGAGCACGGAATCGGAAAGATCGAGTGCGCCGTCGGCAAGAATATCGACTTCGATTCCGGCAAAGATCCTGATGCCATCAAATTTCTCGTTCGCTGCGCGGATGCGCTTGATGTGCTCCACTGCCCGCTTGTCGTCGAGACCATTGGCAAACGCCAGGTTCTTCGAGTGGTCGGTGATGGCCATGTACTTATAGCCATGCGCACGCGCCGCCTCGGCCATTTCTTCAATCGTGTTGCGGCCATCGGTCTCGACGGTGTGCATGTGCACGTCGCCTTGCAAATCGGCCTGCGTCAATTAACTTCGGAAGCGAGTGCTTCTCAGCCGCGTCAATCTCGCCGAGATTTTCGCGCAGTTCGGGCGGAATGTAATCCAGTTTCAGCTTGGCGTAAATCTCTTCTTCGGTCTTGCCGGCGACTGGCTTCTCGCCGTCCAGCGTGGCCAGGCTGTATTCGCTGAGTGTGTAGCCCATCTTCAGAGCGCGCTGGCGCAGGGCGACGTTGTGGGCTTTGCTTCCGGTGAAATACTGCATGCGCAGCGCCGAAAGAGTCCGGCGCGAGAAAGCGAACGTCCACCTGCATTCCGCCACGCATGCCGGAAGCTCACCTTGTTTTCGCCCCGCGCAATGATGTCCATCAGTCCAGGCAGTTTGATGATGTGGTCAATCAGTTTTTCGCGTTCTCGCATCGTCGCAGCAGGCTTTGCCGGTGACCAGAATGTCGAGGTCGCCCACGGTCTCTCGTCCGCGCCGCAAAGAGCCGGCCGGCGTGACCTTTTCGACTCCGGGATAATCCGCGCAGATGCTCGATGATCTTCTCCGCCTGGGTTTCGGCCGCATCAAGCAGAAAACGTCCGGCGATGCGCCGATAATCTTCGAATAGCCTTGAGCAGCTTAGCTTCCTGCTTCTCGCCCATGCGTGGCAGTTCGCGGATCTTGCCTTCACGGGCCAGTTTCTCCACACCTTCCAGATCGCAAACCTGGTAAGCGCTCCAGATCAACGCGATGGTCTTTCGGCCCAATGCCCTGAATCTTCAGCAGGTCGAGCATCGACGGGCCGATATTTCTTGAGCAGATCGGCGTGGACCGAGAGCCGCCCATCTTTGAATAGTTCCTGCAGGTTTAGCAGCATGCCTTTGCCGATGCCGGGAATTTCCAGAACTTCTTTTGGGTTCGCCGATCAGAGTCGGAAATCTGCTGCGGCAGCGCCTCAATGGCCCCGGCGGCATTGCGATAGGAGCGGATGCGGAACGAATCTGCCCCGTCGATCTCGAGCAGATCGGCGGTCTCGTAAAGAATGCCCGCGATGGCTTTGTTGTCCATGCGTTATCAGAGTTAACGGATGCGATGCAGAGTAAACAGAGGAGCGTCGGAGAGAGAAAGTCCGGATCGAGCCGCGTAAACACACAAATACTTCTGCGTGCCACACGCTGTGACGGAGGAAATGTCAGTGCGCGTGGCAGGCGACCTGGTTTGCGCCTTCCTAAGGCTTAGAGGCCTTAGGAAGGTCTTGGTAACATTGGCCGCTTGCGGACCCTTAGGGCCTTGGGTGATCTCGAACTCGACTGGATCGCCTTCTTGCAGGCTCTTGTAGCCCTCGGAGGTGATCGCGCTGTAGTGGACGAAAACATCCGCGCCGTCATCGCGTCCGATAAAACCGTAGCCCTTTGCGTTGTTAAACCACTTAACCGTACCTTTCAAACGTTCCACGTACGCCCCCTCGGCACGCGCCTAACGCATGCGCGGGCCTCCCGTTTGCTGTCCATTTTGCGGCTAGCGAAAAGCGACTGTCAAGCGAGTACGTCCGGAGAAGAACTACGGCGGGCAAACGGTTCATCCTGGTTTTTCAGCCAGAGCACCCCGGCAATGGTCTTGCCGTCGAGAATGCGCCCGGTCATGACATTGGCGCACCGCTTGGCTCAAAGGAAAGAACTTTGATTTCGATGTCTTCATCTTCTTCCGGTTGTGCGGTGCCCGCTTGCAGGCCACGTGCCACGTAGACCGCCATGGTTTCGGCGACGAATCCGGGACTTGCGTAGTAGCGTAAAATCCGTTTCCAGCGCCGTGCGGTGAAGCCAGTTTCCTCGTGCAGTTCGCGCTTGGCCGCAACCAATTCATTTTCGCCTTCATCGATGCGTCCGGCGCAAAGCTCCCAAAGATATTGCTGCGCGGCGTGGCGATATTGGCGAACCAGCAGGATCCGCGGTTCCGCGCCGCTCTCGTCGACAGCCATCACCACGACCGATCCAGTATGCCGCACGATATCGCGCCGGGCGCGGACGCCGCTGGGTTCAAGCACTGGTCGGTGGTGACCCAAAAAGCCGGTCCGCGATAGACTTCGCGCGAGGAGAGCACCTGGGCTTTCTGTTTTTTCGTCGCCATGTAATCAATATACGGGATGGAGCGGATTGAAGAATCGGCTGAATTTTGCTGACCGCCCAAACTCCCTGATATGCTGCCCGCGATGGCCAAACCCAATGTCGCTATCGTGGGCCCAGGAAGATGGGGCTCTGCGCTTGCCGCGGCGCTCGCGGAGGCTGGATATTCGATTACTGAAATTATCTCGAAAAATAAGCGGGAATCGCTTCGACGAGCGCGGGCGCTGGCGAAGGTTGCCGGGACAAAGGCTCGCACCTTGGACGATGCCCGTCTCGATGCTGACCTGATCTGGTTCTGCGTGCCCGACCGCGAAATCGCTAACGTCGCGAAAAAATTGCCTTCGCGTATGCCGTGGAAAGGGAAAATTGCATTCCACTCCAGTGGCGCACTGGCGAGTGACGAGCTGGATGTGCTGCGTACTCGCGGCGCAGCCGTGGCTTCCGTTCATCCGCTGATGACGTTTGTAAATGGCGGGCCAGGTTCGTTGGCGGGGGTACCGTTTGCGCTGGAAGGAGACGCCGCGGCACTGCGGATGGCGCGGCGAATTCTGCGTGATCTCCGCGCCATGCCTTTCATGATTCATAAGAAAAATAAAGTCGCGTACCACGCCTGGGGAGCGTTTGCATCGCCGCTGCTGATCTCTCTTCTCGTCACGGCGGAGCAAGTGGGACGCGCTGCCGGCTTGAGTTCCAGCGACGCCCGCAAGAAAGTGCTTCCCATCTTGCGAAGAACCATGGAAAACTATGCCCGCGTAGGTGCAGCCGGGGCCTTGAGCCGGTCCGCTGGTGCGGGGAGATGTGAAGATCGTCATGCGCCACCTGGAATTTCTCAGGAAAATTCCCGAGGCGCGCGAAGTTTACCGCGCACTGGCGCGGTCGACAGTGCGCTATCTGCCGGTGCCGGAGCGCAAAAAGTTGAGGGGAATTCTGCAGTAAAGGCGATTGGTACCTTGCCACAACCGGTGCTACAGCAGTTGGTCACAGCAACTCACGCAAATATCGGGATGGAGCGCGGAGAGTTCTTCTGCGCCAAAGATTCCGGTGCAAACTGAAATCACATGCGCGGTCGCCAGTCGCGCCGCGCGGATGTCCTCAGGCGTGTCTCCAATGAAACAGACATGAATGTCGTCCCCCAGCCTTTTCCTGGCTTCAGCCGCGCCTTGTCGAAAAATGTCAGCTCTGTGCTCGTGTTGGTCGCTGAAGCAGCCAAAGCGAAAATAGTCGCCAAGTCCGGCCGCTCTTACTTTGTGCCAGCCGACTTCTTCGAGATTTCCCGACGCCAGCCCGAGCAGTTTTCCTGCGGCTTGCAACTTCTCGATCAGGGCAGGGATCCCCGGGCAAACTTTAGGAGTGATCGCCGCAGCATTGTTCGACACTTCGCGGCAGACTACTCTCAAAGCCTCTGACAAGCGTTCCTCGAAGACTCCTTCTGAAACTCCGATTCGCTCCAGCGCCGCCCGCAGAATGCCGAGATCAGTTTTGCCGTGGTAGGCAACGCCGGCAATCGTGGTATCGACTCCGTACACTTCCTGCAGCGCGCGATTCAAAGCGTTGTAATGCACGCGGTCACGGCTTGAGAGCAGAGTGCCGTCAATATCGAAGAGATAGGCGTCGGCGTCCATCCAATGAAAGCCGTTCGCTCTGACCGCTTTAAACTGGACTTGATCCATATACTCGGGAGTCCCTAGCTCACCATTACCCGCTTGATTTCGCGCGCCTTCCCGGTGCTTTCATCACAATCTACGACGATCGCGCACAACCGCACATCGCCGGTGCCGGCTTCGAAGCGCACCGGAAGATTGTTGAGAAATTTCCCGATGATCAGTTCTTTTTTCACTCCGATCACACTGTCGTAAGGCCCGGTCATTCCCACGTCGGTGATGTAAGCTGTTCCGCCCGGCAAAACGCGTTCGTCTGCCGTCGGCACGTGCGTGTGAGTTCCCACCACCACCGTGACCCGGCTATCAAGGTACCAGCCCATGGCCATTTTTTCGGAAGTTGCCTCGGCGTGGATGTCAACAAGAATGACTTTGGCCCTGACTTCTTGCAGAAGGTGATCGGCCATGCGGAAGGGATCGTCGTTCGAGCCCATGAATACGCGCCCCTGCAGATTGATGACGGCGTAGTCGGTCTCTTTCTTCCGGCCCTGATAAAGACCCCAGCCCGGCATTCCGGGCGGATAATTTGCCGGGCGCAGCAGGCGCCGCGCAGGACTGTACGGATCGCCGTTCGCCGCCTGAAAATAATCGATGATTTCCCGCTTGTCCCAGACGTGGTTGCCGGTGGTGAGGACATCGATGCCCAGCTCAAACAGCTCCTCGGCCAGCGGCGGCGTAATGCCGAAACCGGCGGCCGCGTTTTCTCCGTTGGCGATGACCAGATCGATGGAGTGCTCCCGGACCAGTTGCGGCAGGCGTTCTTTGACCACGGTGCGTCCCGGCCGTCCGAAAATATCACCAATAAAGAGAATTCGCATAGAGCAAACTTCGATGGTAACACGCGAAATTTGGTTGGGCGGTTTATGGGTGAACCAATTCGGCCGTCCGTAAAAAGTCGTAGTTTCCAGCGGGATTCAGCGTCAGGTTCTGCACCCGCTTGTTGTGGATTAGAACGTTGTCCTGGTACCAGAGATCGATATACGGCAGGTCCTCCGCCAGAATCTGCTGAAGTTCCGCATAGAGCGCCTTGCGCTTTTCCTGATCGAGTTCGCTTCGCGCCTGATCGATCAACGCATCGGCGCGGGGATTCGAATAGAACGTGCGGTTCGCCCCATGCGGCGCAATGTTTTCCGAGTGAAACACATACTCGAAGATATCTGGATCTTCGTTCCCCCCGACCCAGCGCAAGGAATGCACCTGGTACTCGCCGCGAGTAATGTCGGAAAAGAATGTCGCGAATTCAAACGTGCGGATCTCGAGCGCGACGCCGGCATCGCGCAGTTGCTGCTGCAAAACCGCCGCCAGCAAACGCGTGCTCTCCTCGGTCGAAGTTTTCATGGTCAGATGAAAGCGAATGCCATTGACCGCTGAATATCCGGCCTCGTCCAGCAACTGCCGCGCCCGCTCGGGATCGTGTTCGTAGTGCGGAACGCTGCCGTTGTACGCCCAACTTTCCGGTGGCAGCAAACTGCATGCCGGTCGCGCGAAATCGCGCTGCAGATAGTGGATGAACGGCTGCCGGTCAATGGCGTAGGCAATGGCCTGCCGCACACGCGGGTCCCTTGAGAATCGGGTCGCGGAGATTGAACGCAAGATACGAAAGAACAGTGCCCGGGGCGTGGAGGATTTCCAAATTCGGTTCGCGTTCCAGGGCAATCACGAGATCGCCGGTCAGGGCGTTGATGGCAAGGTCCGCGCTGCCTTTGCGCAATTCGAGAGCGCGAGTGGTTGTATCGGGAACGACCGCGAAGCGTACCCGCTGCAAGTGCGCTTTCTCGCCCCAGTACTCGTTGTTACGTTCAATGACAACCTCTTTGTCCTGTTCGGCGCTGACGAAGCGAAACGGGCCGGAGCCAATCGGGTGGGCCGAAAGCTCATCTCCGCTACCGTAGGGAACAATGCCGATCGCGCCGTCGGAAAGGTTCCACAATAGCGTGGAGAAAGGCTCTTTCAGATGAAATATGACGGTGAAATCGTCGGGAGCATCGATGCGATCGACAAGGCGATAGGCCGACGCTTTGGTGCTGCGAATTTTGCCTTGCAGCACGGAATCGAAGGTCCACTTCACATCGCGCGATGTCAGCGGGCGTCCGTCATGAAAAGTTACACCTTGGTGTAAGTGAAACACATAAGTGAGCGGATCGGGAATCTCCCATCGTTCGGCCAGTTGCGGCTGCACATTCAGGTGCTCGTCACGGGAGAGAAGATTGTCGAAAATCAGGCTGTCGATCCGTTCCGATTGCGCGTCGATGCCGACGCGGGGATCGAGATTCGTAGGACTGCTCTCGATAATCATGACCAGCGTGTTTGGATCGGGCGGCGAGGAACAGGAGAGCAGAAAAGAGAGCGGGGCCAAGAGGATCAAGAGCCAGGCAGCCGTCCTCCGCCACGCGATCGCCGCCGGCCAGCGATTCGCATCATGCATACGAAATTTTCCCGAGGATCGCCGGTTTTTTGGCGCCAGTCGCAGCCGGCACATTGGAAGGACGCCTATTCCAGGTTTCGTATGCCAGCAACGCGAAAGCAACTGCTTCCTTAGCTTCTGCAGGCAGACCAAACTCGTCGGAAGATCGCAGCTGCAGGCCAAGTGGACGCAACTCGTTAGCGAGCATCGCCAGCAAGGTTGGATTGTGCGCGCCTCCGCCCGAAACAATGAACTCACGATAGTTTCCGCGGCCGCGGGGCACGAAGCGGCGAATGGCATCGGCGATCGAAGCCGCGGTCAGCGCGGTCGCCGTGGCTACGATATCGTTTCGGTTCGCGCGGCTACAACAGTGAATAAATTTGTCCGCGAACTCCTTGCCGAATTGCTCGCGTCCGGCGGTCTTCGGAGGCTTGCGCCGAAAAAACGGCTGGCGCAGAAATTGCGCGAGCATCTTGGGCAGAACGGTTCCAGAGGCGGCAATCACGCCATCGCGGTCGTAGGGCTTGTGGAACAGACGCTCCATTGCCGCATCGATCAGCATGTTTCCCGGACCGGTGTCGAAAGCCATTACTTGTTTCACCGATGCGCCCGCCGGAATTGCGGTGAGGTTGGCGATGCCGCCGATGTTCTGGACCACACGGCCGATGCGCGCATCGCGATATAAGAAGAGGTCGAGCCAGGGCACGAGCGGCGCGCCTTTTCCGCCCACTGCCATGTCCGCGGGCCGGAAATCGGAAACCACCGGCACGCCGACGCGGGCCGCAAGCACTGCGCCTTCGCCCGTCTGCCATGTGACGGCCAGTTTGCGGCCGAGAAACGGCGCGATCTCGCCCTGGTGATAAATCGTTTGCCCGTGGCAACCGACCAGTTGCGCTCGTACGCGAAAACGGCGTTGGGTTGCGATTACAGCTTCGGCGTAGAGTTCGCCGAGAAGAAAATTTAATCGTGCGAGATCCGCCACTCTTGCCCGCTGCGAATTCATAATCGCCAGGATGAAGCGACGAACATCCTTTCGGAACGGAAACTCTGCATGTCCGATGAGGCGCAAGATTGTGCTCGCGTCAGTGCGACGTTTGCCGAACCGGACTAGCGCGACGTTAATCCCATCCGCCGAAGTTCCGCTCATGACCCCGGCAACGATCATAGGTTTTCCTGCCACGGCGGGCTTTGAAGTTCGACACTCGCCATACGCACTTGCTCACCGAACTCCCATAACTCACACGATAGCTTTTGCACGGACGCCGCGCTCGGAACCGGCCGTCGACTCTTCAGTCCTGCGTGCTTTTTCTTCACTGCCAGCACGCGAGCGATTGACTCCTGGCATCGCCCTGCGAAGCGTGCGTCCCGTCCCGCCTCTTTTACCAGCATTTCGTAAGAGCGCACCACATGCTCTTCGAGATGGCATACCAGAACCCACATCTCCACCAGCGCGAATAAATTCGACAGCCGCTTGCTCCACGCTCGCAGCTTTCAGCACTCCTCCCATTTCAAGATCGTCAGAGATCACCAGGCCACGATACTGAATTTTCTTTCGCAGAATGTCGGTGATCCACTTCTTCGATAGCGAAGCCGGTATTGGTTCGCGAGTCACGGCGGGATACGCAGCATGACTGATCAGCACCATCGGTGCCTCGCGGCGTAAGGTTCGATAAGGAGCAAGATCGTTCCGCCACAGTTGCTTCCAAGTTTTCGCCACACTGGGAAGTTCCTTGTGTGTGTCCAGATCGGCTGCGCCGAGACCAGGAAAATGTTTGAGCGCTCCCAGAACGCCAGCCGGTCCCGAGACCAGACAGAAATTCGCGAGCATAAAGCGCGGACTGTTTCGGATCGCTTGACACCACACGAGATCCCAGCACCTTGCACGAATTGTCAAGTGCCAGATCCACCACGGGAGCAAGATCGGTATTGAAACCCAAAGTTCGGCAGGCTTTGCCGATGATCGCGCCATGCTTGCGAAAAAGTTTGCGATCGCCGGTTGCAAAAACATCGGTCGCCGACGGCGATGCCCCGATGACGTTGCGGAATCTGTCCACCGTGCCGCCCTCCATGTCTACGCAGGTGAACAGCGGAGTTGAAACGCAAGATTGGCAGTCTTTTAGAAGCCGAAACGTTTGCTGCGCGCTCACGATGTTTCTGGCGAACAGGATCACACCTGCCGGCTGAATGCGGCTAAGCAGCGAGCGCAGACGAGACGACATCTCGGTTCCATCAAAGCCGACAATTAGAAGTTGGCCGATCGGCAGATTGGACTCGGATTGAGGCTTCGGCATAGCGGGCAGTCTGATTTCGACCGCACTACTGCTACTGTACCTGCTTTTTCAATTCAGCCAGCAAATTCAACGCTTCGAGTGGAGTCAGGCGGTCGAGGTCGCACTTCGCGCAGGCGTTCGAGCACGGGCTGCGAAAGCGGTGTGAAGATGGTTAACTGTGCCGCAGGCCGGGGTCGCAATTCGTCGCTGGCAAGTTGCTCGGTCAGTCGTTGCTCCGCAGTCTCATGCTCCTGCAGAACTTCGCGGGCGCGCTCGATGACTTCGTTCGGCAATCCCGCCAACTTCGCTACTTCAATGCCATAGCTTCGGTCGGCCGCTCCCGTTTCGACTTTACGCAAGAACACGATTCCACCGCCCGTCTCCTTCACCGAAACGTGATAATTCTTTACCCCGGAGAGCCGTTCGGCCAACTCCGTCAACTCAAAATAATGCGTGGCGAAAAGTGTTTTGGCGCGCGTACGTGCGTGAATGTATTCCACCGCTGCCCAGGCGATCGCCAGGCCGTCGTAGGTCGCGGTCCCGCGCCCCACTTCATCGAGAAGAATCAGCGATTGCGCGGTCGCCGTATGCAGGATCGCCGCGGTTTCGGTCATCTCCACCATAAATGTCGAGCGGCCACGCGCCAGATTATCGCTCGCGCCAATGCGGGTAAACACGCGGTCGGTGATTCCAAGCCGCGCCGAGGTCGCGGGCGCGAACGATCCCATTTGTGCGAGGACAACAATCAGTGCGGTCTGCCGCAGATACGTAGACTTGCCTCCCATGTTTGGGCCGGTAAGCACGAGCACCGTATGCGTCGTCGAATTGAGGTAAAGGTCGTTGGGAACGAAGCGTTCGCCCGCGCCTGAAATGTCCTGCTGCTCGATTACCGGATGGCGGCCGCCGATGATCTCGATATCGCCGGAGTCGTCGAATTTCGGCCGGCAATAATCTCGGAGGGCCGCATTGTGTGCGAGGCAGGAGAGCACATCAACCTCTGCGATTGCCAGCGCGGTCTGCCGGATGCGTTTTGCCTCAGCCGCGACGGCAACTCGCAGATCGGCAAACAATCGCCGCTCGATCTCAACAATTTTCTCCTGAGCATCGAGGATTTTCGATTCGTACTCCTTCAATTCCGGCGTCGTGAAACGCTCGGCATTGACCAGCGTTTGCTTGCGCTGATAATCCGGCGGAACGAGGTGAAGATTGGGCTTCGAGACTTCCAAATAGTAGCCAAAGATGGAATTGAATTTGATCTTCAGCGAGGAAATCCCAGTGTGCTGCCGCTCCCGCTGCTCGATCTGTGCGAGATATTGTTTGCTGTTGCGGCTCAGGTCGCGCAGTTCGTCGAGTTCTTTCTCGACACCGCTCCGAATCACGCCGCCGTCGCTGAGAGAAAGCGGTGGTTCGGCCACGAGAGTGGCGTCGATCCGCTGCCGCAGATCGGCGAGTTCATCGACGGATTCGTGCAGCGTCCGCAGCCTCTCGGCGGCAAATTTCACCAGTGCGCTGCGCAACACCGGGATTCGTGCGAGCGAAGCGGCGAGCGCGAGAACATCCCGGGGATTGGCGGTTTCAAGCGTCACCCGGCTCAACAATCGTTCCAGATCGAGAATTCCGTCGAGCGTCTTGCGCAACTCTTCACGGGCGACCAATTCTTTGACCTGAGATTCGACTGCATCCAGGCGGGCGTTGATCACGGGCAGTTCGACCGAGGGACGCAACATCCACGAGCGCAGCAGGCGCTTTCCCATTGGCGTCACGGTTGCGTCAATCGAACGAAACAGAGTTGTGCCTTCGTCCGCGCCCGTAAACAGCGGCTCAATCAACTCCAGATTGCGCACCGTCACTGCGTCAAGCACCAGGCAGTTCTGCCGCTCGTAAAAGCCGATGCCGGTCCACGTGGTCGAGAGTTCCACGCTGTGTGGAGCGCACATAATGGAGAATCGCCCCCGCGGCCGAGGCTGCGGCCGGCTTACCAGCGAGTCCAAAACCTTCGAGCGACAAGACTCCGAAATGATTTTCCAGCAGCGGGATGGCGTGGTCAGGAGCGAAAATCCAGTCGTCAAGCGGGGTCTCGGCATATCCTGAGGGGCCTCGCGCCGAGACTCGCTGCCCGGAGGATCTCTCGCCTTCAAACAAAGGCGCAGCCGATCCGTATAAAAGCTCTTTTGGACGCAACTGCTGCAGCTCTTCCTGTATGCGCCGCGCCGCATCTTCGCCGCGAAACTCCGTCGCCCGAAATTCGCCGGTCGAAAGATCAAGCGCCGAAAAGCCGACCCGGTCGTCCACTTCCGCCACCGCTGCCAAGAAATTGTTCTCTTCCGAACTGAGCGAAGAGTCCGCTGCCGTGCCGGGAGTGACCACGCGGGTAACTGCGCGGCGGACTAGTTTCTTGGCCAGCCGCGGGTCTTCCACCTGATCGCAAATGGCGACCTTGAATCCCCGGCGAATGAGCTTCGAGATGTATCCTTCGGCCGCGTGGTAGGGCACGCCGCACATGGGCACCGCAATGCCCTTTTCTTTGTTGCGGGAGGTCAGCGTGATTTGCAGTTCGCGCGCGGCCAGCACCGCGTCTTCGAAGAACAATTCATAAAAGTCGCCGAGCCGGAAGAACAGCAATGCTGTGGGATGTTCCTTCTTGATTGCGGCGTACTGTCGCATCAGCGGAGTGGACGGCTCGGTCATTGCTAGGCTTCGTGCGCGGATTATAGCAAACCAGGTACTGCTCGCCCGCGGTGGAAATCGCAGTTGACGCGGCCCGCAAGCAGTGTTTTCCTTAGGCATGGAACTTCGCAAAGATCCTCTGACCCGCTCCTGGGTGATCACGGGCGACGATGTGCCGGACGCGGCCCCGCGTTCGGAAAGCTGCCGTTTTTGTCAGGATTCGACGGCCTCGCTACAGCTCGTGGCCAGCATGTCTGGAGTGCAGGGGGCGGCGTGGTCGGCGCGCGCAGTGGTGCATCCGACGGCGCTCTATCACATCGAAGGTGAGGCTTCGCGCCGCGGCGACGGCATTTACGATCGCATGCGGCCCGTGGGTGCACACGAGGTCTTAGTGGAGAATTTCCGCCACGACGGTCATCTCTGGAACGCCAGCGATGCGGAGATCGCGCAGTTCCTCGCGCTGGCCGCGCAGCGCATTCAGGATCTGAAGGGCGATGGACGATTCAAGTACATCTGCATTTTCAAAGACTACGGTCCGGGCGCAGGCCAGGAGTTCGACCATCCAACATCGCAATTGACGGCAACGACTTTCGTCCCGCGGCGCGTGCTTTACGAGCTTCGCGCCAGCCGCGAGTACTTTGCCGCGAAAGAACGCTGCGTCTTCTGCGATATTCTGGTGCAGGAAACCAAGCAGGAAGTTCGAATGGTGGAAACCATCGGCGATTTCGTGGCGCTTGGACCTTACGCGCCGCGCGTTCCCTATGAAACCTGGATTCTTCCACGCACCCACGATGCCGCTTTTGAACGGATTCGACTGAACCGCCCGGGCGTGATGCAGGACCTGGCTGCCTTGCTGCGCCGAACGTTGCAGAGGATTCGCACCCTGACCGAAGAATTTCATCTTGTGCTGCACACTTCGCCGAACCGCCAGCGCGGGTCGGAAAGCCTGGGCTATTGGAAAACCATCGACGACGACTATCACTGGCACATCGAGATTATGCCAGTGCTGGCGGGGAAGTCGCGGTCGTACACCTTCAAGGAAGTTTATTATTCGCCCTTGAGCTCGGAGACGGCGATGCGCCGCCTGCGGGAAGCCAAGGTGGCGGGGTGATGCTCGCGGTTCGTCGTCCGTCTGATTTCAAACCACTCATGACCATCCGACGCATGAAGACCTACACCGGCGGCCAGGGATACGTTTACCAATACTATTTCGTTGGTAAGCGGCCGGCAGAAGCCGCGGCGGAATACATTTTCGATGTCACTTCCGACCGCAAGACGACTTATTCCGTGAGCGTTTTCCTTCCAGACGAAGCTGCGCGGCAGTGGGCCGCAAGCCACAGCCGGAGTTTGACGGATGCCGAGCAATATGGCGCGGTCAAAATGCGCCTGTTCCAGGCTTTTGACGAGATCGAAAATATGATGGCGGAGGGACGGCGGTTGTCCGTCGAAAACGAGGATCTGGAGCGGCTTCTCGGCACCTTAGGTGTGGCGTAGCCACGCGGGGGACAGCCGTGCCCGTGACAACCTGTGATCTCCATCACATCGCCTTGTGACACCCCCTCCAGCCTACTGCCCTGCCCGCGTTGCAGACTATAATCGCGATGGGTGAGGAGAGCGATCCGAACCGTGGGGAGAGCATAAGCTGATATGCCGGTTCTTTGGTTGCGAGTTGCATTGGGATGTTATTCAGTCGGACTGCTATACGCCCTGGTGGCGCTTACCCGCAGTAGCGATCTGCTGAACCGCCTGGCCCTGCACGCCGCCTATCTGGGCATGGTTTTCCATTTTGTTTCGCTGACCGATGCTTTCCTGCTCTCCGGCCAACTGACCTTTGCTTCGGTTCACAATGCCGAATCGGTGCTCGCCTTTTTGATCATGGTCGTGTTTCTGCTGGTCTATCTCGTGTACCAGACGACCTCGCTGGGCATCATCGTTTTTCCGCTGGTCTTTCTCCTGACATTTGTTGCCGTCACGGGAGAGGCACCGTTTCTGATTGCCTCTACCAGTTTGCGCACCGGCTGGCTGTTCGCGCACATCGCGCTGATTTTTACCGGTTACGCTGCGTTGATCCTGAGTTTTGGCGCCAGCGTGCTGTATCTGATTCAGGAGCGCTCGCTGAAATCGAAAAAAGGTGCGGGCATCCTCGCGCGCTTGCCGGCGCTTGAAGTCATCGACGAAATCGGATTCCGCTCGCTCCTGCTGGGCTTTCCTTTTATGACGTTGGGCCTGATCGCTGGGACGGTGGTCGCGCAGGCGGCCTATGGCACGGTGAATTTGCTTGATCCAAAGATTTTGCTTTCGATTCTGATGTGGATCGTGTACCTGCTGCTGCTTTACACGCGCTGGAATGCAGGTTGGCGTGGGCGGCGCGCCGCTTATCTTGCGGCGGGCGCGTTTGTAGCAGCTATTGTCGCGTGGGCAGCGAATTACTTTAGCGCCATGCACAGGTTTGCTCAGTCATGACCTTTCAACTCATCGGCGTGAATCACAAGACCGCTCCGGTTGAAGTGCGCGAGCGGCTGGCGATTCCGGAATCGCGATTGCCCGAAGCGCTCAAGCGGTTCACGCACCATCCCGGGGTCGAAGAGGGACTGATCGTGAGCACCTGCAACCGCGTAGAACTTATCGCCCGCACCAAGAACGGTGGCGCCGACCTGAAGAGCTTTCTCGGAGAGTATTTCCAGATGGATCGCACCACCTTCGAGCCGCACCTGTACGAATTCAAAGAGAAAGAGGCCGTGCGGCATCTCTTCCGGGTAACTTCCAGCCTGGATTCCATGGTGATCGGGGAGGCTCAGATTCTGGGCCAAGTGAAGGAAGCCTACGCTACGGCTCGCGCAGTGGGCGCGGTGCAGTCTCAGTTGGATCAGCTGTTGACCCGCGCATTCGCGGTTGCAAAACGCGTTCGCACGGAAACTGCGGTGGGATCGTCGGCGGTGTCGGTGGCCTCGGTCGCGGTCGAACTCGCAAAGAAAATTTTCGGCTCGCTCGAGGGCAAGAGCGTGTATCTGGTGGGCGCAGGGAAAATGAGTGAGCTGGCGGCGCGGCATTTGCTGGCCCACGGTGCGACTTCGATTTTCGTTGCCAATCGAACCTACGATCGCGCCATCCGCCTGGCGAACGAGTTCAACGGCCAGGCCATCGAGTTCAATCGACTTTATGAAACCTGCGACCGCGCCGATATTGTAATTACTTCAACCGGCGCGCCTCACGCCATTTTCCGCCGTGAGCACGGCGAACTGTTCCTGAGCCGGCGCAAGAACCGCCCGATGTTCTTTATCGACATCGCCGTCCCGCGCGACGTGGATGCGGAGATGAACAAACTGGACGGCATCTTCGTCTATGACATCGACGATCTGCAGCAAGCAGTGTCGTCGCACGTGGCTGACCGCAGGAAGGAAGCTGAGCGCGCCGACGAAATTATCAACGTCGAAGTAGAAAAGTTTCAAGCGCGGCTGCAGACGCTTGATGTGGTCCCGACCATCGTCTCATTACAGGACCATCTGGAAACCATTCGTCAGGCGGAAATTGACCGCGTACGCGGACGGCTGGGACACTTGACTCCGGATCAGGAATTGGCGATTGAGACGCTGACTCATGGGATTGTCAACAAAATCATGCACACGCCGATCAGCACTCTGAAGACTGCGGCACGCGAGTCCGAAGCCACCACGGTAATCGGGCTGGTGCGGCGGTTGTTCAATCTGCAGGAGAAAAAAGCCGCCGGCGGAGACTCCGGAGGCAGCAACTGATGGCCCGCTTGCGCATCGGCTCGCGCGGCTCGCAGTTGGCGCTTTGGCAAGCCAATCACATCCGCGACCTGCTGCGCGAACGCGGGCATGAAGTTGAAATTGAAATCATTAAAACCACCGGCGACAAAATCACTGACGTGGCACTGGCGAAAGTCGGCACCAAGGGGATGTTCACCAAGGAGATTGAAGAAGCCCTTGCCGACGGGCGCGTCGACCTGGCTGTGCACAGTTTGAAAGATCTGCCCACCGAAGTTCCTCCGCCGTTCGAGATTGCGGCCATTACCAAGCGCGAAAATCCGCGGGATGTATTTTGCTCGAAGAAGTATTCGAGTATTGAAGGCTTGCCGCGCGGGGCGCGAGTCGGTACCAGCAGTTTGCGGCGGCAAGCCCAGTTGAAAGCGTTGCGACCGGAACTGGAGATTTATCCGCTGCGCGGCAACGTGGACACGCGTCTGCGAAAGCTGGAAGAAGGCGAATACGATGCCGTGATTCTGGCGGCTGCGGGCCTCAACCGCCTGGGCAAAACCGAACTGGTGAAGCAAGTAATTCCCGCGGAGGTGATGTGTCCAGCGGCGGGCCAGGGTGCTCTGGGAATCGAGATTCGCGCCGGAGACGAGACGACGCGTCAGCTTATTCTCTTTCTTAATGACACCGATGCCCGCGCTGCCACCACCTGCGAACGCGCCTTGCTCAACAAACTTGGTGGCGGCTGCCAGGTGCCGATTGGCGCGTTTGCCGAGGTTAGTAATGGAAAGTTACATCTTGATGCGCTGGTTGCCGATCCGGATGGCTCGAAGGCCCTGCGCGAATCGCGCGAAGGCAGCGATCCAGTGCAACTGGGCGAATCGGTGGGCGAGACACTTTTGAACCGCGGCGGCGATGCCATTCTCGAGCAAGTTTATGGACGGGGCCTTGCCGCGCCTCAGCAACCGTAGGTTGTGTGGGGCGGACACTCTTGTCCGCCAGGTTTTCAGCAAAACGCGCTTGAAAAAAGAATCGGCAAAATCTCTTTTCGGTCTGCGCATCCTGGTCGGTCGCGCGCGGCATCAAGCGGCCGCGCTTTCTTCTGGTTTGAGAAAGCTGGGCGCTACCGTCGTCGAAATTCCATTCATTGAAATCCGGGGGCCGCGATCGTACAAGCCCCTCGACACAGCCCTGAAAAATCTGCGCGACTACGATTGGCTGATTCTCACCAGCGTGAACGGTGTTGATGCAGTTTGGGAACGGCTTGGCAAATTGCGTCTCACGAAGAAGACCTTGCAACATTTGAAAATCGCCGCCATCGGGCCTGCGACAAGGGAAGCAATCGGGAAACGAGGACTGCGCGTTCACGTAGTGCCTAAGAAATATGTTGCGGAATCCGTCGTTGCCAGCTTGCGAAATCGCGTGAAAGGCAAGCGAGTTTTATTGGCCCGCGCTAAAGTTGCTCGCGACGTGATTCCTCGCGAACTGCGCAAGCTGGGAGCACAGGTGGATGTGGTCGAGGCGTACAAAACGGTGATTCCTCAGAAATCGCGGGCAAGGCTACGTGCCGTTCTGAAGGATCCGAAGAAGCGTCCGGACGTGATTACGTTTACCAGCTCTTCGACGGTGAGGAATTTTCTAGCCCTGTTGTCTGCGCACGAGCGAGACGCTCCCGTCCACATTGGAGACATTCAGTTCGCTTCGATTGGTCCCGTGACTTCGGCAACGCTCCGAGAGCTCGGCTTGCCAGTCGATATCGAGGCAAACGACTACACGGTTCCGGGATTGATCCAGGCAATCGTTGCGGGCCAACGATATCGCTAAGACCTTGTCATTCCGAACAGCTTTAGCTGTGGGGAATCTGCTGTTCGATGCGTTGGGAAAAGCAGATTCCTCGGGACTAAAGTCCACTCGGAATGACAACGAGGAATCCTACTCCGGCAGCTTGCACCCGCAATCCGCCGGCGGCACGTGCGCTTTTATAAAACTTGATGCACGCTGATAGGCGTCAATCTGGTTCTCGACTTTTGCAAAGCCGTGTCCTTCATTTTCGTAAATCTTCAGTTCGACCGTCCCGCCACGTTTCTTGATCTCATCCGCAACCTGCAGCGATTCTTCGCTCGGACAACGCGGGTCGTGTCCGCCCGCCAACAGCAGCAGCGGCGCTTTGATCTGAGCGACAAAGAAAATCGGCGATCGATCGTGAAACAATTCTTTGTTCTTCTCGGGATCGCCCATGGTCGCAAGGTCCGATTGCTGCAGCACCGGATCTTCATTCTGAATTTCTGTGAACCAATTCACGAACGGCACGATGGGCACGCCCGCAGCCCAAACGTCCGGCGCTTTGGTCACTCCCATCATCGTCAGATAGCCGCCGTAGCTGCCGCCGACCAGCGCAATTTTCCTGGGATCGAGATATCCGGTTTGTTTGATGAAGTCGGCAGCGGCCAGCACGTCCTGCAAATCGCCGCCGCCCATATCGAACAAATTCGCCTGCTGAAAATCGTTTCCGTAGCCAGTCGAGCCGCGATAATTGGGCGCGATCACCATGTATCCCTGATTGACCATGTGCTGCACAAAACGATTGAACGAATTCATGCTTTGCGACGCCGGACCGCCGTGCACGTAAACCATCGCCGCGTTCTGCCCGTTGCGCACCATGTTGTAAGGAACGTAAACAAACGCCGAGATCGTCCACTTGCCGTCGCGGCTGGGAAAGTGCACCAGGAACGGCTCGACCATATCGTCCGAGTTCACGCCTGCGACCAGTGAATACGTGATCTGATCGGATTTTCCCGACGCCAAGTGATAAACCCAGAGGTCGTTGGGCGACTTCGCGCCACTATGACTGTAAAGAAGACGCGAACCATCGCGGCTGAAAGCCGGCTCGCCGGCTGTGAAGTTTACTCCCGCTGGCAAAGGCAGCTTCTTGGTGACACTACTCGCCAGATTGTGCAGAAGTATCTCAACGTCGCCGTCGAAATTCGTCGTCCATGTGATGGACTTCCCGTCAGGAGAAAAGCTCGCGCCATGTGTCTCCCATTTTTCCTTGGTGAGCCAGGAAATTTTCTTGCTCGCAATATCGAGCAAGCCAACATTCTCGTAACTGTTCGTCGCATTCGATGAAATGAGCAGCTTTTTGCCATCGGGCGAAATGTCTTCCGCCTGATACATCTGCTCTCCGTCGTGCGGCGTCAGGAGCGTGCTCTCGCCCGTGTTCACATCGGCGAGGAAAATATTCGAATCCGTCCCCTTGGCCTGTGACTGGGTGTAGGCAATGAAATTTCCATCGTGCGACCAGATGGGATTGTCGTTCAGTTTATCGGCAGGCGTTCCTGTGGTGACGTGCTTCACGCTGCGCATCAGCATGTCGAACACGTCAATTTCGTACACTGAAGAAGTTTTCGGTTTCACGGTATAGGCCAGGTAGCGGCCATCGTGCGACCATCGCGGATATTCTTCGGAAACTTCTCGCGTGTGCGTGAGGTTCACCACCTGCCCGGTTTTTGGCGAAACAATGAAAATGTCCCACTGCTCGTCGCCGCCGTAGTCGGACATGTAGGCGATCCACTTGCCGTCGGGCGACCACGTGGGCGCGGCCTGGCGCTGATCGCTGACCGTAAGTTGCGAAGGCCAGCCTCCGGTCGAAGGCACAACCCACAGATTATTTCTGCCGCTGATGTTGGTGACGAAGACGACGCTCTTCCCGTCCGGCGACCACGACGAACCGCCCACCTGGCGGGTCATGTAGAGCTTTTCAATGGAAAGATTCTGCTGGAACTGCTCTACATTCGCATTGGGTTTGCTGGTGATTTGCTTGGGATCGGTGATGGCATGAAGGGAAGCTGGCGTCTGAGCGGGAGCAAGCGTGACCATAAATACGACGATAGCAAGCAGGTTAAGAATGCGCATAAGGGACGAAAAATTAGACGAAGACTGAAAGAGAAGTTTAGCAAAAATGCTGTACGCCAATACCCTTTGTCATTCCGAGAAGCGACGAGGAATCTGCAGTAGACCACTGCGCAAGCACGGCAGATTGCGTGCGAGGTGTCTGCTCAATCCCCAAAACAAATCCCAATTGCCCGTGCCGTTTGAACCAACTCTCCCGCGGGATCGACGGTTTTCAACTGGCCAATGGCTTCGGCGATGGTCACGGACTCGATGCGCTCATTGCGCAGGCAGACCATGTTGCCGAAGCCGCCATTCGCGATCAGATCCACCGCCGCTACGCCAAAGCGCGTCGCTAGAATGCGGTCAAAGGGCGAAGGCGAGCCGCCGCGCTGAATGTGTCCCAGAACACTGACCCGCACTTCCTTGTGTGCCATCAGCGCCACGCCATCGCCGATCAGGTTGCCCAACCGTGCCAGCCGCGCGAAAGCTGCTTCAGTTCGTGCGGCAGCTTGATGCCTTCAGCCACCACGACAATGGTGAAGCGCTTGCCGTAGCCTTCCCGCTCGGCTACGTAATCGCAGATTCTGCTGCAGGGTGAACGGAATTTCAGGAATCAAAATGACGTGCGCGCCGCCGGCGATGCCCGCCTCAAGCGCGATCCAGCCCGCATCCCGGCCCATGACCTCGACCACCATGATGCGGTGGTGCGACTCGGCTGTGGTGTGAATCTTGTCCACCGCGTCGGTGGCGGTGTGCAGCGCGGTATCGAAGCCGAAGGTGATTTCGGTGGCGCAAAGATCGTTGTCGATGGTCTTGGGGACGCCCACGATCTTCATGCCCTTGGGAAAAGCTCCTGCGCAATCTTTTGCGAGCCGTCGCCGCCAATGCTGATGACCGCATCGATGCCGAGCTTGCGAGAGTTGGCGATCACCTGCGTCCGAGATGTCCCGGATGACTTCGACGCCGTTCTCCACATCTTGTGATGGAAAGGGATTGCCGCGATTGGTGGTGCCCAGAACGGTGCCGCCGCGCGGCAGAATGCCGCTCACGTCCTTGAGCGTGAGTTCGCGGGATTTTTCCGGCCAGATCAGGCCGTCAAAACCATCAGGAATGCCGATGACTTTCCACTTGTACTTGAGAATAGCTGCTTTGACCGCGGCGCGAATCACCGCGTTGAGGCCAGGGGCGTCGCCGCCCCCGGTGCAGACGCCAATACAGCGAACTTCAGACATTGTGGTGCTTACGGCCCTGTGACGGTGAGCCTTGCACTCGCGTTATAAGTGACGCCGGTCCCGCTCAAATAGGACGCTGTAATAATAATCTGCTCCCCCTGCGTCGCGCTGGTCGTCGTGACCGTCATGGGACTGACACCCTGGGTCAGCGTGACATCAGTCGCTGGATCGCCACTCGAGTCGCTGGCGGTCCAAGTCGCGGTTGCGGTCACGTCCACGGGTGAGCCGTTAGCAATTGTGGCTTTGGCGGTGAACGGCTGCGTACCCCCGCCTGCTCTGATATTCGCGCTGGTTGGCGTAACCGTAATGCTGGTAACGTTCTGCAGGGCAACGGTGATCGTCGCCGTGCCGCTGACCGTGCCGGACGCGCCCGTAATCGTCGCCGAACCCGGAGACACACCCGTGACCAGCCCGGCAGTGCTAATGGTGGCCACACCTTCCGTGTCGCTGCTCCAATTGACATTCGTCAGAGATTGGGTAGAGCCGTCATTGTAGCTTCCGACCGCGCTCATCTGCACCGTGTTGCCCTGGTTGATGGTGGCAGTCGGGCCGACCGTGATCGAAGTAAGCACCGGATCCACAAAAAAGCCGTTGCAGCCCACGGCTGCCGCGACCAAAACCAAAGTCGCAAACGCCCGCCGATCTGAATTTTCTTCTTGCGACTCAACATGTTAGCGAACCATCCACAGTCCTGCCCCAAGATTCTGGTGAAGCTAAATTGTAGCAGAGAAAAGCTCTCGGAAGGCAGGCACGAAAGTACCCCGAGTACCAATCTGCCGCGCCGTTATGGGGGAGAACGGTCGCGATCCAGAACTTGCAGGTAAACATCTGTGAAAGTGCTAATGCGACCGCTTGGCCTTGGCGATGCGCTCGTCGATCGGCTTGCGTCCGGCAAAGCCTTCGCTCACGCCATGCCAGTGGGTGATTCCATTTTCGCCCAGCTTCCAGCAGAGCAGCACAGTTCGGCCATCGACTTCGCAAGGGAAATCGAGCAGGCCGATGTCGAGATCTTTCACCTGAACGCCGGTTGAATCGATCTCCGCCAAGGCGTCTTTGACCCGCTGGATTGTCTTCTCCCGCTCAGCCTTGCGTCGCGCCATGTGCACGACGTTGACCGCAGGCCTCCCTGCAGAAAGACGCGATGAGCGAGCTCTTGGAACTCGCCGTCGACGGACTCGATCAATTTCTTGCCCTCAAGCGAAGTGCGCAGAAGAGATTCCAGCATGGGCAGCAACATCTGGGCTTCTTCGAGCGTAAAAGTGCGTTCGGCCATAAGGGTATGAAGTCTATTCTACAGCATGCGGGAAGAGCATGGCCGTTATTCGTCGGCCAACTAACTTATTACCGCAGAGCACGCTGAGTTAATGGTCGAGTCGGCTCGAACGTGTGAGGGAATACGTTCTCGAAAGAAATTCTCTGCGTACTCGGCGTCCTCTGCGGTAAAGCATTTTGACGCCAACGACCAACGACCGCCAGACGTTTAGCGGATTTCCAGCATCCGGTCCAGCGCCACTTTCGCCCAGTGCTTCACGTCGTCTTTCACTTTGATCTGATTCACGATGTTGCCTTCGGCCAGATTTTCCAGCGCCCAGCACAAATGTTGCGGCGAAATGCGGAACATGGTCGTGCACAGGCAGCCCGTATCATCAAGCGTAATGACTTTCTTTCCTTCCGCCGCGAATTCTTTGCCCATGCGGTTCACCAGATGAATTTCCGTGCCCACCGCAAACATTGTTCCCGAGGGCGCCTCGTCAATCATCTTCAGCAGACCTTCGGTCGAGCCGATGCCGTCGGCTTTCTGGCAAACTTCCCAGCGGCACTCGGGATGCACGATCACGCGAATGCCGGGATATTTGGCGCGAACGTTGTCCACGTGCTCCGGCAGGAACCGCTGATGCACCGAGCAATGGCCCTTCCACAAAATCGACTTTCGCCGCGCGCAACCGATCGGGCGTCAGTCCGCCATTCAGCAGGTACGGGTCCCAGACGACCATTTCGTTGAGCGGAATGCCCATGCGATATCCAGTGTTGCGGCCGAGATGCTGATCGGGAAGAAACAGCAATTTGGAAGTTTTCGCAAAGCCCCACTTGAACGCGCCCGCCGCGTTCGACGATGTGCACACCACGCCGCCGCGTTCGCCGCAAAAAGCTTTGATCGCAGCCGAAGAATTCATATAGGTGATCGGCGTGACGCCGTTGCCGGAGTCGTCGGTCAATCCGGCCGCGCATCAGGTGCTCCCAGCAATCTTCGACTTGGCCGATTTCGGCCATGTCTGCCATGGAGCAGCCGGCGTTGAGATCGGGAAGGACCGTGACCTGGCCGCGATGGCTGAGAACGTCGGCGCTCTCCGCCATGAAGTGCACGCCGCAAAATACGATGTACTTGCCGCCGGCGGCTGCCGCTTGCTGCGAAAGTTTGTAGGAGTCGCCACGAAAATCGGCGAAGCGAATGACTTCATCGCGCTGGTAGTGGTGGCCGAGAACCACGCATTCGCGGCCCAAAGCTTCGCGGGCCGAGGCGATGCGCTCGTCCATGGTGTGGTCGGGCAGCACGAGATAATTTTCCAGACTGCAAACAGCAGTTGCGGTTGCCATAATGTTCTCGCCTTCAGCTCCGGACAGCAAAACCGGCGCGCTTTCGCGCGCTCACGGCGCCAGTCCTGAACGGGGATGTTGAAAGCCTGTCAGCGGCTCCAGTCGGTTCGCTGCGCTTGTATACGCCCAACCGGCGGGGATGTTGAAGCCGTCAGCAATTCTTCATACTTAATCGGATGCTCAGAAAGTGCGGAAAGAGTCGCCTTTTTGCGCGATCGGCAAACCGCAGATGGCTGAGTAACCTGCGAGTATTGTGCACCGGAAGCGCTGCAGAATGCAAATACGGTCGCCACGCGGGCGCGCGCGGGAACGTCCTTCGTGTAACCTCGTGACCTTTATGGTCGAGGGTTGAGTTTTGGCCAGGGCACGTCATCGACAGTTTTTCACGATGAAATCGGCCCGCGCTTCGACGGTATCGCGCGGCAGTTCGACAATCTCATATCCGCAATCTTGATAGGCGCGATACATCGCCTGATAGGTCTCGACGGCTTCATCGAGGGTTTGCTTACGCTCCGCGTCCGTCGTGTAGATCTCCGGCCAGGGTGGGAGCAGAAATACCTTTTGGTTGTAACGAAACTTTTCACGCGCGGCCACGATTTCCTTGATATCGGCAAGCTGAATGATCCGTGCATAACACAGCACATCGGGGATCCCGCGATCGCAAAATGTCGGCTGCGTTGTTTTCTCTAAATTGAGAAACGACTCAACCGATCCGCGCAGCATGAGATTGGTGTAAAGCTCGGTATCGCCCCAGGGAAGCGCATTTCCGCCGCTCTCCATCTGCTCGCGAATGATTCTCCTCGCAACCTCTTCCTCTACCGCGAAGCCGCGCCGCTCCAGTTCGCGCAGAACGGTCGTCTTGCCGGTGCCGGGGCCACCGGTAATCACATAGAGGTTGGGATTGGAATGAATCACAGCCGACATGGGCTAATTCGAATGCGCGTGAGAGGGATCGGGAGTATTCGAAGTTTCGACATCCACATGCAGTTTGCCCGCATCAAGACCTGGCGGATAGCAGTTCCCGTCGCGGTTATAGTTCGCACAGCCGGCGGCGAAGTCTTCTCTCTTCGGAGATTGGGCGAACTGCCAGATGTCGGCATAGCCGATACCGCTCTGCGCTGCGCTTGGCGGCTGGCCAGGAAACACGCATCCCGGCGACGGCGGGCAGGAATCATTGGTGACGAAATAAACGATCTTTCTACCGCCGGCGTTTTGGCGAATGTCATCAGCCGTGACAATCATCGTCCCGTTGTCCTCACTGGCGCCGATACCGGAGCAATAAATCCCGCCCTCGAAGCCCGCAGCAGTCACGGCGTCAACCCAAGCGTAGATGTAGGCTTTTTGTGCCGGCAACATGCGTCCGCCCTGTTCCTGGTCAAGAAAAATGGTAGTCCCCTGCTTGAACCCCTCACGTCGGGCCGCGCCTACTGCCTGCTCACCATCAGATTTTCCCAAGGCCTTGGCATGGGCCACGGTTCTTAGCTCTTGGTAAAGGCGTCCGTTGAAGAGCACCAGAAATCCGAATCCAGCCGATTCGATTGCTTTCCGTTTGCCAACCCAGGAATTCTTCTTCTCGCCGGGAGGGTTGTTGAGCCAGTATCCGGAAAAAGAAAAAGTCCGGCGAAGGGTTTTCAAACTCGCGTCACCGGGATAGCCGTTGCGGTCGAAGCCGAGGTAGCTAGTCGATTGGGCCTGGGAATAGATGCCCAAGAAGAAGAGCAGTCCGAGCAGCGCTGAACTAACGAATATCCGTGTTGATCCGCGTGAATCCGCGGCGCGACTTGGTCTAACCACCGATGTGTACCATTGTCCGCGACGCCGGCACGAAATCGGGCTCGCCAATGTGGTGGCGTTCTTCTTTCTTCTGCACGACACCGCGGATGAATTCAACCAACGCGTCGTCAGAAGCTCCTCGCTGCATCAGTTCGTGCAAATCGTGGTCCCAGGTCGAGAAGAGGCAAGTGCGGATCTTGCCGTCGCAGGTGATGCGAATGCGGCTGCAGTGCCCGCAAAAGGGATGCGAAACTGGCGCAATAATTCCGATCTCGCCGATGCCATCGTCAAAACGATAGCGCCGGGCGGTCTCGCTTCGGCCGCGTGGAATTTCAACCATCGGCCGATATTCTGCCATGCGAGCAACGATCTCATCCAACGTGACCACCGTCGCCGGCAACCACGTGCGGTCTTCTTCCAGCGGCATGAACTCAATGAAGCGCACCACCACGCCCTCTTCGCGCGCGAACATGCCGAAGGGAATGATCTGATCTTCGTTGAAGCCGCGCATCAGCACGCAATTAACTTTCACCGGCCAAAGGCCCGCCCGACGCGCGGCGCGAATTCCTGCCAGCACGTTGTCGAATCCCGAGGGCACGCGAGTAATGCGCGCAAAGCGGTCGGGATCGACTGCGTCCATACTCACCGTCACGCGATGCAGGCCGGCTTCTTTCAGCGGTCGCGCCATCTCAGCCAGCAGGTGGCCATTGGTGGTGAGGGCAAGTTCAAGAGGCTCGCCAGTGCAATCCCGCAACCGGGAAAGTTCGCGCACGAAATCGACCACTCCGCTGCGCAACAGCGGTTCGCCGCCCGTGATGCGTATTTTCTTGATCCCCAAGCCGGCAAAAATGCGGGCCATCCGAACGTAGTCGCCAAAGGGCAAATCGCCATAGAGCGCGCCGTTGGTCCCTGTCCGACAATAGACGCACCTGTAGTTGCAACGATCGGTGATCGAAATCCGCAGATCGGTGATCGGGCGTCCGAATTTGTCGGTGAGTGCAGCCATCAGAGCGCGCCGCTTAGCTCGGCGATGCCTTAAAGGAACATTGCTTTCCGAATTATAGATGCCGCAGCCAGAAATTCCGTTACCAGCAAGTTTTGTCCGCACGTGTATACTAGGTGTATATACATTATGGAGAATGGTATGGGAACAGCGCGCGTATTCCGATCCGGCAACAGTCAGGCCGTGAGGCTGCCCAAGCAGTTTCGCTTCAAGAGCAAAGAAGTGGAAATTTTCCGCAGGGGCGAGGAGATCGTTCTGCGCGAGAAGAAAGGCAACCTGGTCCGCGCCTTCGACCTGTTGGCCGGGCTACCAGACGATTTCGAAGTTCGATGTGACAACGACCGGCCGCAGAAGCGCAAGGGCCTTTAGATGGACGCCCGTTTTCTGCTCGATACCAACATCTGCATCTACATCCGCCAGGAAAAACCGGAAGCGGTCCTGCGGCATTTTCGCAATCTGCGCTCAGGCGAAGCTGCGCTTTCGGTCATCACTTACGGAGAGTTGGTGTTTGGCGCCATGAAGAGCCGGCAACGCGCCGCGGCGCTCGATCGGCTGTCCGAACTGCTGAACTGGCTGCCGGCGCTTCCGCTGTCCGAGAATGCCGGTCAAGCCTACGGAGCGATTCGCGCAGAACTCGCGACGCGAGGAGAAATGATTGGTAACAACGATCTATGGATCGCTGCCCACGCCGTTGCTGCGGGCCTGACACTGGTCACCAACGACGAGAAAGAATTCCGGCGCGTTCGCGGACTGAAGATTCAAAACTGGGCCGAGTAACAACTCTCATCGTCCGCGTTGATCCGCGTAAATCCGTGGCGAAATTGGATCCTTCGCCTCGACAAGGACGCCTCGCTCAGGATGCCGGCGCGCGACTCCCGCTTCGCTCACTCCGCGCAAACGCCGTCACATCCCATCGTAATTCGGCCCGCCGCCGCCCTCTGGCGGTACCCAGGTGATGATCTGATAGGGATCGGCGATGTCGCAGGTCTTGCAGTGTACGCAATTCGAGGGGTTCAAACTGATGCGCTTGCCGTTCGGCTGCCCGCTGTCATCGACCATTTCATAAACGTTCGCCGGGCAGAAATTCTGGCAGGGGCTGCCGAATTCTTTTATGCAGCGCGTGTTGCAAATATTGGTATCGTGAATCACCAGGTGCGCGGGCTGGTCTTCTTCATGCTTCGTGCCGGAATGATAAAGGTCGGTCAGCTTGTCGAAGGTCAGCTTGCCGTCACCCTTCGCTGGGCCAAGCAGATGCGCTTCCGCGCCGCCATCGGCGGGCAGTTCGGAGAGCTTCTTCAAGTGCTCGTAGCCGGCCGTTCCGGGATAACGCGCCCACAACCCGCGCCCGCCGGTGAACTGCTGCAGTCCGGCGTGGAACATGCCCGCCCAAAATCCATGCTCAAATCCCTGATGGAAATTGCGGATCTTCCACAATTCTTCCTTGATCCAACTCGACTCGACCTTTTTCTGGAAAGCGCTAAGCGTCGCCGCCGACGCATCATCTTTTGTGAGGGCTTCAAACGCAGTTTCCGCCGCCAGCATTCCGCTCTTGATCGCCAGATGAATTCCTTTGAGCCGCTGCGAATTCAAAAAGCCGGCGGAGTCGCCTAAAATCATCCAGCCGTTTCCTGCCACCGGCGGAATCGCCCACCAGCCGCCGTAAGGCAGCGATTTCGCCCCATAGCGAATCATCTTTCCGCCCGCGAGCAAGTTCGCGACAAAGGGATGCTGCTTGAAATCCTGCAACACGCGCTGGGGATCGAGGCGTGGGTCGGCGTAGTCAAGTCCGGTGACAAAGCCCAGCGAAACGACGTTGTCTTTCGAACCGTAGATCCACGCCCCGCCGTATTCCTTGGTGGTGAGCGGCCAGCCCATGGTGTAAATCACTTCCCCCGGCGCAATGCGCCCCGCAGGAACCTCCCACAGTTCCTTCACGCCTTGCCCGTAGGTCTGCGGGTTGCGGCCCTTCGCCAAATCGAATTTGCCGATCACTTGCTTGGTCAGCGATCCGCGCGTGCCTTCGGCAAGAATCACGACCTTGGCCTGCAAATCGTATCCCGGCTCGAAGTTCGATTTCTGACGACCTTCTTTATCCACGCCCTTGTCGTCGGTGCGCACGCCGGTCACGCGGTCGCCGTCAAACAGCAGCTCGGAACCGGCGAAGCCCGTGAATACCGTGATCCCGGTCTCTTCGACCTTGCTACCCAGCCACTTCACAAAGCGGTTGAGTGAGATCACATAATTTCCGTGATCGCGCAAGGGCGGCGGCGTGATAGGAAACTTGAACTTGCCCTTTTCCGTCAGGAAGTAAACTGATTCTTTGGTGACTTCCGCATCGAGCGGGGCTTCCTTCTCAAATCCCGGCAGCAATTCGCGCATCGATCGCGGATCAAGCAGCGCGCCGGAGAGACAGTGCTGTCCGATCTCGCGCGCTTTCTCCAGCACGTAAATATTTTCTTTGCTGAGTTGCGAATCGGGATGAGAGGACTTGTGCTGATCGATGAGCTGCGAAAGCCGCAAGGCGCAAGCCATTCCAGCTGGCTCACCGCCCACGATGACCACGTCAGCCGGCATCTGCGGCCGCTCCACACCTTCGATCGGTTTGCGAAAAATCAACATTTAAAGCCGTTCGCCGCGGATTTGCACGGATAAGTCTTGAAGCGAAATTAGTAACGCGAACAAATGGTTAACGATTCGCCAAAGTAGCGATCTCGCGCAACCCCAGCAGCTTCTTGTCTGCCGTCACCAGGGTCAGTTTCAATACTTTCGCGGTACCGGCCAGGAATCGATCCACGGGATCGCCGTGCGGTAAGGGCAGTCCCAGCCCTGTGCTGACGATCTCGCGAGTGAGCGGCGCTTCCCGCAACTGCTCCGTAGCCTGCTCGATCCATACGAAAGGATTCTCGACTTGAACCCGGCCTTTCTGCATAAGAACCAGAGCTTCCCATACGCTAACCGGAGATAGCCATAACTCATTCGCATCGTTGGATAGTTCGGCCTTGGTTCGCGGGCCCAGGCGCCGGGGATCCAGCTTGCTCCAAATCCAGATGTGCGTGTCCAGCAGCAGGTTCAATCGCGATAGGCCTCGATCTCATCCAAATCGATCACCGGCGAGACAATGTCCCCTACGATCTTGCCCGTTCCGACCATGTCTCCCAGAAACTTTCGCTTTCGGTCGGGGCCAGCCGGAATGACCTCAGCCACGGGACGCCCGTGCCGGGTGATGCGCAGCGGCTGACGGGTCTTGTGGACCCGCTCAATCAATCCGAGGCATTTCGCTTTAAATTCTGAGATGGAAACGTCCTGCATGACCAATATTCTAACTATAGTCAGGAAAATGGTCAACCCGCGATTGTGGTTAGCCTCCCGCCTTCGCCTTCTTCACTTCCTCAATCAGGGGCGGAACGATGTCGAACAAATTGCCGACCACGGCGTAATCGGCAATTTCGAAGATCGGGGCCTCGGCATCTTTGTTCACTGCCACAATCGTGCGTGAGCCTTTCATGCCGACGATGTGCTGAATGGCGCCACTGATGCCGAGTGCAAGATAAAGCTTCGGCGCCACCGTCTGACCGGAAGATCCAATCTGCCGGTTCGATCGGAAGCCATCCCGAATCGCAAATCGGCCGGGAGGCGGCAATCTCGCCGCCCAGCGCCTCGGCCAACTGCTTCGCTAGTTCGATGTTCTTCTGCTCCTTGATTCCGCGTCCGATGGAGACGATGATTTCCGCCTGGGTCAGATCGACCGCCTGCTTGGCCTCTTTGAAAACTTCCTGCGGCTTGTTGCGAACAACCCCATCAGCGATGTCGACTTTCACCGTTTCTACCGGCGCGGCTGCGGATCCAGCTTCCACTTTGTCGCCGCGAAACGCGCCATTCTGCAGGGTCACGAACCACGGAGCCTCGCAGGCAAAGCTGACGTCCGCGGCGAGCTTGCCCTGGAACATCTGCCGCGTAAACACCAGCTTGTCTCCTTGTTTCTTGAATCCGGTGCAATCGCTGATGGCCGTTCGTCCCATGGCTGTCGCCAGCTTGGGCACGAAATCGCGCACCTGATAGGTGTGCGGCATCAGTACAATTTTCGGCTGGTTCGACTCGATGAACGTCTTCAGCCCCGCCGCGAATGCATCGGGAGTATAGGGATCGAATTTCGCCGACTCGATCGCGTAAACTTTCGTGACTTTCTTGGCCGCAACTTCGCCAGCGATGCCAGCCACGTTGTTGCCCACGACGGCTGCTTCCAGCGTCAAGCCAGCGTCGGCAGCCAGGGCCTGGCCCGCGGTCAGCGTCTCCCAGGAGACGCGGTTCAATTTCCCTTCGCGCTGTTCCACCACTACAAGAATGCTGTCAGGCATAAGCAGAGTTCTCGATCCTCTAAAGAAAAATTGCCGAGCCACAACTTTAGCGGGTCAGGCTGCCGCGCTTTCGCGATCCAATCTCAAGCAACAGCAGGCCAATCACGCCTTCCACGATGACCCACCACAGCCAGAAATCGGAGCCGCTGCGCAGGCCGACGTAGACAAACGCCAGCAACAGAAAATCAATCCACAGCAGCAGCTTGCCCACCGTCATTAACGTATTCCCGGTGCGCGTTCCACCCGGGAGCTGAACTTCTTCGATGCGATCAAGTTTTAGTCCTGGCATAGCACCTTTTGGATGCCAGCAGGCGGCCCGCGGAAGCCTACAATACCCGCGCTTCGTTGCGCAGTTTGTCGACCAGTTTCTTCGCGACCTCCGTGGCCGGGCCTTCAATAAACTCCGTGTTCTTGGTCTTCTGCGGCACGTAGAGCCGCTCGATCTTTTGCAAATTCGCGCTCAACGCGGATTGCACTTCCGCCAGGGCTACTTTACGCAACGGCTTGTTTTTTGCCTGCTTGATCCCGATCAGCGTCGCATAGCGGAGCTTATTGATGCCGGACTGAATGGTGAGTACGGCGGGCAGCGGCATATCGACGAACTGAAAATAGCCGGCTTCGAGTTCGCGCTTCACGCGAATGCCGCCTTCGTTCTTTTCGATCTGCATAATGATGGTCGCGTGCGGCCAGCCCAGAATCTCTGCCAGAATCACGCCGGTTTGCGCGTAGCCATAATCATCGGATTGCAGCCCGGTGAAGACGAGGTCGAACTTTTCATCTTTGATGGCCGCGGCAAAAGCACGCGCGGTGTTCAGCGCATCCAGCCCGACGAACGCCTGATCTTCGAGATGAATAGCACGGTCGGCGCCCTTTGCCAGCGCCTCGCGCAGAACCTGCTGCGCCCGCGCCGGCCCTGAAGTAATTACGACAACTTCGCCGCCATGCTTTTCCTTTTGCCGCAACGCTTCTTCGAGCGCGTAGGCATCGGGCTCATTTACTTCGTAAGACACATCCTCGCGAATCCACGCGCCCGATTCATTTAGCTTCAGCGGCGCGTCTTTCTGCGGGCACCTGCTTCATGCAGACCAGAATCTTCAACGGCGTTGCTCCTTGAGGAAACCTGTAAGTATAAATTAGCCGTTGGCTCTTAGCCATTGGCTCTTGGCGAGAGCGATTTCAGCGTTTGGATCTGAGCATTCTTGGGGCGAGGAATTGGCTGAGAGCTAAAGGCCAACAGCCAAGAGCTACTCGGTAAACACGACTGACTGCACTCCGGAAATCTCGAAGCGCTTGCGGCAGCGCATGTTCTTGCAGGCCATCATGTCATCGCGGCGCAGCATGTAGGAGCGCGCTTTGGCGAACTTGGCGCGGTCGCGGTCGTCGGCGCGGCCCGGAGGAAGCTGTTTCTTCTTGGTGCGCACCAGCCAGTTGATTTCGTACTCCGCCGACTGCTGGCAATGCGGGCAGCTCAGCGTCGCTGCCTTCTTGTCCTGCTTCTCGTCGAAAAAGTCTCGTTCTTCCATGGGGGCCCGTGGCCGCTCGCGTAACCGCAGCCTTCAACTTTAGATTATTGCATGTTGCCGCCCGCTGGTGTTATGGCAAGATGAACCCATGGCGCGGAAGAAAAAAGTGAAACGGTTTCGTGCCGTGGAAGCGGTGAAAGCGATTGCGCGGGAAAGAATTGGCACGCCGCCTGACACCCGGGTGATCGGCAATCGCAAGAAGAAGCCAGAAAAACACAAGCCGACGCTGAAAAAGCTGCTGGAAGAACCGCAGTGAACGGCCCGATCCTCAAGCTCGTTCCTAGAGCGGTGCGCTGGGACACGGAGGATTTGGTCCGTCCACGGTGATCGAAGTCGTGCCCGTGATCACATTTCCCGTCGGATCATTTGTGGTCACACTGGCGCTCACGTTGGAGACTCCGCAGGCAGTGCTCGGCGTAACCTTGCCAGTGGCCGAAACCACGGCAACCTGAGGCAAACTCGAAGCCCATGTAACCTGGTTGGTAATGTCCTTGGTGGCAGGAGGATGGGTATAGGTACCGGTGGCGGTCAGTTGCGCAAAGAGCGAGGGGTCGACCGAGCCAAACACCACCGTCGGCGTTACTTGGATACTCAAGAGCCGCTGGTTGTTCCCGCAGCCCCCCACTGGTAACACGATAGCCAAGATTGCCACGAACCCCAACCACGCTCGCTTCATTCCCCTGCTCCTCTGTCCATCGCAACGGCAAGTGGCTCAATGTTGTACGAAGATGCCGCAAAAATCAATAGCAAGCCGCTTACCGCCAAAACTCGAGTACTCATGCCCGGACGGTATTCCGCACTAACTTCGCAAACTTCCTTACGTCCGCCGGGCTGGTATCGAACGAGCACATCCAGCGCACCACCGACTTTTCCTCGTCCCACACATAAAAGAAGAAGCGTTTTTGCAGCTTTGCGATCGCGGGTCGCGGAATTTGAACAAAAACTCCGTTTGCGTCCACCGGATAGACGATCTTTAGTCCTGCGATCTTGCCGACTTCCTCAGCCAGCAGAGCGGCCATGGCATTGGCATGTTCCGCGTTCTTTCGCCACAGATCGCCGGCCAGCAGCGCCTGGAACTGGGCCGCAATAAACCGCATCTTCGAGGCCAGTTGCATCCCTTGCTTGCGCAGATAGAGAAAATCGCGGCAGAGCTTGGAATCGAAAAACACCACCGCCTCTGCGCCCATACATCCATTCTTTGTCCCGCCAAACGAAAGCACGTCCACTCCCAAGTCGCGCGTCGCCTGACGAAGATTGAGGCCAAGCGCAACCGCCGCGTTCGCGATGCGCGCCCCGTCCATGTGCAGGAACATGCTGCGTTTATGGGCAAAATTCGCCAGTCCGCGAATCTCGTCCGGCTGGTAAACCGTTCCCACTTCGGTCGCCTGGGTAATCGAAATCACCCGCGGTTGCACGTGATGCTGATCGCCAATTCCGTGATAGGCATGACGGACGGCCTCGACCGTCAGCTTGCCGTCGTGGGTTGGGATGGGAATCAGCTTGCAGCCGGTGAATTTCTCCGGCGCGCCACATTCGTCGGTGTAAATGTGCGCGCCTTCGGCGCAGATCACCGCGTGGTAGCTTTTGGTCAACGCTTTCAAGCCCAGGCAGTTGGCCGCAGTCCCGTTGAACACGAAAAAGACTTCAATATCCTTGCCAAAATGGCGGCGAAACTGGCGAACCGCCGCCTCGGTGTAAGGATCGTCTCCATAGCCGACGACATGGCCGCGGTTCGCCGCGGAAATCGCCTGCAAGACCTTGGGATGGACGCCGGCATTGTTGTCGCTGGCGAAACTGCGGGTAGCTTTCATCGCCCTCCAATTTAGCAGAATGGCTGGATTGGATTTTGGTTTTAGCGATTAAAACGCGTAGGCAGCGGGACAACTTCCGCTTTTGGCGGCGCTGCAGCTTCAGCGTGTTCGTGAGAACTAGAATTTTGTCGCCACAATCGAGCAAACACTGTGGTTTTAGCCGCAAAGCGGCGCAAGAATACAGCCCACGGCGTAAGCCGTGGGAAGAGTTGAGAAAGACGCCCACGCGACTGAAAGGGCGCAACGCCCACGCGGCCGAAGCGATTAGGGCCGTTCTGCCCCCGATCGTGGAAGGGCAGGGAATTCAACACAAGAGGCCGCTTCCAGAGTTGATTAAATAAGTTGATTAAGTAAACTGTCATCCGACCGAGGACGCTGGTTCACTTCGTGAACGAGCGCCGCAGTGGAAGGGCCTTGCGCTTCATACCAGTCAGCGGCAAGATCTTTCCACTCCGGATTCAAACGCTCAATTGGCCATTTCTTCTTTTCCCGTCGCCAGCGTTTCAACTGTTTTTCGCGGTCGATTGCGTTGCGAACATCGTCAAAACTCTCACGCTCGGGATGACAATTCATGGAAAGCATCCCGGTGATTGGCCGCGAAAGCTGTGATCGGCGTCACCGGGGATTGAACGTATGCTCTGTGAAAATAACTCCGGCCCGCCACCGAACTATGCAAGTTAGCGGGTTATTATGGAACTCGCGCTATCGCCATGCTTCCTTTCAAACTCGTCTACAGCGACGATTATTATCTTCCCATCGGCACCCATGTTTTTCCTGCCGAAAAATATCGGCGCATTCACAAGCGTTTGCTGGAGACCGGGGTTGCGGAGGCGCAAGATTTTCTGACTCCCGAAGCCGCCTCCGATCGCGACATCCTGCCTGGCCCACACCCCCGAGTACGTCAACAAGCTCAAGACCGGGACGCTCTCCGCCCACGAAGAGTTGCTGATGGAGATTCCGTACTCACCCGAGCTGGTGGGCGCATTCTGGCTCGCGGCCGGCGGTTCGATTCTGGCTGCCGATCATGCGTTGAAGGACGGCGTTGCTTTCAACATCGGGGGCGGATTTCACCATGCTTTCCCCGATCACGGCGAAGGCTTCTGCATGATCCACGACGTGGCCGTGGCCATCCGACGCATGCAGCGCGACAACCGCATCCGCTTTGCTATGACCGTCGACTGCGACGTTCACCACGGCAACGGGACCGCGGCGATCTTCGCTGGAGCTCGCGTCCCCAGCGCGCCTTTGCCGTCGCGCTCGGTTTCAACTCGGCCTGCCAAAGTCCGCAACGCCCATGCGGGCGAGGTGTTCACCATCTCTCTTCATCAGGAGAACAATTACCCGGCATGGAAGCCGCCGTCTTCGATCGACATCGATCTGCCCGACGAAATTGGCGACGACGATTACCTGGGCTGGCTGGACAATGCTCTGAGCATGGGGCTGCGCGAGTTTGTGCCAGAGCTGATTTGCTATATCGCCGGCGCCGATCCGTATAAAGAGGACCAGCTGGGAGGATTATCTTTGACCATCGATGGCCTGAAGCGCCGCGATGAGCTCGTCTTTCGCATCGCCCGCGAGCGCAACATTCCAATCATGGTGACGTACGCCGGTGGCTACGCCCATCGCCTCGACGACACAGTTACGATTCATTGCAACACGGTCATCGCCGCGAGAGAAGTGTTTGCGACTCCCTAAGCCTCTAAGCTTTACCTTCCGCTAGCACTGCCTGGGGCGTGTCCGGCGGGAAAATCAACAAAGCCCGCGTGTCCACTGCGGCGTGAATCACGACCGGCAACAGCAAACTCCCGGTCATCACGTAGAGGCCAGCGAAAACCAGTCCGAGAATTCCGGTGCTGATGGCTCCCCGCCATCCTTGATAAATGTGACCCAGACCGAAGCACAGTGAGGTCAACAACACTTTTTCCAGCGTGTTAAGTTGCGGAACGTACGTGGCGAAGTAGTAGAAAAGGAATCCGCGAAACGCGAGTTCCTCGGAAATTCCAGCCCCCACGCTGATGGCAGCGAACCACGATCGTTCGCGGTGCGAGTCGGGAAGCAATGCGCCAATGCTCGCCTCCAGTTGTTTTCTGATCTTTGCGGCCTTGGGCCGTAGCCGGAAACCGGACCATGCCAGCGCACCGACTATGACCACTAGCGTGGCCATGCTCCATCCCCAGGACCCGGCACTAACCAGCCCCAGACTGGCTGCGGAAAGCTGTCCGTTTCGCCAGATGAACAAGACCACTGCGGTCGAGAGGATCTGCTCAACCGCCAAACCTCTGTAGAGCCGGACCTTGGCATCGGGGCGGCCACTCGCGATTCGTCTTCGCGCCATCCGATACCAGATACAGCCCAGCCAGGGCGCCGCCAGCACCGCGTAGACCGCCAAGAGATGAGTCAGAACGAGAGTCATACGGTAGCTCCTTTACAAATGTAAATGTATATTCACATTTACATTCTGTCAAGTTTTTTTGTACACTGCTTGGGTATGCCGAAAACCGTCCTTCCTGCCCACCAGGCGCGCAGCCGCGAGTCGCTAAAGCGTCTGCTCCGGGCCGCGATCGAAGTGTTGAATAAAGATGGGCTGGAGGGCGCCACGATCCCTCGCATCGCCGCCAAGGCCGGGCTTTCTCCCGGGACGGTCTACCGCCGGTTTGCTGACAAGGATGCCCTCCTGCGGGAAGTCGGCATCCGCCTGCTGGAGGAGAACTACCGTCGCAGTAAAGCGCTCATGGACCGCGAAGACTGGAAGGCCATGTCCTTGACCGAACTCTCCCGGCACGTGATCGCCATTTCGCTAAAAGGTCATACGACGTATCGAGGCCTGCTGCGTGCGCTCTTCTTTTTCACGCAGCAGCATCCCGACACGGCATTTGTTCGCAAGATGGAAGAGCTGGAATGGAAAGTATTTCGCGACGTGTCGGAGTTGTTACTGCTGCACCGCGACGAAATTTGCCATCCCGACCCCGAAGCCGCGGTCAAATTCGCGCTTCTGATGGCGGGGGTCGCAATGAATTCGATCCTGGTTTTACCGCGCTCTCCGAAGGAATTTTCTCATCTTGTGTCGAACGTCGAGGCCGAACTGGAGCGCGAACTGCCCCGAATGTTCCTGCGATACCTGGGAGCGGACAGAAAGCCGCGTTCTCGGCGGAGACAAGACGCTGAAAGCCAAAAGCCAGCAGCTAGGAGCTAAAAGCCGACCCACTGTTAAAATAGTTCCGACATATGTTTGAGAATCTACAGGAAAAACTACAGCGCGCATTCAAGACCCTGCGCGGTCAAGCCGTCATTAATGAAGAAAACATTCAGGAAGTGCTGCGCGAAGTCCGGCTGGCACTGCTTGAGGCCGATGTCAACTTCAAAGTAGTAAAACAGCTCATCGACCACATTCAGGCGAAGGCGGTTGGCCAGCAAGTGATGACCGCACTATCGCCCGGCGAGCAAGTCATCAAGATTCTGCGCGATGAACTGGTCGAAACTCTAGGCACAGATACCGCGCGCCTGAAGTTCGCTTCCCAGCCGCCGACGGTTGTGCTCATGGCCGGCCTGCAAGGATCCGGCAAAACCACGACTTCCGGCAAGCTGGCGAACTGGCTCAAGAACGGCGGCCATCGTCCTCTGCTGGTTTCCGTTGACGTTTACCGTCCCGCAGCCCGCGAGCAGCTCAAAGTTGTCGCACAAGCGATCAAGGCCAATATCTATGAAGGTGCGAATGTCGAGGCGAACACCGCGACCGTGGAGCGTCTCGCCAAAGAGGCGCGCCGCGAGGCGATCAACAGCGGATGCGATGTTCTCATCGTTGATACTGCCGGACGTTTGCACATTGACGACCAGCTCATGGACGAGATGCAGTCGCTCAAGCGCCTGCTCAATCCGCAGGAAATTCTCTTTGTCGCCGACTCCATGACCGGCCAGGACGCGGTCAACTCCGCCGACGAGTTTCACAAGAAACTCACTCTGACCGGCGTCGTGCTTACCAAGATGGACGGCGATGCTCGCGGCGGCGCAGCACTTTCTATCCGGCAGGTCACGGGCCAGCCCATCAAGTTCATCGGTATTGGCGAAAAATACGATGCGCTTGAGCCGTTCCATCCCGACCGCATTGTCTCCCGTATTCTCGGCATGGGCGACATTCTCTCGCTCATCGAAAAGGCCGAGCAGCACGTCGACAAGAAAAAAGCCCAGGAACTCGCCACCAAAGCTCTCGTCGGCGACGGATTTTCGCTCGAAGACTTCCGCGATCAGCTGCGTCAGGTGCGAAAGATGGGATCGATCCAGAACATCATGGGGATGCTGCCAAAAATCGGGGCATTTGCGGGCCTGCAAAAACATGCCGACAAGGTCGATGAGAAGCAGATCAACCGAGTCGAAGCCATCATTAACTCGATGACGGCGCACGAGCGCGACCACCATGAAGTGATTAACGGCAGCCGCCGCAAGCGCATCGCCCGCGGCTCGGGCACCACTGTGCAGGAAGTGAACAATCTGCTGCGTCAATATGCGCAGATGCGGAAAATGTTCAAGCAGATGGGCAAAGCCAGCTTTGGCCGCAAGCTGGCGGGCATGAAGCTGCCGGGAATGTAGGTTGTGCCACGGTGCTCAAAGTGATTTCTCCCGTAGCTGGTTCGGGTTGTGAAAGAATTTCTTTTGACTCCCGTGAAACCTGCCCTTCGAAAACTTTTGCCGCTGCTTTTGGCGGCGGCTGCGCTTGGCTGCGCCTGCGGACGCGGCCGGCAGCGCGTGCTTGAAATTAACTACGTCTCCGCACCCCAGGTCTACCTGCGCGACCGCGTGGCCGCCGTCTACAACAAGACCGGCGTTGTAAAGAATGGTGACCGCGTGCAGGTGCTCGACCACGAGCGCCGGTTCGTTCGCGTACGCACCGACAGCGGCACCGAAGGCTGGATCGAACAACGGTATCTCGTCGGCCAGCAGGTCTACGACGGTTTCCAGAAACTTGCCAGCCACGAAAAGGACGATCCGGTGCAAGCCGCCGGAACCACGCGCAACGACACCAACCTGCATGTCGAGCCCGGGCGCGAGACCGAACATCTCTATCTCCTCCAGGAAGGCGCAAAAGTTTCAGTGCTGAGGCGCGCCACCGTGGAGAAAGCGCTGCCCGGAGGAGCGCCCAAACCGGCCGCGCAGAACCAGAAAAAAGACGAGCAAGTGCCGGCGCCGGTCATGGAAGACTGGTCGCTCATTCGCGATCCCCAGGGGCAGGTTGGCTGGGTGTTGGCCCGCATGGTCGACCTTGACGTGCCGCTCGACATCGCGCAATACGCCGAAGGCCAGCGCATCGTGGCGTTTTTCGTTCTCGATGAAGTCACCGACGGTGACAAAAAAGTCGCGCAATATCTGGTCGCCCTGACCGAGCCCAAGGACGGCATGCCCTTCGACTACGACCAGATCCGCGTGTTCACCTGGAACGTGAAGCGCCACCGCTATGAAACCGCCTACCGCGAAAGAAATCTCAGCGGCGTATTGCCGGTCACGGTTTCACAAGAGAATTTTGACAAGGAAGGCGTGCTGCCGGTTTTCGTTCTGCGAGTGAAAGACGATGCCGGCAACGTGACGGAAAGAAAATACAAACTCAACACTCCCATCGTTCGCCGGGTTCTTGCGCCCGGAGAGCAACCAGCAAAGCCCGCGGTCAAACCTTCCGCGGCGAGAAAAAGAGAAGGCATTAATAAATAACGGCGCCTAGGTGCTGCGGCCGACTTCAATTCTCGGAACTGGTGGTAGTGTATGCCCTTTGTCCACAGCTTCCAGCCACCGCGCCAGCAAGGCCAGGAACAACTCGACCTCAATGCCGTGAAAGTCTTCCGGACAGCCGGTCAGGTTGCGCAGCGCCCGCTCCATTACCGAGCGCCCGCCGACTCGGTTGCCCGTCGAAAAATGATGGAACGCTACTGCCGCCTGCACGAATCCCTGATAAAACTTCTTGTTCTCCGCCGGCGCGGCGCGCCACACATCCTCGAGCACTTCATGCGCTTCGTAAAATTCGCTGCGATTGAATAACCCGATTCCGCGGCTGAATTCGGCCGAATTCACAATTTCATTCTTACACGGAGGGGCAAGAAAAAACCTCGCGCTGCAGCGCGAGGTCCCAGGGGAAACCTAATCTACCGTCCAAGAATCCCGTAATGCGACGCCGTTGCCATAAAAAATAGTAGAGGCACCGAAAGAAACGTGTTGGTTCGAGAAGCCAGAAAGGCCTGTCGCGCCAGCGTGGCCGCATTCGCCGGCGGAGTACCGGCGAGCGTCCCGCGGATAATCTTCTTCTGGTTCGGCCAAATAATTCCCCAAACATTGAACAGCATGACAATGCCGAACCCTCCGCCCACGCCAATCGAAAGCACGTGATTGTCATCGTAGCCGACCGGGGTGTAGGTCACGAAGAGATAACCCGCGATCACGACGACCACGGCCACGATCGTGCCCAGCACATATCCGCTGGGTGTCTTGGAAGTGACGAAGTATAAAATCGCCCAGGCTGCGATCCAAATCAACAAAAACAATCCGATCGTGCTGGCCCCGCTCTTCCCCATGCGTTCCGCGTCCGGGCCAACCAGAAACTGCCCCCAGTACCAGAAGCCGACGAACACCGTAAGCAGCGCGCTCCAGCGAAACAAATTGAGCGCCGGCAGCGTCATGTATTGAAACACCTTCGGTTTCATGCCTGCGTCCACCTGCTTCATGAACGGCACGTTGACCAGATTGAAAAAGTACAGCAACCCAACCCAGGTGATCCCGAAAATGAAGTGGAACCAGCGCAGGAGCAGCTGGACGGCTTCCCCCGGAGTATGGGAGGGCATGACAAAACAGACGGCAGTGGCGAACAGATGTTGCATCGAAGTTCCTCCTCTCACAGAGCATTGCAGCGGGCCAACGCGGCATCGCGCGGCTCGCAACGTCAGAACTTCAGGGGTAACAGGTTACTGCCTGCGATGGCAGGCACTCGGCCAACCCTCATCGCACATTATTCTTCACAGCGCACGAATACTTTCACTTTGCGATATTTCTGTCAACTTAGTTTGCTCGGTGCTTGAAAAGTACAAGGTAACGCCGTATTGTAACGTTTAACGTGGGGTGCGGAGCGCTGCCAGTCGCACTCGCATCCTGTCCTTCCCCCAGGCGTCCGAGGCCGCCGCTGGCATCGGACATGAGGGATCTCTGGTGCTTCGGTTTCGAGACCGCTCGGCCGCAGTCCATCCGAGCCAGGGAGGTCGTCGCCATGGAAAACAAGCCAGCGCAGAACATCCAGGATTCCTTTCTTAATACCGCTCGCAAAGAAAAAATGAACATTACCATTTACCTGCTGAGCGGGGTGAAGTTGAGCGGACGCATTCGCTCGTTCGACAAATATTCTGTGGTACTGGAGACAAATAATCAGGAGCAGCTCATCTTTAAACATGCGATTTCTACGATTGCGATGGGCCGAGCGGGACACAGCATCGGCGAAAGGCCTGCGGTGATTCCAGGCCCCACTCCGGTCGCCGTTCGGCTCCCAGCGGAACCGAGGGATAAGGCTGTTCCGGCTTGCGTAATTCAGGAGAAAGAAGCTCGCGCGGCGCGGACAAAGGTCAGCAAGCCTCGACACGCGGGCGTACGCCTGCCGAACGCGCTTTCCTGGTCGGGCTCGATTACCGGGTGAAGCGGCCGCCGGCCGCGAAGTCCGGTAAAGGTTCGCTCACTTCTGGCGCGCAAGCCGCCCGTGATGGGGCGGCGCTGGCGACCGTCTCAAAAGCGCCCAGCGCACCGCAATTTAGCGCGCAAGAATCGCTCGATGAACTGCGTACTCTGGCAACGAGCGCCGGCGCGCAGGTCGCCGGAGAATTTCTGCAGCATCGCGACCGGCCCGATCCCGCAACCCTCATCGGCAAAGGCAAGCTCGAAGAAATCGCCGGCGCGGCCGCTTCGGTTTCCGCCGACTTGCTGCTGTTCGACCACGATCTGACCGCCTCCCAGCAGCGCAACATCGAAAAAATTGTCCACATCCGAGTGATTGATCGCACTCAGTTGATTCTCGACATCTTCGCTCGCCACGCGCGTACTCGTGAAGGACAGTTACAAGTCGAACTGGCGCAGCTTGAATACCTGCTGCCGCGGCTCGGTGGGCGCGGCATTGAGATGTCGCAACTCGGTGGCGGCATCGGCACCCGCGGAACCGGCGAGACCCAGCTTGAAACCGACCGACGAAAAATCTATCGCCGCATCCGGCACGTCAAAGAGCAAATCGAGAACGTCCGCCGCATTCGCGCTCAGCAGCGCCAGCGCAGGGAGTCCGTACCGGTCGCGACTGTGGCACTGGTCGGCTATACCAACGCCGGCAAGTCAACATTGTTTAATGCGCTGACGAAAGCCGCGGTGCTCGAATCGCCGAAAATGTTCGCCACGCTCGACCCTACGATCCGCGCAGTCACGCTGCCTTCAAAACGCAAAGCCCTCCTTTCCGATACTGTCGGATTCATCCGCAACTTGCCGCATACGCTGGTGACAGCTTTTCGCGCCACGCTCGAAGAAGTCCAGCGCGCATCGCTCCTGCTGCACGTCTCCGACGCCAGCAGTCCACTCTCTGCCGAGCAGGATGCGCAAGTCGAACGCGTGCTCAAAGAACTGGAAGCGGAGAACAAACCGCGCCTGCGCGTGATGAATAAAATCGACCTGCTGCCGCCCAAGCAGCGCGAAAGCCTGCGCGACGACGCGCACACGGTGCATGTTTCAGCGGTGAAAGATATTGGCATGAGCACGTTGCTGGAACGCATCGACGAGATGCTCTCCGAGGATGCCATCAGCCGCATTCGCCTGCGGGTTCCACAGAAAGAAGGCAAGACGCTGGCCATGCTTGAGGCGCGGGCCCGGATCTATTCGCGGTCGTACAAAGATGGCGCAGTATTGCTGGAGGTGGAGGCGCCGGAGTCGGTAGTGAGGCGCGTGAAGGAGTGGGTGGTAGAGTGAGATCGGTCGTTAGTCGCCGGCCATCAAGCTTTAATAAGGCCGCTCCCGCCGTTCGCGGAGATGGTTTCCGATAATGGCTCGCCCTTGATTCGGATCGGATGGAATCCCAAGTCCGGCTTTTCCTCCTGAGACCCGGGCTCAGGAACGCCGTTGCTCTCATATGCAGACTCGTCGCCGCCTTGTGGCGATTCGGCTCGATCTCTTTTTTCGTTTGCCATCTTATTCCTAGCCAACGACCAACGACGCAGGACGTACGACGCTCGACCCAACAATTTAAATGGGCCAGCGGCCAAGAAGCGGTGACATTCCCTTGGCTACCGGCCCATTCGATCCTGAATTGGATCGGAGGTGATACTTTTATGCTATTCCTCTCATTCCAGATGTCAAGTCCTCTTTCCACGTCGCGCGCCACTTGATTTTCCCCGCCCTTACCCCAAGAAAACGACGCCTTTACATTGACACTAAGCCTTGCAGGATGTTAGGTTTGATGGTTTCTATAAGCCCTCATTAATTTCGCGCGGCGATATCAAGACCAACATGGATCAAACACTTCGACAAGTAGGGGAATTACTGCTCGGATCCGTTCCCACCATCATTTTCATGGTGCTGTTGTCGGACTCTACAGCCTGCTTGTCCACAGGCCTCTGGCAAAAGTGTTGGAGGAGCGCCGCAGCAAGACCGAAGGAGCAGTCGAGAAAGCGCGCGCCGACATCGCCGCCGCCGAAGCGCGCACTGCGGAGTACGAGCAGCGCTTGCGGGAAGCCCGCCTGGCAGTTTTCAAGAGCCAGGAAGCGCGGCGGCAGCAGGCATTGCAGGCTCGGGTGGCGGTTGCGGCAGAAGCCCGAACCAGGGCACAAGCGCAGGTGGAGCAGGCGCGCGCGGCCATGGAGAGGGATAAAGTCGCCGCTCAGGAGAGACTGCAAGCCGAGAGCGGCAGGATTGCCGCTGAGATCATTCGCACCGTGCTGCGGCCGGGAGACGCTCCGGCAGCGGGGGGCGCAAGATGATACGTGCGTTTTTTTTTATCTCTTCTTGCCACGGTGGCGCTGTGCGCTTGCTTTGCGACTCTGTCTCCTGCCCAAGAGCAAGCCAACCCTCAGCCAGAGCCCAACCGCGGATCTGGCGTCAATCCTTCGTTTGGCCAACGACTGGCGAAGGAGACCCGGGAAGCTGCCGGTGAAGACGACAACGCCAAGCTGAGGCACTCGAGTTCGGTCCGATGGGTGTCAAAGCTGACGGGACTGGAGCTGGAATCGCCTACTGGCTTTGTGTGGTGCTCAATTTCGCGGTCATTGCCGGTGTAATTTTCTGGTTCTCCAGGAAGAGTTTGCCCGGACATATTCCGCAACCGCACCGCTGCGATTCAGAAGGCCATGGAAGAGGCGCGCAAAACCAGCGACGAGGCCAACCGGCGGCTTAGCGACATCGAGTCCCGGCTTTCCCGGCTGAGCGGTGAAATCGGAGAAATGCGCACCACCGCCGAGAGGGAAGCGGCTGCCGAGGAAGAAAGAATTAAGGCTGCTGCGGCGGAAGATGCCCGTAAAATCGTCGCGTCCGCGGAGCAAGAGATTGCGGCCGCGGCCAAGTCAGCACGGCGGGAACTGACCGCCTACGCCGCCGATCTTGCGGTCGCGCTGGCTAGAAAACAAATTCAGGTGGACGCCGCCACCGATCAGGCGCTGGTGCGCGACTTTGCCCAACACATTGCGGCAAGTGGCGATGTGCCGAAGGGCAGAAACTAATGGCCACGGTCATCAATACCTACGCTCGCGCCTTCGCCGATGTGGTTTTTGACAGCCAACTCGACGCTGCCAAGACCTTGAAGGAAGCGCAGGCTCTGGCCGAACTGGTGGCGGCAAGCAAGCAACTGCGGGATGTCTGGGCAACGCCGTCCATTCCCGCTGAGCAAAAGCGCGCGGTGTTGGACGCGATTGTCGAACGTGAAGGGAATCTCGCGCCCAGTGCGAAATTTTGTGGCCGTGCTGATGGATCATCGACGCACCAGTTTCCTGACGGCGATCGTAAAACAGTTCGAGTTGGAACTGGACCGGCGCATGGGATTCGCCGAAGCTCAAATCACCAGCGCCCGCGAGCTGGGCGAAGCCGAGCGCACCGTGCTCGAAAACCAGATTCAAGCCCTGGTGGGGAAGAAAGTCCGAGCGCGCTATTCGCGGGACGCTTCGCTGCTGGGAGGCGCCGTGGTCAAGGTCGGCAGCACCATTTATGACGGCTCGGTAGAGGGACAGTTGGAAAGGATCAGAATCGCTATTGGCTCTTAGCCGGTGGCTCTTGCGAGGAGCCAACGCAAAACCATGAACCGCGAAGGCCGCAAAGAAGTGCTGCAAACATCGCAAAGAGAAACTAAGAGCTAGGAGCCAGAAGCTAAAAGCTGAACTTATGGCACAAATCAAAGCAGACGAAATTACTCAGTTAATCCGGCAGCAGATCTCGAACTATGAATCCAAGATCGCGGTCGATGAAGTCGGCACGGTGGTCACTTTGGGCGACGGAATTGCCCGTGTCTACGGTCTGGACAAGGTCATGGCCGGAGAACTGCTGTCTTTTCCTCACGATGTGGCCGGCATCGCCATGAATCTGGAAGAAGACCAGGTTGGCGTCGTCCTGCTCGGCGAGTACACCGAGATCAAGGAAGGCGACGAGGTCAAACGCACCGGGCGCATCATGAGCGTGCCGGTGGGCGACGCCCTGATCGGCCGCGTCGTCGATTCGCTCGGCCGGCCCATCGATGACAAAGGTCCCATCGCAACCGACAAGTTCATTGCTTTGGAGCGTATCGCCCCCGGCGTCATCGACCGCCAGCCGGTGCGTGAGCCCATGGCCACGGGCCTCAAAGCCATCGACAGCATGATTCCCATCGGTCGCGGCCAGCGCGAGCTCATCATCGGCGACCGCCAAACCGGAAAGACCGCAGTCGCGCTCGACACCATTATCAACAGCAAGGGCAACGACCTGATTTGCATCTATAACGCCATCGGACAGAAGCGGTCTTCGATCGCGCAGGTGGTGAAGATTCTGGAAGACGCAGGCGCCATGGAATACACCATCGTGGTCGCGGCCTCGGCCTCGGAGCCTGCACCCATGCAGTACATCTCTCCCTATGCGGCTTGCGCCATGGGCGAGCATTTCCGCGACTCCAAACGCCATGCCCTGGTGATCTACGACGATCTTTCAAAGCACGCCGCTTCCTATCGCGAAATCTCGCTGTTGCTGCGGCGGCCGCCCGGCCGCGAAGCCTATCCCGGCGACGTTTTTTATCTTCACTCCCGTTTGCTGGAACGCGCGGCGAAACTGAGCGACAAGAACGGTGGAGGTTCGCTGACCGCCTTGCCGGTCATCGAAACTCAGGCGGGCGATGTTTCGGCCTACATTCCGACCAACGTTATTTCCATCACCGACGGGCAAATCTTATTTGGAGACCGATCTGTTCAACAGCGGCATCCGTCCGGCGGTGAACGTCGGTATCTCCGTCAGCCGCGTCGGCGGCAGCGCGCAGATTAAGGCCATGCGCCAGGTCGCAGGTACCCTGAAGCTTGATCTGGCCCAGTTCCGCGAACTGGCAGCCTTCGCCCAGTTTGGCAGTGATCTGGACAAAGCTACCCAGGCCCAGCTCAGTCGCGGGCAGCGGCTGGTTGAGATCCTGAAGCAGAAGCAATTTTCACCACTGCCATTTTCCAAGCAGATTCTGATCATCTATGCAGGCACGAATGGATTGCTGGACGACCTGGCGGTCGATCAGTTGCGAGATTTTGAGGGGGAATTGTACCAGTTCGTAGATACGACGAATCCAGGCTTGCTGCGCTCGATCATGGAAAAGAAAATTCTCGACGACCACCTGAAAGCCGAGATGACCAAGGTGATCAAGCAGTGCAAAGAGACTTTTGTGGCGCAGAAGCAGGCGGTTGCGAAGTAGCAGCTGGCAATTTGCACATAGCATCTAGTCAGCTTGGGTGGTTGCCAGTGCCGGCAAACCCCTGTAATGACTAAATGCTAATTGCTGAGTGCTAATTGCTTTCTTTCGAGATAGCAGCATGGCAAATATCTTAGACATTCGACGCCGGATTCGCAGCGTGACCAACACGCGGCAGATCACCAAGGCCATGAAAATGGTCTCGGCGGCAAAGCTGCGCCGCGCCCAGGAGCGGGCTTTGGCAGCGCGGCCTTATGCGCAAATGTTGACCAATGTCTTGAAGTCGCTGGTCTCACGGGCTGAAATCTACGATCCCGAAACCGGTGAGCCCAAACATCCGCTGTTGGCACAGCGCGCAGAGAACAACATTCTGCTGCTCGTCGTCACCGGAGATAAAGGCTTGGCAGGCGCTTTCAATACCAACATTTTGAAAGCCGCAATGCGATTCTTGCAAGCCCTGACCGGCAAGAATGTCGAAATCGAGGCCATTGGCCGCAAAGGCCGTGACTTCCTGCGTCGCCGGTACCCCACCGTCGCGCCGCGAACTGCAGATTCACAGGCTCCCGCCCGCATCGCCCTGATCGGCGAACAGATCGGTGTGTTCAACAAGATGGATTACAGCCTGGCTTCCGGAATCGCGGAGCGCGTCATTCAACGCTACGCGGACACGGATATTGATGCAGTATATGTGGTCTATAACGAGTTCAAGTCGGTGATTTCCCAGCGCCTGGTGGTCGAAAAAGTTCTGCCCATCGAGGCGGTCGGCGAGATCAGCATCGCCCAGGCTGAGGCCATGGGAGAGGAAGAGCGGAAGCGCGCGCTGGAAGCGGCCAAAGGGGCCGGCGTTAGCATTCGTCCCGCGGATACCCGCGAGGCGGATGCAGCAGCCGCGAAGTTCGCCGCTGCGCCGGTGGACTACATCTACGAGCAGCCAGCCGAAGAATTGTTCCGGTCGTTATTGCCGAAGTATGTCGGCATCCAGATTTTCCGTGGCCTGCTGGAGTCGGTGGCTGCCGAGCACGCCGCCCGTATGACCGCCATGGATGCCGCTACCAGCAATGCGACCGATATGATCGATTCGCTGACCCTGGCCATGAATCGCGCACGGCAGGCCAAGATTACGAAAGAAATTATCGAGATTGTAAGCGGAGCAGCAGCAGCGGGGTAGAGGCAGTCAGCAATTAGCACTCAGCACTCAGCCACTGAGGGCTCGTGATGAGGGGATTCAGAGGCTGAATGCTGATTGCTGAGTAGCTGATGGCTGAGTTGGGAGCAGAGAGGAACTTATGCCAGAAAACATAGGACACGTAATCCAAATATCCGGTCCCGCCGTGGACGTGCAATTCGAACCCGGCAAGATGCCGCCCATCTATGAAGCGCTACGCGTGGTGAGCGAAGGCTTCACGGTGCCGTCACAGATCAATGTCATTCTCGAAGTCCAGCAGCACTTGGGCGAAGGCCGGGTGCGTTGCGTAGCCATGGAGGCCACGGACGGCATGGTGCGCGGCATGAAAGCCATCGACCTCAAGGGGCCCGATTTCTGTGCCGGTGGGCCACGGCACGCTGGGCCGGGTGATGAATGTCATTGGGCAGCCGGTGGATCAACTGGGGCCCATCGAGCATACAGTGACTATGCCCATTCACCGGCCCGCGCCGCTTTGATGAGCAATCCACCACCGCGGAGATGTTCGAAACCGGCGTCAAGGTCGTTGATCTCATCCAGCCCTTCTTGAAAGGCGGCAAGATCGGCCTGTTCGGTGGCGCCGGTGTGGGCAAAACGGTATTCATTCAGGAACTGATCAACAACGTCGCCAAGCAACACGGCGGATTTTCGGTATTCGCCGGCGTGGGCGAACGTACTCGCGAAGGCAACGATCTTTGGTTGGAAATGAGCGAGTCCGGCGTTATTAAGCCCGGCGACCCATCGAAATCAAAAGCTGCGCTGATTTATGGTCAGATGACGGAGCCGCCGGGTGCGCGTCTTCGAGTCGCGCTGACCGGGCTCACTGTCGCGGAATATTTCCGCGACGTAGAAGGCGCCGACACGCTGCTCTTCATCGACAACATCTTCCGCTTTACTCAGGCCGGGTCTGAAGTTTCCGCTCTGCTGGGCCGTATGCCCAGCGCCGTGGGTTACCAGCCCAATCTGGCCACTGAGATGGGCGAATTGCAGGAGCGGATTACCTCCACGAAGAAAGGTTCGGTCACTTCCGTACAGGCGATTTACGTGCCCGCCGACGATCTTAACCGACCCGCTCCGGCGACGACATTTGCTCACCTCGACGCTACTACCGTACTGTCGCGTGCGTTGACGGAAATCGGAATTTATCCCGCCGTCGATCCGCTGGCTTCAACCTCGCGCATTCTCGATCCGCGCATCGTCGGCCAGGAGCATTATGATGTAGCGCAAGGCGGTGAAGAAAACTTGCAGAGCTATAAAGACTTGCAGGACATCATCGCCATTCTCGGTATCGACGAGCTGAGTGAAGATCAGAAGGTGACGGTGGCCCGCGCCCGCAAGATTCAGCGCTTCTTCTCGCAGCCTTTCCACGTCGCCGAGCAGTTTACCGGCGCGCCCGGCCGCTACGTGAAGATCGCCGATACAGTAAAGGGATTTAAAGAAATCGTCGAAGGCAAGTACGACGATATCCCTGAGCAGGCGTTTTACATGAAGGGCGCAATCGAAGAAGTGCTGGAAGCGGCAGAGAAATTGAAAGCAGCGTAAAGGGCTTCTAGCTGCTAGCCGCTAGCTTCCGGCGAAATCGCTCGGAAGCCAAGCTAGAAGCTAGAAGCTAGAAGCTATGCCCGACACTTTCCAACTCGAAATCGTTACTCCGGAGAAGATGGTCGTCCGCGACACGGCCGAAGAGATGCAGATTCCTGGCAAAGCCGGCTATCTCGGCATTCTCCCCGGACACGCTCCGCTCATCTCCGAACTCGCCGTTGGCGAAATTACTTATCGCAACGGCGGAACCACCCATCATCTTTCAGTCGCATGGGGATTTGCCGAAGTATTGCCCGATAAAGTCACGATTCTCGCCGAGACTGCCGAGCGCGCGGACGAAATGGATATGAACCGCGCCGAGCAAGCCAAGCAGCGCGCCGAAGCCGAATTGCCGAAAGGCCAGACCGAGGAGGACTTCAAGCGTATCGGCGCCGACCTCAAGCGCGCCGAAACTCGCCTCGAAGTGGCGGAGAAGAAGTAGCGCGAGTTGGCTTTACCTGCGGTGTCCAATTGCCTCGCGGCAGGCTTGCACGTCTTCCGGGTTGACCGGAATTTCGATCGGCTTGCCATCGCGCGAAGGGGTTCCGCCCTTTACTACCGGATCGAAGCAATCTTTCCACAAACCGTTGTCCCGCTTCCACTGTCCCTGAATAAACCCGAGCCGCCGGCATTCGCTGATGATCCGCTGGCACGAAGGATTACCTTCCGCGACGGCGTGATTTTGTCCGCCTCGCGGGACGGGAGTCGTCTGCGCCGCGCTAACTCCGATCATCAGCGGCAATGCGGCGAACGCTAGCATTAGTGGGATTCTCTGCATGGCTGTCGTACCTTCTTTCTTAGCCAGAGGTTGAGTGGGTCGGTACCATTATATATAGCGCAAGTGTCAAGGCCCTCGCTATTTGGAACGGTGAATGTTGATATACATTTGAATTCGTGCAGCGGGGAATCTATGGGCAAGTGGACACGAACTCGTCGTGACCCTAGACGAACTTATCAAAGCCAAGGTGACGAGAGCAAAGCTAAGGCAGTTCGGCGCGCAGTTGAAAGCGCTCGCGAAGAACTACCTTTTCTTCTCGATCCTATGCTCAACGATGACGATGCAGAACAACGATACGCTGATGCCCTGAAGAGGTGGCTGCCTGATATTACAGATGAGCAGATCAAAGAAAAACTTAAGCTGTTTCGCGGCGCGCGGCTTTTGCGGAAGGGCGCCGGATAATATTCTTCACATCCTCGGTTGCGCGCTTAATTTCCTCGGGGGTCATTTTGCTCGCTCCCTGTTCTACAACATCTTGGAAGTCGTTTAGCAACTCATTAATAGCGGACTTATCTTTTGCGGGCAAAGTTGCCATGTTCTTCCTGCTCTTCCGACTCGTATACAACATGATAGTTTACCTTACCTGTAAAACTGCTGCGGCGGCACATCACCGAAGTGCCATTACATGAGACTATTCTGCGGTTGTCTTTGGTTGTAAAGCCATCAAATCAATGGCATAAACACCCCGTCCTACCGCGTATTCCATCTCACAATTTCCGTGCTAATGTGGGCTTGCACGGAGGCCTGTATATGCGGCGACTTCTGCTCGTTCTCCTCACCTGCGCGCTCCTGTGTTCCCTCAGTCCCGCGCAAAGTTCCTGCAGCCAAATGGGACTAGGAATCGAAGCCAGCCTCAACGGATTCATTCCGTTTCCTGCCGACAACGCCTGGAACCAGAACATCGCCAACTCGCCGGTCGATCCCAATTCCGATGCCTACATCAATTTCATCGGCAGTTCGGCCCCGCTGCATCCCGATTTCGGCGCTGGGCTCTACGATGGTCAGACCATGGGCATCCCTTATGAAGTTGTAAGCGGCTCTCCCTTTGTCAACATTCATTTCACCGCGCACGGCGATGAGAGCGATCCCGGGCCAATGCCGATTCCCGCGAACGCACCGATTGAAGGCGATCCCAAACCCGGCGACGGCGACCGCCATGTACTGGTGCTTGATCGCGATAATTGCTGGCTCTACGAACTCTACAGTTCTTATCCGCTGAAGAACGGCAACTGGGAGGCCGCGTCCGCCGCGGTGTGGGATTTATTGAACGACGAGCAGCGGCCCTACACCTGGACCTCCGCCGACGCCGCCGGCTTGCCGGTATTCGCCGGCCTGGCGCGTTACGACGAAGTCAAATCTGGCCAGATCAATCACGCCCTGCGCTTCACTTTGCAATACAGTCAGGAAGCGTTCACGCCGCCAGCGTCACACTGGGCGCCGAACTCGACAAATACTTATGCGGCACCCATGGGCATGCGGCTGCGGCTGAAATCCAGCTTCGATATTTCCGGTTTCCCGGCGCAATCGAAAGTCATTCTGACGGCCCTGCAACAATACGGAATGATCATGGCCGACAATGGCAGTTCCATGTTCATTACCGGTGATCCCGATCCGCGCTGGAACAATAACGATCTCGCGAGCCTCAAGACCGTTCCCGCGTCGGAGTTCGAAGTGATTCTGATGGATCCGATTTACACACCCAATAATGTTCCGACCGGGCAAGTGCCGGTGGTCGGTAGCTTCACCGCAAATCCGCCGAGCATCGCTCCGGGACAATCGTCGACCTTAAGTTGGACGGTCAGCGGCGCGTCATATTACATTGTTACGCCGCAAGTCGGCGCGATTCGCGGCACCAATGTGACCGTGACGCCGACGCAGACCACAACCTACGGGCTGGTTTCGACCAACGAATATGGCCGCAGCCTGGCCAAGGTGACCGTCACGGTACAGTGAAGGGGCGCACTTCTACTTCTGCGTCTTCTTTCCCGTGATCTTCATTTCGATGAGCTGCCCGTTGGGATTTTTCACCGTCAGCGACTTCTCATTGACCTTGGTGGGAAATTGTTTTCCGACTGTCCAGTCAAGAAAGGTTGACGCGTCGCCGGTAGCCCGGCAGTTATAGGTGGTGTCGCCCAGGCGCATTGCAATCTTGTATTGCCCAGCGTTTTCCATGTGCTGCGCATCCGACGCGACTTTCTCGAACGCCACTACTTTGGCCATCTGATAACCTTCATCGCCGCCTTGCGCATAGGCCAGCACGGCGGCCAAGCTGATGCAAACCAGAACCGCAACCTGACATTTCTTCATCGGTTTTCCTCCTGGGGTTGATTGGAAAGAACATAAAGTATAGACCGGAACCGGGCAGGCTCCGAGATTTGCTTTCCTCGCATAATAATTCCCGATACCCGCAATAAATACTTTCGATTTCCCTCCCGCGCGGCTGCACGCTAAATTGAGTCAACTCGATCGCGATTTTCGCTCGCTGGAGGACGCGAAGTGACGCCTAGATTTCTGATCGCCCGGCTCATCCTGCTTTCCACTCTGTGTCTGGCCCTTTCACCGCTGGTGGCCGCGCAAGCTTCTTCCGGCGATGCCGCGCGCGTTGCGAAACTCGAGCTGCAAGTCGCCGACGCGAAAAGCTCCGCCGACAACTCCTGGATGCTTACCAGTTCCGCCCTCGTTCTTATGATGACCGGCCCCGGCCTCGCTCTGTTCTACGGCGGCCTCGTGCGCAAGAAAAACGTGCTCGGCACCATGATGCAGAGCTTTGCGATGATGGCCATCGTTACCGTGCTCTGGGCACTCTTCGGATACAGCCTGGCCTTTGCTCCCGGCAACAGCCTCTTCGGCAGTTTGCAGCACGCCTTCATGCGTGGCGTTGGGGCTGCGCCCGACCCCGATTACTCCGGCACCATTCCGCAGCAGACGTTCATGATTTACCAGTTGATGTTCGCCGTGATTACGCCTGCCCTCATCACCGGCGCCTTCGCCGAGCGCATTAAGTTCAGCGCTATGACCTTATTTATGGTCGCTGTGGTCGATTCTGGTTTACAGCCCCATGGCGCACATGGTTTGGGGCAAAGGCGGAGTCCTCAATGCCGCGCTGGGCGGGCGTTTTCCGACTCTGGATTTCGCCGGTGGAACCGTGGTGCACGTTACTTCGGGCGTCTCGGCCCTGGTTTGCGCGCTCTACCTCGGCCATCGTGTCGGATATTCGAAAGAACCCATGCAGCCGCACAGCGTCGTGCTCAGCTTTATCGGCGCCTGCATGTTGTGGGTGGGATGGTTCGGCTTTAATGCGGGCAGCGCCCTCGCTGCCGGCAGTCTCGCCACCAGTGCATTTGTTGCCACGCACTTCGCTGCCGCCGCTGCAGTCGTCGGATGGAGCGGCGCAGAATGGTTGCGCAACGGCAAACCCAGCGCCATCGGCGCTATCTCCGGGGCCGTCGCCGGCCTCGTCGCCATCACCCCTGCCGCCGGATTCGTCGGGCCCATGCCTGCGCTCGCCATCGGTTTCATCGCCGGCATTGTCTGCTATCTCATGGTGGTGAAAGTCAAAGCCTACTTTCGCTACGACGATTCGCTCGATGCCTTTGGCGTTCACGGCGCCGGTGGCACGCTCGGCGCAATCCTCACTGGCGTTTTCGCTTCCAGCGTTATCAATCCCATTTTCAAAGACGCCCACGGAAACACATTGCCTTCAGGCCTGCTCGAAGGAAATTATCATCAATTGCTCAATCAGTTGGTCGGAGTTGGCGTCGCCTGGGCAATCGCCATCGTGGGCACGCTGGCTGCCTTAAAGATTGTCGACGCGACGATCGGCCTGCGCGTTCCCGCCGAGCACGAAATCCTGGGCCTCGATCTCTCCCAGCACGGCGAAGAAGGCTATTGCTGGGACACTCCCGCATACGAAGCCTCATTTGAAGCTGCCGGCGATTGAGCGCAGCTTCGCTTCAAAGGATCGCTTCGGCGGGCCGTCATCCTCCAGCCGACAGTTTCTGCCCCGCAAAAATAATTCTGGGTTTCTTACAAGGCGAACCTTTGAACACAAATCTAATGCGTGTGGAGCAGAATGCGCTCCCTTAAAGCGTCGTTGACCACGGCTCATTAACCCGTGTTATCGAACGCTGGCGTGGATCCGCGCAATCTCGGTCAAGATGGCTTCTTTAATTTTGTCCGAGCGGCGCATGCCGTTGGCCACCAGGCTTACATACGATGGGCTGACCCCCAACTCCGAAGCCACGCGAGCATATAAACCGAGATGGCGTTTGTGAATGCGCAGCAGATGCTGCCCGTTTGAACCGTTTTTGGAACCTTTTGTCACGCTCTGTCCCCCCCAGGACAACCGAAGTCAATTTCAGCTGCAATCAGAGAAAGATTAACTCCGCACTCCGGTTGCCTAATGTGATCCAGATCACAAAACCGCGTAATTAATCTAGTACTTGGACGCTCCCCAAAGTTCGGGGCGCGATGGAGTTTCCGCCCCGTGGCGGAACAAAAAATGTCAATCGGACGAAGCCAGGAGCCGACGAAATCAGAGCGAGAAAGGGCGATCCAAGATGCGCTTCAATATTTAGAAAAACTCCCAAAATTTCAGCTCTCAACCTCTGAACTTCGCCCCACGCCCGGAGTTTGGCCTGCCAATTCACATTTTTTTAACCTTTCGGTCACATCGGCGTAACCTGCAGCCACTACTCTTAACCTCCTCAGCCAACTAGCATTGCATCTCCCTGCGACCATTTCGCTTGGCTGTAGGACGGAGGAACCGATGTTGATGAAAGTCAAAGTGCCTCACCACGCCCCCAGGAAAATGCTGGCCTTAGTGACGGCCGCTGTATTCGCCCTGGGACCCAGCGTCACCCCCGCCTTCGCTGCGGCGAAGCCGGCGACGGCGACACCCATTCAGCACCTCGTTGTGATCTTCCAGGAAAACGTTTCCTTTGATCACTATTTTGGAACCTATCCCAACGCCACCAATCCCGCGGGCGAACCACCTTTCACTGCCCGCCCCGGCACGCCGACCGTGAATGGTTTTAGCAACGCGCTCCTCAACAACAATCCCAACTTGAACCCGGCCAACGGCAATGGCGCCACCAACCCTTTCCGCCTGGATCGAAACCAAGGAGTGACTTCCGACCAGA
>CAWKDJ010000018.1:0-48596 GCA_963848325.1 uncultured Acidobacteriaceae bacterium
TCTGCAGTCGGTCTTCGGCTATACAGTATCGAGTTCAGGCGCGTTACAACCTATCGCCGGCGCGGGCGCCACGGGCACCGGACCGCTGGGCATCGCCATCGATCCCGGCGAAAAATTTGTTTACGTCACCAACGCCCTGCAGAACACGCTCTTGATCTTCTCCATCAATTCTTCAACCGGCGCTTTGAGTACGATTACGGGATCGCCGTTTCTGACCGGGACAAATCCGACTTCTCTGGCCGTTACGTCGTCGGGTGCCTATCTCTATGTCGCGAACCTGGGATCGAATAACGTCACCGCATACTCGATCGGCAGCGGCGGACAGCCCACGGAACTCATCGGTTCCCCGTTTTCGACCGTTGGTTCCCCGGTGGTGATTGTGGCGGATCCGAATGGCGAATTCCTTTACGTGGTGAATCAGACGACGAAAATCATCTCGGTGTTGCAGATCGATTCGACCAATGGAACCCTTACCAATGGAGTGGGATCGGCTTCCACCAGCGTCGCAGCCTCTTCGATCTTTGTAACGTCCCAATAAATCCTCGGAAGCCGGCCACGATGAGCGCGAGCCCAACCCAAGAAGCCGAATTGAAGCCGTGATCAACTTTGGCATTGCCGGTTTCGGCCTCCACGCGGTCAAGCGCCTGATGCCGGGCTTTGCCGCCGCGAATGATTGCCGCGTTACCGCGCTGTCGCGGCGCGATCTCACCAAAGCACGAGAGTCCGCGCGGCAATACGAGATTCCTTTGGCATTCACTTCGACCGATGCCTGTGCCGCTCATCCGAAGTCGATGCCGTTTTTGTTGCCACCCCGAATGCCCTTCACTTGCGCGATGTGCTCACCGCGATCCAATGTGGCAAGCCGGTACTCTGCGAAAAGCCGATGGGCGTCAACGCTGCCGAGTGCCGGCAGATGGTCGAAGCGGCGCGCAGAGCCGGCGTGTTGCTGGGAGTGGCGCAAGTCTTCCGCTTTGAAGAAAGCGCTAGCCGCTTCCGCGATGCCGTCGCCGCAGGGCGATTGGGCAAGCCGGTTTTTGCTCGATCCGAATTTTCATTTCTGGCGACGGGCAGCCATCCCCGGAAGTGGGTCAACGATCTTGCCCTAGCCGGAGGCGGCCCGGTGGCGGACATTGGTGTGCACTGCATCGATGCGCTACGCTTCATTTTGCAGGATGAAGTTGTCAGCGTGACCGCGCAGGGTGCGTCTGATCAACTCTCTGGTGATGTTGAGTCCGCCGCCACGCTTCTGCTCGAGTTCTCCCGCGGAACGCTCGGCGCAATTCTGGTCTCGTTTCGTGCTGACTATCGCACGCCGCTTGAAATTGTGGGCGAGGCCGGCTCGCTGCGGGCCGACGACGCCTTCAGCGTAGACAAGCCAGTCGCCGTGGAGTTGCGGAGCGGAGGCAGCGTAGTTGAAACCGAAACCGTTTCGAACCATCTGGCCTACGCCCGGCAAGTCGACGCCTTCGCCGACGCGGTCGAAGGCAAAGCGGGGTTTCCCATCCCCGGCGAAGAAGGCTGGAAGAACCAAGAGGTGATCGATGCGGCGTACCGAAGCATCAAGAGCGGGAAGAGAGAAATTGTGGTTCCGGGTTCCTGAGATTTCCACCAAGAAAGATCTTTGCTTTTTCTTCGACCTCCTCTAAAATCCGGGAACAGGAGATCAAACCTTGCTGTCCGTTTTGCTCGGCCTCGTAGTCCTGAATCTGTTCTGTCTTGGATTGCTTCTCTTGTTGCGGAAGAAGTTTAATCAATCCTCGCAACTGGAAGCATTAAATAAACTTGCCGTCGACGCGCACGACTTGCAGCAAACTCTTACTGGCCACTTCGCCGCCGCCGCCGCCGATATGGCACAGCGGTTGGAGCAAACCAAGGGCGATCTTCGCCAGCAAGTCACCGACCGGCTGGGCGACGGTTTTTCGTCTATTCGCGCCGCGGTTGAACAGCAATTACAGGATGGCCGCCGCGAGCAAGCTCAGGGACTTGGCGACGCCCGCAAAGAGCTCACCTCTTCGTTGGCGAGCACGACATCTCAGTTGAAATCGGAGTTCGACGGCCTCAATCGAAATACCGTGCAGAGCCTTGAATCCATCCGCGACCGCGTGGACGCCAAGCTGCTCGACATCACCAACCAGGTCCAACAGAAGCTCGACGAAAATATCCGCGAGGGATTCGCGCACTTTGAAAAGGTACAGCAGCACTTGAAAGCAGCGGAAGAACAATTACGTGAAGTGGGCGCGCTCGGCCACTCGATCAACGATCTAAACAATCTGCTCAAGCTTCCGCACCTGCGCGGACAATTTGGCGAGGCCAGCCTGGAACGCCTGCTTGCCGATTTCCTTCCCGCGCACATGTTCGAAATCCAGGCCTCCTTGCCCGACGGCGGCGGGCGGCCCGACGCGCTCATCTATTTTCCTGATCGTAAGCTGCCCATCGATGCCAAGTTTCCGCGCGAGCAGGTGCTCGCGTTATTCGAGGGAACCGATAAGGCAGCGCTTGAAGAAGCCCGCGCGGACTTCGTTCAAGTGATGAAAGCCCAGGCCAAACGAGTCAAGGCCTACATTCAGCCCGAGCACGGCACAACCGACATCGCGCTCATGTATCTGCCGAGCGAAACTCTTTACATGGAGGCGGTCCGCAACCGAGACCTGGCGGACTGGCTCAATCAGCAGCACGTCTTCCCTGTTTCTCCCAACACGTTGCTGATGACTTTGCAGACGATTGCCTTGGTACACAAATGGTATGAAGTTGCCAGCCGGTTTGAAAAGAGCCGGGTGGAACTGGCCAAAGCGCAAAAGTCGTTCGACTACTTCCAGAATAATTTCGAAAATGTAGGCAAGAGTTTGAGCAAGGCGCAGGAGGCTTTCGATAAAGCCTCGACTCACCTGAAGGCCTATCGCGGAAAAGTCACTGCATTGAGTGGGCAGGAGCAGTTGGATCTTGATTCGCCGGCCACTGAAACCTTGCCGCTCACCGATAAAGCCAGCGCATAATTCTTCGCCGCGGATCTAACGCGGATAAAGCACTTCCAGAATTACAACCCGGCTTCAATCCTTGAGCGCGGATCGAGATAGTCGCGCAGCGCGTCGCCAATAAAATTAAAGGCCAACACGGCAAGCATCACGGCTGCCGCCGGAAACAATACCAGATGCGGCGAGTCGAACAAATGGGCGCGGCTGTCATTGAGCATTACACCCCAGCTCGCTGTCGGCGGCGGAACGCCAAGGCCGAGGAAACTCATGGTTGCCTCAGCCAGAATCGCGCCCGCCATTCCGATCGCCGCTTGAACAATGACTGGCTGAATAATGTTCGGCAGAATGTGGCGGACGATCACGCGCAGGTCACTCGCTCCGAGCGCCCGCGCCGCTTCCACGAATTCCCTTTCACGCACGGCCAGCACCTGTCCTCGCACTAGCCTCGCATAGCCTACCCAGCCGCCGAGCGAAAGCGCCAGAACCAGATTGAAGATTCCCGGGCCGCGAAACGCCACAAATGCGATTGCCAGCAGAATGCCGGGGAAAGACAGAAACGCGTTCATCAGCAACCACATTGACGAAGCGATCGATGCCTCCTCCGTAGTAACCGGCAATCGATCCGACGATCAGGCCGAGTGCCAGCGAAGTCGCAACTACACAGCTTCCCACCAGCATGGAAATGCGCGAGCCGTAGATGAGCCGGGAAAGAATGTCGCGCCCGAGTTCGTCGGTGCCGCACCAGTGGGCGACGGACGGTGCCTGCAAGCGCGCAGGCAAATCGATGCGAGCCGGGTCGTGCGGAGCGATCCAGGGTGCGAACAAGGCCGAGAAAACAAAAATGACGACCAGCACCACGCCGATCGCCGCTAAAGGATTGTGGCGCGCGGCGCGTGGCAACGAGATGGAGGCGGTGGACAACGGCTTTAGTCGCTAAGACCGCTGAATCGCAGGTTCCCTGCGTTGTCTTTCATCAGGTCCTTAAACCGCTGCAGAGCGAGGGCTTCCCGAGGCTCAATGTTGTCTTGGTTTGTGGAAGTCTTCCCAGCCTTCGGTTTGCCTCGCTCGGACGGGCATTTACCTTTCATGCAATTCCTCGCGGGTAGCGCAGATCGCGCCACCTAGGTGAAATCCCTGATCAAGCAATGCGATAGCTTGCCGCTGAGCGCGCTCATACGCTTCGTCCTCGACGACCCAGGCCTCAATGTGCTCAGCCCGTAAGGCGCTGATCGAGACAGCGCGCCTGGCCGCTATGACTTTGACCTTGCGCAGCGTCTCTCGGGCGAGGCTAATCGTCACTTTTTGCTTGGGCATGGTACGGCTCCAAGTAAGTATACGTGCAGCATGCATACCAGGTAACCGTCCAGGACACCAAGCGTACCTTTCATGGTACACTCGCTTGAGGTCGCAATGGCTGGCAAGCCCAGCAAGATGCCGCTAGTCTTTTTCCGCAACGAAACAGGCAGCGAGCCGGTCCGCGATTGGTTAAAGGGATTGGGCGAGGGAGAACGTCACGCCATCGGAAAAGACCTTCTGCGCGCACAGTGGCGCTGGCCTGTGGGCATGCCGCTATGCCGCCCGATGGGCAAGGGTCTATGGGAGGTGAGAACGAAACTGCCGGGCAACCATGCGGCGCGGGTGCTGATTTCCTTTTATCAAGGCCACTTGGTGGCGTTACACGGGTTCATTAAAAAGACGCGGGCCACTCCCGACGATGACCTGAAACTGGCACGGAAGCGCCAAAAGGAGCTGGAAGTATGAGTAGGAAGAATATGGGATCGAGCATTGACGACTTTTTGAAGAAGGAAAACATCTTCGCCGAAGCGCAGGCGCAAGCCATCAAGGAGGTCGTGGCCTGGCAACTGGCGAAGGCCATGAAGAAGAAAAAGATTTCCAAGGCGCGCATGGCGGTCTTGCTGAAGACAAGCCGCTCCCAGGTGGATCGCATTCTCGATCCGAAGCGCGACATTACTCTGTCGAGCCTGCAGCGCGCGGCGGCTCTGGTGGGCCAGCGGGTGATGATTGAGCTGGTGTGAAGTGCCACCGGGCCCGCTTGCGATAACTGTGCGCCTAAAAGCCAAGAGTACGCAATCACGTGAAATCCTGAGGCTAGCAATTTGCTGAACATAGAGTGCACGTGTGCAAGACCTAGGATGAATAGGCCTCTGTCGCAGTGCTGCATTTGCGCCTCAATATTCTGCGTCATTCGGCGCTCGCGGGCCTCTTGCGCTTCGAATGGCCCATATTCGTCGATTCTTGGGGCGTGCGGGCCCACGTTAGCGTACCGTTGTGCCCTGGGTATCTAACCTTTCCCGAGATCGTCCGAAACTGCGGTTCGTCGGGAGTGCCCACGTTGCACCAAGGAAGTTCCAATTTTGCGCACCACTTGGCGGCAGTCGATTCGCCAAGTTTTTCGGCCCATTCTTCCATCACGATCTGAAACTCGAGTTTCCGTCTGAGGTAGTCCAGAGTCTTTTCTAACTCCGGCTCCGGGCAGGCCTCGGAGCCTTGGCACTCGTGAAACGTAGCCAGCACTATGACCATTTTCATATGGTTTTCACTGCCGTATCCTCGGGTTCACCACCGAATACAGCAAATCGGTCAGAAAATTCACGGCAATATACGTCAATCCAATCGCCAGAATGCAGCCCTGCACCAGGTAATAGTCTCGATTCCCAATGGCCTGGATCGTCAGCCTTCCAATTCCCGGCCAGGAAAAAATTGTCTCGGTCACAATGGCACCGGCGAGCAATGCCCCAAATTGCAGACCGAGCACAGTAATCACCGGAATCATGGCGTTGCGCAGCGCATGGCGATACACAACCGTTCGCTCGGGAAGACCCTTGGCGCGCGCAGTGCGAATGTAATCCTGGCTCAGCTCCTCAAGCATGGAAGTTCGCACCATGCGGGTAAGAATGGCCGCCAACGCACCGCCCATGGTGATCGCGGGCAGCACCAGGTGCGCCAGACCGCCTGACCCTGAAACCGGCAGCCATCCAATTTTGATGGCAAACAACAAAATCAAAATCGGCCCCAGGGCAAAATTCGGAAACGAGAGGCCGAACAAACTCACCACGCTCAGCAAGCGATCATCCCAGCGATTGCGCCGCCGCGCCGATCGCACTCCGGCCGGAATCGAAAGTAAAACCGCTACCAACAATGCAGCGAGCGTCAGCTGCAGCGTGTACGGATACCGCTGCGCAATCAACTTTCCCACATTCTGATTGAAGCGCAGCGAGGGCCCGAGATCGCCGTGCAGCACGCCCTTCCAGTAATGCAGATATTGCTGTCCGAGAGGAACGTCGAGGCCGTAGGCGTGGCGTGCTGCCTGAATATCGGTCGCAGGCGCGCCTTCGCCCAGCATCTGCAAAACGGGATCGCCCGGGACTAGATGGATCAGCAGAAAAACTACCGACACCACCAGCCAAACAACGGGCAGCGTGTACAGCAGGCGCGTAGCAATGTATCGGAACACGATTCTCAGTTTCCCGTCACGTCTAGTCTCCCGCCTTACTGGCAGCGGCCGTGGATTGCAGGTTTTCGATCTTTACTTTTGCAATGCGATGCCCTTCCATCTCTTCGACCGTAAAGCGGTGGTTTTCATAATCGAATCCATCGCCAATTCTGGGAATTCTTTGCAGGCGCGCCAGCACAAATCCGGCCAGGGTTTCAAAACCCGCGTCGCGAGGCAGCGCCAGATCGTATTGCGAATCGAGATCGCGAATGCCAACCGATCCCTCCAGCACCAGCGGAGTATTTGCTTCCAGTACCGCAGGCTCCTCGCGCGAAAGATCGAACTCGTCTTCAATCTCACCCACCAACTGTTCGAGGATGTCTTCCACCGTGATGACGCCCGCGGTCGAGCCAAACTCATCGACCACAACCGCGAGGTGCCGTTTGCGGTCTTTGAACTCTTCGAGCAATTCGGTCAGCGCCTTGGTCTCCGGCACCACCAGCACGTCGCGCATGATTTGGCTGATTTTCATTCCGGCGATTCTCGCCGATTGCGGCAGAGCACTACCAGCCATACGCAGCCGCGCCCAGCGCATCAGGTCTTTGGCATAGAGCACGCCATGAATGTGCTCAGGGCCGCTCTGCGAATCGTAAACTGGGATGCGGGAATGCTGCTCCTCCACCACCCGAGAAAGTGCTTCCTCGAGCGTGAGGTCGCTGGGCAGCGAGAAAATGTCCGGCCGCGGAACCATCACTTCGCGCACGGTGATGTTTTCCAGTTCCAGCGCGCGATGGATCATCTCCTCCTGAAATGGCGGGATCTGACCAAACTGCCGGCTGGCGGTGACAATCAGCTTTAGTTCATCCGGCGAATGCACCGGCCCTTGACGCACCTTGCGCGATCCAAAGAGCCGCAAGACGGAGCCCGCCGCCGTATTCATCACAAAAATAAATGGCCGGGTCAGAGTGAGAAAAACGTCCATGGGAGCGGCCACAGCCAGGGCAACCTGCTCGCCGCGCTGTAGGGCCAACGACTTTGGCACCAATTCACCCAAAATGACGTGCAGGCAGGTAATCAAAACGAAGGCCAGGACAATCGCAATTCCATGCGCATAGAGATTGGCGTGAGGAATCTGACCCAGCAACTGCTCGATCGCGTGCGCCAGCAGGGGCTCGCCGACCCATCCCAGGGTGAGGCTAACTATCGTGATTCCCAGCTGCACGCCGTTCACAACCTCGTCGAGGTTGCGGTGTAGCCTTTGAACGATGCGGGCGCCGATGCGCCGGGCCTCAATCAGCTGCTGGATGCGGGTATCGCGAATGCTCACCAGCGCGAATTCCGCGGCGGCAAAGAATGCGTTGGCTGCGATCAGGAGCAGGATGAGAAACACCCGCAGCAGCACAAAGGCAATCATGGATGGCTAATTCTAACATTCAAAAGGAGCTGGGCTTCGCGGTCAGGGTGCTAAAATGAACTATGAGGCCTGAAATCTGTAACTTCACGGCGGCTGTGCGCAAGGTCGTCCAGGCACTTCGAGCAGATTCTTGCTTCCCTTTCCGGCGTTGCTCGGTCTAACGCTGTGAGCTCAAAGGCTAGCTTCAACCTGCAATCGTGTCCATTCTTCGGGAAACAGAACAACGTACGGAACAAAAGTTTAGCTATCGTCGTAACAGATTTTAGCAAGCGGGAAAGGTTCGTCAGCGGCAGGAGGCGGATGTGAACGGCAATAGTAACGGCAAAAAGAAGCGTCGCAAACGGATCATAATCATCAGCGTGGTAGTCGCCATCGTTCTCTTATTTGTGGGCGCATTGGCGGCGTTCAACCGCGGCGGCACCAAGATCGACCCGACCAAACTCGCCAAGGTTGAAAGGGGCGATTTGGCCAAGAGCGTGGTGGCGACCGGCAAAGTTACGCCCATCACCAAGGTCGAGGTCAAATCCAAAGCCAGCGGAATCGTGAAGAAGCTGTACGTTGAATACGGCGACAACGTCAAGAAAGGCCAACTCCTGGCTCAGCTCGACAAAGACGAAATTCAGGCCCAGGTTGACCAATCCCGCGCGGCATTGCAGTCCTCAGAGGCGAATTTTACCAGCGCGCAGGCAGACTACGAGCGCGCGAAAGTGGACGCCGAAGGTCCTGACGTGCCGCTGCTGAAGCGGCAGTACGATCGCTCAGTGGAAATGGCGAAGGACGGCGTAGTTTCGGCGCAGGCCCTCGACGACGCCGACCGCAACTACAAAATGGCGCTGAACAAGCAGGACGTCGCCAAAGCCCAGGTCCAGGTGCTGAAGGCAAAGATTGCGCAAGCACAGGCCGATGTCGTCCACAATCGCGCCAACCTCGCACAGCTTGAAGAACAGCTCAGCTACACCGACATTATTTCGCCGATTGACGGCATCGTGCTCTCCCGCGACGTCGAAATCGGCGACGCAGTCAGTTCTATTCTTGTGCTGGGATCTACCGCGACCCTGGTGATGACGCTCGGCGATACCACCGAGGTTTACGTCAAAGGCAAAGTCGATGAGAGCGACATCGGCAAGGTCTATCTCGGCCAGCCCGCCCGCATCAAAGTCGAATCCTTTAAGGACAAAACTTTCTACGGCAAGGTGACCAAGATTTCGCCAATGGGCGTCGAGAAAGATAACGTGACGACATTCGAAGTCCGCGTCTCCATCAATAACCCGGGCGGCGAACTCAAGGCAGAAATGACCGCCAACGCCGAAATTATTTTGGACGAGCACAAGAACGTGTTGCAGATTCCGGAAGGCGCAATCATCTACGACAAGGACAAAAAAGCCTCCGTCGAAATTCCCGATCCGAAAGCCAAGGACGGAATGAAGAAAATCGCTCTCAACATCGGCATTTCGAATGGCGCCAAGACCGAGGTCCTCAGCGGGCTGAAAGAAGGCGACCAGGTGGTGTTGCAGTAGAGGCCCGTGCGCTTCGATGCAATTCTGAGTTAAGGGGCACGGGCCAAAATCCGTGCCTCAGCTTTTTGCGGTTTTGTAATTTTGAGATCACAAATTGTGATCTCAAATAGATTTCTCACTCACAAAATCAGCCGTTGCTCGTCTAAACCGCGTCTGGGGCGATGGTCCAGGCCACGGAGGTTGTATGAAAAAGCTCGCAATCGGTTACGGACTTCCACTTCTTCTGCTGCTCGTCGCAATGCCGCAGACATTCGCGGATTCGGTGCAAGGCACATTTGACCGCAACTTTGCCGTGAGTGGGCCGGTTGACTTGCAGGTGCTGACGCGGTCGGGCGACATCACCATCAAGAATGGGCCGGCCGGGTCAGTGACCATCCATGGCAAAATTCACGTCGGTGACCGCTGGTTTACTGGGAACCGCCAGGGAGACGTCAGCGAGATCCAAAAGAACCCTCCCATTACTCAGAGCGGTAACAGCATCCGTATCGATTATGTGAATTACCACGATGTCTCGGTCGATTATGAAATGACGGTCCCACCGGATACAACCGTTCAAACCCGCAGCGGCTCTGGCGATCAACGGGTCGAGGGGCTCAGCGGCAAGCTAAATCTGGAGAGTGGTTCGGGCGATATGCGGCTGCGCGAAATCAGCAACGAAATCCGTGTCCGCACTGGTTCTGGCGATGTCGATGCTCACGAGATTTCTGGCGCCTTTAGCGTCGAATGCGGAAGCGGCGACGTTCGGGTTGAAGCCAACGGCGAAGGCGACGCGCGGGTGCGCACCGGTTCCGGCAAAATCGAACTGCGAGGAGTTAAGGGCGGATTGCGAGCGGAATCCGGCAGCGGCGACGTGATTATTTCGGGCACCCAAACTGGCGCCTGGGAAATTCGCACCAGCTCCGGCAATGTCGAACTGGAAGTCCAGCCCGGTGCCGCTTTCGATCTGGAGGCATCCGCAGGCTCGGGAGATGTCACCGTTGATGGCCCAGTCTCCGTGACCGTGCAGGGCGATCTCGGGAGAGCGCGGCACTCGATTCAAGGCAAGGTCGGCGGCGGTGGGCCATTGGTCAGCGTCCACACCGGTTCGGGAGACATTCATATTCACTGAGAAGCAAGCAAGGCACCGACGGATTACTCCCGTGCCTTGACTCTCACCCCGTCGCACGTTACTTTCGCCACGTGGGGGAATTTCTGTCTTCCGCGGAGAACGCACTTTGGCGAACCGTCCAATCGTCACTCTGACCACCGACTTCGGCCTTAACGACCACTTTGTCGGCACGGTCAAAGGCGTGATTTTGCGCATTGAGCCCAACGCCGAAATTGTGGACATCTGCCACTCGGTACAGGCTTTCGATGTGCTCGACGGCGCTCTCTCCATTTCGCAGGCGTATTCCTACTTTCCCACTCGCACCACACATGTGGTCGTGGTCGATCCCGGCGTAGGCAGCGCGCGCCGGCCGATCCTGGCTTCGAGCGAGAAATACAATTTCGTGGCGCCGGACAATGGTGTGCTTTCTCTCATTTACGCGCGCGAGGAGCGGATGCACGTGCGCCACATCACCGCCGACCACTATTTTGTGCAGCCGGTGAGCAACACCTTTCATGCCCGCGATGTCTTTGCTCCCGTGGCCGCCTATCTGGCCAAAGGGGTAGAGACGGCTAAATTTGGCGACGAGGTTACCGATTTCGCCCGCTTCAATCCGCCGAAACCCAAGCCTGTCGACGCAACCACCATGCGTGGCGTGGTGCTGAAGGTCGACCGCTTCGGCAACTTGATTACGAATTTCACCCCGCAGGACGTTCCCGCGTTATTCAAAGCGACGCCGCCTTCTTTCAAGATCATCGTGGGAAAGTGCGAGATCACCGATATCCAAACTAATTACGCCGAAGGTGTTCCCAACCAGGCCTTTGGAATTCTCGGAAGCATGGGATATTTGGAGATCGCCGCCAACCGTGCCGCCGCTGCGCAGTTGTCAGGCGCGGGCAAGGGCAGCGAAGTCAAAATCGTCCTCGAAGGCGCTACAGCCGCGAGCAACGGACAGTAGAAAGCTTCTCGAATCTCAGGAAATTCTGGGCTTGGGCTGCGCGTACTGTTCCATCTCCGCCGTCCACTTGAGAAATCGCCACAAATGATGGCGCTCTCTCCACACGAACTCCGAAAACTCCCAAACCCCCATCTGATGCATTTTTACGCCAGTGTAGGTCTCAATGCGCCATAGCAGGTAAGGACTCCGCCAGGGACGAAGGTGATGTCCGCGGGTGGCGTTCCACAGAAACCGGAGCATGTAGCGCATGAGATCATCATAAATAGAAGACCGCACCGCGTGGATACATCCTTTGATTCACAGCTGTGCAGCCAAAGCCCGGAGTCGCGGCACCTAATGCTAGAATCCAACAGCGCTGAGCGCCTTTTATGTCCGAGGAAAACACGCGCCAGAAGGCCGAAGACCACTACTACGCTGCGCTCGACCTAACTGCCGAGGGCTCACCCGAACGGGCACTCGGGGAGTACGAGAAGTCGCTGGCCAGCGACCCTACTTTCACCGAAGCCATGCACGGCATGGCCCGCGCTCTGCAAGACCTTGATCGCTTCGACGAAGCCATCGCGATCGCGACCCGGATCACGCAACTCGATCCCGACGACGTGCTCGCCCATACCAGCCTGTCGGTGCTGTATCAGAAAAAAGGCATGGTCCCCGAGGCCGAAGCCGAGGGCAACAAGGCGCGCATTCTGGGATGGAAGCAACAATTGAAAAAAGGCCCTTAGCTGTTAGCTCTGGGCTTTTCGCTAAAGCCAAAATCGAATGGCCAAGAGCTACAGCTCGTACTTCTTCATCAAATGCCGAAACGACCGGTAGGAAATTTTGAGCAGGTCGGCGGCACGAGTTTGTACGTTGTTGGAGTGGGCGAGCGCGGACTTCACCAGTGCGATCTCAACGTCCGCTACGTATTTTTCCATGCCCACGCCCTCGGGCAAGAGTCCCGAGGAGCTGAGCGAGGAGCCATCAACTCCTGCGCCGGCTGCGGCAGCGCGGGCCTTCGGGCGTTCCGCCGGAATTTCCACACGCAACTCTTCGCCAGTCTCGAGCGCGACCGCCCGCTCGATGGTGTTTTCAAGTTGCCGCACATTCCCCGGCCAGTCATAGGCGCATAGCGCGTCGAGTGAACTGGGGTTGACGCGCAGAATGCTCTTCCCCGCCGCCGGCGCATATTTCTTCAGGAAGTGGTTGACCAGGAGCGGAACGTCGGCGCTGCGCTGGTGGAGCGCCGGAACCCGGACCGGGATCACGTTCAGCCGGTAATACAAATCTTCGCGGAAGTTGCCTTCCGCAACCTGCTTGTCGAGATCGCGGTTGGTGGCGGCGATCACGCGCACGTCAATGGCAATCTCGCTGGTGCCGCCGACTGGGCGCACCGTGCGCTCCTGCAGTACCCGCAGCAGCTTTACCTGCATCGGCATGGTCGTCTCAGCGATTTCGTCGAGAAAGATCGTCCCTTTGTCCGCCATCTCGAACAGCCCGCGCTTGTTCTGATTGGCGCCGGTAAATGCGCCTTTGACGTAGCCGAACAGTTCGCTCTCCAGCAGGGTCTCCGGAAATGCGCCGCAATTGATGGAAACGAAGGGCTCACTGAAACGCGGCGAGCACACGTGCACCGCCCGCGCGACCAGCTCTTTTCCCGTCCCGCTCTCGCCGTAGACCAGCACCGTACTCTGCGTCGAAGCCACGGTGCGAATGGTTTGCTTCAGTTCTTCCATGACCGGACTGACGCCGACGATATTGTCGAGCGAGTTGCGCGTCGCTGCATCGCGCTTAAAGGCAAAATTCTGCCGGCTTAGCGCCATCTTTTCGAGCACGCGATTGATGGCCAGCTTGATCTCGTCTACCAGCCCCGGAGACTTGCGAATGTAGTCCGAGGCGCCGCCCGCTTTCACCGCTTCGACCGCCGCTTCGTAATCATCCACCGCGGTAATCAAGATGACGGCGGAATCGGGTGAGATTCCATGTGCGTGGCGCAACACTTCTATGCCGTTGATGCGCGGCATGCGAATGTCGGTAATGACGATGTCGTAGAGCGCGCCATCCAGTTTGCGCTTCGCGGCTTCGCCTGAATTTACCGTCTCGACTTTGTGACCCTCACGGCGCAGGGCGATATCGAGCATTTCGCAGATCGACCGCTCGTCGTCGCAAACCAGAACGTTAGCCATGGGTCACTCCGGCGGCAGCGACCGCGGCCTGCTGGTCCGGCGACGACGCAGCCAGCTTCGGCGCAGAGAAACTTGCCAAGCGTTCACTCGCGGCGAACTGGGTCAAGCGCAGGACGAATACGCATCCTTGCCCGGCTTTCGAGCGCGCCCACACTTTGCCCTCGTGCGCCTGCACGATCTGGTACACGATTGCCAGCCCCAGTCCGGTGCCGCCTTCAAACTGCGACTGAAATGGCTCGAACACTTTCTCGATCAGTTGCTGGCTCATGCCCGGACCGGTGTCGGCGAAGCGCATCTCCCAGTGTTCCCCGCTCGACTCGACGGATACCGTCAGCGTGCCGCCGTTCGGCATGGCCCGCACCGCGTTCTCGCAGAAGTTCCAGAAGACCTGCTTGATTTTGTCGCCGTCCGCCATCGTCCAGGCCTCTTTGACCTGATATTTCCGCTCGATGAGCAGGCTGCTGCCTTCGGCGGAGAGACGATGCTCGAGCAGGGTCAGCGCATCTTCGAGCAGCGGAATTAAATCTACTTTCTTGAATTGATATTGCCGGCCGCGCGAATAGGCAAGAAAGTCAGTAATGATCTGGTTCAGCCGCTCCGATTCGCGGGTGACGATTTCAAGCAGCTGCTTGTGCTCTGCGCCAAGCCCGGGGATGCCGGAGAGAAGGCTGACCGAGCCGGCAATCGAGGTCAGGGGATTGCGGATCTCGTGGGCGATCGCCGCCGCCAGACGGCCAACGGCGGCTAAACGGTCCTGCATCCGCACTTCGCGCTCCAGCCGGCGCATTTCGGTCAAATCATCAAAGGTGTAAACATAGCCCAGCTCACCGCCTTCCGGTACGGTCAGTGCCGAGACAAGCACCCGGAACGCCTTCCGATATCCTTCCGGCGAGACCCATCGCACCTCGGCGTGTTCCCGGCCCGCATCCACCTGCGGCAGAGCGTCGACAAATAGCGAGTTGATCGGCTGCTCCATCAACTGCGCGGCGTCGCGTTCCAGCATTTTTTGTGCGGCGGCGTTCACGAACGTGACGTGTCCATCAAGCCCCGTAGTAATCAGCCCTCCGGTCATGGACTGAATGATGTTTTCGTGCAGTGCCTGCAGGTTTTCAAGCACTCCGCTGGTGTGCTTCAGCTTCACGTCCACCTGGCGCAGCTTTCCCACCAGCAGGCTCGCCAGATAAGCCACGGCGAGGTAGCCGAAAAGGTTGATGAAAATGACGGCCTGCAGCGCTTTCACGTCCGGATGCGCGTTGGAGTATGCCGGAATTACTTCGAAGTACGTCAGCTCCAGCACGCTGCCATAAAGGATGAACGCCAGCGCCGCGGTGAGATAGGCCCATACCCGCGGCAACAGGATGCACCCAACAATAATGACCAGGGGATAAAGAAAATTCAGTGAGCTGTCGATCCCACCCGTCGCGTAGATGATCAAACTGACCAGAACAAGGTCAGTGACCACCTGCACCACCGACTGCACATGGTACTCGCGCCAGAAATTGATCAGCACGAGATGGAAAATCGAAACCGTGTAACAGAAAAGGATGGCGGTAATAAACAAACGCAGGGGAAAAGGACTGGGGGTCAGCTCGGCGATTGCGAGCTCGATTCCCAGCAGAAACGTAAGGATGAGGATTCGGACCTTGACCAGCCAGGCCAGCCATTGCCGCTCATCGAACATGGATTGCATTCCGGTTTCCGCGCTCCGGGTGGACTGGCCGGCAGTTCCTGACCTGCCGGCCCCACGCACCATTTGCTAGCCGGCCAATTTTGCGATCATCGAGAACAGCGGCATGTACAGCGAAATCACGATGCCGCCGATGGTAATGCCCAGCATGCCGATAATGATCGGTTCGAGCATGGCCAGCATGTCCTTGGTCGCCGAATCCACTTCGTCCTCGTAGAAATCGGCGATTTTCTGCAGCATCGAATCCATGGCGCCCGTGGCTTCGCCCACGCCGATCATCTGCGTCACCATGTTGGGAAACACGCCCGACTCGCGCAGCGGATCGACGATGGTGCGGCCCTCTTCAATGGCCTTCCGCACCCGCATAATGGCTTCTTCCAGAACTTTGTTGCCCGATGTTCTCGCCGTAATGCTCAAGCCTTCCAGAATCGGCACGCCGGAAGTGATCAACGTCCCCAGCGTACGGGTGAATCGGGCCACCGCGATTTTACGCAGCAGGATGCCCATAACCGGCAGCTTCAGCAACCCGTAATCCATCCAGTAAGCTACGCGTTCGTTCTTCCGCATCTGGCCCACGCCGAAGAAGAGGCCGACAATACCGAGCACGAAGAACCACCAGAACTGCCCGACAAAGCCGCTCAGTCCGATGACGATGCGGGTGGGCAGAGGCAGGGAAACGTTGAGTCCGGCGAAGAGGTTGGCAAAGATGGGCACCACATATTTCAGCAGCGCCGCGACAATCAACCCCGCCAGGCTGACCACGGAAACCGGATAGATCAGGGCCGATTTCACCGCCGCCCGCAGTTTTACGGCCTTCTCCACGTATTGCGCCAAGCGCTGCAAAATCACGTCGAGAATACCGCCGGTCTCTCCCGCCTCCATCATGTTGGTGGTCAGGTCGTCGAAAATCTTGGGGTATTGCCGCATGGCGTTGGCCAGCGTAGAGCCGCCTTCGACCGTCGTGCGGACGCCATTCAAGGTCTTCTGAAAGGCCGGGTTTTCCTGGTTCGCACCCAGAATTTCCAGGCACTGTACCAACGGCAATCCGGCGTCGATCATCACCGAGAACTGGCGGAAGAAAACCGCGATCTCCTTCACCTTGACTCTGCCCGAGCCGAAGGTCGGCATGGCAAATTCTTTGCCCTTCTCGCGAATCGATCCGAGCGTGATGTGCTCCCGCCGCAACTGGGAGGCCAGGCTCTGCTTGTTGCTGGCCACACGCTCACCGCTGATTTTTTCTCCGGTCTCAGTCTTCCCCGAAAATGTAAAAACTGGCATGGTTAACCTCGCTTGGTTAGCGCTTTTCTCTTACTCTCTCGTACCGCCGACTTCCCTTCGCTTCTCACTCACGAATCTGAAAACCGCGTTAATGTTTCGTGGGCGCGGCGCCCTTGGCCATCGCGGGCGTGGCCCCGCGTCCCAACAAGCTCGCTCCACGATTGATCATCTCCGTCAATTCGTCCTGATTGCTGGAGCGCGACAGCGCCATCTCCAGCGTGATTTGCTTCTGGAAATAAGCCGTCGCCAGCGACTGATTGAAGGTCTGCATGCCGAACTTTTCCTGGCCCGACTGCATGGAGGAGTAAATCTGATGGATTTTGTCCTCACGGATCAGATTGCGTACAGCGGCGTTCGGCACCAGCACTTCCATGACCATAGCGCGGCCCTTGCCGTCCGCTTTAGGCAACAAGCTCTGACACATGATTCCTTCCAGCACCAGCGACAACTGGGCACGAATCTGCGGCTGCTGGTGCGCCGGAAACACATCAATGATTCGGTTGATGGTCGAAGTTGCGGAGTTGGTGTGCAACGTGCCGAAAGTCAGGTGGCCGGTCTCTGCGATACGTAGCGCCGATTCGATGGTTTCCAGATCGCGCATTTCGCCGATCAGCACCACGTCCGGGTCTTCGCGCAGCGCGGCGCGCAACGCGTCGGCAAAGCTCTTGGTATCGGCATGCAGCTCGCGCTGGTTGACCACGCAATTCTTGTTCATGTGGACAAATTCGATCGGATCCTCAATGGTCAGAATGTGGTCGTGGCGTTCACTGTTGATCTTGTCGATCATGGCTGCGAGAGTGGTCGACTTGCCCGATCCAGTAGGCCCTGTCACCAGCACCAATCCGCGAGGTTTGTCGCACATTTTGCTTACGACTGCAGGCAGGCCCAACTGGTTGAACGACTTGATCTCGAAAGGAATGAGACGAAACACCGCGGCCGTAGCCCCGCGCTGGTTGAAAACGTTGGCGCGGAAACGGGCAAGGCCCTTCAATCCGAAGGAGAAGTCGAGCTCGAGATTTTCTTCGAAGCGGTGCTTCTGCGAGTCCGTCATGACGCTATAAGCCAGCTGTTTGGTCTCGGCCGGCGTCATCTGCGGCAGATCGAGCGGCACCAGATGGCCGTGCACCCGGATTTGCGGCGGAGAATTGGTGGTCAGGTGCAAATCGCTGCCTGACATCTCCAGCATTCTTTTCAACAGATCACTTAACGCGAGCGACATGATTTTCCTTCCTTCTCCGTCCAACTTTAGTGAATGGTTTCTCGTGCGACTTCTTCCAGCGTGGTGAGGCCGGCTGCGACTTTGATCAATCCGCTGCGGCGCAGAGTCAGCATTCCCCGCTCGATGGCTTTTTTCTTCAGCTCGACCGCCGATGCGCCCACCAATACCAGCTCTTTGATCTCGTCATCCACTTCCATGACCTCATACAGACCGGCGCGGCCCTTGTAGCCGGTGTTGTTGCAGACTCCGCAGCCTTTTCCTTTCTGGATCTTGATGGTCTTCGCCTCTTCCGGCGTGAAGCCCTCGTCGATCAGCGCCTGCACCGGCACATCGACGGTTTCCGCGCACTCTTTGCAGATTCTTCGCACCAGGCGCTGCGCACAGATCAAATGCACCGAAGTCGCCACCAGGAACGGCTCAATGCCCATGTTCATGAGGCGCGTAATAGTTTCGGGAGCGCCGTTGGTGTGCAGCGTGGAAAGCACAAGATGTCCAGTAAGGGCAGCCTTGATGGCGATCTCCGCGGTTTCAAAGTCACGAATTTCGCCGACCAGAATGATGTTCGGGTCTTGCCGCAGGAAAGCGCGCAATGCGGCAGCGAAGTTCAGCCCGATTTGCTCTTTCATCTGGACCTGGTTCACTCCCCCGAGCTGGAACTCCACCGGATCCTCCGCCGTCATGATGTTGGTTTCGGGAGTGTTCAAGCGGGCGATCGAGGAATAAAGCGTGTTGGTTTTGCCCGATCCCGTCGGGCCGGTCACCAGCACCATTCCGTACGGCTTCAAAATCGCTTTCTCGAACTTGACCAGCGATTCCGGCTCGAAACCAAGCTTCGTCATATCGAGCCGCAGATTTTCTTTGTCCAGCAATCGCAGCACGATTTTTTCGCCCCACAACGTGGGTAGCGTGCTGACGCGGAAATCGAGCTGCTTTTTGCGACCGCCAATGGCCATCTTCAGCATGATGCGGCCGTCCTGCGGCAGGCGCTTTTCGCTGATGTCGAGCTTGGCCATGATCTTCATGCGCGAGGTGATGGCATCTTTTAACTTGAGCGGCGGCGACATGATGTTCTGCAGCACGCCGTCAATGCGGAAGCGCACGCGGAATTCTTTTTCGTACGGCTCCATGTGGATGTCGCTGGCTCCGCGCTTTACCGCATCCGTCAAAATCAGGTTCACCAGCTTGACGATCGGGGCTTCGTCCGCAGCCTTTTCGAGGTTTGCAAGTCCGATCTCTTCCTGTTCCGACTGCAGCTCGACATCGGCCTCGTCCATCTCGGTCATCGACATCATCACCTGTTCGAGGTCTTCTTCCTTGGTGGTGCCGTAGGCCTTGTCGATGCCTTCGAGAATGGAGCTTTCCGAAGCGACGACCGGCTCGATATTGAAGCCGGTCATGAACTTGATATCGTCCATGGCGAACACGTTCGTGGGATCGACCATGGCGATAGTGAGCGACGCCCCAACCCGGCTCAGCGGGAGAATCTGGTACCGCTTCGCGGTTTCGTAGGGAATCAGCTTGACAACGGAAGCATCAATCTCAAAATACGAAAGATTGATAGCAGGAACGCCGTATTGCCGAGAAAGAAAATTCGTAACATCTTCGTCACTCAGAAACCCCAGCTTGACCAGGGCAGCGCCGAGACGGCAGTTCTGCTCTTTCTGATACTTGGCCGCTTGTTCCAACTGCTCTGGGGTAATGACCTTCTCTTTGACAAGAAGATCACCCAGCCGTTGAGACATACCTCGATCTCCTATCTGAGTGAGCGCAAAGTGGAGCCGCCGGTTGCGAGCGCACGCGTATCGCGGGCTTGGTTAAGGGCAGCACAGCTTGCGTTGACATAAATTGTCACCGCAAAGGCATCTCTTCAAAAGTAACTTTGGTACTTGTACTGCCCGGGGCAATCAGGTCAGCGGGTTAGAGAGTTTGAACTGCACGCCAAATGCGGCTTTCATCGAAGAACGCTGCGACCGGACATGCACTTAGGTGCCCGCTTGGGTAGACTCGAGACCATGCCGGCGAAATCTGACTTCCGGTTGCGCCAGATTCGCTCATACTATCGAGCGCTTTATTCCGCCTGGGGGCCGCAGCATTGGTGGCCTGGGCGCACGCAGTTCGAAGTCATCGCGGGAAGCTACCTCATACAGAGCACTTCGTGGCGGAATGCCGAACTTGCCTTGCGCCGGCTCCGAACGCAAGGCTTCCTAACCTTGAAAGCGATTCAGGACGCTTCGCTGCTGGAACTCGAAATCCTGATCCGTCCGTCTGGTTATTTCCGACTGAAGGCCACACGGCTGAAACTTTTCGCGGACTTTGTGAGCCGGGTTTATGGTGGATCGCTCAAGCGCATGTTTTCCCAGCCAACAGAACAACTTCGCGAAGAATTGCTGGAGCTAAACGGCATCGGCCCCGAAACTGCGGATTCAATTCTGCTGTACGCCGGCCAGCATCCCGTATTCGTGGTGGACGCGTACGCGCGCCGCATTCTCGAACGGCACAAGATTATTTCTGCTAATACTCCCTACGACAAAATACGTAATCTCTTCGAGCGCGCTTTGGCAAGCGAATCAGGTCTGGTCAGCGGAGAACACGTCTTGAAGGCATCAAGCGACACTTCCCATCGACCATCGCCGATGAGCCGCGCCCGCCGCTCACCTACTGCACAAGTCCTGAACGAAGCCCACGCGTTGATGGTGGGAGTCGGCAAGAAATACTGCTTCAAATCCGATCCCGATTGCCAACATTGCCCGTTGCGGAGGTTCTTGCCAAAGCAACGGCTGAATTTCAAACCCGCGAAATCAGCCCGTATAATAGAGAAGTCCTGAGTTTGAGCCGGAATTTGCGGGATGATTTGCGTTTTTTGGGCCCAATTCAGTAGGAGATCTGGCGCTGGCAACTCCTGCCACAATCCGTCCCGACCGCAAGGCTTCCGGCCGGAGAAAAGTCATTATCTGGGTAGCGGTCTGCCTGGTCGTTCTGTTCGCCGTATTGTTCGCACTCACCTCGCTCGACCTGCCCTCCGCGCTAACCCCCGACACCAATCAGCAACTTCTGTTTCTGGCTTCGCTGGCGGTGCTGATTTTTGTTCTGTTTCTCGCGCTGACCTTCGTTCTCGTCCGCAACGTGCTCAAACTTTTCGCCGAGCGGCGAATGGGAGTGCTGGGATCGAAGTTTCGCACTCGCTTGATGGTGGCCAGCCTTCTGCTTTCGTTCCTGCCGGTGATCGGCATGTTCTTCTTCGCTTACGTGCTGATGAACCGTTCGATTGATAAATGGTTCTCCACGCCGGTAGAGGAAGTGCGCCGCGACACCGCAACCATGAGCGCGCTGCTCTCCCAGTACGCCGGCCAGAACGTACGCGCCGAGGCCACCTCCATCGCCTCTTCGCCCGAGGTCCAGCGGGCGTTTGAGGAACACAATTTCTCTTTCGCAATCCAGGAATTTCATCGCCATGAAGTGACTTTGCAGGGAGGATTTGCCATCGCCATCAGCGATGGCGAAGCCGAGGCCAGCTTTGGCGCTCCCGCAGCCTGGGATGTGCTCAAAGCGAAAATTCCTCTCCCGAAGTTGGCCGCCTCTGCCGTCCCATTTTCATGGGACAAGACCGACTACATCCTCGGCAGCTCGCCCGTCGGAAACAACGGACAGATTCTTGTCGCCATGCCGCTGCCCCGGCAATTTTCCGAGACCGCGAAGCAGATGGAAGCCAGCCAGCAACGTTATCTGGACTTGGCGCGTGACCGTCGACTGGTGCGGCGCACCTACATGGAAGTCTTGCTGCTGCTCACCGTCGTCGTACTTTTTGCCAGCACATGGCTGGCGCTGTTTTTGTCAAAACTCGTGACTCGGCCAGTGGTCGCTCTGGCCGAGGCAACCCAGGAGATTTCCCGCGGGCGCCTCGATTACCGGGTTGAAGTGCAAGCGGCAGCCGACGAAATCGGCGACCTGGTGCCGCTCGTTCAACCGCATGGCGGAGGAACTGGAATCCAACCGCCGGCAGATCGAAGCCTCCAGCCGTGAACTCAGTGCCGCCAACGTCGCCCTGGAGCAGCGCCGCCGCCAGATCGAAACCATTCTTGAGAGCATTCCCAACGGCGTGCTTTCGATGAATGCGGAACGCCGCATCACCCACGTGAACCATGCTCTACTGCGGCTCTTGCATCCTCTCGGAACCACTTCAGGCACCCCCAGTGTTCTGGTGGGAGCGTCGCTGCGGGACGTTTTCACTCCCGAGATCCTGCAAAGTCTGGAGCCGCTGTTGCGCCGCGCCGACCGCATGGGAACAACCACCACCCAGATCGACTTTGCCGTAGAGCGGCACAGTTTGGACGTTGCCATAACGGTGGCTACTTTGCAGCATGGCGGTCAGCGACTGGGTTACGTCCTGGTTTTCGAAGATCTCTCCGACTTGCTGAAGGCGCAGAAACAGGTGGCCTGGCGGGAGGTCGCGCGCCGCGTAGCGCACGAGATCAAGAACCCGCTCACCCCGATCGCGCTTTCCGCCGAACGCATTCTGCGACTTCTCGATCGCTCGCCCGTCGCTGATTCCGCCTCAAGAAAGACTTTGCAAAGCTGTGCTGAAACCATCGCAAGTGCCGTGGAAACCGTTCGCACACTGGTCGACGAATTTTCAACTCTCGCCCGTTTTCCTACTGCGCGACCTCAACCCGGCGACATCAACAGCATCGTGAAGAACACACTCGCGATGTTCGATGGCCAGTTGGAGAGCATCTCCGTCCGCACCTCACTAACTGCCAATCTTCCTGAAGTGATGGCCGACGCCGACGCGATCAAGCGGGCGCTGGCGAACCTGGTGGACAACGCCGCCGAGGCCATGCACGATGTCGTGTTTCGCGAAATTCAAATCTATACCGCTCTGGTCAGCAGCCGAGACGCCGTCGAGATCGTAGTCGCCGACACCGGGCCGGGCGTGACCCAGGAACTGAAAGAACGCCTCTTTCTGCCCTATTTCTCCACCAAGAAACGCGGTACCGGGCTTGGCTTGGCTATCGTCAGCCGCATCATCGAAGATCATCACGGCACGATCCGTGTCGAGGAAAATCAGCCCGTAGGCGCGCGATTTATTATTGAGCTTCCCGTGGTCGCCGAAACCGTGACTGCACCTGCCATCAATCAGCATGTCTAAAATTCTGATCGTGGATGACGAAGGCAGTATCCGCCGCTCGCTCAAGGGCGTCCTCGAAGACGAAGGCTATGACACCTCGCAGGCGGAGAGCGGTGAAGCCTGTCTCGATGTCCTCGGCAAGCAGTCGTTTGAAGTCGTGCTCCTCGACATTTGGCTGCCGGGCATCGACGGCCTGGAAACGCTGGAAAAGATTCGCGGCCTCGATGCGCCCCCTGAAGTGATTATGATTTCCGGCCACGGCACCATCGAAACCGCGGTGCGCGCGACCAAACTCGGGGCCTTCGATTTTCTCGAAAAACCGCTTTCCCTCGACAAAACGCTGATCCTGATCAAGAACGCAATCGATGCCCGCCGCCTGCGCGACGAAAATCGCGACCTCAAGAAACAGCTGACCCCGAGAAGTGTCATTGTCGGTGACAGCGTCCCGATGAAGGCGCTACGGCAGCAGATTCAGATCATGGCCCCGACCAACGGGCGCGTGCTCATCTTCGGAGAATCGGGCACGGGCAAAGAATTGGTCGCCCACGCCATTCATCTGCAAAGCGCGCGGCACGACGAAATGTTCGTCGAAGTCCATTGCGCCGCAATTCCCGAAGAACTGATCGAAAGCGAATTATTCGGACATCGTAAGGGATCATTTGCCGGTGCCATCGCCGATAAGGATGGGACTTTTCAGAAAGCGCATGGCGGCACACTTTTTCTCGACGAAGTTGGCGATATGAGCCTTAAAACCCAGGCCAAGGTCTTGCGCACCTTGGATGAGCAACGATTTGTGCCGGTCGGCGGAGATCAGCCCATTACCGTCGACGTGCGCGTGATCGCTTCCACCAACAAAGATCTCGAGGACGAGATTTCCCGGGGCAACTTTCGTGAGGATCTGTTCTACCGCCTGAACGTGATTCCCTTCTCGGTTCCGGCGCTTCGAGAACACGTCGAAGATGTCCCGCAGCTGGCCCGCCATTTTCTGAAAGAATTCTCTGCGACCTACGGCCGGCGGCCCCGCGAAATCAGCGACGACGCGCTCGATATTCTCAGGCATTACTCCTGGCCCGGCAACGTGCGCGAGCTGCGCAACGTGATCGAGCGCATTGTGATTATGAATCCCGCGATCATGCGCTTTGAGCGCAAGCAGTTGCCGCCGTTGCTCAAACGGGACGGCACGCGTCGCGGGACGGAGTTTTCAACCCTACACCAGGCCCGCGCCGCTTATGAGCGTGACTACATTCTGAAGAAGCTCGACGATAACCACGGAAACGTCAGCCGAACTGCGGAGGTACTCGGCCTGGAGCGCAGCCATCTTTATCGCAAGATGAAGACGCTTGGAATTGTTGGTAGAGAATAACCGTTACGCCAGCAGGCGCAAAAATTTTCCCCGCTGATTATCGAAGCCGGGAAAGACCTGATCGAGCGACTTGTTTCCCAAGTGCAGGGACACTAGCTCTCCCAGCACTTGGCGGAAATCCGTGGTCAACGCCAGGTCGCGGCCTTCGTACAGCTGCGACTGGTCGAGCCCCGGCCAGCGTCCGTACACTTTGCCGCCCTTCACCGGCCCTCCCATCACGAACATCACGTTGGCGTGACCGTGATCGGTGCCGCGGTTCCCGTTCTCCCGCGCAGTGCGTCCGAACTCCGACATGGTAACCACGACCGTATCTTCCAGCAGATCGCCCAGATCGATATAAAACGCGGAAAGCGATTGCGAGAATTCTCCGAGCACATTCGCAATCTGTCCCTGTGTACTGCCTTCGTTCACGTGGTGGTCCCATCCGCCAATGTCAGCAAAAGCGACCTGCACGCCGAGATTCGCCTTAATCAACTGCGCAAGCTGTTTCAGGCTGTCCCCGAAGCGGCCTTTGGGATAAATTGCGCCCGCCGCGGGAGTGTATTTCGACGGATCGGCCGTTTTCAGCACTTTCACTGCATCGAACGTCTCTCGCCCCGTGCCGTGCAGGACGGAATCCACCGAACTCGCATACATCGCTTCGAAGGTATTGGCAACCGGGCTTGAATTCCGTCTGCCCACCCCAAAGTCGTTAATGTTGTTCATCGCGACAGCGGGTTCGCTGCCGGTGAGAATTCGCGGCAACGCAGGGCCAAGCGCCACCGCTCGAAAGGCGGATTTGTCCGGAGGCGCAGCCTGCAACGCACGATTAAGCCAACCATCTTCCGTCGCCTTGACGCCGGGCGTGCCCGACTCCATAAAATCCTGGGCATCGAAGTGCGATCTGCTTGGATCGGGCGAGCCAGCGGCGTGAACGATCGCCAAATGTCCCTCCTTCCACAACGGCTGAAAGGACGACATCGCGGGATGAAGCCCGAAAAATCCGTCGAGATCGAGCACCGTACTGCGCGGAATGTTGATCGACGGCCGCATCTGATAGTAAGCCGCCTCGCCATGAGGCACGACAATGTTCAGACCATCCGCCGCGCCCCGCTGGAAGATCACAACCAGCCGTTTGGTGCCCAAGTTCTGGTCTGCACCCAAAGCTGCCCGCTGCAAGAATGCCGGCAGCGCCGCCGTTCCCACCGCCGCCAATGCCGAGTTGCGAAGAAATATGCGCCGAGTGATTGCCATCAAAATCTCTCCTTGCTGCGAGCGACCTATCTCCTTTGAAACTCCGGCGATCCTAAAATCAGCCCGGAGAGCATGGCCGCATCCGGCGGCCGCGCTGCGTCGTCGAGACGCCGCCGGGTAACCTGCGGATCGTTCAACCGCGCGACAATGGTGTCGTGCGTCTGCTGCGAAATGTCTCCCGCCAGCAAGGTTTGCTCCAGCGTCGCCAGGCTCTGCTCCGGATCTATGGTCGAAGTGTTGCTCAAAATCCAATCCCAATCCACCTCTGTGCCTTTGACCTTTCCCGCCGCCAGGGTTAGAGCAAAGTTCATGCGGCCCAGGAGCGCCGAAGAGTTCACCCAGGCATCCGCCTTCATTGAGTATCCCGTCGGAGGCTGCATCCCGTAAAGCGGCATGCCCAGAACTTGCAACTGGTGCGCGATGGGCAGCGCATCCGCGACGCTGGCATCACTCGCGCGCAATGACGACACCACAAACTCCAGCGGCGTCTTCACCTTGGCGCGATATGCGTCATTCGACCAGAACTCCGGCGAATAAAACATCGTCCGCAACACTTCGCGAATATCGCCGTCCTTCTTTAGAAATGTTTGTGCCATGCGATTTACCAGCGCCGGCGGAGGATCGTCTGAAACAAAACGCATCGCCAGCTTGGTGCTGATGAACTTCGCAGTTGAAGGATTGCGCGCCAGAATGCGCAGCACCTGCATTCCTTCCCGCTCGCCATTCGGCTTGATGCGCTGCCCGAGGACGATCTTTTCACCCGGCTCGTGCGTCCGCTCCTCGAAGGTGAATCCGCCGCCCTGGCGTGGCTGCTTCATCGTCCAGCCGGTAAAAACCTTGGCGACCTCGGTAACGTCCTTCTGCGTGTAACCTCCGTTGACACCCAACGTGTGAAGTTCCATCAGCTCGCGGCCATAATTTTCATTGAGACCACGCTTGTTCTTCCCCGGATTAGCGTGCTGTTGCGGACGCCGCCACACTCGCTTGGCATCTTTCGGGATGCCCAAGGCAGCGTCGGAATCCGGACCCACGCTCAGCCAATTGTCCAGATAGAAAAGCATGGCCGGACTGTGCGCCGTCGCCACCAGCAAATCTTCGAACTTGCCCAACGCATGCGGACGAATCACATCGCGCTCGTAACTGGTGAGCAGATAGCGGTCCGGGCCTTTGCCGACGAAAACGTTGAAGTGGTTGAACCAGAAATCGGTCATTACTTCCTGCAGTTGACGCTCGCTGTAGGTCGCGCGCAAAATCTTGCCCTGTAGTAACTCATCGAAAACGACCTGTTGCGGATTGTTCAGCGCCATGACCGATTCGCGCTGCTGGTCACTCATTCCGTCGAAGAATTTCTCGCCCTTAGGGCCTTTGAGTGAGCCGGTAATGAGCCGCCGGTCTTCCGGCGACATCTTCAAAATCGCACGAATGCGCTCCTCCGGCGGCAAGTCCAGAAGCTGGTCGACCTGCGAATTGGCATACATGCGGTCTTCCCGGCGGCGGGCGACCGCGTCGTTGTTCAGCGCGTCAGCATTCGGTTTGGCGTTGTTTACGGCCGTATCATTGTTTGCAATTTCGCTGCTCTTTTCGCTGGTGGGTTTTTCGGCAGCGACCTCGGAGGCATTCTGTTTTTTCGCCTGCTTCTGCTCCGTCCGGTCGATCTCGTCTTCATAAACTGCGCGCGTAAGCGGATCGGACGGGATGCCCCGCCAGCCGTCTTCCACTTCTTTGATCACCTGCGGTGGGGGGAATTTTTCGACGATCTCGTGAGTGTCCATTTTGAGCGTGCGCAAAGGCGCCAGCCGGGCCGCGACCGCATTGTCATCAATCTCTTCTGGATGCAGTTGCTCGTCGATCCACTTGTCGACGCCCATAGCCTGGACGCGCTGCACATCTCCGGGCCGCGGGCCAAAAGCGATCCGGTTGAGAGCGTGCATCGCCCGCTTCTGTTCGTCCATCTGCGGAAGCTCAGGCTTGTCCTTTTTCCTGGCGGTAGCAACGAGCGCCAGCGACAGCAGTACACCAGCGACCAAGAATATCCGGCGTTTGGGCAGCCTTAATTCCATAGGCACAAGGTGGGGAACCTTAACGATTATCAACCCGAATGGGAGAAAAAGGTTGCTGCTCGGAGACCGGGCGCGGGCACGAACGTAATCAAGTGGAATGAGGCACTTGCCGGCGACGATCCGGGCCTGTTTGGTGGACAGCCAAAAAAACGGCCTCTTGCGAGGCCGCCTCAAATATTAATTTTGGAAGTCATGCCTGGCTGCGCATGCCAGTAATCATATTTAGTCCGCTCGCAATCGAGGTTGTTAACCAGTCCGACGGCGTATTTCCCAAACGGGGCAAAGCCGCTGCATAACGGCTCGCGGCCCGATTGGCGCATCCGCGCCAAAGCTTCTATTATGTCGGGATTCCAAAACCGGAGGCGAGCATGTGCTTTTCAGCAACGGCCAACTTTGTGGGAAGTGCGGCTCTGGGCACGATTGGGGCGGCGACTCTCACCCGCGTGAAACACAAGCGTGAGTTCCTGTTTGCGGCCCTGCCATTGCTGTTCGCGGTGCATCAATTCACCGAGGGCTTCGTCTGGCTCGGGCTGGATGGCACGCTTTCTCCCGCCGTGGCGCGCACCATGGGTGCGGCCTTCATGCTATATGCGCAAGGACTGCTTCCGCTCTTGTTGCCGGTCAGCGTCTGGCTCTTTGAGCCCAACGGCAAAGGTCGAGGAAGGATGTTGCCGTTTCTTTTAATTGGCCTGGGCACGACTCTTTATATTTTGTGGGCGCTTACGGCGTACTCGTTTGAGGTCTATATCAAGTCCAACACTCTGGTGTATGTGAATCCTGCGACCAATCACACTCTGGTTGGGCTGCTCTACGTGGTTGCAACCTGCGGATCGCTTTTCTTTTCGAAAATAAAGGACATGGTGATCTTCGGCGCCGCCAATCTGATTATTTTGCTGGCCGTGATGGCAGTCAAACGCTACGCTTTTACTTCTTTGTGGTGTGCCTATGCCGCAGTTGCCAGCGTGATTATCCTGGCCTACTTTTGGAAAAGCGTCGCCATTCGCCCATTCAAGTACGTATAAGGGAAACGGTGAGACTCGGAAGTTCGCCCGGGAATTTCTTGCTGTCGAAAGTTTGGTGGAGCTAGTCGGGCTCGAACCGACGACCTCATCGTTGCGAACGATGCGCTCTCCCAACTGAGCTATAGCCCCACTTTCACAACTCCGGTGGGTAAAGCAATTTTATCAGCCATTCCCGCAGCCACCAAACTCATTTCCAGGTTCGCCGCCACAAGCCCTTGCTTTTTTCGTCGCCGCACGGTAAACATCCAAATTTAGGCGAAGATTGACGAGGGCGGAACGTCGAAAGGAACGGTTGAGCATTCAGTGCATGCCGATAACGCAGGAGTCCTGATTCGATCGGCCTTCCGCCGACCAGCTATCACCCAATGGCAAGATTGGGTGCGTCAGATCTCGTACGCTCCCAGATTTTCTGGCGAGGCGAATGATCTCACTGCGAGCACCCCCGAAAAGACTGGAGAACTGCTTCCCTGCTCTTACCGCTGCAACGGCAAAGATCTTCCGCAATCGCACGAGCGCACTGGTATTGGAAACTTCCATCGTGGCTGAGATTGTCTTTCACGATCCTGAGCAAGGGCGCGTTTCCCCAGCCTTAAAGATGGCCCTGCCCGCGCTGCTGGCGGAATCTCCCGATCCCGATTCAGCTTTGTTTCTTTTCGATCGCCTCGCCAGTGAAAGTCCACAAGATGTTTTGGAGCTGCTCAATCAGAACCATCAACTGGCGCATTACGCGATTGTAGTTTTCGGCCATAGCCGCTTTTTGGGCGAAACCCTGATTCAGAATCCCGACGTGCTGCAAACCTTGCTGCGTCCAAGGTGTTTCGACCAGAACTTCTCCCGCGAAGAACTTGGTCAGGCGCTGGCACGATTTCGCGCTCGCACCTTTGAAAAAGATGTTGCCGTGGTGCTGGCCCGGTTCAAGCGGCGGGAATACATTCGCATCCTGTTACGGGATGTGCTGCGGGTCGCTTCGCTTGGCGAAACTACGGCTGACATCTCAGCGTTGTCGGATGTTCTTCTGGAAGAGGCCTTGCGCGAAGCGAAGCGTTTCTTGCTCACGCGATACGGTGTGCCGCAGCACCTGGATGCGAATGGCCGCGCCGCCGAAACACCGTTTGCCATTTTGTCGTTGGGGAAGCTGGGCGGGGACGAGCTTAATTACAGCTCAGACATCGATCTGCTGTATCTCTTCGGCGACGGTCCGGAACTCCCGGGCGGCGACAATTCCAATCGCGAATATTTCATCCGCTTGGCGCAGCATCTGACCGAACTCTTGTCGAGGGTCACGAGCGAAGGCCCAGTTTTCCGAATCGATTTGCGCCTGCGCCCGCAGGGCAGCGAAGGAGAACTCGCCATCAGCCTGGGCCAGGCTCTGCACTACTATGCGAGCGTTGCGCATGATTGGGAACGCCAAGCGCTGATTAAAGTCCGGTACTCGGCAGGCGACGCTGCGCTGGCATGGCAATTCATTCAGGGGGTGCAGCCTTACGTTTATAGCCAAGGATCCGCTGAGAGTTCGCCGGAGATCGTGTCTGCGACCGAACGAACGCCGGCCACTCGGCGGCTGAATTTCGCGGCCATAAAGACGGCGCTGGTGGCGCGCGAAAAAATGCAAAAGCGATATCACGAAGCGCACGTCGGCGACAAGGGGCCGGCCGGCGTCGATGTAAAGCTCGAAGCAGGCGGGATTCGCGACATCGAGTTTCTGGTGCAGTGCCTGCAACGCGTTTATGGAGCCCGAGAACCGTGGTTGCGCTCAGGGGGAACGCTGGCCTCGCTGCACAAACTCCACGATAAGCGGCACATTAGCAGCCGGGAGTTTCAAGAGTTGACGGCAGCCTATGAGTTTTTGCGACACCTCGAGCATCGGCTGCAACTGCGTGAGGGAAGGCAGACCCACCACGTCCCCGCGTCAGGGCAGGAGATGCAGATCGTGGCGCGGACGATGGACGCCTATTGCCTTCCGGAGCACCGCCGGCAAGGGCTTGATTTCATCACGCAGGTTCGGCAACGCATGGCGGAGGTTGAGGAGATCTACCAGCGTGTTGTTTATCAGCAGACGGATTGGGAACGACCCGAAGCAGAGACTCGCGATTTTCGACTACATGGGCCCCCGGAACCCGAAATGGCGGAGCGCAGCAGCCAGCATGTGCTGGAGCGGGTCGGACGCGACGCGCCAGAGTTATATGCGATTGCGACAAGACCGGGATTGGCTCCCCTGGCTCGCAAGAATCTCCTGCGTTTTCTGAGTGCGGCTTTCACCAGCTCCGAGCGCTATGCGGCTGTGCTTCGCCATGTATCGACGGTCGCACAAGGTCTGCCGCTGTTCGAGATGAGTGATTACCTCTCGGATATTTTGGCGCGATATCCAGAGGAGATCGCAACCCTGGCGGAATTCGCCGAACTGCCGGTACGCATGGCCAGCGGATATCTGTTCGACGATCCTATGACGGGAGAGCGGGCTGCCGCGGACCCGGTATTCGCCTATCTGGCTGGCTCGCCGGCGACGCACGGAGAAAAGATGGCCCATCTGCGGCAGCACTTTCGCCACCGTGTTTTCGCCGCCGGGGCAAAAGACATCTTGAAACCGCGTGGCATTTATCAGTCGTTTAGCGAGATGACGGCCGCCGCGGAGGACGCGATTGGCGCGGCGTGGGAGATCGCCGGGGCGCCGAAGGGTTTGGCGGTCCTGCTGCTCGGCAGATTGGGCAGTCGCGAATTCGATGTTCTGTCCGACGCCGATGTGGTGTTCATTTGCGAGGAGAACCAGAATCTCGAAGTCTTCGGCCGCGCCGCTTCCCAGATGGTGCAGGTGCTTTCCGCCTATACCCAGGAAGGAATGCTGTTTCCCACGGACACCCGGTTGCGTCCGCGGGGACGCGAGGGAGAATTGCTGATAAGCCCGTCGCAATTGGAACGCTACTTTGAGCGGGAAGCACAGGCTTGGGAAGCGTTGAGTTATACGAAACTGCGCTTCGTGGCGGGCGCGCGTCATTTGGCGGAGCGCGCTCTTGCCGCAAGCAAGAGCTTGTTCGAGCGCTTCGCCGCTGACGCGGAGTTCGGCAATGCCGTCCGGGCAATGAGAGCGAAACTGGAAGAAACGGATGCGCCGGAAAAGAATTTCAAGACGTTGCCGGGAGCGATCTACGACATTGATTTCTTATGTGGATTTCTGTTGGTGAAACACCCGGCCATGAGAACCGGAGGAACTCTGCGCGACCGCTTGTGGCGATGCGCTGACGCCGGCCTGCTGCAGAATTTCGAAGCCGCGATCCTGGACGCACGCCGCCGAACTTCTGCGGACCCGTGGATCACATGACGCGGTTGGTGGTGGGACGCGCCAGCCGATGGCTTCCGCGGGGCGAACATGCGCGGGCGATGGTAGAGAGGCTGAGTTCCAAAGCGCTGGGCAGAGAATTTCCCGAAGGGCTGGAAATGGAACTGGTTCGTACTTGCGATGAAGTGCGCGCGATCTACACGCGCAAGATCGAGTGAGGTTCAGCGCGAAGCCGCAGTATTAAGGCCATAATTCCGCACGTCGCCGAATGCAGCCACGCCGATGTGGCCAATCGACATCCAGCGCTCCAGCGAGTGATGGCCGGTGCGATGAAAAATGTAGGAAATACCGACCGATGCCGCTGTGCCCGCCGCCTCTAGTCCAGCGAAGGCGGCAGAATTATTGACGATGTCCTGCGGCAGCAGAATTTCTTTTCGCCCGCGCGCCTGCATGTTGCGGGTCGAAGCGTAATCCAGGCCGCGAAAAATCGCCACGCCGGAAAATAGCAGAATATTGGTTCGGCCCCAAAAGGCGTGTCCCGGCGCGGGGTGCAGAAAAGAGGATTGCGGGCGGACAGTCGACTCTTGGGCTAAGGGCTGGCGGGAGGGCGCATCCGGGTAAGTCGATTGTCCCAGGGACGAGGCCGACAGCAAGATTACCACCAAGCCCGCCCAAAAATTGCATGCAGCCCGCACCCCCGAATTCTATCGTGAAGTTCGTGCATGAGAGGGTCGGCGGGCTGTTCGGTGACCTTAGTGTGTACCCTACAGCGTTCGCCCGATCCAGAACGCGAGAATTTGCTGGAATTTCCAGCCCCACCCCGGGTGTAGAATCAACTTGAGCAGGGAAGCGGAAATCTTCACGGGATCTGCGCCCGTCTGTCCGAGGCCTGAGATGAACGTTCACTTCAGCTACAGAGACCGCAAAACTCCAGACATCGAAAAAGAAATCAACCACCTCATTGAAAAGTTGCGGAAACGGCTGCAAGTCTTCCGGCCGGAGCTGGTACATCTGCGTGGTGCGATTGAGCAGAGTTCGCCACGCGAAGGGACGACCGTGTCGCTGAATCTGCGTCTGCCGTCGGGGCAGATGGCGGTGGAGAAGTCGGCTCCCACGGCGGCAACTGCGATCAAGGCGGCCGCCGACGATCTATTACAACAACTCGGAAAACACAAAGAGTTGCTGCGCAATCCGCGTAAGTGGCAGCGGCGCAGGGTCGTGGATTTTCGGGGAAAAAAGGAAGTCCCGTTCGAGTCGACGATGGCGTCGGTGGCGCTGCCTACGGTTTCTTCCGAGGACGTTCGTTCCTACGTCAACGCGAACCTTGGCAGGTTACAGCGTTTTGTCGAGCGCGAAATTTATTTCCGGGAGACGGCGGAAGAACTGCCGGCTGATTCGCTGACCCCAGAAGAAGTTATCGATGAAGCCATTGCTCGCGCCTTGGGCGACGGCCACGAGAAGCCCGAGCGGCTGGCGCTTGAGCCCTGGCTGTATCGGCTGGCGATGCTCTCCATTGACGATCTGGCGGCGGGCGGTGCGGAGAACGGCAATTCGGTTCATTTGGAAGATTCGGCGCGCCGGCCCAACGTGCGCGCCAGCGACGAGCCGGAATTGCAGTTCCACCAGCCGGATGAGACGTTGACGGAAGAAAGTATCATCGCCGACCGCCGTTTGCAGACGCCGGAGCAAATTGCCGACTCCGATGAGATGATCCACCTGGTGCAGGTTGCCCTTGAAGGCGCCAGCCGCACGGACCGCGAATCGTTCATTCTGCACGCAATTGAAGGTTTTTCTGTCGAAGAAATTGCCGTAATCACCGATCGCGCATCTCAAGATGTAGTGTTGTCAGTGGCGCGGGCCCGTGAAAATCTGCATCGCTTTACTCCCATTGCCAGCCGCTACAAAGAAAAGTGGCCCCAGGCGTTGTGTCAAGGCAAGTAACACTCTGGAGAAAAACTAATGATTACACGCGAAGAAATTCGTGAGTTAGCTGAATTCAGGAGCAGCAACGCGCACGATTGTGCCATCAGCTTTTATTTTGCTCCACATACTCCGCAGAACAAGTCGCACCGGGAAGAGACGATTCTGGTAAAGGACCTGGTGCGCCAGGCGCTGCGGGAATCGGAGAAAGTGGGAAGGAACTGACTAACCCGGGCTGACCTCAACCGGATCCTCGCCCTGGCCGAGAACTTGCCCGGCAATCCAGCCCGAGGGAAGGCTGTATTTGCCTGCGGAAGCCGGGATTTTTGGCGCGAGTTCGATCTGCCTCTGGGTTTGACCACGAGTGAATTATTCCTTAATCAGCGTTTTCGCCTGAGACCGGTTGCCCAGTTGTTGGGCGCGCAGCCAAGCTTGTGGGTCGCGCTGGTGGATCGGCGCAAAGCGCGGTTTTTTGATCTGCGATTGGATGAACTGAAAGAGCGTGAAGGACTGTTCCGCACCTCGCCGACACGACAAGGACGCGGCGACGGCTACGCAGGCTACGACGGAGGACATGCGCAGCGCCGCGTGGAGGACGAAGCCCTGCATCACTTGAAGGATGTAGCGGAGCATTTGAAGGAGGCGGCCGAAAAGAAGATGTTCGAGAAGCTGATTGTTGGCTGCCAGACTGCGACTTGGCGAGAGTTGGAAGCGCAACTGCATCCCGATGTGAAGAAGCGGGTGCTGGGACATTTCTCGGCGGAAGTGAGCAATATGTCGAATGAGCAGATTCGCGAAGAGGCGAGCCGTCTGTTCGAAGAGACGACTGCGCAGCGCCGCCGCGATCTAGTCGTCCAGATGCTTGATCAAGCCAAAAGCAATAGCCGCGGTGTCACAGGGCTGCGGCGGGTACTGCGGTCGCTTGAACTGGGTGAAGTCCAGACGTTACTCATCGGGGACAATTTTGCTCACCCTGCGGCCGAGTGCCCGAACTGCGGCCATTTGGACGCCCATCTTGTACATAGCTGTCCAGCCTGCGGCCACGAGACTCGCGAGATCGAAGACGTGTGTGACGCGATCATTCCGCTGGCCATTCAGCGGGACATCGAGTTGCTCTATATAAAAGATGACCCGGAGTTTGACGGTGCGGGGAACATCGGGGCATTGCTGCGCTTCCGCGCCGATCAGAGCAAAGGGCAGTTGCTGCAGCAGGCGTCGTAAGGAATCCGCCCGCGGCCTATCCGACCTTGAACCACGAAGGACACGAAGTGTCACTAAGGTGTAGACGCTTCGTGTCCTTTTGGTTAGGCAACGCCGCGCCCCCCTAATCCTGCCTGCGATCGTGCTATTCTGGCGGGCGTCTCTTCGTTCAAATATTTCGATGAGGGTAGCCATGACCGTCTCTCGCCGCGATTTCGTTAGTACGGCTGTGCTGGGCTCGCTTTCGCTTGGACTGCTGAAAGAAGAAAGCAATGGGCAGAGCGCTCAGCCAGCCGGTTCGGGCAAGCGTCCCATCATGATCTGCGCGCACAACGGATTCAACTATCTTGACGACGCCTATGCTTTTCTCGCCGGCGGCGGAGACACGCTCGATGCCGTGCTGCGAGTGGTCAAAGGGCCGGAGGACGATCCCAATGACACCAGCGTCGGGATCGGAGGCTTGCCGAACGAAGAAGGCGTGGTCGAACTCGACGCCTGCTGCATGCACGGCCCTACGCGCCGCGCGGGATCGGTGGGTGCCGTTCGCAACATCAAGAATGTTTCGCAGGTTTCGAAAGCCGTGATGGAGCATACAGGGCACGTCATGCTTGTCGGCGAAGGCGCAGAGCGGTTCGCAGTCGCGATGGGATTTCCGCGGGAGAACTTGCTGACCGATCACTCGCGCAAGATCTGGCTGCTGTGGAAGGAATATCACAGCAACGATGACTGGTGGGGGCCCGGGTTGGCAGATCCAAACTGGAAAAGTCCTGCCGACAAGCCGCAGTCGGAGTTGCGGGAAGAAAAATTTCGGCGGCTGGAAGAGCGGGCGGCCGCGCTTGGAATTGTGCCAGAGTTTCGGCGGGAGGCGGTGAACAAAGTCCTGTTTCCACCCACCGGAACGATTCATTGTTCTGCGCTCAACGACAAGGGCGAGATGTCAGGCTGCACGACCACTAGCGGTCTGGCGTACAAGTTATCCGGGCGCGTCGGCGATTCGCCGATCATCGGTGCGGGATGTTATACCGACCAGGATGTGGGCTCGGCGGGCGCAACCGGCAGCGGAGAAGAGAACATTAAAATCGCCGGCGCGCACACAATTATTGAAAACATGCGCCGGGGAATGTCGCCGCAGGAAGCCGGGATGGATGCGCTGAAGCGTATCGCGCGAAACTACAACAATGACATGAGCAAGCTGCAGTACGTCGACATGGTTTTTTACGTGTTGCGCAAAGACGGAGTATATGCAGGCGTATCTTTGTGGGAGAACTACGAAGACTCGAAACATCACACCATTGCCGTGCACGATGGCGCAAAACGCGAGGAGCAGACCGTGCCATTGTTCAAAGGACCGTCGCGCGACTTTCCGCCGAAGGTGAAAGTGCCGGCAGGGGCGAAGCCATGAAGGGGTTTGCACACGGGTACGAATGAAAAACATTACTTCGAGACATAAACGAATGCATACACCGCGCCTTGGCCGTCGTTTCCCGGCGCGCCCGCCAGGGCAGTTGTACTTATATTAGCCACGCTCCCCCCGAAACCGTCGCCTGACTTTTCGTCTGAGGCCTTTATCTTAGAAGTCTCAGTCATATTGGCCCAGCCGCTCCCCGGCTCCGCATATATGTAGGTCGCACCGGCTTCCGAACCGGCAAAAGGTGCGCCTGCGACCACCAGGTTGCCATTGACCGAGACAGACCACCCCAACCGGTCACCATCGGCCCCATTCGATGCAGTCAGTACAGCATTTGGAGTTGAAATGGACTTCCAACCTGTCTTGGGTTTGACGTAGACCAGTGCTTCTCCCTTTTGCGTGCCAGAGCCAGGCGTATAGGGCGCTCCAGCCACAATAGTATTGCTGTCGATTGCGACTACTTGAAATCCTGCCTGAACACTTGCTCTCAACTCGGCAGTTTGAGTCATGTTCGCCCAACCGCTATTTGGCTCGACAAACACATAGGCTGCGCCATGACCGCCGCTAGCACCCCCGCCCCGGCGACTATCGTATTGGCACTGACGGATACAGAAAATCCGAGCACATCCTGTGCCGCCCCATTCGAGGCGGTCAGCTTTGCAGTCTGCGTCATGCTTTCCCAGCCGTTCGGGGGTTCAATAAAAACATAAGCCGCACCCTGATTGCTGTTCGAACCGATGGCGGCGGAGGGCGCCCCCGCCACAATCGTATTTCCACTAATGCCCACACCCTGACCAAATCCGTCGTCGACTGCCCCGTCCGAGGCAGTCAACTCGGCAGTTTCAGTCATGTTTGTCCAGCCGCCCGAAGGTTCGACGAATACGTAGGCAGCACCCTGATATTGATTCGCGCCTACTGTATGATCCGGAACCCCAGCCACGATCGTGTTCCCGCTAATAGAGACTGAAGTGCCAAATCGGTCTTGTGGCACACCATCGGATGCGGTCAACTTAGCGACCTGAGTTGCGCTGTTCTTCGATTTCACGAAGACGTAGACGGCGCCTGTCTGTGAATTTTGATCTGGCGCACCCACAGCGAGCGTATCGCCGCTGACGGAAATACTTCCACCAAATAAATCGCCGGAAGCTCCATCCGAGGCAACTAGTTTTGCCGCTTGCTTGTAATAGCCGAGGTTTTGTCCGGCCGCAGCGGCACACAAGAAAATTATCAGGCAGAAGGAGAGTAAAACCTTCGTGGGAACCCGCATAGAACCTCCTCATCCGCGGCAGACAGATTAATGCAGAGGCCCTGTCTAGTCCAGCAATTCGACGCCCGCCTCGGGCGCTGCTTTGCCGAGGGCCTGATCGAGGGTAGCGAGCGGCAATTCTTCGGTTCGCGCCACGTCGAGGTACAATGCGTCGCATGCGGAAAAGGCGAAAGAATGGCAATCCTGGGGTTATTGGAAGCGATGCACAGACAGTTCGAGATCGTGAAACGGCCCGCGGCGGCGAGCTCGACGCCATAGTCAGGCCATCAAACTCCGAAAAAGAGGTCAGAGAGATTTTTTCCGATATTGAACGTATTCGTCAATGCGCCAAGACTCCAAAGGGCCTAAATGTCAAGGAGTTGATCGAGCAAGGCCGGGTGTGAAGAGGTTGAGTTGATGCCTCAATCGCGTCTACGTGCGACCTTCCTACATGAACTTCACCTTTACATCCGGCGTGTCCTCGAGATGAATGCTCTCGATAAAACGCACCTTGCGCGTGCGGTAGGTCATTATTACAGAGGACGTTCGTGTGCCCTCGCCGAAGAAGCGCACACCGCGCAATAGCGCTCCGTCGGTCACTCCCGTAGCGGCAAAAATCAGCTGCTTGCCGGGCGCGAGGTCCTGGGCTTCGTAAATTTTGTTTTTGTCTTTGATCCCCATCCTGGCGATGCGCTCTTCGAGTTCCGGCTTGTTGACGACTAATCGTCCTTGCATATAACCGTTGAGACAGCGAATAGCGGCAGCCGTAATGACGCCTTCTGGCGCGCCCCCCGAACCCATGACCGCGTGAACGCCAGTGCCGATCACGGCAGCGGCGATGCCGGCCGAGAGATCGCCGTCGCCGATGAGGCGGATGCGCGCTCCTGCGGCGCGAATTTCGGCAATCAGCTTCTCATGGCGCGGACGGTCGAGTACGATCACCACCAGGTCCTCGACGTTGCCGGTCCAAACGTTTCGCAATGTTCTTGAGATTTTGCGATACCGGAGCATCCAGATCGACCGCGTTTTTGCAGGACGGGCCTACCACAATTTTTTCCATGTAGCAGTCGGGGGCGTTGAGCAGCCCGCCGTGCTCCGAAGCCGCCAGGACGGTGATCGCTCCCGGCGCACCGGTGGCGCAGAGATTTGTCCCTTCGAGCGGATCGACGGCAATGTCGACTTCCGGTACATCGGTTCCGTCGGGGAATTCGGCGCCAACTTTCTCGCCGATGTAGAGCATGGGAGCTTCGTCGCGCTCGCCCTCGCCAATGACGATGGTTCCGTGCATAGGAATGGAATCCATGGTCTGGCGCATGGCTTCGGTGGCAACCTGATCGGAAAGATGGCGCTCGCCCTGGCCCATGGTGTGAGCCGAGGCGATGGCGGCGACCTCGACCACGCGCAGGAACCGCGACGCCAGATCGCTTTCGATATTTTGACCAAAGCAGCGGGCTTTGGCTTCAGGCCGCGATTCCGTTGCCATAAGTGCCTCCAGACGGACAATCTGAAAAACTATCTCAAAAATATGACCGGCTTAGGACTATAGCGCGAAGTGGGGCTGGAGGGAAAGCCGCGATCCGTCGGCTGCGATCCGTCGGCGCAATCGACGGCGAGGAGCCGATCTAGCCACCTAAACCAAGACGGTCGAGCCAAGATGTCGAGCTACGAACCGCAGCCCTGCATAGCCCTGGGCGAATTTCCGCCAGAGCGGTTCACCACCGCCGCGTTCCGAAGTACTTCCTCACCCCAATCGAGTTATATCGTCCCCAAGGGCCGTTATTGCCTAAGTCGGCGGGGCCAGAGATTCATGTTTCTCGCACCCAATCGGTCGAACTGAAAGTGCTGAGTCACGCGGAATTCGAATCCCTTGGCGATGTACACGCCCAGTCCCCAGGAATGTTCAATGCCGATCGCGTCCCACGACCAGGTATACAGATTTTGTGGCACGTTCTTGCCGAAAAGAAATGACGGCTGTCCCCAAAGCATGAAACGCCGCAATTGTCCCCTGCCAAAGGGACGGACTTCCATAAGCCCCGACAACATGTAACGGGCAAACATATTGCACGGAGCGTTCGCACCGCCATAATAGCCCGCATTCGAGGCGCACAGGTTAGGATCAATTTCGTTATGCGGAGGCGCAAGGTCAAACTGCGCATACGCCCAGATCGTGTCCTTGGGCAGAAAGAAGCGGTCCTGCGTCCCAAGAATCGTTTGATCATCCTCAGCCCACGCTGCCGCACCAAAAAGAAGGAACACCACTATCATGAGTCCCCAACGCTGTCTCATCTCGCCTCCAGAAGGAAATTTGACTTCACCGCAGAATCCTGTTTTTTAAGGGAGCCACATTGTAATGCAAGAGAAAAGCCGTCGATCAACGAGCTCACGTAAACGCGGCTCTACGAAAATCCATATCGAGGGCGCTGCTGCCTCCAACATTTTGAATCCGCTCTCCGTAAATTCACAAAACTGCAGGGCTGGCGCTTTGGTCAAGCTATTGCTGCCAATACTCCGCGCCCAGGGGAGCCCCAATATGTCGCAGGAAGTTTCCGTCTCGTTTCAGGCCATCAAAAGCAAGGTCTACAAGCTGATCGATGCCGCCGTGGAAGGTGAGAAAACCGAAGCCCAGGTGCACGAATCGCTGGAGCGCTGGTGGAGGCTGGTTCATCCCGCGACCGGCGCAGTGGCTCAGAAATATCTCTTGCGGGTGCTTGAAAGGTCCCAAGCCAGCTTGGACGCGATGAGCCACTCCCTTCTGGAGACGACGGAACCCTCTCTCCCAGAGCGGCTCAACAAACCCGTATCTGCACAGTCGGAAATGACCGGTCCGTTCTAGGCCTTCGCTCTCACAGCGCGCTTCTTTACGCCGCAGTTGCGATCGATCTCCGCTTGCGGCTCTGGGCGGTCAACGCCACCATCGGGAAGAACAGAATCGAGAGCATGCCCGCGCCCACCAGCGCAGCGGCGTCATCGGGAAGCATTCTGCCTGTCTGCACTCCAATTTCCGCGATCGCAATCAACAGGGGCAGCGAGGTCGCGGAGTAAAACGCAAACGGCAGATGATCGTCTACTTCGAGTTCATGCCGGTAGAAAATAACTGGCACCGACCGGCGAATCGCAGAAAAAGGCCGCGACTGTGAGCCGCGGCCTTATCGTTTCTGTTCCCTCACCTTCCGCGTTCGGGACGTTCCGGCCGTTCGGGCGATGGCTTCGCTCCGTGAGATTCGGCTTGCGGACGAGGAGCATTCGCGGTTTCGTGCGAGGTCTGACCGCCCGACTGAGTTCTGCCATACGGTTCCGTGCTCCGCGATGACGAATTGTTGCTCGGCCTCGGGGTGTTCTGCGGGTGCGGAACATTCGACGCGTGTTCAGTCGTCGGCGCATTCGTGGTGTTCCCGCCGCGATACTGATTCGGCGAAGATGAAGCGCTCGGTGGCCGTGGGACCTCAGGCCGCGAGGCGTTGGTCGTCACACCGTGAGTTGTATTGGCTTCACGATAGGAGTTGGCCGGACGCGGAACGTTACTGCCCGGCCGTGTCGCCTCGCTGGCGCGCGAAGCTTCGTTGGGTGACATCTCGCCACGACCTTCGTTGCCCGGTCGCGGAACGGAGTTGTTGGCGCGCGGTTCATTGGTGCTGGTCGGGGCGCGATAAGGTGCTCCGGCGCGAGTCGCGGCCACGGCCCCATGGGAGAACTCCGCCGGCTTGGCCGTCGCAGCGATCGCTGGTTTGCCATGATTCACAGAAGCGAGCAGATCGCGATTGTTCTGCGCCATGGTCTGGTGCTGCAACTGCTCGGAGGTCGGCTCGACATGAGGCTCATTCGCGGCCTTCATCTCTGCCGGCGTGGGCTGGGCAGCAATTCCGCCGGGCCCGCCGTTGTAGGCAACGCGGTTGACCGTGACGTTATTGTTGATCACCGTAGTGTTGTAAACATTGTGAACATTCACGACGTTCACATTGTTGACACTGCGGTTGTAGAAGAAGTCGCCGCCGTGCCAGTATCCGCCTGCGTAGCCGACGCCGGTGTAACCGAAGCCGTAGTTAATTCCGCCGTAGAAACCGACGGTCGGTTCCCCAATAGCCGGCATGCCACAAATACGCGCCGCCGCCGAAGCCCCAATAGCCCGGAGTCCAGAGGAGGCCGGGTCGAGGCGCCGATACCCACGTGCCGGGAACCCAGAAATATCCAGCCGGGCCCCAGGCCCAATAACCGGGGGTGAAGATGAAGCCGGGAGTGGGGCAAACTGGCTGCACATAAACCGGCAGCGGAGGCGGATCCAAAATTGACGGAAATGAAAACTCCAGCCGAGGCCGTTGCCGACATTGCAGCCATTATTATTGCCACTAACAGCCACCGAACTGAGTGAGGGATACGCATTGTGATTGTCCTTTCTTGTTGCTTATACAAACGCGAAATGGGACAAGATGTTGCGATGGTATGGGGAGGCAGGGAAATCAGCGAGTTACCAAGGTGCAAGAAAAAGTTGCAGAAAAATTACCGAGAAAAAGGCGGCGCGTCCGGGTGAAGCTTTGCTGGCGCCCTCAGGATTGGGAGCCAGCAACCGCGGGTCGTGCGGGATCTGGTTCCCGTTGTTCCTCCGTGCCCGCCGTGGTTAAGTCCGCATCGGTAACTTCTCTTGTCCTCCGCGCCCCTTTATAATTGAGAGTTTCCCTGCAAGCTTTGGAGGAGTTAGGAATGACGGTTTCATATAACGGCCTGGCTGTGCCGGCCGATGGCAAGGCAATTTCATACAGCGGTGGCCGCTACCAGGTTCCCGACAATCCCGTTATCCCCTTTATTGAAGGCGACGGTACTGGGCGCGACATCTGGAAAGCTTCGGTCCGGGTTTTCGATGCCGCCGTGCGCAAGGCGTACAACGGCAAGCGCCGCGTGGTGTGGTACGAGGTGTTCGCCGGCGAGAAGGCCTTTTCGAAATTCAAGAACTGGCTTCCGGACGACAGCGTCAATGCGATCCGCGAGTTCCGGGTGGCGATCAAAGGCCCATTGACCACGCCCGTTGGCGGCGGCATTCGCTCGCTGAACGTCGCGCTGCGTCAGATTCTCGATCTCTACGCCTGCGTGCGGCCAGTGAAATACTATAAGGGCACACCATCCCCGGTAAAGAACCCCGAGCGCATGGATATCGTCATCTACCGCGAGAATACCGAAGACGTTTATGCCGGTATCGAGTGGGAAGAAGGCACGGCGGAAGCGGCCAAGATCATCGAATTCATCAATAAAGAAATGCTGAAGGGCGGCAAGAAGCAGATTCGCTCCGATTCCGGCGTCGGCATTAAACCGATTTCGGTGACCGGGACCAAGCGCCTGGTGCGGATGGCCATTCAATTCGCTCTGGAGAGCGGACGCAAAAGCGTGACGCTGGTGCACAAGGGCAACATTCAGAAATTCACCGAAGGCGCATTCCGCAAATGGGGATACGAAGTTGCCACGGAAGAATTTCGCGATCAGTGCGTGACCGAGCGCGAATGTTGGATTCTCGACAACAAAGATAAGAACCCGCAGCTGACGAATGTGGAAAATGCACACCTGATTGATCCCGGTCTGGAGTTCGCGTCGGAGGATTTTCGTCAGTCGGTCTATCGCGAAGTGGAACAGGTGGTGAAGAGTATTTATCCGACCCACGGCAAGGGCGCGTGGAAGCAAAAGCTCCTGATCAATGACCGCATTGCCGATTCGATCTTTCAGCAGGTGGTGACGCGCGCCGACGAATATTCCGTTCTGGCCACGCCAAACTTGAATGGCGATTACATCTCCGACGCATGCGCGGCGCAGGTCGGGGGGTTGGGGATCGCGCCCGGGGCGAACATCGGCGACGGTTATGCAGTCTTCGAGGCGACCCACGGCACTGCCCCGAAGTACGCCGACAAAGATGTCATCAACCCCGGCTCGGTTATCTTGTCAGGCGTGATGATGTTTCGATTCATGGGATGGAACGAGGCTGCCGATCTGATTGAGCGGGGCATGGAAAGCTCAATCGAGCAGAAGAAAGTAACTTATGACTTTGAGCGACTCATGCAGAACGCGACCAAGGTCAAGACCAGCGAGTTCGGCGATAGCATCATCCAGAACATGAACGCGGCGGCCTTGCGGAGCGCGGCTGACTGATATTTATTCAACCGCCAAGGACACAAAAGCGCACGAAGCGAGGTTAACAACTTTGTGGTACTTCGTGTTTTTGGTGGTTTACGAATTTAACGAAAGGAACTCATGCGTAAAAAAGTTACGATTGTAGGTTCGGGAAATGTGGGGGCGACGGCGGCCCACTGGATCGCGTCGAAAGAACTCGCCGACGTGGTTCTGATCGACATCGTTGAAGGCGTACCCCAGGGCAAAGGCCTCGATTTGCTCGAAGCCATGCCGATCGAAGGACGCGACTCGCATGTCATTGGCACCAACGACTACGCGGACACGGCGCACTCCGACATTGTCGTGATTACCGCCGGCATTCCTCGCAAGCCCGGTATGAGCCGCGACGACCTGCTCCACACCAATCACAAGATCATGAAAGATGTGGTTGAGAAGGTGGTGCAGCACTCCCCAAAGTGCATTCTGATTATCGTCTCCAACCCGCTCGATGCCATGGCACAAGCGGGTTTCAAGCTGTGTGGGTTTCCCCGTGAGCGCGTGATCGGCATGGCGGGCGTGCTCGACTCCGCCCGCTTCCGCGCATTTATCGCGGAGGAACTGAAAGTGAGCGTCGAGAACGTTACCGCGTTCGTGCTGGGCGGGCACGGCGACACGATGGTGCCTTTGCCGCGCTATTCGACGGTTGCCGGAATTCCGATCACCGAACTGATGGACGCACACACCATCGACCGCCTGGTGCAACGCACCCGCGACGGCGGCGCCGAGATTGTGAAATATCTCAAGACCGGCAGCGCTTATTACGCTCCCTCGGCGGCAGCCACCGAAATGGTGGAGGCTATCCTGAAAGACAAGCACAAAATCCTTCCCTGCGCGGCGTATCTCGAAGGCGAATACGGGATTAAGGGCCTGTTCGTCGGCGTGCCGGTAAAGCTCGGCGCGAAAGGCATTGAGCAGATCATCGAGATCAAGCTCACCGAGCACGAGCAGGCCGAACTCTACCGCAGCGCAGAGACCGTAAAGGAGCTGGTGGCAGTGATTGGGTGTTAGGAGTCAAATGAAGGAAGTTTCCATCTCGGAATTTAGGTCGAAGTGTTTCGAATTTCTGGATCAGGTGCAAAACACTGTTAGACCCATTCGCATTACTCGCTTCGGCAAGCCGGTTGCCGAAATAGTTCCGGCATCATCCAGTCGACGCTGGCTAGGCACTATGAAAGGCACTGCCCGAATACTGGGCGATATCGTTGGCCCGACCACAAGCGAGGATGATTGGGACGCCTTTCGCTGACACATCGCACACATTGTTGGCGTCGTGCTACACCCTCTCCATCACCACCGACTTCACCACCACATCCTTGTCCGGCTTGTCCTGCCGGTTGCGTGGAGCATTCACGATCTTCTCCACCACGTCGTCGCCTTCGACCACTTCTCCGAAGATGGTGTGCTTGCCGGTCAGCCACTGCGTAGGCGCTAACGGTAATAAAGAACTGCGAGCCATTGGTGTTCGGGCCAGCATTGGCCATCGCCAGCTTGCCCGGCTTGGCAAAAGTGTGCGGCGAGTTCTTGGTCTCATCTTCGAACTGGTAGCCCGGCCCGCCCAAGCCGGTTCCCGCCGGGTCGCCACCCTGAATCATGAAATTCGGAATCACGCGGTGAAAAATCGTTCCGTCATACAAGCGGTCTTTACTCTTTTTGCCGCTGACTGGATGGGTCCAGTCGCGTTTGCCCTCGGCAAGTTCGAAAAAATTCTGCACCGTCTTGGGCGCATCTTTTTCGAACAACCGGCAAACAACCTTGCCCTCCGAGGTATCAAAGACTGCATAAGTCCCGGGTTCACGTGCCATAAATGTACTTCCCCTTTCTAAGTTCGGATTAGTCTCGCTCTACTTGGACGCGCTCTTCGCCGCTCCCGCCCCTTCAATCGTGATGTGATCGATTTTCACCGGCGTGTTAGGCTTGTCGTCGGAATCTCGTCCAACCCGTGCGATCTCTTTGACCAGGGCAACGCTGGCGTCGTCGCATTGGCCAAAAATCGTATAGCCGCCATTCAAGCTGGGATAAGGGACTTCTGTGATGAAGAATTGCGAGCCGTTGGTGTCCGGGCCGGAATTCGCATAGGCTAGACGTCCCGGGTCGGTCAAACTTCAAGTCAGGATGAAGTCTCGTTCTTGAATTGATAGCCTGGATCGCCGATGCCGTTGCCCGCCGGGTCTCCGCCCTGGATCATGAAGTTCGGGAATGACGCTATGGAAGATAGTTCCGTCGTAAAGCGGCACGCCATGTTTCTTCTGATGCGTGACCGGACTGGTCCAGTCTTTAGTGCCATTCGAGAGGCCAATGAAATTCGCCACGCCGATCGGGGCGACGTTCGGGAAACAGCGTGCAGGTGAGTTTGCCGGCTGTGGTTTCGATGACCGCAGTGGGCCCAGACACAGCCGCGGCGAACGCCGCTTGCGAAAATAGTCAACGCCAAAAAGAACGACGAACGCTAGAACTGGCTTACGCATGACTCATCTCCTTGAAGGTTGATAGCAGAATTATGAATTGTACGACACCGCCGCGAAAATTGCCTCGGGCTGATCCGGCTTTTCTTCCCGATCTTTGCGAGAGCTTAGCGTCCTTTGCGGTGAAGAGGTTTAACCGCAAAGTGCGCGAAGGAATCCGCGAAGTACGCGAAGAAAGGCGCTACTTTGCGGCCGGTTCTTTCTGCATTTCCCGGCTCACCCGCTCCACCTCGGCAAATACCCGCAGCACATTTCCACCAAGAATCTTGTGGATGTCCTCGGCACTATATCCCCGATCCAGCAAACCCTGGGTGATCTTGGGCAAGTCGGCCGCCGAATCCATGCCCTGAGGTGTTGCTCCGCTCACGCCATCGAAATCTGAGCCCAGCCCCGCATGATCCACACCTGCCACTTTCGCAATGTGATCAATGTGGTCGATCAGTACCGTGAATGGCGGACGCGGTATCTTTGCCATCCACTGCCGTTGGATCATTTCTTCATCCATATAAGAAGGCGTCTTGCCCGCGGCCTTCAGTTTGTCGAGATACTCTTTGACCGCGGCATCGCGCTCCTTCTCCTGCGCTTTATTTGCGTCCCAGTAGCTCTGATCGTCGAAGCCGGAATAGAAATTCACATCCACCACGCCGCCGTTCTTCGCCACTGCACGTAGCATGTCGTCGGTCATATTGCGTGGCGCGTTGCACAGGGCGCGTGCCGACGGAGTGCGAGGCAATCACCGGAGCTTTGCTCACGGCAATCGCGTCCCAGAATGTCTTGTCGGCGACGTGGGAAATATCGACGATCATCCCCAGCCGGTTCATCTCCAGCGACGACCTGCTTGCCGAAATCGGTGAGTCCGTTGTGATGCTGAACCTTGGGATCGTCGATGTCGCCAGAAGAATCCGCCCACTCGTTGGTATTCGACCAGGAGAGCGTCATATAGCGCACGCCCAGGCGATAGTAAGTCGCGCAGCACGCGAGATGCTGTTCTCGAATGCGAATGTCCGCCCTCGATCCCCATCAGCGCCGCCAAGCTTCTTCTGCTTGTGGGCGCGTTCAATGTCGGCGGCACGGAGAACGCCATCATCATCCGGTCGGGATGGCGCTCGGCCTGCTCATAGACCGAGTCAATCAAATCCAGAGTGTGTTCGGCGTAAGCGGCCTTTATTCGTCTCCGGATCAACCCAAATGGAGAAAAACTGCGCACCCAGATTGCCGGCCTTGGCTTTGTCGAGCGTGATATGACCAATGTCGTTGGGATCGGTGCTGCCGAAGTCGAAATTGTGGTCGAGCAAACCGCTGCGGCGTATCGGCATGAGTGTCAACCACGATCGCTGAGTCGTGAATGGCCCGCGCCTTGCGCTCGATTACGGATGGATTTTGAGAAGAAGCATTCTGCGCGAAAGCGCTGGCGCGATGAGAAGCGGCAGGAAAACCCGCTGGAGCGTGCGATATGAGGAGTTCATGAAGAAAGAGATTCTATAACGTTGCTGAGAGGAAATGAAATGGAATTCGGCGGCGACCCGAATCTATTGCTCGCTGGCGTTGGTGCCGAGCGCTTCAGGGTGCGGGCCACGGCGTGTCCGCTTTCGGTTCGGCGGTAGCCAGTCGCTTCGTGCCCGTCACCGTAGCGGCCGGAGACTGCGACGTGAAACACCCACTGATGCCGCTCTTCTTCGGGCTCGACCAGTCCCTGCTCGTTCAGCGGCATCAAGTAAGCCTCCATCCACTTCACCTGTGCGCCGGTCATGCCACGGCGCTGAATGTCCACGGTAATGCCTGCGAGATGGGAGGATGCGGTTTCGCCGTTTTCCGGGGCCGCGTTGCGATTGTGGCGGCGCAGCTTTTTCTGCACCAGCACCGTGCGCACCGCTGAATTCACCTGGATCTGATCGTGAAACTGGTCGTAGTAAGCCTGGCTCAGGTCGTTGAGAAAATCGCGCGTCCACGGCCGGCAATAGCGGCGCGCAGGATCAAGGCGGGGATCGATGCGCAGGGTTTCGCCTCGGGCTAATCGGAACCAGATCGCCCTTGCCAATCAAGTCATCCAGTTCCGCATCGTTCTAGATGCGCGGCAGTTCCATGCGGTCGATTTCTTCATTCTGCTTCAGAAGCGACTCGTGGGAAGGCCGGAATACGGGATCCCAACGCATGCGCCGCACATGCAGCCGGCGCTTCGTAGTGCTACGGTGAACCTGCCGCGAAGGAATGTATTCGTGCAACCCGAAGGCCGGGCGCACACCGCGCCGCCAACCAGGAGAACCAGAACCATTCGCCGTATTTGACCAATCGACTTCATCTTCATTTCAAATTTCAAATTTCAACTTGGCGGCTATTCTACTTTCACTATCGGCCAGCGGTTACTTGAATATCCGCCAGCAGGTTACT
>CAWKDJ010000019.1:0-235431 GCA_963848325.1 uncultured Acidobacteriaceae bacterium
ATCCTGCGAAATCGCCGCGGCCTGATCGTCGATTTTATCCAGCATAGTTTGTGGGGACAAGTGATACTGGTCGATGAGAAACTCATCGGCGGTCTGGCACAAGATTCCCCATTTTTCCAGACAGGCCTTCGGGAAGTGCTTGGTGTTTTGAGTAACGATCACGTTGGCCTGAGCTTTAATCGCCGCAGCTAAAACATGCCTATCATCCCTGTCTGGTAACTCGAGCGCATCGGCCAATTCAGGCGGAACGGCGACCATCGCCTCAGGAAACGCGTGATTCATTTGCTGCCGCCGGTATGTGATTTCCGCCGCCGTGCGATGAAGCTTCGTCCGTAACGCTCTTGCCATCTCTGCCATGATCTCTTCGCTCCAAAGAGGGCGATACATGGCCGACTCTTCTGCAAGCCGCAGCAGGATGTCGCAGAGGGAAACTGGCACTAGAACGCAGGCGTCGAGGACGGCGGAATATTCATTCTCCTGCGTGAAAATCATCCGGAACCTTGTCGTAATCCCCTTTGCTGAATTCCTGCCGGGCCAGGTCGTTCAGGATTTCGCGGCGGGCAAGATCGCGTTTGGTTTTGTAGGCGAGCACGTCCCGGACATACAGTCGGCGATGCGTGCCAACCATGTGAAAAGGGATTTCTTCCTTCTCGAGCAGCCGGATCAGGTACTGCCGGGACATCCCCAGAATTTTGCTGGCTTCGACCGTGGTCAGTTCATGACTGCTCTGGAGAATGGTCACAGAATGCCCAGCCTTCAGATCGGCAAGCAAGCGAAGCAGAAAGGAATAGAGATTGTTGGGCAGGATTTCACTCTTGCCATCCGGACCAATGAGTTTCGCCTCCGCATCGCGCAATTTTGCGTAAATATCCATGATCTCCCGCTGCTCCCTGGGGGAGACATCAACGAGGTCGGCTTCGCGAAGGCGTTTCATGGTTAGGCCTCCAACTTGGGCAAATCGCACCCGCTGCCATTGTATGCATCTGTCCAGGCAGATGCAACTATTTAGTTGCATCTGTAGTGTTTGTAGACTAGATAGCCGAAATGTGCACCGCGCCAACTTTCGCTAGAATTGCACTTTGCAAGCCTAAAGCTCCGAGGTCATTATTGAAGACAAACAACCTAAAGAGCCGGAAGCTCGTCGCGATTGAGTGGGGCGATTGCGATCCGGCCCAGATCGTCCACTTCCCACGCTATTTTTTCTATTTTGATGCCTGCACAACGGCGCTGTTCAAGAAGGCCGGCCTGCCGAAGTTGGAGATGTTAAAGACCTACCAGATCATCGGCATTCCCATGGTCGACGTGCGGGCTTCGTTTCTCGCGCCTTCGCGGTTTTCCGAACAGGTAGTGATCGAATCTGAAGTCATCGAATGGCGGCGAAGCAGTTTTTTGGTGCGCCATCGCCTGTTTAACAAAAAAGTGCTGGCTGTCGAATGTATCGAGACCCGCGTCTGGGCGGGCCTGTCGGCGAAAGATCCGGAGAAGATTGAAAGCAAGCCAATCCCCGAGGAAGTGATCGAGAAGTTCCAGCAAAAGACCAAAACACGGCGAAGTCGGCGGCCTTCCCTCAGAGGGCGAAAATGAAAACTATTCGCACTCAAGTCGGGATTGTGGGCGCGGGGCCGGCAGGTCTGGTGCTGGCTCATTTGCTGCACCTCCAAGGGATCGAGTCGGTGGTGATTGAGGCGCGCAGCCGCGAATATTGCGAGCAGCGAGTCAGGGCAGGAGTGCTCGAGCAAGGCACGGTCGACTTGCTGACTGAAATGGGCCTGGGCCAGCGCATGAAGGCCGAAGGACTAATCCACGACGGCGTCGAGTTCCGCGTGAATGGCGAAAATTACCGCATTGACTTCAAGCATCTGACCGGCAAGGGCATCACAATTTACGCCCAGCAGGAAGTGGTGAAAGACTTGATCGCGGCGCGGGTCAAAGCTGGAGGCCAACTTCTCTTCGAGGTCGGCGATGTAAGCGTGCACGACTTTGCTTCGTCCCAGCCCAAGGTTCGTTATACCCACAAAGGCGAGCGCCAGGAAATCTTGTGCGATTTTCTTGCCGGCTGCGACGGTTACCACGGAATCTGCCGGCCCAGCATTCCGGCGGACAAGCTAACAGTGTACGAACGCGTTTTTCCGTTTGCCTGGCTGGGAATTCTAGCGGCAGCGAAGCCCTCGTCGCACGAACTGATTTACTGCTACCACCAGCGGGGATTTTCGCTGCACAGCATGAGGACGCCGGAGATTACGCGCCTGTATCTGCAGTGCGCTCCCGACGAGGGACCTGGCAAATTGGCCGGATGAAAAGATCTGGGCCGAGCTGCAGACGCGACTCGCCACACGCGATGGAAGACGGCTGAATGAAGCTGCCAGATCCTCCAAAAAGGCGTAACCGCGATGCGCAGCTTTGTGGTTGAACCCATGCAATACGGCCGCATGTACCTCGCCGGAGACGCCGCCCACATCGTACCGCCGACGGGGGCGAAGGGATTAAATCTTGCCGTCGCGGACGTGCGCGTCCTGGCCCGTGCCATCTCGCACTTTTATTCCTCCGGTTCGACGCAGCGGCTCGATGCTTACTCAGAAACTTGCCTGAGGCGAGTGTGGCTGGTGCAGAGATTTTCGCTGTGGATGACTTCAATGCTCCACCGCTTCCCGGGGGACGACGGGTTCGAGCAGCACCGCCAGCTGAGCGATCTTGATTATCTGGCAACGTCGAATGCAGCGGCGCGTTCGTTTGCAGAAAACTACGTCGGTCTGCCGATGAGATTTGATTAATAGTGTTGCGTACGATCTTTGCGAAACCTTTTGCGTCTAAAATCTTTGACCGCAAAGCTCGCGAGGGTCACGCGAAGAACGCAAAGGCGAATTCTTTGTTGGAGGTTCTTCGCGACCTTTGCGAAAACCTCAGCGGCCTTTGCGTTTAAAGACTTCGCCTTTTCTTAAAGCTCGCGAAGATTGCGAGCTTAGAACGACCGTGGCGGAAAACTGGCAATCGAGAGCAGGCCGGGGCTGTTCGGGTCCGCGACCGGCGATCCCGCAATCTCAGCCAGTGAGCACTGCCCCGCCGAAGATGTGACCTGGACCATCGCAATCGAGGAGGGAGCGCCGAACTCCGCGACGTAGATGTCTCCGCCGTTTCCGGTGTTGTTGGCCAACGCAATGCCCGCCAGGTATGACCAATTCTGCGAGTAACCTTTGATAAAGCCGGTGGCGCAGCCGCGAGTTACCGCGCCGGTTGTCTTGTCGAAAAACCCGGCGCTTACCCGGTCACCCTGGGTATCGACAACGTAGAGCAGCGTCTCATCCGGGCTGAGCATGATGTTGCTCGAGTTGATGGTCAGCGACGTCTTGTAAGTCTTTGTCGTAGTCAACAGGCCGGAGGAAATGTCCGAGACCTCGATCAACAGGTCGGTCGAGGTGTCACCAAAAATTGCGTAGTGGCCGTCCTGTGTGATGTCGATGGCGCTTGGGTACGAAGCTCCAGCGGATTGGATGGCGGCGCTCGAATTCTGCTTGTCGCCGTTCGAAACCGGCATTCCGTCTTCTACATTGAACGATTCCATTGAACCGTCGCCGTAGGTGGCGATGAGCAGATTGCCATGGACCGCCATGGCGTCGATCACGCCGCCCTGCAGTCCGCCGACCGTGACATCGCCGACGAAGGTCAGCGCGCAATCGGAGCCGATCTGGAAAGTTCCGATGTTGCTGGAATCGGTGAAGCCCGCATAGAGATATTGTGTGCCCAGCGCGAGGCCGACTCCGTTGGAAAGGCCGGTATCGGCCGACGACCCATTGACGCTGCTTCGCAGCGTCAAAGTGCTGTCGACGCCGGCGATGGTGCCGGTGGCCGCGTCGCTGCCGAATATGCATTGGTTGCTGTCGTTATCGAGCACCGCGACCCGTTTGCTTGGGAAATATCCTCCCGCAATTCCGGTGACGCCGATTTGCACCTGCTTGGCCAGCGTGAGTTGGCCGTTGGCGCCCACGCTGTAAAAAGTCATACTGTTCGGAATGAAGTTTCCGGTGTTGTCATCATTGGTGACAATATAGTGCTGCGAGCCGGCCCATGCCGCCACGCTGCTCAAGCACACTGCCAGCAAAATTGCGATTCCGCGTGATGCGCAGTATTTTCCCAACGAATTTTTCATGAAACGTCTGCCTCGATCCTGAATCCCCACTCGTGCTGAAGCCGCGACCAAAGCCCATCCTGCGCGAGCAGACGCCATTGTATAACGCGCTACTGCAGCGCAGTTCGGGAAATTGTAAAACTACGTAGAGCTAGTAGTGAGAGACTTTCGTCTCCAATCACGAAGACCGTCGGCCCTGTCCCTTCAACTCGGGGGAAGGGACCAGGGCAAGTGTACGGCGAAATTCAGCGGGGAACGGCTACATCTTTGGCTCGTTTTCGAGTCCTCGCTCTTTGCGCTCGAGCAGATCGTTGAGTTCGCGAATCAACTGCAGGAACCGGTGCCGGTCCTGCTCTTTCTCAATCAACGCGCACAACTCATACATTCGCTGTCTCTCATCTGGTTTCATGCCTAGTGGGATGGCACAACAAACTCGCGGGCCTTCCGTCAAGCAGGGTATTTGAGCGGGCGGCATTCCCTAGGTTTTGTCCTTGCGACGGGATACAGACTTTTCTCCCGCCGGCGATCAGGCAACTTCCCGCAAGGAGCAGTGGAAAACCTCCCTCAGAGGCCGACCGCGGGATTAAACTTCCGCACTGCGAAGTAACACTCGCAGGCGGCGCGTTCCAGTTGTTTGCGATCGATGACTTTCAGGGCTTTTCGTCCATATTCAATCGCGCCCAATTTTTGCAGATGTCGCGCGGCGATGGTCACGCTGGGGCGGTCTGTGCCAAGCATGATGGCCAGAAATTGGTGCGTAAGTTTCACTATGTCGCCAGAGATGCGGTCAAGGGCCATGAGCAGCCAGCGCGCCAGGCGCTGCCGCGTGTCGTGCAGACGGTTGCAGGCTGCCGTCTGCGCCACCTGCATTGCCTGGATGACCGAGTAGCGCAGCACGCGGTCGCGAAGCTCCGCGGAAGACTTGATCGCCTTCTCGAACGCCGCGCCCTCCATCTTGAAAGCATTGCCTTCAATCTGCATCAGCGCTGCCGAAGTTGTGCGATGCACCCCGGCCACGAGCGGCATCCCGGTGAGCCCTTCATAGCCTACCACTCCAACTTCCACGCGCCGGCCGCTGGCGTCGGCCACAATCAAAGATGCCACGCCGCTATTAATGAAGTAGGCGGCGCTCATTGCCTTGAAAGGCTCGTGCATGGGATGGCGGTGGTCGAGTTCGACAAACTCGAGTGCGGGACGCAGCTTTCGGAATTCTCCCTCGGAAAGAGAGCACAAGATACGATTCGTGACAGAGTTTCCCTTGAGGTCGCTTCTGGGTTGTAAGGTCGTTTTCAACATGACCTCTTAGATGGCAGAAGGACGGAGTCAAAATCCGGTAAAGCGGCTGGGACCTTGCCGCAGACGGCGTCTACAGTGTGTCCTGTATTGTAGGGTCCCCTACCGTGAGGTATGTTCGGGGGTACTGTGTAGATGTGACGTCTGGCCGGTATGTCTGCAAGGAAGTGGTTCAATGCTTGCCTTATTTCATGGGGAATCAGAGCAGACCAGTTCCGACGGCGCTGTTCGCACCTGTTGCGTGGTGTTCACCAAAGCGAAGCAGGTGCGTCCCGACGTGATCCGCATTTTGGTGGTTGAGGACCACGAAATCGTCCGCTCGAACGTGTGTGTTCTGCTCGAGGCGCAGCCCGACTTTTCTGTAGTGGCGCAGGTTTCGAGCGGGCTGGACGCGGTCCGCAAAGCGCAGGAATTTCAGCCCGATGTGGTTGTCCTGGACCTTGGCATTCCCGAAGTCAATGGGATCCATGCCACTCCGCTGATCAAGAATGTCGCCCCGAAGGCAGAAATTTTGATTGTCACTCAGTTTGATGACTGGTTTTTTGCCCGCCAGGCGTTCTCCGCGGGAGCGCGCGGATTTCTCACCAAAACCGACTTGAGCAGCGAGTTAATTCTCGCCGTGAGGCAGGCTCACGCGAAAAAGCAATTTGTCAGTGAGGGCCTTCGGCGGCAGAACAAATCCTTTCGCGGAGACCCGGATGACCGGGATCCGGTCTCCAGTTAGACCCGCCTTCGACCCATCCTTTTTTGTTTTTGTGTAGCGCTCTACGGTAATCTGGTTTTTCACCGGAGGGTCCATTGCGCTACCTTGATCGTCTGCAACCGCTCGCCTTGTTAGCTCTTCGTTTGATTCTGGGTACGATCATGATCGCCCACGGCTACAGTAAAGTTTTTCATGGCGGCTTCGCCGCGCACGCGCAGCACGTCGCCAACATGGGATTGCCGTTCTGGCTGGGTTATCTCTCGTCAATCACTGAATTTTTCGGCGGAATACTGCTGATTGCAGGGCTGCTCACGCGATGCGTTTCCCTCGCGGTGATGATCGATATGTTCGTCGCCATCTGGAAAGTGCATTGGAAGAATGGAATGTTCGGCAAGGGCGGATTCGAGTTTCCGCTGACCCTGCTGACCATCGCGTTTGCGCTGATTTTATTCGGCGCTGGGCCGATTGCGCTGGACGCGATCCGCGGCGGCGGCGGGAGAAGCAAGAAGTCCAAGCCGTGAGCTTTTGTCCCTCCCAGCGAAGGGGGCAAGGACGGGGTGCCGCTGCGGTTCTGTGTTCCCTGTGTCCTCTGTGGTTAACGTCTCCAGGTTTTTTCTTCCGATACACTAAGTCGGAAGATGATTGCTCCCACACACGGCTTTACGCCGGCTGAACTCCGCAAACTGCGAAGCCTGAAAACTCCTTACGGCATCCAGCGGCTTCTCGACGACATGCCCTACCACCTGGAAGATACCGCCTGGTCGCCGCGCCGGGTGTTGCGCGAGAACACTTCGCATTGCTTTGAAGGCGCGGTTTTCGCGGCTGCGGCGCTGCGGGTCAACGGATACCCACCGCTGCTCATCGATTTTGAGGCTGAGCACGATACCGACCACGTGCTCGCGCTTTATCGCATTGACGGGCACTGGGGAGTAATCGCCAAGTCGAATTTCTCCGGATGCCGCTATCGTGAGCCGGTCTACCGGTCGCTGCGGGAACTGGCGATGAGCTTTTTCGATACCTATTGCAATTTGCGGCGGGAGCGCACCCTGCGCACGTTTTCACGTCCGGTGAACCTGGCGCGTTTCGACCGCCTCGACTGGATGACGACGGAAGAGCCGGTCTGGTTCGTCGCCAACTACCTGTGTGATATCTTCCATTACAAGCTGCTCCGGCCCTCGATGGCAAAACGCCTGCACCGCGTGGACAAGAGACTATTTGAGGCTGAGTGTGTGGGCCGAGTAACCCGGTAGCGTGGTCCGCAGCTTTACCAAACTTTACGAAACCAGCCGGGTTTACAAAACGTAGCCATGAATATGCGTTCGCGATACCTCCTGCTTGCCGCTCTGTCGTCCGCCCTGGCTTTCGGTCAAGATCCTGCTGCTCCTAAGGCGAAGCTGACTCCAGATCCCCCGTCGGAGGAGCAAATCCGCGACATTATTCGCCAGTCGGCTGACAAAGACATTGAAAACGACAAGAAACTTCGCAACTACACTTACGTCGAACGGCAGGAGGAGCGGCACCTCGACGGCAAGGGCGGAGTGAAATCCACCGAGGTCAAGACCTACGATGTAATGGAAATTTACGGCGAGCAAGTCGAGAAGCTGGTTTCGAAGGACGACCAGCCGTTATCGGAAAAAGACGCAAAGAAGGAAGACAACAAGATCCAAAAGCTGATCGACAAGCGCAAGAATGAATCCGACGACGACCGCGAGAAGCGGCTGAAGAAAGAAGAAAAAGACCGCGAGGATGAGCGCCAATTCGTGCGCGAAGTGGCCGATGCTTACAACTTCCAGTTCGTAGACTACGAGAGACTCAATGGCCGGGAAAATTATGTCATCGACGCCGACCCCAAACCGGGTTACGAACCCAAGCTGAAAGACGCCAAAATTCTGCCCAAGTTCCGCTTTCGCGCCTGGATCGACAAAGACGACCTTCAGTGGAGGAAGCTGGACGCCGAATGCATCGACACCGTGTCGTTCGGGTTATTCCTGTTTCGTTTGCACAAAGGCTCGCGGGCAGTGATCGAGCAAATCCGGGTCAACGATGAAGTATGGCTGCCGCAGCACATCGTTGTCACCGCCGATGCCCGCATCGCATTGCTGAAGAATATGGATGTCGCCATCGATATCACGGAGCGCGATTACAAGAAATTCGGCAGCGAGACCAAGATCACGCCGCTGGGGGAAGCAGCAATTCCACAGCCGTAAACACCTGCCCAAGAGAAATTGTCATTCCGAGCGAGGTAGGCATCCGGATGCCTACGCAGTCGAGGAATCTGCTGCTAGGAACAAAAGCGGGTTTCTCGACTTCGCAGGATGGCCCGATGACCATCCTGCTGCGCTCGAAATGACAAACTGACTGTTGATTCTTTAGAACGTGAACTTAGCTGCCACCTGGATGCCGCGCGGGGCGCCACCGCCCAGGAACGGGTTGCCGATGCCCACGTCGCCAGTGGCGACGATCTGTTGCGCTCCGTTGCCCACTTCGCGATGGTTCGGGCCCTGCACGAATCCGCATGTGCAAGCCAGGTTGATGTTCGCGGCCGGATCGGCGATGAAGGCCGGCAGCACCGGATTGGCAAAGTTCGGGTGGTTGAGAACGTTGAAGAAATCCGCCCGCAGTTGCACGTTCACCCGCTCGGTAATGGCCGTGTCTTTAAAGATCGATAGGGCCCACTGTTTGTAAGTCGGACCGACCAGCGCGTTCCGGCCAAGGTTTCCGTAATGGCGCGTGCCCGGAACACAATCCGACGCGAAACCGGTGTACATTCCGGCAGCTTCGGTGCAAGGCATGGCGAACGAGCTTAGTTGCAGGTAGTTCGACGGATTGCCTTTGTCGTAGACAACCGGTCCGACAACGTCGGGACGGTCAAATCCGTCGCCGCCGCCGCTGTAGTCGTCTTCAAAGTTGTAGTTGAGAGTGAAGGGCTGGCCGCTTTGCAGCGTTGCCGTGCTGTTGATGCCCCATCCGTTCTTGAGCCGCTTCCAGTCGCCGCCCATGGTCGGGAAACTATAGCCTGCAACCCAGACGAAGCGGTTGGGCACATTGAAGTTCGAAGGCCCGTATTCGGCCTGAGGATTGTGGCTGTCCTGCGGCTGAGCGGCATTGACTACGAAATCTTCGCCGTCGCTGGAGTTGTCCAGTGACTTTGACCACACGTAGTTCACGATCGACATGAACCCATGCCAGTTGTTGATGCGCAAACTGGTTTGCAGCGAGTTGTAATTGGAAACGCCGGTCGAATTTTCCTGGAAGACATAGGTCGAACCGGCCGTGGTGTTGATCGGCGTCCCATAGACGCGCGGCACCGAGAAGTCATTGATGCAGTCGCAGGCCAGATCAGCTGCGGTAATGGTCGCCTGGCTCGGCTGGTTGAGGTCGAAGAACCGGAACAGCCGATGACCTTGCGATCCTACGTAACCCACCTGCAGCGAAATCTTGTTGGTGATCTGCTGCTGCAAGTTCAAGTTGTAATTCTCAATGTAAGGCGTGCGGATGTTGCGGTCGAAGGAGAAGGTGTCGCACTCGACCGTGCAACCCGGAGTTCCATAAATCGGCGTGCCGGGAATGTAGACTCCACCTGGGGTAAACGCCGCCGGGTTGGCATTCGCCATCTGAATCGGGTCAGGGCCAATGTTGTTGTATGCCGGGCCGGGAGCGTAGAACGTCGGATACGGCAGGTGGCCGAGCATCATGTCCTGCGAGAAGGCGTCGAAGAACAGGCCCCAACCGGCGCGCAGCACAGTTTTGCCGCTCTGGGTCACTTGCCACGCCAGGCCGACGCGGGGCGAGAAGTTGGTGTAATCGGGTTTATACAGTCCTGACAACCCTCCGGGGCCGACCTGTTCCAGAGCGCCGGTCGCAGGATTGAAGTCGGAGAAGAGGTTGTTCTTCTCCGCCACGACCGCGTAATAGTCCCAACGCAGGCCGTAATTCAGCGTGACGCGCGGAGTCATGCGGAAGGCATCCTGCACATAAAAACCGAAGCCATTCTGATAAGTGTGGCGGCTGCTATCGCCGCTGTAGTTAAACAGGCCGAAATCGGAAGTCTGCGGCGCCATTTCAATCAGATCTTCCAGCGTGCTGAAGCGGATTCGGCCGCGCGAGTACTTGTCGAAGGTCTGCTCGATGCTGGTGCGGTGGAACTCGCCGCCGAACTTGATGTCGTGCTTGTTGAGCTTCCAGGAGAAGCTGTCGAGGAGTTGATTATTGGTGTCTACGCGCTGCCGCGGGTCGCCGGAAGTCGCGCCGATCTGCGAAAAGAATCCCGAACCGCCGGTCGGCGTGGGCGCCAGCAGGATAATCGGGAGTCCCGACGAATTGCAGGTGCCCGACGTGATGGTCGTGTTGCAGAAGCCGATCGAGTTGGGGTTGAAACTTGCGTCCTGCGGAAAAAATCCTTCCGAGAAGCGGTTCCAGCCGTAGCGCAGTTCATTGACCTTGGTCGGCGAGACCACCGTCACCAGCGAAATCGAAACCAACTGAACGCGGGTCGGAGTCACGGTATCGAATCCCGGCAACTGCCCGCCGGAAGCATTCAAAGCCAGCGGGAATTGCTGGGTGCTGTCGCCGAAGAAGTAGCGGCCGCTGATGTTGTTGTTCTGATTGAAATTGTGGTCGATCTTGGCGATGAAGCTGCTCAGATTGTTGAACGACGGCGCAATCGCGGTGTAATCGGGTTCAAACTGGGTGAGCGCGCTGTTGAAGCAGCCGGAAGGGGTCGAGACCGTCCCGGGAATGTAATTCGCGGCATTGTGCGGAAAGAAATTCAGGATCGAGGTACCGATCGGGCTGACGGTTCCGCACGGCGGCTATTGTGCAGCGCTGATCTGTAGAAGCGTCGGAACACACCCGAGACTGACCACGCCAACGTTTTCGCGCTGACCTTCGTAATCCACAAAGAAGAACGTCTTGTCCTTCACAATCGGCCCGCCCAGCGAACCACCGAATTGATTATTGTGAAACGGCGCCTTGGGCGAAGTGGTCGGATCGAAATAGTTGCGTGCGTCGATCGCGTCGTTGCGGAAGTATTCAAACGCGTCGCCGTGCAGCCCGTTGGTTCCGCTCTTGGTGACGATGTTGACGATGGCGCCGCCGTTGCGTCCGTATTCCGGCTGGAAGTTGGAGAGCACGTTCATTTCAGCGATGGAGTCGATCGGCAGAATCGCCGAAGGGGTTCCGAACACGCCCGCCTGGTTGATGGCGGGATCGTTGCGGTAGCCGTCGTTCATGTCGGTGCCGTCGAGCAAGTAATTGTTCGAGCGGCCGCGCGAGCCGTTCATGCTGAACTCGCCAAAGGAGCCGGGAGAATCGGTGATCTGGTCGGGCGATCCGGAGACGCCGGGGTTCAGGAAGATGAGCTTGGTGTAATCGCGTCCGTTGATGGGCAGGTCTTTGACGTTGTCCTGGGTAAGCACGCCGCCGAGCGTGGTTTCGGTGGTTTCAATCATCGGCAGCTGTTCGCTGGAGACCTCCACGCGTTCCGACACTTGCCCGGGCTTGAGCGAAACATCGACGCGCCGCGCGACCGCGACGTCAACCGGAACGTCATTGGTCACCGAGGTTTGAAAGCCGCTCTGCGTGACTGTCACCGTGTAACTGCCAGCCGGCAATTCGGTCACGTCATAGCTGCCGTCGGCGCTAGTCGTGCTGGAACGCTCGAGGCCGGTGTTCACATTCTTTACTTTGACCTTCGCGCCGGAAACGACCGCGCCCGACGGATCAGTCACGGTACCCAGAATGGAACCGCGAAACGTCTGGGCCAGCAGTGAGGCGGAAAACAACAGAACTGCCACCAGCATCAGCCGCAATTTCATTGTGCTCTCCTAGAAGGCGGACTCGAACGTGACAGGCATTCTAGCGCATGTCGCCCACAAAACAAGTGAGAAGGAAGTTTCCCGGCGGGCGGGAGCAGTCTCCAAAGTCACTTTTTCAGGATTAGGCGGACTTTTCGTAAGTGATTGTGGCCATGCGAATTAAGCAGGAATTAGAAAAACGCGGGCATTCGGGTGCTGTCTACAGCTTCCCAACCTTGTTGTTGTTGTATCCCGCCACCCAGATGTTGGCCCCATCAAACGCAACCCCGGTCAAGTTAGTCCGGGGAGCGTTCCAGTACCCCTCGACCTGCCCGTCTGAAGCCCGCAACTCGAAGACCGAGACCGCACCTGAAACCCAAATATTCTGCCCATCAAAGGCGATGCCGTACGGCGATGTGCCCCCAGTAAAGGTGCCCACGACGCTCCCGTCGCTGGCACGCAGTTTCGTAACCGTGTTCACCCCGTTGTTCGCCACCCAAATATTCGCGCCGTCAAAGCAGATGCCGATGGGCCCTCCGCCGACCGCGAATGTGCCTAGCACCGCGCCATCGCTGGCCCGCAGCTTCGTAACGGTGTTATTTCCCGACGTGACCCATACATTCGCTCCGTCAAATGCAGCCCCCAGCGGCGTAGGCCCGACCTGAAAATTGCCCATATTCTTGCCGTCGCTGGCACGGAGTTTCGTCACCCACCCGTTGCCCCCAGTGCTCGGATTCGAGCTCGGCACCCACACGTTGGCACCGTCAAACGTCATCCACCAGGGCGTTACGCCGGGCAGGGGGAAAGTGCCCAGCAATTTGCCGTCGCTGGCCCGCAGCTTACTCACTGTGTTATCGGTGCTGTTGCTTACCCAAACGTCAGCACCGTCGAAGGTCACTCCAGCCGCCGCGTTTCCCGAACGGAAGCTTCCCAGAAGTGCGCCATCATTGGCTCGAATCTTGGTAACGGTATCGCTTCCATAGTTCGCCGCCCAGATGTTCACGCCGTCAAAAGCCAAACCCACCGGACTTGGCCCAGCCGGGAACTCCGTGGGCACGGTATTGGCGTTGTACCATTTCAGCAGCGCCACCTTGAGCGGGTTCGAGAGCGGCGGCGCTCCGGAGCCTGCTGGCGCGGTTTGATTTTGAGCTTCGACCTTCCTTCGCGCTGCCGAAGGCAGCAACACTGCCATCGCTGCCAGGATCAAACACGTTCCAATCACTACACGAGTTCGCATATGCTTCTTACTCCTTATTTAGTTGTCCCAGGGAATGGCAGGCGGTCTTGCTTATGAATTGGGTAAGAGTGGAATCTGCCGGGTTCACGACTACCGTTATTGATGAACTGCGAAGATCCCAACGTCACGCTGCCTTGCCGGGGCAGCGCTCCTCAACGCGAAACAACCGCAACTTACACCCGCGCGCTTTCGCTGTCAATTACAATTGGGTTAATTTTCCGTGACTTGGCGACCAGCCCTCGCTTCTACCCCCGTCATTGCCATCGTGTCCGGGTGGGTTGTTCTGGCGCCATTTCCTAAACTCCGGCCTCAGGGCGAGCCAAAATTTTTGTATCTGTTATTTGCCGCCCCGTGCTACCATCGTAACCCTGTCGGCTCCTGAGCTACTGGGGTGTGCTCCTAGCCAAAGTTCGTTGAGGAGACGCCATGCCCCGAATTTCCCTCGCGTTCGCACTTGCCTTTTGCGCCTTGGTCCCGTGCCTCGCGCAAGCGGCTACCAGAGAAGTAATTCCAGCCGGCACGATCCTGCAATGCACGGTCGATGAACCGAATTTCTCCTCCAAGACTGCGCTGCCCGGCGATCCGCTTCTGTGCCATCTTGGCCCGTTAGGTTCCTTTGGGCATTCGGTGTTCCCGCGGGGCGCTGAACTGGGCGGTCATTTGGAGGACTTCAAGAACCCCGGCCGCTTCGTAGGCAAGGGCTGGATGCAGGTGGAGTTCGACCGCCTGATTGTCCCGGGGCAGGAACCGGTGCCGCTGGCCACAAAGATCATCTCTGCGCCCCACATGAAAGTGGATCCGCAAGGCGACATCCACGGCAGAGGCCATCCCAAGCGTGACGTTGTGGAATGGATGATTCCGGTGCTGTGGCCGATCAAGATTGCCACGCTGCCCGCCCGCGGCCCGTATCCGGCGTTTAAGGGCGAGTCGAAAATCGCACTGCGCGTGATGGAAGACATCGACATTCCTTATGCGCGCAATGTTCCGGTGCCGCCGTGGGCTAGCCCGGCGAGCTATAGCAACGCTTACAACTCGGCTGGAGACGCACTGCAGAAAGGGGCATCGTCATCGTCGTCAGGCTTGACGTTGATGATGCGGCCGGCATCGTTCGTGCAGCGCAGCGAGCCGGCACAGGTTTCGACCCCTGCTACGGAGCAGCCGATGACCATTATCGCTTTGAAAGACGGTGCTGCGGTTGTGGCCCGCCAATACTGGCTGGAAGGCGGAAAGTTGCAGTGGACTTCCGAAAGCGGAGAGCAGAAGTCGCTGCCGGTGGAGAAGGTCGATCTCTATCGGACGACCAGCCTGAACCGTGAACGCAACGTAGACTTCGTCCTGCAGTCGCACGACGCAGTTGAGCAGTGAGCTTCTTTTCTCGACTCAGTCTGTCCTCCTGGTCAGAGCGTGGCTGCCTTCCCCGGACAGCCACGCCGAGTCGGGAAAAAATAGCGGCGATGCGGGGCGGACACTCCTGTCCGCCGGTTCTGGTCTGATGTAGGCGCGGGCCTCCTCGCCCGTGCCAGAGAAAATGCTCGGGTCAAATCGCTACCGATCTGCGTGGCCAATGGCTTTGTGACAATCGCTCAAACAATCTGATCTACCGAATCTCTCGTACTTGTTGCGAGACTAGTTCGAGGCCGCTTCCGGAGACTGTCACGAGCAAGTTCCCGAAATCAAATTCAAAAGGAGAATTCCAGATAAACAAGAGTTTCAGGATCAGCATGATGGCAGTACTGGTGGCAGTCCTTCATTTCGCGTTGGCGGGGCTGGCCAGCGCCCAGCACACCTTTACCAATGATGATGTCCCATATCTTGGAGCGGGCTCTCCGTTCAGCAGCATGACCGTGTTTCAATCTGGCGCTCAATGTTGCGGTTCGCCAATCTCAACCGGCAGCTACGGAGCCGGCGATACAATCCTCTTTATCCCACCCCGCGTGGCCCTTGCTGAGAAAACTACATGCGCATACGTGGCAGACGCCGGTGGCACCGGCGGCCACGGGCCGGGCGACATTGCCGTGTTTCGATACACCAGCGGCACGTATCACCTGGTTCAGAACAGGACCTCGGGAGTGGGTGGCAACGGCTATCCTTATGGCATTGGACTGAAGGTTGACCAAAGCCACCAATTGCTTTTTGCGAACTGGGCCGGAAACAGCAGTGACATTGTCGAATCCTTCAAGATCAATAGCGGAACCTGTAAGCTGACATCCACGACGCACTCGGCCAACGGCCTCGGACTAAATCACGGCTATATGGAAGGGTGGGATCTTAACGGCACAGTGATTGAAGCCGCATACCAGGATGGCTCGGTGGGCTACTATTCCTATACGCCCGGCGGCGCGATCACACCTCCAACCCAGGGAAATGCAAACTGCTTTACGGTGTACGGCGCCTATCCGGCCGACGTGCATATTACCTCGGACAACTATGCGGTGTTCGATTGCCTTCAGCCTGCAGCCACTGGAGCCTTGATTGACACCGCGCCAGTCTCTTCGGTGCTGACGACGACTCAATGCAGCGGTGCGCCGTGCGGCACATCTAGTGGCACGCCCATCATGCTTTCCGTCGCTGAGGTTCTGTACCCTGCGCCTCCAGCTCCGACACAATACGTCTTCGTGATTGGAGGAGCCAGCGGATCGGTGCAGACGCTCGACTACACTCTTGGCGGCACTGTGACGCTGGCCACTTGCTTCAGTCCATTTATGGCGGGGCAGTTCACCGCGGCTGGGTATACCATTCCGGGCAACGGCGGAATAATTTCGATAGGAACTCACGACCGCCTGATGGTCGCGTTAGAGGGGGAAACCGTTGACACCACTAAGTCCCTCGTGCAGGCCTACACCATCCCAGCCTCGGGGTGCTTGACCTCACCCGATCCGCAACTCACCGATCCGAATTCACCATACGTTAGCTCCATCGCGACGTACCCTCAATAGAGTAACGATCGAAACGGAAGAGCCCCGGTTTTTCCGGGGCTCTTTTCATGGCGGCTCTGTCTGGCAGCCCATTCAAGCCCGGTTTTGCCTTGAGCGGGCAGGCGGGTCAAGCCGCAGGGATCACTCGTACCTAAGCGCCTCAATCGGATCCAACCTTGACGCGCGGATCGCGGGCAACATCCCGCTGGCCAATCCGACCAACGCAAGAATCGCGGTCGCGACCAGCAGCGTGACTGGATCCGGCACCAGCCGGACATCGCCAGCCTCCGCATGTTGCGCCACTGCGCTATAGAGAGTCAGCCTTCCCACCGAAAACGACACCACAATCGCCAGAATCACTCCCAGCACTCCGCCCACAAAACTGATGGTCAAAGCCTCGGCGAGAAACTGCCAGAAGATATCGCGCCTGCGGGCGCCCAGCGATTTCTCCATGCCGATCTCGCGAGTACGTTGCGCCACTGAAACCAGCATGATGTTCATCAGTCCCACGCCGCCGATGCCCAATGTCAGCGTGCCGATGAAACCCAGCAAAATCTTCAAGCCGAGAATCATGATTTCAAAATCGTGCACCTGCTCCATCACATTAAACACCATCAGCGCCCGCCGGTCGCGCGGGTTGAAACGATGTTGCGACGCCATCACGTAGCGTACCGACTGCTCCAGTTGCAGATACTCCGTGGTCTCGTAAGTGAACCAGATGGACTCGAGATAATAGGTATCTTTGAGCGCGCTCATGGTGGTGAATGGGACGTACATCAGACGGTTGATGTTGTCGTCGCCAGTTTGCATTTTGGCTTTGAGCACGCCGATCACTTCGAAGCTGAGCCCGTCGATGCGCACGTGCTCGTGCAATGCGTTTCGGCCGGAGAACAGCTTGTCCTTCGCTTCCGATCCCAGCACCACCACCTGCGCGCGCTGCAGCTGATCTTCCAGGTTATAGAAGCGGCCCTGCGCCACATCTAGTGCGCGGATCTGCATCGCATTCGGATAGCCGCCATGCACGTTGAAGTCGTACGTCCGGGTTTCGTACTGGACGTGACAACTCTTGCCCACGTCCGGCGTGATGCGCATGATTTGCGGCACGTCCGATTTCAGCACTTCGATATCGTCGAGGGTGAAGCGCAGCGGCACGCCAGCTTTCTCCCCGCCCGCCTGCATGGAGGAACGGCCCGGGACAAGGATCATCAGCTTGGTGCCGAAGTTGGCGAAAATGTTCTGGCAGGCCTGGCTGAAGCCGTTGCCGTAGGCCAGCAGCATGACCACGGTCGCGATGCCCCACGCCATGCCGAGCATGGTGAGCGCGGTGCGGCGGCGATTGTGCCGCATGGCTTCGTAAGCTTCGCGCAGCAGGTCTTTGAACATGCCTATTCCTGGCGCAGCGCCTCCACCGGTTGCAGCTTCGCGGCTTTGCGCGCAGGATACAGGCCGGCGACCACGCCCGCCACAGTGAGGCATACGATGGCCAGCACTGCGGTCGATGGCACCAGTTTCGGAGGATCAAAACCCATCGGCCCTTGCACGGTTCCGAATGCCGCCATCAGCGCAGCGGCGAAGCCCATGCCGATCAAACCGCTCATCAGGGTCAGAAGAATTCCCTCAGTAAAAAACTGCAGCAGGATGCTGCGATTGGTCGCGCCGACGGCCTTGCGCAGGCCGATCTCGCGGGTGCGCTCGCTCACCGCGACCAACATAATATTGACCACGCCAATCGCACCCAGCGCCAGCGTCACCAGTCCGACGGTGCCGAGAAACATGTTCATCGCGTCGAAAATCAGCCCCATCATCTCGGCCTGCTTGACCGTGTCCCAATCGTTGAAAGCATCTTCATCGCGATAGTCGAAACCATGATTGCGCGCGACAATTTTGCGCAAGTCTTGTGAAGCTAACGTGTGCTCCTCGGCGGTTCGCGGCTGATAATTAATAAACGATATGGCGTCGCGCTCGTCCTCGCCCTTCAGCGGAAAATACGTGGCCATGACGCTGTAAGGTATGTAGCCGCGCATGTTGGTGGAATTATCGTCGCCCCGTCCCACGCGCTGTACGGTGCCGATCACCTCAAAACTCAGGCCATTGAGAAGCACAGTGGAGCCAACCGGAGGATGGCCGGGGAACAGGTTGTGGGTCATTTCGTCGCCGAGCACAATGACGTTGCGGCGTTGCGCCTCGTCGAGCGCGTTGAGCCAGCGTCCCTGCTTCATGGGTAAATAGCGGATGCCGTTATATTGCGGCTCAACTCCGGTGATTTCGCCGTTGGCATTGGCAAAATCGCTGACGGCGTGAACGTCGCTGCTGGTCAGCACGGGAGTAGCGGCGCGGACGTGCGGCGCTTCTTTGGCGATGTCGGCGTAATCCTCGTAAGTCAACCGATAATAACGCGCAGAATTCATGCTGCCTGCGACCGCTGGAGCGCGTCCCGGAAACAGGAACATAATGTTCTCGCCGTACTGACTGATGTTGCGTTTGTTGCCGGAGCGGAAGCCTTCGCCTAATCCGACCAGCAGCAGTAACGACCCCACTCCCCAGGCGATGCCGAACATGGTGAGAAACGAGCGCAACTTGTGCGCCCACAACGTGCGGAAGATCTGCGCGAAGGTGTCCGCGATATTGCGCAGCAGCGCGCGGAGATTGAAGCGACGCCGGCTCTCGAGCCGCAGTGGAGAAGCAACGGCAAGGTCCGGCGTTTCTCTAGGGGCTAATCGAACCGGGGACGCCATAACTTAACTTGCGCGGCGCTCATTGCTATCGGAGCGCGCGGCACTGTGCCGATGGTATCAGGATAGGTTTCGCGAAAAAAGTGAGATTTTGGGCGGGGTGTTCATGTGGCGAGCGCAGGTGCGAGCGATTCGGGCATTGGGCCAGCGGCGTCACGGGCGCGATAGGGCAAGGTCACGTGTGAGATATCCTTTATTTTCACGCTTTTTCCGCTTCCCTTTGGTTACGGGAAAGGACTTTCGTAACCTAGACCATCCACCACCCCGCAACTACTCTCGGCAACGGGGGTTTGAATCCGCATGACCAACAAAATCACCAAATCGCTCGTCCTATTGGCAGTGGCGGGCTTGATGTTAACCGGAGCCGCCGCTGCCCAATCCACCAACAACACGACTTCGGGCGCGGGCACCGGGGTGGTCGATCCTGGCCATCCTCGCGTGAACGAGGTCAACCAGCGGCAGCAGAACCAGCAGAACCGCATCGCCAACGGCGAGAAAAATGGCACGCTGAATTCGAAGCAGGCGTCGAACCTTGAAAAGCGCGAGACCGCCGTGCAAAACCGCGAGAAGAAAGATATGGCGGAGCACAACGGCCATCTGACCAAGGCGGAGCAGAACGGGATCAATCGCCAGCAGAACCGGATCAGCAACAGCATCTACAAAGACAAGCACGATAAGTAGACTGGCCGGAATCGGAACAGGCCGCGGCGCGAGCTGCGGCTTTTGTTTTTAATCCCGCTTGCTATGAACAGCATGTAGCCGTCTCTTTTTAATCGATCCTTCATTTGCCGCCCTTGCCCTGGCGTGAAACAATGGCGGCATGCAAAAATACTTCACCCTTTCTCTTGTCGTGGCAGCATTGTCGTTCGGAAGCGCTTTGGCGCAGCAAACCGCGCCGCCGGGCACTCCACCTGCGGCCAAATCATCGGCACCGTCCGCAACCGCTCCCCAAGCTAATTCGCCGTTCACCAATCCCAATGACAAGTTCAGCTACGCCTTGGGAATGAACCTGGGAGAGAACCTGCACCGGCAGTCGGTGCCGGTGAGTGTTGACTTGGTGATGCAAGGCCTGAAAGACGCGCTGGCCGGCGGCAAGACCCTGCTGACGGATGACGAGGCGCGCGCCGCTATGATGGAAGTCCAGAACCAGATTCGGAAGCAAATGCAGGAAAAGCACGAGCACGAGGCGTCCGCGAACCAGAAAGAAGGCGATGCGTTTTTGGCTGCGAACAAGAGCAAAGAAGGCGTAACCACGCTGCCCAGCGGCTTGCAGTACAAAATTCTCACTGCCGGCAAAGGCGCGAAACCGGCCGCAACCGACTCGGTGACCGTCAACTACCGCGGCACCCTGATCGACGGCAAAGAATTCGATAGCTCGTATAAGCGCGGCCAGCCGGCAACTTTTCCGGTCAACGGCGTGATCAAAGGCTGGACCGAGGCGCTTCAACTGATGCCGGCCGGATCGAAGTGGCAGCTGTTCGTTCCTGCGACCCTGGCGTATGGAGAGCGCGGCGCGGGCGGCGATATTGGCCCCAACGAAACTCTGATCTTCGAAGTCGAGCTGCTTTCGATTCAGCCCAAGACCGAAGAAAAAAAGGCTGAACCAAAGAAATAGTTTTGCTTCATCGGATGGCCTGCAACCGAATCCTTCGGTTGCGGTGCAGTTTAATAGGGAGGCGAGCCAAGCGCGCGAGTCCGATGTCGCAAAAAGCGCGACTCATCGCGCGGCTCGCCCAGATCCCTCGCGGCGCAAAAGAGGCTTGCTCGGGATGACAAACTAAACCGCACCACAACCGAATCCTTCCTAGAAACTGCGCGGCGGATAAGCGGTGAGCGAGAGCAGAGAAGAACTCGCTCCATTGCTAAAGGGCGAGCCTGCTGCTTCGGTCGTGGTACCGTCCGCGTTGATCTGCAACAGCCCTACCAGCCCATCGGGAGAGCTGAACTCCGCGACATAAATGCCGCCGCCGTTGCCGGTAGCCGAGGCCGTGGTCAAGCCGCCAATGGAAATGATCTGGCCGCCATCGTTCAGCGTCGTAATTCCAACATAAGAGAGCGACAGCGGAGATTCCGAGAAGCCGAGCGAGGTGACCTGCTTCGAGAGATTGTTGCTCACGAAAAGAAACTTCCCGTTCGGGCTGATCCACACGCTGCTGGAATCTTGTCCCGTGCCCAGGCTGCCGTCGCCGCCGAAGCTGGTTTCGGTTCCGAGGCTCCCGTTTGAATTGATGGGGAAGACTTCAATCTGAGTTGAACCGCCGGTGGCGTCGCCGAAAACCGCGTATTTGCCATCTTTCGTGACATCCACGCCTGCCGCTCCGCCGACTGAAGGATAAGGCCGTTCTCGGTCAGTGCGCCTTTCGAGCTTACCGAGAATGTATCGACGAGGTTCGTGCCATAACCGTAGCCGACAACCAGAGTATTTCCATCGGGAGTGACTCTCAAACCTGCGGGGCTGGTGGCAGCGTTGTAGGTTCCGACGAGAGAAAGACTGCAGTTGGAACTGATTTCAAACACGCCGATGTTGGCGCTCACTCCGTAAGCGGCGAAGAGAAAATTGCCGCGCGCGGCAAGGCCGAGACTGTAGCCAAAGCCGTCGCTGTTGCCGTCCGGGTCTTTGTAGTTGCCAACTTTCGCCAAGCCGGGCAGGCGGAATGCAGCAACATCGCTGGCCCCCGCGTCGCCCACGAAGAGACACTCTGACGAACCGGTCTTGTTCAGGATGATGCGGGGCAAATCGAAGTCGCCGCCGCCTCCGCCATTAGCGCCCGTATCGAGCGTTTTGAAGATGTCGAGGCCCTTGTTCTTCAGCTGAAAAATCGTGGCGGAGTTCGGAGCGCCCGACGGGTCGTTGTTGGTCACAACGTAATAGCCGCTTTGCGCGAAAGTGAATGTGGATGAAAGGATGAGAAGTGAAATCGCTGCAGCGAAAAACGCAAACTTCTTCATAGCTTGCTCCCTTTGTAATTGAATGTTACTGGTCCTCGTGAATGGCGCGTCCCGCGCCCGTTTCACGAGCGGGAACAGTCTACTCTTTCGGATTCAATCGCGACAGGATGAAATTCGGGCAAAGGCCGATCAATAGAAAAAAATGAATTATGCCCTGATTGGGTTCGCGTTCGGGGTGAATTGCCGTTTGTCACAGCCGCCGGTATCCCATAACCTCAGCGTTGTTTTCGCCGTGTCTTAACCTAGAAGTTCTCTCGAACTAACTTCGCCCCTTTCTTCGCGAAGTCGTACGTGGCTCTCAGATTACCGCCCATGAACCGGGCGCTTGCCGGTGATGTCGCGCTCGAGCACTACCTTACCGCTCTTATCGACGAACTGGCAGTGAATGGTGATCGAAGTGGCGCCGGCAACGGTCGTTACCTGACGCTCGCGCTCGCTTCCCTGTTTGAATCCGGTCACGTTGCCCTGGAGGGTGATCAAATCCGGGGTGTCAGCAGCGGCCTTGTCGCCATCCCGATACACGTGCTGGAACTTCCCGGTTTTTGTTATCTCTTCGATCGCATGCTCATAGAGCGCCATCTGAAATTCCGCCGGGATCTTTACTTCCTCCGAGTGAACCGGAATGATCTGGATCGCGGATGCGGAGATTTTCTGTTGATTCTTGTCTTGCGCCGAACTCGCGCCCGCTGCGAACACAAGCGCCACGGCGACGAATGCCAGAGCATACCAGTGGCTGGCTTTTCTCATTGTTTTGGCTCCTGTGTTTTTGGGGTTGCGGGCGACTGTCCGGTGGCCGCGGGCTCCAGGGGAATCGTTGTCTTTGCACCCGCAGCCAGCAGTTCCTTTTTGAAGTCCTCTACTTTGCCCTCTGGCAGAGTGAAGATCGCCCCGTGCAGTCCGCCCGAGGAGTCGTGGTACTGGATGGTGAGAGTGCCAATTTTCGTCCGGAACAAACTGAGGAATCGGCCGCTCCCGTTAACGAAACATTGAGATAGTCCCTACGACGCCTCCGATGGCGCGCTGGCTATCGTTGCCTGTAACCACGTCATTGATCAACGTCGCGGGCACATCCGCTTTCTCTTTCCCGTGCTTGAACTCCAAACTACCACTGGCGACGCTAAGGGTTCCCTTCTTATTGGGCTTCACCCCTTCGAAGCCGATCACCTGCGTGGTGTCCGGCACGACCCCTGGCTGTGATTGCGCCTGTTGCTGGGCGAAGCCGGGCGGGCAGATCAGCCCAACTCCCAAGACGACCGCTACACCAACAGACAGACTCAGCCCCACCCGCCGCATCCTCATCTCGATTTTCTCCTTAAATTGACCCTAGAAGGTGAAGTTCAACCCACCACGGATCGCGCGGGCGGATTGTACCAGATAAACGGTGCGCCCGTCGCTGCCGAGCACGGGAACATAGCCTTCGGCAAGCAGGTTGCGAAGGTCGATGATGGCTTCCATATGCCCTGGGAGCATTGGCAGAGGCTGGCGAATAAAGAGGTTCAGATATGGATCGGCGCGTCCGGCGGAGGCGTTGAACATGTCCACTGGAGTGAGCGACGGGCCGTTGATCCAACGGTACGAGGCCACCCAGTGGGTTTTGGTCTTGGGCACGACTCCGCTGACTTTGCCAGCTACGCTCTGGCGGTTGCGTGTCCCAATCCACTGCTGCGCGTTGGCCAGAGTGGCAGTCGAACTCTCCAGGTTTAGCGTGCCGCCGGAATCCACGTCCATGGTGGCGGTGAGATGGTCGTTGACTTTGCGCTGGGCCAGACCAGCCGCACGCCTTCGGTCTGAAGCGTGTTTCCCTGGTAGGTGAAGGTGCCGGAATAAATATCGGGCAGGACCAGTCGCCTGTCGGTGGAAAGCTCTCCCACGCCGGTCAGCGCAGGGTCGACCACGCGATCGTAGAAGGCGGCCAATTGCAGGTTGGTCTTGCCCTCGCGGCGGGAGATCGAAATCTCGTGGTGATGCGCATGCTCCACCGCGGAGTTGTAATTCACCATGCTCATCCGGGGCTGAGACTCGCTCAGGTCCGCGGGGGTGGTAGTCGAAGCCGCGACCCAGCAGATCAATCGGCTCCGAGGTGGCGTAGGGGTATTCGAGCACGGTGTCAGGCGAGAGATGAACATCGGCCGATGCGAAGGGGCGAAACGCGGTCACCCGTCCAAGAAACTGAATGGTTTGGAGGTCGCTGCCAAACGGAATTCGACGGTGTCGCCCAGGGCAAACGTATCGGATGTGGTCAGCCAGAAGGATTGCAGCGAAGTGCTCTGCAGGCCGAGATAGGGAACAGGCAGGTTCCGCATGGTGAGCGCGAGTTGGGGCTCGCGACCCATCCGTCCATCTTGTGGCTAAACGAGGCCCGAACCACCGAGGCGGGAGATGCGTCTCCGTAACCAATATTGCCTTGCAGTCCGATCGTATCCGAAGAGAAGATCGATCGCTCGAGCGAGAAGCCGGCATTCAAATCGGAGTCGCTGCCAAAGCCGGCTGCCGAGGAACCAGCCACGAACGACACCGTGCCTTTCAGATCGTGGTCAGCGGTTTGATCTTCGGGTGCCGAACCGGCAGAGATTGTCGTCGAACATCCGCAGAATCGGCCGATTGGACAGCGGATCGCAGCACCCACTTCCAATCGTCTCCTGCTGCAGGGCCACGCGCTGGCGCTGCTTTGAATGGCTTCAAAAAGAGTAGTTGAGGGTGAGGTTCACCAACACTTTGCTGCCCGGCCGCGAGGCCGATGCCTTCTTTCAAAGTGGGAAGAAAGGAAGCCGCCGAAACCTTGACGCTGTAGGTACCGGGAAGAAGATTGGCACGCGGAGTAGAAACCGTTTTCGTCGGTGAATACGGTGAGGCTCTGTGCCGCGGCCGAACCCAGCACTTCGACGACCGCGCCCATCTGCGGAACGCCGCTGGCGTTGCGCACGTAGCCCGAAATGGTGCCCGACCTGTCCGCGCACCACGCGGCAGCGCCAAGCCACAATACCAATCAGCCACGAACCCGAGCTTACGAAACATTCCTCCCACCACCTCGCGGAGAATCCAAGCTGCCGCGGTCTACTCTACGGCAAACGTCGCCGTGGGGTCGACCGTCTGCTTCGAAATGTTGTCGTTCACCTTGATCTGGATGACGATAAACGCCCGGATCAAGGTTGGCGGCCGAGAGGGTCTTTTGCAGGGTCACTTGCTCGCCCATATTTCCCATCGTGTCGGTGGATTCGACGGTATGAATCACCGGCTTTGTTGGTCGCCGCATGTTCACGACATTGTACTCCACGGTGGCCGAAGGCTTATGGGTTTTATCGTCCACGGCGAGGTTATATACCTGCATCCAGAAATTCAGTTTTTGACTGCGCTTGAAGGTGGCCGGTTTGCCGTCGGACGGCGGCACGCGCGGCCGCACCTTGGTGGCGCCGATCACGAAACTCCCGGTTCCGACATTCTTCGCGGCCACCGGCTCCATCACATCGGCGACGATCAGCGAAGAAGTCGTCCAGCCGGTCGTCGGCGAAATCCGGCACCAGAATGCCCTTGCTCCAGGTGCCAACGCGATCGCCGTTGACGTCTTTGACCACGATGTCGAAACGGTAGCGCCCGGGACGCAAAGGAAGCGCTTTCCAGTAGACCTGCGAATTTTCCGCCGCCTTGGCGCAGCAACTCTGCAGGAATGTCGGCCTGCACGGTGTCTTCAAAAGTCTGCGCGATTTGCCCGGTCAGCGTGGTGACACGGCCAAAAATATTCACGGTGCCGCGCTGCACACCGTCCTTGTTGACGAAGGTGATGTCGCGGTTCTTCATCTGAATGGTGATCGGCACCAGGACAGTGTCGCCCGTGACTTTCACAAAATCTGCCAGCACATCGAAGGGCATCAGGTTGACGCTGATCTTGTGGCTGACCACTTCTTCCAAATCCTTGAACTTCACCGGCGGAGGCGCCTGTGAGCTTGGCGTATTGTTCCAGGCGGTCGAATTCCTTGCGACTTGTGAGGGCTTGTTCAGGCCCCGGGCCCAAGCGTCTCCAGCCCGCCCTGATGCGCTCGGCGCGGCTCGCCAAGCCCATCTGCTCGTACAGCGTCTGACCGCCGTTCGGGAGTGTGCAGCAACGCGTCTTTCTCGCCGCGGTCAAGTGTCATGTGGAAGTCGCCGCACATGCAGTTGTCCACGAATTCGATAATGACTTCCTGCCCAACGCCTTCCAGATAGCGATAGCGCCAGTCTTCGAACGGATAGGTCGAAGTTGCGCCGCCACCTTCTTCGATGGGACGCTCGTAGGTTCCGCCAGAGGGATGCGCGTCAATCTCGTCAGCGGGCCCGTACATGATGTAGATGCGGCCGCGATCCGTGCTTCCAGCCGGCAATTCCGGCGGCGAAGTGTTCGTTGGCATACTCGATGCGGCGGTAGTGCTCTTCCTTGAATTCGTTTTCTTCGGTGTCCGGAGTGGGATCGCGACGTTGCCAGAAAGCCTCGATGAACTGGTCGCGCTCTTCGTCGTTGGAGAGCTGTTTGAAGGCCTTGCGCTCTTCGTCGGAAATGATCTAGGCCACGTCCTCGTCGAGCCACTTCTTATAGGTCTTGCCCAGTTCCGACTTCAGGGACTTGGCGTTTTCTTTCTTCTGTTTTTCGCTGATCGGACGCTTTAGAGGGATCCGGTCCGGGAGTCTTGAGGCTGGAGGGGTCGCAGCCTGGAACCGCGGGATCGCATTATTACCGATGGCCGGTTTGCAGTCCTGACCGGAGGCAAAACTCCGAGGAGCAACCAAACGCCCAGCAATAATGCGCGATAATGCCGATGTAAACCTGCCTGAGACATAGAAGAGGTACTCCTGCACGGACACAGCTGTGTAAGCCATCTTATTCTATGTGGTCGAGACCGGAAGCAAGGTTAACCTGTCGCTGTCTAAACAATAGGGTAGAGCATGCGGGTGGCATCCTGAAAGGTGCCATAGGCGACATTACCAAGGCGGGGCGGCCTTCGTGGATTTTGGAGAACCAGTTTCCTGCAATTGGATTTCGGGGCATGGCGAACGGCGTATAATCTGGGATGAAACTCGAAAATTTGCCGCATTTCTGCGGTTTTCCTTCGTTCCTCACGTGGGAACTTCTGGCCAGCCATGGCCGTATCTGAAAGTGGGAACGCGGTGACCGCGGCTCCTGCATTCGTCCAAACTATCGGACACCAAATTTTGACCGCTCCGAATGGCGGGATCGATGAGCACCTGGAAAAAAATTGCGATTGGGGTGGGCGGCACGTGTGCTTGGTGCCGCCATTGTCGGCTTCACCGTCTACCAGAGCCACAAAAATGTGGTGACGTGCAAACCGGGAAAGTGCAGCGGCGAGGACTTGACCGCGATGGTTAGCGCCTCCGGCGAGAGTGAGTCCCAAGACCTATGTGAACATCGGCGCCAACGCCTACGGCAAAGATCACCAAGCTTGTACGTAAAGGAGGGGGACAGGTCAAGCAAGGCCAGATGCTGGCGCAACTGGAAAACGTGCAGCCAAAGGCCGATATGGACGCCATGCAGGCTTCGCTGGAAGCGGCGCAAACCGATGCGGCTGGCGGCAGAAGCGGCGTTGAATACTTCGGCGGCAGATTTGAATCGGGCAAAGTCCGATGCGGAACGCGTCGGAATCTGGACTGGACTCGCGCCCAAGGTCTGTATCAAGGACGCGTTGATTGCGAAGTCGGAATACGACAGCCAGGAGCGCCCCACCAAACGGCGGATGGCCGGGCTGGCGCAGGCGGAGGCGCGCGTGGCGCAAGCCAAGGCACAAAAAGATTCCGCGCAACGGCGGATTGCACCAGGCCCGCGCAAATCTGACCCACGCGGTCGATGTCCTGCAAAAAACGACCTACGCAGCGCCCCCTTCGATGGGGTCATCACAAATCTTGCCGGTCCGCGAGGGTGAAACCGTAGTCATCGGAATCCAGAACGCCCCCGGCAGCACGCTGATGACGCTTGCCGACATGTCGATCATCACGGCGGAAGTGAAGGTGGATGAAACCGACATCGTAAATGTGCGACTCGGTCAGGTTGCCGAAGTGACAATCGATGCGCATTCCGCACAAAGACTTTCAAGGCCGTGGTCACGCAGATCGGCGATAACGCGATCGTGCGCTCCACCGGGGTTTCGACATCGCAACAGAATACCGCCAGCCAGGAGGCGAAAGATTTCAAGGTGGTGGTTACGCTGCAAGATCCGCCGCCGATGACTTGCGTCCGGGATTTTCGGCACCGGCAAAGATCACAACTGCAACCCGAGGCAGCGCACTGGCGATTCCGATTCAGGCGCTGACGGTCCGCGAAGAGGAAGATCTTGCTGCCGAAAAATGAAAAAGGAGCGGTGCAGGCGGCTGCGCCGCAGAAAGCCGGTGTCCAATACAAGGAAGAGATCCAGGGAGTGTTTCGTGCTGCGCAACCACAAAGCGGAATTCGTGCCGGTGGAGACGGGGATTGCTGGCACAACCGATATTGAAGTTACTTGGTGGCCTGAAGGAAGGCGACGAGATCGTCACCGGGAGTTACAAGATTTTGCGGACATTACGCCCCGGGAGCGGCGTGAAAGTCGACAATTCGGCCCCGAAGAAGTGGAAGAGGAGTCATAACCTTCGCCGGCGTGGCTCGTCCAATGGAGAGCCGGCCGTTGGAAGCGGTTTAAGGCGCGCCAAGGACCCAAAGAGCGGAGAGCCTGCGAGTGTCCCGAGAGGACTAGGAGAAGAGCGATGGCAACCGCCGAAGTAATTAATATTTGCGCAGCCAGCAGTGTCGGCGCCGCCGAAGTCGAACATGATCAGCACCATCGATCTTTGGAAGACCTACGACATGGGCTCGGAAGCAGGTGCACGCGCTGCGCGGGGTAAATATGAACATTCAGCGCAACGAGTACGTTGCGATCATGGGGCCCCGCGGGTTCGGGAAAATCTACGTTGATGAATTTGATCGGCTGCCTGGATACACCCAGCAAAGGCCAGTACTGGCTGAATAGCCAACTGGTCAGCGAACTGGATGACGACGAACTGGCGCGCATCAGGAACAAGGAAATCGGATTCGTCTTCCAGACGTTTAATCTTCTGGCGCGAGCTACCGCACTGCATAATGTCGAGCTGCCGCTGATTTATGCGGGCGTTCCATCGGAAGAGCGGGCGGAGCGGGCGAAGGGAGCCTTGGCCTCGGTCGGGATGGTGCAGCGTATGATGCACAAGCCGAATGAACTTTCAGGCGGGCAACGGCAGAGAGTCGCGATTGCGCGTGCGCTGGTGAATCGGCCTTCGATCATTCTTGCCGACGAGCCGACAGGAAATCTCGACTCGCAAACCGGCAACGAAATTATGGCGCTGTTCGATCGCCTGCAGGCGCAGGGAAACACGATTGTTCTGGTGACCCACGAGCACGACATCGCGGAATACGCTCACCGCGTGATTCACATCAAAGACGGCGTAGTGGAGCGCGACGAAAGCAAGAAGTAACCCGCCTCAACCGGTTTCCCAGCCATAGCCGGCCCCGCCCTTTTCGCGGTTTATTGGGCGAAAGGCTGGGAGGAAATCGATCCCAACCGAACTGTGTGTACCAAGTTCTCCAGCGGTGACATCAGCATGCTGATTTCTAGCTCACGGGGAGACCGGCCCGACTCTCAGGGGACTTCTTAAAGCTGGCACTTAGTCTTCAGCAAAAGAAGGCAAGCCTGAAGTGACATCGGGAGTAAGAATGGTCTACTGAACGAACCGAAAAACTACTCCCCCATTGTTCAGTCCCGGCCCGCCCTCGCTGGTCGTGCCATACGCCTCCCCGCTGCTCTCGATCAGAGTAAGGGGAGATGTCGGTTGTGCGCCAAGACTCATATCGCCGGGGAAACGAAAAATCTGCTCCACCCAGTGCCCATTTTCGGTCGGCGACAGCTCGAACACAGTGCCGCATCCTTCTCCTGGCGGGTTGCAAAATTCCCCTTGGAGGCCACCGGCGAAGGTCGTGCCGTAAATGTTGCCTGCTGAATCAAAGACAAGTCTGGCCTTGGGGCGACTGACCATCTGATTCTCCGGCGAAGTTATGAAGTATGGTTTCGCTCCAGGCACCTTGCGGCGTAGGGCTAAGCTTATATACTGTTCCACCGTCGAACTTGCCGCCGCCAACCGTCGTACCGTACAGATTGCCTTCCTGGTCAAAGGTTAGCCCGGCAAATGGGCCTTTACCGTCTTCGCTCCCTGGGGCAGGACTGAATCCGTAAACCTGCGAATACGCCCACCCGGCGGCTTGCGGCGAAAGTTCAAAAACCATTCCTATGCCCCCACACACCTGGCAAGCGGAGTCGTAAAGAGTGCCATAGAGGTTTCCCGAGCCATCTATGGTCAAACCAGATTCGGGGCTGCATCCCTGCAATCCAGGGTTGAAAGCCAGCAAAACCGTCTCCGTCCAGCCCCCCGCTTCATTTGGAGTTAGCTCGAAGACGGTTCCACATGCGTTGTTGACACCGCCTACTCCGCCCTGGAGAGTTGTGCCATATAAGTTGCCCAGCGAATCGAGAATCACTCCCGTGGTAGGATTTGCTCCGTCGGAACATTCCGATTCGGAACAAAAGCTGTATAAGACCGACTCCGTCCAATCATTGTCGTCCGTGGAGGGCGTGAGTTCAAACACCGTGCCGCACCCGTTCTGGCATTGTTTCGACGTCCCGCCGGCTGTCGTGGTGCCGTACAAATTCCCAGCGGAATCCATCACAAGATCGCCGCGCGGACTCAAACCATCCGGCCCGCTGAACCCATGAACAATGCTAAAGGTGCCATTAGAGGACAGGCGATAGACTGCTCCGCCTGCCCCACCGTAGAATCCGCCCCACGCGGTTGTACCGTAGAGATTGCCCTGTCCGTCGCTGACAAGACCGGATGAAGGGTTATAGGCGTGCGGACCGGTGAACTTGTGCATAACTCGATAGGTCTCCGAATCCGCATGGGTTGCGCCGAACAGAACAACCGCAAGAACGGCCAATCGCTTGGAGAATAGATCTAATAGAGAAGGGGACATTCGTCCACCTCAATTAACTATCAGGCTGATAAACCCGGGGAACCCATTCAACTGGCCATCCACAATACCACGGAGTACGCCAAGCGACAAGGGGAACTCTAGATGAATATGACTTGGTAAAATAGAAGAATGTCGCCAAGAATCAGCGATTTACGGAGATTAGGTTTTTTCTGGCTGGCTCCGATTGGGGAGCCTATCCTTGTTGAGAGCCAGAGAAATCCAGCAAAAACGCCCAGCCTCGGCTGGGCGTTCGTCTTTCAGGACAACTTTAGTTTAGTGGGTAAACGAAGCGCTCCGCAAATTTCCGCTGCAGTTCGGATCCTCATAGCACTTGCGGAATGACGGCACCACCAGAGCCTGTTCGAGCGTCGGGTCGTTGGTGTTGGCCAACGTGTCGCTGGTTTGTTTGGCTCCGATGCTGTCGCCGGACTGCTGATACGCCACGGCCAGCAGTTCCAAAGAGAGCGGGTTGTTGATGTCCTCTTCGAGATCCGGGATGGCCTGTTTGTAATCGCCCTTGAATGAGAACCACGCCCCCGCGGCCGCGTGATACGAGGTTTCGATCAGCTTATCGTTCGAACTGTCCGCCATGCGGGAAAGTTCGTCGACGGTCGTCTGCGCGGTTTTCTGGTTGTCGGTCTTGACTGCGAGTTCCACCCGGGCGCGTAAAATCTGCGCTCGCTCTTGTTCCAGCATCGCTGGGGCCGAATTTTCTGCCTCATGGATGGCTACATCCGCTTTGTTCAACAGCGCGAGCGTAGTGTTGGGATCAGGCTGATACATGGCCATCTGGCGGTAAACGTCGGCTTCCACCTGGCTCAAGTGCTTCTTGTGAGCGTCGTCCGCGAGGGCCTGGAACGCCTGATCGGCTTTCTTGAAATTGCCCTCGCGAACATAAGTGGTCGCGGCGCGGGTTTGCCACTGCACGGCATGCAACTCGGGCAAAGGAAATTTCTTGAAGGCGATGGCGTATTCCTTGCGCGCCCGCTTTTGGTCTCCCATCAGAGAGTAAGTGTCGGCGAGACCGAATTGCGAGGTGTAGAAATTCGGATTGATGTGCAACGCCGCGCGGTAGTGCTCGACGGCCTGGTCGAAATGGCCGGCCATGCGCAACATCTCGGCATAGGAGTCCTGCGGGTTGGCATCGTTCGGCAACGCGGCGATGTACTTGTCCATCAGCGCGAAGGCCTTTTCAAACTGGCGCATGTAGGCGTAGTCGTAGGCCACGTTGTTCATCAGGCCGGGACAATTGGTGATGCCGGAATTCTCATAGACCGCGGCGGCGCGCTCGTATTGGGTCTGCGTTGTCAGCCACTGGTTCGCCATAAAAACGACCCATTTGTCGTGCGGATATTGGCTGAGCACGTCGTTCATTTTGGTGATCGCCGACATCAATTTGTGGTCGCTGGCGTCCTGGTACCACTCGATGATCAGCCGCTCGCCGGTGTTGGCATTCTTGCGCAACGAATAGGCCTTCTTCTGTTCCTGGACCTGTTCGGCGGGATCGAGGCTGCTCTGGGCCAGCAGTTCGTGCCCCAGGGCAAACTTAGGTTCAAGCTTGACCACCTGGCGCAGGATCTCAACCGATTTTTCCTGCTCTACCTGGTCAAAACCCACAGCCCAGGCTTGGTCGATAAGCTCTTGTACTTTGGCCGACTTCGCGGTCAGGGGCAGGTTGGCGGTTCCGTTGCCCTGCGCCAGGGCTGCACCGCATAGCAGACTGATTCCGATGACAACTGCAGTTGTTCTTCCGATCATTCCTAGTTTCCTCTCAGTAAGTAGCCTTGCTGGACGGGCAGTTTGCCGTCGATTTTCAGGACTGTCACGCCTTTGGTGAGGGAGTAAAGATCGATGACGCCGATAGCGCCGCGGGTTGACGAAACGAAGCGCAGAACGGCATCGTCGGTCGGGGCGATTATGATCGCCCCACGGTGCTCCTGGATGAACTCCCGCGCCTGATCGGGCGTCATATTCAGCGACTTGCGGAGCACGAGTTGCATGTCTGCGCTTTCCGGGTCACGCAGAACCAGGACAATGGGCTTGCCGTCAGGCCAGCTGCGGGTGTGCTGGTTAAAAATCTTGATCAGTTCTGCCGTGGTCAGATTGCTGGTTGTATTGGCCGTGTCGGCAACCACTGCCAACTCTTTCGCCTGCAGGAGGTTGAAAGCCGTAGCCGTCCAAAACAGCAGCAGCGTTGTGCGGAAAACTTTCATTGTGGCCATTATTGACTGGGCGTCAGGTTGAGCGACAGGTCACGAACGTAACTGGCGGGACGCGATCGAGGGCGGTTTCTGCAATCATCCCAATACGGCCCGAGATTTTCCACTTTCGTAACACGCGGAAGTGCTGGGGCGCTTGAAGCTCAGCGCCCAATGCGCGGTTTCGCTGGTCTCGGCGGCCCTTGTTCCAGATTCGGAACAATCATCAACTTCCTGCTTGATCGGCGGTCGGGGAGTGTACAAGTGCAACTCCCCCAAAGGATGGGGGCCCTTTTGCAACCTGCCAACCCCCTCGTGCGGGTTCGACCGGGCCCCTGCACTTTTAATTTCTTGATGATTGCCAGTAGTCTTCGTCGGTGTCCCCTGTGTCTGTGATGCTGCCGAACCACAAAGGCACAGGGGCATCTTCTTTTCTACGGTGTGTGGCCGGTTCTCAAGTCCCTCCGTAACCTTTCCCTGCCTGCGCAGTTTATAAAGGTAGGGCAATGGTGGGCAGAGCACCGGCATCGAAGCGGCCTCCGGCGCAGACGGACGAACGTCTGCTGGTGGAGGCTGCCCAAAAAGACCCCGGCCACTTTGGCGACCTCTACGACATTCATTTTGAAACGGTGTACGCCTTTATTGCCCGGCGCGTTGGCCATCGGGAAACCGCCGAGGATCTGACGGCGGACGTTTTCCACAAAGCCCTGGCCAGCCTCAGGAGCTTTGAGTGGCGCGGCGTCCCATTTGCTGCCTGGTTGCGTCGCATTGCGGCCAACGCCATCGCCGATCGCTCGAAACACGCCGGGAGGGAGTTGAGTTCGGACGACCCTCCGGAAATCAGCTCGAAGCCAAGACTCGAACAGGCGGAAGATGCGGCGCGGCTGTTTCGACTGGTGAACGGACTGGCTGAAGATCAGCGCACCGTAATTGCGATGCGCTTTGCAGAAGAGAAGAGCATTCGCGAAATTGCGAAGCACATGGGCAAGTCGGAAGGCGCTGTCAAGCAGCTGCAGTTTCGCGGACTGCAGAACTTGCGGGCCAAGCTCGACGCAGGCACGGTGAAACAAACGAAGAAGTCTGGTGGCAGAAATGGCTAAGCGCAGCCGATTCGAACAGCTCGACGCAGCAGTCAGCGAGATTCTGGCGACTCCTCGCGCCCGCCTGACGGGCCTGGACGCCGAGCTTGCGCTGCTGGCACGCATCGCCGAGAGCTTGCGCAATCTGCCCACGCAAGAATTCAAAGCACGACTGAAAAAAGATCTGAAGAAGAGGAGATCATCTATGGCAACTGCAACTGAACCCGTGGCGGCAGTACGCACGCTCACAATCCCAAGACTGGCATTTAAAGATGTGGACCAGGCAATCGAGTTTTATAAACGTGCCTTCGGCGCCACAGAAATCTTCCGGTTCAATATCGAAGGCAAGGCGGAACACGCGGAGGTCAAGATCGGCGATTCTCCGATCATGTTGTCCGGCGAATGGCCGGAGGGCGGACGCTTCAGCGCCGAGACGCTGGGACAATCGCCGATCGAGTTGCGCATTCAGGTTGAAGATGTCGACGCCTTTGCCGCCCATGCGATCGCTGCAGGCTTGAAGGTTTCGCGCCCGATTCGCGATCAGTTCTACGGTTTGCGCGAGGGCCACTTTGTCGATCCGTTCGGCTATGGGTGGAACATCTTCACCCCTAAAGAAGAGTTGACGACCGATGAAGTGTACCGCCGTTTTGAACGAATGCAATCCGAGATGGCGAAGCCGACCGTGCCCGCCATTCCGCGGGGTTTCCACACCGTCACGCCGTACGTGATTGCGCCCGACGGTCCGGCACTGGTCGAGTTCGCCAAGCAGGCGTTCGGCGCTGAAGAGACGTTCCGCGCGACCGGCTCTGCCGGTGGATTGCACGCCGAAGTGCGCATCGGCGATTCCATGTTGATGATGGGCGGCGGCATTCCCGGACGCGAGTTCAACTTTGCCCCGAACAGTCATGCGCTGCACATCTATGTCGAAAACGCGGATGCGGTCTACAAGGCAGCACTCGCCGCGGGCGCGACTTCGCTCGATGAAGTGCGCGATCAACCCTATGGCGAGCGCTCCGGTTCAGTGAAAGATCTGGCAGGGAATTTCTGGTATATCGCCACGCACCAGGGCAAAAGTTATATTCCGAAGGGATTGCACAGCGTAAACGCATATCTGCACCCGCTGCGGGCCGAGCCGCTGATCGGCTTTTTGAAGCGAGCGTTCGGCGCGGAGGAGATCGCGAAATATGCGTCTCCCGACGGAGTGGTGCAACATGCGCAGGTCCGGGTGGGCAATTCCGTGCTCGAGATGGGCGAGTCGCACGGGAAATATCCGCCGATGGCGGCAATGTTCTATCTCTACCTGCCGGATGTGGATGCGGCATTCAAGCGGGCAGTTTCGGCGGGAGCCAACCCGCTGTCGCAGCCAGAAGATCAGCCCTACGGCGACCGGACAGCGTCAGTAAAAGACGCCTTCGGGATTACGTGGTACCTGGCTACGCATATTAAGGATGTGGCGCACTAGACGTTTCTGCGTAGGGGCAGATGTCACCATCTGCGCGGCAGGAGCGAAGCTACGAGGACTACAGAAGGCAAGGTGGATCGCAATCTGTCTTCACGAAACCCTCCGCCAACTAATTAAGGATGGTGAAGAAGCAAGAATTATCCGTCTTCCGAAGTGAGTGGTCCCGCTGAGATTTGCCAATTTACGAAACCAGCGATTTCACTCATTGACCCGCGCCTCCGTGAGGGGTGCCAGACTTCACCGCCCGACGCGGCGCCCGGTTGCCGCTGCCGCGGAAGAAGCAGGCTAGACCGAACAGGTAGCCGAAGTTGTACCAAGCGCCGCAAAGTCTGGTTCTGAACCACAGGCACTTTTCATTCTGAGCAAGTCCATCCGTTATCAGAACGGTGCCAAAGTAATTTAGCTTAAGCTGTTGACGAATCAAGGAGCGTAGAGGAATTTTCGCGAAACCGAACGGAGGTCGGTGAGGCTTGAAGAAGATAGCAATCGTCGTCATTCGCGCTCTTGCCGCGATGTTGCTTAAAGTGGGGCCGACGATTTCGCTAAAACTCCCGAGCCGGCTGGGGTTTGCAGGGCGTCTTGATTATGTTGAAAAAGAAGCGGATGGGCAGTTTGAAAACTTTGATTAAAGTTGATTTCCCAGGGAGACCTACGGGACGATGCTCTTGGCTGCTAACTTGGCTGATAGCAGGCAGCGGCCATTTCACTGCGTTCACTCATTCCCCGCTTTAGACAGCCGAAGCTTTTTTCGGTGCGGGCACCGATTGCACCCAAGTGAATAACGGTTCGATTCGACGCCAGTCGCACGGTGGATCATTCCGCACACTGCCTCGATTAACGAAAAAAATTAAAACGCCCCGGACTCTTTCGAATCACGGGGCGGCCCGAACAGCCCTCCCCCAGAACTGCTCAATTGCGAAGATAGTTTGAGCACACAAAAACGCGATTGCACAACTGTGCGCCGTCATTCGCCTCTGCTCGCGGGCGTATCAGGGGGTTCAAAAATGTCTGCGCACCCGGGCACGCAAACGATTGAGTGGTCGATACTGATATCGCCTTTGCGACGCGGTTCAAAACCACATGATTTCCACACCCTCCACCACGATCGCCAACTCGAGTATGCGTTGACAGTCAACGTCTCTGTCAACGTGTGGCGACGCGCGAGGTCCGAACAATTGTTTTGCCCGGACGTTGCACCGGCGGGCGCTTATTGCGTCAGTAAAGGAATTACCCGCAAGGCTCGTCCGCGCCATTACTCCGGAAACGTTCGTCGGCATCGCGGAACTTTTCCGCGACTGATTCCGGCAGGCTTTCCTCCAATCGGTCGCGGAGCCATTCCTGCAGGTCGCAGCGCTGTTCGAGAGGCATGATGAGGAACCGAAAGCCGGCGTGATTTTTCGCATTCCGCCAACGCGTGTCGCAGGCGGCGGAGAACTTCGCATTCGATCCCGGAAGCATAAATTCGGCGTGCACTTTCATTCCCGGCGCCAAGGTTTGCGGTACCAAAGCAATTTCCATTCCGCCCTCGCTGATATTAACGCTGTGGCAGCGAGTCTCGCGCATACCCATTCGTCGGATGGTGACGCGAGTTTTCACGTGTGAACCGGAAGTAGCGGCGTCGCTCCCGAACGATGAGGCCATAACCCGCGGTCAGCGTCCGGTTCAGCGACTGCAGCGTAAGCGGACGGTACACCACGAAATTGGTGCCTGAATTGTGGGCGAAGCTCAGCTCACTCTGGTCGCGGACGATGGCGAAAGCTGGAGCCGTGCGGTTCGAGGGAGAAATCCGCATTTCACCCAGCAAGCATGAGGCTTTGCCGCCCAGGTCGAAATCCACCGTCACGAGGTCGAACTTGCGGGTGTTGAGCACCTGGCGCGCGCTGGTGAGATCGAAGCAAACTTCGGTGGCGATGGCAAAGTTTTCCATCGCGTGGGTGACCTGCTCAATGGTCTCCGGATCCCGGCACATGAGCAATGAATTGGCGATCACGGGAGAAGAGGGTAAAGGCATGACTTTCACTCCCAAACTTTGTCGCAACGTTGGAATCGAGACCATAGTGCTCCTCACTTGCCGGCCGGATGCGCTCTGCTCAGTGCCAGCCGATTTCGTTCAGCTGACTTGATCTGGACAACACGCCTTCGACGGCTTTCACCACGCTTTGAGAGTCGTCCCGAAAAAGCTCCTCATTTTTCTCCACGAACTCGACCGCGCCCTGCTCGATTACCTTGGGAGCGTTGCTGCCGGCCAAGCCGCTCAACACGATGATCGGAATGTGCCTGGTGCGCGGGTCGCGTTTCAATGTCCGCAAGACATCCATTCCCGCGATCTTCGGCAACATCATATCGAGCAGGATCAAATCGGGCGTGTTCTCCCGCGCAATCCTCAGGCCCTCCTCACCGTCGTCGGCGCCGATCACGTCGTAGCCCGCGAGCGCCAATGCTCTCTCTTGCGTCTGCCGGAGCATTCTACTGTCATCAATCAAGAGTATTTTCATGAGTTGGAGCACCTCGTTCGACGCAAAGTCAAATGTAGAAATCCACTCTCTCCATGTCCTGCGCGGCCACGACCTCGCCTTCGAGCGCGGGTAGAAATCTCTGGGAGCGAATTTGGAGGCGGAATTCGGTGCGGCTGTTGTCCGATTCCTCGTCCTCAATATGCTCGACCATCACCGCCGCGAGTATTTGTCGTCGTGACTGCATTTCGCCGGCTCTCCTTCGGATGGCGCTCCGCTGCTGATTTGCGTCCCTAGGTGCTATGCAGAAAGTCCGTGCGCCGGGCTGCATGAGTTGAAGCGATTTGGGCAACCGATGCACGCTCCGGCGGAGAAAAGGGATGCGCGCCCGGCCGATCCAATGCTCTGGCAATGTTCAGCAATGCCACGGAACCGCAGGCTACGCAGCGGCCCACCGCTGCTGTGATCATTTCGCAATCGAGACAGAGATTTGCGGACTGCAAAGGCACCAAACTGTGTTTCGAAGAGTCCATGCTGGTTTTTCTCCTCAGCGGGGGCGGTGGTTGGCCGACGCAGTATTCGAGTGCTCGGCGTGAGATGTTCGGTCTGCTTGCGGGCCATCAAGAATTCCGAAACCTACAATTTGGGGATTGAAACGCCTCAACAACTCTTCGGCAGGGGAGGAATTCGCATCATTCGTGGGGGAGGGGGCGCGGCGCGATGAACGGGGTTCGAGCTCGTTACCTCGGGAATGCGTCAGTTGCTGCATGCAGAGCTACAAAGCAATTCCCGCACCAAATGCTCCGCTGAGCCGTCACAACAACTTGGCGTCGAGGAAAGATCGATTTGTGCAGAGGAGGCTGGCCGGGTTTTGAAAACCGGACACTTGTGCCTCGGGATTCCACGCGGTATAGGTTTGTGGTTACGAATGGTTACTAACGTGGGGTTATTATTCGGCCCCGCTTCTATTTCGTAAGCCCGTACCTTACCTTTTTCCACAGAACGCAGAACAGCCAGTCAGGAGGCAGTCGTGGAGCTAAAGAAGCGAGGAATCGAAGCGGACTCGATGGCGGTTTCGTTTCGTCCAACAGAGTCGGCCGTGGGACAGTCAGGATTTGTTGAACCTGGGCGCACCAACATAAAGATGGCGAAGCTGGTGTTCGACAGTTCGCGATCGGTTGTCATCGGGTCCAGCGGAAGCACGCCCTGCGCGCGCCAATTGCTTTACAAGTCAGGGACGGTATCGATCGATCTGCACCTGCAGCCTCAGCCGGGATCGGAGTCGGTCATGGTCGTAGGCCAGCTTCTCGACTCGTTGCAGCCGACACGGCGCGTAGGCAATGTCCCGGTCTCGTTGCTGCGAGATGGCAATCCGGTCTCGACAAAGAAAACCAACGATTATGGCGAGTTCGACTTCGCCTTCGAGACTCAGGAAAATGTTCGCCTGGCGTTTGGCCTGCAGAACCAGGAAACGCTGGTGGTACCGTTGCCGGATGCGGTTCTGACCGCTTAGTCCCTGGCGCTCTCCCCGCCGAACAGGCCGACGCTGAATTTCCCAATCGTCGGTCTTTCGGCCGCGCAGCAATTTTCCCTCGTCGCGGCGCATTCGTACCCACCTCCTCTACATAGCTTCCTGTATTACCAACGTGACCTGTTCGCACGCCACGGGGAAGCACAGACTGTCACTGACAGTAACATTCCCGGCTGCGCCATCCGGATGCGTGACGGCTGCGCTGCGACGCCGGAATCGAACGGCGGAATGACGGAGTTCCATGCCGAAAAGGACAGTACTTGTCGGGGAAGACGAAGCGAGCATCCGTGGCGCTCTCTGCGACTTTCTGCGCTCCCTCTCTTATGAGGTGATCGAGGCCGAGAGCTGCGAGGCGATTCAGAAGGCATTTCGAGATTCCACTCCGGATGCGGCGGTGCTGGATTATTCCCTGCCCGATGGGCCGCGCTCTCGATCTGCTGCCAAACTTAAAGAAATCTCATCCCGCGGTACCTCTGATTGTCCTGACTGGCAATGGCACAATCCCGCTGGCGGTGGAAGCGATCAAAGAAGGCGCTGAGCAGTTTTTCACTAAACCAGTGCAAATGTCCGCCATCGCCGTGGTGCTCGAGCGGGCGTTGAAAAATCAGCGGAACCAGCAAAAAGAGCTCGCTGGGCGCGCGCGCGATGAGCGGAACAGTGTAGACCCTTTTCTCGGATCGAGCAGCCGCATCCGCCAGCTCGCGGAAGAAGCCGACCTGGTCTGCGCCAGCCACTGTCCACTATTGATCGCTGGAGAAACCGGCGCCGGCAAGGGCGTTTTAGCACGGTGGCTGCACGATCACAGTCCTCGTGCGGAAGAACCGTTTGTCGATTTGAACTGTGCCGGCTTCCGCGGCGAATTGCTGGAGACGGAACTCTTCGGCCACGAACTGGGAGCTTTCACGGGAGCCGTGCAGCGGAAAATCGGCTTGCTGGAAGTTGCGCAGCGAGGCACGGCGTTCCTGGATGAAATCGGAGACATGGACGTCCAGATACAACCCAAGCTGCTGAAGATTCTCGAGGAAAAACGCTTCCGCCGGCTCGGCGAAGTGCAGGAGCGGCAGCTGGATGTCCGGCTGATCGCGGCCAGTCATCAGAACATCGCCGAGTTGGTACAGCAGAAAAAGTTCCGCGGCGATTTGTATTTTCGCGTGAGCACCGTGGTGTTGCAGGTGCCTCCGCTGCGCGAGCGGCTGGAAGACATTCCGGTGCTGGCGCAGCATTTCTTCGAGCGCGCTACCATCGGCACCTTGGCCGGCTGCACTTGACGCTCTCCGAAAACGCCATGAAAACGCTCACCGATTATTCCTGGCCGGGGAACGTTCGCGAGCTGAAAAATGTAATGGAGCGATCCGTGCTTCTCGCGAAAGCCGATACCATACAGCCCCGCGACCTGCATCTAGAATTCAACGCAGGGAAGAACATAATAGAAGAGGGGCCGGCACTGACTTTCCGGGAGGCCCAGATCCAGAATCTGCGAAAGGCGTTGCAAGCTGAAAACGGCAATATTGCCCGCACCGCCGCGCGGCTGGAGATGACACGGAGTTCGCTTTACAACAAGCTGAAAACTTTCGGCATCAGCGCGCACGAATATCAGAATGGACAGAAAGCCCCGCATTCAGTGAAGGAAGAAGAACCGGGAGATCGGCGCGCTCAGGCAACCTCCCGGTAGAGGAGCGGGGACCAGGGGAGCTGGATTCCCGCGTGGGACAAAACCCCGGTCACTGATAGACCGGCCGTCTCATCTCGGATGGAGGAAGTTTGTCGGGCGCGTGGGTGAGCAGTTGCGCAGGCAGGGCATTGCACACCGCGGCCCGGCGACTCACGTCCAGCAGGCCCTTGGCCTGCAGTTCTTCTGGCCGCACCGCCGGGCACAGCAAATTGGCCTGGAACAATTCCACCCCCATTTGCGTCATCGTGGAAAAATCTTCCACCGCGTGCGCCCCCTCGGCCACCACAATGCCCTTCATCTCCTCGGCCAGACACATGACCGACTTGACCACCGCGCGGCGGGCCGGATCGTAGCTGACGCCCTGCACGAAAAAGGCATCGAGCTTGAAATAATCCGGATGGCAATCCAGTATCATCCGGTAATTCGAGTTGCCCAACCCCACGTCGTCAAGGGCGATGCGAACGCCCAAGTCCCGCAGCTCCTGCAGGCTCGAAATCAATCCCGGAACATTGTGACTGGGCGAATGCTCCACGATTTCCAAGGTAAAGCGATCGAGCGGCACGGACAGGTTTTTGGCCTGGCGGCGGAAGAAATCCACGAAGCCAGCATTGTGCCCCAAGGTAGTCGCATGGACATTGAGGTTGATGCGGAATTCCTCCGGCAGCTCGGCCGCAGCGCGGCAAATGGCCACGATACAACTGCGATCGACCGCGCTTTCCGCGTGCTTGCGGCGCACGTAGTCAAAGAGGATGTCCGCCGCTTCAAAATGCGTCCCCTTGGGCCCCCGCACCAGGCCTTCGAGGCTGTCAATTTCGTTGACTCCCGACCCAAGACGGAAAATCGGCTGAAACCGCACCGATAACACTTGCGGCTCGTTGAGAATGCGTTCCAACAAAAAGTTGCTCATGCTTTGGCTCCTACAAGTTCTCCCACGGTTTCCGCGAGTTCAGCAAGCTTGGCCGGCTTGCGCAAGAATGCGTCCACGTGTTGCGCCGCCGCTTCCGCCTTCAGTTCCGGCCAGCCATATCCGGTGAACACAATGATGCGGGTGTTGAGAGCGAGTTCACGGATGAACTTGATCACGTCCAGACCGCCGAATCCGAGCTTGGTCAACCGCAGGTCGGTAATGACGACCGAATACGCGAAATGGGCCAGCAACGTCTGCGCCTCTTCGAGTTCATGGGCGCAATCTACCTGATGGCCTTTGTTGACGAGGTACTCTTTGTAGGCGTCGGTCAACTGATCATCGTCGTCGATGATAAGAATTCTTTGCGTCATGCCCTGTGATCAAGCAAGTAGGCCGCCAAAAGGGCCGGAATGGAAGCCGCAGATTCCACTCGGCTTACAAAATCGGTGCCTCCTGCACCGTCCGGAAAGCACTGTCTGCTTTTCGAAATAGCTACGTCCGGCCCGACTTTGTAAATACATGTAACTCCTTATTACCCCAGTAAGTTGCGGACGGCCAAGGCAGCATGTAACTCTTAGTTACACGCCAGCAAGCAAGACGTGCGAGGTAATTTGCTTATGGCAGATCGCACTGTAGTCACCGCTCCGGGCCACGTAGCGCAGCCCGATCTCCGCACTCGCTTGCTCGCACAGAAAACCTTGCTCATCAGCGAGCTCGCCGAGGCCGTCGACAACCAGTTCAACAACATCATGATGTCGGTCACGAGCTACGCGGAGCTCGAGTTGAAGAAAGCTTCGCCCAGCGCGCAACGAAGTTTGCAGCAGGTGCTCAACAACGCCGGGCGAGCCACTCAGCTGATTCAAAAGCTGCTGGCGTTCAGCCGCACGCGCACCAGCGTCGCGCGCCTGATCGATGTCAATGAGGTCGTCAAGGGCATCGATGAATTGTTGCATCAGTTGGTGGGAGAACGAATCGACGTGGTGGTCGAACTGCAGCCTAACCTTCCCAAAATTACGGCCGACCCGATCGACCTCGAAGCGTTGCTGCTGACGCTCGCCGTCCACGCCAGAAATGCGATCTCAGCGAGCGGCGGCTTTACGCTTTGCAGTAATGCAATAACCGTCGAGCACCATTCCGCAATGCAGGACAAGCTCACACCCGGAAAATATGTGACTCTCTCCGTCAGCGACTCCGGAACGCAAACCCTCCCCGCAGATCCTCACACTGCCGCAGCGCAAGACCTGCGCATCAGCCTGACTCTCGCCGCTATCCACGAAATCGTGAAAGAGGCAAACGGACTGCTTCGCATTGCCAGCCGCCCGGAGCAAGGCACGACTTTTACCATTTATCTTCCGGCGGAGGAAAATGGAGTCTCAATCCCGGCCGCGGAGGGGGTTTCGGAAAGACCGTCGTCTCAGGCCAAAACCATCCTTGTGGTGGAAGACGATGACGCGGTGCGGGTGCCCGCGGCGGAGTTTCTCAAGATGGAAGGCTTTAAGGTGCCTGCAAGCCAAGTCGGGAGCGGAAGCAATCAACGTTGCATTGCAAAAGCGTTCGCCGATCGACTTGTTGATCAGCGATATTGTGATGCCGGAGATGGGCGGTCGCCAGGTCGCTAAAGAACTGCTCGAGATGCACTCCGGGCTGAAGGTGCTGTACATGTCGGGCCACGCCTCCGAGGCTCCGAGCACGGGGCAACGAGCGGAATATGACGTTCTCCAGAAGCCCTTTCGCCTCGACAAACTGAACCAGAAGATCCGCGCTTTGCTCGGAGAATAGCGGCCCGTTTGCCGGCCTCTGACGATGCCGACGCGCGCAAACACCATGACAGGCGATGCCGAGTCCGATGAAACGCAACTGCGTGAAGCGCTCGCCAACAGCGAGGCGCTGCGACAGTCGTTGCTCGATTCCTCGCTCGATTGCATTATTTGCACTGACGCCGAGGCCCGAGTCACGGAATTCAACGCCGGCGCCGTAAAGGTGTTTCGCATCGCACGCGAGCAGGCGCTCGGGCGTTACCTGCCCGATTTCGGCATTCCCCCTTCTTTGCCTCCACAATACCGCCGGCGGCTGTTTGCGGCGCCGGAGGCGGAAGGTGTGGAACTGATCGGAAACCGCGTGGAAACTACGGCGCTGCGTTCCGACGGCAAGGAATTTCCCGCTGAATTCACCGTCACCCGTGTTATCAATCACGGTGTGCCGTCATTTGTAGTTCACGTGCGCGACATCAGCGCCCGCAAGAAAGCCGAAGAGGCCATGGTTTGGTTGGCGGCGGTTGTCGAGTCATCCCAGGACGCAATCATCGGCAAAGACCTCGATGGCATCATCATCAGCTGGAACCGTGGCGCGGAAACTATGTACGGTTACGATGCCACTGAGATCATCGGTCAGCCGATCTCGCGCCTTGTGCCTACGGAACGCCAGGGCGAAATTCACCAAATCATGGGATTGCTGCGCCTGGGCCGGCGAATCAAGAGTTTTGAGACGGTTCGGAGGGCCAAGAACGGAAGACTGCTGAATGTCTCACTCACGATTTCGCCCGTGCAGAGCCCGGATGGCACGATTGTTGGAGCGTCGATCATCGCTCGCGACATCACCGCAGAAAAACTTGCGCAGGAGGCGCTGCGCAGAGCGACGGAAACCAGCATCTACTGTTCGCCGGTGCCGATTGTTGCCGCCGACGTGAACGGCTGCGTAACCATGTGGAACCGTGCCGCCGAGGAAGTCTTCGGCTGGAGCGAAGAGGAAGTCGTGGGAAAACCTCTGCCTATCATTCCCGCGGATGAAGTGAAAAGGCCCGCGGCCTTGCATGCCAGGCTCGTGGCCGGAGAAACGCTAACTGGGGTCGAGGCTCGCCGCCAAAAACGAGATGGCGGACGGCTCGCCATCAGTCTCTCGGCGACACCGCTTCGCGACGAGCAACAGAGGGTGAAAGGCATTATCGGCTTCCTGACTGACATCACGGAACATAAGAAGACTGAGGAGGCCTTGCGGTCCGCGGAGGAAACATATCGCAGCATCTTTGAAAACGCGGTGGAAGGGATTTATCAGGCCACACCGGAAGGAAAGTACCTCTCGGCAAATCCAGCGTTAGCGCGGATGTTGGGCTTTGACTCTCCCCAAGAGCTGATCGCCGCCCGCGACAATATAAGCCAGCAGGAATACATCAACCCTGAGTTGCGTTCCACCTTCATCCGCTCTGTCGAAGAAAGCGGGGTCGTCCCCAACTTCGAATACGAGGCTTACCGCCGCGATGGCAAGAAGGTATGGCTTTCCGCGAGTGCGCGCGCTGTGCGGGACCCAAGTGGCAAGTGCCTTTATCTCGAGGGAACGGTCCAGGACATTAGCGAGCGCCGGGAGCTGGAGCAATTGGTAAGGCAAATGCAAAAGATGGAGGCCATTGGTCGGCTGGCGGGTGGAGTGGCGCACGACTTCAACAACATTCTGATGGCAATCAGCAGTTACGCCGAACTTCTCGACAAGAAAGTTCCCGATGAAGGCTCGCGCCGCTATGTGGACGAAATCGCAAAAGCCGTGGGCCGCGGCTCAGCTCTAACTCAAGGATTGCTGACTTTCAGCCGAAAGCAGGTTTCGTCTCCCAAGGTTCTGAACCTGAATGAATTGGTGGCCCAGCAACTCGACATGCTGAAGCGTCTAATTCCGACCAACATCGACTTGCAATTCATTGCAGGCAATGACGCCGGCAACGTCCTCGCCGACCCAGGGCAGATCGAGCAAGTTGTGATGAACCTGGTCATCAATGCGCGAGACGCGATGCCGAATGGTGGAACAGTGGTGATCGAAACCAAACGCAGTTTCTTGAATTCGGAGGATCAAAAAGCCAGCACTCCCTCCGCCCCCCAGGATTGTGTTCTACTGACCGTAACCGACAGCGGCTGCGGCATGGATGCGGAAACAAAATCTCACCTGTTCGAACCTTTTTATACTACAAAGGAGCAAGGCAAGGGCACGGGTCTTGGCCTCGCAACGGTGTTCGGGGTTGTAAAGCAAACCATGGGACAAATCTTTGTCGAAAGCGAACCTGGCAAAGGGACGGGAATTAACATCTTTCTTCCCCGCGTCAGTGAAGCCCAGCAGTCCGTACAGGCAGAAGAAATCATCGACTGCAAGTCCAATAACGAAACTGTCCTTCTTGTAGAAGACGAAACTGCAGTGCGGGAGTCGGCTTCTGAGTACCTTGCCGTGCAGGGATATAAGGTTCTCAAGGCTTCACAAGGACCGGAAGCCATACAGATCGCGCAGAAACACAAACAGGCGATTCATGTATTGGTAACAGATCTTGTCATGCCGCACATGAGCGGCGTCGAGTTGTCCGAAAAGATGATCGGCCTTCATCCGGAGACCAAGATAGTCTTTATGTCAGGCTACTCGCGAAACCTACTTGCCGATCCTGAGAATGCACAATCGCGGCATGCATTATTGCAGAAGCCTTTTCAACTGAAGGCCCTCGGACAGTGCATCCGAAAGACCCTCAAACGAAAAGATCCGACGCCGCACGTACTCGGCAAGTGAGAAGCGACTCTCTGCCGTAGTGATGGGCAGGTTCTTTAACCTCGCAGCGGGAGCGGTTGCCCTCGGGCAGCCAGCTTGGCGATGTCCTCAACGCTGAACGTCGGCAATACACGCTGTTCTTCTTTCATTTTGTGAACCTTCAAGCCTGATTTAAGCCATTTTAAGTAGGCGTTAACGGCTCTAATTCGATTGTTGCAACTGGAGGGCTTCAGCCCCTTCTCCCTCATCCTGATAACGAAGGCTTTCAACTGAGATTCGTTTGGCACTGGCTCAGCGAGCCACTTGAACGACTCCCGATACCACTCGATGGTCCGGGGAGAAACGTGCAAAAACTGGCGCTCGTTGATAAATTCCTCAAACACTAAATCCTCCAAGGCAGGACTGCTTTGGAGGTAAAGTCGGCGCGTGAGCAGCCGTCCACGGCTCCCCGAAGGGGAACCTAGGACGAATGGTAGCAAGCACTTCCGAGAAACTTTGGTCGGGGCGATAGGATTTGAACCTACGACCCCCTGCGCCCAAGGCAGGTGCGCTACCAGGCTGCGCTACGCCCCGACTTTCAACAGGATAGAAGCGTGCGTCCAGCCCGTCAAATCTACAGGCAGGGGAGCAGCTGTGCAAGAGACTTTTGGCTCTTAAACGATGGCGTTTTGCGGGCACTCTTCAGTCCGCTGCTAGCCACTCCAATGCCTCCTGCCGGATCTTGAACGCTGGGAACTCACGGCGGGAGGAAACTCTTCATGTCGTCGGCCAAGACTTGCGGAAAATTCTCTGCTCCAATCCATGCCGATTTCTTGACAAAAGGTTTGTCGAAAACCGTACTCTCCTTCAATGCTCGAATGGCTTCTTGGTCAACCGATGCCCCGGTGTAATCGGAAAGTATCAGAACTGAAGCGCGTGGCTGAGCAGTCACAACTTCGGGAACTGCGCGGGCAACCTCCGCCACTTCGGTGGCCGAACACTTGGAAAAATCAACCAAGAGAATCCGTTTTCCTTTGTGAGCGGTGAATTGGATACGAGGAGAGGACAACGCCCGATTTCCTCCTGCCGCTATTCTAGCCTGCCTTCTCATTGCACGAACGACGAAGAGCATCTTGTTACGAAACCCGAACAGTGCTTCGCGCAATAGGCGAGAGTTTCAAAGCGATATGCCAGCCGATTCCGAGTTGTTCGCACGGAACGAGTAAACTAGGATGTGCCGCAACCATGAGGAGTTCAGGAACTCTAGTGCCAAGCGACGCTGGTCATGATGAGGGAGTGCCCGCATGAAATTGTCAAAGGTCTTTTCCGACTTCAAGAAAATCAATACGCAGTGTGAGCTTCGTCGAACATTGAAATTCATAATCGGCAAAATTACTTACCGAGTGGATGTTCTGCACTGCTACTCGAACCCGAAAGCGCCTTGGAGTGCCCAAGTCTATTCCGAAAGAAACGACGCTTGGAAATGCGTCCCGAATTTCCCGTGGGTCAGCGAAAGGAATGAAGAAGCCGCAATTCGCGCTGCCTTAAGCTTTCTGGAAGACCGTCACTCATAGCGCAGGAGGCAGCATGGAAACATAGCACCTTCGCGCTAGGACAAATCCAGTATTGCGCTTCTCAGACTGACAGTAGGACAATGCGCTGTGCCTTCCGTCCAACTCAAAGACCGCATACGTGAACTCTGCGCCAAGGCAATCTCCGCTACGGGAGCCGAGCTAGATGCGACTCTCGCGGAACTTCAGAAGGCTCTTCACCAGCACACTGAGGAGCTAAGGAAGCAGATAGCCGACAAGCTCAGGCGCGCCAATGAGGAAACCAGCGGATTAGCCTTCGAGGCTTTCCAACTGCCGCCGTAGCTCGGTGATGTCATCTCCCCTTTTCTCGTGTGCAGCCGCTACGTCGCTCGGCCACCCGAGGTAAATAGCGTTGCCGAGGTCTTCTAATTGCCGCTCGCGCAGATTGGCAATCTCGGCGGTTAGAGCGGCGTGTTTGTGGGAGTCAGCCATGTTTTTCAGTGGCGAGCCGCTTTCTTTGCCGCCACGTCTGTAGCAGCCGCCGCTGCGATTCGTTCAATGTGGACAATCTCAATTTCATCGGCAAGCATGTCACACGCCTTCCCCGCCTTCGCGCCACAGCGTGAGCACGTCAGCGTCACGGGTGAGACCGCGATGTACTCGGGAAATCTTGCCATGACTTAAGGCTACTGGGGACGGGAAGGCGCTTCTGTTCACTATTGCTCACTGTTCAAAATTGACCAGTCCCTCGCAAGCGGCTCTGGCAGTATCCCTAGAGCCCATGAAGAAACCGCTCAGTCTGAAAAAGGTTCACGCGGTCAGTTGTCCGACTTGTGGCGCGGCCCTTGGAAAGAAGTGCGAGCTTGTCACTGGTCAACCGCGCACAGCGCCGCACCGCGACCGCCGATTGATTGCGAGAGATTAGGGGCGTGGCTATTCGGAAGGTTTCACTGGCAAGTGCGTGAGCCGTTTTTCCTTCTGTTCTAAGAGGTCGTTAATTTCCTGCACAAGCTCCAGCATCTTCTGGGGGTCTTGCTCGTTTGCCGCTAACTTCGCAAGCTCCATCCAGCGTTCGGTATTCTCGCGCATAGGTAGCACCAATTAAGAGGAAACACTTGTAGCACAGAACACTTGTAGCACAGAAGTGTTGCAGGGGTAAGTGGGGAGTGCATCCCGCCTCTCACCCGGACTGCCTTGGACTAGAATTTTATTGTCCGAAGCGCGTGACGATTACGCCGATGATGGCGCCGCCGAGTGCCCCCATGCCAATGATGGGCCCATAGGCTTTTGTGATGAGCGCATCAGGAATGCTCAGGAGCAGGCCGAAGCAGAGTCCAACTGCCCATCCGGGCCAAGGCAAGCGGGCCGCGCCGGGCATTGGGGATTGCGAGGAGTTCGCGAACGTGCGAACCAACTAGGGGCCAAGCTGGACATCTGGAGCGAGGTCGGACGCGGCACCGAGGTTCAGATCGACGTTCCGGCCGCGATTGCATACGAGACCGCCGAGAAAGTCCGATCCTGGCCATTTCGCCTGACGAAAATCTCATGAACACCGCCGCAAAACAAATCCGAATCCTGACCGTGGACGACCATCCTCTGTTGCGCGAAGGGATTGCGGCCCTGGTCAATGCCGAAGCGGACCTGAAACTGGTGGGAGAAGCCTCTAACGGCGTTGAGGCGGTGGAGAAATTCCGCGCACACCGCCCGGATGTGACCCTCATGGATCTGCAAATGCCAGAGATGAACGGCATCGCAGCCATCAGGCAGATTCGCGGCGAGTTTCCCGATGCGCGCATTATTGTGCTCACCACGTATTCCGGAGACGTGCAGGTCGTGGGAGCACTCAAAGCCGGCGCCCGGGGATACATATTAAAAGGGCACGTTCATCGAGAACTTCTAGATACCATCCGCGCGGTCGCAGCCGGACAGAAACGCATACCCCCGGAGATTGCCGCGGAACTGGCGGAGCATGCGACTGACGACGATTTGACCCACCGCGAAGTGGAAGTCTTGCAGCTTATCGCCGGCGGAAATTCCAACAAGATGATCGCGGACGTGCCTCCTTTTGGACGCGCAACACGGGCCGGGCTGCCTCTTCGAGAAAGAAGAACATCTTCGGCCCCCGTCTCAGGCTGCCTTCCTCGCCAACCTCACGATACAATTACCAGTCAATCCATTATGTTGGCATTGAAGTTCTGCGCTCTTGCGTTCAGTGCGTTGCTGCCGCTGATCAATCCACTCGGCTCCGCGCTACTGTTTCTCGGCGTGGTCGGTTATGCGCCGCCTCAAGAGTTTCGCCTTCTCGCGAAAAAAGTCGCAGTCAGTACGGTGCTGTTTCTTCTGATCATCGAACTGGCCGGTGCAGCGGTGTTGACCTTTTTCGGGATATCGCTGCCCGTAGTGCAACTGGCTGGCGGACTGGTGCTCGCCGCTATGGGCTGGGGCGTGCTGAATCAAAACAACGCAATGGCAGCCCAATCTCCCGCTGCCGGGGACGACATCAGGCCCTCTGGAAGACAAGATTTTTTATCCGCTCACCTTTCCCATTACCGCGGGCCCCGGTTGCATCGTGGTCACGCTGACCTTGAGCGCGCACGCCTCCAAGCCGCAAATTACCTCCACGATTTTCGCCCATCTCGGCATCGCCGCGGCGATCGCCATGTTAGGGGTCAGCGTCTGGCTGTGCTACGCGTATGCACCGAGGATTACCCAGAAAATTTCGCCGCAGACCACGCAGGGCATCCTTCGCGTGATTGCATTCGTTCTCTTGTGCATCGGGGTGCAGATCGGTTGGAAGGGCCTGGAAGCCCTGATGAAGGCTGCCAAATAGCCGCGGGCGGTGCCCCGGAGGTCGAGTTGTCACCTTGGTCACCTCACGCGTAGCGGCATAGGAGGTATAATCTTGCGGTTGCCATGCTGAATCCCCGTTACGCCCTGGTAGCCTATGTGAATAGCGCTGCAGGGCAATTTGTCGAGCGCCTGCGCCAGGACATTCATCCCGATTTGCCGCACCTGCCCGTACACCTGACCATTCTTCCTCCAAGGCATTTAACCGGAAGCGAACTGTCGGCACTCGAGACACTGGAAGAAATCTGCAGGCGGATGGAACCATTCGAGGTGACGCTGGGCGACGTGGATACTTTCATTCCGGTGACTCCGACCGTATACATCCGCGTGGATAACGCCGCCGACCACATGCGCGGCCTGCACGATCGCCTGAATACCGAAGCCTTGCGGGCAGGCGAGGAGTGGCCCTATATGCCGCACCTTACGATCGTGAAACTCAGCAGCCAGGAATTGGCGCAGAACGCTTACATAACAGCGCGAGACCGCTGGGCGGAGTTTCACGGCAGCCGCCGCATCCTGGTACGGGAGCTGACTTTCGTGCGCGAGGATGAAGAGAATTGCTGGGTCGATCTCGCCGGCGTGCCTCTGGGCCGCAGCCTGGTAAATCGCTAGCTCGAAATAAAAAGGGCCTCCCTTGCGGGAGGCCAATTCTTGCCGCTCACAATTCCGTCACTGCTTAGTTCACGGTGATCGGCTCCAGCTTGGAGCGAATTCCGTTCACCCCCACGATGATGTCGCTGGCGCCGGTTTCAATGTTAGCCGGAACATCAAAGTTGGTGGATACGGGGGTGTTTCCAGTCGCCACGCCCATAGTGCTGTGATCGTGAGTGCGGCAGAAGAAGACGTGCCCAGTCTTGCGGTTGCGGATAGCCACCAGCGGATAGTTGGTAGCCATCTGGGCATCGTCGCCGTAGTACGCCCCCTGCGACAGCCCGTTGAACTGCGTGCCAGTGATGCTGTAGGTCTGGCCATGGGTTACCGAGGTGGGATAGGAGGTGATGGTCGGGGCCCAGGCTGCCTTCGGAGAACCCTTAGCAGTGTAGATCTCGACGTTCGGACGAGCCGTCCGTCCAGAGCACTTGTCCGGTGGGCAGCACCAGGAAACGGCCAGCGTACGACGGGTCGTGGCTGGCGTTGGCAGTCGACGGCACCTGGGTGAACGCGGTTCCGTTGTACTCAAAGAACGAGCTGGGAGCCTTGTAAATTCCAGGGCTGGCCTGAATGAGGACGTTGCCGTCGGGCAATACCGCAGCCGAACCGTCAGCGATATCGAGGCCGTTCGGAATATCGGGGCCGGCAGTCCAGCTGTTGGTCGCGACGGAGTAGGTCGATGTGTGTCCCGCTCCGCTGGCGTTGGCTCCGGTGGCAAATACCGTGGCGTTCGGCAACAGCACAGCCGGGCCGAGTTCCTGAGAGCCAGAGTCTTCCAGGCGAACGATGGTATTGCCGGCGCTGATCCAGTCGCCGCTGCTGATCACGAATTGTTGCGCGTTCGGGGCGTCGATTGCGTCGACCGTCAATATGTTATTGGTCGGCAAGAGTTCCCAGCCTTCTTCCGAGTTCCGGGCCTGTTTGCCGGTTCCGGGCAGCACTGTCCAGGTCAGGGTAGAAGGGTCTAGTTCCGCGCTCTCGGTGTTCAAGATTTCGGCGATCATGAACGTGCCATCGGGAAACACGATACTCTGGGCGTCGCCGATGTCGCTAAACCCCGGCGGCGGAGAAAGCGAAGCCCACGTGTTGGCCACGGGATCATAAATCGCGCCAAGAGTAACTTCGGAACCGCCGCAGCAGTTATATTCGCCGCCTTCGACGATCACTCGGCCATCCGCCAGAACGGCGGACGCGTAATACAACGGGCCGTAGCCGGTGGGCAGCGACGCAATCTGGCTCCAGGTTCCGTTGATGTAATTTGCGGTGCTGGTCGGCGTCAACTTCCACCAATCGGAGGCCTCCGAATCCTGCACGATGACGGTGCCGTCGGTCAGCAGAAGGGCTGTGCCGGGGGAAGAGAAGGGCGGTTTGTTCTTCAATGGAGTCCACGTCTGAGCTGTGGCTGCGCCCAGCAAAGAAAGTAAGATCGAGACGGTTAACAGGGTTAGACTGCGCACAATTTTCATCCTTTGTCCTCTTGGCTCGCCGCAAGATCGGTCACGGGCGATGCAAATGTGAAAGCGGCAAATTTTACTTTTCTTTGCGAGGGAATGTATAGAGTCAAACTTCTCCTTACGAATGGCGGCGTGTGACTATTGGCCATAGTAGTTAGCTGGCAGGAAGCAAAAATTGGCCGGACGCCGGCCCTCCACCGGGTAGTTCATTGTCCTAATTCCTCGATTCCGGCTGAATTTTACTGAAGGTACACGTCCCGTCCGTGTTTTGCCAATCGCTGAGCTGCGGGCGTAATAAATGAAGTAGGCCATTGCCCGCGGGGCAAACGCGGCAGGCTGGCGAAAAGCCTATGCTGATTGGAGTTTACGGAGCGGGGTACCTGGGCACGGTAGTCTCGGCTTGCCTGGCGGACTTTGGAACGCCCGTTCTGTGCTGCCATCCCGATAGCTCGCGCATGGTTTCGATGGCGCAGGGCAATATTCCCTTCCACGAAAAAAATCTGACCGAAGTCATCAAGCGCAATGTGCGGTGCGGGCGGCTGGCATATTCCACCGATGTCGAGTCGTTCGCGCGGAAAGCGCAGGTGATTTTTCTGGCGGAAGACGCGCCGCAGCACCTGGGCGATCTGGCGCTGCGGATTGCGCGGGCGGCTTCGCGACCCAGTATTCTTTCGATCGTGACCCCGGTCCGGTTGGCGCCGCTTCCGAAATCGAGAAGCGCATCCAGGCGGCGGGGTTGCGGGCGACCATCGTTTCGCAACCCATGTTTTTCACTTCCGGCTGCGCCGTCGAAGACTTCAACTGGCCCGACCGGATCATTCTCGGCACGTCTTCGAACGAGGCTGTGCTGGTCCTCAAACAGATTTTCCACTCGCTGGTGATGCGCGGCGTGCCGGTCATTGTGAGCAATCACGAGACTGCCGAACTGGCGCGCGAAGCCGCGACCGCCTTTGTAGCCACAAAAATTTCCTTTATTAACGAGCTTGCAACCTTATGCGAGCGGGTAAATGCCGACGCGGTGAACCTCGCGCTCGCCCTCGGCCTGGACAAAAAAATCGCTCCCCGCTGCCTGCAGCCAGGCACCGGTATGGGGGGAATCTTTGCCGAATCCGACATGGATTCGCTGGTCACGTTGGCGCAGAAGAATGGCGTGTCGCTGAAAGTGCTGAGCGCGGCCCGCGAGGTCAACCACTGCCTCGCCGATCATGTGCTGGATAAAATCGGCCGTTACATTCAGTCGGTGCAGAACAAAGATGTGGGAGTGCTGGGCCTGGCCTTCAAACCACATACGAATTCTGTCGCCGGGTCCGCTTCCCTGCAACTGGTCAAGAGCCTGGTTGCCCACGGGGCCCGCGTACGCGCTTACGATCCGGTCGCTATTCCGGAAGCTCGCGCCGAACTGGACGGCACCGTACACTACTGCGAATCACCGTATGTGGTCGCTGAAGGGGTGGACGCGCTGGTCGTCGGCACCGGCTGGCCCGAATTTCGCGCCCTGGATTTCGGCCGAATCAAGCAGGTTTTGCGACGCCCGCTGATCGTCGACACCAAGAATTTGCTCGACTCCGCCCGCCTGCGCTCCCTCGGATTTGAGTATGTCGGCGTGGGCCGCGCCTAGCTCTTCCTCGTATTGCTTATTCCCAAAAGCCAAACTCCAGCGCAGTCCAGCCTTCCGCGCGAAGTTGTTATAATCGCGAGATGCGGTGGGAGTAGCTCAACTGGCAGAGCACCGGACTGTGGCTCCGGACGTTGCGGGTTCGATTCCCGTCTCCCACCCCAAACAATCCTCAGTAATTGGGCGGACGATGGCGTCCGCCCCTATGTGGTCTTCGATCTAGCTTGTTGGCTCCAACACTAGGGTTTTCTCCAGGCGGAATTTCATCAGGCTCTCCGCGGGCACGCGGACTTCCTTGCCGCGGGTGAAGACCTGGGTGATAAATCCGCCGCCAGCGCCAGCCAGAGCGCCGACACCGGCCCCTTTGCCGCCGCCAAAAATTCCGCCCACTAACGCGCCCAGAGCTGAACCGCCACCAACCGTCTCAGCGGTGCGCCGATTGGCGCCCACTCCTTTGCGGTTGGTTTCTTTAAGGTCCGACGAGACTACCTGGTATTCCTTTTTGCCCACGGAAACCGAATAAAGATCGAGGATAACTTCGGGGCTGTGGATCGCGCCGCCGCCGGAAATCTTGCGAACAATGAGCTGCGCGCTGGTATTGGCCGGAATCGCAACTTTCCCGCTGGTATCCAGAATGTCCTCAGTAATCGTGGCCGAGTAAGTTTGGCCTTCGTAAGATTTGGTCGAGTCAATTGGCTCGTTAGTGCGCACGGGAAGATCGGTGCCGAGCGGAATCACCAACGCGGCGCTCGAAACGTGCCGCGCCAGCCCTGGCCGGTTGAGAACGATGGCGTCGATGTCGCTGGTCGGAAATTGATACTTGATCCCTTGCGAATCCTGAAACGCGAGCGGCGCCGCCCCAGTGAAATGCCCGGAGTAACTCTTTCCATCGCGCAGGGCGACAGTGTCTTTGATTTCATTGAATGCAAGGGACTGAACATCTCGTATCGGGAACTGGTATTGCACGCCCTGCTGGTCGGTGAAGTTGACGGTTTGCAGATCGCATTCGCCAACATAACTAGCGCCGTCTTTCAAAATGATGGTGTCGGCGGAAGCGAGCGCCGCGCAGAAGAAAACAAAGATTACAGGCCAGAAAGGAAGCTTTTTCATTCCATCTCCTAGAATTTTTTGTGCGAAAAGATTATGCCCGGCACCATCATTCCGCAAGTGCAGCGCCATTAGTCGATAGTTGAAAACGAAGAGATTCGCACGCTCTCCACTCGCTCGCGGGCCCGATTTTTTCGAAATCTCGTGAATTCCCGATCCCGTAGTGAATTCCTTCGTGCGTAACTCCTGCATTTTGAGCCACTTCAGTTTGGCGCTTGCCTTGCATTTACTTTCTGCGAGTTGGGGACGACCCAAATCAAATCTTGAAGCCTTAGAGGAGATCAAAAATGAAATCGAGCAAACGGCAAATCATCATCCTGTGCATGGTCGTGCTCAGCGCGTTGTTCGTTACCAGCAGTGCCAGCGCCGACGCACGCAACAAAGCCACGAAACTTACTTTCCGCGGCCCAGTCGAACTTCCGGGAGTCGCGCTACCTGCCGGCACCTATTGGTTCCAGCTGGCGGACACCAATGCAAACCGCAACATCGTTCAAGTGTGGAATGAAGACCGCTCGCAGCTGATCGCGACCTTACTCACCATTCCCAACCACCGCATGCACCCCGCGACCGATGCCTCGCTGGTCAATTTCGATGAACGGCCGACCGGTACGCCGGAAGCGATCCAGGCATGGTTCTATCCGGGCAACAATTTTGGCCAGGAGTTCGTCTATCCGAAGACCCGCGCCACGCAGATCGCGCAACAGGTGCAGCATCCGGTCCTCGAGATGCCGGATGAGCAGGTCAAGGCCGAGGCTCCGGTGCTGAAGCAGGCTCCGGTGAAAGCCGTCCAGCCGACCGGTGAGGAAGTGGAAGTTGCCGAAGTGGTCGAGACCGAACAAGTGCTGCCAGCGACCGGAAGTCCGCTGCCGCTCCTGGGAATGTTGGGTGCTTTGTCTCTCGGTACCGGCCTTGTGCTGCGTCGCGCCGTGACCAACGATGCAGCCTAATCACCAGCCAGTCAGTTCAATCGCCTGCCGCCTCAAACGGGGCGGCAGGTGCTCGTTTGGGGCGATTTATAACGGCGGATCCAGCATCCCTTGAAAAGCGGTTCCCAGAAATTTTCCTTTCGCATCAAAATTCCAATTGAAGATGACCGACCCGGCGCTGGCACAAGCGTGACATCCATTGCGCAGCGGGTAGCTGACGGTGAACTGGATGCCTCCGTTAGGCCCTGCCTGGGAACTCGGCCAGGTTTTTCCATCGCGATCCCCAGGCCACACGTCGACGTTGGGAAATTGCCCCTTCAAGTCGCGAAACTGAAAGCTCTGCTTCATGGTTTTTTGGTCAAGCAGCTTCAGGTCTTCGACGTTGACGATGCGCGGGCTTCCGTTCACCAGCACCAGACCGTAGTTTGTGTTGGCGCGGATCGGGTAGGTGATCCAGGCGAAGGCGACCGGACCTTCGTCCTGAAATCCGGTCATGATGCCGAAGTCGCCGTGGGTTTCCTTGTAAAGTTCGCGGGTGAAGCTGACTGCGTTTGCCGGGGCGGCAGATTTCGCCATCTGCCCAATCATGCATTCTACGAAGACGCCGGAGGCGTTGTCGCAGGCGGAATGCGCGTTAGCGAGGAACTGCGGAGGAATTTGCCAGACGGTCGAAGCGTCGATCTTTGACGGATGATCGGCGGATTGAACGGTTACAGTTGCGCCGAAACAGAGAAGAACAAGAAAAAGACTCGCACTCCGCATGTTGTCCCCCAACGTTTAGAGGCTAAATGTACATGCGAGCCCTTGCCTGCCGCAAGGCTTGCAAAGCGCACGCCGGGTGTAGAATTCAAGCGCGGGCGCGCGGAAGATCTTGCGTGCCGCGTAAACAAGTCCATTGATGTAATGAAACGGTCCCGGACAGGAGCGACCAAGCGGCACAGCTTGCGAACGTTCCTGTGTCTTTCTTTTATCCTTTCCTTTACCTTCGGCGCCCGCGCTCTCGATCCTAACCGCCGGATTTCTCAATATGCCCACACCGCCTGGCGAATTCAAGACGGATTCTTCTCCGGAGCCCCGCAAGCGATCACCCAAACTTCCGACGGATATTTGTGGATTGGGACTGAGGGCGGGTTGGTGCGCTTCGATGGCGTGCGATTTGTCCCCTGACCGCTCCCCCCGGCAAGCAACTCCCCAGCACGCGAGTTCATTCGTTGCTTGGCGCGAGCGACGGCAGTTTATGGATCGGAACCAATCGCGGCCTGGCCAAGTGGAAAGATCTGGACTTAACCGTCATTGAATCTACCCCAGCGTTCATCGAAGCGATTGTGCAGGACCCCCAGGGCAAGATCTGGGTGACGCGCAGCCAGGTGCGCGATGACGCCGGTTCGCTATGCGAGGTGGCGGGAAACTCCTTTCGCTGTCATGGCTCATCCGAGGGAATCCCTTTCGCCTTCGCCCAGCCGCTGTTCCGCGATAAGGCGGGCAACCTGTGGATTGGGAGTTCACTGGGTCTTAGCCGCTGGCAGCCGGGGAATGTCACGAATTTCATCACGAAGTCTCTGCAAAAAAACAGTATGCTCGCCGGCGTTGGCGCAATCGCCGAGCAGAGCGATGGATCACTTGTGGTCGGCATGAAACGATCAGGCCCGGGGCTGGGACTTCAACGGCTTACCCAAGACAACAAATGGAGCGACTACATCGTCCCGGGAATGAACGGCACCGAACTCGAGGTCACGGCGTTATTAACGGCGACCGCGATAATTCGCTCTGGGTCGGAACGGAAAATCATGGCGTCTATCGCGTCCACAATGGCCAAGCCGATCACTTTACGAGCGCCGACGGTTTATCGAGTGATTCCGTACAAAATCTCTACGAAGATCGCGAGGGCGATATCTGGGTAGCGACCTCGCGTGGTATCGACCGCTTTCATGAAACTCGCGTGATCAGTTTTTCCATCCGGGAAGGCCTGACCGCCGAGGAAGTAGACTCGGTGCTCGCCGGCCCGGACGGCAATATCTGGATCGGAAACATTGAGGCGCTCGACGTTCTGAAGAACGGCAAGTTGTCCTCCATCGGCGCTTCGAACGGACTGCCGGGCCGGCTCATCACTTCTTTATTTGAAGACAGCCGGGGGCGCCTGTGGGTTGGAATCGACAATGGACTGACAGTCTATGATCGCGGACGATTTCATGCGGTGAACCGGTCCGACGGCCAGCCGCTTGGGGTGGTGGTTTCGATCGTCGAAGACACCGACCAAAATATTTGGGTGGCTGCGACCCGGCCTCCTCTTTATCGCATTCAAGGGACCGCGGTGCAGGAAGAAATCCCGCAGGCACGGCATTCCCCGCGTCATGGCGATGGCGTCCGATCCGAAAGAAGGCATCTGGCTGGCGCTCGGGAACGGCGATTTGGCGCGCTATCGGCGGGGCCAAATCGAAGTTCTGCCCAGCAGCCGGTCGCCAAAGCCACCGATTCGCAATCTGCTGGCGGAATCCGACGGATCGGTCTGGGCCGCAACCACAAAAGGCGTGTCGTTCTGGAAAGACGGGAAAGAGCAGGTCCATCGATTCGCACAACGGGCTGCCTTGCGATGAAATGTATTCGCTGATCAAGGACAACCACGGTTCTCTTTGGCTGGACACGCAATGCGGCCTGGTGATGGTTGCTTCGTCGGAACTGCAACGTTGGCAACAGGATCCCGCCGTCAGTGTTGCCTCGACCAAGCTGGACGCCTTCGATGGCGCGCAACCGGGGCTCACGAATTTCCGGCCGGAAATCTCCAAGTCGAAAGATGGCAAGCTGTGGTTCGCCAACGAAAATATTTTGCAGATGGTCGACCCTGAACATTTGGCGGGAAATAAGGTTCCGCCGCCGGTGCACATCGAGCAGGTGATTGCGGCCGAAAAAAATATTCGGCGAAGGAAGGCCTGCAGCTCCCCGCCCGCACCCGCGACCTCGAAATCGACTACACGGCGCTCAGCCTCATGGTCCCGGAAAAAGTACAGTTTCGTTACAGGCTCGAGGGACACGATACCGATTGGCAGGCCCGCAAAACCGCCGTGCGGCTTTTTACAGCGATCTGCCTCCTGGCGATTATCAGTTCCGCGTCATCGCCAGCAATAACGATGGGGTGTGGAACGATGCGGGAGCGCTGGTGAGTTTTACCATCCGCCCGGCATTTTTTCAGACCATGTGGTTCCGGGTTTCATGCATTGTGTTGGGGGCTATGACTCTGTGGCTGTTCTACGGGCTGCGAATGCGGCGACTGGCCACGAACATTCAGAACCCGCTTTGCGGAACGTTTGGAGGAGCGGGAGCGGATTGCGCGCGATTTGCACGACACGCTGCTGCAGGGAATTTTCAGCGCCTCCATCCATTTTGATGTGGCCAATAACCGCTTGCCTGTGGATTCGCCGGCGAAATCGGCGATGCAACGTGGCATCGAGCTGCTGAAGCAGGTGAGCCAGGAGGGGCGCAACGCCCTGCTCGCGCTGCGCTCGCATCAATCCACCGAAGACAATCTGGAGGAGGCGCTTTCGCGACTGCGCAAGGAGTTTGCCCTGCCGGAGAACGTCGATTTCCGGGTGGTGGCACAAGGCGATCCGCGCGCATTGCGGCCGCTGATACGCGATGAAGTTTATCTCATCGCCCGCGAAGCCGTGCTGAACGCCTTCCGGCATTCACATGCGAAATCCATTCTCGTGGAGATAGACTACCTGTCTCGCAATCTCCGCGTGCTGGTGCGCGATAATGGTTGCGGAATCGACGCCCACGTGTTAAAGACCGGAAGGGAGGGACACTGGGGACTGGCCGGCATGCGCGAGCGAGCGGAAAGAATTGGCGCCAAGTTTCAGGTTCTCAGCCGCATCAACGCCGGCACTGAAATTCAACTCGGAATACCGGGTAAACTTGGATTCGAGGGCGTTTCTCCGGGATGGTTCGCCAGCCTGAGTTCCAGGTTCTTCTCCAGGGGCGGCGGGGCCGGACCATCAAGAGGAATAACGGAAGTGAGTGAAACCGAGCGCATTCGAGTTCTCAGTGTCGACGACCACGCCCTAGTGCGGGAAGGCATCGCGGCGATGATCAACGACCAGCCAGATATGCGGCTGGTGGCCCAGGCTGCGTCGGGCAAAGAGGCGATTCAGAGCTTCCGCGACCATCGGCCCGATATCGCCCTCATGGATGTTCGGCTGCCGGACATGAGCGGCATCGATGCCATGCTCACGATTCGCAGCGAATTTCCTGACGCTCGCGTCATTATTGTGACCTCATCCGAAGGGGTTGCAGAAATGCAGCGGGCGCTCGAAGGCGGAGCCAAGGGTTACATGCTCAAAAGCATGCCTCCCAAAGAATTGTTGGAACTGATCCGCAAAGTTCATGCCGGCAAGAAAGCTATTCCGCCGGAAATCGCCGCCCGTCTGGCCGACCACTACAGCGACGAAGGCCTCACTGCCCGCGAGATCGAAATTCTCCAGCAGGTCGCCGAGGGGAACCGTAATCGCGACATCGCCGACAAACTTTTCATCTCGGAAGGTACGGTCAAGGTTCACATCAAACACATCATGGAAAAACTGGGGGCGAACGACCGCACCCAGGCGATCACCATCGCGGTGCGCCGAGGCATTATCCACTTGTGATGAGCCACGGAATCCTACCTCTTTAGTGGTACTTCAAAATTTCAAATCCGACAGATTCGCAGCCCGTGCGGGATCCAATAGTCTTTAGTCAGCGTCGCCCTGCTTTTTGGACGCCAAGGAGACGAGTTTGCGCTGGTCCTATTCAAATTTTCCGGATGGCTTGCCCGGCCTGGGGCTGCTGCTGTTGAGGGCAGCGATCGGAGTACAGATAATGATTCATGCTTTCTCGTGGATCGTTGAGCCCCAGAGCGCAAGCATGGGCCTCTGGGCTTTGGGCCTTCTTGGTCTGTTGATCGGGGCAGCGTTTTTGTCCGGATTCCTAACTCCGATCATCAGTGCTTTTTCGGTGCTCGCAGGAATTGTTGTGCAGTTCTGGTTTCCAGGCTCAGAGCCTACGATCGCGACCCTACTCGGTTTCAACACCATTGTGATGGCGCTGGCCATCTGTCTGCTCGGCACCTGGAGCGTTTTCGCTTGACGCGTATTTCTTCGGACGTCGCCGGATTGTCATTCCGCGCGCAGCAAATTCGTAAGCCGTCTTTCCTCTGGTAATTCACTTCTCCCCAAATAGTGGTAGGTTCCGCATCACCGGAAGCAGTAACGAAAAAACTACATATTGCGAGATGCGCTACGCCCCGCGCAACCAGCATAGTGTTTCCAGCGAACGACAAATTCCTGGGGCGTTCGCAAGGTGGAGGAGAAATGCTGGAATACGGCGTAACCCAGTTCGACAACTCTGCAGTCCCGGTGGTGAATCGTCGTGCATTAGAGAACCTGATCGCGGCCGAGTCGTTCGGCGCCGATTCGACGCGTCAACTGCAGCAGCTGATCGATCTTGTTCCGCAGCAGATGTTCATTTTTGAGTTCGATGGCGGCCTGTCATACACCAACCGCGCAGCGCGCGAATATCTCGTCCCCGTCGACGCCGTTTCACCCGCCGGTTGGCTGGCTGCGACCGTCCATCCCGAAGACCTCGCTTCGGTGATGCAGGCACACCGCGACGCAGCCGTGCATGGAATCTCGGTCGAAACCGACGCGCGAGTGCGCAATAAAGATGGCGAATACCGCTGGTTTCGCGAGCAGCTTTTTCCGTTGCGCGACGGCCGTGGCCACACTGGCCGCTGGTGCGCCATGCGGATCGATATCCAGGAATGGAAGGAATCGGCCCAGCACGAAAGTTTAGCGACACGTGAAGTGAACGCCAGCAAGGGCAAGTTCGAAGAAATTGTCGGAGCGGCGCCGCGCTTGCAAGCCGTGTTGGCCCGCGTCGCGAAGGTCGCTGGCAGCGATACCACGGTGCTCATCACCGGGGAGACTGGAACTGGAAAAGAATTGATCGCGCGGGCGATCCATAAGCATTCGAATCGTTCTCATGGTCCGTTTGTGAGCGTGAATTGCGCCGCCATTCCACGCGACCTGATCGCTTCCGAACTGTTCGGCCACGAAAAAGGCGCTTTCACCGGCGCCCTGCAACGCCGCATTGGACGCTTTGAACTTGCCGCCGGAGGAGCCCTGTTTCTCGATGAGATCGGCGAACTGCCGGCGGAGACGCAGGTGGCCCTGCTGCGAGTTTTGCAGGAAAGAGAATTTCAACGCATCGGCGGTAATCAGACGATCAAGGCGGATGTGCGCATCATTGTAGCCACGCACCGTGATTTGCCGGCAGCTATGGCGGCCGGAACTTTCCGCTGCGATCTTTTCTATCGCATCAACGTTTTCCCCCTGGAAATGCCTCCCTTGCGCGAGAGGAAAGAAGATATCCGGCCGTTGGCAGAGCATTTCATCGAGCGATACGCCAGTAAGTCTGGCAAGACGATCCAGCGCATCGAAAGGAAAAGTCTGGAGCGGCTGCAATCGTATTCTTGGCCGGGAAACATCCGCGAACTACAGAACGTGATCGAGCGGTCAGTGATTTTATGTGACACGGAGATCTTTTCGGTCGATCCGAGTTGGCTGTCGCAGGGGGCGCGCAGCACTCGTCCGCTGACGCATGAGTTGATCTCCCAGGAAAAGGACTCATTGAAGCCGCGCTGGGCGAATGCAAAGGCAGAGTCTCGGGCCCGTCCGGGGCAGCCGCAAAGCTGGGCATTCCGCCTTCGACGCTAGATTCGAAGATTCGCGCCTTGCAGATCGACAAGCGTAGATTTTGTGCGGCGTAGATTTCGCCAGCTTGAAACTGCGAGGTCCGCTAAGCAACGCTCCGTGCTGCCACTGAATGGCGTGCGCCGCTTACGACTTCTTCATAGACCTTCAGAACTCGTCGCGCGGAAGTGTCCCAGGAGAACTTCTTGACCTGCTCGTATCCGCGCGTACGGACTTTTTCCCGCACCGCCGGATCGACCAGTACGCGATGCAATGCCCGCATGATCTCAAAAACGTTTTCGGGATTCACCAGCACGGCTGCCTGACCAACCACCTCCGGCAACGAAGAGGTATTCGAAGTCACTACCGGAGTGCCGTGCGCCATCGCCTCGAGCGGCTGCAAACCGAACCCCTCAAAGAGCGACGGAAAGACAAAAACCTGGGCTGCGTCATAGAACACGCGCAGCATTTCGATGGGAACAAACCCCATAAAGCGGACGTCGTTCTGTACTCCGCTGCGAATCGCGGTGCGGCGAAGGTCGGGATGCTTGGAAAGTTCGTCGCCGATGATGATCAACTTCAAGTCGGGCAGCTCACCCTGCTTCTCCAGTTCGGCCTTCAGCGCGGCGAACGCCTGGATAATCCGCACCAGATTCTTGTGCGGGCTGATGCGGCCGGCATAAAGCAGGAATGGATAGGTCACCAGATAACGCGCGGCCAGGAGTTGACGGTCTGACTCAGTGGCATGGCCGCACAGAAAGCGCTCATCGATGGCGTTATAGATGACCTCAATGTCCTGTCCGCGGATGCCGAACAATTTCTCGATCTCGCTTTTTGTGGAATTGGAAACCGCCAAAATTCGCCCCGCCCGCTTCAAAACTTGCCGCGTCAGATGAAAGTGCAGTGAACGCGTAAGGCTGGAGCGTTCTCCGGCGCGGTACATGTGTTCGACCACATCGTGCACGGTGATCACATAGGGACAAGGCAGGTTGCGAGGAATCCAAAAGAGTTGGGGAATGTGGACAAGGTCGCACTGCTGCCGTCTGACGAGCGCGCGAAACTCGAAATAGCCCCTGGCGGTATCGTCGGCGTCGAGTAAGGGGATGTGCACAAAATTCGGCGGAAGCTCCCCGATCTCCGCCACAGTTCGCGGCGAGCCGATAAGGAAATATTCATTCGATCCATCCAACCGGGCGAGGGCCCGCAGGATATTTCGCGTGTAGGTGCCAACGCCGAATTCCGTGGCTTCCCGAATATCGACGGCGACCTTCACGCAACGATTTAACCACAGAGCCCGCCCGCTTCGCAGAGGAATCGAAAAACGCCGTCGGCAGGGCCTTTTCGCCCTGTTTTGGTGGCGTACATGCCCCAAAAGTAACGTTAGTAATCTTTACGGAACCCCACGGACACCGAAAAATTGAATAGAGCACCATCTCCAGACGAAGCAATAGATAGAGGAAGCGGTCGTCCGCGCAGCCCGGCACCGAACGAACCGGCTCAACCGCTTGTGCGCAGGGGGATAAATGAAGTGTCGAGTCATTGCTGTCCTGGGAACCAGGCCTGAAGCCATCAAGCTGGCACTGGTCATCCACGAGCTGAGGCGCCGGTCGGAAGAGTTTGAAACCTCGGTTGTCCATACCGGCCAGCATCGCTCCATGCTCGACCACGCCCTGCAATTCTTCAAGATTAAGCCGGATTTCGATCTCGATGTGATGCGTCCCAACCAGACCCTGAGTTCGCTGACCGGGCGCGTATTGGACACGGTGGAAAACGCCTGCCGCCGGTTCGAGCCAAACATGGTGCTGGTGCAGGGCGATACGACGACCGCATTCGCTTCCGCTCTGGCGGCCTATTACTGCAAAATCCCCGTCGGCCACATTGAAGCCGGCCTGCGCAGCCACGATATCTACAACCCATTTCCTGAAGAAGCAAACCGGCGGCTGGTCGGAGTAATGACAGAAATTCATTTTGCTCCGACCATTTTGTCACGCGACAACTTGCTGGCCGAGGGCGTGCCCGCACGAAAAGATCGTCGTAACCGGAAATACCGTGGTCGACACGCTGCGCGCGCTGAGCAAGCTGCCGCATACCTGGGAGAACACGCCGCTCGGCAGGCATTCCGACTGAAAACTGCCGGCTGGTGCTGGTGACCTCGCACCGCCGGGAATCCTGGGGCGCGGACCAGGAACACATGTGCCTGGCGCTGAAAGACCTGGTGCAGAAGCATCCGGACATCCGGGTGATTTATCCCGTGCACATGAATCCGAACGTGCGGGCACGGTGAATGGCTTGCTGCAGGAACGGAGCGAATCCATTTGACCGAACCGCTCGATTACATCACTTTTGTCAGCCTGCTGCGGCGCTGTTTCCTGGTGCTGACCGACTCCGGCGGGATGCAGGAAGAAGCTCCGACCTTCGGCAAGCCGGTGCTGGTGTTACGAAAAGTGACCGAGCGGCCGGAAGCGTCGCAGTTCGGCATGGCCAAGATCATCGGCATGTCGCGCGAGAGCATTGTGCGCGAAGCCGACCGCTTGCTCGACGACACCGAAGCCTATCAGGATATGTCGGAGGGCGAGAACCCCTATGGCGACGGGCACGGTTCGGAGCGGATTGTGGAGGCCATGTCGCGCTGGCACCAGAAGAAGACCCCGCTGCTCGACGCCGACAAAGAATTCAAACTGCCGCCACGCACCGAGCCGCGGCGGCGCAAAAGCGATTTCGGTGGAGGCTGCAAAAGCCGCGACCGCCGGCCGTCAATGGATTCCGGCCAGGAACGGTGCGGCGGCAGAATGGTAATGGCGCGTCATGATCTATGCCCTGTACGTCATCGTCGCCTTCATCTGCATCTACACCGCCCGCCATTATTGGTTCACGCTGAACCGTCTCTTCGGATTCCAGCGGCACCCCTACATCGACATCGATACCGCCGATTGGCCGCCAGTCACTATCCTGGTCGCCGCCCACAACGAAGAGAAAGTCATCGCCAACATTCTCAGCGCGCTGATGACGGTGAAATATCCGGAAGAAAAGATGCTGGTCGTTCCGGTCAACGACCGTTCGACCGACCGCACTCGCGAAATCATCGACGAATTTGTCGGACGGTTTCCCGGACGCATCCGGCCGTTCCATCGCATCGCGGGAAAAGGCGGCAAGGCAGCCGCGCTGAAAGATGCGATGGAATTGGTGGAAACCGAAGTCATCCTGATTTTTGACGCCGACTACATTCCCGGCGCCGGCCTGATCAAGCAACTAGTCGCGCCTTTTTTTGATCCCGAAGTCGGCGGCGTGATGGGCCGAGTGGTTCCGATGAATTGCGGCACCAATCTTGCTCACGCGTCTTCTGGATCTGGAGCGCTCCGGCGGCTATCAGGTAGACCAGCAGGCGCGCATGAACCTGCGTCTGGTGCCGCAACATGGAGGCACGGTTGCCGGCGTGCGGCTGAGCGCTCTGCGCGAAATCGGCGGCTGGAACGACAACTCCCTGACCGAGGACACCGACCTCACTTACCGGCTGCTGCTGCACGGCTGGAAAACCGTCTACCAGAACCGCTCGGAGTGCTACGAAGAAGTTCCGGAAACCTGGCCGGTGCGGATCAAACAAATCATGCGCTGGGCGAAGGGCCACAACCAGGCGATGGTGACTTACGGATTGCATCTGCTGCTGGGGAAGCATCGCGCCTGCCTTGCGCGAGCGCATCGATGGAACGCTCTTGCTCGGGGTTTATATTATGGCGCCGATCACACTGCTGGGGTGGGCGCTGGCGCTCGCGGTCTTCTACTCCGGAGTCGCTCCGCTGCACGGCGTGATCGCGCTACTTTCTCTGACGGCTTACGCCGCGATCGGAAATCTGGCGGCATTTTTCGAAATTGCCGCCGCGGTGCGCCTCGACGGCAACCGCAAGCGCATCGTTCTTCTTCCCTTCCTCATTCTGGGATTTACCGTCAGCATTTTTTCCGTATCGCGCGCGACGGTCGGACAGGTGAAAGATGCCCTCACCGGGGCCGAGTTTCACTGGGACAAGACCGAGCGCTTTCGGAAGGCGGCGTCGTGAGCTCCTACGCTGCACTCGCGGGGCTTTTGGTTGCCGCTGGTTCGCTGTTCCTGGTGCCGCTGATTCCGGCGTTCCTGGAACTGCAGCAGCAAGACCGACGCGCAGCCGCTCAACGTGATTCAGCAACACGCCGGAGAAATTCGCTATTTCGCCGACAGCTTTCGCAGCTACATCAGGGAACTGGAGCCGGCTTTGCAGGAGTCGGCGAGCACCGGCGAAACCCTGACCGGCACCCTGCCGGACGCGACCGAGTACATGGTGCTTGGCTCCGGCGCCGAAGGACTGCGGCTGCCATTTCGCCAGCGCGATGAAATCTGTCCCGTCCTGATCGCTGCTGCGACTGACCTGTCCCTTCCCGCAGGCACAACTTTCTCCAAAGACATTTATTCCGGCGGACGATTTCTCGGAGGCGCGAAAAGCAAGTACCGGGCGATCCTCGGCGAGAAAGAAGTCCAGCTTGGCGCCGAGAGTCATGTCATGCGCTGGGTACATGCCGTCGGTGAGTTCGTCGCTGATTCGGGTTGCGAACTGCGCGGCCGGGTGTCCTCGGAACACGGCATTCAACTCCATCGCGGCTGCAGCTTCCAGAGGTTGAATGCGCCTCGCATCGAGTTCGGCGGTGAACCAACTCCTGAACTCAACGTGGCTCCTGCGCAAGAATCACCTGTGCCCGCGCGGTTACTGCACGACGGCGACTTTGAGATTCCCCCCAACGAAAGCTTTCATGGAAACCTGGTCGCTCGCGGCATTTTGCGCGTCGGGTCCGGCGCGACAGTGCGGGGAAGCATAAAAGGCGATGCCGGAGTTGTGGTCGAAAGCGGCGCTGTGATCGCGGGCAGCCTGATCAGCTCCGGCCCCATGCAGATTGGAACGGGCTGCGCGGTGCACGGCCCGGTGATCGCCGAAAAAAATCTGGTATTGCAGAGCGGAACGCGATGCGGCTCGGCCACCGCCCCTACCACCGTCAGCGCACCCTGGATTCAGGTTGAAGAAGGAGTCGCGGTGTTTGGAACTCTGTGGGCGCGCGAGCGGGGCGAGGTGCTCAAGAAATTATGAATCTACGTTGGACCATGATCGCCGCCGGTGGAGTGTTGCTGGCGGTTCTTTTAGGGGCGTGGGCGAACCATCGAACTGCCTCCACTCCAGACCAGTTGCTCTTGCTGCTTCCCGATCACACCAACCTTAGCGATCCCAAGGTGGCGCTTTGGCTCGACGCCGCCAATGAGGAAGGCATTCATGTCACTCCAGTCTACGATTCGGACTTCGTTCGCCCCTTCTTCGGTCAGCCCGACTGCGCAGGTCTGATCCTGCCGGACTCGATCCATCGCCCGGCCAACGATTACCTGATCGCGGCAATCCGCCGCTTCGTTGCCTCGGGCGGCAAGCTGATGCTGGTCTACGACGCGGCGATCTTATCGCCGACAGGTAGATACGCGCGCGGCGAGTCGCGGCTCTCCGATCTCGCCGGCATCGACTATGCGCTCTATGAAAAGTTGCAGGACAACGCCATCGTCTGGGGCAATGTCGGCGGCAATCCGGACATTCTGCACCAGTTGAACATCCCGCCTGGAAAGTACTATCCCTTCGACGCCACCAGTTCGGCCGCGCAAGCTTCCGCCGGGGCAAGCTCCGAGCCGCAACTGACTCGCTATCTCTTCGGAGATTTGAAATACCCGAGCTATGTGACTGAAGGAAATTATTCCGGCAATGTTCTTCTTCATTCCGGAAGCACGCTGGTCGCCGGCGAGCACGATTACGAAAAAGGTTCGGTGCTGTTCGTCAATCTTCCTCTCGGATATCTGAAAGCCAACACCGACGGGTTGCTGCTGCACGCTTTTCTGAAATATTTTGTCTGGCATTTTCTTGGCTTGCCTTATCTGATGCCGGTTCCCGACGGCGTCGGCGGACTGGTGCTGAACTGGCACGTCGACTCGAACGCCGCGATCAAGCCGATGGAGGCGCTCGATTCCTGGTCGCTCGCCAAGCAGGGGCCCTACTCGATCCACGTTACCGCCGGCCCGGACGACATGCGCTTCGGCGACGGTGAGGGGTTCAATGTCCAGCACAATCCCGTCAGCCAGGAATTGCTTCGCAAATTTCTCGTTCGCGGCGACACCATCGGCAGCCACGGTGGCTGGATCCACGATTATTTTGCTCACCACGTAAACCAGGAAAGTCCCGCGGAGATGGAAAAATATCTGGCTTGGAACAAGAGCGCGCTGGAACAAGTGACGGGTCGGCCGGACATCGAATACTCCGCGCCTGACGGCAATCAACCTTCCTGGGTCACAAGCTGGCTGGAAGCGCACGGCTTCGTCGCCTACTACTTTACCGGCGACTCGGGCATGGCGCCGACGCAGGGCTACCGCGATGGCGTGCGCGAAGGTAAGAACATCTGGACTTTTCCCATCGTGCATTTGAACCGCGCAGCCGCCTTCGAGGAGATGGTTAAGCAGGGCTACTCCGCCGACGAAATCGAACGCTGGCTCGAAGCGCTCACCAACTTCACCGCCGATCATCAAGTCGTGCGGCTGATTTACTTTCATCCGCCGGGAATCATGGGATACCACGACATTGTGACCCGCTGGATGGAGCAGACCGCGAATCTGCATGATGCTGGCCGCTTCCGTTGGTACACCATGAGCGGATTGGCGACATTCCTCAACCAGCGAAAGCAGATCAGCTGGAAAACCTCATACGACGGCGGTCACTTTACCATCGCCGCCAATCATCCCCAGAGCCTCGAACACGCCACCTGGCGTCTTCCAGCCAGCCGCTTTACGGAACCTGCGATTCTCCACGGCTCCGCCCGCGTAGTGCGCGAGAACGATGCCTGGATGGTCATCGCCGGTACGGGGAGCGAACTTCAATTTGAAAGCAACATGGTGAAGTGATGATCGAAATCAAAATTTACCTTCGCGCAGCCGGACTGACTATTCTCGCTGGCCTTGCGCTCGCGTCTTGCGCTTACGCGCAGAACAGCACTCTATTGCCGGATGACGATGTGGCACCTGCCTCCGCCCCCGCTCCGGCTGCACCTGCCGCGACCGAAGCCGTGGTTACACCCGAGCAACCCGTGGCGAAAATAAAGCTGTTGACCAATTACGTGGAAAGCGGCGGCAGCTATATGACGCTCACCAACGGCTTCGGCAACTGGTATGGCGGCTACGCGCGGGGCGTCTATCAGCATGGCAGCGATGTGTGGAACGCCGAGATGAATGGACAGCAGGAATTCGGCGACGCCGGTGTCTACTTCGCTGCCGGCGATACCCACACCTTCAATCCCGATTGGTATGGCGCGCTCACGCTCGGCACCAGTGCTGGAGGCTTCTTCTGGCCGCGCTTCGTCGCCAACGGTTTCCTCAACAAGAAATGGCTGGGACGCAAACAATGGATCACCACCGCCGGCCTCGGCTACAACATGGCCAAGGACGTTCACCGCGACACGGTCGCTTTTCTCGGCACCACCTATTACTTTGAAAAGCCCTGGGTGGTGGAAGAAGGCATTTACTTCAACATCAGTAATCCGGGAAGAGTGTTCGCCCCGGCCGGTTTCGTCGCCGTGACTCAGGGGCGAGACAAGCAGCAGTACATCACCGTTCGCGCCGGCTATGGAGAAGAGGCATATCAGATCGTCGGCCCGACTTCCGCGCTGACCCAATTCGACAGTTCGACTCTGACCATCACCTGGCGCAAGTGGGTGGCGCCGGGTTGGGGCATCAACTTTGTGGGCGACTACTATCACAGCCCCTTCTACATGCGCGGCGGAAGCAGTTTCGGGTTCTTCAAGGAATTCTGATGCGTCCCGACTCGCCGAAGACGCCGCGCCAGAGTCAAGATCCGCTGCTGCGCGGCCACCGCGGTGGGGTCATCTCGATGCACCGCGCGCTGACCCACTTCCGTCTCGGCCCCATGAACGTCCTGGCCTCGGTCTCGCTGTTGGTTTGCTTTTCCGCAGCCTGGATTGCTCTCCTGCCATCGCTTTGCCGCTTCTGGCGCAGTTTTTTTCTGCTCAGCCTGAAGTGGCTGCCGATCCACGGCACGCTTGAGCTGGCAAAGCACCGCTTCGGTTCCTCGTACGAGCTGGACATTCCTTATTTGCGGATTTACTCCATGCTGCCCGATCTGTGGAACCTGGGCGGTCGCCTGCGCCGTCACTGTGCTATTGTTCGCCGCGACATTTCTGTTGGCCAAGAACCTTGCGCCGCTGATTTATGTGACCCGCGGAATTTTGTTGGTGCACGCCAGCGCGCTGTTTTATTTTGCTCTCTGGCCGGCAGGATTTCCCCACGCGCCTGACGCCTACATGGAAGCGCTGGTCAACTCCGGCATCGGGTTGGTCACGGTCGTCCCGCTGCTTTTGGCCGTCACCTACTACATCTTCGACTTTGGCCTCTGGAAAAAAGCTCTCTTGACAGTTCTGACCATGTCCTACCTGGTTCTCTTTTTGCCGTTTCAATTCGTGCTGCAGGCGCTGGTTCTGCAAACCACCCTGCTGTTTATGCCGGTCCTCTATATCGTGTTTGGCATGCCGGTCGACGTGCTACTCATCATCGCGTTTTACTCCTGGGGCATGACCTGGTCGTTCCGGCCGCTGCGGACGGCCTAATTCCGCCAGCCCAACTGCCTTCAATTTTTCACTTGACATTAAATGAATATGAATTCATATTCATATTATGCGATGGCGAACCGTCATTATCGGCATTGCTCTCTGGGCGGCAGGGACAATCGGCATCCGGCTGGCAGGCCAGTATCTGCTGCATCCGCAAAGCTCCCTTCGCACGCTGCTTTTGTACCTGATCAGCTTTTTGCTCATGGCCCTGCTGGCGAGGCGGATTTTTCTTCGCATGGGTCTGGAGAAAGACGCGTGGCCGCAGGCTGCGACCCTGCTCGCCCTGCCCACGCTGCTGCTCGATCCGTTTTCCAGCGCGTTTTTCCCGAGCGTCTTCCCTAACGTCGACTCGGCTGCAGCCGGCGTCTTCGGCGGATGGATGCTCATCTGCTGCGCCGGCGCGGTGGCCGGGGCGTGGCTCAATGGCGGTGGGATCAAAGCGTGAAGCCCAGCACCGGACATCCAGTCCTTCGCACCCACGAGCCGTGGCCGGGTCCTCCGCAGCAGGCGCGAAGCGTGGCCCGGCGCAGCCAGCTTTTGCGCGCTGGCCGCGTCCTGTTTGGCGAAAAGGGATTCGAAGCAACGTCAATCGCGGAAATTACCACTCGGGCGGAAACTGCGGCGGGAGCCTTCTACATTTATTTCCGCTCGAAAAAGCAGCTTTTGGTTGCGCTGATGAACGAGTTCATCGAGCGCCTGGCCGCGCTCGATTTGCGCCCGCAGGCCCAAGGCAACGCCCGCGCGGGACTGCGCAGCTTCCTCGCAGCGGCATTTCGCATAGACGCGCAATACTACGGCGTGGTGCGGGCGTGGCAGGAGGCCAGCCTCACCGACCCTGAGCTGGGGCGTATGGCAGCGGCAATCCAAGCTTGGACCGAAGCCCGTATCGGCCGCGTGTTCCATCTTCTGCAACAGCACCCGCATGCTCGCAAAGATTGCGATCTTGAAACCTTTGCCCGCATGATCGAACCGGCACTTCTGGTCGTTGCTGGCGCGGGGATCGCAGCTATCGCGAAAAGAGTTTGATCGCGAAACGGATCTGGCAGCGGACGTGATTTATCACTATTTGTTTTGCGATCGGTAGAGGGCTAACTGGGACTTTGGTGGCCCAGGTTCCACGCGCGAATAGCGAGCTAACCTGGGAGCGATCCTCTTGTCTACAGCAAGGAACTTCCCAGCCCCTCGTACGACCCTTCGGCGCTGAAGCGCCTCGGATGACATTTCTTCAAAATTACTGAATGACCCGGAGCGGCACGTTGCTGGTAAGCATGCCCGTGGGCGTGGTCACGGTAACATAGCCGGTCGTTGCGCCAGGGGGAACGGTGGCCTTGATGTATGTATCGGAAACTACCGTGAAGCTCGCTGGCGCTCCATTAAGCATTACGCTGGTCGTTCCTGTGAATCCTTGGCCGAGAATGCCACCGGTCTGACCGACTCTACCTGCGGGTTGGACGAAGGTGATGAAGGGGGCGAGGCCCATGTCTAGGCTATAGACCGTTCCGCAGCCTCCAGCGCATGACATATTGCCGCCCTGGGTGGTGGCACCAACTAGTAGCCCGCTTGTTGCCTGAAATAGCCCATCGTAGGGGAAGGACCATCAGTCAAATCGAAATCGTGGACTGTGGTGAGGAGGTAATTACCCGGCGTGATCTTGAACAGAGTTCCGTATCCACTACTACCGTCAGAGGCGGTCGAGCCATAAAGGTTTCCGTCAGTGGCCTGCACTAAGGCAGCAGCAGGATTTCCTCCGTCCCCGCACCCACAAAATTGGTAGAGGGTCGCAAACGTGCCACTTCCTTCAATTCTGAATATCGTACCGTCCCTATTACCACTGCCCAAGCCACCGAAAAAAGTCGTACCATAGAATGCGCCGTCTTCGGCGAGAACTAATCCAGCATATGGCACCTCGCCATCTGGACAACCATCTCCAAGACAAAAGACGTGTAGGGTAGTCAGCACGCCGGAGGGTGTAATTCTAAAGACAGTCCCACAATCTTCGCTCGCTGCACAACCGGAGCCCCGCTCCGAGGCTGTGCCGTAGAGGTTCCCGTCCGTTCCTTGGGCAAGCTTGTCAAAGGGCAATGCGCCGTCGGTTGGTCCGTAAAAACTGTGCAGACTGGTCAAACCCAGAACACCTTTTGCGATCTTATAGACCGTACCGTCAAAATTAGCTCCGCCTCCCGTGGTTGTTCCATAGAAGTTCCCGTCTACTCCCTCGATAGGAGGCGCGGTTGGGCCGCAGCCGTTTGCGCGATTGAAGGTGCCCAGCACTATGAACCGCCCCTCATTGCTCACCTCAAAAATCGTTCCGCAATCGCCATAGCCCCCCTCTGAGGCCGCTCCATACAAACTGCCGTTCGTCCCCAACGTTAAGCCGCCGAGTGGATATGCGCCGTCGGCGCAACCAATTTGGACACAGAAGTCATGAAGCATAGTCATCGCGCCATCAGGGGTAACTTTGAAGATCGTCCCCTTGTTTTCCATACCCCCTGCTTCGGTTGTGCCGTAATAATTGCCGTCATCGCCTTGAACAAGAGACATGTAATTGGGGCCGTCACCGTCAACCCCATCAAATTCAAGCAGGGTTGCGAAAGTCTGTGCCTGTGCGGCAATGGTTGCACACAGCAGAATGATCCCGCAGCAGAACTTGGTAGTTGTCATGGGCAATTCTCCTTGCGGAAAGGTTCGCGGGCCGCCGTGGGGGGGTGCGGCGCGGGCGAGCAGCAAGGATTATCTATCCGAGCGCGCTTGCGGTCAATCAGTTATTTGTTTGGCTGCGGGGGTCTGGCCCGAAAGCGCGGCCGCAAGTAGAATCAACGTGGCGGGCGCGTAGCTCAAGCGGATAGAGCATCGGATTTCTAATCCGAGGGTTGCAGGTTCGATTCCTGCCGCGCCTACCAGCTCTGAGATTTGCGACTGGGGGTGGTGCATGTGGGTCACTGATTTGCTGGCATGGGATGAAGCAAAGAAAAGCCATGCTTCTTGCCTGGTGTCCCCGGCTCCGCGAAGCGGCGCGGTCCCGATGATTGCCGGGTTCCTACTTCTGGCCTGCCTGGCTATTCCGCAGTTGTTAATGGGGCAAGAGATAGCGATTACAACCCACCATTACGACAACTTGCGGACTGGATGGAATAATCACGAAACCACGCTAACCCCCGCCAATGTGGCAAGCTCGTCCTTCGGTTTGCTGCAGTCCATCGCTTTGGACGCGCAGGTAGATGCGCAGCCGCTTGTAGTTCCCAACGAGCAGATCACCGCCGGTAACTATCAAGGACAACACGATGCTGTGTACGTGGCCACCGAAGGCAACACGATTTATGCGATCGATACCAACACCGGCACGGTTCTTCTGAATCCGAACTTTGGCGCTGCCGTGCCCACGCCCCTCGGGTGTGCAACGAACTCTGTGGTCGGGATCGACGGCACGCCGGTGATTGATGTCGCGTCCAACACCATGTATGTGATCATTTACACCTCAGGGTCCGATGGCCCGGTTTATACCCTTCACGCCCTGGATCTGGGCAGTCTGACGGACGTTTTGACGCCGGTGGTGGTAACTGCTTCACACACCCTGACCGATGGCACGACTTACCAGTTCAATGCCACTTACCAGCGGCAGCGCCCTGCGCTCTTGCTGGCGAACGGGAATGTTTACGCCGCATTTGGAAGCTTCTGTGATTTGGCCCCCAATCTCTCTCGTGGCTGGCTGCTCGGTTCGGACCGCGAACACGTTGGCGCCCTTGGCCGGCAACCAAATCACCGATTCTCAGGCGACTTCGCCCAATAATTATTTTCTTTCCGCGATTTGGATGTCCGGCTGGGGCATTGCTGCGGACACGGCGGGGAATTTGTACTTCGTCACTGGAAATTCCGACCCCTCCGGCACTACGTACGATGGCGTCAACGATATACAGGAAAGCGTGATCAAGGTTTCGGCGGATTTAACTCAAGTTCTCGATTTGTTCACGCCCTCAGACTGGGGAGTCCTCGACCAGAATGACTTAGATTTCGGTTCCGGAGGAGTAACGCTTTTACCGCCTCAACCCACTGTCACCGCAACCTCCCCTCCTGTGAACCTCGCCGTGGCTGCGGGAAAAGTGGGAAGCATGTTCCTGATCGAGCCAGGAAAATCTCGGCGGTTACGACCCCAATACCAACAATGTACTGGGTACATACGACATCGGTACCTGTTTCTGCGGGGCATCCTATTATGTGGATCCTTCGGGCCTGACTGGGCGGGTGGTGACCAGCGGCGGCACGCAGGTTGGGATTTGGAAACTACAGAACGGGCCCACGATCGGTCTTGTCAACGTCGCCAATTCCGCGGCCCTGTTCACCAGGAAAAACGGCTTCTTTACCACCGTCTCTTCCAACGGAACTGCGAGTCCCATTATTTGGGCTCTGGGCCGAGCGTCGCGCTCGAATTCGGAGCTGGAGTTATACGCGCTTGACCCGGAGGTTGGCGGCAGCACCCTGCATCAGATCTTCCTTTCGCAAAACCCTGGCACCTGGCCGTACAAAAACTGGAACGCCAACCTTATTCCGGTTGTCGCCAACGGCAAAGTTTTCGTCGGCAGCGGGCAACTACTTACGATTTTTGGGCTGAGCAGCGAAGCCAGTAGGGCCAGCCAACACCGACGCCAGAAAGCAAGTCATCGAGTTGCTCAGCCTTAGTTCCGGCACGGACCACGGACAAAAGTGTGCCGAAATTTGCAGAAAGATTCTGGCTCGGCAGGAATATGGTTTTCTGCCAACGACGTTCTAAGGGCGATCAACCAAGCCCCGCGGCGGTCAGACCAGCACTGACTGGAACTCCTCGTACACTCCCTTGAAGTCAGTTATGTTGTGGTTTTCTCCGAGATGCCAAATCCGGGTAGCGACCTCGTCAACCAAGTCCTCGTCATGCGAGACCAAGAGCACCGTTCCCTGAAAGCGTTGTAAGGCGATGTTGAGCGCGTTGATCGATTCCAAGTCCAGATGGTTGGTTGGCTCATCCAGGACCAGTACGTTCGGCTTTTGCAGCATCAGCTTGCAAAAAAGCAGCCTCGCAGCCTCTCCGCCGGAAAGGACGTCGGTGCGCTTATCGGCATCGTCGCGGGGAAACAGCATTTGTCCCAGCAGCCCGCGGATTTCTTCATGTGCGGCCGACAGGCCCCACCGATGCAGCCATTCGAACACCGTCATTCCCGGCTCGATCAGCGCCTTATGATCTTGAGCGAAATATCCGACTGCAGCTTCATGCCCCCAAACCACGTTGCCGCCGGTTCGGAAACGAACCGTCGTAGCCGCTGGTTTTCCGCAATTCGGCCTCGGGCACGTTGGGAGAGTTCGCCAGCAGAGCGTTGACTAACGTCGTTTTACCCGCTCCGTTCCGCCCCATCAAGGCAATCTTCTCTCCGCGAATCACACTCGCCGTGAAATTGTGGATTACTTCCGTGTTGCCGTATGACTTAGTGACACCTTCCAATTCTAGAATGTGTTTTCCCGACGGCCGCTTTTGCTCAAACTTCAGGAACGGACGCTGGATGTTCGATTTCGCCAACTCCGTCACTTGCAGGCGTTCGACCTCCTTACGCCGGGACTGCACCTGGCTTGATCTTGTGCCCGCCGAAAATCGAGCGATGAACTCATTGAGCTGCGCGATCTTCTTTTCCCGCTGGGCATTTTGCGATTCGATCTGGGTGCGAATCTGGGTTTTCGCCACCACCATGTCGTCGTAGGCCCCGGTATAAGTAATGATGGTTTGGTAATCGATATCGGCAATATGGGTGCAAACGCTGTTCAGAAAATGGCGGTCGTGCGAAATCACGATCAGCACGCCCTCGTACTGATTCAGGAAACTCTTCAGCCAGTGAATCGAGTCCAGGTCGAGGTTGTTGGTAGGTTCGTCGAGCAGCAGGGCCAGTGGATGTCCGAAGAGAGCCTGCGCCAGCAGAACGCGGACTTTTTGTCCGCCCTGCAGTTCGCCCATTTTTCGTTCATGCAATTCATCCGGAATATCAAGGCCCTGGAGCAGGATGGCCGCATCCGTTTCAGCGGTATAGCCGTCTTCCTCGCCCACGATGCCTTCCAACTCGCCGAGCTTCATGCCGTCGGCATCGGTCATTTCCGGCTTGGAATAGATCGCGTCGCGTTCCTCCATCGCCGCCCACAATCGCTTGTTGCCCATGATGACGGTGTCGATCACGCGATAGCGATCGAAGGCGAACTGGTCCTGGCTGAGTACCCCGAGTTTTTTGGGGCGGACGACGGTCCCTTTTTGCGGCTCCAGTTCGCCGGTCAGCAGCTTCATAAAGGTAGACTTGCCGGCGCCGTTTGGCCCGGTAAGTCCGTAGCGCTTCCCCGGGGTGAAGCTGGTCGATACTTCGTCAAACAAGACTTTTGCGCCGTAGCGCATGGACACATTACTGACTGAAATCATAATGTTCAAGGAAACTGCGAGAAATTGCCTAGAAGGCCGGAACGCAGCTACTTAAACCAGAATATCACGAGGTGATGCTTTGCCCAGTCGAACCCGGACACGACGGTAATCGGCGAGGGGAGGGATTCCGGCACAACGGATTGCAGTTCCGGTGGGCAAGAAGGCTCTCAAGAATCGTCCAAACGAGTTTGACTTTTTCACAACTACGGCCTAGGTTTTTGCATCTGAGCGGCTACAGCAGTGTCCAGGTCAAAATCCAGTCCTCCCAGGAGACGCTATGACTCCCTCACGGTTTGTCCCCCGGTTTGCCGCGGCTGTTGTTTTTGCCGCCGCCAGCCTCATCGCCGCGTCCGCTACCGACGTCGTTACCTATCACAACGATATCGCCCGCACCGGCCAGAATTTGCAGGAAACAATCCTGACGCTCAGCAATGTGAACTCGGCGAGCTTCGGCAAGCTGCTCACGCTTCCTGTGGACGGCAATATCGACGCCGAACCGCTCTATCTCTATGAGCTTTCGATCCCCGGCCAGGGAACCCACAACGTGGTTTACACCGTCACCGAAAATGACAGCGCCTACGCGTTCGATGCCGACACCGGAGCGCAGTTGTGGCACACATCGGTGCTTGGATCGGGCGAGTCGCCTTCGGACACGCACAACTGCGGACAAATCACCCCGACCATAGGAATTACCTCGACGCCGGTAATCAATCGCAACCTTGGCCCGCACGGAACGATTTTCCTGGTGGCCATGAGCAAGGATTCGTCGGGGAATTATTATCAGCGGATCCACGGCCTGGACGCGGCCACGGGCAAAGAGCAGAAGGGATCGCCAATCACGGTGCAGGCGAAGTATCCCGGCAGCGGCGACGGCAGCCAGGGCGGATACGTCATGTTCGATCCTTATCAGTATGCGGAGCGAGCCGGCCTGTTGCTGTTGGATCACGAGCTTTACACCACCTGGACTTCGCATTGCGACCAGCGTCCCTACACCGGTTGGGTGATTGGGTACAGCGAAACTACGGGCAAACAAAGCAGCGTCATCGATCTCACGCCGAACGGCAACGAAGGCTCAGTGTGGATGACGGGCGACGGATTGGCCTCGGATGGCAGCAACATTTTTCTGCTGGATGCGAACGGGACTTTTGATACGACGCTTAACTCGCAGGGGTTTCCGATCAACGGAGATTACGGCAACGGTTTTGTCAGGCTCTCGACCACCAACAACACGCTGGCCGTCGCCGACTATTTTGAAATGTACAACACGGTGCAGGAATCGGATTCGGACGAAGATCTGGGATCGGGCGGACTGATCGTGCTGCCGACGATGAAAGATTCGAGCGGCAATCCGCATGAACTATCGATCGGCGCCGGCAAGGATTCGAACATTTATATTGTCGACCGCACCAACATGGGGAAGTTCAATCCCAATAACGACAGCGCGATCTATCAGGAGATCGATGGCGCGCTGGCGGGCGGCGTGTGGTCGATGCCGGCCTATTACCGCGAAAACATCTATTACGGACCCGTAGGGAACAATCTCTTGCAATTCAAGTTCAGCAACGCCAAACTCTCCACTTCGCCGGTTTCGAGCAGTTCGGCAACGTTCTCCTACCCAGGCAGCACGCCCAGCATTTCGGCCAACGGATCGGAAAACGGCATCGTGTGGGCGATCGAGCGCAACAGCCCCGATATTCTTCATGCCTACGATGCGAGCAATCTGAAGACCGAACTCTACAACAGCAATCAGGCGGCGAATGGACGCGACCAATTTGGCAGCGCCAGCCACTTCGGCACGGTCATGATCGTGAACGGAAAAGTGTATGTGGGGACGACGAATGGGCTGGCAGTGTTTGGGTTGCTGTCAGGAAAGTAAACTCGAATAGCGAAAGCCGCACGCCGCTTGGTTTTACGCTGAGCGGCGTTTGCGCTTTGCGCTGGCGCCATAAAGAAGGTTGGATGGGCTGGCGGAGGTAGTGCAGACCGTGCAGTTGCAATTTTCGTTGACTGCCGATTGCCATTCTGCCACTGCGTCCAGGCGATAGCCGATGCCGCGCACCGTCTTCAGATAAGCCGGACGGGCCGGGTCGGATTCGAGTTTCTTGCGGATGCGGCGGATGCAGGCGTCGACACTGCGCGGAGTGACGAATTGGGTGTCGCCCCAGACCGCATCGAGCAATAAGTCGCGAGTAAAAACCTGGCCGCGATGCCGCGCGAGATATTCGATCACGCGAAATTCCAGGCTTGTAATCGGCATAGATTCACCATCGACGAGCACCTTCATCGCCCAACTGTCGATGACTAAATCAGCTTTCTTCGTCCGCACCGGCGCAACTCCGGGAAACCGCCGCAATACGGCCTGAACCCGGGCCACGAGTTCTCGTCCGCTGAATGGCTTAGCGATGCAATCGTCCGCGCCCGACTCCAGCACCAGCACGCGGTGTTCTTCCGCGTCCTCTTCCAGCAGAAACACCACTGCAACGCGGCCTGCGGCGGAGTTTTCGCGCAGCCTGCGGCATACCTCAATTCCACTGCCATCGGGCAACATGAGCGAAACCAGCACCAGCGCCGGACATTCCGTCTCAACTTCCGACTCGAGGTCGATGGTAGAAAAAGTCCGGACGCGGTAGCCGGCTTCTTCCAGGCAGACCTGGGCCAACTGGCAAATCTCAGTCTCGCCGCTAACCACGAAAATGAGTGGCCTCATGCTTGGTTCACCAAGAAACAAACCCGCACTGGCGCGCCTGTACCGCGCATCAAGCGGCGCTCACAAGCTGATAGGTTGTTGGCGGCTTACTTTATTGTCATTGTGTTACTGCAAGGTGACACGAATATGAATGCTGTGTGAATTCTCGATTGCAGAGGCGGATCGGCTTAACCGCTACTGCGAAGATTCGCCGTTCGGAGAAGATTGCGGCTGCTGGTGATGTTTGTGAAAAAGACGCTGGCTGACATCGGGCCAGAATTCATCCAGGATTCCGCCCAGGCTGCCGTAAGCGAGGGCAATGGAGCTGCGGCTCATCGTCAGTCCGAAACCGCGGTCACTGGAGGGATAATAAAGGTTGGACAATCCCCCCGATGTGAAAGCGCCGAACACATTTTGAAAGTTAAATGACCGGCCACCCTTATCTGTATGGCAGACGAATTCCTGGGCGACAGAATAGAAAAGCCGCTGGCGAAAAGTGCCTTCCCCCTTGCGGAAATAGCGCGGGTCTTCTTTGAGAAGGGTGGAGTAAAAGAAATTGCTGAAGAAGCCGCTGGAAACTTCGTCGGCCAGTGACGCGCCGTACCGCTTGCCATAGCCCTGTGCTCCCTGGCCATAACCGGGAAATTCGTCTTCTGCCTGGCTGATGCCGGCTTGCAGACCTACGATTCCCAAAGTCACAGGATCGAAAGCAGCCTTGGCGAAGAGGTGGAATTTCTCGCCCGGTGTCAGCGACGCGGCATTCTGTCGGCTGGTGACGCCAAACTGCGGCAACACTCCGAGCACGCGCTGCGACTGCTCGTGCTTCTCCAACTGTTTCTCTTCCTGGTCTTTCTGTTGCGGCGTCTCCGCGGGAGTTTGCTGCGTGGAAGGCGCGGGCGGCGGAGGCGATGGCGTTTCTTGAGCAATGATCCCAGGGACAAACAGCAGGGAAAGCATCGCCACAAGTTGGCCGCGGAAACGGGTTTTCAAAATAAGGGGATCTCCTTGCGGTACTGCCGGAAATCGTTGCATCGATCGGGTTCCGGGCACCGAAGCTGGCGCGCTCGTTCGCCGCGCCTGCAAGCTTGGTTATTGGATTCAAAACCCGGGCAGCGTCGGTTTGTCGCGGAGTGCCTTCATAGTCTACAGGGAATCGGAGAAAACTGCCCCGCGCACCCCCAAATGGAGACAACTGTTCAGATACCGCTGCGTGAAAGAACAATTTATCCATCTATAATGCCGACTGAGGCAATCCGTCCTCGTGCCAGCGCGCCTAATCGAGAGTTTAGCCACCACCGAACCGCTCGCCGAACTATTCTCGGACATCTCCGTCCTGCAGGCCATGCTGGACTTTGAAGTCGCCCTGGCGCGCACAGAAGCGCGGCTGGGGATTGTGCCTCAAGCCGCGGCCGACCATATTGCCACGTCCGCTCAGTCGGGAGACTTCAATATTTCCCGCTTGGTTCAGAGCGCACTGCGGGCGGGCACTGCGTCCATCCCGTTGGTGGGGGCACTCACTGAAAAAGTTAGGGAGAAAAATGCCGAGGCTGCCGGATATGTTCACTGGGGCGCTACGAGTCAGGACGTTGCCGACACGGCGCTCGTTTTGCTCCTGAAACGCGCGCAACCCATCTTGCTGGATGACTTGGAGCGCACCGAAAAAGCTCTCTTCGAGCTGGCGAAAAAACACAAAGAGACGGTGATGCTCGGGCGAACTCTGCTCCAAGCGGCGACACCGATCACTTTCGGACTGAAGGCTGCAGGTTGGTTGGGAGAGTTGCGCAGAAGCGGCGCGCACCTGAAAGCGGCCTTTGCGGAAGCGCTGCTCCTGCAATTTGGCGGGGCCTCCGGAACGCTGGCGTCGTTGGGAGACAAGGGAGCCAGAGTTGCCGACGCGCTCGCCAAAGAACTTGGGCTGCAATCTTCGGACGCGCCCTGGCACACGCATCGTGACCGCTTGGCGAATTTGGTGTGTGCTTGCGGAGTACTTACCGGATCACTGGGAAAGATGGCGAAGGACGTCAGCTTGCTAATGCAGAACGAAATCGCGGAAGTGGCCGAACCCGGCGGCGAAGGTCGCGGGGGGTCATCCACTATGCCGCATAAGAGAAACCCTACCGCGTGCGCTCTGGCTCTATCGGCCGCCTATCGCACGCCGGGATTAGTCGCGACTTTTTTGACCACGATGGTGCAGGAGCATGAGCGCGCGGTCGGCGGATGGCATGCCGAGTGGCCGGTGATTGCTTCAGTGATCCAAGCGACCGGCCTGGCTGCGGCTTCTATGGCGGAGGTGGCTGAGGGACTTTCGGTGGATGCCGCGCGGATGCGAGAAAACATCGAAAACACCAACGGCATAATTTTCGCCGAGCGCGCCATGATGCTGTTGGGCGCACGGTTGGGCCGCGACGCCGCGCACAAACTTCTTGAGGAAGCGACGCGTCAAAGCGTCGCGCAGAAAAAACATCTTGCGGAAGTCCTGGCCGAGATGCCGGAGGTGGCGTCTCAGATCGATCGCACTACGCTGCAACAGCTTGAAGTTCCCGGGCAGTACCTGGGTTCAGCAGAACGTTTCCGCAAAGCTTTACTCAGTTCCAACTCGCGAAGCCGCCGTAAATAGGAGCGAACAACTTGCCCTTCGCCAACGCAAATCGCACGCGAATGTTTTATCGACTCGAGGGGACAGCCGGAAAACCCATGCTTGTTCTCTCCCACTCGATCGGCACGGATCACGCGATGTGGGCTCCGCAAATCGCCGACCTGCTGCCGCAATTCCAGGTTTTACGCTATGACACGCGAGGCCACGGCGCCTCCGACGTTACCGCTGGCGAATACTCGATTGAACTGCTGGGAAAAGATGTGCTCGCGCTCGCAGATTCTCTTGGCGTGGCGAAATTCGCTTTCTGCGGACTTTCCCTCGGAGGCGCGATCGGGCAATGGCTCGGAGCAAATGCGGCCGACCGAATGACTGCACTGATTCTCTCCAACACTTCCCCGAAGTTCGGAGAACGAAGCAACTGGGAAACGCGCATAAAAATGGTCTCCGAAGGCGGGATGGCAGCCGTCCTCGATATGGCGATGCAGAGGTTCTTTTCGCCGCAGACGCTTGCGCAGGGAAACGTTTACGCCAATTCGGTCAAGCCGGTGCTGCTAGCGATGGACCCGGCGGGATATATCGGCTGCTGCGCCGCCCTCCGCGATTTCGATTTTCGAGGATCGCTGAAGAACGTTCGCGTTCCCACCCTCGTGATTAGCGGCGACCGCGACGTTTCTACGCCGTGGGAGGGCAACAGTGAACTGCTGGCGCGGGAGATTCCGAACGCGCACGCGGTGCGACTGCCGGCGGCCCATCTTTCAAACCTCGAGCAACCGCGATCGTTCACCGCGGCCATGTTCGATTTCTTGTCGCCTGCGATCGACGAGCCGACGCGCCTCGAAGCGGGATTCGCCGTCCGCCGCGCGATGTTGGGAGAGGCGCACGTCGACCGCGCCATCGCAGTCACAAATGATTTCAACCGGGAATTTCAGGACTTGATCACGCGCTATGCCTGGGGAACGGTGTGGACACGCCCCGGGCTGGATCGCCGTACCCGGCGTTTGCTGGTACTGACGACCATGGCCGCGCTCGGCCGATGGGAAGAGTTCGCGATGCACGTGCGCGCCGGACTCGCCCATGAACTCGAGCCATGCGATTTAAAAGAAGTGCTGCTGCAGACTGCGATCTATGCCGGCGTGCCCGCCGCCAATACCGGCTTTCATATCGCGCAGAAAGAGCTTGAGGAAATGAAAGCGAACAAGCCGGAATGGAAATAGCACGGCATTGCCGCTTCAGAGACCGGCTTAAACCGGCCAGATACTCAAAGCGGTTTTGCTTAGAATCTGCTGCTTGGTTTCCGCACTCAGCGGCAGGGCGCGAAAATCATCCAAGTTTTGTTTGATCTCAGGAACTCCCGGCCCCGGCCAGTCGGTGCCGAACAGCGTCTTGTGCGCGATTTCTTCCAGCCGCGGAAAATACTTCAGCAGCGCTTTCGGCGGAATTCCGCTGATGTCAAGAAACATATTGGGATGCCGGCGCAGCAGGAAAAATGCTGTGTGCATCCACAACGGACGGCCTCCGTGCGCGAGCAGGATTTTCAGCTTGGGGAAGTCAACGGCAACGTCATCCACGAAAATTGGGTCCCCGTAACGGTTGCGGGCGCCGTGAAAAATCGATGTGCCGGTGTGAAACATCACAGGAATCCCGTTGGCCTCCGCCGCGCGATAGATGATCTCCAGCTCGGTTACGCCGTTCTGATAATCATTCGGAAACAGCAACTGGTGCGGCGGGTGGATTTTGATCATGCGGATATTGAGCCGCAAGATCTGCTCAACGTCGGCAAGAATGTTCCGGCTCTGCCGCGGATGCAATCCTCCGCACGAGATTAAGCGGCGCGGATTTTCACGTGCATAGTCGGTAACCCACTGGTTGACCTGAGAGGTGAAGCCGATGATGTCGGGAGCAACATAGTTGATGAGGACGGTGCGATCCACGCCGGCTTTATCCATGTACTTGAGAAAGGCCCGAGGAGAGCGGCAAAATTCCGCGATCTGCTCAAAATTCGGCCGCTTCCTGCGAACCAACTCCAGCGCCTCCGGACGAAACATCTCCAGGGGCGCAATGTGAACATGGCAATCGGTGATCAAAGTTGTTGTTGTCGCTCGTATTCAACTGCCGACCAAAATTCGCCTCGCCCGCCTGACACTGTCCGAGTACGCGAGCCTGCCGCTTCGCTCGAACGATAACCGGAGGGAACAGCCGGGATGCCGCTTCGCTTTGCCCGCAGGCGCAGCGCCTACACGTCGAAAAACACTGTCTCTTCATCGCCCTGAAGATGAAGATCAAGATTCCAATGATTTGGGCGTGAAGAATCCTGCCGCGCCAGCAGCGTTCCGCGCCGCGCCGGAGGCACCAGGGCGAGAATGGGATCCTCGGAATTCGCAGGGTCGCCGAAAAAATAGATGCGCGTGTAAAGCTGCTTGAGCATTCCTCTGGCGAACACCGCGACACTCAAATGCGGCGCTTGCAGAACCCCGTCCACTCCGGGTACGCGGCCCGGTCTGATGGTCTCGAATTCGCAGCTCCCATCTTCCCCGGTGCCCAAACGGCCAAACCCCAGGAAAGAAGCCTCGATCGCCTTGTCCTGCTTGTCATCCGGATGGTTATATTTGCCTTCTGCATTCGCCTGCCAGATTTCAATCATGGCGTCACTCGCCGGAACGCCGTCGCCATCGATGATGCGAAGCCGGATCCAAAGCCGCTCGCCTTTGACCTGCGCGCCCGCAATGCACCCCACGCAATGCTTCTTGGTCGTCGGGCCGATGGCAAAATAGGGGCCGACGGTTTGCCCTGGAGTCGGAACGAAATCCGTGTCAGCTCTCAAACGGCGTAGCCTCCGGACCGCGCAGCACAATATCGAACTTGTACCCAGTCGCCCACTGTGGCTGCGTCGTTTCCAAATCGAATTTCGAAATCATGCGCTGCCGGGCTTTCTCGTCGCTCACCGACTGAACAATCGGATCGTAGGCGAAGAGCGGATCGCCCGGGAAATACATCTGCGTAACCAGTCGCGTAATGAAGGCGCGGCCGAAGACGGAAAAATGGATGTGCGCCGGGCGCCACGCGTTGTAGTGATTGAGCCACGGATACGGCCCCGGCTTGATGGTCACAAAACGGTACGCTCCGTTTTCGTCGGTCAGAACGCGTCCTGATCCCGTAAAATTCGGATCGAGCGGCGCAGGATGCTGGTCTCCGCGATGAATGTAGCGGCCGGCGGAGTTGGCCTGCCATATCTCAATGAGAGAGCTTGGCACGGGCCGGCCGTTATCGTCGAGCACGCGCCCGGTGACAATAATTCGCTCGCCCAAAGGTTCGCCTGCATGCTGCCGCGTCAGATCGTTGTCGGTCTCGCCAATCGCTTCGTGGCCATAAAGCGGTCCTGTAATTTCCGAGAGCGTATGCGGCTGAACGATGAGCGGGTTGGTCGGACTTCGCTTGATGCTCGACCGGTAGGCTTCGTAGAGAGAAACCGGCTGACTGCCGGACGGCATGCGATGGTACCGCGCGAGCGAATTTTCGTTAGAGACACCGGTTTGGTTTTGTGGCTTGCTCATGCCCTTGATTGTTCAGTCGGAGTCGAGTCGCGTGGCGAGGGAACTCCAAGTTGAAGCGAGCCTACACCTCCCTCGCAAAACGCGTCAAGCTCAACGCCAGGGTGCTCGCAGACATACCCGTTAATACCGAGAGTGCCTACTGGCCCAAAATGCTTTTGCCGCCCTTCGGTCTCACCAGTCACGAGAGGCGTGCCCACGCACATCCAGTAAAATATTCTATTGTATCGTCCGTTGCGCATTAATTCGGGCCACGAATGACCTCGAAATCTCCAGACACACTGCTTGACCTACTCCATATCGCAGACCGTCCGCCAGCCATCGCAATCCCTGAACTGGGCGTCGTTTCGTACGATTCGCTCCGCCAGCAAGTTTTGGCGATGGCCGATGCTCTCGCCTCAGCTGGAATCGGCCGCGGAGACCGCGTTGCCATTGCACTGCCCAACGGATTGCCGGCAATTGTGAGCTTTTTCGCAGCCTCCATTGCCGGAACGGCTGCGCCTCTCAATCCGGCTTATCCGTACGAAGAATTTCTCTTCTATTTGCGGGACACTTCGGCACGCCTGCTGCTTTGTCCAGCCTCGGGTGCTGACACTGCCTGCGCCGCAGCTCTAGATCTCAACATTCCCGTACTCCATGTCGAAGTGTCGAACGACGCTGCGCGCCTGGCGAACGCGCCCGTCGGCGCCAGAGCGCACGAGCCTCGGCCCGATGACATCGCGCTCGTGCTCCACACCAGCGGCAGCACCGGACGCCCCAAAATCGTGCCCTTGTCGCACTTGAATTTGGCAACGTCAGCCGCGAATATCGCCAATAGTTACGCGCTTTCCCAAGAAGATGTCTCTCTCTGCATAATGCCGTTGTTCCACGTGCACGGACTGATTGGCTCGACCATGGCGACGCTGGCCTCGGGAGGTACGGTCGTCGTTCCCGCGAAGTTTAACGCGCTGTCGTTTTGGCGAACCGTGCGCGAGCACCGTGTGACCTGGTTCTCCGGCGTGCCAACCATGCACCAACTTCTACTGGCGCGCGCTCACGAAAAACCCGCTGAGGCCGCGACTCTCCGCTTCGTTCGTTCCTGCAGCGCACCCGCTTCCTCCGAACTCATTAACAAAATCGAAGACCTGCTCGGCGTGCCTTTCGTCGAGGCCTACGGCATGACCGAAGCGTCTCACCAAATGACTTCAAATCCCTTGCCACCGCGTCATCGCAAGGCCGGTTCGGTCGGCATTGCTTCCGGAATTCGCGTCAGCGTGATGGACAAAAACGGCAATCAGCTAGGAACCAATCAGCCAGGCGAAGTGGTCATCCAGGGAGCAAGCATTTTTCACGGATACGAAAACAACCCGGAAGCGAACGCCCAGGCTACGGTCAACGGATGGTTCCGGGCACGGCGACCAGGGCATGCTCGACGAAGACGGTTATCTGCACTTGACCGGGCGCATCAAGGAAATCATTATTCGCGGCGGAGAAAACGTTGCACCGCACGAAGTCGATGAAGTTCTGCGGAGGCATCCCGCGGTTGCAGTTGCAGCGACCTTCGGCGTCCCGCATCGCACGCTTGGTGAAGAAGTCGCGGCTGCCGTGGTGCTGCACGAGTCCCCTAGCGTCACTGAAAACGAACTGATGAAGCACTGCCGCAAGTTTCTCGCGGAATATAAATGTCCAACCAAAATTTACCTGGTGAAGAGCATTCCCCTCACCACCACGGGAAAAGTTCGCCGGCGCGAAGTTGCACACGCGATTCTGGGTGACTCGTCGAAATGAGAATATGATCGAGCGAATAATGCCGGCCGGACGAAAGCAAACCGCATGAAATTCCTGATCGTTGGCGCAGGCGCAATCGGCGCCTACATCGGCGCGCGCATGGCGCGGGCCGGGATCGATGTAACCTTGCTCGCCCGCGGTCCCCACCTCCAGGCGATGCAGAAACACGGCGTGCGGGTAAAAAGCGCCGAGGAAGAGTTTGAAGCCCGGCCGCGGATTGTAGGGTCGCTCGACGAAGCCGGGCCCGCCAACGTCGTGATTCTGGGAGTAAAGGCGCACAGCCTGCCTCAACTCGCTCCGCAACTGAGGTCGATCATTAGTAGTGACACGACCGTCGTCAGCACGCAGAACGGAGTTCCCTGGTGGTACTTTCAGGGGTTCGGTGGCCCATGGGATGGACTGCGGCTTGAAAGCGTCGACCCTGGCGGGGTGGTTTCGTCCACCATCGACCCACATCGCGTGCTCGGTTCCATCGTCTATTTCTCGACGGAAGTCACGGCGCCGGGAGTAGTTCAGCACATCGAAGGTAACCGCATCTCAATTGGCGAGCCCAGCGGTGAGCGTTCGGAGCGATGCCGGCGAATCGCGGAGGCAATGGTCGCTTCCGGTCTCCGTTGTCCAGTTACCACTCACATCCGTCAGGAGATTTGGGTCAAACTTCTCGGCAACGCTTCGCTAAATCCAGTCAGCGTGCTGACCCGAGCCACGGTAGCGCAAATGCTCGCCGATCCGGGAGTCTCGCAAGTCATTCGCAACATCATGCAGGAAGTGGAGGCCGTGTCGCGGAAGCTGGGCATGGAACTGCCGATCTCGATCGATCAGCGCATGGCCGGCGCAGAAAAAATCGGCGTCCACCGGACTTCGATGTTGCAGGGCCTCGAAGCCGGACGGCCATTAGAACTCGAGGCTCTGGTCGGTTCGGTGGTGGAGTTAGGCGAGCGCGTCGGCGTGCAAATGCCGCAAACGCTCAGTGTTTACAACCTCGTTAAATTGCTGGCGAAATTTCCTGCGCAAGCTTCCAGCTAACTGCACACTTCTTCATCCCACGATTTTTCGCATCATCTCGTTATCGACCTCGGAACTAGTAGGCCAACCGCTGTAGATAAATATTCGGGCGTGAGGACTTGTGACAACATTCGATAAACAAAAACGGCCAGGCGCAGGGCCTGGCCGGAGGAATTGTGCAGTCGCAGAAAATATTATTAGTGTCTTGCAGCTGTGGTCGTCGTGCCTGCCGCAGGAACGCTTCCTTGAGTCGGCGTGTTAGGAGCGTACTTCGCGATCGTCGCCAGGAACTGATGCGTGTCCGCGGGAGCCGGTACCACACCGTGCAAAATGTCTCGGAACGGAATCAGTTTGCCGCCGTATAGGATTCGCGTTTCGTCTTTGTCCTGTGTGATCGCTGAACCACTGAGATCAATCCCGGCAAACAGAACCGCGTGCCCGAGAGTAACTCAGCACCTCAGCTTTCATCTTCCAGTCGGTGTCGGCACCAGCTTCGCGGCCCACCGGCTCAGCGGCAGCCGAAGCGTCTGCACCGATTTTAAATTTGCTGGAGAGCAGGCTGTCCATCCCGTGCTGATTCATAATCAACAGCACCAGGTCGACAGCTTGACCGCCAAGCTGCAGTCCCCAACTGCCGCCCGTAATCGTGATTGGCGCCGGGGCGCTCCAACCGCGATCCGTACGGCAAGTGGCCACCCCTTTGCCGTGGCTCCCGCCGAATCCCACGGCGATCCGCACCATGGAAGGAATGATCGCGATGCAACGCGCGTCGCTCAGCACTTTATCGGGAATCGCTTTGTCCGGCGTCCCCATAATTTCGGTCAGCACGTCGGCCGACTTGTCTACCCGTTTGACAACCTCGGGCTGGTCTTTCGTGGATTCGTCGTCCGCCGCCTGACTGGTAATTGCGAATGTCAGGGTCAATACGCTGAAAAGCAGGAAATATTTCGCTACCAAACTTTTGCCAAGTCTCATTTGCCAGCCTCGTTTTGTGTGCCCGATTCGAGCAGCAGAATTCATTTACGTTCAGGAGGGATACTAAGACCTGTTCCGGGGCCATACCATCGGATGTGCGCCCTAGGTTTTAACTTGCGAGTCCTTAGGGCAGGCAACTCATGCGCGCTGATGAACGAGAGGGTAACAAAGCTTTAGCACCTGGCACCTAAGCGTCCTCCGGTAACGGCAATGGTTCGCGCGGGCAAGCACGTGGAAATGCGCTTATTTTCCGGCGAGAATGTCGAGAGCGACGGGAGCGTTCTACATTTGCTGCGCCCGACTTTACATTGGGACCTGTGGCTGCGGATTTTTGAGAACGTCGACAGGAAGCATCTCTGGCCGATGGCCGCGGCGCTGTCTTTTTATTTTCTCTTGTCGCTGTTTCCCGCGCTCATTCTTTTGTCGGCAATAGTCGCCTTTTTGCCCGGTCATGCGCTGTTCGACCAGGCGGTCAACCGCCTCACATTGGTACTGCCACGTGATTCTATGCAAACCGTGCGCGGCGTTCTTGCGGATGCGATCACGCCCAATCGCGGGCCTATTTGTCTCTCGGTTTCATTGGAACAATCTGGACCCTTTCCAATAGCATGTCCACCAGCATCGAGGCGCTGAACATGGCCTACGGCGTGAACGAAGACCGCCCATGGTGGAAGACGCGCCTTTTGTCGATTGCCCTCGCCCTGCTGATCGGAGTTTTATTGGTTACGGCGTTCTCCGTGATGATCGTCGGACCAAGGTTTGCCGAGTGGCTCGCTTCGAAAATCGGACCTGTCTGCGCTGTTTGTGACGTTGTGGCCGATCATTCACTGGACGGTCGCTGTCGGCTTTACAGTCGTGGGAATTGAAATGCTGTACGCGTTTGGTCCGACCGGCAAACGGCGGCTTCGCACAACTCTGCCCGGAGCTGGACTGGCAGTCGGTTCCTGGCTAGTAATGTCGTATTTTCTGGGAGTCTATTTTCGACACTTCAGTAGCCTCGATCGGAATTATGGAGCATTGGGCGGAGCCATCGCCTTGCTCATCTGGTTATATTGGATCGGCTTCGCCATTCTGCTAGGCGCAGAACTCAACGCGCAGTTGGCAGGAGTGAATGCAGAGCCTCCGGTCCCTCGCCGCTCCAGAACAATCTCACGGCGCAAACAACGGCGCAGCGTGTAACGAAAAATTTCCTGTTCACCTTTTCGACTAACGTCACTCAGCCCGAGCAGGAAATCGTGCAGGGAGAATATCAGTTCAACAAGCGCTGGTCGGTGAGCGTGACCCGCGACCAACTGGGCGGAATTTCCGTCGACGGCCGATATCACACGCACTTTTGATCGCGCATTTCGCGCGGAGAAGAAATAGTTCGTTTTCGCCCCCGCTTCGCAGGCGATCCGTCGCGTGTAGTAAAATGGAGTGCCTGCCAAAGTCGGGGAGTGGCTCAGCCTGGTAGAGCACCTGGTTCGGGACCAGGGGGTCGGAGGTTCAAATCCTCTCTCCCCGACCAATCTTTTCATGTCCGTTCCGGAGACATAGGTAACAGAACGTTCCGGAGACATAGGTCACACTTTTGGCCCGAAGGGGTTGTGCAGGGGCTGCAAGGTTTTTTCCTCCAGATCAATATAGCCGAGATCGTAATTCATAAAACTGACAAGCCAAATGCCGTCGTCGACTTCCTTGACGCCCACGGCTTGGCCGGCGAGCGATACACTGAGGTTGATCTTCTAGTGTGGGTGTTGTCTCAGTCGAAACCCGAAGCTCGCGGTGAACCGAAGACTATTTTGCGGCTGTACAGCTCCGGTGCCGTCATAAGACGAAGTGCGCAGGTAATCTGCGACCACACGCACCGAGAATCGCGGCGAGAGTGCGTGTTCAACTCCTCCACCGAAGGTATACGCAGGCCGCAACAGCCATCCATGAAAGTATTCCGTTCGGCTGGTGAGTGAAGCCGAATCCACCAGTCCGGCACCGACTAGTCCGCGAATCAAGGCCCGCGTGTTTCTGTGTTCAAAAGGATAGAAGACTGGACCGACCTGACTGGTCAACACATATGCTTGGTGCGGAGTGCCAGCAATATCGGAAGCACGCAGGAAACTGCTGTCCACCGTAGCTCCCCAACGCCGGGTCAGCGCTACAGATCCGCTAGCATCCACGCCGTTGAGGTTTGCATGTCCGCCGGAGGGTACCGCCATCATGAGGTTGCTATAGCCGACACTCAAATCGTAAGCCGGACCTGCCGCGGCAGGCGACGGCGTCGAGACAAGATGCGTCTGCGCGAACGCGGATGCGATCAGCGCGAACACCGACAAGACCTTCGCGGCGGCGGCCATTGTGTTTGTCATTTGGTCCTTTCTCATTTGGAGTGCGGTTTAGCATCGGCCAGGGGAGCAGAAGAACTCGTGCCCTCCGCCACCAGCTTCTGATCGTTCTGGCTATAGCTCAGATAAGGGAAAAACGGGGTGACTTCAAACGGCATCTTCTCCTTCGCAGAAACCAGTGTGACTGGATTGGCATTCACCATCGCCAGATGGTTGCTCCATGGATCGAGCTTGACTCGGCTGCCGATGGGCAAGGCGGCGATCTGGTCAACGCGCTTCTCGTCTAATTTGGGAGCGGAGGCAAGCAGCGGGGCCATTAGAGTCGCATTGCCGTTTGTCATTTTGCTTCCGAGCCGGGGACTGATCAAACTGGTAAGCACCGGCGCCCGATTCTGCAGTGCTTTGAGGAACAATCCGGCATTGCTAAGCTTGTCTTTATAGGGAGAGTTAGCCAGCAATTCCATCGCTTTTTTGTCGGCGGCCTCTTCGTCCGCCGGACTTCGCTGAAAATGCATGCGTTGGAATGCGTCGGTATCGGTGAAGAAGAAACGATCGTTGAACGCCATGCGAGTATCAACTCGATGGCCTAACGCAACGTGAGCAAGTTCGTGAGCAAGAATCATCGCTAACGACGATTCATCTGGAAGAACGTCGAGCAGGCCGCGGCTGACCACGATCGTATGTCCGATGGTGAAAGATTCAAGCGGAAGCGTGAGCAGCACCCGGCAGCGAACATCCGGCTCGATTTCCAGCTTGTTGGTAATGATCAGGTTGTTGACCACGGTTTGCAAGATCTGGTCGACATTTCCCGGAGGAGCGAGCAGGCCGATCTGCTGCAGGTGATCGATAGCATTGTCTTCCGCTTCGCGTTCCCACATCCGCTGTGCCTCGACCGGAGAAGTGTCTTTAGCGGCCGGATGATCATCTACCGAGTTCTCTACCTTGATTTGCGTGAACTCCTGATCGTGGTTCAACTGTTCGGGATCGTAGGCCCAGAGCCGCGTCTGTGCTTTGAGATCAACATCGTGATACATCGAGCTGTCCCTTTTTCCGCCGGACTCCTCTACGTAGATGTAGGAGGGAAGCCATGCATCGGATTGCAAATTAAAACGCCAGCTGTCGAAGTGCAGATAGTAAGCATAGTGCGAGCTGCTGGAGTAGGTCCCGTTAAAACGGACGATGTTGTAGTCGCGGTCCTCCACCCAGATCCTGCCGATAAAAAGTCCTTTGGGCGCTTTTTCTCTGGGTTGAACGTCGATCACGATGCAACGCACCTCGCCCAGGAACTCGCGCCGGACAAAAGTAAAGCGGTAGTTCGTCTTCTGCAGATCCTGATCGAGCAACACCATCTGCGCGAAACCGCTTGGCAGAAGCCGGTAGCTGAAGGCAGAAGACAGAGGGTTAAACACGTGATGCAATAACCCGGGATGCTTTTTCTGAAAAACGGCATCGTGGGGTCCTGCATTCAGATCCAGTCGTCCCAGAAAATACTGGTCATCGGCCGGTTCGGCATTATGATCGCCGTCTTCGCGGAGGTTCTGGACATAAGTTTCCACCAGAGGGTGCATCCGCTTCATCGTCGTCACGAACGTGTGTTCGCGCTCGACCACCCGGTCGATGGTCTGATCGAACGAAAGCGCCGACGAATTTCGCGCGGGCTCGGCCGCGATCGCGGTTATCGACGAGATCAGCATCAGCCAAACGATTACTTTGAAATTGCGCATGACACTCCTCAGGAAGCAAGTTCGAAAATGATGTGGACCAACGCGGTTGAATCAACCGGCTGACCTTGACGCAAAGCCGGCTTGAACTTCATTTGCTCGGCTGCCTTCACTGCCTGCTCATCCAGCCCATATCCCAGGCCTTGCAGCACTCGCACGACGTGTACCTGGCCGTCCGACCGGAACAAAACTTCCAGCCGAACTTCGCCGCTGATTTTTTGCTTTCGCCCCTCGTCGGTGTAACCCGGCTTGGGTTTGAAAATGATCTCGACGGGCGCGTTCGTCCCATTTGCCGCTGATGGCGATCCGGTTTTGCTGTGGCTAGCACTGCCGTTAGCCGTGTCAATGGCTCCGTTACCGAAACCGGCGCTCGCAACCACTCCGGATACACCCGTACCAACTCCTTTGCCGTAAGGTGAACCGTTGCCATCGCTGTCGCCAAATCCGCTCGATTGCACGGCGCCAAGCTTGGCGACCGGTGCGGTCACGGGACTGCTGTGCGAGAAAGTGCCGACGGCCACGACTTGAGAAACCGGCGCAGCAGGAATCACCGGCAGCTTGCTGTTCCACGTCGGTGCTGGCGCCACCGGCGCGGGCTCCGTAGCCTTCGGGATGACTTTTTTCTGGGGTGTAACGATCAGTGCCGCCGGTTCGCTTTCAAGAATTGGTTTGTAGGCAGTCCTTGGCAAGCTCTCGACTGGCGCTTTAGGTCGCGGTAGGGTGTGCTGCACAACTGTCGGTCGCTCGGATGGCACCACCGGCTCGTGGAACACGAGATTTGTCACCCGGTAATCCTCTCGAGAAACTACCATTTGGTGCAGCCCCGCGCTCAAAGAGGCAAAGCAAACGAGCGACAACGCTTGCATACCCCAGCTGGCCACAAATGATTTCCATCGCGGTTTTGCGGGCGGTAACAGTGTGAACAAGAATCCCTCGTTAAACTCGCTTGAAACTTCTTCTCCGCAAACTTACACGCGGGCCTAATCGAAGCGAGACAGACCTCATCAAACCGTGGGGGAAGAATCAGATGGTAGAAGGGAATGCCGCTGAATGAACGGTAGACCCCCGAGCAGCAATGGCTCGAATGCTGCTGGAGTGTAATGTTTCACATCACTCGAACGCACGTAAATGGCCCGAACGTGACACAAGATGGTTACAGTCGTACTCAGATTGCTGGGTACTGTGTGGGTTGTAGCCCCAGTAATCTCACCAGGTTACGTTTGGTTGCGGTTGAGTATCACGAACGGGCCATTTACACAAAACCGCCGCGATACCTATTATCGCGATAGTTCTTAGGCCGACGCTGCCGCAATCCCCCCAGGTTGATCCCCCAAGGCGTTCTAAGCCCCGCTGCAAAATTTATCCCAGGTGGTTTTGACCTCAATGACGAAGCGTAATGGTTGGGCGTTTCTTCTCGCGGCTTCCCTTTTTGTTTTTTCGCTATTGACCACTTCGTGCGGTTCGGGCGGGTTCAGCAGCTTTGGCAGCAACGGCAACGGCAGCGGCAGCGGCGGCGGTGCGAACACTCTCAAGATCACCACAGCATCGTTACCCGCGGGAACCGTGGGGACATCCTACTCTGCTGAGCTCCAAGCAACCGGCGGCAAAGCACCCTACACGTGGACGATAAAGTCAGGCGCGATACCCTCAGGATTATTGTTCCGTGCAGCCGGCACAATTAGCGGCACGCCGGCCATCGCGGGGAGCGCCAACACTCTGACCTTTGAAGTTACGGATGCGGACAAAAATACGGCCACGTCCAGAAATTTGAATCTCAAAATCAACTCGGCACCGGCACCGCGGGTGACGACTACGTCGTTGCCGAACGCTACGGTTGGATTCGCCTACTCAGCGAGCCTGCAAGCAACTGGTGGCAAATCGCCCTACACATGGTCAGTGAAGGCTGGAGTTCTTCCCGCAGGTTTGTCGCTTAGCGCGACGGGCTCGATTGTGGGTACGCCGACCGCTTCTGGAGATTTTGGTTCTTTGGTTTTTGCAGTGAGCGACGCAAACCGGGGCGTGGGAGATTCAGGCGATCTCGACCTACACGTCGGTTCGGCACCGGCGCCCCAGATCACGACCACCGCGCTGCCAACTGGCAAGGTGGGAACGGCATACGCATTTACTCTGAAGGCTACCGGTGGTTCCGGTGTTTATACATGGTCGGTGCAGTCGGGCGCGTTGCCTTCCGGCTTATCCTTGAATAGCGCAACTGGCGCCATCAGCGGAACCCCTGCAACCCCGGGATTCTTCACCCCACTGGTTTTCAAGGTCACGGATGCCGACACCGCCACTGCAGTCTCGGGAAATCTCAGCCTTCAAATCTACGATCTGCAGGGCTGCAGTGCGGGATCGGAAAGCAACCTGGGCACGCAGCCTTACGCTTTTTCGATCAAGGCCTTTGATCCGACCGGCGCCATAACCGTGATTGGCAGCTTTACTCCGGACGGGAAAGGTGGAATCACCGGCGGCGAAGCAGACATTAACAGCAACCTCGGCGCGCTGAACAGCCTGTCCATCAACGCCAACGGCAGTTCCTACACGCTGGGCGCTGACAACAACGGATGCCTCACGCTCAACTCAGCCGGCATCAAAACTACTTTCCGCTTTTCTGTCGGTGGGCGAAACGGCTCAGGTGCCTTCACTACTGGCCACATCATCGTCTTTGAAGACAACACCGGCACCGGCGCTCGCGGGAGCGGGATCCTGCGTCTGCAGGATTTTTCGTCCCTCGGCGCTGGACTCCAGGGAATGTACGCACTCCAAATGACTGGCACCAACGCGGGGTCGGGACACATGGGACTGGCCGGATCGCTTCAAGTAGCGGGCGGCGGGAACTTCAACAATATCTCTCTGGACGTCGATAACGCAGGATCGGTGTTGACCAACATCCAGGGTGTGACGGGTTCTTACAGTGGAGTCGATGGTAATGGCAGAGGAACAGCATCGTTCTCAGCAACGGGCTTCAGCCTCAACACGGTGTTCTACTTTGTCAGCGCAAGCGAAGTATTGATTGCTTCGACCGATCCACTCGCTACCAACCCCATTTGCAGCGGAGAGGTTCTTAGTACTAGCGGACCCGTTCTCTGTGGCAAACCTGAAGAACAACTACGTGGGCCATGGAATTGGCTTGTCGGTTGACGGGCCTGTGGCGATGATCGCTATGGCTTCATTCGATGGACTTGGTGACATAACCGCAGGGTTCCTGACGAAGGACCGAGGCGGTGCAGTTGCTACGGTTGGCATTGTTGGCACATACACAGTCGACTCTGTAACCGGTGCCGTGTCCTTTATTACCGGCAATTCGATCGTGCCGGTAGGGTACCTCGTGACGAACTTTCCAGGCGTGGCTGCGTTTCTTGTGGGGAACGATATCCCAGCTACTTCCGGAGTGATCGAAGCGCAAACCAGTGCGAAGCCTTCAACTGGCATCTTCTCGATGGGTACCGATGAAATGGTCGATTACGAGACTCTTGATCAAGTCGGAACTCTCGATCTCACCGCCGGGAACTTCTCTGGAACCGCAAATCTGGACACATCGACTGTACCCTACCTTCTAATGGATCAGCCCATACCTGCCACACCGTTCGCATTTGGCAGAGATGGTGGAACTTTTGGTGCCGGCACCGGTGCGGTTACGAGCGGCTCAGCCGTTTACTACATCGACGAAACCGCGGGAACTACACATCCGAGTGTCACGGCGGTGACCAAGTAGTGAGGCAGGTCACGGCCTTTCGCGTTCGCGGCGAAGGCCGGGGATGTTCAGCCGGCCCTGCCCGGGGGCACAGCGCAAACCATCCCTGTGGGGCGAAGCATTGTCGATCTCCAATCGCAAATCAATCTTTGCGTACTCTAAAAACGGGCGGACCCCGCAGGATCCGCCCGCTGCGATTTACTTTTTCTCCGCCGGCACCCAAACCGCGTCGGCTGAGCCGAACTCCACGCCATTCACCTCGGTGCTCAAGCTGATGCTTTGCAACCGGCCTTTCGATTTGGCATTGGCTTCAAAGCCCAGCAGATACTGGTTGTCGAGCACCTTCTGCAGTTGCTCCAGGTACGGTTTGAAGCTCACCGGAGTTTGCAGCCCGAGGAAGTACGACTCGCCCCCGGTTACATCCGACAGCTTGGACATCTGCAATTGTCCATTCGTCGCCTCCCAGTAGTTGCGGTGCGGTCGGCCAACGCCAGGTGAATAAATGGTGTGGACAATCGTGCCCGTCCGCATGGCAACATCGCTGGCCGTATCGACATCAATATCGGTGTTCAACCCGTGCCAACGGGGCCCAGAGCGTGCGCGGTCAATTCCGTCCGTCACCATAATCACTTCACGGCGGTTGGGGTGCTCGGGCCAACGCTTCATCAAGTCGATGACCGAGAGATACGGACTTCCATACGCACCCGTGTTCGCTAGCGGCAGCCGGATCGACTTCGCGGCAGCCTCGTGATCGGTGGTGAAATTCTGCACGATCTGCACCGTCGCATTTCTCATGTACCCGACTCCGACGTTGGTCGTTGCCGGCTGGGACTTGATGAACTCGCGCAAGTCGTCGAGGTTCGTGCCCAGGCTGGTGTCGAGCGCATCGTCGATCAGGATGAACAGATCGAGTCCGGCATTCGCACCCTGGGCCGGGATCCACTCCGTGACCTTCAGGCGTTCCTTGCCTTGCTTCACGAAAATCTCATCGCGATTGATCTGCGGCACGGCCTTATCGCCGGACCCGCTGGCCGAAACCGTCATCTTTACCGGCACTGTGGCCTTGGTCTCGTTCTCCTTTGCCTGGAGCGGGACGACGCTCATGATCGCCATTACAATCGCCAATGCCGAGCAGGACATTAATTTTGTTGTCTTTTTCATGGTGATTTTTCCTTCAGTAAATTGTGTGCCGAAAACTGTTCGTCTTTCTTATGCCCCTACTATGCCGCTTTCACGACGGTCGGCGCATCGCCAGATAAGAAGTTTTTCGCCTACTACTGGGAGAGCAGGGCACAATACCCCGAAAGAGGGATTCAGGCTTTCAAAATGGCCAGAATTTTCTAAGTCACGGATCGACGCATCTGACTTCGGCCCCGGATCATCCAAATACCACATTGGAGGTTTGCTGTGAGATTTCGCTATTTGATCGTTTCCCTCGCGGTTGCGTGCGCGATTTTGTGGGTCATCGAAAGTTCCAGACTGGCCGCTCAGAGTTCCCGTTTTCACGATGCGCCAGCTTCGAGCGATCAAATGAAGAATCCCTATGCCGGAGAACGAGCGGGTGCCGCAGCCGGGGAAAAATTGTATGCCACGCGCTGCGCTTCCTGCCATGGAGTGAACGGGCAAGGAACCGGCAACGTGCCCGCGCTGGCGCAAAGCACGCTCCAGGCGGTGCCCGACGGAGAGCTTTTCTGGTTCATCACGGTCGGATCGCCGGCCAACGGAATGCCACCTTGGTCGGGCCTGCCTGAGCAGGAGCGCTGGCAAATCGTTACTTACCTGAAATCGTCGAATGCTTTCGCGGGCGCAGGTAAGGCCGTAGCGTCCGCCGCGCAGCCAGTGCAGACGAACGATCCGCTTCCGCAACCGCCATTCACCGATTTCCGTTACGAATCGCCGGGTGACACGCGCAAGATCACTGCGCAGGACCTGCCTGCGCCGTACGCGACGCGATCTTCGGCGAACGGGCACTGAGTTGGTGAGCCGTCCGAGCGATGCGTGGCCAAAAGCCCTTCCAGGATTCAGCGTGCAGCAATTCGCAACTGGCCTGGACAATCCGCGATTGCTGACCACTGCGCCTAACGGAGACATCTTCCTAGCGGAGAGCGGCGCTGGAGCCATAAGAGTGTTTCGAGGAATTACTAACGACGGCAGAGCGGAACAGGCTGAGGTTTTCGCGACTGGCCTGAAGAGGCCCTATGGCATCGCCTTTTATCCGCCGGGCGCCAACCCGCAATGGGTCTATATCGGAGACACGAACGCGGTCGTTCGCTTTCCTTATCAGAATGGCGACCTGAAGGCGCGAGGACGAGTGGAAAAAATCATTGATCTGCCGAGCGGCGGCGGAGGTCATTGGACGCGCGATGTGCGCTTCGCTCTCGACGGCAAGAAAATGTTTGTCGCGGTGGGCTCCGCGTCGAACGCCGACGATCCCGACACCTCTCCACAGGAGAAAAACCGCGCCGACATTCTGGAATTCAATCCAGACGGTTCGGGTATGAAGGTTTATGCCTATGGGATTCGCAACGCCGGCGCCGGACTCGCAATCGATCCGAACAACGGGGCGCTATGGTGCTCTGTCAACGAACGTGACGGATTGGGGGACAACCTCGTACCCGATTACATCACCCATGTGCAGGACGGCGGATTCTATGGCTGGCCGTGGTGGTACATCGGCGGGCATCAGGACCCGCGCCATGAAGGGAAACATCCGGAGTTGAAGGACAAAGCCATCGTTCCTGACGTGCTGCTGCAACCCCACAACGCGTCACTGGAAATGACTTTCTACGAGGGGACGCAATTTCCGTCCGAATATCAGGGCGATATTTTCGCTTCAGAGCATGGATCTTGGAACCGTTCCGTGCGCACCGGGTATGAGGTAATTCGCGTGCCACGGCATCAGACCGACCGCGCCAGCGGCGAATACGAAGATTTTCTGACCGGCTTCGTTGTCGACAACGGTCACGTCTGGGGACGCCCGGTCGGAATTACCGTGGCGAAAGATGGATCGTTGCTCATCAGCGACGATGGATCAAACTCGATCTGGCGGGTAAGCTACGACGGCCCAAAAAGCGCTCGGAGCCAGTAATACTTTAGTTAGAGCTTGTAGTTGAGACGCAGCGCTGCCCAATGTGCTGGCGGCGCACCCACCCGCGTCCACGGTCCAAACTCGCTGCCGAGAAAATTCCTGCGAATTTCAGTTGGCAACCGCCATCCGATGGGATAAAAAGGAAGGCCACAACCTGAGGAAGGTTCATTCCATGATCAAACGAATCGCGGTATTGCTTGTGGTTCTCATTTCTGCAGCTTTTTGTCCGTCGACTTTCGCGCAAACCGATGCGAAACCGGCGGCCACCAAAGCTTCGGCTGCTTCCACTTCCGCCTCAAGCGCGCGGGACAAGAACATTCGCGAATACGTCGAACTGCTGCGAGCTGACGTGCGCCAGCAGAAGGCCGAGATCATGGGCTCGGTCATGGAGCTGAACATCGACGAGTCGGCGAAATTCTGGCCGATCTACAACGATTACGACGCGGAGTTGACCAAGCTTAACGATCAGCGGCTGGCAAACATAAAAGATTATGCCGCCAATTATGACCAAATGACCGACGCAAAGGCCGACGAACTGGTGCAGAGAGCCATGGAATATCGCAAACAGCGCGCTGAGTTGCTGGCGAAGTGCTACGGCCAGGTCAAAGCTGCGTTGGGGTCGGTGCAGGCCGCACGCTTCCTTCAGATTGAAGATCAGCTGCTCGAGATCATCGACCTGCAGATCGCAGCCTCGTTGCCCGTCGTCGGGCAGGGCTCCTAACTTGAACCAATGCTCTTAACTTGAAAAGAGAGAAAAATCTATGCGACAGACGAGCGTTCGGGGTGCAATTTCGTTGGGTTTGCTGTTGGTCTCAATTCTCGGACTCGCGGCTACGCCATCGCGAGTCACGGTCCCGGCAGGAACGCGGCTGCTGATCCGCATGGTGGATTCCGTAGATTCGAGCAAGCAGAAAGCGGGACACCGCTTCACCGCGAACCTGGAAACGAACCTGCAGGCGCAGGACGTGGTGGTCGCGCCCCGCGGCACAACCGTCTACGGCCGTCTCGCGACCGCACAATCGGCGGGCCGATTGTCCGGAGGCTCGGAACTGACACTGGAGCTGACCGACATCGTCATCAACGGCACGGCGTACCCGCTCCTGACCAGCACGTACGAAGTGCGGGAAAAAGGACAGGGCAAAAAGACGGCTGGAAAAATTGTCGGCGGCACGGGACTCGGTGCCTTGATCGGTGGACTGGCGGGCGGAGGCAAGGGCGCGGCCATTGGGGCCGTCGCCGGTGCGGGGGCGGGCACGGCTGTCTCAGCCGCTTCCAAGGGTAAGCAGGTTTCGGTACCGAGCGAATCCTTGCTCGAGTTTCGCCTCGAGCATCCGGTCAGCCTTCCGGTGGCGAAGTAACTATCAGCGCGAGCGCCATTCACTTTGCCGACGCGCTGGCCCGCGCCGGTTCTGCTTTTTTCTTCTCCAGCGACTCCCCGCTCTGCTGCATCAATTTCGTGACCAGCCCCGTCCATCCTGTCTGATGGCTGGCGCCCAGGCCCGCGCCCGATTGTCGCCGTGGAAGTATTCGTAGAACAGCACCAGGTCGCGCCAGTTGGGATCCGATTGGAAAGTTCTCAGGTTCCGCCGATCCACCGGCCGCCGCCGTTGTTGTCCCTGAGGAAAGATGCTGCGTAAGCCGCCGCGATATCTCCGCCGCCACTTCCCACAGCGTCATCATCTGGCCGATGCCGGTCGGGCATTCCACCTTGAAGTCGTTCGCCCAGATAATGGTGGAAGCTTCTGCAGCGATTCGATCAGGAGGAAATTCATGGGAAACCAGATCGGCCCGCGCCAGTTGGAGTTGCCGCCGAACAAGGCCGAGTCGTCGATTCCGCCGGCTCGATATTCCACGCGGTGTTCCTGCCCGTCGAACTCGCAGCGTGTAAGGATGCTTCGCGTGAAACTGCGAAAGCGCGCGAATGCCGTAGGGCGAAAGGAACTCCGCTTCATCCAGCATGTGCTTGCAGAATCCGCGCGCAGCTGGTCTGGTTCGTCGCAGATCGAGAGCAGCTGCCGCTCGCCCTTGCCGGGCCGGTTCCATCGAGGCAACGTTGCCGGTGAGGTCGGGCCGGTTTTCGATGAACCACTTCATGCCGCCGCTTGAAATCCGGGCGAGGCCATCGAGCGACGTGCGGTTCCAGCGTCTCCACGGCGAATAGCGGGATCAGCCCCACCATCGAGCGGAGCTTCATCGGAATGTGCGTGCCGTCCGGCAAGTGCAGGACATCGTAGAAAAATCCGTCCTCTTCGTCCCACAGTGCCCATGGCCGTCCTCGCCGCGGTGGTCATGGCGTCGGCGATGTAGAGGAAGTGCTCCCAGAACTTGCTGGCCACGTCTTCGTAGGCTGGGATCTTCTGCGCGCCAGTTCCAGCGCGATGGCCAGCAGGTTCAGGCTGTACATGGCCATCCAGCCGGTGCCGTCGGACTGCTCGATGTAGCCCGCCGGTCGGCAGCGGGGCGCTGCGATCGAAGACGCCAATGTTGTCGAGGCCGAGAAATCCGCCCTGGAAAATGTTCATGCCCTCGGCGTCCTTGCGGTTCACCCACCAGGTGAAGTTCAGCATCAGCTTGTGGAAGACGCGCTCCAGAAAACTGCCGGTCGCCTTTGCCGCCTTTGCGTTTCTTGTCGATCTTGTAAACGCGCCACGCGGCCCAGGCATGCACCGGCGGGTTGACATCGCCGAATCCCCATTCGTAGGCGGGAATCTGGCCGTTGGGATGCATGTACCATTCGCGCAGCATCAGCACCAGTTGCTCCTTGGCGAAGTCGGAATCGACCAGCGCCAACGGTATGGCAGTGAAACGCCAGGTCCCACGCCGCGTACCACGGATACTCCCACTTGTCCGGCATGGAGATGACGTCTGCGTTGTAGAGGTGTGTCCACTCGTGATTGCGGCCATGCCAGCGCGCTTTCGGCGGAGGCGGGCGGAAGCCTGGGATCGCCTCGAGCCAGTCGTCGTACCACGTAGTGATAAAACTGCTTTGTACCACAGCAGGCCGGCAAACGCTTGCCGCATCACGTTTTGCGCATCGGGTGAGAGATCCTGCGGGATCAGTCGTCGCGTAGAATTCGTCGGCTTCTTGCTTGCGCGCAGAGCAAGATCTTGTCGAAACTGGCAAAACGCGATTTTCGTTCCTGAGGTCGACGCTTCCGGCTAAATCGCAAACGCGCCGTGACAGTTTCTCCGCCGGCCCACCGTGAGCTGGTAATGCGCGGCCGCCTTGGTGCCCGTGTGCTCGGGATTCACCGCGTCACCGCGCCGTGAACAACGTAGTCGTTGATGCCATCTTTGACATAAGCGGTTCGATTCGGCGTATCCCACAGGCGGCGGGAGTTGGTTTCGTTTTCGGTAAAGAGCAGCTCGGGCGCGCCGTCGCAATAAAGCCAGCGGTTGCCGGCCTGATGGAGATTCAGTTCGATAACCGGATCGGCCGAGCTGGCGGGACTGGCGCATCATCCGCGGCTGGTCGCTGGCCGAGTTTTTCCACGACCAGGTATTGCGGAACCAGATGGTCGGCAGCAGATGAATTGGCGCGCTTCCGGCCCGCGATTCGCAACCGTGATGCGCGATCGAGGATATCTTCGACGTCAGCCTTGGCGTACTCAACGAAAACATCGAAGTAGCGGTTTTCGTTGAAGACGCCGGTGTCAAGCAGCTCGAATTCCGGATCGTTCTTTGTCGCGCCGGCGGTTTTCTTCCACCAGATTCGATCGTAGGGAAACGTCCGCCTGCGGATACTTGTACAGCATACTTCATGTAGGAGTGCGTGGGCGTGTTGAATCGAGATAGAAGTAATATTCCTTCACGTCCTCGCCGTGGTTGCCCTCGTTTCCGGTCAGGCCGAAGAGCCGCTCCTTCAGGATAGGGTCGCGTTCCGTTCCACAGCGCAAGGGCGAAGCAGATCATCTGGTGGCGGTCGCAGATTCCCGCCAGGCCGTCTTCGTTCCAGCGGTAGGCGCGCGAACGGGCGTGGTCGTGCGGAAAGAATGCCCACGCGTTGCCGTCGGCACTGTAGTCCTCGCGCACTGTGCCCCAGGCGCGCTCGCTCAGGTAAGGCCCCCATCGCTTCCAGTGTTTTTTGCGCGTTCCGGATTCGGCCAGACGAAGTTCTTCTTGCGTCATTCGCGTCCTCTACTCGCGATAAAGCAAGCGTAACAGATGGGGAAAGCGGGGCGGAGATGCCAGGAGTAACGCCTAGAAAAGATGATGACTCGTGGGTTTGTGAGTGGGAGAACGACCTGAATCGGCTGTTATGAGGCGGCTGTCCCACATCTCTCGGCTTCCTGGATGCCAACAACAAATCTTGAATGGGGGTGCCCTACTTCTCGCGTTCTCTGCGAGAAGTGGGGGGGCTCACGCCATACGTACTTTCATTCCGAGCACTTGCCACTCGTTGACCCGCACCAAACCCATCTCTCCGTTCGCATAGGCGCGGGAGCTGCTCCATCGCCAGTGCTCCGGCTCCTCGACCAGCCCGCGCTTCACCGGATTGCGATGCATATAACCCAGCTTCTCAATCCGCTTGCGCTCCGTCCACACATTGAAATCGTAGAAGCGCTTCTGCCAGATGTGGGAAGGCATGTTCTTGGCTCCGTCCTGCGCTGCCCTTATGAGCAGCCGTCGGGCGAAGCCCAGTTTCAGCGCTTGCACCACTGTCGACGGAGTTCCTGTCTGCGGTTCGCTGACCAGCAGGTGAAAGTGTTCGGGCATGACCACGTAGCCGAGCACAACTAACTCATACCTCCGCCGCACGTTCTCCAGCACGGTGAGGAAAAGATCGCGACGCTCGGGCGTGCCTAGAAGGGTTTGCCGCTGGTAGCAACTGGAGGTGATGAAGTGCAAATCGCCGGAGCCGTAGAATCGCTTGAGTCTGCTGGGCACGGCCTAAATTCTAGGCGGGAAGAGCGACGTGGAGATGTGACGGATGAACCTTCCCACTTCTCGCAGAGAACGCGAGAAGTAGGGCACCCCCATTCGAGGTTGGTGGTAGCATCTGGGAATGTTGAGATCTGGGCCACCCGCCCAGACGGCATTATTTCCTTGGATCTGCGAGGTGGCGACGTTCGGCGAGGCCGAAATCCAAATGCCTAGAACCAACGCCGCCACATAGATCGTCCAACCGGATTCAAATCTGCTTGAAGCTTTCATAGTTCGTTCTCCCCATCAAATTCAGTGCAAGTGCATTGCATCGTTGCGATCAGTTGGATCGTAAGGCATCGACGGCTTGAGTTGAAATATCGTGCCACAGCCGTCGGTACCACAGTTCTGTCCGGCACCGCCGTAAAGAGTCGTGCTGTAGAGGCTATCGGATTCGTCGAACACCAATTTCGCGTCTGGATAGAATCCATTGCTGTGGCCCGTAAAACTGAACAGTACCGTGGCGGCCCCTGCATTTCCCCAAATGGCGCTGTCGGAGATCATGGTAAAGACATCGCCTGAGCGAAACGCGCCCTTACTGCTTGCCGTCCCATATATTTGGCCTTTGGGCCCAAGCGTGACTCCAGCTCTGGGCTGTGCACCGTCGTTCTCCCCGGTAAACCTATATAACAGCTTTTCCGTCCAAGGTTTGGAGCCTTCCGGAGGATGTTCTAGCTCAAAGATAGTTCCGTTTCCGTTGTCTCCGCCGCCCACGGTAGTTCCATACAGATTTCCCATTTCGTCCAAGACAACGCCGCCATCCGGGTTACCGCCATCCGGGTTGCTTCTGAAGCGGTACAACGTTGTCTCGCCCCATTCCCCGCCCATGCCACTGGGTGGAGTGAGTTCGAAGACTGTGCCGCAGCCAGTCCCACCTACGCCGCCGTCACATAAGCCGATGACACTACCACCATAGTAGGTGGTCCCATAAATGTTGCCCTCGCTGTCTAGAACCAAGCCGCCGTTCGGAGCCGCTCCGTCTCCAGTGGCGCTCGCTTCGGTGGCGCCTGCAAAACTGTGTAAAACATTTTCTGTCCACGAGTCGCCCTCGCTGTTCGGCGGACTTAGCTCGAAGACCGTCCCACAGTAGCCGTAGAGGCTATTGCAATTTGTCCCCTTGCCCCCTCCGAACTGAGTTGCGCCGTATAAGTTGCCCGCGCTGTCGAACACCAAGTCGCCCTGAGGAAAGTAGCCGTCGGTGAGATCTCTAAAGCTATAGAGCACGGTCTCTGTCCATACCCCGCCCGGCTGCGCCGGCGGCGACAATTCGTATACAGTGCCGCATCCCACAACGCTCCCCAACAACGTGCAGGTTCCCGTGCCGTTGTAGGCTGTCGTGCCGTATAAGTTGCCGGACGTATCGATAATCAAGCCGCCCGCGGGGGTCCCGCCATCGCCGTAAGTACGGCCTTTGAAAACGTAAAGTACTGTCTCCGTCCAAGACTCGCCCTGCTGCAACGGCGGGGCAAGCTGAAACACCGTTCCACACTGGCCCGCTCCAGCGCACGCGGAAGATCCGCCGTCCGACGTAGCGCCGTAGAGATTGCCCTGCTTATCGAATACCATGCCACCCACTGGTGTGGCGCCATCTGGCAAACCCTGGAAGCTGTAGAGCACTTGCTCGTTCCACTGGGCGGATGCCGAGGGAGCGAGGATTAGGAGAGCGACAAAGAAAGTCAACCACCAAAAGTGTAGGTTCCGGGTCTTAGGTTGGCGGGTCATGGCAGGAAAGAACCTCCGAAGGCGGCATCTCTCGGGAGAGCGGTAGCCACGCAACTTCCCGCGATAATACCCCCTATTTTGTGCCCTGTCCACACCATTGTATCTCTCGCCAACCATCGTTTTTCTGCCGTCAATCCCTACTGAATCTTTTTCCAGGTGCCGCCGCCTATGCACTCCCAGAGGGCGGCGCTGCTAGATCCGGATGTGCATTGAGTGGAGTTTCCCGTACAACTGTAAAGAGCACCTACGGCGCAACTGGGGGGTGTGGTCGGTGCCATGCCACCCCGATATCGAGGAGGAGCGATAAGCCGTTCAACTGAATTTGGGGAGGAACACTCTGGAAAGGTATAGGACCCTGATCTTGGAGAGGTATATCAAAACCCCTATCGCAGTTCACAAAGGACGCCCAGAACTCTGCGACATCAGCATCCGACGCGCCAATCGCGATACTACCCAACTGAGGACTCGTGCTCATCTCTTGAGTATGCACTGGTTCGTGTTCGACCTGCCGTTATGGTGGATGGGACGACGAAGCGGAAAACCAACAGCCACCAAAACAGCCATCAACGAAAATGGCCTCTCTCTTTGGAGGGGCCATTTTGCACGTAAACCTTTTAGAATCTGTGGTGCCGGGAGGGGGAGTTGAACCCCCAAGGGCCGAAGCCCGGCGGATTTTGAGTCCGCTGCGTCTGCCAGTTCCGCCATCCCGGCGCTTGCTTCGAATGCGAAGAGATCAGAGCGCAGTGGTTAGTATCGCATAGCCGCAGGAAGCCTTCCAATTGCGCCCGCCTCAGCCATCCCCTTCACGGTTGTGCGCCCAAGGCGCGCAAGGCTTCTTCGGCACGGCGCCGGGTTTCCCGATCGGGATGCGATTGCAGTGCCACTTCATATTGCGCAACGGCCTCTTGACGCCGCTCGGGCAGCTTGGCCAGTGCATCCGCGAAATTCAGGTGAATCAGCGGGTCATCTGGCTGAATGGCCAGCGCCGCCTCATATTCGGAGATGGCTTCGGGCAATTTGTCCGGCATTTGCGCCAGAGCGAGCGCCAGCAGTTCATGGTTCTTGGCATCGTTAGGCCGCATGCGCAAGGCGGTCTGAAATTGCGCAATGGCGTCGGGCAGGCGTCCGGGCATTTGCATCAGTGCCAGAACCCAGATTGTCGTAGGCAGGCACGTAGCCGGGATCGAGTTGCAGCGCCGTTTCATACTCCGCAATCGCGTCGGGCAGGCGTCCGGGCGTCTGCGACCAGATGTTGCCCAGATTCATGTGCGCTTTCATGTGGTCAGGCTGAATGCGCAGCGTAGTCTGGAACTCGTCGGCGGCCTCGGCAAGCCGGTTGGGATCCTGCGCGAGAAGGATTCCGAGATTGTTGTGGGTCATCCAACTCTGCGGATTGCGCGCCAGCGTCGCTCGATAAAGAGTTTCAGGATCGCGATATAAACTGGCTTGCTGCCAGGTCAGCGTTGCAAGAATAGCGAGCAGAACGACGGCGACGGCGTTACGGGCCGTGCTCGATGTAAGCGCACGGTGCAGGAGCCACGCTGCGGGAACGACGATTCCCAGCAGCGCCAGATACTGAAAGTGATCGGCGACGTAGGAATAGCGGAAGGGATAAACGTGCAGGAATCCGAGCACCGGAAAAAGTGTGCCGATGAAAAAAAGGAAGCCAGCTAGCGGCCCGCGGCGGACGGGCAAGTCGTCGCGGCGGGCGATAAGAATGAACCCAGCGGCGGCAAAAATCACGGCAATCGGATAAAGATACTGCCACCAGAGTGCAGGATCGGGATGCCACTGCGGATAGGAGAACACCAGGTTGACCGGCCACACCGCTTTACCCACATAAAAACAGATAATGCGGCCAGCTAGCAAAAGATGTTGGGCCAGCGTGAGCTCATACCCTGCGCCGCTGGCCCCGATGTAATTTCGCTCAACCCAGGCAGTGAACAGACCGCTGGCGGCTCCGAGTCCAAACCACGGCAGTATGGGGAATACGTCGCGCTTCCACTCCAGCCGTCCGCGCTTCCACCACAGAACGACAAGCAGTGCTCCGGGCAGGGTCGCGGTAACACTCTTGCTCATCAGCGCCAGAAGAAATAAAACGAGCGCCCAGAAATAATCGGACTTTTTCCGCCCGCGGTCGAAGCGCAGATAAATCAACGCGGACGCCAGATAAAAGATGGCGGAGAGAGTGTCTTTCTGTTCCGATATCCAGGCGACCGCTTCGACGCAGACGGGATGCAACGCAAAAATGAGACCTGCCAGCCAATCGCCGGGCAACTGCAGACGCCGCACAATCAGCACAACCAGAAACGCGGCCAGCGCATGCTGCGCCAAGTTCGTGAGGTGATAGCCGAGCACGGCGTCGCCCCACAGGCGATGCTCGATCCAGAAAAAACTGTGCAGAATCGGGTAATACTGCTGGCTGGCGCCGAGCTCAAACCAGATTCGCCACAGGCCGTGCCAGGAGCGCAGACCGGGCGGGGTGACGTGGCCAACATCGTCCCAAACCAAGCCGCCATGGAGTGCTGGCCAATAAGCCAGCAGAACGGCAACGAAAATCCCGCAGAAAGTCGCGAGGTTGTAAAGAAAAGTAACCTGCGGAACCGGCGGGCTGGCCAGATTCTTGTCGGCACCGGGGGGGCGTTCAGGATTTTTTGTGGCGACTGGTGAAGGCATCGGCCTTCCGGAACGGCCCAACGGAAGTCTCCTCGCGGTGGTAAGAACCCCACTAATTATAACGTTGCGGCGCGCCCCGGCTTCTGCCTAGGCTTCGACCGGCTTGGCGGTTTCTACCGGCAATTCGGCTTGCTGCCAGGCATCGAAGCCGCCGGCCACATTCACCACGTTCGAAAATCCCGCCCGCTGCAACAAGCTGCATGCAATCATGCTGCGATATCCACCTTTGCAGTGCACCGCAACGGTCTTGTTGTGGGCAATTTCCGGCGGCGAAACCTTGAAATTATCCAGCGGCCACCAGGCAGCGTCTTCAATGTGTCCAGCCTGCCACTCCGCTTCGCGACGAACGTCGAGCACATCCACATGGCTGGATTTCAAACGCTGCTGCAGTTCTTGCACGGTGATCTGCGGAGTCGTGGCCAGCGGGAGACCTGCTTGCTTCCAAGCTTGCGTGCCGCCTTCCAAATACCCTTGTAAGTCTTCGATTCCCACCCGGGCCAGCCGCAGGCGGGCCTCGGAAATCTGGCCGGGAGATTCCGCGATCAATACGGGACGCGACGCCAGGCCGAGCACCGATCCCGCCCATGACGCAAATTGTCCTGAGAGCGCGATGTTGACCGATCCCGGAACGTGGCCGGCGGCAAACTGATCGCTGGGACGCACGTCCAGCACCATTGCACCGTCGTCCAGAAGCGATTTCACTTTTTGCGGCGATAGCGCGGCTAACGCAAGCAACTCCGACAATGCCGGCGCACCTTCGCGATTGATTTGCGCATCCTGCAGGAAATAGTCAGGCCGGACCGGCAAGTTGGTGGTCAGCTCTTTGACGAAAGCGTCTTTGGACGTGATTTGCAGCGCATAATTGGTGAGCCGCTCCGTGCCGATGGTGGATGATCGCTCGGCGCGCATGTTGCGTCCGCAGAGGGAACCGGCCCCATGCGCCGGATAGACCAGCACGTCGTCTGAGAGCGTGAGCAATTTCTGATGCAGGCTGTCGTAGAGCAGTCCGGCCAGCTCGGTGGGAGTGTGAGTTTTCGAAAGGTCGGGACGCCCGACATCGCCCAGGAACAGCGTATCGCCGGTGAGCACCGCCCACGGCTTCGGCGATTTTTCTTCGTCTGTGACCACCAGGCAAATGCTCTCGGGAGTGTGCCCTGGGGTTTCGAGTACGCGGATACGGGCTTTGCCAAAACGCAACTCGAAGCCATCACTCACATCTACATGCGGAAACTGTGCGCCGGCTTGGGCGCCGATATAGATTTGTGCTCCGGTTCGCGCCGCGAGCTCCCTGTGACCGGAAACGAAATCGGCGTGCAGATGAGTTTCGAAGATGTGACGAATCTTTACTCCGTGCTCCTCTGCCGCCTTCAAATACAGGTCGATGTCGCGCTGGGGATCGACTATCACGGCTTCGCCTTCGGAAGCCAGCAAATAAGAAGCATGGGCGAGACATCCCAGATAAAACTGCTCGAAATACATTTAGTGCTCCCGGTGGAATCGGTTCCGCAATCGCAGCCAAACTTCAATGATACCAATCGCGGCTGCCGCCGGATACCGCGAAATCATTGCCGGATGCCGTTTTCAGGCGGTTGAAGAGGCAGAGCTGTTGTGACCGCCGCAAGCGCCAGCAGCGTGACCGCGGGCAAAGCCAGCACCGTATACAGAGGAACGTAAGCGGCGACTCGTAACCGTTCGGCTGGGAGGGTCAGAGACGAAAGGCCCAATACTGCGGACGAGATCCAATGCCATCCCAGGCAAGCCAAGGGCGCTTTTGCCAGCCCGCGGACAACAAAGCCACGTGGCCGGATCAGCTCGCGTTGCGCCGTCACGATAAGCAATGCAGGCACGAGCAGCACCTGGTTATAAAGCGCAATGGGAGCAATGACGACAGTTACGGCTGAGGCCAGGGCGAGCAACCATCCGAAGTCGCTCGATCCGGCGATGGGTTTCCTGCGACGCCACACCGCCCAGAACAGCGCCCCCACCAGAGCACCCGACAGAATCCACGCAACTGGCGCCGGAAAAAACATGCGTAAACCCGAAGGATTGGCAGTGTAGTGCCAATATCTGTGCAGTGCGGCAACAAATTCCCACGGCCATCCCGGCAAGAGCAATTCCGCGCCAAATCCGAGTAGGAAAAGTGTCAGGCTGAAACTGAACGCCAGTCTGCGGCGGGCCTTCCAGTCGCCCGAAACCCAAATCAATAGAGATACGACGAAGACGGCCGAGATTTGGGGCTTGATGGTCGACAGCGCCAGCAGAAATCCGCAAAGGATGAACCATCCACGAACGCTCGCAGCGCAGGCCAAAGCGAGCACGAGGGCGACAAGTGCCGTCAGGTTCTGCATGTAGAACTCAAGCATCGAGGGATAAGCACTCAACGCCAGGACGATGGCGCTAAGTACGTGGACGACGCGAACCCGAACTCCGATCGCGTGACTCCACAGCGGGACCGAGACAGCAATGCTGGCCAGAGCGAACCACTTCGCAAATGTAGCTACGAGAGTAAACGGCGCAGTCACGGTGGGAGCCAGCAGGAAGACAACATAAGCGGGGTAAGCGAACATCGCCTGATTAGGAGGATTGTTCGCTTGAGCCGGGTCGAGCGGCCACCCGTAGAAGCCGCGCTGGATTTCTTCGGTCACCGCGGCACTGTAAGGGTCTCGACGATGCAGGAGCAGTTCGCGCGCCGCAATCCAGGGAGGATAGAGATCGGAATTGTTGCCAATCGGCACCTGGCTTCGCTGGGCAGCGAACGTGTTTGCCGGGACCAGAACGTGTCCTGCCCAACGCCACGCGCCAAAGCAGACAAGCAGCGAAACCAAAAGGAGCAGCGAACCGTTCATGCGGGGAGCGAGCGGTTGCACCTCCGCATTCTAAATGCTATTGGGTTCCGTCGCCGATCGCGAACCACAGCAGGCAGAATCGCCCCGGAATTTGGGTTCTTTCCGCTGCAGGTCGCCGACACCTGCCTACGTGGTATTTTGGAGTCAGCCCACCGGCGCGTGGGAATTCATGAAAGTCACCTGGAAGTTCGCTTTACTGCTGCTCCTGACTTGCGGGCTGCTCGCGGCGCAGTCAGGGCCGGAATCTTTGCCAGAAGCCGTTTCCGATAATGCCGTCGCGGTTCTCAAACTTCACGGGCAGACAGAATTGTTTTCCCTGATGGGGATAGGCCCGAAGAAAACCTGGGACTCGGTAAGTAATCAGGTTTATGTCATCGACGCTGCTTCGGGCAAAGCCGAGGCGATTCACTCCGTGCCCGGTACCGCCGGGCGCGTGGGCGCGATGGCGGTGGGCGCGGCCGATTATCTGTTCCTGTTCGGCGGTTACGTTCTCTATCAGGGCGGTGGAATGGCGGTGCCGGACATCAATATCTACGAACCGGCCGGCGACCGCTGGCTGCGCGGCACCGACATGCCAATCCCAGTGGGCGATGCGGTAATCGGGGTTTATCGCGATCGCTACATTTACCTGTTCGGTGGCCACTCTGAACAAGGCCCGATTGCCGCCGTGCAGATTTACGATCTGGAAAAGAGTCGATGGATGCAGGCGACTCCCATGCCGAAGGCGGTCTTCGGCCACGCGGGCGCGCTCGTGGGCGATAACGTAGTTCTCGTCGGCGGAGCTCAGGCGAATCCCGAGGGCAACTCACCGCGGTTTGTCGCTTCCACGGAATGCTGGCGAGGAAAGATTGACCGTCACGACTTTCGCAAAATTGAATGGACGAAGTTGCCAGCCCATCCAGGCTCGGCGCAATTTCGCATCGCCGGCGGCGGTTCGGAAAAGGACGAAATGATTTATTTCTCCGGAGGCAGCGACAAGCCGCACAATTTTAGCGGCATGGGGTACGACGGAAAGCCTGCCGAACCTTCGCCTGTAACTTTCGCTTTCAGCCTTCGTAGTGGCAAGTGGGAGACCCTCGACGAGAACACTCCCGATCCGACGATGGACCACCGCGGATTGCTGGTCACTCACGAGGGGTTGGTGATAATCGGCGGGATGGAAAAAGGGCAGACGGTAACGGACAAGGTCGTGCTTCTCTCCAAGCAGCCTAAAGGAAAGTAGCTTATCGCGCTCGCGCCAGCACCAGCGTGACGTCATCCGGTTGTTCGTTGGCGCCAATCCAATCGTCTACGGCCGCAGTCACAATCTCACTGATGCGGCTTAGTGGCGCATCGCGGTTCTCGCGCACCAGATCGATCAGGCGTTGATCGCCGAATTCACCGAAATCGTTTTCGGGCTCGGTGACGCCATCGCTGTAGGCAACGAAGATATCGCCGCGGCGAAGCTCCACGGATGCTTCTTCATAGTGCATGTGGTCAAAAAGGCCGACCACAGTGCCGCCGCATTCCAGGCGGCGGATGCTACCGTCTTCGCTGAGAATGATGGGTGGCAAATGCCCGCCATTGCTGTAGTTCAGCTGTCTGCTCCTGTCCATCGTAGACTCCGAGAAACAGGGTTGCGTATTTTTCAGGCGGCGTGCTTTCGTACAGTTGATGATTCAGCAGCGCCAGCAAAGATGCGGGCGAGACATCAAGCTTGAATGGGAGGGAAGACAACCTCATGGTCGATCCCGAGGCCGCACCAACCGCAACCGGTTCGCGCAAGGACGGAATGTCCTGCAAACTGTAAGCGCGCACCGCGGAGTGAATGGTTGCCATCAGCAAAGCCGCAGAGATGCCTTTTCCGCTGATGTCGCCGACCGCGAGGACCAGACGATCGGAGTCGAGCGTCAGGAAATCGTAATAATCGCCGCTCACCGTCCGTGCAGGACGGCAAAAGCCGTGTACTTCGAGCGACGCTAATTGCGAAATCTCGCGCGGAAAGAGCTGCGATTGCACCTCCTGCGCGATCATCAGTTCGTTCTCCAGACGCTGCTTTTCTTTTTGCTCGAGGATCAGTTTCTCGATCGAAGCCGTCATCGAGTTAAAGGAGTTGGCCAGAGCGGCGATCTGGTCGTTCGACTTTACCGGAATGCGATGGCTGAAATCGCCCTTATTGACGTGCTGCGTGGCGTCGTAAATTTGCGCGACGGCTCCGGTGACGGTGCGAGTAAGCCGCGCGCTGATCCACAGGGCGACCAGTTCAATGATTCCGAAGATGACGGCAGCAAACAGCAGCAGGTATTCGATAGCGGGAGCGAAATCACCAAGCGCTGCGAACAAGCGCTCATAGAGTTTGGAGACCCGAGTCTGAACGCTGATGCCGGCGGGACTCATGCGGTCGCCGGTGCTCCAGTCGACCACTGAGACCGTGGTGGCGAAGGGACTTGCCGGCTCAAGGTTTGCTTGGGAGGCGGGACTGTGCCGGCGGTATATGTCGGCGCCAACGAGCCATTCCCCGTATCCAGGACGAACTCATTGTCGCCCTTGTTTACGCTCATGGAAATCGGCGCTTTCTCATTACTCACCCGCACGCCGGAATTGTTTTGGGGATGTTCTACTTTATTCAACTTCAGCCCGTTGCCGTAGAGGGCCACCTGCCCCAGGTCGGCCGCCAAATCTTCCAGTAGCCGCTGATCAAATGGGTCGCTGGAAAGAACTACCAACGTCCGGCCCTCAACTGGGATGACCGCGACGGCACGCAGGAATAGTTCGTCCTGGTCGCGCGCAACTTCGCTGAAAGAGCTCTTGAGGTAAGCCGGAAGCTGCGGCACCGCGGCCACCATTCCTGAGGGCGCGGCATTGAGCACCAGCTTCTTGTCCACCCAGACCGTGACCTGGCGACCCGTCCAGTTCTTTTCCGAGCGGCGGAGACTATCGAACGCTGCGGTGTTGTTGATCTCGCCCCGTTGCAACTGCGAGGCAAACTGGTGTGCGATGGCGAAGTTTGCAGCTTCCAAACCCCGCAGTTCCGTGTTTAAGCCGCTGGTAACGATGAAAGTCGCAAATTGTCCCGCGAAAAGGTAGAACGATCCCAGCGCCAGCGCGACCAGCAATACGACCGGGATCACGCCGATGAAAACATAAGTGACAATCAGGCGGTTGCGCAGCCGCCACAGCATTCTTACTCTGAGCCAGCGAAACGCCAGCACAATAAAAAGAAGAATTGCCCAGAAACTCAGAAAGCTGACCCAGCCGCCCAAACTGTCGCCGAAGGAAAGTTTGAACAGGCGGGAAAGCTGCTGCAAAACAAACAACAGCACATCCAGGGCCAGCACGTACCACGCGACCAGGGCGAGCTTGCTCTTGGGCAAGAGGCCCCATGCGCCGAGCTTGAGCCGCAGCTGGCTGTAGGAGTCCATGAGTTAATTGGAATTATAGATGTTTGCCGACGTGGCCCAGAACCACGCGCAGCCGAAAAAAATCAGATTTCCGGGTAGAAGTCGAAGAACGCATCCAGGCTGCTCTTGAGCTGTTTTTCAATCTCTTCTTTGCTGCCTTCGAGCACGTGCATGGTGACGTGCGCCTCGCGGCCATTTTTCAGCTTCAGTGTTGCGTCGCTCACCTCCGCCACTTCTTCCGCGGGGAGCAGCCGCAGTCCATATACCAGGGTCAGATTTGCCATGAGAATGATTGTAGCTTGGGGCTTGGCCCGTCGGAGTCTGGCGGATTCGCAGTATCAGCGATTCGCGCCGAATGTCGCCCGATATTAGACTTGAACCATGTTGAGGGGCAATGGTTGGCGGGTCGGTTACGGCATTCTTGTGTTGTTCTTCCTATTGTGCAGCAGTGTGGCGGAAAACAAGCCGAACATCGTCCTCATAACTCTTGACTCTGCACGCGCCGACCACATGGATTTTCTTGGCGGTCGTGGCGGGCTGACTCCGCAACTGGATGCCGTTGCGCGCCAAAGCGTCGTTTTCGCTCAGGCTTTCGCGCAAGCGCCGCTTACCGTGGCCTCGGATGCCACGATACTCACGGGCACGTATCCGCAGACCCATCGTGCGACCGAATTAGCCGTTCCTTTGGCGGCGTCCGTCCCTTACTTGCCGGAGGTGTTGCACAGCCACGGCTATCGCACTGCCGCTTTTGTCGGATCGCTCTGGCTCGATCCGAAGAACGGCTCCTTTCCAGGGCTATGATCGCGGGTTTGATGTATACGACGCTGGTTTTCACCAACCTCAGCGCGGTGAAGACCGCCGTGCGGTCGAGCGCTCCGGGGACGAAGTGGTGGCACGCGCCACACAGTGGCTGGGCGAAAATCCGCAACGGCCGTTCTTCCTGTGGGTGCATTTGTATGATGCTCACGCGCCTCACACTTCGTACAACCACGGCGTCGGCGCGGACGATGCTGCAGTCGGCAAACTCATTGCCGCACTTCGAGCGCAGAAAATTTACGACGATGCATTGGTCTTTGTGGCTGCGAATCATGGCGAGAGTTTAGGCGCGCATGGTGAGCAGACCCATGGAATTTTTCTGTACGACGAGACCATCCACGTGCCGCTGTTGATGAAGTTGCCACAGAATAAATTAGCGGGGAAGCAGATCAACAACCGCGTGCGCTTGCTCGATATCGCGCCAACCGCGCTGGAGACGGCTGCTGTCCCCGTGCCATCGCAGATGCAGGGACAATCGTTGCTGCGGCTGACACAAGGCGGTTCGCAGGCTGATGCGCCGGCTTATGCTCGCGGCGATCTCTCGCATCAGGGCTTCGGGTGGAGTCCGTTGGAATCCTGGCGAGCGGGAAAGTATCTCTACATTCGCGCGCCGAAACCGGAGCTATACGATCTCTCGGCCGATCCTGGCGCAACCCGAAATCTCGCGCAAAGTTCGAAGGCGACGCTCGAAACTTTAGCATCGCAGCTGCAGGCCTTCGATAATCGCTTCGCAAAAGATGGCGGAACTGCGGCGGGCCCGGCGTTGACTTCGAGCGAAATGCAGAAGCTGTCTTCGCTCGGCTATGTCGGGTTGCAGAAATCCGGCGCGGCTGTGAGCGCGGCGGTGGAAGGCACCGACCCGAAGGACGCTATTCAAGTTGCCAACCAAACCTTGGCTGCGATGCTCGAGATCGATGACGGAAAGCCGGAGAAGCCGCTGCCAATTCTGCGGCAGCTTGCCACGTCCCAGCCAAATGCTTACCTTCCGCAGTATGGTGCGGGCCTGGCGCTAATGCAGCAGCAGCAATTTTCAGAAGCGGCGGCCTACTTGCGTAAGGCGGTCACGCTGCAACCGGATTCCGCCTGGGCCAATTATCAAATGGGTCTTTGCCTGATGAAGACCGGAGATTTCAAGTCAGCCGCCGTGCATCTCGAAATCGCCGCTGGACGCTTGCCCGCGTTTGCTGCCGTGCATTCGTCGTTGGCCGAGGCCTACACTCACTTGGGCCGCAACGATGAAGCCAGCCGCGAACGAAGCAAAGCTTCGCAGTTGGGGCCGAAATCGTAGTTGCGGGCCGGCAATGCTCCCTATGCTAGGCTGGTGAGGAATGAGGGCCGTCCGGATTTTCTTGCTTTGTTGCCTCGCCACTGCAACCTCGGCGCAATCTTCCACCGCAAAGCCTAAGCTGCCAAACGTCTTCCTCATTACCATCGACACGCTGCGCGCCGATCACATCCACTGTTTCGGCGATCAGCAAATTCAGACTCCGGCGCTCGATGGCCTTTGCAAAGATGGCATCCATTTTTCTCAGGCTTTCACCGCTGCTCCCATCACCAATACTTCCCACGCCACCATTCTCACCGGATTGCTTCCGAGCACGCACGGGGTGACGGATTTCGGCGTGTCCCTGGCAGCAACGCATGTGACGTTGGCAGAACTGCTTAAGCCGCAGGGATACAGCACGGCGGCCTTCATCGGTGCGTACATACTCGATTCCAAAGTCATGGCGCCGGGATTCGATCGTGGTTTCGATTTCTACGACAACTTTCCGGACCATCCGCAAGGCAAGTCGCGTTGGGGACGGGTTGAGCGGCGCGGAATGGACGTTTCCCAACACGCGGAAGATTGGTTGAGCGCGCATCCCGCAGGGCCGCATTTTGTCTGGGTGCACTTTTTCGATCCCCACGATCCCTACGAGCCTCCACCGCCGTACTCGGAAACTTACAAGGACCGGCTTTACGATGGCGAAATCGCTTATGCGGATTCAGCTCTCGGCAACTTCATCGCGTATCTGCAAAAGCGGGGATGGTACGATAGCGCGTTGATCATGGTAGTCGGTGATCATGGTGAAGGACTGGGCGAGCACGGTGAAAATACCCACGGAGTTTTTCTCTACGACTCGACTACGCACGTGCCGCTCATTGTGAAGCTGCCGGGGGAGCAATCGGCGGGGAAAGAGATCACCGCGCAGGTTCGCACCACGGACATTGTGCCAACGGTGCTGGATGTGCTGGGCAGCGAGCCGCCCGCGCAAAGCGATGGGGCGTCGCTGAAACCTTATTTTGCGGGATCGGAGACGGCGGATCGGATCGCGTTTGCACAAACTGATTATCCGCTGAACTTCGGCTGGGCGCCGTTGCGGTCGGTGCGCGATGCGCAAACGAAGTTGATTGAAGCGCCACGGCCGGAGTTCTACGACTTACGCGCGGACCCTGGCGAACTGCACAATCGTTACGAAGCAGGGAACGCGTCGGCTGAAAAGTTGCGTGGAATGCTGGCTCATCTGGGCGACCCGCCGACTGCTGCGCAAATGTCCCTTCCCGATCCGAAAGACAAAATTCAGGAGCAGAATCTCCTGCACTCTGCGGTGATGGCGCTGGATGATGATCGGCAGGCCGAGGCTCGCGCAGCCTTGGAGCAAGTTCTGCGCATGGATCCGAAATCCGCGACGGCCCTGCTGCAGCTTGGGCAAATGGAACTGGCAGGGAAGAATTATCCGAAGGCTGCCGAGTATCTGAAGCGGGAACTTGAAGCTCGCCCGGACGATGCGTCGGCCGCGTTCGACTATGGCCGCGCATTGAGTGAAATGGGGCGCAAGGAAGAAGCACGCAATGCACTGGAGAGCAGTCTGAAGCTGAACCCGAACAATGTTGCCGCGAGAATCCTGCTGGCGAAAACTTACCTTGCATTGAACCGGCCCGATGCAGCGCAAGATCAAATCGAAGCCGCGCTGCTTACCGATCCCGACAACATTGACGCGCAAATCGCTCAAGCTGAACTCTTGCTCGCACAAAAGAAATTCGACGAAGCGCAGAAGGCGCTTACGGCGTTGACCCAATCTCAGCCGAACAATGCTGAGGTCTACGAGTTGCTGGCGAAAGCCTATTCAGGATTAGGGAAGAAAGAAGATGCAGCAACAGCGGAAAAACGCGCCCAGGCGCTGAGAGCTGAAAAGCCTTGAGGCGAGCTAGGTTTCACGGACGCTTGTTGCGATAGAGCGCGGGATCCACCTGAAGCGTCATCGCACTGATATCGAGCTTTTGACCGAGGAAGTCGCGAATCGCTTTTGCGTTTCCTGCCGGATCGTCGATCAGCTTTCGATAGCCTACCCGTAGAAGCGGAAGATCGTCGCGCCGTTCCAGAAACGCGGCAACGGCTTTTAAATGTTCCTTGAACGCGTTGGTCATTACTGCGTGGTCAGCCAAATCTTTCGTGCCCCGACGCTTCAGCATTTCGTCCTGCGAAGCCAGAACTTCGGGCAACGTCCGCTCCATGAAGATTAATTTGTAATCCCGGCCTATCGGCACTGACAAGAGAAGTTGGGTGATGACCTTCACCGCCTTGCCTTCAGCCTGATCGATGAGCGCGGGATCTTTGGGAAGTTGTTTGATCGGTTCCCACTCGCAATAGCCGCGAGGATTGTCGATGTCTGGCTTGCGGTCGCCGTCGGTGAGCAGAGGCACACCGCCGGCGGCGAGCATCTGCATCATCAGCGAAGTGCCGGAGCGCGGCAGGCCTGAAACGATGGTGATCAAAAGGTCCTTCCCTTTACCTTGTCATTCCGAGGAGCGGAGCGAAGAGGAATCTGTTGTTGCTCCTCGAAAACAAACTGCAGGTCCCTCGACTGCGCGAGATCGTTCGCGAGGCGAACGATCCACTGTGCTCGGGATGACAAAAGGCTTATGGTTTCGCTGCCGCTACCGTCCACGGCTTGCCATCAAAGTAAGCCGGCAGAGACAGGCCGAACAACTTAAGAATTGTAGGGGCAACATCGACAATCGCCGGTTTTTCCTCGGCAATTGTTCGATTACAGAACAGCACACCCGGCACCAGCCGCGGATCAATGCAGTGGTCTCCGCTCCAGGCCTTGAGATTGTCTTCGAAAATCTGCGCCGTCACTTTCCCCATCACTGAATCCCATGAGGCGCGGAATCCGTCGCCATAGCCGACGAGCAGATCGGGCGCGTTCTCAACATAAGGTCCGGCATAAACATTATCGCAATCAAAAACTCCGGTGATGCCGACGCGGTCGGAAGCGGGGTCAAGCAAGCCGTCCAGCTTGTTCTGCAATTCTTCTTTCAGAGCCTCGACCGCCGCGCCCGGCTCGACAATGCCTTGGTGCTCCCGGCCTTTGATATTCAGATACAGGCCGTTCAGCCCCATGGTGTAAGCGCGAGTCTTTGACCAATCCACATCTTCAAACCAGTCGCCGCTCTCGGCCTTTCCATGCTTCAGCGTCAGGTATCCGTTCTGATGCAGCCACGCATTCAGATTGACGCAGCGCGCAAATGACTTAAAACCGTGATCGGAAACGATCATCAGCAAGGTCTGATCATCAATCTTTTTCATCACGCGGCCGATGAGTTCGTCCATGCGGGTGTATAGGTCCTGAATCACTTCCCGCCGCTGATCGCGCGGCACCTCTCGCGCCGCAGGATGGTCTTCCTCAAGATAGCGCCAGAACATGTGCTGCACCCGGTCGGTGGTATCGAAGACGCAAGCGCAAAGTCCCTGCTGCGTCTTTTCCAGCGCGTCGAAGAGCATACGCTCCCGGTCCTGGTGATTTCCGTAACACTGCGCGAGGAATGCGTCGTCGTCCAGAACTTTTTCGTTCAGCGCCCAGGTATCTTCGGCGAGCCCAAGCGTCGCATAAGGGCCGAAAAGCTTCGCAAGATAGATGGAATACGTCACCGGATGAGAAATCGGCAGATCGGGCTGGCCGGGATCGATATTAACGGGCGTCACATACACTTCGACTTCAGGTGAAAGTTCCTTGAGATAGAAGCGGCAGATGCCGTGCGCACTGAATCCCAGGGCGGATTTGAACTTCACCGGAATCCACTCCGAATATTCGCCGACCTTTAAAGGAACTTTTTCGTTGTCAACAACGATTACCGCGTGGTTCGAAGTGCCATTTTTGCGCACTTCAAAATTGACCCGCAATTCGCCGCCTCCGCCCAGCGGATCCTCCGGGCCGGGGATGTAAGAGCGGTATCCGGCGCGATTTTTCTCGATTGGAACGCGCACGCCGCCTTCGCGAAATCTATCGCCACTTTCGCGAGTGGTGCACAGGCAGAAGGTTCCCTGGCTGCCTTTCAAATCGGGCACACACATGCCGGAGAGCAGCACGCCGGCGAATTTTTCGGGCGGAAAAGTCACCGGCACGCGGATGATGGAGGAGAAAATTCCAGCCTCGCCCAGCCAGTGCCAGAAGGGAATACCGCGTCTCATGCCTTTAACCACGGCGCCGCCCAGCGGGATGGTATGTTGGCCGAGCTTCAAATTGTGTTTCGGTCCCTTGATCTCGGCAGAAGAAAGGAATGGAAGGTAGTTGCTCAAGTCGCGGGCTAGAAAATCGTAGATATTGTGTTTGCCGGGGTTTACGCCAGTCATGAATGTTGACCACGCCACGGGCGAAATCGCTGGATACGTCGTGCGCAGCTTGCGAAAAGTTCCCTGCTCGCGCAGCGTCGCCAGGTTCGGCAGCCTGCCTTCGGCGATGAAGCGTTCGGTCAACTCCGGGTCCATGCCATCGAAGCCGAGAATCACCGCGCGCTTCACTTGGGCTTTTCCATAAGCCTTGCGCCGACGGAACATGCGAAACAGTTGCCGGAATGGCCAGGCGAAAAACGCGTAGATCGAATAGAGGAACGCAACGAAGATCGTCCAGAACGACGACAACACGGCGAAACCCGCGCCTGGTCCGGCGTAGGCGTAGCTGCCCAGCGGACACAGCAAAACAATTGCGAACGCGAGGCATAGCAGTTGCCTGCGCCGGCTTGCACTGCAGAAACTCATATTTCAATCCCCAAAATGCTTTTGAAGAAGAAGCCCGCAATCATCGACAAAACAAAAAAGAGCCAAATCCAGTTCCATTCGAAGCCTGCGAATGCGATGTCTCGCGGCAGATATTGTACCGAGATAGCTTCGATCGGACTGTTCGCAGGAAGCGCCGCCTCGCCGGAGAAAAACATGCGCTCCCAGAATTGCCCGCGCAGACGGACAGTCGACAGTCGCGGCATACCCGCTGTAACGACCACCTGCTTGGCAACGTTTTGATCGGTGGCCGCAACCGTCACGTCGTACTTTCCGCTGCGCTCCGCAGATACTCTCCAAGCAATTTCATTTTCTGCCGGAATATGAACCGCGGGAGAGGTAGCGGCCAATCCGCTGGGCAGTTGCAGAGAGACATCATTCAAAATTTCAGGATTGCTCACTCGCGCCTTCACGAGGAACGATTGGCCAGCCTCAAACGGCATTAAGCCGAGATAGCGATCCAACTGCACTACAAGAAAAGTCAGCGGAACGATGACAAACAGCAGCGGCATAAACGCGAGGCGAAGATATCGCCCCGTCGCCAGCAAAATTCGGCCATAAGACCGGATTACGACCGGAATCTGGTCTTGAAAAAGTCGCAGCGCGAGCAAGTGCGCCTTGAGCTGTTCTTTGGCCACATGAATCGCTTTCTGATCTGAGGCGTAGCCGAACAACACCACCATCAGCAACCCGATCACGAGCGAAATCAGGCAGACGACGATTGCCGGTAAATGGGATTGAAGAAAATTCATAGCACAGCCGGGGAAGAACTTCTCACTCGATGTATCCCAGCCCCTGCAACCGCTTCTTGATCAACTCCTTCGAGGTGGTGCCGCCCTCGCTGGGAGGCAGGATTTTGTTCACTTCCTTCTCGAGGGCATGGACTACGAACTCATCGACCGAGCTGTATCCGGCCGCGTCGGCGCACTTTTTCACCTTCTCCAGCAATTCGCCTTCGATCTTCACCTTGTGAGAGCCAAACATCGGAGCCCTTTCTCTGTTTTTAGTGGGGGATACGGCCGGTTGCAAATACCGATTGTCCCATCATATCCGGTTCTTTGGGAATCCCAAATTCCGCCAGGATCGTGGGCGCGATATCGGTCAAAGCCGGCGTCTGCGCGGCAATCTTGCGGTTGCTGAGCAGCACCCCAGGCACCAGGCGATAATCGATGCAGTGATCGCCGCTCCACGGATTGGTATTGTCTTCCAGTTCATCCGGCGGGAAGGCCCCCAAAATTGTTTTCCAGCCAGCACGATAGCCGCGGTTATATCCCACCAGCATATCTGGCCCCGATCTCGAATATGGACCCTGGTAGGCTTCGCTCGCAAGGTCGGCGTGCGTAATTACTTGTACGCCGTTCTTCGGATCTTTCACCGCCTGCAACCTGTCGCGAATCTCCCGCAATAACTGGTCGGCCGCACCCGGCTCAACAATTCCGTTGGGCTCGCGGCCGCGCATATTGACGTAAAGCCCATTAAGCCCCAGGCCGTAGGCCCGCGTCTGGCTCCAGTCAACATTGGCGAGCGGCTCCGTGGAATCCGAGTTCGCACCCGGTTTCATCTTGATGTAGCCGTTGTCGAGCAGCCAGGTGTTGAGATTGAACGAGCGATAATATGGCCCGAAGCCGTGATCGGAGAGCACCAGCAGGGTCGTGTGCTCGTCTACTTTCGGCAGCACTTCGCCGAGGACTTGGTCCATTTGCTGGTAGAAGTTCTCAATCGCCGATCCATTCTGCGCCGCGAGCGCGGCATCGTATTCCGGATGCTTCGGGTCGATCAGCCGCCAAAGCATGTGTGAGTTCAGATCGAGGCTGGAAAAATAAAAGAAAAAAACGCCGTGACGGAACTTGGGAAATTCGGCGTCGAAAATCTTGCGATGTTCGGCCAGAACCGTCCGCGATTGCTCAAGAAATTCCTTGTCATCGAGAACACCGTCAGAAAGCGCTTTCGTGTCCTCGGCAATTCCCTGCGTATAAAACTCTCCGCTCTCATCGGTCAACAGCTTTGAATAACTGGAAGGAGTCGAAATCGGCAGCGCGGGCTCCGCGGGATCGATATTGATCGGCGAAACGTAAAGCTGAAAACGGGGGTGGGTTTGCTTCAGATAAAAGCGGCACATCCCCCGCACGTTGCCGAAGAATGGAATCAACTGGAATTCAATCCGCACCCAATCGCTCCACTCGCCTTCGCGCAAAATGAATTCCTGGCCTTGCAGCTTGATTTTGGCCGCCGGTTCCAGCGGATCCACAGCAACTGTCAAACCGCTCGGTCGCCGGAGGCGATCCCCTCCTGAACGTGTTATCCGGACCGATCAAGTTGGCGATCACGCGCGAGTTCTCGACTTGCACCGGAATAATTTGTCCGCCCTCGACCGCGCCGGGAGTGGCCGTATCTTCATCGGTATAGAAAGAAAAAGTCCCGTAGGTGCCGCGCAGGTCGGGCGTTCCCATGCCGGAGAGCGTTTTTCCCTTGGCTGGGACGGGCGGGAAATTAGCGGGAATTCGAAAAATTGTGTTGGGAATTCCGTGTTCGTCCAGAATCTGCCAGAAGGCTTTTCCTTTTCGAAGTTGTTCGGCGCTCCCGCTGCCAATCGGAACCAGCCAATTTCCGAGACGAATGGAGTGTTTCGGGCCCTTTACTCGCGAAGTCGAGAAATACAAAGCAAGCGTTTTCGGATCGCGATGGATGAAATCAAAAATGCCGTGCCCACCGGCGTTCATTCCAGTAATAAGGTTTGACCAGGCGACCGGACTCTGCGGCGGAAGGCTGGTGGTGAGCCGGCGGAAATCTCCTTCGGCCACGAGCTTGGCGAAGTTCGGCATCTTGCCCTCGCGCATGAATTGCTCAAGCAACTGTGGATCCATGCCGTCGATGCCGAGAATGATGAGCCGCTGATTGCCTTGCCAGTCGGCTTGTGCGCGATTGCAGGAGCAGAGTGAAACCGCCAACGCAATGAGAAGAAGACCGCAGATAAGCCGGGTTGGTTTTCTTCGGAACCGCCTCGACACCTTTAAAGGGGAGCGAGGCGCCCGCGCCTGACTTGAATTAACTTTTGCCCCAGCGGAAATCAGTGCCCGGCTCCCGGTTTCAACCGTTGCGCCATTTCGCGCTCCTGGTTGGCAAGGCCCTCGACTCCCATTTCGTCGTAGGCCTGCGCCAGGAATTCATGCGGCCGCGGGGAGTTTGGGTGAGCGGAACTGGCGTCCTGCAGATACGGAATGGCTTCCGAAGGCTTGTTCTCGTGGACGTAGAGGAACCCGAGCAGCAGGTCCGCGTCAAAATATCCCGGTTTCAAATTCAGTGCTTGTTTGGCGCTCTTGGCTGCGCTGTCCAGTTGCTCAGTATTGACGTAAACCTCCGCCAACTGATACTGCAACTCTGCCATCTTCGGCCAAGCGGCTGCAGCCTTTTCCAGTTCAGGTTGAGCGTCTGGCAGGTCCCGAGTGTTCTTCAGCAGCATGCCCAATTCGTAATGTACGGAAGTCATGTCAGGCGCTAATTCAGTTATTTTTCGCAGGGTTGCAATCGCATTCGGCGTATCGCCAGTCCGCAAATAAAGGCTGGCAAGCGCCTGATACGCGGAGATCACCGTCGGATCCTTTGCCACGACGCCTTTCAGCGTAACGATCGCAGCGTCATTCTTGCCGTCTTCCATCAGATAATTGACTTCGGTCATGGCATTGAAGATTTCGACCTTGTCCTTGGGATCGACGCCTCCAACTTTATCGGAGTCACCATGGCCGGTCGCCGGAATATATCCAAGCGCACGGATTTTCGCGGCTTCTTCCGGGCTTACCTCAGCTTGAGACGACGGACTGCTTTTCGTTTTGTCACGGAAAGTGACTAGCTGCGATCCCAGCGCCTGAGCAACCGCAGGCGAAGCCGATGCCAGATTATGATCTTCGGCGGGGTTGGAAGTTTCGTCGTATAGCTCCTGCCGCGGGGCCTGCACGTAAAGATACTTTCCCGTCCGCACCGAGCGCAGCGGGCTCCAGCCGAACGATCCGTGCGGGTAATCGGTCTCCGAGTATGCCTGCCGATCTTCGTCTTTTCCCGGCTTGTCCCCCTGGCTGATCAAAGGCAGCAGCGACTCCCCCTGCACTTCCTTGGGCACGTTGACGCTCACCGCCTCCAGCATTGTCGGCATTACATCCGCCAGTTCGACTCGCGTGTGGATCTGTTTGCCGGCATCGGCATTGGCCGGCATCTTGATCACCAGAGGAACCCGCACCGTCGGATCGTAGAGGAAAAATCCGTGGCCCTCTTCGCCATGTTCGCCAAGCGCTTCGCCGTGGTCGGCCATGACCGCGATTAGCGCCCCGTCGTACAATTTCTCCGCCCGCAGCCGGTCAAACAGCTTGCCCATCACCGAGTCTGTATAGGCGATCTCACCATCGTATGGGGCATCTTTGTAGCGGGTCGCAAACGGCTCCGGCGGCTCGTACGGTGCGTGAGGATCGAAGACATGTATCCACACGAAAAACGGCCCGTTCCCCTGCTTCTGGATCCATACCAGCGCGTGGTTCACCACGTCGTCTGCGCGGCGCTCCAGGCTCGAGTAACGCCATCGCCGGGGCGAGGATTGTGAAAGCCGGCGTCGTACTCATCGAAACCACGATCAAACCCTGGTGCGCCGCCACCCTGGGCTTGCAGCATCATCGAGCCAACGAAAGCGGCGGTGTGATATCCCGCCTGATGCAGAATGTCTGGAGCGTAAGGCAAACTGGCGGGCAGAGGAATCGGCGGCCGGGATACATTGTGGTATTGCGGATAAGTTCCACTCAGAATGGTGGCGTGCGAGGTGGTGGTCAGCGGGGCCTGGCAGTAAGCCCGCGTAAAAACCACGCCCTGGGCGGCAAGCGCATCGAGATTCGGCGTCAACTTGCGGGTCGAACCGAGAAACCCCATGCGGTCGGCGCGGGTGGTATCGAGAGTAATGAGAATGACGTTGGTTTTTTGCGCCGCGAACCCGTTCGACAGCGAAAACGCTAGGAAAAAGCACAACCCCAAAAGAAAACCCCGGCGACTGCCCATCCCTGCAGTCTAGCATGGCCGCTTCGGAGGCACGCCTTACCGCTCGGGGACCAAGTGGAAGCGGCCTGCGGGTAGGGATAGACTAGCCCAGCCATGGGTGCGGGCCGTTCTTCGTCACAGAAAAAGGAGGCATTGTTCAAACAACTGCTGTTGTTTTCTGCCCTCGTATTACTGGCGATTTTTCTCGCCCGGATCTTTCCTCGAATGGAGAAGGGAACAGACTTCCCGCACTTTTATGCGGCAGGAAAAATCGTTTTGCAGGGCCGCGGCCACGCCTTATACGACTGGCGGGTGCAGGATGAATTTCTAGAACGCTATTCAGGCCGCATCGGGACAATGTACATTCACCCTCCGTTCGAAGCTTTGATTTATCTTCCCTTTGCTGCGTTTAGCTTAGCTCACGCATATTTCCTGTGGTGCTTATTCAATTTGATATTGCTCACTGCCGTTTCTAAGATTCTGGCGCGAAGCGCAGGTTTGAGATGGCAGATTCTTTTGCCTCTTCTCTTCTTGTATGTGCCGTTGCTGTTAAGTTTCCTCCAAGGGCAAGATTCCGTATTGCTCCTATTTTTTCTCTCTTCTGCCTTTGCCGCTTTCGAGGAAACAAAGAAATTCAAAGCCGGCTGCCTGCTGGGTTGTGGACTTTTAAAGTTTCATCTTGTGCTGCCTATAGTGCTTGTGCTCGGCGCGAGTGGAAAGCGCTTCTGGGCCGGTTTTCTGATGGTCGCAAGCTGCCTGCTCTTGATTTCCGCAGGAGTCTCGGGTTGGGGCAGTTTGATTGCCTATCCCCAATTCCTCCGGGACCTTTCGCGCTACCCATTGATCGGGATCAGCAATCAACAAATGCCAAATTTGAGGGGCCTGTTCGGATTGCTCCTGCCGCACAGTTCTTCCGCTTCGCTTTGGCTGACCGTCGCGACCTCATTGGTGGTGCTGGGCTTCGCCGCAAACTCGTGGCTAACCACCCCGCAGAAATCCAGAGCTCGTATGACACTGGCTCTGGCAAACAGCGTGCTCGCTGCCACGCTCGTAAGCTATCTTCTGAATCCCCACGATCTGACTCTGTTGCTTCTGCCCATGGCGCTAACCTACGGAGTGCTGACTGCCGGACCCGCAAGCGGAAATGGCCTTCGCGTATCCATACTTATAGTCCTCGCGGTGCTATTTCTTCCTCTGATTCATCTGTGGTCGCTGAAAATACGGGTCTACACTTTTGTGTGCTTGCCGATTCTTCTGCTGTTTGTCTTGATTTACGGACTATGCCGGAAAGTGCCTGCCGCGACGCCGGATTTGCCCGGAGGGTCGCCTAACGCTTTGTGATTTTCCCCGACTGGCGGATCATGGTAGTGTGGCAATTGCGCGGGCGATTCCGACGGCCGCGCGATATTTTCCACGCCAGGTTCGATGCCCATGTCTCAGTCTCCAAATCCAACCGCGTCGCCGCAGGTGTCGCTTCTGCTTGCGTCGGCCACTAAATTCCTGCGGGCTGGGCGGCCAGCCGATGCGATTGCGCCGTTGCGCGATGCAGCGCTGCTGGAGCCGTCCAATTCCATGATTCAGCACGATCTCGGCCTCGCCTGCCTTGAGGTCGGCCGCGTACTGGACGCCATCGCGGCATTGCAGCAGGCCGTCGCCAGCGACCCGCGCTACACCGATGCCCACTTTCGCCTGGGCATTGCGTTGGAGAAGTTGGGCAACATGCGCGGGGCACTCGCTGCCTACGATCGCGCCACCAAGCTGCTCCCATCCTTGACCGAGGCGTGGTTCCGCGCCGGCGCCCTGATCTACACCCTGGGCCATCGCGAAGGGGCGATCGCCTGTTTCCGCCGTGCGGAGGTGACTGGCGGTAGAAGCAGCTTCGGCCGCCTGGGTAAGGCGCGGGCGCTGGTGATCGAGGACCACAATCAGGAAGCTGAACAGGTATTGCGAGAGACGCTGGTGGCCGATCCGAAGAACGCCATGGCCTATGACTTGCTCGGCAGCGTGCTCTCTGAGCTCGGCCGTTTCGAAGAGGCCCGCGCCTGCTTCGAACGCACCATCGCCCTCGCGCCGATGCTGGCGGGAAGCTACTACGATCTGGTCCGCTGCCGCCCGGTCACCAGCGGTGACAAGGGCCTGCTTGAAGCCATGCAAGCAGCTTTAGCCACGCCGGGACTGGAAACGCAGCAACACCTGCGGCTTCACCTCGCAATTGGCAAAGCGGCGGAGGATCTTGGCGATTACAGCTTGGCCATGCAGCATTTCGACGCCGCAGACGCCGTGCGCTGCGCCTCTACACCGTTCGACTCGGCCGCGTTCTCCATCGAGGTCGACCGCATGATTGCCCGCTGCACCCCCGAATTCCTCGCGCAGACGTCCGAACTCGGCAGCGACGATGCGACGCCGGTGCTGATCCTCGGCATGCCGCGGTCCGGCACAACTCTGGTCGAGCAGATCGTCTCCATGCATCCCGAGGTCGGGGCCGGTGGCGAGTTAAATTTCTGGAACGAGTGCGGGGCAGCGTGGCACGGCTCCTCGGCTGGTGATGAGAAGCAGTTCTTGGCCAAGGCAGCGGCGGACTACCTCGGCGTGCTGCGCGCGATTGCGCCGACGGCGGCGCGAGTGACCGACAAGATGCCATTCAACTTCCTCTGGGCTGGGCTGATCCACGTGGCATTCCCGCGAGCCACCATCATCCATTGCCGCCGCGCTGCAGTCGATACGGCGCTTTCGATCCATCAAACTTTTTTCCATCCGGCCCTGGCGTTTCCGACCGGAGGCGCCGAACTGGTCGCGTATTTCCACGGTTACCGGCGGCTAACCGGCCATTGGCGGAGTGTGCTGCCGGCGGATCGCTTCATCGAGGTCGATTACGATGGACCTGACCCGAGCGCCCGAACCAGTCATCCGGCGGATTATCGCGGCCTGCGGGCTGGCGTGGAACGACGCGTGTCTGCGGCCCGAAGCCAATCCGCGAGCGGTGAAGACGCCGAGCAAGTGGCAGACCCGGCAGCCGATCTATCGCACCTCGGTCGCGCGCTGGCGACGGTATGAAGCGTGGCTGGGGGTATTGCGGGCGCTGGTCGATGACGGGGAATCAAAATTCTGACTTCGCGCGTGAGTGATTGCGCCCGAGCAATCCTCCCGGAGTACGCGTTCCACGGCCTTTAAGAAATCAGCGTCCAGTCCTCAATCGCTAATCTGGAAACTCGTCCAAACTCCCGCGTGTTGTGTGTGACCAGGGTCAATCCCAGGCTTCGAGCGTGCGCGGCAATCAGCAAGTCGTTACTTCCGATCATCTTTCCAGATTTCTTCAGCAGGGCGCGAATCTGCGCATAGTGGGTTGACGCTTTATCGGGGAAGTCCAGGACTTCGACATAGCTCAGAAAGGCGTTCAGCGCCGCTTCGTCCTGCTGCCGCCGGGGAGAAACTTCGACCCCGAAGAGCAATTCCGACTTGGTTATGACCGAGATGAACACGTCGCCCACGGGAACCTTCTCCAGACGCTTCGACAGCACAGCGTGAGAACGTTTCATCACAAAGGAACAAATGTCGGTGTCGAGCATGTAGCGCAACTTAGGCCTCACGCTCCTGGACGGGCAGATCTTCGAACCCTTCCATAAAATCCGCAGAGGCAACCGGCGCCTCGTTGAAATAAGAGGTCCAGTCGAAAGGCCGAGGAGAAAGGACCACGTCGCTGCCCTGTTTGCGAATAAAGACCTCGTGCGTCCGGAACTGAAACTCCTTGGGCAGGCGGACCGCTTGGCTGCGGTTGTTCATAAAGATCTTCGCCTTGCGCTGCGTGGGCAATTCTTTGCTTGGCATATACAACAGTATATGCCAAGGGTCTGGAGAAACGCAAACCCGCCAGCCGATCTATCGCACCTCGGTGGCGCGCTGGCGACGGTATGAATCCCGGCTTGGGCCGTTGCGCGAGTTCGATGTTTAGCAGAATCGGTGACGGGTCGGAACTGGACGCGGGCATCCCGCGATCATGATGATACTGAAGCGGCCCGCCCTACGTGTGAAATGTGGGGACAGAAGGCACGTACGCCAGTTTCTTCACGGCATTGAGCCCAGTGAGTCGCCTGGTGCCCCAGGTGCCGCCAGCGCTCTTGGCGAGCTCACCTGGGGGACAGCAAGACTCGCGGCGGCCCGCTGCCGTTTCTCGATCTCTCGCCCTCCATTCCACAGCGAGCAGATTCGCAGGTTTTCGAGTTGTCAATCAGGAATATCATCATGGTTGGGCGCTGGACAACGTGCCCAGGCGAGCTTGCTGGAACGTAAAGGACAGCGGGAATACTCATGCCACTGGTATATGACTATCTTTTCCCTGCAATGTGGCTCTGCTATTTGGCCTATTGGTGGGCGATGTCGAAGAACGTCAAGGAAACCGAGCAGCGAGAGTCCGCGGCGTCGCGACTTGTGCGTCTTGTTTCGATGGTTTGCGCGGTGGCGCTTCTCTGGCTGCCCAGCGTTCCGCTTCGATTGCTGGACGAGCGATTTGTTCCGTCTGGCGTTTGGTGTTTCTGGAGCGGCGCGGCAGTTACCGCAATCGGGATGCTCTTTTCTGTTTGGGCGCGTCGTTACCTTGGGAAAAACTGGAGCCAAGCCGTCACCTTGAAGGAAGGTCACGAACTCATCACAAAAGGGCCCTACGCCCTGGTTCGCCATCCCATTTATACCGGGCTTCTGCTGGCATTTGCGGGGTGCGCCCTGGCTCGTGGCGAATGGCGCGGGATCCTTGCGGTCGCCCTCGTTTTCGGCGTGCTATGGCACAAACTAAGGCTTGAGGAGAAGTGGATGCACGCGCAGTTTGGCGCATCGTATGACGCCTATTCTCGACAAGTGGCGGCGTTGGTGCCGTATCTCATCTGAACGTAAAGCGTCTTCCAGCATCTGCCACGATTTTCAGTCGTCACTGAATCACCCAGAACGGCACGTTGCTTTTCAACTTGCCGGTGGGCGTTGTGACGGTGACATAGCCCCCACTGGTAGCACCCGGCGGATAATTGCGTCCCATGGCAGTCGAAAGGCTCCAATAAACGCTCCCTACACGTACTTTCATCTCCAATTAACTACGGAGTTAATAGTTGTAATCTGAGCGGACGTGTGGTGAAATTAGCGGCGCACGTTACATCGTCATTGAAGGGAGCAGTAAACCAACATGAGGAAAGCAAGTACTGTGGGAGTCTCCTTGGTGGTTTTGGGAGTGCTGTTGCTATCCTGTCTGCCATTAGCCGCGCAGGATGCAGCTCACCATGCGGTTGCATTCGCTATTTCGGAACGGCTAGGCGATCTTGCCAAATTGCCCCAACCTCTACATTACGGGTTTCATGAAGCCAATCCAGTTCATCAGATTCCGAAGCGCTCGTTCGGAACAGTTGCCGACAGGGTGGAACAGACTTCCGCCTTGGGCGCTCCGGCCGGCGTTATTTCAGTCAACTTCCTTGGCGTAGGCAACGGTTTCCCCAACTACAGCGTTCCCGACGCGCCGCCGGATACCACCATGGCTGTCGGCGACACGCAGATTCTTCAGTGGGTGAACACTTCCTACACCGTCTGTTCGAAAACTGCCCCCTACACCTGCGGGCCCGCGGTCGAAGGCAACTCGCTCTGGGCTAATTTGCCCAATAGCCCGCTTTGCACGACGCAGAATGACGGCGATATTATTGCCCAGTGGGACGTGCAAGCCCATCGTTGGGTTTTGACCCAAAATGTTTTTGCCTCGCCCTACGCCGTTTGTCTGGCGATCTCAACCAGCGACGACGCCAACGGCACCTATTACATCTACCAATTCTCAATTCCCGGCAACGGCTTCCCCGACTATCCCAAGTGGGGAATCTGGCCCACCGATTACGGTCAGGCATTTAACAACTTTGGTCATGGTGGCAGCGGCTTCCAAGGTGCTGAAGTTTGCGTCTACAACCGCGCCAAGCTACTCGTGGGCGATCCCACAGCTGAGCAGATCTGCCATCAGTACACCAGTAATGAGGATAGCCTGCTTCCGGGCGACCAGGACTCCGCCAGGAATCCACCAACCGGACAGGATCACTTTTTCATCGGCAGCTTGGGCGATGTCGACAATTCCCATCTGTCGCTTTATTCGGCGCACATCAACGACCTGAGTGACTGGTCGCAGGGCGCCACTTTCACCGGCGACGGCAATTCCCAGTTGCTCAACATCGAGACCTTCAATCCGGCATGTGGCGGCCAATACGGCGGTGATTGCGTTCCCCAAAAAGGTATCACCGATCAGCTCGAGTCGCTTAGTGGCCGCCTGATGTATCGCTTCGCCTACTGGAACGATGGGGCAAAGGCGCAGCACTGGTTGACACTCTTTGACGTGGCCGCGTCGGGGGGACAAGATGGCGAACGCTGGATGGAGATTACAGCCCCGGCCTCGGTGGTCAACGTAAGCGCGCTCAGCGTTTTGCAGCAGGGCACCTACGCGCCGAACGGGAATTGGCGGTGGATGGGTTCGATCGCTCGCGACAAAATGGGAGACATTGCCATGGGTTACAGCGAGTCCTGCGGCGACACCTGTCCCGGGGGAACCCCGATGTACCCGTCAGTTTTTGTGACCGCCCGGATGTTCAAAGATCCACTCGGTACTATGCGACCTGAGATCGAAGTCGTGGGTGGCTCCGGTTCTCAGCCTGGCACCGCAAATCGTTGGGGTGACTATAGCTCGATGCGTATCGACCAGGATGGCTGCACCTTCTGGTACACCACCGAGTACTACAAAGTGACGCAGCAATTCGATTGGAGCACCCAGATTGCTGCGGCCAAGTTCCCGAACTGCAACTAATTTTCGGTTAATCGGTTCCTGCGACACAGAATGCGGCCTCCAGAAATCTGGAGGTCGCATTTTTGATTGGCTGAAGCAGCTTACCTCACAAAGACCATGGCATAAGTCGGCTTCAGGTGCCGCGAGCGCCCTTGGCGAGCTCACCTTGGGGAAAGGAATATTCGCGGCGAACTCAACGTGCCGTCAATTTCGAAGATTTCCTACTTGGAGGGATATGAAGTTGTCAAAGGCGATCTCGAAAGAGATCGCCCTTTCGTTATGCGCGCGCCCTAGAGAGGTTGTACGTTCTCAGCTTGCAAGCCTTTGGGGCCCTTGGCCACATCGAACTGCACCGTTTGGCCCTCCTGAAGGCTCTTGAAACCGCCTGCCTGGATTGCCGAAAAATGCACAAAAACGTCTTCGCCAGTCTGACGGCTAATGAAGCCGTAGCCTTTGGCGTCGTTGAACCACTTTACTGTTCCTTGTTCCATGTTTGTTTGTACTCTTGTTCCTTTGTGATAGTTACGCTGGAGGATTCGGGAAGAACTTGCGCAGGTTACTAGCTGTTCGCGAGAACTGCTCAAGACCGATTCGGTCTAACGTACAAATTCATCCTACGCGAAGCCCGCACAACTAGCAAGGCGATTCCATCGTCGGTGCGGTCCGCTTATTGGTGCCGTCCTTCGTATTCGACAAACAGCTCAGGGAATTGCTGCTTCAGCGATTCGATCTTTGGACGATCGCAAACCTGAATGTAAGGATTCTGTGGGTTGTGGAGCGCGTAATCCTGATGGTAGTCCTCGGCACGGTAGAAACCGTTCAACGCTGTAACCTCGGTGACGATCCGTCCCGGAAACACCTTCGCCTCGTCGAGTTGCGCGATATAAGCGCTCGCAATTCGCCGTTGGTCATCGCCGACATAAAAGATTGCAGAACGATACGAAGTACCCACGTCTGGTCCCTGCCGGTTGAGTTGCGTCGGATCGTGGGCCACGGAAAAGAAGATTCGCAACAATTGACCGTAGGTGATTTTCGACGGATCATAAACCACCTCGACGGATTCCGCATGCCCGGTGGTTTCCGTCGTCACTTGGTCGTAAGTTGCAGTCGCTGCGGAGCCGCCCGCATATCCAGCCGTAGTATGGAGGACGCCTTTCACTCTCTCAAAAACCGCCTGAGTGCCCCAAAAACAGCCACCGGCGAAGACCGCCGTCTGCTTGCCCGGGGTTGAAGCCAGCGGCAGGTCCACTTTCGCTGCTGGAATTGGCGCCTTTGCAGCGGCATTCGCTCTACGACCGACAAGAATCATCGCGAAAATCGCACATCCCACGATCACAAAACCCACTAGCCAACGCGTCAGCATAAGAGGACACCCAACCTAGCTATGAGATGTGCTTTCTGGCAAATAGTTACACGATTCTCGCTTCCGCCTGAAGGGCGGCGATAACTCGCCGTACCCGTTTCCCCAACGTGGAGCTGCGGGTCACCATCCGCGTCGGGACGTTCATCCCCTTGTAACGCAAATTTCACCTGATCGTCATAAAGCCGTCACATGTCGTCTTTAAACTTGAGGATCATCGTATGCAGCGGGCGTTCTGTGTTTTCAAGCATACCAATCGGTATGTGCAAAACGCCTTCCATCAACTGCAGTGCAACCCGAATCGATACCAACTGCGGCGACGACATCAATGCTGAACCAGATGTTATCTCGTGCCCGACTTAGCGTCAGGCGTTCTCTTCGCGATACAGGAAATCAACCCCAACCGGCGGTCGCGTGTACTGCAATTCTCTGTCTAAGTTGATCACCGCGCGCCACCAATCGAGCGTATGAGAATTCTGGTCATCGAAGACGAAACCAAGACCGCCAAGTTCCTGCAGAAGGGATTTGGCGAAGCGGGCTACGTTGTCGACGTGGCCGGTGACGGGCTGGACGGGCTGCACCTGGCGCAAGAAGTGGAGTTCGATCTCATCATTCTGGACGTCATGCTTCCCAACCTGGATGGCTGGCAGGTTCTGACCCGATTGCGCAAGTCGGGCCGCCAGGTGCCGGTGCTTTTTCTGACCGCGCGTGACGCGGTCCACGAGCGGGTGCGCGGATTCGAACTGGGCGCGGACGATTACATGGTGAAACCATTCGCCTTTTCCGAATTGCTGGCGCGGGTGCGTTCGCTGCTGCGCCGCACGCCCGCCTCGCGTGCAGGAGACCATCCGCCTGGCCGACCTCGAAATCGATCTGCTGCGGCAGCGCGCCACGCGGGCCGGCCAACGACTGGAGTTGACCGCCAAAGAATTCCTTCTTCTCTCGCTGCTGGCGCGCCGCGCCGGCGAAGTTCTGTCGCGCACTCTGATTGCCGAGTCGGTCTGGGACATGAATTTTGACAGCGACACCAATGTCGTGGACGTCAACGTGCGCAGGCTGCGCAGCAAGGTGGACGACCCCTTTCCTCTCAAGTTAATCCATACCGTCCGTGGCGCCGGCTATGTCCTGGAATCTGAGGGATAAAGAGGATAATCGGGCAGGCATCGCGTTTCTGGGGTACGCTCGCCTTCCGCCTGACCGCCTGGTATGTGCTCGCCGGCTTGGCTCTGGTCGTCTTCGCGACCGCGAGTCTTTATTTCCTGCTGGTGACGGAACTGGAAAAAAGCACGGCCTTGTTCTTGGCCGACAAAGTCCATGTGGTGCGCACCATGCTGCAGGAGCGCCCAGACGACTGGGACGGACTGCGCGAGGAGATCGAACTGGAGTCGGCGGCAAGGAGATATCAGCAGTTCTACATCCGTCTGCTCGACGAACATAGCGTTCCACTTTTGACCACCCCGGGAATGGCCGAGCAATTGGATCTGTCGCAATTGACGCCCAAACCCGAGGCCGCCCCGGAGCGCGCCGTGAGCATGAAAGGGGAGAGAACGGCCGGCTGTTTCGTTGTATCGAGCGCACGGCTGCCGTCGGCAGTTCCGGTCAAACCGATACGGTGCAGATCGCAATCGATGTTTCCCAGCAGGAAGCCTTGCTGGCGCGCTACCGGCAGCGGTTTTGGGTCATCCTGCTGGGCACACTTGCGATCTTTCCCCTGGTCGGATATCAGATCGCAGGCCGCGGCATACGTCCGGTGGAGAGAAATGGCGACGACCGCCCGCCACATCAGTTCCACGACCCTGCACGAACGCATTCAACCCGAAGGCTACCCATCCGAACTTGCCTCGCTGGCCGCGACCTTCAATGAAATGCTGGATCGCCTGGAAGAGTCCTTCGAGCGCATCTCCAGATTTTCCGCCGATATTGCTCACGACCTGCGAACTCCCGTGAACAACATCCGTGGCGAGGCGGAAGTCGCCCTGGCTCGTGCGCGAACCGTCGACGAATACCGCGAAGTTTTGGGCTCTTGCCTGGAAGAAGCCGTGCGGCTGTCCGACCTCATTGGCGATCTCCTTTTCCTTGCCCGTGCGGAAAGCCCGCTTGCGCACCTCCACCGCGAGAGCATCAACATCGGCGAATTGCTCTCGCGTATTCGCGAATATTACGAAGCTCCCGCGGCCGACCGCGGTGTCTCTCTTTCCACAGCCGTGCCCAGTGAACCCGTGATTGCGCAATTGGACCGTACTCTTCTGCAGCGAGCGGTGGGCAATCTGGTTTCGAACGCGTTAGCACACACGCCTCCGGGAAAGTCCGTCGTCCTCGGCGCCTCCGTCGAACCTCAGGCGGTTCGCATTGAAGTCTCTGACACCGGCGTTGGTATTCCTGCAGAAGCGTTGCCGCGCGTGTTCGACCGCTTTTTCCGAGTCGATGAGTCGCGCTCGCAGGCTTCGGGTGGAACTGGGTTGGGGCTAGCCATTGTTCAAAGCATCATGCTGTTGCACGGCGGGAATGTGGAAATTGCCAGCAAGGTCGGGCAAGGGACACAGGTAACTCTCCGCGTCCCCATGTCACCCGCAGCCTAGCGCAATCCAAAATTACGAAAATGTAATCTTCGCGTCATCGTGCCGTTACAGGGCCTCTGTTAGGTTGCGGCTACATGTGTTGGGGCGTAAGGAAAAAATCTAAGGAGGAAACGGTGCATGTCTCGAACGGCGTATAAACAAAAATCTCGCAATCGATCTCGTATTAACCGGCTGCGTCCGCTTGCCGGGTTGCTGGCGGCGGGGCTGGGCCTTCCTGGAGTCGCTGCTGCTCAGGGCAATCAATATTACCCGAAATATTTCACTGGCCCGCAGCCCAACGGTTCGTGGGTGGTCAGCTCCGGCCAAATCATCAATCCCGCCGGCCTGCAAGTCGACCTCGGTATCCGGGTGCGCGCGAAGGCCATCGCTCTGAACCCCAATTTCCGCACTCACACCGCCGCCGTCCTCACTCTGGGCACGTCGACGAGCGATGGCAACGGCGCCGTCGAGGTATTCGACACCAATACCGGCGTTGTCCTGCAGAACTATGTCCCGTTCGGACTGGATCCGAGCGGCAGCTACAGCGGCATCGCCTACTCGGCGGACGGCACGCACCTGGTGTTCAGCCAGGACAGCAGCCATGTCACCGTCGCCGATGTCACTCCTCAGGGTTTGTTGCAAGACAACGCCCAGATCAGTGTTCCACCGAACAATTCTTTCATCGCCTGCTTTCCCAACAGCCCTCCGGGATCTTATGACGTACCCTGCGGCACCTTCTATACCCCGAGCACCGCTTATCCCGGCGGCGTCGCGATCTCACAAGATGGCAGCACCGCCTACGCTCTGCTAAACCAGAACGATACGCTAAGCCAGATCGACTTGAACACGAAGCAGCAGGGAACGCAGATCCGCGTCGGCAATGCGCCCCACAGCGTCGTGATCGGCAGCAACGGCACCACCGCCTACGTCAGCAACGAGGGTGGCCGGGCCGCGACCGAGTCGGACTTCCAGATCTACTCCGCCGGCACTGAGATCGTCGCCGACCAGGTGGTTGGAGCCGCGATCACCGGCACTGTTTCGGTGGTGGATCTGCCGTCGATGACTGTCACCACTACCATTTCCACCGGCCTGCACCCGACCGGCCTGGCGCTCTACGGACGGTTCCTGTTGGTGGCCAATACTTATAGCGACACCATCTCGGTTATCGACACGACAACCAATGTGGTGGTGCGAACCATCAATCTCGGGCTGCCGATCGGAATTCCCGGCTCGGGCCAGTCGGCCTATGGTGCCGCGCCGGACTCGATCGCCGTGGATGCCCGGAATGGCGTTGCCTATGTCGCCCTTTACAATGCCAACGCAGTCGCAGTAGTCAACCTCAGCAACGGCGCGAAGAGTCCCGTCCTGGGCTTGATCCCAGTAGCCTATGCACCGGCCTCGGTCGTGTTCGACGCGTCCCAGAACGCGATTATCGTTGCCAATGACAAGGGCATCGGCACGCGTAATTCGTTCGAATGCGACTACAACGTCTGCAACTACAATACCCACCAGGACAATGGAACCGTCAGCATCGTCCCCGTGCCGAATGAGAAGACCTTGCAGGCTATGACCCAGCAGGTTTTCGAGTACAACCACTGGGGTCTGACAAAGAACATCGAGGCTGCCAGCGGTGGCAGTCAAAAAACCAAACCGGTCGCCATCCCCGCCAGGATCGGTGATCCGTCGCTGATCAAGCATGTGTTCCTGATCGTCCGTGAAAACCGCACCTATGATCAGATCCTGGGCGACGTGGCCGCTGGCAATGGCGACGCCTCGCTGGCAGTGTTTGGTTTCAACCCCCCAAATGTCCTGGACACGCCGAACGCACACAACCTGGTAACGCGCTTCCCACTCTTGGACAACTTCTACGACCCCAGCCGCCAGTCGGCCGACGGTCACCAGTGGATCCAAGAGGGCCTCGCGCCCTACGCCGACGATATCCAGTCGCCTGACTGGGTCCGCAGCTATCCGGGCGGGAACGCCGGCGATGCACTCGCCTATCAGAACAAGGGCTTCCTGTTCTCGGAAGCGGCAGCCGCCGGTTTGCCGGTAAAGATCTACGGCGAATATGTCGAGTACGATACCTTCCAACAGCCGAACGGGTCGAACCAGGAGCCGAGCTGGGCCGAGTTTTATGCCGACTCGCAGTGCTTCGAGAACGGGCCAAATTGCGGGCCGCCTGGAACGCCGGGGGAGACGACGCTCTACTTCCAGAACACGGTCACGGCACACTCCTCTCTGCCGGCCGTATATGACCACCTCATTACCAACTTCCCGCAGTTCGATCTGAACATTCCCGATCAGTTCCGCGTCGATATTTGGGTGCAGGACTTCAACAATGACGTGGCCAACAATACGGTGCCCGCTTTGAGCATCCTGTGGGTCATGGACGACCACACCGGCGGCCCGCCAACTGTGCATGCCGAACAGGCCGATAACGACCTGGCGGTTGGGCGCATTATCGACTACATCACCCACAGCAACGTATGGCCCACCTCGGCGATCTTCCTAGAGGAAGACGACGCGCAAAACGGCGTCGATCACGTTGACGGCCATCGCAGCCCGGGCTATATCGTCAGCCCGTACGTTGTGCAGAATGGGCCGGCCGAACACACTTACTACACACAAGTCAACATGACCCGGACGATGGAGCAAATCCTCGGTTTGCCGCCCATGAACCAGTTCGATCTCGTGGCCTCGCCGATGAGACCGGACTTCATCAACAATCCGCCGCAGCAGAACTTCCAGCCCTGGTCGCACCTGGCGGCCCAGGTTCCGCTAAATCAGGGTGTTGGAGCAAACGCACCAGCCCCCGAACCAAACAGCCCCAAGGCCAAGGCCCTGAGAGCGGCTTGGCTCCAGAAGAAGGCGCAGATCTTCGCCGGCAAGATGACCAAGCCGGACTCCGAAGATCCGGACACCGTCAACCATTTGAACTGGTACATGGCTACTGGGTTCGAGCGGCCGTATCCCGGCGAGAAAACGGTTCGTCCCCCGAGCGACTTCAAGAAGGCGGCACCCAAGACCGCTGACTTGGACGACTAGAACAGGTTTCCACTTCAGACGCCCTCTCCCCGATGACCGGGGAGAGGGTTTTTTTCTGGCCTAAGACAGCGGCCTCCGCGAACACTGCGCCGCCGGTTTCGCATCCATTTTTACTGGGGAAATTCGCGCCGTCGGATATCGACAAATAACCCGGCTCACTGCGCAGGCACGGTGTAGGTGAAAATATTGCGCTCTGCGATCTCCAAACGATCGAGGGCAGCGCGGACCGCCGGCTCTCCTTCATGCTTGATCTTCGAGGCGCGCATTAACGCTTCTTCGGCTATGCGGCTGACTTCGTGCAACAATCTGCGAATCTCGGTCTCCAGTTGGCCGCGGCTTTCCTGCACGCGATTCAGAATGTCGCTCTGAACCCGAATGCTGTTGCTCTCAAGTAGCCACGCCAAGAATTCTCGGGCATCGTTATCGATCATCTTGCGCGCGCCAATCACGCCAAGAATGAGATCCAAGAGCCACTGCAACGGAGAAGCTGGCTGCGCGATTTCGATGAAATCCATGAACGTAAACCTGGACCGCACGCGAAATCCCGACTCCGGATCCAGCGCATGAGGCATGCGCGCCAGCCCTGGAACTCCAGCTTTGGCAAGCCTTTTGAGAAAATTGTTGCCGAGGTCCACGAATCGAACCACAGCTTGTTGGTACTCTTTTTCGGCTGCCTCTTGCTCGGACTTCAGCCACGGCGACACATAACTTCGAGCGATTTCCTGCGCGCGGCGCATAATCTGACGCCGGTACGATGGGCCGGAAACACGGGAGTGCGACCGCAGCGATTCTTCCAGTTCGCGATTCGCATTGGACGCCACCGCAGCCAGAAACGTTTTGCGCTGCTGATCGAATAAATCGGAGAGTCGCTGCTGTTCGGCCACAAAAAGAAATGCCAGATCGCGCATCGCGCGCTCGGCTTCCGAAATGGTCTGCTTCATCGCCGCGATCCGCCGTTCGGAATCTTCAATCGGCCGCTTCAGCGCATCGCGCTCCTCGCAGATGAGAAGCCGCAGTTGTTCACTTAGGCGCTGCAACCCGCGTTCGCATGCGGATTGAACCAGGTGCCATCGAGACTCATTCACCAGTCCCTGCAAAGTGCTGCTCAACTTTGAGGCATCCCGTTCGGAGCCGCGATGTTCCGCCATTTCCACCGCGCTCACCTCGAACACCGGACCAACTTCGCGGTGCAATCGCTTTTCGAGTAACTCGCGAGTGAATCGCACCGCCGCATGACGCTCGGCGTCGGTTGTGCGGTCGGCTTTATTCAGTACAAGAATGAGGTTCTGAACCTGTTTGCCGACCGTTTCTACCAGCGAAAGCTCCTCTCCGGCCAGCGGTGGGCTCGCGCCAATCACAACCAGCGCGGCGTCAATGTGAGGAATGAAAGCTTGTGCTGCAGCGGTATTTCCTGCAAAAACGGAGCCGAGGCCGGGCGTATCGACGAGGCACATCCCCGAAGCGAGCAACGGGCTTGGAAGCAGCACTTCGGCGCCGTGTACCGCCTTCTTGTTTTCCGGGTTCAGCTCTTCGCTGACGTACTGATCCAGTTCTGAGACTGCAATTTCGCTCCACGCGCCATGTTCCACGCGTATCCGCGCTGTCAAACTTTCACCGTAGCGGACGACGGTCGGCACGGACGTTACTGGAGTAAAACCGGTGGGCAGAACGGACCGTCCGATGAGGGCATTGATCAGGGTCGATTTGCCGCGTTTGAACTGTCCCACACAGGCAACGTAGAAGCGTCCTTCAGAGATCCGTGCAGCCAGTTCGCGTGCGTCATCCGCCACGCGTGTCGCGCCAAGTTCCTCCGCTAGCGCCGCCAAGTGCAGAAGCCGGGTTGCTCCATCCGAGGTCTCCGTCGTCACGCCGCCAGACTTTGCGGTCGACGGCGCGAAAGGTTCGTTGTCCTCGTCAGATGTCATGCTTAGGGCTGCGAGCGAACGCCTTCCTGATGAACATAGCGGATCACTTCCACCTCCGACATCGCAATCAGCCCTTCATCCACCATCTCGTCCAACGCAGGCAGCAGTTTTCGGATGTTCTCTTCCGTATCGATGACTGAAACCATAATCGGACGGTCGGAGGAACGGAGCAGATGATGCTTGCGGATCAGGCTACTGGCGCCGTAGCCTTCAATGCCGCGAAGCACGGTCGCGCCCGCGATGTCGAGTTCGCGGCACTTCATCACAATGGCTTCGTACAGCGGTTTGCGTTGCCACTTGTCGTCTTCGCCAAAGTGAATGCGCAACATCTTGGCCTTGCCCTTTAACTTCATGCTCATTTCTCCTGCCGTCTTTCCGTCTTCTCGTAGTTGTGGGTGTATTTAATGACATCCACGTCAGACAAGACGACCAGGCCCTGCTGCAGCATCTGGTCGAGAATCGGCATGAACCCCTGCAACTTTTCTTCAGCGTCAATGACGGAGAGCACGATCGGGCGATCATGCGAGAGATTCAGCTTCGCATCCTTGTGAATGCGGCGATTGGCGCCGTATCCAAGAATTCCGCGATAGACCGTAACCCCGGCAATATCGTGGGCGCGCAGTCCATTCACGATCCCGTCATAGAGCGGCTTACCGTTCCATTTATCGTTCTCGCCAAAATAGATGCGCATCAGCTTGGCTTTGCCTTCGCGCTTCAGTGCCGGCGTTCGTGGCTCTTCCCGGTTCTGTTTTTTCCCCGCCGGCTTCACGATAGTGGTATCGTGCATCTCGATCAATCCGGGGCCGACGATCTCCTGCAACTTGGGCAACAGATCTTCTACTTTTTCTGCAGATTCGATGAACTCCACCTTGACCGGCAACCGCACGGCAAGATCGACCATGGTTGTGCTTTGCATTTTGTGGTCGGCACCGAATCCGGCGATGCCGCGAGTCACGGTCGCTCCCGAGACGCCGTGAAAGAAAAGAAAATCGAGAATGGCGGCGTACGCCGCGGTGCCGTGGTACTGCTGATCTTCGGCCACGTAGAGGCCAACTTTTTTACCCGGTCCCGGGGTTAGCAAGGGCCCCTCCTGGTACTGGAATCGCGTCGCGCGGCGGCTGCTCTCATGGGATCGCCCTCCCCGCTACCACGCCTCCCCAGACGGCCACGAATCCGCACACCACGCTCAGCGCCACGTAGAGAAGGCCCAGTCCGATCTGGCCATCCTGAATGGTGCGCAGGGTTTCGTATTCGAAGCTCGAAAACGTTGTGTACCCTCCGATGAAGCCGATAGGAATAAGGTATCTCCAATTCGGCCCCCACTGGCTTCTCGCGGTCAACGCGGCAAGCACCAGGCCAATGAGAAACGATCCGGAGAGGTTGACCACCAGCGTTCCGTAGGGAAAACGAACTCCCATCCGGCTGCCGATGTAATTGCCGACCCAGAAGCGCAGAATCGAACCCGCCGCGCCTCCCACCCCAACTAAGAGATATTTCAGCAAATCGCGTGTTTCCTTTCTCTCATCCCGATGCTATCCGGAAAAGTATCCCGTCTTAAGACCTAGTGAGCATCCTCTTCCTTTTGCCGCATCAGATATCCGTCTAGCTCCCTTATGAGCCGCTGCAATGCTGTCGTGGCGCTGTTCAATTCGGTTGCGACGGCCACGGGAACTTCGCCATAGCCTCGCATGTATTGCGGCCTGAGTTCCTCAATCGCAATGTGCATGAACGTGAGATTGGCATGAAGCGAGCGCGATACCGGAATATCCGCGGCTGGCCGCTCAATGGCCTGATGGTCGAGCAAGCGAACCAGGTGCTCGCGAATGCGTCCGATGTATCGCTCAATCTCCTGCTTCTGCGCGTTGCTCAAGTCCATTGCGTATTGCGGGAAGGCCCGCCGCGACGCGAAGACATCGAGCGCGCTCTCCATTTCGTCGAGCAGCTTGTCGATATAGCGGCAGGTCACGCTGATCCGGCGCTCGTGTGCTGGACTTAGAGATTCGGCTGCGCCTTCAGCCATGGCCTCGTCCTTGCCGGATTTCTACCGCACCGCTGTTCATGCAAAAGTCGATATAGAGCGGCGCGATCTTGATCGTTTCATTCACCCGGTATTTCGCCTCTTTCGCCGACTTGACCAATGCCACGATCGCTCCCGGATTGCCGTGGCTGAATTGCAAAATTTTCTCCACGAACACGTCCATGTTCGACGCCGTTAGAGCGGTCCGCGAAATCGCTTCGCGCACAAACTGGTCGGCCGCCGTTCGTTCAAGATTCCGGATTTCATATTTCTCCGAACGATCGGCGTAAAACGGATTGAGAAATCCCGTGTCCTCCATGTGGCTGGAGCGGGCTACCGCGATCACGGATGTATCCGCCCTGCTCATCATTTCTCTAACTCCCGCCGCAAATGCTGGAGAGGGCTGCTTCACATGATCGAGGATAATCGAATACCGACCCTGGCTCAGCGCGCCGATGACAATACCTCGCAACCCCACCGCCGATTTCTGCTTGATGGACTCCGGGTTTCCCAAGGCCGACAACGCATGAGGATTTCTTCGCTGCAGCAAGCTTAGCGCGATGCGAAAGAACACGGTCTGGATCGTCGCCGATTGGTCGCAGTACAAAACCTCGGGAAATTCCGGCAAGATGCGGCGCAGCAGAAATGTCTTCCCGACACCGGCTGAGCCGTGAAGAAGGAACGAACGCCTGCTGGTCAGCCGTTGCCGCAGGGATCGCAGTTCCTCTTCGCGACCAAACAGAAACGCATCGGCCTTGTCCGGCTGCAGCTCTGTGACGATTCGCATTTCGCGACCTCTTGCCTGTAGTTTTGCGGAATGACTGCCGGCGACACAACCCCGCGACAAGCTTCCGCTCATCAGGAGTCATCATCTGTGCCCGGCTCAAAGAATGGGACAGCGGTTGCGGCGAACTCCTTCGCCCTCGATCCCTTGTAGTACAGCAAAGAAAAAAGCTGAAGTCAACCGACCTCCGCTCAGGTAATCACACAGCGGTAACCCGCGTAACCATTGAGTCCCCGGAACGTGCCATTCCCCAGGAGCTAAGAACGGAGCAAGCTGTTCTCAGGCGCCGCGCCAGGGTCGCACGGGCGAGCCAGAGGCCAGGGAATGGTACTGCTGCGGAAACTGTGGTCGGACGGGAGGGGCCAGGACGTTGCCGAATATGCGATCATGCTGGCCGTTGTTTTGATCCTTGCGCTGGGCGCAACCACGCTCATCAGTAGCAGTTCCAACCAGGTATTTTCCGAAGTTTCAAACTTCATGGCCGGACTCTAAATTGGAGTGTGCCTCGTGGGCTTTCACTCAAACACCAAGCCGCCGGTCAGGCTACCCAGCCGCTCTACTTTGTGGTCGACGCACCATTCCTGCAGCTTGTCGACGATCTTTTCTGTTGCACAAGGGTCCCAGTAACTGGCGGTCCCGATCTGCACCGCGCTTGCGCCCGCCAGCATGAACTCAACAATGTCGACTTCGGTCGAAATTCCTCCCATGCCGATGACTGGAATCTTTACCGCTTTGGCTGCGTCGTAGACCATACGCAGCGCGATCGGCTTGATCGCCGGCCCTGAAAGCCCCGCCGTCACATTGGCGATGCGCGGCTTGCGCGTCTCGGTGTCGATCGCCATCGCCAGAAACGTATTCACCAGTGAAATCGCGTCCGCGCCAGCTTCCTGTGCCACGTGCGCCATTTGCGCGATGCTGGTTACGTTGGGAGAGAGTTTAACGATCAGCGGCCGTTGCGATGCATGACGCGCTTTGCTTACCACTTCATCGAGCAACCGCGGATCGCTGCCGAATTGCACGCCGCCATGCGACGTATTGGGACACGACACGTTCAATTCGTAAGCGGCAATCCCCTCGCCTTCATTCAAGATTTGAATGGTGCGTTCATAGTCTTCGCGTGTGTATCCGAACACGTTGGCAAAGACGATGATATTTTTCAGTTCGCGCAGCTTGGGGAGTTTCTCGTCGATGAAGGCCCGCGCCCCGATGTTCTGCAGCCCAATCGCATTCAACATTCCGGCTGCGGTTTCGTAGAGACGCGGCGGAGGATTGCCGGCCATCGGCTCTCTCGACAGGCCTTTCACCACGAAGCCGCCGAGTTTATCGAGATGAACGACGTCTTCGAACTCGATGCCGTAACCAAAGGTTCCGCTGGCGGCGATGACAGGATTCTTCAGCGAGATTCCGGCGATGCTGACACCCAGGTCCGGATTGCGAGGGCTATGCGCGGAAGTTGACATTGCGGTTGTAGTGTACCGCTCAGCCGCGGCAAGGGCCAAGGCGGGCCCTAGTGCACGCCCGAGATGCACGCCCTCCCACTTTTCCGATAGAGTATTCTTTCCCATGCTTGACCTGAATTTTGTTCGCGAAAACTTGCCGCTGGTCGAGGAAAAACTGCGCCAGCGCGGGATGGATCCTGCCCAGGTCCTTAAAGGATTTCCGCCAGGTGGACGCCCAGCGCCGGCAGGCGATCACCGCGGCGGAGACCATGAAGGCCCACCGCAATCAGAAATCCGAAGAGATTGCGAAACTGAAGAAGGCCGGACAAGATGCCTCGGCGCTGATGGCCGAGACCAAGGAATTGCGCCAGCAGGTTCAAGACCTCGAGAAAGCTGCGGGCGAATACGATACTCGCCTGCGCGAAATCCTGACTGGCCTGCCCAATTTGCCGAACGATAGCGTTCCCATCGGCTCGGGTCCGGAGCAGAACGTGGAAGTACGGCGCTGGGGCAAGGCGCCTGAGTTCACTTTCACCCCCAAGCCGCACTGGGAATTGGGCGAGCAGTTGGGCGTTCTCGATCTGGAACGCGCGGTCAAGCTGACCGGGGCGAGATTTGCGGTCTATTGGGATTTAGGCGCGCGCCTCGAACGTGCACTCGCCAATTTCATGCTCGATCTGCACACCCGCGAGCACGGATACACGGAAGTTTTGCCGCCGTATCTGGTGAACTCTGAGTCGATGTACGGAACCGGGCAGTTGCCCAAGTTTGCCGCCGATTCCTTCCGGGTCCCGCATGGCGAGAAAGACCTGTGGCTCATTCCGACAGCCGAGGTGCCCGGTAACGAATCTTTACCGCGATGAAGTTTTGGACGCTGACCGCCTGCCGATTCGGCTCACAGCTTATACGCCGTGTTTCCGCAGTGAAGCCGGATCGTATGGCAAGGACGTTCGCGGGATTATCCGCCAGCACCAATTTCAGAAGGTTGAGATGGTGAAGTTCTGCCGTCCCGAACAATCCTATGAAGAACTGGAAAAGCTGACCCACGACGCAGAAGAAATCCTGCAGAAACTCGGCCTGCATTACCGCGTAATGGCCTTGAGCACCGGAGACATGGGGCCTTCGTCCGCCAAGACTTACGATCTGGAAGTGTGGCTGCCGGGCCAGCAGTTGTTCCGCGAAATCTCGTCGTGCTCGAACTTTGAGGCGTTTCAGGCGCGGCGGGCGAACATTCGTTTCCGCCCGGAGGGGAAGAACAAGACCGAGTTCGTGCACACGCTGAACGGCAGTGGACTGGCGGTCGGCCGAACTTGGGTCGCGATCGTGGAAAACTATCAGCAGGCCGACGGCAGCGTGCTCATTCCCGAGGCCCTGCGGCCTTATATGGGTGGCGCGACCGGCTCACGCCGAAAAAGTTTTAGCGCGGGCGAGCAACTTTCCGTGCCAAGACGTGATCTACAGCGCAGTAGTAACATAGGACTTTGGACAGAGCCGAAGCCAATCTCGCCGTTCCCGCTGCAGCCGCGGTGCCGATGACCGGAATCTGGCGCACAATCCGCAGCTATATCCTCTGGTCCCATGAGCGCGGCACCATCCACTACGACGTGATGGTTACGCTAATCTTGATCTTTGTTCTGTTTTCGCCCAAGGTCATCAACTTCAAAGACAAGCCGGTGGAGCACAATCCGCAACGGACCGGCGTGATGGTTTCGGCGGACGGGCAGGGCGGGCTGATTTACCAGGTCGACGCCGCAGCCGTCTCAGCGAAAGACGACGCTGCACTCCGCGCCGAACTGCTGCAGATCATCGAGCCGATCTCCGGCGGTGTGAATATCACGAAAGTCGAAACCGTCCGCGATGGCAACGGACGCGCTTTGCACTACAAGGTTTGGGTGGAGAAGGAGTAGCTGCGCGCCGGTCAACCATGAACTCCTCGAAATTGCTGTTCGCGCGCGCCTGGTCTTCGATCTCGATTGCACTGATGTTGGGCGCGACGGTTGGGCCGGTACTCGCGCAGACCTCTCCCGACGCCAAAGCCGAACTCTCTCGCGTGATCGCGCAGATGGACCGCACCGCCGCCAACTTTCACACTACGCAAGCCAATTTTGTGTGGACGCAGTACACCAAGGTCGTCGCGGATGTGACCGACACGCAGAAAGGGACGGTCTACTTTCGGCGTTCCGGAAGTCAAGTCGAAATGGCCGCCGACGTGAACGATCCCGCTCCTCCGAAATATGTTCTCTTCACCGGCAGCAGGGTGCAGGTTTACCAACCCAAAATCGATCAAGTCACGCAATACGATACCGGCAAGGACCGCGCCGCTTTTGAAAGTTTTCTGGCTCCTCGGCTTTGGCGGCAGCGGGCAAGACATGCTCAAGTCTTTCGACGTGAATTACCTTGGTGGCGAAAAAGTTGCAAATGTTGACGCCGTAAAACTGGATCTGGTGCCCAAGTCAGAGAAAGCGCGCAATACCTTCAACCATATCTGGCTGTGGATCGATCCGGCGCGCGGCGTTTCGGTTCGCCAACAACTTTTTGAGCCCGACGGAGACTACCGCCTCGCCGATTATTCCGACATCCGGCTCAATGAAAAAATCTCCGATAACGTCTTCAAATTGAAAACCACGTCCAAGACTAAGTTCTTGTCGCCAAAGGGGTAACCGGGACTCCGAACGTAACCGCGGGGCGAAAGATTAAAGCTGAAAAAGCAGCGGGAGGAGGGTATACTGCAAAAAAAGTCCTTTTGAAGGAGAGAGAAACGCGCCTGCGCGCGAAATAGCGGAAATAGCGGGAAACTCTTATGGCCAAAGTCTTTACCATCCCTGTACCTCCCAAGATCCCGCGGCGGCGTGAGCGCAATCCTGATCCCCGGTACGTGGATGGCCAAAGACTGCTGGTGGAGGCGATGCGGTATCTTATGCAAGCCGACCCACACACGAACCGTCCTGCAATCGAACTGCTTTCCGAACTTGTTCGCACCCGTTTCCGCATGACAGATTCGCCCCTGTCATAGTTTTTCTTTAGCCTACTTCGGTCTTTCCCGCCTTCCCCTGCGCGAACAGCCCCGACGCCAGAACAATTACAACCGCGTAGCATTCCATGGTGTACCGTGGCTCGGGGTTCTCGATTGTCCCTAGAAATGCCGAGCGCACCAGCACGAACAGCAGCAAGAGACCCACGCCCGCAGCGAATCTTCCCCGCAAAAGCCCAAGCACTCCCGCCGCAAAGTAAAGAAGATTGACGACTCCAAGGGCCAGGCTCAAAACCAGCCATTGCGGGTCCTCATCGAACTCCCACCAGCGCGTGTTGCAGGGAAGGATCTCCGTGCGTGGTCGCAACCACATGTCGGCGATGCGGACGAAGGGCAGAAAGACGTAATAGCGCACCGGGGAATCGTGAACGCGTTCCGCAGCCAGGGCGGCGAATCTGCCGTCCAACTCCGGAGTAACGCGCAAAGTGCGGTTGTAGTCGTCGAGCAATTGAATGGTCGCTTCCTGCTGGTGCAACGAATCAAAGGCGCGGTGGGGAAGATTGCCAGCATCGATTGGGCCTCCCGGCACGGCCCAATAAATCTCTTCGACCGAGGCATAATCGGCGATCCAGGTCTTTACCCATCGGATGAATCCTGCCGACACGAACTGATTGTTCTCGTTCGCGTAGCGCGGAGCCAGCGGCTGAAATTCATGCAGCGTGTGCAGATTGCGCAGGGTCCACGGAAGCAGGCACGCCAGCGCGACTACTGCGACAATCGCACCGGCCTTGATCCAATGCCAAACTTGCGACAGATCTCTTGCGCGCATGACCAGCGTCAGCAAATAGAGTCCGGCGGCAACCAGAAGCAATCCAGCGTCCGGACGAAGCAGAATGGCCGCGCCAATCGCCAGGCCACAACCCAGCCACGGGCGCAACCTCGACGGACTTTTCACGCCAATCAGCGCCAAGTCCAAAGCGAGCGCGGTAAAGAATATTTCCCAGGTTTCAGTGAGCGCGGCGGCGACGTAATTCGCGAAAAAGGGACAAACCACAGCAAGAAAGAATGCAATTTTTGCCGCCCGCTCGGAAACAATTCTACGGGCAAGGTCGGCAATCAGGAAACAGGTCCGAGGTCCACAAGAACCTGCAGCGCCAGCGCCGCCCGGTAGTGCTCGACACCAAAAACTGCAAACACGGCGGCAAGAAACGCAGGATATCCCGGCAGCCGGATACTGGTCGGCGTAATTTCCGTGCCTCCGCCGAGCCCATAAATTCCGTGCTGCAGCCAATTCTTGGCGATGTCGCCGTAAACCAGGGAATCGGAGGTGATCGCGGGAAAACGCAGCACGAACGCGAGGCGGAGCGCAATTGCGGCAGCGGAAGCGGCGAGAAAGAACCGGAAATTTTTGCGCACCATCTCGCGCACACAGGGAATATAGCAGCTTTCCGCCTCGATACGCGGAGGTGCCGCCTCCGTTGACCACCCATCGCCCTCAGCTTAGGATGTAACTTAGCGCGAACTGGTTTTTGGCGGCTCCTCCTGTCTCGGGCGGAAGTGCCGCCGCAGGCGATTGCCTTCGCTCTGGTCAAGGTGAAAGGCACGCCCTGTCTAGAGTCTGCGTCTTAAACCGGTTTAGTACTTCATGGCGAAACCCATTTTTTACGATCCCCGGCAGGCGCGCTGGAAGCGGTTACGGCGCATCTTTGATATTCTCGCGCTCGCTTTCACCCTGATCGTAATTTTCTTCATTTACAGCGCCCTCACCGGCGAACATTTGCCGGAATTGCTGCTGCCGCCGCAGAAAAAGCCGTACCACGCCCTGAAGGAGAAGGAAAAAGAAAAGGCCCGCGAACATCGCCGCAAACTGGCTGAACAGCGCGGGCATCGCCGGCTGAAATCCCCGTCGCAAGTCTCGCTGAATTCCGAAGAAGGCATTCGTGCCGCGTTTTATGTCTCCTGGGACGCGGCTAGTTTTTCATCCTTGCGCGAGTTTTCCCACCAGATCGACCTGCTCTTTCCTGAATGGCTGCACGCTTTCACGCCAGATGGCCGCCTGCAGGCGATTGACGAAGACAGCAATACCTTCTTCGACGTCGTACAAGGCGCAACTATCCGCCCCGTCGACTCCAAAGTCATGCCGTTCCTCAAGTCCGAAGACACCGGCATGGAAGTCTTTCCCATGGTCAACAACTCGGACGGCACCAACTGGGTCGAGATTAGCGCGTTTCTCAATGACCCCGATTCCCGCGCACGCTTTCGCCAGCAAGTGGACACGTTTCTCGCCAGCGACAAATATCACGGGCTGATGGTCGACTTCGAGGAATTCGCTAAGCGCGGCCAGCCCGGATTCAATGCGTTGCTTAAGGAACTCTCCACCGACCTTCACCAGAAGAAACTGAAACTCTACGTCAGTGTGCAACCGCGGAACCAGGATTTCGACTACGCCGCCATTTCCGCTGCCGCCGACGGCATCGTGGTCATGAATTACGACGAACATTATCCGGGAGGCGATCCGGGCCCGGTGGCCTCGCAGGATTGGTTCGTAAATAACCTGCAAATAGCCCGTAAGGCGATCCCGCTGCAAAAGTTCATTTGCGCCATCGGCAATTACGGCTATGACTGGCCGGAACGTTTGAAGAATGGCAAACTTCCGGCGGGAGAAAAAGAGGCCAATCAATCGGTACAGGAAGCATGGCTGGCCGCACGCGACTCGGAAGAAGATGTCGACTACGACAGCGATTCCATGAATCCGCACGTCAGCTACATGGATGAACGCAACATTCAGCATGACATCTGGTTTCTCGACGCGGTGACTGCGCTCAACGAGATGCGCGCGGCGCAGACCCTTGGCATTCAGACGTTCGCCCTGTGGCGCCTGGGTTCGGAAGACCGGTCGTTATGGAAGGTCTGGGACATTCCCGGCGAAGCCGATTCGGTCGACAAGCTGAAAGACGTTCCTCCTGGTGACGACGTCGATATGGAAGGAACCGGCGAAATTTTCAGCATCGAAGCTGAGCCCGCCGACGGGAAACGCGCCCTGACGGTCGATGCCGGTTCCGGCCTGATTACGGACGAGAATTTCGATTCTTTGCCCGAGCCGTATCGCGTGGCCCGCTACGGCTACAATCCCCATGCTGTCGCGCTGACCTTTGACGATGGCCCCGACCCGGAATGGACTCCCAGGATTCTTGACATTCTCAAGCGCGAAAACGCGCCCGCAACTTTTTTTCTTATCGGACTGCAGGCCGACCGCTTTGGCGGAATTATGTCGCGCATTTATCGCGAAGGTCATGAGATCGGCAATCACACCTTTACTCATCCCGACATCAGCAATATCGGAAAGAAGTACAACGAGATCGAGATCAATCTCACCGCCCAGCTATTTGCCAGCCGCCTGGGAGTAAACACGATCCTGTTCCGCCCGCCCTACTCCATCGATCAAGAGCCGGATACCTCCGACCAGGTGCGTCCGTTGAAATGGGCGCAGGACATGGGCTACATCAGCATCGGCGACAAAATTGATCCCAACGACTGGCGAGATAACCCTCGTCCCAGCGCGGAAGAAATTGCCGACCGAGTGATCACTCACCTTCCTCCCTGCGGCGACGACACGCGATTCTGCGGCAGCATTATTTTGTTGCACGATGGCGGCGGAGACCGCAGCCACACCGTCGCCGCTCTCGCTCCCATCATTGAGGGCATCCGCGCCAAGGGACTGCAGATTGTCCCGCTTTACCAATTGCTTGGCAAAACCAAGGCCGATGTCATGCCGCCGCTGCCCGCAAACCAGCGCTGGGCGGCGCTTTTGGACTCGCTTGGTTTTGCTATGTGGGACTTTGCCAGCCGGGGAATCGTCTGGATATTCTTCATCGGCGATCTGCTGATGACCGGCCGGCTGCTTTTCGTCGGGGCGTTCGCGGTTCTGGACCGTATAAAGGCGAAGCCTGTTGCCATCGCCGCCGCGTCTTATCAGCCGAAGGTCGCGGTGTTGATTCCGGCTTACAACGAAGAGAAAGTGATCGAACGCACGGTGCGCGGGGCTTTGGCTTCAGATTATCCCGACCTGCGTGTGATTGTTATTGACGATGGTTCAAAAGACCGCACGCTCGAGGTCGCCCGCAAGGCCTTCGCCCGCGAGGAAGCCGCCGGCAAAGTAATCATTCTCACCAAGCCAAACTCCGGCAAGGCGGATGCGCTCAATTTCGGCCTAGAGCATCTTCGCGATGAGGAGATATTCGTCGGCATCGACGCTGACACGGTCATTGCGCCCACCGCGATTTCACGCCTCGTCCCACACTTCCTGAACTCTCATGTAGCGGCTGTGGCGGGCAACGCTAAAGTGGGGAATCGGGTAAACCTTTGGACCCGCTGGCAGGCGCTCGAATACATCACCAGTCAAAACTTTGAGCGCCGGGCATTAAATACTATGGGGGCAGTTAGCGTCGTCCCCGGAGCGATTGGAGCGTGGCGAACTTCGGCAGTGCGTGAAGCCGGCGGCTACGAAACCGACACCGTCGCCGAGGATGCGGACTTGACCATGGCGCTGCTGCGCCGCGGTTACCGGGTTGAGTATGAGGACCTGGCCCTCGCATACACCGAAGCGCCGATCAATGCCAACGGCCTCATGCGTCAGCGATTCCGCTGGTCGTTCGGAATTCTGCAGTCAGTCTGGAAACATCGCGCGGTATTTGCCCGTAAGGGGGTGCTGGGTTGGGTAGCGTTGCCCAACATTGTCATCTTCCAGATTCTTCTGCCGCTGGTATCGCCGTTTATCGATCTGATGTTTCTGGTGGGCGCTCTCTGGTACGTTGTCCAGAAACATTACCACCCCGATTCGACCGATCCCGCGGACTTCCAGCGGCTGGTGCTGTTCTTTGCCGCATTCCTCATCATTGATTTCATCACTTCTGCGATTGCGTTTGCGCTCGAACGTCGCCAGCCTGAGGCCAAGGAAGATATCGGCTTGCTAAGCCAGGTTTGGCTGCAGCGCTTCGCCTACCGCCAGGTGTTTTCGCTGGTTCTTTTCAGGACGGTGAAGCGTGCGATCGGCGGCCAGCCGTTTGCCTGGGACAAACTGGAGCGTACCGCGGCCATGAGCTTCAGGCCGCATGAAGAGCGGGAGTCGGTGAAGAGCCATTAGTAGCTATTTCTCGTCACGACCGCCGGCTGGCCCTGCTGCAGCGCGAGCAACTGCGCTTCATAACTCGCGTGACCTTCATCACTGACATCCCCCCAACCGCGGTTTCTACTTTTAAATGTAGGAGTCGCCTATGCCCCGCACCATCATCGAGCCTTTCCGCATCAAGAGCGTCGAGCCGATCCATTGGACGACGCGTGCCCAGCGCGAAGAACTGCTGCGCGCCGCTTATTACAATCTTTTCCTGCTGCCGGCCGCGGACGTGCTGATCGACCTGCTCACCGACTCGGGAACTGGCGCCATGTCCACCAGCCAATGGGCCGCAATCATGGAAGGCGACGAGAGTTACGCCGGCAGCAAGAGCTACGACCGCTTCCGCGATTCGATCCAGGACATCTTCGGTTATCGCCATGTTATTCCGACGCACCAGGGCCGCGCCGCTGAACGCATCCTGTTTAATGTGATGTGCAAGAAAGGCGACGTCGTCCCGAACAACACGCATTTCGATACCACGCGCGCCAACATTGAATTCGTCGGCGCCGAGGCGGTCGATCTGGTGATTCCCGAAGGCAAGCAGCCCAGCCTGATTCATCCCTTCAAGGGCAACATGGACGTGGAGGCGCTCGAGCAATTAATTCACCGCGTGGGCCGCGAACGAATTCCGCTGGTGATGCTGACAGTCACCAATAATTCAGGCGGCGGTCAGCCGGTTTCCATGGAGAACGTGCGGGAAGTAAGCGGAATCTGCCGCGGCCATCACATTCCGCTCTATTTTGACGCCTGCCGTTTCGCCGAAAACTCCTACTTTATTAAAGAACGCGAGCCGGGCTACTCAGATAAAACCCCCAAAGAAATCGCGCAGGAAATGTTCCGCTATGCGGACGGCTGCACCATGTCTGCAAAGAAGGATGGCATGGCAAACATTGGCGGGTTTCTCTGCACTAACGACGGCTTGCTCGCCCAGCAGGAAAAAGATCTGTTGATTCTGACCGAGGGCTATCCGACCTACGGTGGGCTTGCCGGGCGCGATCTGGAAGCCATTGCGGTTGGACTTCAGGAAGCGTTGCACGAAGATTATTTGCGTTACAGGATCGCCTCGACAGCGTACCTGGGCACTCACATCGCCGAACAAGGCGTGCCGATTGTGCAACCGCCTGGCGGACACGCGATCTACATCGACGCGCGGGCGTTCCTCCCGCATATTCCTGCCAATCAATTCCCCGGCGTGGCGCTGGCGGCGGAATTATATCTCGAAGGCGGCATTCGCTCCGTTGAAATCGGCAGCCTGATGTTTGGCACAGCTGCCAAAATGGACCTGGTGCGTCTCGCTATCCCGCGGCGCGTCTACACCCAAAGCCACATCGACTATGTGGTCGAAGTAATTTTGGAAGTTTGGAAGAAGCGCGAGCACATTCGCGGCATGAAGCTGACTTACGAGGCTCCATTCCTGCGGCATTTTACCGCGCGGCTCGAACCGATTGAGCAGCCGGTATTGCAGCCGCTCGCCTAGAGAACCGGCGGGTAGTGGCTGGAATAGGTAGTGGCTGAATTTCAGCCACCGTGCGTCTTCCTCCTATGACAATCAGGCTTGCGCCTGGTGGTATAGTGCCACGCAGCGATTCGCGAACCGAAATCGCTCCCGTCTGGAAGGTGGAGGTCTCTCATGCCGCACCTCCGAGTAATTTCTCACTGTAATTCCCCTCTCACAATGGAGGATCAGCCAGCCACTTATCTTCGTATTTGGCGTGCTGTTGACTGCTTCGCTGACCTACGCACAGAATCTTGAAGTGCTACACGCGTTCGACGGCGGTCACCACGGGTCTTTTCCGAACGGTTTGATACCCGGCGGTCAAAATCGACTCATCGGCGCCGCTGGTGGAGGCGAGGGCTGTAAGCCCGTTAGCTGCGGCGTAATCTACGAACTGGATAAGAAATTGGGTGAGGTCGTAATCCATACTTTCAACGGCTACGATGGCGCGACCCCGAACCATCTCGTGCCCGACGGCGCGGGCGGGATGTATGGCGTCACTTATACCGGGGACGCCTACGGCTGCGGCAACATTTTTCATGTGAACTCAACCGGGCAATTCCAGGTCGTCTACACCTTCAAGGGCAATCCCGATGGCTGCATGGGCGATAATTTGATTCGCGCGTCGGACGGAAATTTGTATGGAACCACATACGTCGGCGGGAACAACAGCGGAACCGTGTTCAAGCTGGATTCCAGCGGCCATGAAAGCGTGATTTATGCGTTCACGGGCGGCTCCGATGGGCTGCTTCCCGGATCGAGCTTGCTCGCAGCCGGAGGCAAGCTGTACGGCACCACCTATGCCGGCGGCACGGGATGCTTCGGGGATCCAGGTTGCGGTGTGGTCTACGAGATTGATGAGGCCGGCAAGGAGAGCACCTTGTACGCATTCACCGGCACGAACGGAGATGGCGCAACGCCCAACAGCCTGGTCCGTGACGCAGGCGGCAACCTCTTCGGCTCCACGTCTCTAGGCGGCAACGTTGAGTGCGAGGCCGGTTGCGGCACATTGTTCGAACTCACCCAGGGAACAGGCGGCAATTGGAGTGAAACCCTGCTCTATAGTTTTCTTGGCAGAGACGATGGATCGCACCCCCGTGGCCTTATCGCCTCTCAAGAGAGTTTCTACGGCGCGACCTCCGATGGGTCTTCAGGCGGATGTTCGGGCACGGCCTGTGGAACGATTTTCAAGTTTGATGCGACTGGGAACTTCGCTACCCTTTACACTTTTACGAATAAAGCGGACGGGGAAGACCCGATGCTCTCCTTCGTGCAGGGCAGCATTTTTTATGGAACGACGGTTTACGGTGGCCACCTCTTTTGCCGCGACGATTACGGATACGGCTGCGGGACCGTGTTCACCTTCATTCCGTGAGTGCGGCCGGTTCTGATAGTCTCCGGGGGTTGTGTGCGAAAGTGCAGGCGTAGCGCGATCTGAATTGGACAAGCTCACCCTTTCGCGGGCTTTTGCTTGCTCTTCCAGCGCGCCAGGCCGGTTTTCAGAATGGTTTCCAATGCCGGGTTCTTCAGGTCCGCTTCGCTTTTCAGCTTTACATGGCGATGGACCTTGCCCGATCCTCCCATCAACTTTTGCGGGTCGGGCAATTCCGCGCCCCAGCCGATCCCCAGCGTTACCCAGCCCTTCGCCGGCATCAGGCTGCAGATCATGTCTTTGTATCCCGTGCCGAAGCCGAAGCCAATGACCTTTGACTTCGTGTCCACCATCTCTATCGCCTTGGGAATCAAGCGCAAGACAAATTTTCGTGTGGCCAGAACGAGTTGCTGGACCTCGGCCGGATACGGCTCGATCAGATCGTAGACGGCCTTGTTGGTTTCGGCAGTGCGCATCGTCGACCTCCGTTGTTAGCGCGACGACAACACAAACTGATTTCCGTCCTGATCCTTGAAGATGGCCACGCTGCCCCACTCTTCTTTCTTGGGTTCCATGGCGAATCCGACGCCCTTGCTCTTCAAGACCTGCGCCGTTGCCATTACATCGTCGCACCAGAAAGAAATGGGCTGGCGAGCCCCTACGCGGCCGCCGTCATCGTCAGTATTGAACAGCACCACGCCGGCATCGGCGCCCGGGATGCCAAGCTCGATCCAGCGCTGCTTATCGTCGTAAGGCTGGTCGGTGAGCACGCGGAAGCCCAGCTTTTCGGTATAGAACTTGACGGCGTTGTCTTGATTGCTTACCGGCACGTTCACGAACTTAATTCCTCGGATCATATTCTGTTCACCCCTTAAAGCGATTTCTGTTTACTCCTTAAAGCGATTCGGATGCAGTATAGGAAACCCGTCAGAGGGACACAATCAGGCATCGCCTGCTATAGTATCCATCGGTATAGTGCGATGACCGTAGACGACTACGTTGTAGACGTTCTGATGCGTGACCTGATCGGCCACGACCACCAGCCGACCAGCTTTCTGATTTATCTCTGGTTCACCTTCGAAGCTGGGCGCGTCCGCCGGGAGCGGGTTTATGCCAGCTATCAGACCGTCGCCGATGCCATTGGCATTTCGAAAAGCGCGGCCCAGTCGGGAGTTCGCTGGCTGGTGAGGCGAAAGTTGCTCGAAGCCACAAAGAGCGCGCCAACGGCGGTTCCGGGATATAAGGTGATGAGGCCGTGGAGACGGTAGATCGTATCCAATTTAACCACGAAGGACACAAAGTCCCACTAAGGAAACCCTCTGCATATGATGCTTAGTGTAGCTGCGTGTCCTTTGTGGTCAAGAAAACCAATCAAAAAAGCGCCGGTGGATGGCGTCGCAGTCTCCTTCCCGCAGTGCTAAAATTACTGGTTCGGCACTTATCTCAGCCGCATCCATATGGATTCCGAGGTCACCTATGGCAACCGTTGAAGCCCCGCTCCACACCCAAGTCCGCCTGCATGAAGCCCCGTTCAAGAACGAGGCGCTGACCGATTTCAGCAAAGACGAAAACGCCCGCAAGATGCGCGCCGCCATCGAAAAAGTGCGCGGCCAACTGGGCCGCGAATATGACCTGATCATCGGCGGCAAGCGTGTCAAAACCGCTGACAAAATCAAGTCGCTCAATCCGGCCAAGCCGTCCGAGATCGTCGGCGTTCATCAGAAAGCCGGCAAAGAGCACGTCGAACCGGCGATGCAGGCCGCGCTGGCCGGCATTTGAGCAGTGGAAGCGGACATCGTTCGAAGAGCGTGCTAGCCTGCTCTTCCGCGCCGCTGACCTGCTGCGCGAACGCAAATTCGAGTTCGCTGCCTGGATGGTGTTTGAAGTCAGCAAAAACTGGAACGAAGCCGATGCCGATGTCTGCGAGACCATCGACTTTGCCGAATATTATGGGCGCGAGGCGCTTCCGCCTGTCCAAAGTCAAAACCGACGTCCAGCTTCCCGGCGAGCACGACGTTCTGCGCTACATTCCGCTGGGCGTGGGCGCGGTAATTCCGCCGTGGAATTTCCCTTGCGCAATTATGGCGGGGATGACAATGGCCTCTATCGTCGCGGGAAACACGGTGATTCTCAAGCCGTCGAGCGATTCGCCGACAATTGCAGCGAAGTTCATCGAACTGCTCGAGGAAGTCGGCGTACCGGAAGGCGTGGTCAATTTCTGCCCGGGATCGGGCGCGACATTTGGCAACGCGGTCGTTGCGCATCCTAAGACGCGTTACATCGCGTTCACCGGATCGCGTGAAGTCGGGATCGACATCAATAAGCGGGCGGCTGACGTCGTCAACGGTCAAATCTGGATCAAGCGCACCATCCTCGAAATGGGCGGCAAAGACGCGATCATTGTCGACGCCGACGCCGACTTCAACTCGGCTGTCGAGGGCGTGGCGCAGGCGGCATTCGGCTTCCAGGGACAAAAATGCTCCGCCTGCTCGCGTGTGATCGTCGATGAGCGGATCTACGAGAAGTTCCTCGAAGCGCTAAAAGCGCGCGTGGAGAAAATCACGGTTGGCGATCCCACCGAAAATCCCAACATGGGCGCGGTGATCAACGAATCTTCGATGAAGTCGATCTTGTACTATATCGCGATCGGCAAACACGACGGACGACTCATTACCGGCGGCGACCGTGCGCCGGGCGAGGGTTATTTCGTGCAGCCGACCGTCATCGCAGACATCAAGCCAGGATCGAAGCTCGAGCAGGAAGAAATTTTCGGGCCGGTTCTGGCGGTGATTAAGTCGAAGAATTTCGAGCACGCGCTTGAAATCGCCAACGACACGGAATTCGGTCTGACTGGCGCAGCTTACACCAGCTCGAAAGATAAAATCGAGCGCGCCAAGCGGGAGTTCCACGTCGGCAACCTGTACATTAACCGCAAATGTACGGGCGCGATGGTGGGAGCGCATCCCTTTGGCGGCTTCAACATGTCAGGCACGGATTCGAAGGCCGGCGGCCCGGATTATTTGCTGCTGTTCACGCAAGGCAAGTCGGTAGCGGAAAAAATCAGCTAACTTAACGAGGATCGGCGTGCGGCGTCCACCCTCGCCATATTTTCGATTGGAGCGGTTTGTCATGCCCAAGATTACTCCGCATTTGTGGTTCGATAAAGAAGCCAGGCAGGGGGCAGAGCTGTACACATCCCTGTTTCCCAACTCAAAAATCAAGAGCGCGAAGGTCCTGAGCGACACGCCGTCTGGATCGGTTGAACTTGTGAGCATCGAGCTTGCCGGTCAGGAATTCATGATGCTGAGCGCGGGGCCGCTGTACAAATTCACTCCTGCAATCTCGTTTCTCGTTGCCTGCAACACGAAGGAAGAGGTGGATTCGCTCTGGAGCGGGCTTTCCAAAGGCGGATCGGCGCTCATGGAGCTTGGCGCTTATCCCTTTAGCGAGCGATACGGATGGTTGCAGGACCGGTTTGGACTTTCCTGGCAGTTGATGTTCACGGGCGATCAGCCAGTCAAGCGGAAAATCACGCCGACGCTGATGTTTGTCGGGCAGCAGGCGGGAAAGGCAGAGGAAGCGCTCAACTTCTATTCATCCGTGTTCCCGAATTCAAGTGTCGGCCACATCCTTCCTTACGGCAAGAACGAAGCTCCGGACGCAGAAGGGACGGTGAAGCATGCAGCTTTCACGCTCTCCGGCCATCAGTTCGCAGCCATGGACAGCGCCCGCACCCACAACTTCAGTTTCAATGAAGCCATTTCGCTGATGGTGCTTTGCGACACGCAAGACGAGATCGACCACTATTGGGGAAAGCTTTCCGCCGATCCGAAGTCGGAACAGTGCGGCTGGCTGAAAGACCACTACGGCGTTTCATGGCAGATTACGCCCACGGTCTTGGGTGAGTTGCTGGGTGACAAAGACAAAGCGAAAGTTGCGCGGGTCACCGAAGCCTTTTTGAAGATGAAGAAGTTTGATATTGCGAAATTACGGGAAGCATCCCAGCGCAGCGGAGAGTCTGCGGCGTAGCATCTCCGTTATACTTATTGCTGTTCATGCGCCCGAAATCGGTAGCGGAACAATTTTCGCAGCAGTGCTAAGGTTTGAGTATGGAGATCAGAGTCAACATCCCCGACGAACTCGCCGTCCAAGCACGTGATCGCGGATTGCAGGTCGAGGCTTATATCGAAGAGATACTTGCCCGCGAAGTCAAAGCCGAGGCGGCTACTCTGCCGAGGGCACGCACGCAGCAGGAGATCCGCGCCTGGCTCGATTCGCTGTCACAATTCTCCGACAAGATTCCGCCACTCCCCAAGAATCTCTCCCGCGAGTGGATCTACCAGGACCCACGACTAGTGGCCGTTCCAGCCTGTCTTGTGGACACGAATATTTTGCTCCGCATGACGAGGCGTTCGGACCCACAGCATAAGCTGGTTGATACTGCCCTCAATCGTCTGGGGTCAGAAGGCACAGTCTTTCACTACACTCACCAGAATGTCGCGGAACTTTGGAACGTGCTAACTCGGCCCACGAGTCGAAATGGACTGGGCCTCAGCATCGCGGAAAGCGAACGCGAAATCCGTGCCATCGAAAGCGGCATGGCGTTCTTGCCGGAGAGTCAAAGCACGTATCGCGAGTGGCGAAGGATCGTTGTAGAGTACGGAGTTTCCGGAGTCCAGGTTCATGACGCGCGCCTGGCGGCCGTGATGTACGTTCACGGAGTGAACCACATCTTGACGCTCAATGAAGCGGACTTTGGCCGATTCAAAGGGCTGACGGCGATTCATCCGAGTAACTGCTAGATCAAATTAGAAAGGCCGCCCTTCGGGCGGCCTTTTTCACATCACAAAATTTACGACGGCACTGCTTGCCCCGGCTGTTGTGGCAACGCGGTTGCCGTGGCGGCTGCGGCTTCGTTCAAAATCCGGTGGTGAATGGTGAACAGCGCCAATTCCAGACGGTCGGAAACGCCGATCTTGTCATACACGTTCCGCAGGTAATTCTTGATCACCTGCTCGGTCGTCCCCAGCTGTGACGCGATCTCTTTGTTTTTATATCCCTGCACGATCAGCGCCACGATGCGCAGCTCTTTCGCGGTGAGGCGATCACGGACGCGCAATCCAACCATATCGTTTTCAGTGAGCTCGCTGGGCACGGCGATGTCCTGGACCCAATTTTCCCCGCGCGCCACTTTGCGCACGCAATCGACCAGGGCCGCGCTGGTGACGTTGCGATACACCACGCCCTGCGCGCCGTTGCCAATGTAGCGCTGTGCGCTCTCGCCTGTATCGGCCAGCACCACCACGCGCGTCTTTACTTTGTTGGCTGCGTTCACCACGCCGGGAAAGTCGGTGTGAAATCCGCCGGCCACCACGAGCACCGCGGCACGGAACTTGTCCAGCGCCATGAACATCTGCTCAGAAGTCTGCGCCTGCGCCACAATGCGCATCTCGTCTTCCACCGCCAAAACTTTGGCGATACCCGCCCGGAAGATTGCTTGATTGTCCGCCAGAATCAATTTCAGCATCGTTGGACCTCAGCCACGCCGGCTCATGCCGGTCTGTTCGGCGGGCATCCCGCCCGCTGCGGGGCCGCCAGGCTGGCGGCGTTTAGCATCGCTACTGGCGCACAAAATCGTACGAATCGATCACGCAGGCAACGCCGCGATTGTCGCCCGCTTTGCCGGCCTCAGGCTCGTCGGTGCGCACCACGCGTCCGCGGCACTGCACGATCACCGGCTCTTTTGCTCCCGTGACCTCGGGCGGCAGCGAAATTTCAAATTCGACGTTGGATCCCACTTCCAGCGCCGCATCGGCGCGGATGTAGACACCCGCGGCGCTAAGATTTCCGGTCACGCCGCTGTGCTGCCCGTTCTCTTCCGCGCGGTGAATCTTGATGGGTAATTCCAGGGGAAATCGCTTTCCCGTCCGTGCTTCGGACACAAACCCTCCTTGCTCCTGGCCGTTGCTGCCTGCCCAAGCCAGCTGTCCCTGCGCTGTTTCTTCTGACGGAGTCAGAGCTTCACTAATCCGCCCTTATATCACGAATTTACGTCCCATGAAAGTCCGATTACTGGTTCGATACAGGTAGGGAACTAGGTTCCCCCAGTAAAGCTGTAAAGATGGGAACAGGTGTTGACATTCTGCCATCTTGGAGGAGAATGTGTGATCTCGACAGAATTATGCAATCCTGGGGCGACCACGGAGGTTCCGCAGTCGCTTCGCCGCTAGTTGTCAAGAGCATGGCTGCCGGACCGGGGAGGGACAGCGTGATCAGACTTAGTGGATGGACAAAGGCCCGAACTGTATTTGTATTCTGCTTTGTGGTCGCAGTTGCCTCACCCGCACAGGTCACCTATACCACGCTGGGGAGCTTCAATGGCACCAACGGCGCCAATCCTGATGCCTCGATGGTGCAAGGCACCGATGGCAACTTTTACGGCACAACCTTGAACGGCGGAGCCAACAACGGCGGTGCGGTATTTAAGATCACCCCAGCCGGTGCGCTGACCACGCTTTATAGCTTTTGCCAATTTGATGGTTGTCCGGACGGCGCCGGCCCAACCTCCAACCTGATACAGGCCACCGATGGCGATTTCTACGGGACGGCGTCCGGTGGCGGGGCCGGGACCAACGGCAGCGGCGGCACTATTTTTAAGATTACGGCAGCGGGTGCGCTGGCCACGCTTTATAGCTTTTGCTCGCAGCCTGGCTGCGCGGATGGCGATGCTCCCCTTGGAGGCCTGGTGCAAGGCACCGACGGCAACTTCTATGGAACAACCGGTGACGGCGGCGCCAGCACACTATGCGACCTCGGCTGTGGAAGTGTTTTTAAGATGACGCCGGACGGCACCTTGACCACGCTCTATAGTTTTTGCCTGCAGATTAACTGCCCGGACGGCGAAGATCCTGAAGCTGGGCTGATCCAAGCCACCGACGGGAATTTCTACGGAACAACGGCTGGTGGCGGCGCCTTAAATTGTGATAACGGCTGTGGAACGGTCTTCAAGATGACTCCGGGCGGCGCCTTGACCACGCTCTACAGCTTCTGCGAGGTGACCGGGTGCCCGGACGGCTTTGGCGCCTTCGCTCCGTTGATACAGGCCACGGATGGAAACTTTTACGGGTCCACAGATGGCGGTGAAGGCGGCACAATTTTTAAGATCACCCCCGCGGGAACGCTGACCACACTATCGACCACCGTCGGCAGCGATGACGGGCTGATCCAGGCCAGCGACGGAAACTTTTACGGAACGTCCCCATTTGGCGGAGCCAACCAGGATGGATTTGTCTTCAAAATTACGGCAACGGGAACCCTCACCACGCTTTACAGCTTCTGCTCCCAAGCTAATTGCGCCGATGGCGAGGACCCCGAGGGTGGTCTAGTGCAAGCCACCAGCGGGATTTTCTATGGAACAGCCTTTGAAGGTGGACAGGAGACAGATGAGTGCGGCGCCGGCTGTGGCACAGTCTTCAGCTTAGTGGTGCCGCTGCCGGTTTCAACGTTCACGCCTGTAAGCGTCAACTTCGGCAACCAGGCCAGCGGGGTGCCGAGTTCTCCACAACCCGTTACGCTCAAGAACACAGGAGGCGAGCCCCTCCTGATTTCCAGCATCGTTGACGCGAACGGTTTTTCTCAGACCAACAACTGCCCAACCGCACCTGCAGCTTTGCCGGCCGGCCAGTCGTGCACCATCAGCATAACGTTTACACCCAGCGGCGCAGGCACGGAAAACGGCACGTTGATCGTTACCGACAACGCCCTTGGCAGCCCCCATCGGATCCCGTTGACCGGTGTTGGCCAGGCCCCGTTCAGTCTGACCAGTAATTGCACCAGCCTGAGCGTCGTGCCCGGACAGACGGCGATCTACACGGTTTCCCTGGCTCCGGCGCCGGGCTTCACCAAATCGGTGTCGCTCAGTTGCAACGGAGCCCCGGCGCTGGCGACCTGCACTGTGAATCCAAGCATGATTACGCTGGATGGATCGTCCAGCGTACAGGCGCAGGTTACGGCTACCACCACGCCTGCGACTTCCGGCTCGCTGCAACCCAATTCGCAGAAAAACGAAAATCGGCTGGCGGGTTTGATCGGATTGGCGGGAACCATGGGGCTGGCAGGGCTCGTAATATTGCCGGGGAAACGGCGCGGTAAGGCAGCGCGGCTGGTGGGACTGATTCTGGGCGTCTGCCTGTTGTCAACGGTAGTGACGATGTCCTCATGCGGCGGTGGAAGTGGCGCAGGCACGGACCCGCCGGGGACTGCGACCGGCACCTATCCGCTGACGGTAACGGCGACATTCCAGTCGGGCAGCGGCACAGCGTTTACCGAGAAAGTCAGCTTCAACCTTGTAGTGCAGTAGGAGATGAACTAACGAATTGAAGAAAGTGCCGCGAACCCAAACTGAACCTGGTTTCCGACCGCGGGCTTCAGCTTGCGCTAGCCGCCCGTGCCTTACCAAGTGACCTCATGCCCTCGCTAACCTTTTGCGCTAGCAGTTCTGACGAAAATGGTTTGTTGAGCAGGCTCGCGCCGGGTGCGATCGAGGCATTCTCGAGCGCGGCCGCTTCCGTGTAACCAGACATGAAGATTACTCCGAATCCACTCTGCTTTTGTCTCAGTTTCTCCACCAATTCCGGGCCACCCATGCGCGGCATCACGACATCAGTTACGACTACATCAATCCGTCCTAAGTGGTGTTCCGCTGCCGCCAGTGCTTCGATCCCGTTTGCTGCCGGCAAGACCGTATAGCCTAATCTTCTCAGGAATTCCGCTGCCAGCTCGCGCAGTGCAGGTTCATCCTCCACCAGCAGAATTGTGCCCTCGCCCTTTGGAGCGACACTCGAAGCTGACGGCGCGGCCACCGGGACCGACTGGTCGAGCGATGGAAGATATACCTTGAAGGTGGTGCCTCGTCCCATCTCGCTGTAAACCGAGATGTGTCCCCGGCTTTGCTTCACGATCCCATACACTGTGGCAAGTCCCAATCCCGTGCCTTTGTTCACCGCCTTGGTAGTAAAAAATGGCTCGAAAATGTGCGCTAGCGTTTCCTTGCTCATGCCGCAGCCCGTATCCGTGACCGCCATCAGCACAAAGCACCCGGGTGCGACTTCGCTGTGATTCGCGGCATAGTCTTCGTCGAGATCGCAGGCTTTTGTTTCTATAATAAGTTTTCCCCCGTCTGGCATCGCATCGCGCGCATTCACCGCCAGATTCATGACCACCTGCTCAAGCTGCCCCGGGTCTGCCTGAATCCGCCCAACCTGATCGGACAGGTTCGTTACCAGCTCGATATCTTCCCCAATCAAGATGCGCAGCATTTTCACCATACCGAGTACAGTTTGGTTGGGGTCTAGTACCTGCGTTTCGAGGACCTGTTTTCGGCTGAAAGCCAGCAACTGGCGGGTCAATGCGCTGGCCCGTTCGCCCGCCTGCTTGATTTCCTCGATATGCCCCCGGGCCTCGGGTGTCGCGGTATCGAGCAACAGATCACTGTAGCCCTTGATGATCATGACCAGGTTGTTGAAGTCGTGAGCCACGCCTCCCGCCAGCCGGCCTACGGCTTCCAGTCGCGCCGACCGCAGCAGATTTTCCCGCGATTGCTGCAGACTCTGCCGCATTTGGTCGAACGCTTCCGTCAGCGCCGCGACTTCATCCGATCCGTGTGTCGGAATTTCAAACTCGAAATCGCCTTGCTTCAACCGCTGCGTACCCAGCGCCAGCCGCTCCAGCGGTCGCGTGATTTGCCGCGACACCGCGAACGCAAGTAAACCTCCTGCCATGAACGCCAGCGCTCCGAGCAGCATTAGCGTCCGGTCCAAGGAGCGCAGGAAGCTGGTCGCCTGATCGAAAGATTCCAAACAGTACAGCCGTACAGGATGATCTCCCGACAGCTCCACAAACTCCGCCAGATAACTCTCACCTCCCAAATCGACGGCCCGAATCGAGCCTGGCACTCCGCTTCCATCCCCCAGTAAGGCTGCAAACTCGTTGGCCGCATTTAGTTTTAGTGAGCTCAACAAAAGTTTCCCATGGCGCTCAAATACAAACGCTGATTCTTCAAAAGCTCCGCTACCCAGCACCGATTGCGGCGAGACATCGCGCCCCAGTGCCATTCTTCCCAGCGAACGCTCGTCGCGCCCGCGCCAGCTACTATCGGGGACAGACTCACGTTGTACAAGTGGCCACCGGCAAACCACCAGTCCTGCGTGCCCACCGAAACTTGCATCAAGCCTTCGAGCGCCGGCATCGCCTCGCTATCTGCGGTGGAGTGGAATGCCAGAATCTCGCCGTTTGGATCCTCCAAAATAAGAAGGTCAGCACGACTCGATTCCAGAATCGCTTTCGACGCATCCTGGACCGTCGGAGGATCGTCGCTCGACATGAGCGCCTTGAGACTGGGCTGATCCACGAGAATCGCGGTGCTCTGCTGCGTCTGCTCCCGGCGCACTCGCACCAGATCCGCGTACACCACCGATTCCGCACGCAAGGTTGAAACCAGATCTTCCCGGACGTGTTTCTTCATTCGTGCCTGCACCACTACCAGCACGGCGGCCGTCAGGAAAAACACAACTGCCAGCATTGACACAAGTAGCTTCGTCCGAAGATGACGAAATGAACGCACCGCCTACGAGTCTAGGAAACACTGGTTGCTTTCTCCAGACACACTGGTAATCACTCGACCTCGTTACGAAGGTCTTAAGCCTTCGACCCACAGCGTTGGCCAGTTCGTTCCCCGATCCTAAACTTCCCGCCGGTTTGGCTCCTCACGGCAAGATTTTGCCTGCGAGGTCGCTCGCACTCAAAATCTGTGTTACCTTGCCCTGATTCGGACAATCCAACTGAAACAGGCTGCAGGTACGAACATGAGATGGCGACGCTTCCAGTTTCCGCTTCTAATTTTTGGGTTCGCATTACTGTGGCTTTGTGTCCGCTTTCCTTATGAAGCGGAGAGCATTGCCAGCAAGCTCACGGGCAGCTCGAACGGCGTTGATCCCCGGAGCCTGCATCTTGGGGGAGAGTTTGTCGAAAGCAACCTGGGCACTGCGGTGGATGCAGATGGCGCGGTAACGGTCCGACTGATTGCGCAGCAATTTCTTTTTGTCCCTCACTGCGTGACCGTGCCCGCCGGCCAGCCGGTGCTCTTTCGCATCACCAGCGCAGATGTTGTGCACCGATTCTCAATCGCTGGAACGGACCATGCACTCGAAGTCGTGCCCGGCCACATCGAAGAATCTAAAATGCAATTCGCCGTGCCTGGGGAGTATAAAGCGCCCTGCCACGAGTTCTGCGGAGCGGGGCACTACGACATGCGTTCTCGCGTAATGGTTGTTTCCGCGGCGCAATTCCCCAAGCTCACGCCCGAGGAGCGATTGACCTGTGAATCCCCTTAAGACATTTTTCTTGACCGCGGGAAGATCTCGATTGCGGGCAGTCGTGCTAGCCCTGGCTACGGTGGCGCTCTCCGCCGGGAACGTCCAGCCACCGCAGCCGCCGGTGCGGATTCCTTCTTATGTCGCATGGACGGAAGGCACCATTTCCAAAGCAACCACGGGAGACGCGGTGCGCGGCCTGGTGATCGCGCGTAGATGCGAACGTTGCCACGGCAGCGAGGGTTTTACCTCCGATCCGCAGGTGCCCAATCTAGCTGGCTTTGACAGGCTGACGATGTGGAAACAGATGAACGATTTTCGCGCCGGGAAGCGCGAGTCGCCGATTATGCAGGCGGTCGCGAATGAGCTTTCGGTTCAGGACTACTCCGACCTGGCGGCGTATTTCTTTTTATTACCCACTTACTCGGATCCGGCCGACACGCGGTCGTTTCCGCAAGCTCTGCCCTCCTGGATTCACGTGACCGCCGCCGCGCGTCTGGTAGCGGGAGGCGATGGCCAGCGCGGAATTCCGCCCTGCCAGGCGTGCCACGGGCCGATTGGCCACGATAAGGGAGCGCCTTCGCTGATGACGCAGAACGGTGCTTACATTCTCGAACAGTTGGACGAGTTCGCAAAGGCGGTCCGGAGTAACGATATCAACATGCCGATGCGCAGCATTGCGGCCTTGCTGACCGCGCAGGAAAAACAGGCGCTGGCCGCATATTATGGAGCGGGATTCGCAAATTTTCCTAACGTGAACCGCTGAGCGTTTGTGCCTCTGGAAGTTGAGGACGGGTAAGTCGGCCCGACGGATGGTTCAACCATTTGAGATCGCATAGGTGCAATTCACCCCTGGATCGCGTATTCTCGGGGAGGCAGTTAATCTCCCGGTGAGGGAATATCACGGACAATGAGCGAACTAGGAGCAGTATTGGGGCAGTTGAAACAGGAACGTGGGCGTTTAGTAAGTGAACTGCGACAGTTAGATCAGGCAATTAAAGCGTTGTCGAAAGTGGGAAGCGCGGTGCGTGGCCAGGTCGCTGGCGGAAACCGGCGCACTGGGCGGACGATGTCGGCAGCGGCGAGGAAAAGAATCGCCGCGGCCCAGAAAGCAAGATGGGCAAGGTTTCGCGCTGGTAAAGCGAAGGCCGCTTAACTGGCGGAAGATAGAAGATAAAGGGGGCGCGTTGCAAGAGCGCGTCCTCTATCGATCTACTAACTCATCGGCGGCGCTGACCTACTTAACGTAGAACGCGGCTTCCTCGGGACGCACGACCCGCGGCATCCATAGCGGCCGGCGAAGGCCGTTAGGGCCGGGGGCCGGGCGGGCGAATTGCTTCCACTTCTGATAAACCACGTGCGATAGGTTCGTGTCGACAAAGATGTCGCCGTAGCGGTCGTTGGGCGCGGCCTTTTCCACTCGTACCATCTGGTGCCAGCAGTGCATGCCGCTGACCGGGTCGGGATGGACCGGGAAGGTCAGATTCTGGTGTACGCCGGCTTCGCTCCACCACACGCGCTTGGTGTCGGGATCGGGGCTGGCATACGGTTCGACGCTTTCGACCTGGCGCATCATCCACTGACCTTGGCCAACTTCTTTTAGGTCGACCCACGCGCTTGAAAGGCGCTCAATCTGGTCATCTTTGTTCGTTCGCCAGCGGCCGAGATGATGCGAGCACGCCACAACGCCAGGCGCAAGACCTTCCGTGACCCAGGCGTGCAGCACGAAGAATCCGATTTCGGTGTGGACTTTGAGTAAGTCCCCGGTGCGGACGCCGAGCTTCTTGGCATCCGTGCGGCTTACCCAGAGCGGGTTCTTGTGCGAAATTTCGTAGAGCAGCTTCGCGTTGCCGGAACGCGTGTGAATCAGATTGGGCAGGCGGAAGATCGGCAGCAAGGTGAACACCTCGCCGGCGGCCTGGGTCGGCCAATCCACTTTCGGCATAAGTTTGGGATCGAAATCTTCTGCCGCACTCCCTAACGACACCGCCTGTGCCGAACGGTGAATGTGGCTGCGATGATACTCGGGAAGCGTGAACTCCGGCCACTTCCAGTCGGCCATGGTTTTTGAAAATAGTTCCAGCTTACGCGAGGGAGTGCCGAAACCGACGACTGCTTTGTCATCAATCATTACGCCGATGGCTTTGCCTTGCTTCGCGACCACTCCATCCGACCGGGCTTCGGATCCGGCGAGGTCGTCGGCCGACAGAGGCGTTTCGTTCAGCTTATGGACTTCGCCGTTTATTTCGAACGCGCCGTACTTGCGCATGTACTGCAGTGGTGTGAGGCCTTCTTTGCTGGCGGTTTCGGGCAGACCAGGAACGGAATTCTCAAACATCCATCCGTAATATTCGTCGACGGTGATTTTTTGGCCGGGACGGTAAGGCGACTCAAACCATTTTCGGACGCCAAGAGAACCGTCGGGATCAATCGCCCAGGAAAGATTGATCCAGAACTCGTCTTCTTCCCAAACTTCTCCGGGATTGGCCTGGTAGCTGTAATCGAACTTCTTTCCGGATCGTTCCTGCAGAACTCGCAACACGGGCTGGCGGAAGCCGATCCAGCGGCCAGAGTGGGTTTCCTGACTCATCAGGTCATGGCGCTCCGGACTGAAGCCCATGGGCAAAACATAGTCGGCGAACCATGCGGTCTCGCTCCAGACCGGGGTCAGCGCAGCGTGCAGACCGATTTTGTTTTCGTCGCGCAGCATGTCGATCCAGGAAAAGCCGTCGGGGTAAGTCCAGACTGGGTTGAACACGCGCGTGAAATAAGAGTCGACGCGGCCGCGGCCTTCCTTAAGAAGGTGAGGTAGCAAGAAAGAAACTTCGTGCGTACACAGCGGCCACTCCAGCGGATAGAGCAACTCGTTCCATCGTTTCTGCGGCGGTGGAATAGAAAACGGTTTAGGGACAAATTTGTTCCACGCATTCAGGTTGTGACCGCCAACGGTTCCCACCGATCCAGTGAGCACGTGCAGGAAAGTGAGTGCGCGCGCGGTCTGCCAGCCGCCAAGATTTCCGGAGGCGCTGCCGCGCCACAGATGAGAAGCGAAACGCGACCCAGCTGCCGCGATTTCACGCGCCAGCTTGACGATCACGTCAGCCTTCACGCCACTTTCTTTTTCCGCGAACTCGGGAGTGAAGCGGGCGTAATGCCGCTTGAGCGCTTCGATTACCGACTCAAAGCTCTGTCCTCTGGCCATGAAGTCGTCGACTTCCAGGTCTTCCCAGTTGGTCCACTTCTTTACAAAGGCGGCGTCAAAAAGATTTTCGTTGAGGATGACCATCGCCATGGCCAGCAGCACGGCAGTTTCAGTGCCGGGATAAGTCGGCATCCAGTAGTCGGCCATGCTGGCGGTGTTTGAGAGACGCGGATCCATGACCGCGAGTTTAGCGCCTGACATTTTGCCCTCAATAATGCGCTGGGCGTGAGGATTGAAATAATGTCCGGACTCGAGGTGCGAGGAGAGCAGAAGAATGAAGCGGGCGTTGGCGTGGTCAGGCGAGGGACGGTCGGCGTAGTGCCAGAGCATGTAGCCGAGGCGCGCGGACGACGAACAAACATTGGTGTGCGAATTGTGACCGTCGATGCCCCACGCCTGCAGCATGCGGTCCATGATCAAATCGTGACCGGGCCGGCCCACGTGGTACATGACTTCTTCACCGCGTCCTTCCTGAAAGGCTTTGCGGATGCGGGAGCCGAAAGTTTCGAGGACTTCGTCCCAGGAAGTGCGCGCCCACTTGCCGCTGCCGCGCGGGCCGACGCGCTTCATGGGGTAGAGAATGCGGTCGGGGTCGTGAATCTGATTGATGGTGGCCGGGCCTTTGGCGCACAGGCGGCCCCGGCTGGCAGGATGCTTGGGATTGCCTTCGAACTTGTCGATTTCCCCGGTTTCTTTGTTGATGTAGGCCAGCAAACCGCAGGCGGACTCGCAATTGAAGCAGATGGTCGGAACCAGTTGGTAATGTTTCTTTACGCGCTTCGGCCAGGCGGCGGGATCGAGCTCGACCCAGTCGTCCCACTTCTCCACCGGAGGACAAGTGGCGAGGTCGCTGCCGTAACGTTTGAAATCGTCCATTACAAAGTCTCCATCCTCTTAACTGTTCGGCACGCTTTGTCCTGCCATAACAAAGCACCATTCAAAAATCAGAAGGCCTGCGAGCGCGCAAACGGAAGCCAATGCCACCGCTAAACGGTTCGATCCCGCCAGCAGCAAAAGCAGCAAAGGCAAGACCCCGCCTAGCAAAACCGCGCCTCCCCAAAACGCGCCGCGAAACGGGCCATGCGTGATCAGCCGCGCGGCATAGCGGGCATTGTCGGTGGTGTGCGGAATTGCGACTTCGCCCAGTAGCATAAGCAGGTGCAGAGCAACGGTGGCGACGAGCGCGACGCTCCCGACGGAAACAGTTTGAGCAGAACCGCCGAGCGCATCCGGGAGCAGCGCCAGTACGGCCGCGCCGCACATCAAAGCTTGCACGATCAAGTGCACCGGCAGAAGCGGCGTCTGCCACAGATCGCGGCCTTCGCACTGTCCAAAGAGAAAGGCGGTGTAGCAGGCGGCGAGAAATCCAAGCAACACAGTCGGCCAAAGTAAAGCCGAGACCATCGCGGAAAATCCCGCAAGGGCGGCCAGTAGAAACAGCGTGCACAAGCCGCTGTATGCAATCAGGATGAACGCGCCGCGCGCCAGCCACGATTTACTTTGAGGCATTAGAACCACGCGCAGAAAACGCTCCTTGTGGTCGAGGTCCCAAACCAACAGCACGGTCGTCAGGGCGGTAAAAAGAAGCGCGATTGCGGAAAGCGCGATGTCGCGCACCCGGTCACCCGACAAGCGGCCAAGCGCCATGGCAATCGCCGAGACAGCCAGCGCTCCCGAGCCGATGGATTTGGTCCAGCAATACGCCGGAACCTGCCATCCCCAGGGACGCGCGTGCGAGACATCGTAAGCGGCGAGAGCATTGATCTGCAGCAGAGGACTGTCCGCGGGATAAATCGCTCCGCCGCCGTGCACGTTCTCGTTTCGTTGCGACCACATGTAAAAAACCTCGTGGCGCGCGGCGGTCGGGACAATCGCGCTTTCGTCGGCATCAATGTAATAAAGCTTGGGCTGGGTTCCTTGTTCGGGCTTGCGCACACGCACGGTCTCGCGCGCGATTAACTGCGAAATTTCCCCGTCAGGGTTTTCCAAATCGCCCGCGATAATCGCGTGCTCAGGGCAAACCACCACGCACGAGGGCTCGAGGCCGACTTCAGTTCGATGCGCGCAGAAATGACATTTCGCCGCCGTGCCGCTGTCGGGATCCATATAAATGGCGTCGTAAGGGCAGGCCTGCATGCAAGCTTTACAGCCGATGCAGCGCTCGGAATCGAAATCGACAATGCCATCTTCGCGACGGTACATGGCCGTGACTGGACAAATCGTGACGCACGGCGGCTTCTGGCAATGATTGCAGCGCGTAACCTGAAAGACACGGCGAGTGTTAGGGAATTCGCCCTTTTCCACGTATTTGACCCAGGTGCGATTTACGCCAATCGAGACCTGGTTCTCGGTTTTACAGGCAACGGTGCAGGCGTGGCAGCCGATACACTTGCGGTTGTCAATGACAAAGCCGTATTTCATCGGGAGCGTGGCCGGGAGAAAGTACGCCAGGGGCGAAGTGTGGCGGGTCTCATCTCGGCTTTTAGCAGTTTAGCAGCTTGCGAAAAAGGCCGGATTGATTTATCAGGGGCAGGTTCGAAATCCGCAATAATCCGTTAAGATTATCGTTTCAATGATTGCCCTCACCGCAAGCCGTCTATACACGCCGCTCGACAGCGTAGAAAAACCGTTACTGCTGCTCGAGGGAGATACGGTGGTCGAGGTGAGCTCCAGGGTCTCGCATGAATTGCCTGGCGGCGCAAGAACCATCGATTTCGGCGAGGCGATCCTGGTCCCAGGCTATGTGGACATTCACATTCACGGGGGGGCGGGGCACGATGTAATGAACGTTGACACGAGTGGCTTGCCCGCCATGGAACGGTTGCTCGCCTCGCACGGAGTGACCAGTTATTTTCCTACAACTGTAACGGCGCGGGCCGAGCAGACACTTTCGGCGCTGGGCCGGCTGGCGGCAGCAATTGAAAGGGCCGAGCCAGCCGGCAATGAAGGCCGCGCCCAGCCCTTGGGCATTCATCTCGAGGGGCCATTCATAAGCCATCTTCGTCGAGGCGTGCATCCGACAGAGAACCTGCTGACTCCGACCATCGAAATGTTTGATCGCTTTTGGCAAGCTGCGCACGGGCGCATTCGAATGATGACCATTGCTCCTGAGTTGGAAGGCGCTGCGGAAGTCATCGCAGAGGCGGCACGACGAGGGGTTTGCGTAAGCCTGGGACATTCAAACGCGGACTTGGCCGAGACGCGTGCAGGAATTGCCGCAGGCGCGCGTCACTGCACCCATGGATTCAATGCCATGCGGCCGCTCGACCATCGCGAGCCTGGCATTGTGGGCGCAATGCTGACCGATCCGCGCCTCACGGCCGACATCATCGCCGACGGTATTCACCTCCATCCCAGCATTGTGAAACTTTTGCTGATAGCGAAAGGGCCCGAGTCCGCGATCCTCATCAGCGATGCGACAGCTGCCACAGGAATGCCGGACGGGCGTTATCGTTTGGGATCGCTCGAGGTGGACGTGAAAGATCGCCGGTGTACATCGGAGGGCAAGTTAGCTGGGAGCGTACTAACTTTCGGACCCGTGCGGTGCGGAATGTTATGCAGTTCGCCGATTGGAATTTGCAATCGTCTGTGCGCCTGGCAACGCTGAATGCCGCGCGGGTTGCGGGATTGTCGGGCAGAGGCCGCATCGAAGCCGGATCGAAGGCGGACATCGTCGTCTTGAATTCTGCGGGCGAAGTGCAAAACACCATCGTTGGCGGAGCGGTAGTCGGCGCGACGAGGGCAAATTGAGGAGAGATGGCCGATAAAGGCAAATTCCCGCATTTCATGTTGAAGGAGATCTGCGAGCAGCCGGAGGCGCTGCGGCGGGCGATCTCGCGGCGCGTATCTGCGGAAGGAGCCGGTGCGGCTGGACGAAATCCACATCAGCCCAGACGAACTTCGCGGGTTGCGGCGGATCAGTATCGTCGCTTCGGGCACCAGTCGCCACGCGGGAATGGCCGGGCAGTTCATGATTCAGGAGTTGGTGGGCCTGCCCGTCGATGTGGATTACGCCAGCGAATTCGAATACCGCAATCCTCTGGTCGGCAAGGATGAGTTGACGATCGTAATCACGCAGTCGGGAGAGACTGCGGACACGATGGCCGCACAGCGCGAAGCCAAAGCAAAAGGATCGCGGACAATCGCGATCACCAACGTGCTCGACTCGACCATTGCCCGCGAGGCCGACGGTGTTCTCTACACCGACGCCGAGCCGGAAATCAGCATCGCCTCCACCAAAGCTTTCACCGCGCAAATGGCGCTGCTCTACATGTTCGCTGTGTATCTCGGCGAGACGCGAGATGCGCTATCGAAAGAGAAGACAAAGGCGAGTGTTCTTGAACTGCTCAACCTTCCCGACAAAGTGGAAACGGCATTAGGAACCGCGGAAGACTGTGAACATCTGGCGGAGAAGTATCGTTCGGCGCAGGATTTTCTGTACCTCGGCCGGGCGATCCACTATCCCATTGCCATGGACGGTGCGCTCAAACTGAAAGAAGTATCTTACGTTCACGCCGAGGGATATCCGACCGGCGAGGCCAAGCATGGCCCGAATGCGCTGATCGATGAGAATCTTCCTATTGTCATTATCGCGACCTGTGACTGCGAGAATGAAGGTTCAATCAAGCGTTACGAGAAAACACTTGCCAATATCAGGGGTTTCAAACAGCAATCCGCGAGGATTATTGCGATTGCGACGGAGGGGGACGAGCAGGTGCGAAAATTGTCCGATCAAACCATTTTCGTTCCGCGGGCTTCGGAGCTGCTTTCGCCGGTCATCGAGATCGTTCCCCTGCAGCTGTTTGCCTATTACATGGCGGTAAAAAGGGGCCTGGACGTGGACCGCCCACGAAATTTGGTGAAGTCAGTCACGCGGGAATAAGATTTCAGTCTGGGGTGTCCACATGAAAAAGGGACGACGCGCGTTTGTCTCCGGCAGCGGCTTCGCTTTGGCGAGCGTGGCCGCGGGAACCATTACCGGTTTGACTTCTTCTGCAGCGCAGTCGCAACCGGGCACGCGAGTGGCGAGCTTCGGATGGGAAGTCACGAACCTTGACAACAACGGCGCCGACGTTTATTTCCGCGTCGCCAACGATCTGGTTTTGAATTCGGCGGAGTTCGATACTGCCTTTATGATCACTTCGCTGCCCAGCAGTCCAGGATTTGCGGAGATTTTATGCCGCGCGGCGGTTTCGCGCGGAGTCCCGAAATTCGTGCAGGGAGATTCGAGCGCATGGTTTGTTTCTCCCGAAAGCCCGGATTTCGGCACGGTGAAGGTCTACAATCCCAACAACCTCGATGTGGGTAACGACGGCTATCTGCTGCAGGACGTTTTCTTCAACATTATTTTGAAGACGTGGGTGCCAGCTTCGGGAGCAGCGTCGTCGACCGCACGGCACGTGAGTGTCGCCTCGGGACGCACACTCAGTGCGGACGACTATCTGGTGTTTCACATGAATCACGCCGGAGTCCCGGGCGACGCAGAGATGCAAGTCACGCTGCAGTACACGCTCGTCTGATCCATGTTCAACCGCGCCCGGCTACGCCGCGAAAGAATCTTCGTCCGGATCAGGCAGGGAAGATGGCGGATCGCTCGCGGGAAAAGTGTCGGCGACCGTTTTGTCCATCATCTTTTCTTTCCTTGCTTGCGGGTCAGATTCGTCAATCTCGCGATCTTCCGGGTCGAGTAACGACTGCTCGTTGTCCATCGGCGTCTCCTAAGACCTTAAGATGCACAGCAGCCGAAAAGGCATCAGTGGGTGAATGAAATATTCAGTCCGGTGGTCAGCAACAGGTCGTTGGGCTTCTTGCCAAACGGCGGATTCGTCACATAGATATCGCCGAAGGCATTCTGCCACCCCAGCCATTTGCTGATTTTCGTAACTGTGCCGAAGTTGAAAGTGCCGCGATATTGTCCGGTGTGACTCAGGTCGGGGAAAAAGTAGCCCTTTTCCGTCAGCACCGTGCCGGCGCCGAGCTTGTGCATGAACTCCTCGCCCAGGGTTAAAGCGGCAAAATTGCCGGTCCAGGCCGACATAATTCTCGCGGGTGTAGTTAAGGCCGCCAAGCAGGTCCAAAGTTGTGCGGCTGGTATTGATCAAGTGCACGCCCAAGCCGCCGCCAAGAACGGAGCGCAGATTCAACCCCTGCAGTTCGTCAGTCTGAAAGTCGGCGCCGCCGAAGCCGAATACGACTTTCGTAAAGTTCCGGGAATAACGGGCTCCCGACTGAATGGTGTTGGCAGTAACGCTGGGGGTGGCGCCGGCTGCGTCGTTAGTTGAGTAAACGCTGTTCGCGTACATGTCAATTTCGTCATGGGTAGTCTTGCGGTCAGCAGTAAAGGCCAGCGCCAGGTTCTTGGTTTCGCTGTTGCCGCGAGTCAGCGCAAATCCAACGTTGGCTCCGCCGCTCCAGCCCTGCAAGAGCGAAGGATGCATCGACTTATCGTAGGCGGTCTGCTCCTGATCGTTGCGCAAGGCAGTGACCTCGGCCTTTGCTACGCTCACGGTTTCACCCGTGGTCGAAGTCACCGCAAAATTCCCGTCGGAAGTATTGATCGATCCAACCAGAGTTTTGCCGTTCTGGGTCTGGACGTGCAGGGGATGGGTGGAAGAGATCGAATCGACGGCCGACCATTGAATCGTGACGTCGCCCATGAACTCGGTCTTGAGCAGCAGAGTCTTAGCGTCGGACTTGGTGACGGTTCCGGTAATGCGATCGCCATTCTTCAGGACGAGCTGGTCGGCCAGCAGGGGCGAGCAGAATACCGCGAGGAACAGGACGGCGAGAACGAATGAACTGCGCATCGCATCCTCCAGCGATGAGCGGTTTGCGGCTTTCGCGCGCGCGTGCTCATCTGCAAGTGATTTTTGGGTTGAGAAAATAACTTACCAGACTAGCGCATCTGCGGAGCGAGAGAACTCCGCAAATCCAGGAAAGACGATAGAAACTCTTGCGCAGGTTTTGGAGAATGAAGCGGAACTAGCTCTTGGTCTCGGGGCTCTTGGTCTCGGGGCCCTTGGCGTCGGTGTTCGCCTTAGGTTGGTCGGACGAGTCTTTCATGCCTTCTTTGAGTGCGCGAATGCCTTCGCCGATCCCTTTGCCAAGCTCAGGGAGTTTTTTGGGGCCGAACACGAGCAGAGCAATAAAGAATATCACCAGCAAATGCATTGGCTGAAACGAACCTTCAAACATATGGAAACCTCCACTGCGCCCCAGTGTTTCTTATAGTTAACCTTACTCAAGCTGGGTTGTTCCGTCAACCCACGCGCCACCATGGTACCAGCGGGCATGTCCGCCCGTGCTCTCGGCAGGGCCGCTTCCCCTTGCAACAATCAAGTCAGCACTTTTCTTCGGGAGCGATTCGATGAGTTCTATGCCGTCAGTGGGAGTGGGCAGCGGGGCCACGGTTCCGCAGCCAATTGTGCAGCGCAGCCAGATGCAATCCCCCTCCAGGGTCACTCCGAAGCCGATCGGCTACGGCCTGCCATGCGCCAAATGCAAGACTTACTACGCGGCTAACTTGACCACTTGTCCCGTGTGTAAGACCAGCGAGCGCGTCACCGCCACCGTCCCGCGCGTCCGGACGGTGACTCCGACCCATGAAATCTCCAACGATGACGCCCCGACCCTGGAGGTCCTGGAAGCCGAGCGTGAGCGCTTTCTGCGCGAATTTCGCGCCCAGGTGCTGGCTTCGCAGAGACCCTCCCGTTCCGGCGGAAACACTGGCTGCATTCACACCGAGAACCATCCCAACGGGACGGAGCAGGCGGTCATCTGTCAGAGCTGCCACGACCATTTACAAGAACGAATTGATGTGCTCGAAGCCGCACTGCACATGGAACTGAAAGAAGCCACGCAAATTGTTTATGATGCGGTCTGGGCCGATCCCTCAGAACCCGGCCAAGACCTATGAAAACGCAGCCCATGCGCTGCTCGGCGAACTGCGCCGGCGCTCGGGGGTTACTCAAACCTTTGGGCTATTGCAGCCGTTGTCCGATTAACGCGTTCGAAACGAAGCTTCCCAAAGGCGGCCGGAACGTGGAAATGCTGGCACTCATCCCGGGCGCTGACTTCACTCGCAATTTTACTTTGACCGCAAGATTCGGATGGTGCATTCTTGCCGCTGCTTCTAACCTTTTCGCATGACAACCAGCAATGCGATACTCAACCTGACGGGACCAATTGAGATGCCACGAAATTTCGACAACCAATGGTGGCAGGCCGTGCAGGCCCGTGACGCGAGCCAGGATGGATGCTTCGTTTTCGCGGTCTCCTCGACTGGGGTGTATTGCCGGCCCTCGTGCCCGTCGCGGCGTCCCCGGCGCGAGAACGTATCGTTTTTTCGTCAGCCTGCGGAAGCGGAGCGCGCCGGCTATCGCGCCTGCCTGCGTTGCCGCCCAAAATCAGCGGCGGGGACGGGCCAGGCGGCGATGGTCAAACAAATTTGCCGTTTCATCGAGCAGCATCTCGATGAGCCGCTGACCCTTACGCGCCTGAGCAAGGAGTTTCGTCAAAGCCCGTTTCATTTGCAGCGGACTTTCAAAGCTGTGTTGGGCGTAACGCCGCGCGCCTACGTCGATTCTTGTCGCATGAACCAACTCAAAAGCAACTTGCGAGCCGGACACTCGGTCACCCGGGCCTTGTACGACGCCGGATACAGTTCCAGCAGCCGGCTCTACGAAAAGACTTCATCGCAGTTGGGAATGACGCCGGACAAGTACCGCCGAGGCGCAATTGCCGCCCAGATTCGCTACACCGTCAGCGATTCTCCACTAGGGCGAATGCTGATTGCAGCGACCAACAAAGGGATTTGCGCGGTGCAATTCGCCGATTCAGAGGCGGAGCTCGAAGAAGGGCTGAAGCGCGAGTTTCCTTTTGCGATCCGCAAACGCGATGATCAGGGAATGCGCGAGTGGAGCAGTCATCTGCTGGCACAGATGCATGGCAAGCGCATGAATTCCGCCCTGCCACTCGATATCCAGGCCACGGCGTTCCAGCGGCGAGTGTGGTGCGTATCTGCAATCGATTCCCTTTGGCGAAACGCGTTCGTATGCGGCCGTGGCGAAGGGGATCGGACAACCGACGGCCTCGCGTGCCGTAGCGAGGGCGTGCGCTACAAATCCAGTCGCAGTGGCGATCCCGTGCCATCGGGTGGTCCGGCAAGGCGGAGAAATGGGCGGTTATCGCTGGGGCGAAGAGCGCAAGAAGGTGCTGCTGGAGATGGAACGGGGTTGAAGCGGGGAATCCGCCGCGGAGTTGCGCGGATCGGAGCAGGTTCTCCTTGGTCTATTGTTCCAATTTCCTGTAGACCACGCGCGCATCTTCCAGCGTCTTCAAGACTGCGGTTCGTTCGCCTTCAGTGTTCCAGTCCTGGTTCGCTTTCGCCATCGCGATCAGGCGATCGATCCACACGACAAAATATGCCGCGTCCTCGCGGGATTTCAGGGTCGATCCCGCGACATTCACGTAAACCGGGCTGGTGGTCGCGTAAACGTAATCGTCCAAAATCGGATGTTCCGCCTTCTCACTCCAGGCGCGCAGCAGGCACCAGCCACTTTGCGAAACGGGAATCGCAGCTTCTGCGTCGGCAGTTTCTCGATCAGCCTTCACCGGCAATTCGCGCACAACTTTGCCATTGCAGACGAGCTCCAGGTGATCGACAGGAACGATGGAGCGCATCCAGGCAGCGAGTTTCACTGAGCGTGCGTCGCGAGCCAGCTGTAACTCATCGCCGGGCTGCTTGCCATCCAGAGTCAAGCCAAGCAGAGGCCCGTTGGTGGCGAAGGTGTGGCCGCGTTTCAGCGAGTCCAGCCAGGACGCTGCGTTAATGCGGCCTTGCGGAACGCGAGCATAAACCCGCACCAGTCCGACTGGCCCATGCAGCGAGGCATAGTTGGCCATGGTATCGGATCCTGCGCCGGTGGGCAGTTTGAAGCCACAATTGAGCAGCCGATACCAAACGTCCGCGGTAAGTTTGTGGTCGCTGAAGCCCATGGCCTCGATGTAGTCGACCTTGTCGAGAGCAACGTCGACGGGAAGTTCCAAAGCCTCGTCTGTCTGCTGCCCGTGAACCAGCGTGGGATCGTTCATCGGCTCGATCGCAAGATCGAAGGGATGCACATAGCCGACTAGCGCGTTTTGCGCATGGGCGAGATCGGCGACGGCTGCGTTCGAGGGATACGGGCTGGCAGCGGCGGTGTCAGTGTACGCGGCATAACCGGGGAGCAGCAGGTTCTTCGTCAAGTTCAGCAGCGCTATGTGCCCCCAGAAATTGGTGTGAAACTCCTGGCTGTGCAGCAGCAAGCGATCGGGTTTCGAGGCAGGATCGAGACCGGCGCGGAAATACGCGATGTCGGGGATCCTCTGCTCCTTGTTGACGATCAGATTTTCAATCAGCGAGAGGTTCTCCGCTTCCTCCTGCGCGACCAGATCAGTGGGGGTACTGCGATAAGTGCCGCCGTAATTCATGTGTACATGGAGATCGGCGCTGGCCCATTGATGGCCCCGATCCAGAGCACTAAGCGGCTTGAGGCGAATCGTGAGCGTGGCGTGCCCGGCGGCTGCGATTAGCACACTCTGTTTTTCGATCTTGTAATCGAGACCCTTCATCGCTTCCACGTCGGTTCGTCCGGCGGGTACGGTGATTTTTGCAATGCCCGAGGTGTGAAAATAGTGCGCTTCGAAAGGCCGCTCCGAGCGGACAAAATTGTCCTCGGCGTGCATCCAGGCGTCGTCCGGGGCATAGGCGCGGCCGTCTGCTCCGGTCACAAAAAGCCGCGCCGGTGTTGGCTTTCCGGATGGCCCGAGCACCGCAATCTCAAGTTGGCCCATGGGCCTCAAATAGTGTTTCTGTTTCGCGATAATTGGCGTTTGTCTACCACCTGGGATTTGCTGGATCCAGAGCGACGTATTACCGCTTCGGTTGGAGATGAATGCAATGCGTGCTCCGTCAAGAGACCAGCGCGGATAGGTGTTGTCAAAATCGCCATAAGAGATAGGGAAGCCGTCGCCGCCCTGTGACGGCATCAGCCAGAGCTGGTGCCATTGCTGCCCCAAGTATGAAGCGTAGACGATGCGTTTCCCATCCGGCGAGAATTCCGGCCGGGCGCGCCAGGACGTTTCTTCATAGTGAATCTCGTGCGCTTCGGCCCCCGGTTGTGCTTTCATGCGCCAAAAGCCGCCCGTGCCATAAATGTGCCCGTGGTTGGAAACGAAAAGTAACTCCGTGCCATCGGCGGACCACGCCGGACTGATCTCGTGATCGAACTTGCTGTAGTAAAAGCGGGGACGATCAGTCTGGGTCTCTCCGGTGATGCGCTGAACATTGCTGAGCTGACCGTCGTGGAAGTCGGCGGTGAAAATATGGAAACGCCGGTTGTAGGAAGTTGAGACGAAAGCCAGCCGCTTGCCATCGGGCGAGAATCGCGGCTCCAGATTCACCGCGCCGCCGGAGGTGATCTGGTGCGTTTGCTGTGTATCGAGGTTCAACGACCAAAGCTCGATTGCATCTTTGTCGTAGGTGGAATACACGACCCAATGCCCGTCGGGAGAACAATCGGGCTGGTAATCGTAGCCAGGCCCAGCGGTGAGCTGCTCCGCTTCGGTCGAGTCCAATTGCTGCCGCCAGAGCGATCCTGCCATCGAATACACCAGCGTGCGCGAATCGGGCAGCCACGCGGCGGAACTCGGGCCGGTAGTAAGCTGCGGAATATACATCTCGCGGTAGTAATAGGGATGGGGCAAATCAATCTGCTTGAGCACCGGCTCGCGCCGGGCGTGAGCCAGGAGGCAGGGGACGGTCAGCAGCAGGGAAGTCAGAATTTTCGTGCGCAAAATTCCTCCGCGGCGCAGGACGAGACGAAGGCAGGATTATAAAGGAGGCGACTCTTGGCCCGCGCGCGAGATCAGTTCTGATAATGTATGTGCGCATGTGTCAAGCTGCCGTCGCGGCGACTGTTTCAGGATTTGTCTTAAGCGATTTATTTGCAGCTCTACGATTCGCCGCGCCAACGCTCACCGGTGCGCGGTGGATCGCGCTGGCGGCGCTGACAATTTACGGCTGCCTCCGTCCGTCGCTAACAAAGTGGATCGTCGTAGCCATGCTCCTCGGAGCGGAAATCGGTCATGATTTCCCAGCGTTCGCCCTCAGCTTGCGACTGCTGGCGCAGATTTTTCTTCGCCTCATCAAGGTCATTATCGCGCCGCTGCTGTTTGCCACGCTGGTGAGCGGGATCGCCGGCCATCCCGACCTGAAAAAAGTCGGTCGCATGGGCGTGAAAGCACTGCTTTATTTTGAAATTGTCACGACACTTGCGCTGTTCATCGGACTGGCCGCCATCAATCTGAGCAAGGCCGGAGTTGGCGCGCAGATTCCATCTGGCGCTGCCGAACCAGTGAAGCTAGAGAAGCTGACGCCCAGCGAAACCATCCTGCATGCGTTTCCAGAAAACATTGCCAAGGCGGTTGCGGAGAACCAGATCCTTCAGGTAGTCGTCTTCAGCATTCTGTTCGGGATCGCGCTCGCTCTGGTGAAAGAAGAAAAGCGCCGACCGATGTTGGCGTTTACCGAAAGCCTGACCGAGGTGATGTTCAAGTTCACCAATATCGTGATGCTTTTCGCGCCGATTGGCGTGCTGGGGGCGGTCGCGGTCACCGTCGCATCATCCGGCATCGGAATTCTCGGGAACCTGGCGCGTTTGCTGCTGACGCTCTACGCTGCACTGGCCCTGTTCCTGCTACTGGTCCTGGTTCCGGTGGCGCTGCTGGCGAAAGTCCCGATCCAGCGCTTTGTGCGTGCCGTTGCCGAACCTGCGACGATTGCATTTGGCACATCCAGTTCAGAAGCCGCGCTGCCGAGTGCGATGGAGCGCATGGAGGAGATCGGAGTGCCGCGACCCACCGTCGCTTTCGTAATGCCGACGGGCTACAGTTTCAATCTTGCCGGATCGGCGCTCTATCTATCGCTGGCGGCCATCTTCGTAGCACAAGCGGCGGGGTTGCACTTGTCCTTTGGGCATCAGCTCTACGTGATGCTCGTACTGATGCTGACCAGCAAGGGCGTGGCTGGGGTTTCCCGCGCCGCCATTGTAATCTTGCTGGCCACCGCCCCGGTGGTGGGCCTGCCCGTTGATCCCATTTTTATTCTGCTCGGCGTCGATCAATTTATGGACATGGGCCGCACCGCGGTCAACGTGATCGGGAACTGCCTGGCAACCGTCGTAATCGCCCGCTGGGAGGGGGAGTTCAGAGAGTCCTCGTAACTGGCAGCGTCGTGGCGTGGTTACCTTGGGACAGATGGTAACACCGCCGGTGTAGTGGAAAATTGCACCCATGAGAGATCAAATCGGTAAAATCCATGAAATACGCCGTCTGGCGCGGCTTTGAGAGGGCGTGGCCGTCTTTGAGAACTCAAGAATTTGTCTCCTGACAAACTTTACCAGCCAAAAGTAATTGTCTGAATTACCAAAGCTCTTGCACGTGGGGTATCTATTCGCGATGTTCCCCCGGTGAGATGTTGAGTTGACCGGGTCATGCGAAGCGACGAGATTCTCGACGATCTCCACATACGGATCCTGCGGGTCACCGATGACCTGCGCGCCATTCAACAGCAGCTCAACTGCGCTGCCATGCAGGCCCCGGGCGATCCGGAGTTGATGGAAGACCTCTGCCAGGTGCCGGAAATCGAATCGCTGCACGTGTTGCGGACTTCGCTCGACCAGATGCGCCATTTCCTCTGGTTTTACATGCAGGTGATGACCAGCGAATCGGAAGACGCGGAGAGGTTGCGCGAGACGCTGCGGCAGAAGTCTCCTGAGGAAACCGTGTTCAGTCCCCGGATTGCCGCCGCGGAAAAATTCCGTCAGGCCGCAGACGCGGCGCTCCTACAGTTCCTTTCCGACGGGAAAGTCCGAAAACCAAATTAATCCCCGCTGAGATTTATTTTGGCCCGTGGCGCTGCTTGCGCATGGAATGCATGATCAGTGTCCCGCTGATCGAGAAGGCTGCAATTGCCCCGAACGCCAAGGCCAGGGCGACTTGAGGGCGAATCCCCAGAAAATCGGAAAATAATGACAGCAAAGCACACAGAATTCCGGCGATATTGAGCCACTTCGGTGCACGAAGCTGCCTGGTTTGCTGCGGATTCTGAAGGGCAGATTGAAGCAGAAGGGCCGCGAGTCCGATGGCGGCAACCACGACTACGGCAATCGGACTGTGAAAGGCGCGGGGCTTGGTATAAATAACGACTAAAGCAAGAAGACCGCAGAGGATGCCGGATCCGAGAACGGCCCAGCGCCTGGGCTGCGATCCCGAGTTGTTGGTAAGTGGCGCGGGCACGACTGCCCATTGTAGCTGCAGAGGGGCCGAAGCGCGACTGTAAGGCCTGCGAGCTAGTTCTTGGTTTCGCCTTCAGCACCGGGCACCGGATGCTCGACCCCGCCCTGAGTCTCGGCTTCTTCCATCGCACGTTTGGTTTCGGCGGCGCGTTTGGCGCGGGCTTCGGCGCGCTTCTCGCGCTTTTCATCGAGCAGTTTTTCACTGCCGAGCAGTTCGATGAAGGCCTTGTCGGCGCCATCGCCTTTTTGCCAGCCGGTGCGAACAATGCGCAGATAGCCGCCCTGCCGGTCGCCGAAACGGGGGCCGAGCGTCTCGAACAGCTTGTCGACGGCGGCATCGGTCATGAGATAAGAGTGCGCCTGGCGGCGTGCCGAGAGATCGCCGCGTTTGCCGAGCGTGATCATCTTCTCGACCAGCGGCCGCATGGCCTTCGCCTTAGGCACGGTGGTTTCAATCCGCTCTTCCACCAGAAGGGAAGTCACCAGATTCCGCAGCAGCGAGCGGCGGTGCGAGGTGGTACGTCCCAGTTTCCATCCTGCTACTTTGTGACGCATGTTGAAATCCTTTGCTTCCCAGTTTCCGATCACAACTGGGAGGACGGGCGCGGACGCCCGTCCTCCATAGCTTCTTATAAGTCGTTGTCCGGAACCGTAGAACGACGGCGCCAGCACCTGGTTCGAAGTCGGGCCAGGCACGGCGTTGCCGTGCTCATCGATTTTCATGCCCAGGCTCAAGCCCATGGTCGAGAGAATTTCCTTGATCTCGTTCAGAGACTTGCGGCCAAAGTTCTTGGTCTTCAGCATCTCGGCCTCGGTCTTCTGCACCAACTCTCCAATGGTCTGAATGTTGGCGTTCTTCAGGCAATTGTAGCTGCGAACCGAGAGTTCGAGTTCTTCGACCGAGCGGTTGAGATTCTCGTTGCGGATCTCCGGCTTGTGCTCCTCAGACGACGTGCTGGTCTCGATATCTTCCTCAAAGTTGATGAAGATGTTCATGTGGTCTTTCAGCAGCTTGGCCCCCAAACCGATGGAATCGGCCGGCGTGACCGAACCGTTGGTCCACACTTCGAGAGTGAGCTTATCGTAATCGGTGATCTGCCCGAGACGCGCCGCTTCCACGGTGTAATTGCACTTGCGCACCGGGGAATGCACGGAATCGATGGGGATGAAGCCGATGCCGAGGTCGTCTTCGAAATTCTTGTCAGCGGAAACGTAGCCGCGGCCGCGTTTCAGGCGCATTTCCATCTCCAGCTTGCCGCCTTCGCTGATGGTCGCGATATATACATCTTTGTCCAGCACCTCAACGTCCGCGTCGGCCTCGATCATTCCGGAAGTCACAACGCCCGGCTGATCAGAGCGCAGATAGATGGCCTTGGGCGCATCTCCTGCAAGCTTGAAAGGGATCTGCTTGAGGTTGAGGATAATGTCAGTCGCGTCCTCGACCACTCCGGGGATGGACTGGAACTCGTGCAACACACCTTCGATCTTCACGGCGGTGACGGCTGCGCCTTCGATCGAAGACAGCAGCACGCGCCGCAACGCGTTCCCGATGGTAGTGCCGAAGCCGCGTTCAAACGGCTGCGCCCAGAAAATCCCATACTTATCGGTGAGGGTTGAGGTATCGACGGCTAAACGTTTCGGTTTTTGAAAACCTTTCCAAAGCATTGTGTTTCTCTCCTTCGACCATGCGGCTCAACCAGGACTCCTGAAGCGGCCAACTTCAGTCCATCGTCCTGAGAAGGCTGATCTGGTTCGAAATGGCCCTTTGTTACAAAACCACTGCCAAGCTTCGCTCGGCTCGGACGGGCGTGACGCCCGTCCCCACACAAGCATTACTTACTGTACAACTCGACGATCAACTGCTCATTTACCGGCAGCTGAATTTCCTCGCGTTTGGGCAGGGACAAAACCTTGCCCTTGTAGTTGTCGCGATCAATCTCCAGCCAAGTGGGCGCCGGTTGATGGCTAGCAAAATCCTTGGCCATCTCCAAAATTACCAGCTTGCGGCTACGTTCGCGGACAACAATCTCTTCCCCCACGCTGACCTGATAAGACGGGATGTTGACCTTGCGTCCGTCCACGTGGACGTGCCCGTGCCGAACCAATTGCCGCGCCTGGCGCCGGGAAGAGCCGAAGCCGAGGCGAAAAACTACGTTGTCCAGCCGGCGCTCCAGTTGCTGCAGAAGCATTTCGCCGGTCACGCCTTTAGTCCGCGCAGCTTTTTCGAAGTAGTTGCGGAACTGGCTTTCCTGGGTGAAATAAATGCGTTTTGCCTTCTGCTTCTCGCGCAGTTGCAACCCGTATCCCACAATCTTGGCTTTGCGGTCCTTGCCATGCTGACCAGGGGCAAAGTTGCGCTTTTCGATGGGACACTTGTCGCTGAAACACTTGGTGCCTTTGAGGAACAGCTTGATGCCCTCGCGGCGGCAGAGACGACAGACAGGATCGGTATAGCGTGCCAATTTGCTTCTCCTTTAGATGACCGGTTTACAGGCTTGGCTTCAACCCTTCTTCCCGGACGATTGTTCAGCTATTAGCTCCCAGCTGTTAGCTTTTAGCCAAAGGCTAAGAGCCAAAAGCCGAGAGCTTCTTTAAACTCTACGCCTTTTCGGCGGACGGCAGCCGTTGTGCGGGATGGGCGTCGAATCCTTGATGCTCCGCACTTCGATGCCGGCAGCAGACAAGGCACGGATGGCCGATTCGCGTCCCGAACCCGGGCCGCTGACTCGCACTTCCACGCTGCGCACGCCGTGATCGCGCGCCATATTGGCGGCGTTCATCGCGGCCTGCTGGGCGGCAAAGGGCGTGCCTTTGCGCGATCCGCGGAAGCCGAGCGAGCCCGAGCTCTTCCAGGAGAGCGTGTTGCCCGCCGGATCGGTAATGGTGACGATGGTGTTGTTGAAAGACGCCTGAATGTGCACCACGCCATGCGAGACGTGCTTGCGTTCTTTCTTTTTGAACGTCTTTTTCTTGCTCTTTTTCTCGGGCGCTGCCGCGCCGCCTGCTGCTGCCGCTTTTGCCATAGTTAGCCTTTAGCTTTTGGCTCTTAGCTTTTAGCCCGCCACCGGCAAAGCCGATGGCTAAGAGCTAACAGCTAAAAGCGGTTCTTATGTCTTCGCTGCCGCCTTCTTCTTGATCGCGACCGTACCCTTGCGCGGCCCTTTGCGGGTGCGGGCATTGGTATGGGTGCGCTGTCCGCGAACCGGCAGGTTGCGGCGATGCCGATATCCGCGGTAAGAGCCGATTTCGATGAGCCGCTTGATGTTCATCGAAACATCCTTGCGCAGATCGCCTTCGACCATGCCTTCGCCCTCAATGACCTGGCGGATGCGGTTGACCTCGTCTTCGCCCAGGTCCTGCGACCTTCTTCATCGGGTCGACCTTGGCCTGATCGAGAATGCGGGCCGCGCGCGGATTGCCGATGCCGTAGATGTAAGTCAGCGCGATATTCACATGCTTGTTGCGAGGAAGGTCGACGCCTGCAATACGTGCCATAGATTCTTATCCTTGACGTTGCTTGTGTTTGGAATTTTCGCAGATCACCCGCACCACACCCTTGCGGTGGATGACCTTGCACTTATCGCAAATTTTCTTGACCGATGCCCGTACTTTCATGATTCCTGTTCTCACTTCTGCCGGGTTTCGCCCGGCTGCACGGGCGAGGACGCCCGCGCCTACATTGTCTTACTTATAACGATAAACAATTCGTCCGCGATTCAGGTCGTAGGGCGAAAGCTCGACGGCCACTTTGTCCCCCGGCAAAATGCGGATAAAGTTCTTGCGCATCTTCCCTGAAACATGGGCCAGGACCTGGTGTTTGTTCTCCAGTTCCACTCGAAACATCGCATTGGGCAACGGTTCCAGGACCGTTGCCATCACCTCAATCGCGTCTTCTTTACTCATGCACTCCTTAGCTCTTAGCTTTTGGCCTTTGGCTCTTAGCTAAAAGCCAAGAGCCAAAAGCTAATAGCTTTACTGAGTCAAAATCATCGGGCCGTCTTTGGTTACGGCCACGCAATGTTCGAAGTGGGCGCTGCACATGCCATCTTCCGTGACTGCGGTCCACTTGTCTTCGAGCACGCGCGCCCCGGGCTTGCCAAAATTCACCATCGGCTCGATGGCGATTACCATGCCTTCGCGCAACCGGGCGCCATGTCCTCGGGCCCCAAAATTGGGAACCTGCGGCTCTTCGTGCAGCTTGGTTCCAATGCCGTGTCCGACAAATTCACGAACCACGCTAAAGCCGTTGGCTTCGACGTACTCCTGAACCGCCGCTCCGACGTCGCCAACCGAATTCCCGACTCTCGCCTGCTCGATTCCCTTGTACAACGACGCTTCGGTCACCTCGAGCAGTTTCTGCAATTCTGGCTTCACCGAGCCATCCACCGGCACCGTGATGGCCGCGTCGCCATAATATCCGTCAAGCACTACACCGCAGTCGATGGAAACGATATCGCCCGACTTCAGCACCCGCCTTTCTGACGGGATGCCGTGCACAATTTCTTCGTTCACCGAAGTGCAGAGCACACAGGGATAATCGTAATAACCCTTGAATGCCGGCTTGGCCCCGAGATCGCGGATTTTCTTTTCCGCTTCGCGTTCCAAGTCCATCGTGGTCACGCCGGGAGCGACCATTTCACGCAGATGATCGAGCACCTCGCGCACGATGTGCCCGCTGCGCCGCATCTTTTCAATCTCGGACGCCGATTTACAGACGATCGCCATACCTTAACAGCCGTGACCACGGATCGCGCGGAAAATGTTCTCCGAAACCTGGTCCACCGGCAACGAACCATCCACTGCAACCACTCTGCCCTGACCGCGATAGTAATCCAGCACCGGACGCGTCAGCTTGTCATAAGCCTGCAGACGCTCCCGAATGACTTCTTCGCGATCATCGTTGCGGGTGACCAGCTTGGAACCGTCGTCGTCACACACTTCATTGACGCGCGGTGGCTGAAGGTGGATGTTGTAAATCCGTCCACAGGAAGGGCAGATCCTGCGTCCTGTGAGCCGCGACAAGAGATCATTATAGTCGACGCTGATCTCGATCACAATCGGCAGGCACTTGCCGGAGGTTGAATTGTCAAAGAACTCGCGTTTCAGGAACTCGTCCAGCCAGCCGGCCTGCGCCGGAGTGCGGGGAAATCCGTCGAGAATGAACCCTCGGTTGCAATCCGTTTCGCGCAGCCGTTCCGCCACCATGTGGTACAACAACTCGTCCGGCACGAGTTCGCCTCGCGCCATAATGTCTTTCGCCTGCAGTCCCAGCGGCGTTCCCTTGCTCACCTGCGCCCGCAGGATGTCGCCGGTCGAGATCTGCGGAATGCCGCAGCATTCGGCGATCAGCTTGGCCTGAGTGCCCTTGCCGGCACCCGGCGGTCCCATCAAAATCAGCGGCCCAACGCCCCGCGAAGCAGCCTCCGCCATCGAGAGCCCCAGTTCCGTAACCCGATTTCACTTCGGCCGGCTCGTGCGCCGAGTGTCGATCAGAATGCTCATTCCTTTACGCCCAATTCCTATGCCCAGGTTTCATGCCCAGGGGTTTCACGCCCAGGTTCTGCGGCCGCGAATTCGTCCGCTCTTCGGGGTAAATCCGTCATAGTGCCGCATGATCAACTGGGCCTCCACTTGCGTCACCGTGTCCATGGCGACGCCCACCACGATCAGCAGGGAAGTGCCGCCGAAGTAAAACGTGACCCCCAAACCGTTGGTCATCCACGTAGGCAGGCGTTCAAAGAATGCCCCCATCGCCCCCGGCAGGTGGTTCAGGTGAATGCCGGCAATCATCCACTCGGGGATGAACGAAATGATAATGAGGTATAAGGCGCCGACGAGGGTGATGCGGGTCAGGATCTCGTTAATGTGGTCGGCGGTGCGCTTGCCCGGCCGAATGCCGGGGATAAATCCGCCGTACTTGCGCATGTTGTCCGCAACTTCATTGGGGTTAAAGACGATCGAGACGTAGAAGTAGGCGAAGAAAACAATGCCAACTGCGTACAGCAATGTATATAAAGGCTCGCCCCAGCCGAGTGCGTGGATCAGGTCTCCGAAATAGCGGTTGTTTCGCAGGCCGTAGCCAACCATCTGCGGCATGCTCAGAATGGAGGAAGCGAAGATGACCGGCATAACGCCGCCGGCATTCACGCGCAACGGCAGGTGAGTGGATTGCCCGCCCATCACTTTGCGCCCCACCACCCGCTTCGCGTACTGCACCGGAATTCGCCGCTCGCTGCGCTCGACATAAACGATGAAGGCCACGACTAAGACCATCATTACAACCAGCATGAGCATGGCGATGGGAGTGAACGGCCCCCAGGCTGCGTTCCTGGCTTTGTCGATCAGATCGGCGACGCCGCGTGGCAAGCCGACGACGATGCCGGCAAAGATCAGCAACGACATCCCATTGCCCACCCCACGTTCGGTGATCTGTTCACCCAGCCACATGATGAATGCGCTGCCGGTGGTCAAGGTGAGCATGGTCATTAGCAGGAAGCTGATGCCGGGATTGACCACAAAGTCGCCGGATTTCTCGAGACTGATGGCAATGCCGAGAGACTGCACCGCGCTAAGCAGTACGGTCAGATAGCGGGTCCACTGGGTAATTTTCTTGCGCCCGAGTTCACCTTCTTTCTGCAGTTTGGCCAGCGGCTCGTAGACCACGGTCAGCAGTTGCAGAATGATCGACGCCGTAATGTACGGCATAATGCCGAGGGCGAAGATGGTGAGACGGCGCAATTGCCCACCCGAGAACAGATCGACGAAGCCGAGGAAGCTGCCACGGTTCTGCTCGAAGAACTGCTGCAGCCGGTCGGCGTTCACTCCGGGAGTCGGAATGTGGCCGCCCAAACGGTAGACCGCCAACAAACCGAGCGTGAACAGAATGCGCTTGCGCAGGTCGGGAATGCGGAAGATGTTGGCGAATTTTTCAAACATTACTGCAAGACCTCGAATTTCCCGCCCGCTTTCGTGATCTTTTCCTGGGCAGACTTGGAAAACTTGTGGGCGTGCACGGTCAGCGCTTTCGAAAGTTCCCCGTCGCCGAGAACTTTGACCGGCAGCTGATTGCGAATCACCCCCGCCTTGCGCAGATACTCCGGCGTAATGGTGGTTTCACCGAGCGCCGCCAGCCGTTCCACGCTGACAATACTGTATTCCTTGCGGAAGATGTTGGTGAAGCCGCGCTTCGGCATGCGCCGATGCAGCGGCATCTGGCCGCCTTCAAAGCCGCGAATCATGCGCGAACCGCTGCGCGAACGCTGGCCTTTGTGTCCGCGGGTCGAAGTCTTGCCCATGCCGGAACCCATGCCGCGGCCGACGCGTTTGCGCTTTTCCGAAGCCTTCTTTGGTGCTCGAATATTGGATAAGTTCATAATGCAAGCTCTCAGCTATCAGCTCAGTAGAGGGCTGACATTCTTACTATACGATCTCAACCAGGTGCGGCACTTTTGCCACCATGCCGCGGATCGCCGCCGTATTGGGACGTTCGATCACCTGGTTCAAACGGGTAAAGCCCAACCCTTTGACGACTTTCTTCTGCTTGACCGGCGCGCAAATCGCCGAGCGTACCCATTTCAACTGCAGCGTGCCGCTTTCCGAATGTGGTTTCTTCGCCATTGCAAATCCTTCTCGCCGAACCTCAGTCCGGAATTCTTATAACTCTTGCGCCGTCTTGCCGCGTAAGGCGGCCACGTCGTCTCTGTTCTTCAACTTCTTCAGCGCATCGAAAGTGGCCTTGATTACGTTGTGCGGGTTGGTGGTCCCGATCGATTTGGTCAGTACATTCTGAATTCCCGCGGACGTCATCACCGCACGCACTGCGCCGCCAGCGATCACGCCGGTTCCTTCCGGAGCCGGCTTCAGCAAGACCATTCCCGAGCCAAAGCGGCCCAGCACTGTGTGTGGAATGGTGGTCTGGGTGAGATTGATCCTCACCAGGTTCTTCTTCGCCGATTCGATTCCTTTCCGAATGGCCTGAGGAACTTCCTTGGCCTTGCCCGATCCGTATCCGACGATCGCGGCGCTAGGATCGCCCACCACGACCAACGCAGCGAAGGAGAGGTTCTTTCCGCCCTTGACCACTTTCGTAACACGGTTAATTGCTACCACCTGGTCCTTCAACTGGAAGGCGCCGGCATCGAGTTTTCTTGCGACTGTTGGCATTCCGATCCTTCTGAATTGAGTAATTGTGAAATTCGAACCCGTTCTCAAATTACTCAATTACGAAATTGCTCAATTACCAAATTCCTAAAACTGCAATCCTGCTTCACGGGCAGCGTCGGCCAGGGCCTTGACCCGTCCGTGATAAATGTAGCCGCCGCGGTCAAACACGACTTTGGTGATCCCCTTGGCTTTGGCGCGTTCGGCAATGGACTTGCCTACAGCTTTGGCGGACGCGACGTTTCCGCCGGTTCGGTGCTCGCCCTTTTTGCCCTCGGCGGAGTTTGCCGCTACCAGGGTCGAGCCGTTCAGGTCATCGATGACCTGAACGTAAATATGATTGAGCGAGCGGTACACATTCAGCCGCGGGCGCTCGGCGGTGCCGAGGATTTTCTTGCGGATGCGATCGTGTACGTACCGCCGATTTGTGTCCTTGGTTGATTTTGTCAGCATTGCTTTATTCCTATATTCGCCACAACCCTCGCTACCCCCGAGACGATCGCAGCGGGCTCAGTTCTTAGCCTGCCCTGAATGGCTGCGCATTCGCGCAGCGCCGAATGCGCCCGCCTAACGCGATTACTTGGCTCCCGTCTTTCCGACTTTCTTCTTCAGACGCTCACCGGCGTAACGCACGCCCTTGTTTTTATACGGGTCCGGCGGACGCAGGCCGCGCATCTCGGCAGCCACCTGCCCTACTTTTTGGCGGTCGATTCCGCTGACCGTCAGCTTGGTCTGCTTGGGATCGACGGCTGCTTCAATCCCGGTCGGCAAGGGATACTCAATGGGATGAGAGTAGCCGAGGCTGAAGACCACGACGCCTTTCCCCTTCATCTCGGCGCGGTATCCGATGCCGACAATTTCCAGTTCGCGGGTCCATCCCTTGGTGACGCCTTCGACAGCATTGTTCACCAGGGCGCGCGCCAGGCCGTGCAGCGCCGCCTGCGAATCGTTCTCCCGGATGGCGACAAGATGTCCGTCCTGCTGCTCTATCTTGATGCCTCCGGGGACCAGGGGTTTCCAGCTTGCCCTTCGGGCCCTGCACGGCGACTACATTGCCTTCAATCTTGACGGTTACGCCCTTGGGGACGGCAATCGGTTTTTTTCCAATTCGTGACATAAGAATCTGCTCTTGGCTATTGGCTCTTAGCTCTTGGCCTGTCCGCCCTGGCTCTTGTTTTTTACTGAGAGCCAAAGGCCAACAGCCAAAGGCTGCCTTTCTACCACACCTGGCACAACACTTCGCCGCCCAGGCCCTGCTTACGCGCCTGGCGTCCGGTCATGACGCCTCGCGGCGTGGTCAGAATATTGATACCCATACCTCCGAGCACGCGCGGAATCTCGGTGCGGCGCACATACACCCGGCATCCGGGCCGCGAAACCCGCTCCACATTCGAGATGGCCGCCTCGTTGCTGCCGCTGTACTTGAGATAAAGGCGCAGCACCTTATGCCCATCTTCTTCCACGGGCTTGAAGTTGGCGATATAGCCTTCTTCCTTGAGAATGCGCGCAATCTCCGCCTTCAGCTTCGATGCGGGCACGTCCACCTTTTGATGACGCGCGCTGATCGCATTGCGAATGCGCGCGAGCATGTCTGCGACCGGATCGGTCAACCTCATCTTTTGTTTCTCCTCAGCCGCCCGTTTGCTTCGGTCGGAAGAACCCGCGGCGGCTTCTAACTTCGTCGTACATCATCGGCCGTTCACTCACCTGCAGCCTCACCACCGCTGCCAGCGCTTACGATCGACCGGTGAACGACGTTCTACCAGGACGACTTCGAAACCCCGGGAATTTCTCCCCGCAACGCCAGCCCGCGGAAACACAGGCGGCAAATGCCAAACTTGCGTAAGTAGCCGCGCGGGCGTCCGCAAATCTTGCAGCGGTTGTGCTGGCGCGACGAAAACTTGGGCTTGCGCGCGTCCTTGACTCGTTTTGCTGTAGTTGCCATGAATCCTTTCAATTGAGTCAATGAACCATTGATTCATTGACTCATTTCAAATCCCCGCCCTATGATCGCTCAATCCCTACGCCCGGAAGGGCATTCCCAGGTGCCGCAACAGCGACCGCGCCTGGTTATCGCTGCTGGCCGTGGTCACGATGGTGACATTCATGCCTTTCAGCTTATCGACCTTGGCGTAATCGATCTCGGGAAAAATCAACTGGTCGTGCAGCCCAAGGGTGTAATTGCCGCGCCCGTCGAACGATTTGGTCGAGACGCCGCGGAAGTCGCGCACCCGCGGCAGCACCACGTTGACCAGGCGGTCCATGAATTCATACATGCGGTCGCCGCGCAACGTGACCATGGCGCCAATCGGCTGGCCGGTGCGGACTTTGAAGGCCGCAATCGATTTCTTGGCGCGAGTCACCACCGGCCGCTGTCCCGTAATCTGCCCCAGTTCGGCGACTGCGGGATCGAGGACCTTGGCATTCTGCGTCGCCTCGCCCACGCCCATGTTGACCACGATCTTTACCAGGTGCGGCACCGCCATGGGGTTGTTGAGCTCGAACTCTTTCATCAACGCCGGCGCAATTTCGCCCTTGAAGCGGGTCTTCAGACGCGGCGTCTCCTTGGCGCTGTGCCGCGCCGCTTCCGGCGCCCGCTGCTCTTCCTGCGCTGCGCCTTTCTTTTCTTTTTTGTCTTTCGCCATAACTCTCTACCTTGCCGATGCTCTTTCCCGCTTTGGCTCTCAGCTCTTGGCTTCTAGCTAAAGGCCAACAGCCAATGGCTAACGGCTTATTTGTCTAATGTCGTCCCGCACTTCTTGCACACCCGCACTTTGCGGTCGCCGTGCTTCTCGCGTCCGATGCGCACCGGGCCGCAGGTCGGGCATACTAGCTGAACGTTCGAGATCGAGATGCGGCTCTCCTGCTCGGCAATGCCGCCCTTGATGTTTCGCTGCGGATTCGGCCGAATGTGCTTCTTGACCAGCATCACGTGCTCGACCAGTACCTTGCCGTCGACGGGAAACACGCGCAGAACGCGGCCTTCCTTGCCCTTGTCGCGGCCGGTGATCACTTTCACCGTGTCGTTGCGCCGAATGTCGACGCGCTTATGTGCGGTTGCTACGGTTGCCATTTCCTAAAGTCCTGACTTTGTAATTTTGCAATTGGGTAATTTGGTAATTGTCACTTCGGGTTTGAAATTACACAATTACCCGATTACCAAATTACGAAATCCTTACAAAACTTCTGGCGCCAGCGAAACGATCTTCAAAAACTTCTTCTCGCGCAGTTCGCGGGCCACCGGGCCAAATACGCGCGTACCGACTGGCTCACCGCCTTCGTTGATCAGCACCGCGGCATTCTGGTCGAAGCGGATGTAGGTGCCATCGCGGCGGCGGTGCTCCTTACGCGTGCGCACAATTACCGCCTTGACCACTTTGCCCTTCTTCACCTGTCCATCGGGAGAAGCTTCCTTCACCGCGGCGGTCACCACATCCCCAAGCCCGGCATTCAACCCGGTGCTGCCACCGAGCGGCAGGATCATTTGCAGCTTACGGGCGCCGGAGTTGTCGGCGACCTCGAGCATGGATCTCATCATTACGGCCATAATTTGCTCTCCCAGAACATGCCAATCAGGCGCTGGTCTCGGCTGCTCCTGTATCCGAACTCAGCTTCGCTTTGCGCACCACTTCGTGCAGCCGCCAGCGCTTCAGCTTCGACAACGGACGCGTCTCCTCGAGCCGCACAAAGTCTCCCACATGCGCCTGGTTCTTTTCGTCGTGGGCGTAAAACTTCTTGGCCTTCGAGACCACCCGGCCATAGAGCGCATGGATCTTCTGGCGGAGCACTTCGACCACGATGGTCTTCTGCATGCGGCTCGAAACCACCGTGCCCAGTACCTGCTTGCGCCGGCCTTCGGCCCGCGGCTGTGTCTGCGTCTCCGGCATTACTTCTCCTCCTTGGCGGCGGCCAGTTCACGTTCGCGCACAATGGTCTTCACCCGGGCGATGTCTTTGCGCAAGCCGCGAATCTTCTTCAAACTCTCGGTCTGGCCCATGTTGAGCTGGAACTTCAGCTTGAACAGCTGATCGTTGAGATCGCGCTGCTGATGGCTGAGTTCCTCGTCGGTCAAATTTCGTACTTTATCAGTTTTCATGGCTGCTCTTTAGTGCACCGCCGATTCGCGCTTTACAAACGTCGTGCGCAACGGCAGCTTGTGCGACGCCAGGCGCATGGCTTCGGATGCATCCTGCAGGGTGACACCTTCCATCTCAAACAGGATCTTTCCTGGCCGGACGACCGCGACCCAGTGATCGGGCGCGCCTTTGCCTTTGCCCATACGGGTTTCAGCCGGCTTCTTGGTGACCGGCTTGTCGGGGAAAAGACGGATCCAGATTTTGCCGCCGCGCTTGACGAAACGAGTCATGGCCACACGGCTGGCTTCAATCTGGCGGTCGGTGATCCATCCCGGCTCGAGCACCTTGAGCCCGAAATCACCGAAAGCCAGCTGGCTGCCGCGCCAGGCCTTTCCGGTCATGCGTCCGCGCTGCTGTTTGCGGTACTTAACTTTTTTCGGCATCAACATAATAGTCAGTTCTCAAATGCAGAATGAAGAAGTCAGAATGAAGGATTTGCTTCTGCACTCCAGCTTCATGCTTCTGCCTTATTGAAACGCTCCCGCCGGCGAAACAGCGGCTGGGCGGCATCGCGCTTTTTCTGCGGCAAAATCTCGCCGCGATAGATCCAGCACTTCACCCCAATCACGCCGTAGGTCGTACGCGCTTCGGTGAAGCCGTATTCGATGTCGGCGCGAAGCGTGTGCAGCGGCAACCGTCCCTGCAGATACCATTCGGAGCGCGCGATTTCGTTTCCGTTCAAGCGTCCGCTTACGCGGACTTTGATTCCTTTGCAGCCGAAACGCAGTGCCGAGTCTACCGCTTTGCGCATGGCGCGGCGGAAACCCACGCGCTTTTCGAGCTGCAGCGCGATCGATTCCGAGACCAGCTGCGCATCGAGCTCCGGCTTGTGCACTTCCTGAATGTCGATGTGCACTTCGCGGGCGGTACGCTTCTGCATCTCCTGCTTCAGTTTGTCGATTTCGGCGCCCTTGCGTCCGATGATGATTCCCGGCCGCGCGGTCTTAATAATGATCCGCAGCTTGTTGCCCGGGCGCTCGACTTCAATCGAGCTGACGCCCGCCGACTTGAGCTTGTCCTTCAATTCGGCCTTCAGCTTGACGTCCTCAAGCAACAGCTTGTCGTAATCCCGCTCGACAAACCAGCGCGACTTCCACGGCTTGGTATAGCCGAGGCGGAAATCCGTAAGGATGTACTTTTTGTCCCATAAATTCTCCGAAACCCAAGCGATTGCTGCTATTTCTTTGCGACCGCTTTCTTTTTGCCGACGGCCCGTTTTTTGGTCTTGACGACCGTCTTCTTTTTCGCCGGAGCCGCCGCGGCCGCTGATTCTTCGCCAACCACAGGCGCGAGGCCAGCCCCATTCTTGCCCCGCTCCGCCAGAGCAATCTGAATATGAGCGATACGGCGTACATAGCGAAATGCGCGGCCCATCGGGGCAGGACGAATTCGCTTCATGCGCGGACCGTCGTTCGCGATAGCCTGCTTCACGTAAAGATTATCGACATCAACGTCAATGTTCTTTTCAGCGCTCAGATAATTCGCATTCTCGAGCGCCGAGCGCAACAGCTTCTCGATGGTCGGCGCCACCCGCTTCTTGGTGAAAGCAAGCGTGTTGAGCGCATCCTCAACGCGGCGTCCTTTGATCAAGTCCAGCACCAGCCGCGCCTTCTGCGGCGAGACACGCATAAACCGGGCTTCAGCTCTAAATTCCATAGTCTTCTCAGCTTCTGGCTCCTGGCTTCTCGCTTTTAGCTAAGAGCTAAAAGCCAACTGCCAAGAGCGATTTTCTTACGCCTTGGGCGCCGCTGGAGCCGCCGGAGCAGCTCCTCCACCGCCCGCCGGAACCGAAGCTCCTGGACCGCCTGGCACGCCCGCCGGTCTAACTGCGGCTTCCGCTGCAGCCCTCATCGAGTGCGCTTTGAACACTGGCGGGTAAAACTGAACTCGCCCAGTTTGTGCCCCACCATGTTTTCGGTGACATACACCGGAATAAATTTCTTCCCGTTGTGCACCGCGATGGTGTGGCCCACGAACTCCGGGATGACGGTCGAGCGCCGCGACCAGGTGCGCAGCACTTTCTTTTCATTGCGCGAGTTCATGGCTTCCACCCGCGTTTGCAGGTACCCATCGACGAACGGGCCTTTTTTGGTTGAGCGTCCCATAAAATCAGCTTCTAGCTGTTAGCTCCTAGCTCTTAGCTAAACCAAAATCCTTTAAACCCTTGTCATTCCAAGACTTCAGGCCCAAGGAAACTGCTTTTCCCGACCCACGACTACTTGCTTCTCCGGTTCACGATGAACTTATCCGTGCGCTTGTTGTTACGCGTCTTGTAACCGCGCGTCGGCTGACCCCACGGGGTCACCGGATGGCGTCCGCCGGAAGTCTTGCCTTCACCGCCGCCGTGCGGATGGTCAACCGGGTTCATCGAAACGCCGCGGTTATGCGGCCGTTTGCCCAGCCAGCGCGAGCGCCCCGCCTTGCCGATGGTAATGTTCTCGTGATCCAGATTGCCGACCTGTCCAATCGTGGCCAGACAATCCTGCGCAACTTTGCGGGTCTCGCCGGAAGGCAGCTTTACTAGCGCGTATTCGCCTTCTTTCGCGACCAGCTGTGCCGCGCCGCCAGCCGAGCGCACCATCTGCGCGCCTTTACCGGGCTTCAACTCGACGTTGTGAATCGTCGTGCCGGGCGGAATGTTGCGCAACGGCAACGCATTGCCCACCAGAATGTCGGCCTCGGGGCCGCTGACGATTTTCTGTCCAACCTTTAAGCCATCAGGTTGAAGGATGTAACGCTTTTCGCCGTCGGCGTAATTCAACAGAGCGATGCGCGCAGAGCGGTTGGGATCGTACTCAATCGTGACGCCACCATCGCCGGAATGCCGGTCTTGTCGCGCTTGAAATCGATGATGCGCAACTGGCGCTTGTGGCCGCCGCCAATGAACCGCATCGTCATATCGCCCGAGTTGCGCCGCCCGCCGGTGCGCAGCTTCGGCTGCGGCCAGCGGCTTGTAGGGCGTGTTGCTGGTAATGTCATCGTTGACCAGCGTAGTCCGGTAACGCAACGTCTGGGTGGTCGGCCTGTATGTTTTTATTGGCATAAATCAACTCTTGGCCTGCTAGCTATTAGCTTCTTCTCTTGCCGCCGCATGCGTCCGTTGCGGCCAATGACCAACGACGGACGAGCAACGACGGTTCTATAAATTCTGCGCGTACTCCGGCATCTTTTCGCCGGACTTCAAGCCGCACGTACGCCTTTTTCCAATCCGGGACGGTAGCCGGCAAACTTGCCGCGCCGCCGTTCCTTGCCCGGATAATTCGCCGTGCGCACGGAATGAACCTTGACTTTGAAAATGGTCTGCACCGCTTCCTTGATTTCAGTCTTGGTCGCCTTCGGCGCCACCTGGAAGACCAGCGTGTTCTGGTTTTCCTTGATGGCAAGGCCCTTTTCCGTGATCACCGGCCGGCGAAGAATCTGGTATGCGGATTTCATCAGGCCACCTCCGCCGCTTTTTCATGCCGCGAGCGCCGCCGCGGGGAATGCGCCGATTTCTTCGGCTTCTCCTCGCCACCGGCCTTGCGTTGACGCTTGGGCACGAACTCTTCAGCGTCAATCTGCATCTTCTCAATCGCCGGCTGGGTGAAGATCGCCCGATCATACCGCAGCAAGTGATAGGGATGAACCTGGTTTGAACTGATCAGCTCGATCCCATCAAGATTGCGTGAACTCAACTCCAGATTGCGGTTCCCGTGCTTGGGAACTTCGATCAGCAGCGCCGTCTTATCGACCTTCAGCTTATCGAGCGCCTGGCGGAACGGCTTGCTCTTTACTTCCTTGAGATCGAACGCATTGACCACGATCAGCTTGCCATCGGCAAACTTGGCAGCGAGCGCCGAACGCAATGCCCCCAACAGCTTCTTGCGCGGGAACGCGTAATCATAAGAGCGCGGCTGCGGCCCATGCACCGTGCCGCCGTGCCGCCAAAGCGGCGAACGGATAGAGCCGATGCGGGCCCGCCCGGTGCCTTTCTGTTTCCAGAGCTTCTTGCCGGCGACCCGGAAACCCGCATCTGTTCTTGGTGGCGTGGGTGCCGGCGTGCTGTGCGGCGCGGTAGTGCTTCACCGCTTCCCAGAGCAGGTCTTCGTTGACCGCGCCGAAAATTTCGTCGGCGAGATCAAAGCGTTCCGACTTTGGCTCCGTTCAGATTGTGAATGTCAATCGTTGCCATATGCTTTTTCGTGTGGCACGGGCGCCTCGCCCGGCACCTTACTTATTTAGCCTTCTTGGCCGCGCGCTTGGCCGCCTTTAACGGATCGACCGTGGCCGAACCCGCGAATCCACGGCGCTCTCTCGGCGGTTTCTTGGCCTTCGTAATCACCAGGTAGCCGCCGTTGGGGCCGGGCACGCTGCCTTCTACCACCAGCAGGTTTTCATCTTTGTCAACGCCCAGCACCCGCAGGTTACGCACCGTGACGCGGGCGTGCCCCATGTGTCCCGACATCCGCATTCCCTTAAACACGCGCGAGGGAAACGCGGAAGAGCCGATCGATCCGGTGATCTGAAACATCGAACCGTGCGATTTCGGGCCGCCGGCAAAATGATGGCGCTTGACCACGCCCTGAAATCCGCGTCCTTTGCTGATGCCCACGACGTCAACAAATCTCTCGCCGTCAAAAATATCCACCAGCACCCGGCTGCCAGCTTTGACGCGCCGTCGCCATCTGCGCCGCCTTTTCGTCAACTTCAATCGGCACTTCGCGAATGAATTTCACCGGCGGCAGGTCGTGCTTGCCGAGATGGCCCTTCATCGGCTTGGTCAGCCGCGACTCCTTCACAAACTCGACCAGACCGATCTGCGCCGCATCGTAGCCGTCTTTGGTCGTTGGTCTTGTGCTGCGTGACCACGCAAGGCCCGGCGTGCAGCACGGTAGCGGGACGCACTTCGCCCTTGTCGTCGAAGAGCTGCGTCATGCCGACCTTTTTTCCCAAAATTCCAGCAACCTTTGCCATTTCCTTCTCCGTTCCCAGCTTGGCCGGCGGCTATTGGCTGGGTAGCTTGCTCGTTACAGATCCTTCGCTACGCTCAGGATGACCGCTGCTATTTATGCCCTTCTTTGCCAAATGCCTTAATCTCTACATCCACCCCGGCGGGCAGATCAAGCTTCATCAGCGCATCCACCGTCTGCGGCGTCGGCTCGAGAATGTCGAGCAGGCGCTTGTGGGTGCGGATTTCAAACTGCTCGCGCGACTTCTTGTCCACGTGCGGCGAACGCAACACGCAGTACTTGTTCTTCATCGTGGGCAATGGAATCGGGCCCGCGATCTGTGCGCCGGTGCGCTTGGCAGTATCGACGATTTCACCCGTGGACTGGTCCAGGATGCGGTAATCGTACGCCTTCAGCCGGATGCGAATTCTTTCTTTTCCAATCACGTTTCTTTTCCTGACCCCTCCCGGCCGTCCGGAAGGAAAGAGCTTGAGGCGTGATGCGAGCCTCACTTAACTGAGAACCGGGAACTAAGAGCCGCGAACTGGTTCTCGAAAAATTCAGAAGTTAGAAGTCGGAATGCAAAAGTGTCTTTTACTTCTTCATTCTTCTTTCTGCCTTCTATTTAATGATCTCGGCAATCGTGCCGGCGCCTACTGTGTGGCCGCCTTCACGAATGGCAAACCGCAGACCTTTTTCCATCGCCACCGGAGTGATCAACTCAATCTCCAGGCTCACGTTGTCCCCCGGCATGACCATTTCCGTGCCCGAGGGAAGTTCCGCTACGCCAGTCACGTCCGTCGTCCGCAGATAGAACTGCGGCCGGTAGCCTTTGAAGAACGGCGTGTGCCGTCCACCTTCCTCTTTGGTCAGGATGTAAACCTCGGCCTTGAACTTGGTGTGCGGCGTGATCGATCCTGGCTTCGCCAGCACCATGCCGCGCTCCACATCGTCTTTGCCGATGCCACGCAACAACAGGCCCGCGTTGTCGCCCGCCAGACCTTCATCGAGCTGCTTCTTGAACATTTCCACGCCGGTGACCACCGTCTTCCGGGTGTCGCGGAAGCCGACGATTTCCACTTCTTCGCCGACTTTCACCTTGCCGCGCTCGATTCGTCCGGTCACCACCGTGCCACGGCCCGAGATCGAGAAGATGTCTTCAATCGGCATCAGAAACGGCTTTTCCAGTTCGCGCTGCGGCTGCGGCACATACTCATCCACCGCCTTCATCAGCTCGTCAATCTGCGCTTCCCACTTGGCTTCGCCATTCAGCGCACCCAGCGCCGAGAGCCGGATCACCGGAACCTTGTCGCCCGGGAACTGATAGGTCTTGAGCAACTCGCGCACTTCGAGTTCGACCAGGTCGAGCAGTTCGGGGTCGTCCACCGCATCGCACTTGTTCAGCGCCACCACGATGTAGGGCACGCCCACCTGGCGCGCCAACAGCACGTGCTCGCGGGTCTGCGGCATCGGACCGTCGGTCGCAGCGACGACGAGAATCGCGCCATCCATCTGCGCCGCGCCGGTGATCATGTTCTTGATGTAGTCGGCGTGGCCGGGGCAATCGACGTGCGCGTAGTGCCGGTTCGCGGTCTCATACTCCACGTGCGCGGTCGCGATGGTGATGCCGCGCGCTTTTTCTTCCGGAGCGTTGTCGATCGAATCGAACGACCGGAACTGGATCTTGGGGTTGTGCTTGGACAACACCTTGGTGATGGCCGCGGTCAACGTGGTCTTGCCATGGTCGATGTGACCGATGGTGCCTACGTTGCAGTGCGGCTTATTGCGTTCAAATTTTTCCTTCGCCATTTTCTTCCTCGATTATTCTAATGAGGCTCCTTCGCTGCGCTCAGGATCTCGGCGCGCGGCTCAAACGCCGCGCAAACGCCTCGACTTATTGCGTTCAAATTTTTCCTTCGCCATTTCCTTAGCCTCTAGCTCCTAGCTCTTCGCTGCTAGCTCGAACTTATTCCCTCAACGCTTGTCTTCCCTGCACCCGCGCAATAATTTCGTCGGCCTCGCCGCGCGGCACTTCTTCATACCGGGCGAAATGCATCGAGTACTCGGCGCGCCCCTGGGTGCTCGAGCGCATGTGGGTCGCATAGCCAAACATTTCCGCCAGCGGAACGATCGCCTTAATCACCTGCGAACCGGCGCGATGCTCCATGCCCTCGATGCGCCCGCGGCGCGAACTCAGGTCGCCCATAATTGCGCCCGCGTAATCTTCCGGCGTGACCACTTCGACCGCCATGACCGGCTCAAGCAATACCGGCGAGGCTTTACGGGCGGCTTCTTTGAACGCCATAGAGCCGGCAATCTTGAAAGCCATTTCGTTGGAATCCACATCATGGTAGCTGCCGTCGTAGAGAATGGCTCTTACGTCCACCATCTCATATCCCGCGAGGACGCCGCCTTCCATGGCTTCCTTGATCCCGTGATCGATCGGCTTAATAAATTCCTTGGGGACCGAACCGCCAACGACTTCGTTCACAAATTCGTAGCCCTTGCCGGGCTCATTCGGTTCAATCCGAATCTTGGCATGACCGTACTGGCCGCGGCCGCCGGTCTGACGAATGTACTTGCCCTCGGCTTCGGACTTCCGGCGGATGGTCTCGCGATAGGCCACCTGCGGCTTGCCGACATTGGCCTCCACTTTGTACTCGCGCATCATGCGGTCGACGATGATCTCAAGATGCAGTTCGCCCATGCCGCTGATAATGGTTTGTCCGCTGTCGGGGTCGGTGTGAACCTTGAAGGTGGGATCTTCCTGGGCCAGTTTGGCCAGCGCCATGCCCATTTTTTCCTGGTCGGCCTTGGTCTTAGGCTCGACTGCCACCGAAATTACCGGAACCGCGAAGGTAATGGACTCAAGCGCGATGGGATGTTCTTCATCGCAGATGGTGTCGCCGGTACTCACGTTCTTCAACCCGACGGCGGCGCAGATATCGCCGGCCAGAATCTCACTGATATCTTCGCGCTTGTTGGCATGCATTTTGAGCAGCCGGCCAATGCGCTCGGTACGGCCTTTGCCGCTGCTCAACACCGAATCCCCGACTTGACCTGCCCGGAATAAACCCGGATGAAGGTCAACTGTCCAACAAAGGGGTCGGCCATGATCTTGAAGGCCAGGGCGGAGAAAGGCTCGTTATCGGCCGGCTTGCGGGTAATCACTTCTCCGTTGTCGGGATTAATGCCTTTAACTTCGCCGGCATCGAGCGGGGAGGGCAGATAGTCGACCACAGCGTCGAGCAACGGCTGAACGCCTTTGTTCTTGAACGCGGTGCCGACCACAACCGGAAATACTTTAGTGCGATGGTCGACTTGCGCAACGAAGCGCGCAGTTCCGCCGGCGAAATCGCTTCGCCTTCCAGGAACTTATGCAGCATTTCGTCGTCGTTTTCGGCGACAGCCTCGACCAGTTGAGTATGAAAGGCTTCGGCTTTCTTCTGCAGTTCGGCCGGAATCGGGCCGGATGTGTATTCCGCCCCAATGGTGTCGTCATGCCAGGTGATGGACTTCATTTCGATCAGGTCCACGACCCCTTTGAATTTGTCTTCCTGGCCGATGGGAATCTGAATGGCGATGGGCTTGGCGTTGAGGCGTTTGCGGATGGTATCGACGGCATGCTCGAAATCGGCGCCCATCTTGTCGATCTTGTTGATGAAGCAAATGCGGGGAACGCCGTATTTATCGGCCTGGCGCCAGACTTTTTCCGATTGCGGCTGCACGCCGTGCACGGCGTCAAACACCGCGACTGCGCCGTCGAGAACGCGCAGTGAGCGCTCGACTTCAGCGGTGAAATCGACGTGACCGGGAGTATCAATAATATTGATGCGAATGTCGCGCCAGGTGCAGGTGGTGGCGGCGGACGTGATGGTGATGCCGCGCTCCTGCTCCTGCTCCATCCAGTCCATGGTGGCAGTGCCTTCGTGGACCTCTCCGATGCGGTGCGTCTTTCCGGTATAGAAAAGGATGCGCTCGGTCGTAGTGGTCTTACCGGCATCGATGTGGGCCATAATGCCGATGTTCCTGCAACGCTCTAATGGAACTGTTCTGGACACAGCTTTCTTTCTCTCTTCTTTTCGTAACTCTTGCTCGTTGGCGACTGAACTCGTCAAATCAGGTCTCTCTTTAATTCCTCGAGATGCGGCAAACCACATCCCCACGGACAAATGGTTCTACCACCGATAATGCGCGAAGGCCTTATTGGCTTCCGCCATGCGGTGAACATCTTCTTTTTTCTTGATCGCCGCGCCGCGGTTGTTGGCGGCGTCCAGCAATTCATTGGTCAACTTGTCGATCATGCCTTTTTCGCCGCGTCCGCGGGAGTAGGTGATCAGCCAGCGAATGGCCAGCGAGGTGCGGCGGTCGGCATTGACTTCGACCGGCACCTGATAGTTCGCGCCACCTACGCGGCGGGTCTTCACTTCGAGCAGTGGCTTGACGTTCTCGACCGCCTTCTTGAAGAGCTTCAGCGCGTTCGTCGCCGCCCTTTTGCTGCAGGCGGGTCAGCGAAGAATAGAAAATCTTCTCCGCCGTGCTCTTCTTGCCGCCCCACATCATGGAGTTGACGAACTTGGTCACCAAATCCGATCCGTAAACCGGATCGGTTCTCACTCCGCGCTTCGCGATATGTCCTTTTCGTGGCATGTTTAGCTTCTAGCTCCTGGCTCTTAGCTCTCAGCTTAGGCTTTCGGTCTCTTGGCGCCGTATTTCGAACGTCTCTGCTTGCGGTTGGCCACGCCGACTGCGTCCAGCGTGCCGCGAATCACGTGATAACGCACTCCCGGCAGATCTTTCACGCGGCCGCCGCGGATCAGCACAATCGAGTGCTCTTGCAGGTTGTGGCCAACGCCGGGAATGTAGGTTGTGACTTCGATTCCGTTGGTCAGTCGCACGCGCGCAACTTTGCGCAGCGCCGAGTTCGGCTTTTTAGGCGTCTGCGTGTACACGCGGGTGCAGACGCCGCGCTTTTGCGGGCATCCCTGCAACGCCGGACTCGCCGTCTTGTACCGTGGCCGCTTGCGGCCGGCACGCACCAATTGATTAAAAGTCGGCACGCTTGCACTCCTCGGCCGCGTGGTTCAGCACACGCCCACGGGCGGGCGGCAGCCAATCGTAGCTTTGCCTGATTCCCTGATCAGGGTCTGGATGGCGATTCGGCCAGCCATGCTTCCGCCGCGACAAACCGCGGCAGGAAGATCATTTCCAAATTCGGACTAGCGCTGCCGACGGTGGCACCAAGCCTTAAACAGGAGGCACTCCGTTTCGTCAGCTCTGCCCTGCATAGCCTTCCCAACGGATGGAAGTACGCGCAGAGCGTTTCAGCGAGGGCATCTTCGGAGCGATATCCAAAGACGTGCATTTTTAGCGGCTTAACTGCTTTCTATGGATTCTTTCGGCGCAACACCAATGCGCAGCGAATATCACCGCGTACAGGTCAAGCCAGAATATACTCGCGGAACCTGAATAATATACCAAGTCCGCTCGTACATCGTCAAATCGCCCTAGCCGGCATCAGTTACGTAAGACGGCTATTGCTGAAAAAGCTCGGCTGCATCTAGACTGGAAAATTCCCAATCGGAAGCAGATCGTCCCGTGGTTGCCCATGTGGATGGGGAGGTTAAGTGCGTAAGGTGCGTTGGAGGTTTCGTTTCGCGGGCATCGCCGCGTTGTGTTCCCTGGCCGGCATCCTCGCTGGATGCAAAAGCGGGGCAGCGGTTACGACTGCAAATTACCCGGTGCCGCACGCCATTTCGCTCTCGCCCTCGCCGACGCTATCGCTTGAAGTGGGCCAAAATGAAGCTTTCACCGCGTCGATAACCCCGGCCAGTACCGGGACTCCGCAGCCGGTGGCCTACACATCGAGCAACACCGCCGTGGTGACGGTGGCCGCGAACGGGCTGGCGTGCGCGGGAACCTGGAACTCGCTTACGACCCCGCAAGTGTGCACGCCGGGCCCAGTTGGCGTGGCCCAGATTACGGCAACCGCACAGGGTGTGAGTAGCCAGCCGACGACGGTCTACGTTCATCAGCACATCGATCAGGTGACGGTGCAGGATATTTGTTCCGTCACTTCGCCGCCGGCTCCGTGCAGCGTGCCACGCAATCCTTGCCAGTCATTGAACCAGAATTCGCTGCCTCAGAACACGGTCTATGAGGCGCGCGCCTTCAGCCAAGGGACCGACATTACTTCGAGCGTGGGGCAGTTCGGCTGGCAGACGACCAATACTGTGGTTGCGACGCTCGACAACACTGTGCCCCAACTGGCCAATATTGTGGATGGAGTGTCGCTGAATGAAGTTGTAACGACTGCGAAAACGCCGGGCATCACGCCGGTATTTGCCGCCATCGGCACGGCCACCAGCACGCCAATCAATTTCACCACCTGCAAAGTGCAGTCGATCACGCTCGAAGTCAACGACTCTACTAGTACTTCGGAAACACTGCTTCCTACCGTGCGAGATACCGTGGGCAACATAATTATGGCGCCCGGATCGCAAGTGACGGTGCCGCTGACGTGGAGTACGTCAGCTGCCGGCTCGGTCTCGATCAGCACGAGCGGTGTGGCTACAGGCGCGGTTCCTGGAGGAGCGGCCACGCTGATCGGTTCCTGCACGCCGCCGACTTGTAATGTCGGAATTCTTCCTACGCAGCCGATCTATCCGGAAAATGCGGTTGAGATGCAAGTGCAGAGCAGCGGCAGCAACAATCAGACAAGTGCGCAGGTTTTTGTCGGCAGCACGGCGTGCGGAAATACGGAAAACTGCATCAGTGAAGTTGTTCCGGTGACGGTGCCTACCAATGTGCTTTCGACCCCCATTCCTTTGCCGAACACGCCCGATTCGATGGTGATGAACCGGCAGGGGACGAAAGCGTATCTGGGAACGGATTCAGGTGCATTCGGCACCCAGGGATTGATGGTGCTCGATACCACGGCCGATACCGTCACACAGTTCACTTCGAGCCCCGGAAAGGTGCTGGCGGTTTCGCCGGACGGTACCCTGGTGATCGTCTCCGACACCGCAGACGTTCCCAACCAGGTTTTTGTTTTTAACACGACGACGAACGGAGCTACGTCTTTCCTAATTAATGGCGCGACTGCGGCAGATTTCTCGCCCGACAGCCTGAAGGCGTACATCGTGGCGGGAAGCACGCTATATGTGTATTCCAAGCTGGACGCGCTGCAGACCATCCCATTGGCCGCGCCGGCCAATGATGTTGCGTTCTTTGCCGAAGGGGCTTTTGCGTACTTGGCTGGAGGTGAGCCCGCCGGGGTTTTGGTGCGGCGCACCTGTGATAACGGCATTGCCGATGTGGTGAGCACTTCGGTGGTCCCGACATTCATCCGGGCAATTCCTGACGCGGTGCACATGTTCGCGGTTACTCCTCCGAGCGTTAGCCTGATCAATGTAAGCACGGCGCCGCAGGGGTGTACGCCGACAGTCAGCGATATTCCCTCCTCTTTCGATCTGGGGAGAGGAAACTTCACGGCGTCCCAGGTGGTGATTTCGCCGAATGGCGAAGACGCTTATATCTTGAGCCCGAGTTTTAGCAGCATCGCCGTGTTTAACGTGTTCGGCGAGACCTCTTCTTCCATTGCGTTGGCGGGAAATGTTACGCCGCTGCAGGCGTCGGTCAGTCCGGATGGGCACACTTGCTTGCGGTTGGCACGTCCGACGGCAAACTGCACGTCGTACAAACCTCAACCAGCGCGGATTTCCAGCAAATTCAATTTACCCAGGCGCTTTGCCAGACGCCCGGTGGACAGCCTTTTGGAATCACTTGTAATCCGAACCTGGTTGCAGTGAAACCCTAAGGTCCGGCTGGCCGCTTTCTTCTCCAATTCCTTTCCCACGCTATCGAGGACACCATTGATGAATTGCACGGACTCGGGACTGGAGAATTTTCGCGCGATTTCGAGGGCTTCATTGATGACCACGGCCCGCGGCGTCTCGGGGAAGCCAAGCATTTCGGCGACGGCCGCGCGCAAGAGGTTACGATCGACGGCAGCCATGCGGTCCATGCGCCAGTGCTCGGCGTGGCGCTCGATGAGTTCATCGACCTCTGCGTGGTGGTCGGAGGCGGTGCGGAAAAGATCTTCGGCGAAGCCGCGGACGTTCAGCTCGGTCGAGTTGTGCTCGCCCCAGAAGGTGCGGCGGACTTCGGCGGGCGATTGCCGGCCCATGTCGGCCTGGAAGAGCATCTGCAAAGCCAGTTCGCGGGATTTGCGGCGGGTGCCCATTCAAGCTGTCAGCTCTCGGCTGTCAGCTTTCAGTCTACAAGAACTGCGACGGATGGCTTAACGTTTGCGCTTTGCAGGGTTGCGTTTTTTGTTTTTGCTGAGAGCTGATGGCTGAGAGCTGACAGCTTTTCTCAGATTTGCCATCTCCACCGCGGCCAGGGCAGCGTCGAGACCCTTATTGCCCATTTTCAGGCCAGCGCGGTCGATGGCTTGTTCGAGCGTGTCGCAGGTGAGGACGCCGAAAGCGTGCGGAACGCCGGTTTCCTGAGCAGATTGTCCGATGCCGCGGGTGACTTCGTTGACGATGACGTCGTAATGGGCGGTGTCGCCGCGCAGCAGACAACCGAGGCAGATGATCGCGTCGTATTTACCGGTTTCGGCGAGGGTGCGGGCCGCAGAGGGAATTTCGAAAGCGCCGGGGACGCGGACGACGGCGATATTTTTTTCGCGTGCGCCGGAGCGCAGCAAGGCATCGTGCGCGCTAATCAATAGGCGTTCGGTGATGAAGGAGTTGAAGCGCGATACCACAATCGCGAAGCGCTCGCCAACTGCGGAAAGGGTTCCTGCAGTCGTCTTTCCGCGAAACTGCACTGGCAGCGTATTTTTCTTCTCCTTCTCCGTGACTCTGCGCCTCCGTGGTGAAGAATCCGCGACGATCCGTGAAAATCCGTGGCGAAGATCTCAACGTCCTTTAAATTGCGCCGGACGCTTTTCCAGAAATGCTGTCGTGCCCTCGTTCTTGTCTTCCGTTGCGCAGACTACGCCGAATAAAACGGCCTCGAGGTACAACCCTTCCGCCAGGCCCATCTCCATGCCTTTGTTCACGGCTTCCATGGTGTACTGCACGGCGAGTGGCCCATTCGCTATGATTTTTTGCGCGATGGCTTCGGCGCGAGGAACCAATTCAGCGGCGGCTGTGACTTCGTTCACCAGGCCGATGCGATGCGCCTCCTGCGCGCTGATCATTTCTCCAGTCAACAAAAGTTGCATGGCGATTCCTTTGCCAACCAGCCGCGGCAAGCGCTGCGTGCCGCCGTAGCCGGGAATGATGCCGAGCTTCACTTCGGGCTGTCCTAGCTTGGCATTGTCACTGGCCAGACGCATGGTGCATGCCAAGGCGATTTCGCATCCGCCGCCGAGCGCGAAGCCGTTGACGCAGGCAATCACCGGCTTGCCGAGGTTTTCAATAAGATCAAGCACCGACTGGCCGCGATGAGTGTATTCCTTGGCGCTGACGGGATCGTGTTTGGCGAGTTCGCCGATATCGGCACCGGCGATGAACGCTTTCTCGCCCGCTCCGGTCAGGATGGCGATGCGAACGCTGGCGTCATTTTTTATGTCGGTGAAGGCCGCGCGCAACTCTTCCATGGTGGCCATGTTCAGCGCGTTGAGAACTTTAGGCCGGTTAACGGTGACGTAAGCAATGGAATTTTTCTTTTCGAGGAGAATGTTTTCGTAGGTCATAGGATTCATATCACCACGGAGTCACAGAGACACGGAGAATTCGATTGAACTTCCTCCGTGACTCAGTGTCTCCGTGGTGAATTCTAAAGCTTGTTCGGCTTCGGATTCGCCGGGTCCGAATAATCGTAAAAGCCCTTGCCGGATTTGCGGCCGTACCAGCCGGCCATCACTAATCGCTTGAGCAGCGGCGGCGAGGCGAAACGGCGCTCCTTAAATTCGTCGTACATCACCTGCGTGATGTAGTAAGTCGTGTCGAGGCCGACGAAATCAAGCAGCGTGAACGGCCCCATGGGATAGCCGCAGCCCAGCTTCATGGCATTGTCAATGTCTTCGATCAAGCCGACGCCTTCTTCGTAAGCGCGGATGGCATCGAGCAGATACGGCACCAGGAGCCGGTTCACCACGAAGCCAGTTTTGTCGCTGGTGCGGACCGGGACTTTGCCCAGCTTTTTCCCAAACTCGTAGGCGGCCTCGTAAACCTCAGGCGCGGTCGCGATGGTGCGCGCGACCTCGACCAGCTTCATCAGCGGCACAGGATTGAAAAAGTGCAGCCCAATAAACCGCTCCGGGCGCTTGGTGGCGGACATCAATTCGGTGATGGAAATGGATGAAGTGTTCGAGGCGAAGATGGCATCTTTCTTCACGACGGCGTCGAGCGCCGCGTACATCTTATGTTTTTCCTCAACGTTCTCGATTACGGCTTCGACAATGATGTCGCAGTCGGCGAGATCTTTTTGGCTGGTCGTGCCTTTGAGGCGAGCGCGGATGGCCTGGGGCGTTTCTTTGATCGTGCCTTTCTCGGCAAACTTCGCCAGAGATTTTTCGATTCCGGCAAAGCCTTTATCGAGGAATTTCTGTTCAACTTCGAGAACGGTTGTATCAAGACCTGCAGTGGCTGCGACCTGAGCGATGCCCGAGCCCATCAGGCCACAGCCGAGAACGCCAACTTTTTTTATTTCCATGAGTGCTCCTAAGAACAATTCGCCGCGGATTAACGCAGATGAACGCGGATTACAAACCAACATCAGCCACGGATGAGCACGGATCCTTACAGATCGAGCGAAAAAAGAAATCCGCGTTGATCCGCGTAAATCTGCGGCGAAATATCAGTTCAGACTCTCGACGATCATCGCGATTCCCTGGCCGCCGCCGATGCAAGCAGTCGCCAAGCCATATTTTTTCTTTCGGCGACGAAGTTCGTATAGCAGCGTAATCACCAGCCGGGTGCCGGTCGCTCCCAACGGGTGTCCTAGCGCAATCGCGCCGCCATTCACGTTCACTTTCTCGCGATCGAGACCCAATTCTTTTTCGACTGCGAGATATTGCGCGGCGAAGGCCTCGTTGACTTCGATCAGGTCGATGTAATCCAGCGTCAAGGCAGCCTTTTGCAGCGCCAGCTTGGTGGCCGGCACCGGACCACGTCCCATCAGCTTGGGATCAACGCCGGCTATGCCCCAACTGACAATTCGTCCAAGCGGCTTTAAACCGCGCTTGCCGGCTTCTTCGAGAGACATTACAACCACGGCAGCGCCACCATCCACGATTCCGCTGGCATTTCCCGCGGTGACCGTGCCGTTCTTGCCGAATGCAGGTTTCAGCTTGCCCAGGCCTTCCATGGTGGTTTGCGGGCGGCGATGGTCGTCTTCAGAAAAGGTCTCGCCGGTCGGCTCCCCTTTGCGATCTCTTAAGTGCACCGCGACCAACTCTTCGCGCAAGCGTCCGTCCTTGTAAGCTGAATCGGCCGCCTGCTGCGAACGCAGCGCAAATTCATCCTGCGCCTGGCGCGTGATGCCTTGCTGCTCGCCGTAAAGTTCGGCGGTGTTTGCCATGTAAAGGCCGCAGTAACTGTCGAGCAGCGCGACCATAAGCGAATCTTCGAGCTTGCCGCCGGGAGCCAGGGTGAAGCCGTCGCGGCCGCGGATGACGAACGGGGCCTGCGACATGGACTCCATGCCGCCCGCAAGCACAAGCCTGGCCTCGTCGAGTTCGGACCATCTGCGCCGCGTTCACAATGGCTTGCATTCCGCTGCCGCACAGGCGATTCACCGTGAGCGCAGGTGTCTCGATCGGGATACCGGCCCGCAAGCCAACGTGGCGCGCGCCGTAGAGCGCATCTCCGGAGGTTTGCTGGGCGTTGCCGAACACAACGTGATCGAATTCCTTGGGATCAAGCCCGGCGCGTTCGATCGCACACTTACCGGCGATGGCGCCCAGTTCCTGGGCGGTAAAGTCCTTCAACTTGCCGCAGTAGCGGCCAAAGGGCGTGCGCGCCCCGCTGACGATAGCGATGTCTCCCGGTTTCAGCATGGTGATCGAATGGATGTCCTGAGAGCAGAAAAGTTTTCTGGTGACGAATTGACTTTTCAGTTTAACAGCGGCGGGGAGGATTGCGCCAGACGGCGGGGCGGCTACGCGACGGCAACCGAGACTCGAGAGGCGGGCAGAGCGACGATCTTGCCCCAGCCATGAGCGACGGCAGCCTGCAAGGCTTGTTCGGCGCGGTTGGCGACTTCAGTAACGATGTCGGCCGGATCGTATTCGGAGCGCATGACCGATTCTGCCAGTCCGGCAGCGAAGGGAAGAGACTCTTGTTTGTCGGGAAGTTTGATTTGCGCAGTAAGTTTTTGCAGCTTTTCTGCGGCGAGCAGGCCTTCTTTTTCCGAAGTTTCCCCGAGCACAATGGCGATGGTCGTGGTTTCGTAGCGGAAGGCCAAATCGTTTTGGCGAATATTGGCGGTGAAGAGCCGTCCAATTTCCTGCATCACTTTATCGACTGTGGCCTCGCCCAGTTCCTTAAGCGTCGCCGCTTTCTCTCCGAACTGGATCAGCAGCACCGACACTTGCGTGGCCTGTTGAAGATTCCGCCGAGTTTCGGCCATCAGAAGGTCGAAGTACGAAGCGCGTTTCATCAGAACCCGAGTGCTCGTCGGTTACGGAGAGGTTCTTCACCAGGCGGCGAAGTCCGGCATTGTTCAGGGCGATGACAATCTGGTCGCAGATCGTTTTGAGCACGACTACATCATTCGGGTTCCAGTCGGACTCCGCATTCTGCATGAGCAGAAGGACGCCGACGTGCTCGCTTCCATCCATCAGCGGAAGCGCAAGGACGGAGACTGCGCCCAATTGATCGAAGGCTTCGCGCTGCGCCTGCAATTCGGCGTGCGCGTAAACGTTCGCAATCTCCAGAGCGCCGCCTTCGGTCGTGGCGAGATCGTCGAGTGCCAGCACCACCCGGGCCAGAGCGCCGCTTTCTGCCGCGTTGTTTCCGCTGCCGCAGTATTCTTTGGTGCTAATGGGGGCGAGGCCAGATTTGCGCATCGCCAGCACGCAGCGTCCGGTCTTCCACTGGGTGCCGATTTCATTCACCGCGGTCGACATGACCGAATCGGCGTTGGACTGGCGATAAAGCTTGCGAGTGATTTCCGCCACGCGCGCCAGGCTGCTCATGTCAGTCGCATTCTGCTGCGGGACTGGCGCCGTGGGCTGAGGCGGCGCTGCGGCAGCAGGCCGGGGTGGAGCGGGATCCGAAGGCGAGTATGTGGGGGCCAATCCCGCGGCCATATAAAGTTGCTGCAGCGCGGGATTGCGCTCTTCTTCATGTGGAAATACCTGCTGAATCCGTTGCAGGCGCTCAATCGCCTTGGAGCGCATGCCATATTGCACGAGAATTTCCGCCTGCAACATCAGGTCCTGGAGGGCGGCGGCGCCGAGCAGCTTTTCATCCGACCGAACCGGCGTGGCGATGGCATCACCGATGGCGGCCAATCGCGAGGAAATGACTTTGAAGCGGTTGTCATCGATTTTGCCGCGCAGCATCTCCAGGCGCTTTTGGTGTCCATGCTCGTAGATGTCTACTTCCACCGCGCGATCAAAGGCCTCGGCGGCTTTTTCGTAATTGCCTTTCTCGCAATAAAGATCGAAGAGCCGCAGCAGCGTCTGGCAATACTCGGTTTCGCGATTGGCGGCGTTGAATTGGTCGCTCATGAACTCGAGCATCTCGATCGAAGAAGGATGCTCGGCCATGATCCGCTGCATGGTCGCGAGGAAGTTGCGGCGCTCGCCTTTGCGCTGCTGATATTGCTCCAGTTTTCGGGCGAGCGAGACCGCGTCGGCGTCCTGGCCCGCCGCCAGCAGAAGCCCAATGAGCCCGGCAATTTCCTGCGCCTGCGCGGGGTTCTCTTCAAACAGCTGCCATAGGACTGGCTCGGCGTCGGTGAGCCGGTTGGCCGCCAGCAGCGCCTTGGCATAAATCTCGCGAGCCTCGCGCGTGGCCGAGCCGCTGTTGACCACAGATTCGAGGACGAAAATTGCGGCGCCAGATTGTTGCTGCTCCAAAAGTCCTTTGCTGTAGGCCAGAGCAATTTGCGGGTCGGCTGAGTCTTCCGCGTAGGCGCGTTCGATCCATTGGGTGGAGTTTCCGCCGGCGGCGTGGGTCAACTCAGCCAGCTTCAGGAAGGCTGCGGCGGCACGTTTTCCATCTCCGAGAGCAGATGAAAGCTCGCCCAGGCGCTGCAGGTTCTTTTCGCCGGAATCCAGATTGAGAATCCGCTGCAGCACCGCCAGGGATTCCTGCTTCCGTTCGGCTTTGGTCAGCTCCTGGAAAACTGCTTCATAAGTTTCCGTAGCCAGGCGCCGATTGGTGTTCTCGAGAAGTTCACCGAAGCGGAGCTTTTGCTCCCAGCTCGGGTTGGCATAGCGCGCCAGCTTTTTATAGGTGAGGCTGGCGCGAGTGGCATCGCCCGCCTGAATTTGGCGCTCGAACAACTGGCCCAACAGGTGCACCGCTTCCGGCACGCGTTGCAGGGAAAGGCTGAGGTCTGCCGCCATCTGGCAAATCGAATCGTTGGACGGGTCGGCGGTCAGGATTTCCAGATATTCGTTCAGGGCTTCTGCAGTTTTTCCTTTCTGCAGAAGCTTTTCCGCCCGCTCTACCCGTTTTGAGATTTCGTTGCGATCCATGCGCTTAAACACGTGTGCCAGATCCGGCGGGAGGCTTGAGGGCCGGATTTGGACGGAGCCGCCCAGTCAAATTTTAGGAGCGGCTTCCGGCCAGCGGCAATGATCTAAGGCCGCCCCCGGTTACCTTCGTCACTCGCGGAATCGCGTTTTGGGAAACCGCGACTTTTTGATAATGTGCCGGGGCTGACCCTATGCCCAAGCAAGCCGATCCAGAGCAAGGACTTCGCCACCAGCTAAGCGCCGGCCAGATGGCCATGGTTGCAGTCGGCGGCTCAATCAGCACCGGGTTGTTGCTCGGTTCTGCGGCCGCCATGCAGATTGCCGGTCCGGCGGTAATTCTGAGTTTTGCACTGGCGGCGTTCATTAACTGGACGGTGGCGATGGCTCTGGGCGAGCTCGCCAGCATGCACCCGGCGGCGGGATCGTTCGGAGTCTATGGCGATCTCTATTTGAACCAGTGGGCGGGATTCATGGCGCGGGCCGGCTATTGGGCCGCGATTGCTATTTCGATTGGAGCTGAACTCGTGGCCTCGGCGACTTACATGGGCTATTGGTTCCCGGCTGTGCCGGCGCTTTTGTGGGTGGTGTTGTTTTCCGCATTTCTGCTGGCAATAAATCTCCGCGCGGTTGGCGACTACGGACGTTTCGAGTACTGGTTCGCCATGATCAAGCTGGTGACCATCGTCGGATTCATCGTGATTGGCGCGGGGCTGTTGCTCACGCGGCGAGTCGCGCCGCAGTACACGTCCAGTGGCGGATTTTTCCCCAATGGAACGCTCGCGCCGCTGCTGGCGATGGGTTTCGCGCTGTACACCTTTGCCGGCCTGGAGATGGTCGCGGTCACGACTGGTGAGTCGCGATCAGCCGCGGAAATTCCGCGTGCGTTGCGCTGGACGTTCGCCGTGCTCACCTGCGTTTATCTGGGGGCCATCACGGTGCTTGTCGGCGTCATGCCCTGGAACCACACAGGCGCAACCGAGAGTCCATTTGTGACCGTATTTCGCAGGGCCGGCTTTCCCGCGGCCACACACGTAATGAATTTCGTGGTGCTGACTGCGGCGTTGTCGGGCGCAAACGCGGCATTGTACGTTTCCTCGCGCATGTTGTTTTCTTTAGGGAGAACTGGCTGGGCGCCGGCTGCCTTCGGACGATTGAATGAATCGGGATCGCCAAAGCTCGCGCTGTTGGGATCGTCTTTCGGAATCGTGGTGGCGCTGGTGATGGAGCGATGGGCGCCCAAGGATGCGTTCGTCTCGATCCTGGGCGCTGCGCTGACGGGATTGCTGTTGGCGTGGCTGGTGTCGCTTGCGGCTCATGTGGTGTTTCGTAGCCGAATTTCGCAAGAACAGCTCACGAACTTGCCGATGCGATCTCCGTTGGGCGCATGGGGCTCGATGTTAGGATTTGCGCTGATCGTGTTCGCTTTTCTGGAAATGGCATGGGCTTCGCATCTTACCGCGATCAGCGGCATGGCTTATATCGTGATCCTGAGCGCCGCATATTTCCTGCTGAAGAGGAATTGGAGGCCGAAGCACGCCGGCGCCTAGCTGCCGTCGGGATACCCGCCGCGATGCAGAACCATAGGATAGTGAGGAAGCACAGTGGCCAAAGGACGCAACGCCCGCCAACCGCCGGGATATGGTACCAACCCCTGAAATAACGGAGACGACGGAGCGCTTCCGTCGCCTGCCAACGTTTCGAGCGAATCGCGAATCGCAGTCATCTCTTTGCTGAAGCGAGCTTGCCAGCGAGTTTCAATCTTTTGCAGGAGATCAAAATATTTCTTACGCGCAGCGAGTCCTTTCGCCGTGAGCACTGCGACTTTTGCCCGGCTACCTGAGGATTCTGTTTGTATCCGCGCATAGCCGCGATTTTCCAGGAAGGTAAACGCCATCGCAATCGACTCCTTGGAAACACCGGAGAGGCGCGGTATGTCGCGGACGCGAACTGGTTCGTCTCCGACGATCCGCAGAACGTTGGCGCCGATCGCCAGCGCGACTTCCGATTCATTCTCGAATTCGATGGCGAAGGCGAGCAGTACTTTGGAAAGCAGCGACAGAAGTGGAAGATCGGACGAATTTGACTGGTTACCTGCTTCTGGCTTGCTATTGATCCAATCGGTGCTGAACAACCCATAGCCGAGGATAGGAAGACAGTCGGGCAGATTGAGGTCGAGGCCGGCGGCCAGGTTCGCGAGTGATTTCCGTAGCGCGTCGATTTCCTTCTTGCCGGATCTTCGTTCCCATCGTTCCTCGATCACGGCAAACAGAGGCTGCCAAATCTTTTGCGCGTATCGTCCTGCGCGCGTCGGGCGAATCAGCCAAGCCGAGCGAGGCGGTTTTGGCCGTTTGTCGCCAGGATCCGGTTCGACAATGATGTATCTCCAGCGCTGCATTCCATGCAGGTTGGTGTGAGTGCGGGCGAGTCTTTCCAGTTCACGGACGCTGATTCCGTTCTCGTCTACGAATCGCATGCAGTTCATCCACATCACGAGCGAGACCAGCCACGGTCCGTGAGCGGAGGCGGCCGTCGAGCCACGCCGGGTGGTGCGGTGAGGAAGCTGGTGCTCGGCTTCGTTGTCGAACTCAATGGTGAATGCGACTAGAACTTGAGACAGTAAAGTGGAAATCGGCGCGCGGCTGGCCATGGAAAAATGATAAGCGTAGCGTGATTAGTCTGCTCTGGCGACCCGCTTCAACGTGGGTAGGAGATCGGACATTAGTCGTGACTTGGCCACGCAGGAGAATCCGGAAGTCGCCTCCAGATGGGTAAGCACTTGCGGGTCCTGCTCGCTGACGATGACGACTTTCGAACCAGGAACTGAGTCGCGCAGTTGCTCGGCCAGGCCCAAACCCCCGCCTTCGCCGACCGAAAGGTCAAGAAGAACCAGGCGGGGTTTGACTTCGCCGCATACGCGTAGCGCTTCGGTTGGGTCGGCGGCTTCGCCGCAAACCTGAAATGCCGAATCCTCTGCCAGGACGCTCTTGATCGCCTGTCGAATCATCGCGGAGTCGTCGACGATCACAATGCGAACGCCTTGCGAGGGAGGGTGCACGAGGGAAATATTACTCGCTTCGGCGGCAACTCGCGGTGAGCGAGTGCCGGTTTCTTGCTGCCTCGAAGGAGCATTACAATATCTCCATGTCTGACGATCTGCTTCGCTATCGGCCCCAGTTTCCTATCCTTGAGCGGACGACTTACTTGATCAGCAACTCGCTCGGTGCCATGCCTCGCGGGGTCTACGACGCCATGAAGGGTTACGCCGATACCTGGGCTCGCGCGGAGTGCGCGCCTGGGAAGAGCGCTGGTGGATGCTGGCGGCGGAAGTGGGCGACGAAATCGGCGCGCTGATGAATGCGCCCAAGGGATCGGTCTCCACCCACCAGAATGTGACCACATGCCAGGCGGTGGTGGCATCGTGCTTCGATTTTTCCGGCAAGCGCAACAAAATCGTCTACAGCGACATGAATTTTCCTTCCGTCATGTATTTCTGGGAAGCGCAGCGGTCGCGACGGCGCGCGCGTTCACATGGTGAAGACCGATGACGGCATCACGGTGCCGACTGAACGCATGATCGATGCCATCGATGAAACCACGCTGCTGGTGCCGGTTTCGCACGTGATCTTCCGCAGCGCCTATATTCAGGACGCGAAAGCGATCATCGAGAAAGCGCACAAAGTGGGGGCGCGCGTGGTGCTGGATACCTTTCAGTCGCTCGGAACCGTGCCGGTGGACGTGCAGGCGCTCAACGTGGATTTCGCCTGCGGCGGCGTTTTGAAGTGGCTTTGCGGTGGGCCGGGCGTTGGCTATCTATACGTGCGTCCGGATCTGGGCAAGAAGCTGGAGCCGAAGTTTACCGGTTGGTCGCGCATCAGAATTCGATTGGCGTTTGAAATTGGTGCGATCCGCTATACCGATCCGCCGTATCCGCTTCATGAACGGGACCCCGCATGTTCCGGCGCTCGAAGCGGCGCGGCCGGGATTGAAGATCATCGCCGAGGTTGGCATCGAGCGCATTCGCGAGAAATCGAAACGGCAGACCGCGCGATTGATTGAACTGGCCGACGAAGCACGGCTGGCGAGTGAATACGCCTCGCGATCCGGAAAAGCGCGGGGGGACGGTTTCGATCGACTATGCCGGACGTCGCAGGAGGTTTGCGCAGAGCTACTCAAGCGCGAAATTCTGGTGGATTAGCGTCCGAAGGCCGGCGTGCGCATGTCGCCGCACTTCTACAACACGGATGAAGAGGTGGATAGCGCGATCGAAGCGGTGGAAGAGATCCTGAAGGAGCGAGCGGTGGCCGCGAGGTAATTTCGGTTTGTTGAGAACATCTGGAACCGAAAAGCTCGCGCCCTACTGCAGCGACCTATCGTGCAAAGACTTGGCCGTACCAGCCTGCTCACTTCCGTCACATCCGCAATCAACTTCAGTCGTTTAGAATTGCTGCGTGGCTGACGCCGTCCGCATCGGCATTCTGGGAGATTTCGATCCCGAATCCCCAACTCTGCCGGCTATTGAGCGCTCCTTGCAGCATGCGGCTTCGCAACTGCGCATCCAGGTGGAAGCGAAGTGGGTGCCGACTGCATCTCTGGCTGAATCCAATTTGAAAAAAGTTCTGGAGGGTTTTGACGGCATCTGGGCCGCCCCTGGCAGTCCGTACAAGAGCTTTGACGGAATGCTGAAGGGAATTGAATTCGCCCGCCGTTACGATTGGCCGTTTCTCGGCACCTGTGGAGGGTTTCAGTATGCTCTCATCGAATGCGCCCGCAATGTACTGGGGATCAAGGATGCCGATTCGGCGGAAAACAATTCGGGATCGAAAAACATAGTGATCTATCCTGTGGCGTGTGCGGTTCCTTCGCGCGGCGGGAAGACTCCGAAACTTTCCGGCGCCATCCCCGAGATTCGCCTGCGCCCTGGCTCCTACCTGCATTCATACTATCCGCAGGATGTCGTCACGGAAGAATTCTTCTGCAACTTCGAAGTAAATCCGGAATACGAATGGGCCGCCATCGAGGCCGGTTTCCCGGTGGTGGCGCGCGGGCCAAAAGGTGAGGTTCGCGCCATCGAGTCGCCTACGCACCGTTTTTATATTGCCACGCTGTTTCAGCCGCAGCTCTCGTCCAAACCTGACAAGCCACATCCGCTGATCATGGCTTTTGTACAAGCCGCCGCCGACTGGGGCAAGAAAAAACTCGACGACGGCGTTCTGGAATAGATTCCCCGGCAAACTCCCGCTAACGTTTGCTATGCCGCCGTATGGACAACTGCTCACCGCCTCAATAGACTTTCTACGGCACCCATGCGACTAGTCAGCGTTTGAAGATTCCGTGCGCCGCGCCCGCATCGGCGCAGTGGCCGATGATGAACGGTCATCGATCTCAACTCCGCCTGCGCGCTCTACCTGCGCGACGTGGAAAACGAAAGCGCGTTTTATCGTCTGGCTGATGCTTTGGTGCCTCCCAACATGCTGGCGCTTATTCCAGGGCGGTGACACCAGCCTGGAAGCGGCCCGGAAAGCATTCGACTACGCCTGCAGCAGGGAATGATGCGGCGGGCCGGACCGCAGAGGTGATCATTCACTACCCGCTAGACCGAAGTCACGGCTGAAGGCCCCAATCATCCCCAAGAAGTTTTTTCACACTGCCGGCAATTTTCGCGAGCATCACGAAGAAGCCACCAAGGCGGGATTTTCGCATCCCGTGATGCCGTGGATCGTGTTTTTCAAAATGTCGATGCCATCATCGGTCATGAGGAGCCGGTGATTTATCCCGAGCACCTCACGCAGGAACTGGATTACGAACTGGAATTGGCGGTCGTGTTGAAAAAAGCGGGTAAGCATTTCACGCCGGAAGAAGCCAGCGAGCTACATCGGCGGGTATGTAATCTTTAATGACATTACCGCTCGCGACATTCAGCGGCGCGAGATGAAGTCGGGCGTGTTCAGTTTTTGCAAAGGAATCGACACGTTCTGCCCGCTGGGTCCGTGGATCGTGACCGCGGACGAGATTCCCGATGCCGCACAATCTTGCCATGGAGCTGCGGGTCAACGGCGAATCGCGGCAGCGATCGCATTCGAGCAAAATGTCGGTGAAGATTCCGGAAATTCTTTCGCACTATTCGCCCATGGGTTACAGCGCCGGCGACGTGGTTTCGACCGGCACGGTTTCCGGCGTGGCGGCATTCAGCGGCGATCCTAAAGCCTGGTATTTGAAGCCTGGAGACGTGATGGAATGTGAGATCGAAAAGATTGGAGTTCTGCGCAATCCGGTGATCTCCTGGGAAGAGGCGTACGGCGCAAAAGCCTGGGAGCTGGCGACGCAGGAAATGCTCAAAACCCACCCGAGAAAACGAGAACGTTCAGAATGGGTCAGTTAGTGAATCTTGCGGGCTGCAATCTTGCGCTTGCCCGTTTCTTCGAGCCTCTGTGGTGAGTCGACTACGCAATGAGCACATTCCAAAATCTGGGTCAGCGAACTCAATTCGCGGCCGGAAACTCGATTCGCGGCGTTTGACCGGCAAGACGATTCGTTTTTATGACACCACGCTGCGTGATGGCGAGCAGACGGTCGGCGTGGTTCTTTCTCCGCAACAGAAAGTCGAAATTGCCCGCAAGCTCGACGAGTTGGGCGTAAGCCGCATCGAAGCCGGGTTTCCCACGCGTTTCTCCGGAAGACGTCGAAGCCATTCAGCTGATGCAGAAGGCGAATTTCAAAGCTGAATTGTGGGGTTTTTCGCGGGCGGTGAAGGGCCGATGTAGAAGAACTAGTTCGACTGGGCCTGAAGGCCTCCGTCATTGAAGCGCCCACGCAGCGACATCAAGCTGCAAAGCCTACGGCATCTCGCGCGATGAAGTGCTCGATGCGCGTAACCGAGGCTATTTCCTTTGCCAAGCGGAATGGAATCACTGTCGCCTTCTTCGCTGTGGATGGCACGCGCACCGATCTCGAATTCCTGAAGAAGATTTACCTGGCCGCGCTCGATGCCGGCGCGGAGGAAATCGTGGTAGTGGATACGATCGGCGCCTGCGGGCCGGAAGCTGCCGAATTTCTGGTTCGCTGAAGTCTGCGCGATGGGTCGGGCCGGCCGTGCCCGTGCATTGGCACGGTCACAACGATTTCGGATTGGCAACCGCATGTGCGGTGGCGGCGGTCCGCGCCGGGGCAACATGGATCCAGGGCACGATCAACGGCATGGGCGAACGCGCCGGCAACGCGGATATCTGCGAAATCGCTCTGGCCTTGCACTGTCTTTACGACATGCCGATCGCCCTGGATCTTAACCAAAGTCGCGTGAAGCGTCCGCCGCCGTCAGCCAGGCCGCGGGCTATACGCTCGACGCCTGGAAGCCGCTGGTCGGAGAAAATCTCTTCATGCGCGAAAGTGGCGCGGTGGCAAGCCAGTTTCACATGCCAGAAGCGATCGAGCCATATTCTGCGGAACTGGTGAGCGCCCGCCGCAGCATCGTGCTGGGGAAGAAGAGCGGTCTGGACAGCATCGATCTGAAATGCAAGGAGCTCGGGCTGAGTATCCAACCGCAGCAGCGCGGGCCGATTCTGGCGGAAGTCAAGAAGCGGGCTATCGCCAAGCGAGGGCTGGTCGGATGAAGCGAATTTCGCAGATCGTGGAGGAATCGTTTGAGCGAGTCCAGTGACTACTTTCTGAAATGTGGCAGCACGGCTTCGCCAAATAGCTTCGCCTGCCCGGTGCGATCGTCGCCCCAGATTTCAAGCATGATGTGAGTGCATCCTGCGTCGCGATATTGCTCGATCTGCTGCAATGCATTCGTCGGGCGTGCCGGCAATCGGCGCAAACTTTTTCCAGAATGTCGTCGGTAACGGCTTTGGCAGCGGCTTTACGGCCGCCTTTTTCCATCGCGTCGGCGATCGGCTGAAGTTCGTCAAAAGTCAGGCCCGCACATTCCAGCAGCACGTCGGCCGAGCCTTTAATGTTTTGCACTTTGTTAGCAAGGTACATCGCCGCCTGCTCGCGAGCGCCTTCTTTGCCCTTCGTTGGAATCGCGGTCGATGCTGCCGACGATCACCGAGCCGAGCATCAGCTGTGACGGGATCTTTGCCGGCTTTGCGTGCGCCTTCTTCCATGTTCTTCCGCGAGTAGCGAACGAATGCAGGCGTAGTGATGCTGGCAGTGAGCAAACCATCGCCAATCGAGCCGGACATTTTTGCAGCACCGGCCCGGTGCCGCGACATAAATCGGAGGAATGTCGCGCGGAGTATGTGCGTCGGGCTTGAGCGGCTGGAACACTTGCCGGCGAATACTTTGCCTCGGTAATCGAAGGCGTCGCCGTGCAGCACACCTTTGACGATCTCGATGCTTTCGCGCATCACCGTGGCCGGGCCAACTTTTCGCCTCGCCCTCGCCAATTTCTTTCATGAAGATTTTGGAAGCGCCTAAGCCCAAGTAGAAATCGACCTCCGGCGAGGTCCTGCATGACGCGGGCTTCCATGGCGATCTGCACCGGATGCCGCGTGTACGGCGAAATAATTCCCCAGCCGAACTGAATGCGCCGAGTTTGTGAGGCGATGACAGCCAGGATCGCCGTGGACGATCGGGCCTCGAAGGAATGTTTTCGCCACCACGGATACGCCTCGGCGATCCAGAAAGTGTCGAAGCCTGCATCTTCGCAAGCTTTCGCCATGGCCACGGTTTCGCGCACCGGTTCCATGCTGAGTTGCAAAACTCCAATGTTGAAGGGCATAAACTTGCTTTCAGCTCGCTGCTGCCGGCTCCTAGCTTCGTCGTTCCGATCCGCAGTCAATCCCTTGTCATTCCGATCCGCTTTAGCGGTGAGGAATCTGCTTTTCGCCTAACAACATATTCCTCGTTGCTCCGCTCCTCAGAATGACAAGCCTAGCGGAAATCTTCCAGTTACTTACTTCTAATCGGGATCCTTCCATGAATGTTCCAGGCCCTTGATCAATTCCCACATTGCGCGATTCAACGGCGTGGGAACGCCGGTTTCTTCTCCCCATTGCACGATCGCGCCGTTCATGAAATCAACTTCCGTCTGACGTTTCGCAATTACGTCTTGCAACATGCTGGCGCGGTGTTTCCCCGGAGCGTTCGCGCCTTTCTGCACCAGAGTTCGCGGATCCCGTGCAATTCAATGCCGAGTTTTTTCGCGACCGCCTCGCCTTCAGAAATCAGATCGTTGAACAACTGCCCGGTTGGCGCAAAACGCGTGGCCGCTCCGTGATGCAACAGGGTCAGCGCACCGACTGGATTCGTTGAAGCGTTGAAGATCAATTTTGTCCATTGCGCGCCGCGAGCATCTTTCAGCGCGATGGTATTCATCCCCGCACGGGTGATCAGACCGGCAAGTTCCTCGACTCTTGCCATCTCGGTGCGAGTGGGTTCGAAGGGGCCAAGCCAGGTATCGCCTTTGATGTCGTATCCGATGTGCCCCGGCGCAATGGGATGGCCGGCCGGAAAAGTGGTGCCACGAATTACATATTTCACGTGCTCAGCGATGATTTCTTCGTTGCCTACGCCATTCTGTACCGAGCACACGGCGCTGTGTTCATCAAAAATGTGAGCAACTTGGGAAATGGCAGAGCGAGTATGAATGGCTTTTGTGGCGACAATGCCATAATCGCAGCGCGGCAATTCTTTCGGATTGCTGGTTGCGTTCAGCCGCGCAGTAAAGTCCGCGGCGCCGGATAGGCGAAGTCCGGTTGTGCGAATAGCGTCGGTGTGCTCCTTCCAAACGTCGTACGCCCACACCTCAGCTTCGCCGGCTTTCGCCAGGTGCGCGGCAAACAAACTGCCAACCGCTCCGCAACCGATGATGCAAATCTTCATAAACGCAGAAGTAAGAACTCAGATGGCAGAAGTAAATGTCCTCGATCCTCACTTCTCGTTCTGAATTTTTTCTTACTTCTTTATTCTGAATTCTTAGTTCTAGCTTCTTCCCGCTGACTTTCGCTTCCGTCGTAAAATTTCCACGGCACGTCTGCCAGACACTCGCCTTCTTTTTTGCCGATCCGGTACGTGTCTTGCGTGTACAGACAAACCTTGCCTTCTTGGTCGACGACCTGCGGATGCAGTGAAAAAATCATGTTCTCGCGCAGTTCGACTTCGCTCTTCGCGCCGATCGCAGGATGCTCAAGCATCGTCGTGCCAATGCTGTGGCCGGAAAGATGGCCTAGCGCGAATCCATGTCTGGCAAAAGTCTCAGCCACGGCGCGGTGAACGTTGCTGGCCAGCTCTCCTTCGCGCATAAGAACGCGCGCGGCTTCGAGCGCTTCCGGATACGCATCGGCCATAGCCCGGGTTCGCGCGCTCAACTTTCCGCGAATCAAGGGACGCGAAAATTCGACCCAATATCCGCCTGCGCCGGTAATTTCGAGCGAGTACAACAGAAGATCGTCTGTGGCGACGACCCGGTGCCCCGGCACTTTGAACGAGGCCTCGGCTTCGCCGTGCGAACCGGAGAGGAGAATATTCATCATCCGTGGACCGGCGCCGCGGGCAAAGAATCTTTCCACTGCCGGAGCCATAATCTCAGCTTCGGTTTTTCCCGGATCGTAGGCGGCGAGCAGCGCGTGGAAGCCCTCCACGACAATGTCCATCGCGTCCCGCACTTCGACGAGTTCTTCTTCGCTCTTGATGGCGCGCGCCATGTCGAACTGGAAATCGAACTTCACCAGTTCGAAGGGAGCATCGGCCAGTTCGCGGTAGTCGCGCACGGCCATGACGAAATCCATGCCGTACACGCCGACTCGTTTCCAGGCGTGCTCCCGTCCGCGCTCGCGAATCCACTGCCCTGGAATGTCAGGCCAGACGTGGTCTTTAACCCATGGCTTGGTTTTGTCGCCGATCCAGCGGGCCTCGCGAGGAAACACCAGGGTCGGCTCGCCCTCGAGAGGAAGCACAACGTAGACGTAACGATGAACGATCTCGAAGCCCGAGAGGTAGAACACCGCGCCCTCAAATCCGGCATATTGATTGCCGCAAACAATGAGCGCGTCTAGTCCCTCTTGTTCCATGGCAGCGCGGACATTCTTATTCCGGCGTTCGATTTCTTTTTGGCTTGGCAATGAAGTGTTCTGGAGTCCTTCAAGACTGCACGCCGCACAGCTCAGCGGCGGTCAAAGCGTAAATTTTCGTGACATCTGCCAGGGTCTGGATCGCGACTTTTTCGCCCTCGGCATCACGCGGCCGCTGGAAGGGCCGTAATTCACCGTCTCGACGCCATAACGCGTCAACACGCTCGCGTCGGAACACCATGTGACCACTTCGCGCTCCGGCCGTTTGCCCATGATCATTTCGTGATTGGCCTCAATCGCTTTAATCATTTCGTGATCTTCGCTGATGCGCGCGCCGGGAACGGAGACGTAAGTTTCGAACTCCAGCCCCCAGTCCGAATGCTTCTTCTGCAGCTCCAGAAACATCTGTTGAACGTTGCGCCGCGCTTCGGTCATGGGGATGGTTGGCGGAACGCGCACGTCGAGAAACAGGTCGGTTTTTTCCGGAGTGCGGCTGGCGCGCCAGGGGTGGCCGCCGCGAATTCCTCCAATATTCACCAGCGCTTTCTTGCCACCGTGGGCAGCATTCTTCTCCCAGGCGGCGATCCATTTCATCACCGAATCCATCACCTCATACATGCGGCGGATGGAATTCATCTCCTCGCGGCCTTCGCAAAATGCAGTGTGAACATAGATTCCAGTGCACGAAATTCGCACCCACATCGATCCAAAGTGTTCCAGCACGAGGTGCATATCGGTAGGCTCGCCCAGAATGCACATATCCGGCAGCACGCCGTGGTTCACCAAGTAATGGGTGCCGCACCCATAGCCGCGGTACTCTTTGCCTTTGAAGTCGCCCCACTGCGTTTTCTCGATTTCTCCGGCGACGGCGGCGACAATCACATCGCCGCGCAGGTGAACTCCCGCGCGCTTGAGCGCGTTCAGGGCGTGGGTGTAGCACACCAGTGCGCCTTTCATGTTGTAAATGCCAAGTCCGTAGATGTAACCGTTCTTTACAACTGCACTGGGCTTGTACCCGATTCCGGTGAGAAAATCCTCGCGTCCGGTGTTGGAAGTGTCCATGTGGCCATTGAACATCAGATTCTTTCCGCCACCGCAGCCGGTCCAGCGGCCCACTACGTTGGCGCGGCCATCCTCCACTTCCTGCCAGGTCACTTCAAGGTCCAGACGCCCGCAGCGATTTTTCCATGTATTGCGCCATCGCGAGTTCTTCCCCGGTCGGGCTGGGAATATTAATGACCTCACAGGCCATGGCGACGATCTCTTCCTCGCGCACCTCGGCCACAATTTTCTCGACGAGTGCGGGATCCAACTTGCCCGTTTTTTTCTTGGCTGGCTCCAAAATGTCCTCAGCGTCCGGCGAGCCGGAAATCGTCCGGATACGTACAGAGTTTTTCGTTACCGTGATCGGTAATCAGAAAATTATCCTCGAGCCGCAATCCTCCGCCGCCCTCCCAATAAATTCCCGGCTCGATTGCTAACACCATCCCTTTCTTCATCGTGCCGCCGCCAGCCTGGTGCGCATAAGGTGGTTCATGCGCCCTCGCTCCCACGCCGTGACAAATCGGATGCGACGGCTGTCCGGCGTATCCGCCCTCGTCAATTCTTGCACGAACCAGGCGATCAAGCTCGGGGAAACTTGCGCCATCGCGGACGAAACTGACAGCTTCACCAAAAACCTTCAGCAGCAAATCGAGCAGCCGGTGATATTGCGGCGTGAGTTCGCCGGGACATACGTTCTTGGTCAAGTCTGTCCAATAGCCATCCGCGCACACCCAAATTTCAAACAACGTCGGTTCGTTCTTTTGAATCGGACGGTCACCGGTCGCGGTGAAGGTCGCAATGCCTTTACCCGACCACACCAGCGTGAAGGCCCTCGCCATTTCGACTTTGCCTTGGTAGCCGACGCCCAGCCCGTGCACAAAACTTTCATACATGCCGCCGACTTCGCTCTCTTTCATGCCCGGACGCATGTGATCGCGGGTGTATTCCATAGCGAGGGCGGCCAGTTCATTCGCCAGACGCATGCGCTCGATTTCCTGAGCGGTCTTGATCGCGCGGGCTTCGTTCAAGAGCGGAGTCGCATCGAAAACTTGCCCGGCAACTTTGCGGAATGCGTCGAAATAGGTCTGGGTCGGCGTCGTCGGCTCACCTACCATGCGGTCGGCGGATTGCGTTCCCATGTTCAATTCGATTGCGATTTTGTCGGTGAGTCCGCGTTCTTTGAGAACCGCCAGGGCCAAGTCCAGCGCTCGATACTGCGGAGGGCGTGGATCCCCTGGATGGTAGCCCTTGAACAGGCGAATGTCCTTCGTCCAGGAGTTGCGTTGTGCATCGGCTAGTTGCGGCTCGAGCGCGATCAACGTCGGCTCGCCTTCGCTGGGGAAAACGACGGCATCGTAACCTTTCATGCACCAGTAGTTGGTGAGGTAGAGAACATTGTCCGGCGCGCGCACCACCAGGGCGGTCATTTCTTGTTCGCGCATCAGGGAACGGACGCGATCCAACTTCGTAGTGTCTACCGGCCAGGACATTGTCTATTTCGCAAGTCTCCCCGCGGGTTTGTTTTCGTCCTCGAAATTCCAGGCAGATTCTTTTCCTTTAATCAGCCGATACACCGCGGTGTGCAACGGCGCTTCTATTCCGGATCGCTGCGCCTCGCGCGCAATCGCTCCACTGAGAAAATCCACCTCCGTCGGAAGCTGCCGGCGCACGTCAGAAAGCATCGACGGCGGATGGTTCGTCATTGCGCCAAGTTTGTTCATCTCCCAGGGATCTTCGTGCAGCGAAATCCCTGCGGCAGAGGCCACGCGTTTGCCCTCATCGATCAGTTCGTGCAGCAAATTTCCTAAACTCGAAAAATGCGATTCGTCGGAAAAATGCGGCGAGTGTGGCAATCCTGTCAGTGCCGACACTCCATTCACCGACGCATTGAAAATCAGTTTCGACCACTGCGCCGGACGGGCATCCGTCAACGCTTCGGCTTTCAGGCCGCTCGCATTGATCAAATCGGCGGCCTGCTTTTACCAGCGATAGCGGCGTATGCCGCGGTTCGAACGGCCCGAGCCGCGCAGTATCAAGTTCGTATTGCACATGCGTGTCGCTGTGTTTCGTTCCGCTCATGAATGTAGTACCGCGAATGACTTGGCCGCGCGTGTGTTCGGCAACGATCTCTTCACTGCCAAGTCCGTTTTGTGCAGAAAGCACGCCGCCGGAATCGAACTTGGCGCCGATCTCCGCCATCGACTCTTTCACTTGCGTCGCCTTGGTTGCGATAATTCCCAGATCGCACTGAGGAATTTCGTCCGCGTGCGCGGTCGCCTTGAGCGAGGCATGAAAATCGTGCTTGCCCGTGACCTGCAACCCATGCTCATTTAACGCGCGCGCATTCGTC
>CAWKDJ010000020.1:0-92055 GCA_963848325.1 uncultured Acidobacteriaceae bacterium
CTCATCGAGCTTGACCAGAAATTCCGCGGGCTTCTCAAGTCCGCCCCGGACGCCATGATCGTGATGGATCGGGAAGGAAAGATCTTGCTGGTCAATGCGCAGGTAGAGAAGCTGTTCGGATACCGGCGTGAGCAATTACTGGGACAAAGCGTCGAGATTCTGGTGCCGGAGCGCTTTCGCAGCCGTCATCCTGAACATCGCAAGAAGTTTTTCGCGCAGCCTCGGGTGCGGCCAATGGGCGAAAACCTTGATTTTTACGGCCGCCGCCAGGACGGAACCGAATTCCCAGTAGAGATCAGCCTGAGTCCACTGGAAACCGAAGAAGGATTGCTCGTTTCTGGAGTGGCCCGTGATATCACAACACGCAAGCTCGCGGAACAAAAGCTGCGCCAGAGCGAAGCGTATCTGGCGGAGGCGCAAAGGCTGGCGCGGAGCGGCAGTTGGGTTTGGAAAGTCGCTGGGCGCGAGGCCGTACACTTGTCCGACGAGTGGTACCGCCTATACGACTTCGATCCGAACGAAGGAATTCCGACCTGGGAGAAGCGGCTGCAGCGGATTCACCCCGAAGATCGCGACAGGTGTCAGCGAACCATTGATCAGGCCATCGAGGCGGAAGCAGAATACGAGACCGAGTTCCGCATCGTCCTTTCCGATGGCACGGTCAAGTATGTCCACACTGTCGGCCATCCGGTTTTCGATGCAAGCGGCGCTTTGGCGCAGTTCGTCGGCAGTTCGACCGACATCACTGAGCGGCGCAACGCCCACGAAGCGCTGAAAAACGCTTTCGAGGAAATCAAAGTTCTAGAGGCTCGATTGTCCAAGGAGAACATCGTCCTCCGTGAGGAAGTCGACAAAATCTCAATGTTTGAAGAGATTGTCGGCGATTCCGCGGCCCTGCAAGCAGTTCTTGGCCGGGTTGCCAAAGTCGCCCCCACGGACTCCACCGTGCTGCTGACAGGTGAAACCGGCACGGGCAAGGAATTGATTGCGCGCGCCATCCACAAACGCTCGCCGCGCTCCTCCAGCGCTTTCGTGACCGTGAATTGCGCGGCGATTCCTACATCGTTGATTGCCTCCGAGCTCTTCGGTCACGAAAAAGGCGCTTTCACCGGGGCGTTGCAGAGACGGCTGGGGCGATTCGAGCTCGCCGATGGAGGCACAATCTTCCTCGATGAAGTTGGCGAACTGCCGCTCGAGACCCAAATCGCCCTGCTTCGGGTTTTGCAGGAGCACGAGTTTGAGCGGGTCGGAGGGCAGCAGACGGTTCGCGCGGACGTGCGGGTCATTGCGGCCACCAATCGCGATTTGAACGCCGGTATCGCCTCCGGATCGTTTCGGAGAGATTTGTTTTATCGCCTGAATGTCGTTCCGATCGAAATCCCCGCCCTTCGCGACCGCAAAGAAGACATTCCGATGTTAATGGAGTATTTCGTCGACCGGTACGCGAGGAAGGTCGGGAAAAAAATCGGGAATATCGAGAAAAGGACACTGGAGCTCCTGCACTCGTACTCATGGCCGGGAAATATACGCGAACTGCAGAATGTCATCGAACGCTCGGTAGTTATCTGTGAAACCGAGACGTTATCGGTAGAGGAAGGATGGCTTTCTTTTGCCGCCTCGGCTGATCGCGAAGCTGGCGCTCGTCGCCCGCTGACCAGGCGTTCGGCGGATCAGGAAAGAGAAGTAATTGAAGCCGCCCTGGCCGAAACTCAAGGCCGCGTCTCCGGGCCTTTTGGCGCCGCAGCTCAACTTGGCATGCCTGCTTCCACGTTGGAGTCCAAGATCCGCGCGTTGAGAATCGACAAGTACCGCCACAAACGAGCCTGAGTTTCACCTAGCCCTGACATATCATCGCGAGATTCGCGAATTTATCGCGAATTCGCGAACCTCGAAGCTCTGGAAAACTCTCTAAGGCCATTATTTTCAATCGCCTTCTTGTGGCTCTGCGTTTGCCCTTAAGCAAGATCGAGACGGAACTCATGTTAAGGATTCAACGCTCATTGAATGACGGGGTCGTATTTACCTTGGTTGGCAGAATCGAGATCGAACACGTAGCGGAGTTGCAACAGCTTCTCCGCCAGGAAGAAGTTGACTGCGGAATCGCTCTGAACTTGCACGATGTCACCCTCATCGACCGCGAGGCCGTGAAGTTTCTGGCGCGCTGCGAGAGAGATCAGATCAGACTCGAGGATTGCCCAAGGTATATACGCTCATGGATCAACCGGGAGAGGCGGCAGAATTAAAACCTCTGCGGCGGTTGCGGAAGGGTTATAGAGACAGATGGCAACAGCAGAAATCGGCGGACATCGGGCAATTAATATGCCACCGATTATTCACGTTGGGGGAATTTGGGAGCAAGGGGGTAAGGATATGACCACACCGACGCCAATCCGCATTCTCACTGTCGACGATCACCCACTACTGCTTGAGGGACTGGCCACGGTCATTGAGAGTCAGCCTGATATGGCCTGGTGGGGCAAGCTTGCAATTGCCGGGACGCAATCCAGCAGTTCCGGAAACTCCGCCCCGATGTTACATTGATGAACCTGCGGCTACCCGACATGAGTGGCATCGACGCGTTGATTGCCATTCGGGCGCAATTCCCCGGCTCCCGCATCATAATAATGACAACGTTTGAAGGAGATCGTCCGGTGCAACGGGCGCTGGAAGCGGGCGCGCACTCCTACATCTTGAAGAGTATGCCGCCGCGAGAGATCGTCGACACCATCCGGCAAGTGCACGCCGGCAAGAAACGGGGCCCGTCGGAGATTGCCGCCAAAATTGGCGAACACATCGGTGACGAAAAACTGACCGAGCGCGAGCTCGACATCCTGCGGCAGACCGCCGGTGGAAATCGTAACCGCGATATCGCCAATAGGCTCTTTATCGCGGAAGAGACCGTCAAGGCCCACATGAAGCACATTCTGGAGAAACTGCAGGCCTGCGATCGCACCGAGGCAGTCATGATCGCGGCGCGCCGCGGTTTCATCCAATTGTAGGCCCGGTAATTTTCGTGCCGAGAAAATTGACAGGCCCCTTACACGAGCCGAATATTTCGCTCCACGGTTTTAATCACTGAGTCCAGACGTTCCGGCCAGCACCTGCTTCGCGAGGCTCAGTGTGTATCCGGTTGCGGTGTGAAGCGGCACGTGCGAAGGCATAGAGAGGGCCAGCGGGTCGACAACGGCGTCCACTACGACCGGCCCGTTTTTGTAGGCTAGGGCCTCGGCCAGCGCGTCTCGAACGTCGCCAGGATCCTCGATCCGAATTCCCTTCGCTCCAATCGCTTCCGCCACTCGAGCGAAATTCGGGTTCTTGAATTCAGTCCCGAAGGGCACAAATCCCCCCTCCTGCTGTTCGATGTTCACAAAATCCAGCGACTCGTTGTTCAAAATAACTTGCACGACATTGGCTTTGCGTTCTACCAGCGTTAATAGATCGCCCAATGCAAGCATGGTGAAGCCGCCATCGCCGCACAGCGCGATCGACTGCCGGCCAGGAAAAGCCAACTGCGCCCCAAACGCATTCGGTGCCGCGTTGGCCATGGAAGCCCAAGAGAACGACCCGAAGATTCTCCGGTCACGACTGCCTTTCAGGTGACGCGAAGACCAGATGCAGGCGGTGCCGGTATCCACAAAAAACATCGCGTCGGCATCGGCCAAGTCACTCAGAGTCGCAGCCAGGAATTCGGGCCGTATCGGCTTTATATCGGGCCCTTTCTCAACGTAGTGTTGCAGCAACTCGTGGAAATCCTTGGTCTCGGCGAGGTATTTCTGCAGGAATTTCTCGTTGGTTCTTTCCTCGACTGAGTCGAGCAACACCCTGACGGTTTCTTTCACGTCGCCGACTAGTCCCAAGTCAACATTTGTCCGTCGCCCGATGTGTTTCGGGCGAATGTCGATCTGGACCTTCTTAGTGCGGTCGCCGGGAAGAAACTCGGAGAAAGGAAAATCGGTACCCAGGAGCAATACCAGATCGGCGTCGTGCATCGCCTGGTATGCGCCGCCGTAGCCGAGCAGGCCGGTCATTCCAACGGCGAACGGGTTGTCGTGCTCCAGCCACTGTTTTCCCCGGAATGAATAGCCAACCGGCGCTTTGAGCTTGCTCGCCAGTTCCACCACCTCATCGTGCGCGTAGCGGCAGCCTTCGCCGCCGAAGATGGTGACATTTTCCGCGTCGTTAATCATCGCCGCGAGTTGGTCGAGGTCCGCATCAGCCGGACGGAATATCGGATCAGCTGGAACTCGGATGGGACGAGACGACTCGGGAGCCTCCGATGCTGCGATATCACCGGGCAGCGAGATTACGGTCGGGCCTTTTTCGGTCACCGCCGTCAGGATCGCGGTCGCAAACACGGCGCGAGCCTGCTCGCGATTGATGACCCGGCCGATATACAGCGCAGCCGTATCGAAGAACTTGTACGGGTTTAGTTCTTCGAGCGCTGAAGTATCAATGAGTTTGGTTTCAACGTCCCCCGCAATCGCGATGACCGGCGCGCGCTCCTTCAGCGCGTCAATCAGACCATTGATCAAGTGGGCGGTCCTGGTCCGGCAGTGCCGCATACGGCGACAGGAGTATCTGAAAGATAAGCGTCGGCAACGGCAGCGAATGCGCCGTACTCTTCGTGCCGCACATGGACGAATTCAATGTTTCCATTTCTGCGAAGCGCGTCGATCACCGGGTTCAGGGCGTCTCCCACGATCCCATAGCAGCGTTTTACTCCTGCGCTTTGCAGCATTTCCCACAGCAGATCCGCGACGTTCTTTGCCATTTCGCTCAAGTCCTCCGCAACAATTCCCAGCTTAGATGCCACTTCCTGAGGATGTGAGTGCATGTTGCGCTCCAAAGTTGGATGATGAAACGATTGGTGACCTCCGCGAACGCTGCCCGGGAAATCTTGTCTTGTGTCAGCCAATTGGCACTTGCGTCAAGCCTCGGACGCAGCGCCGGTCGAATGACGCGGTAGACCGCGGGGCGAGTGGAAATATTTCAAGAAAATCAAGAGCGGTCAAACTGAGAAGGTCAAGTCGTCCATGTCGCGTGGTTTGGCACATTGCATGCTCGGAGAGAAATGCCCTCCTCAGAGAAGCGGGCTTGGATAAAAGGCATTAATACATCATGCGCTGCCGTTGCCTCCAGGCCGCTTCTCTCCTACCCTATTCAGTTCTAATGGGAACCCGATAAGATGCGATTGCGGGAACGCCTTGTAACGATTCGTTTCAAGTCGGGGGATGCGACCGAAAGGCGAAAGGACGAAAAGGCTCACGAAGGCTTGAGCACCACTTTGACATAACCTTCCTGGCGCGCGTCGAACTTCGCGAACGCCATGGGGGCGTCATTAAAGCGCAGCCGGTGGCTGACGATCTGGCTGGGCTTGGCGACGCCATTAATGATCAAATCGCGGAGCTTGCTGTTCCACCGCTTATCGTCGTCGCGGCCCATGGCGATACGCACGCCATTATTGAAAAACTTGGACCACGGCACGACCAACTTGCCTTCCTTCAGTGATGGTTCGATGGCCCACGCGTCACTAGCCGGCCAAACTCCAATGATCGCCACCCGTCCACCGGGATTTACCAGTGCAGCGATCGCTTCGCTTACCCACAGCGGGTCTTCTCGCGAATAGTCGCTCTTCGAACGGGCCTGAAATCCAATGGCGTCGATCGCGCAAGTGACACCGCCCAGCGGTTTTTCACCGCGAAACGCTGTACCGGAGCGCCACTTCGCCTGCTGTTCTCTGATCTGCTCGACCGGGTCGCCGTGGAGAAAATCAATGGGAACCGCACCCAATTCCCCTGCCTTTTCGAGGCGTTCCGGAATGGCGTCGATCACATAGATTCGCGCTGCTCCGCGCAAACGGGAGGAATAGGTAGCCAGTAGCCCGATCGCGCCGGCGCCAAAAATCGCAACCGTGTCGCTCGGTGACACTCCCGCGATGGCCGCAGCGTGGTAGCCGGTTGTGAAGGCGTCGGCGAGCAAAACGAAGTCGTCTTCCCATGCATCGCCGGGTTCGCCGGGCAATCGTAGACAGTTGGCATCGGCGAAAGGAACCCGCAAGAGCTCTGCCTGAGCACCTTGATAGCCGCCCTTGTTTGGATAACCGTAAGCCGCTCCCGCAGCTCCGGGATTGGTTGTGAGGCAAGCCGAAGAATGGCCCTCGACGCACATGGCGCAGAAACCGCAGCAAATGTGCGTGGGCACGGTAACGCGGTCGCCCTTCTTGACATTCTTCACCGCGGAACCAACTTCTTCGATTACGCCAAGCGGTTCGTGGCCAATGATGTTTCCTTCGATGCCGCGCATGCGGCCTTCATAAAAGTGCAGGTCGGTACCACAAATCGCGCTGGAGGTAATACGGAGCAGCGCATCAGTGGTTTCCCGCATCTCCGCGTCGGGGCAAGTCCCGCACCGCAATTTGCCGGGTTTCTTCAAGGATGACGGCCTTCATGGTATTCGGTTCGCCTGAGAGCACACGCATTTCCAAACACCCGACGCGCGAAGATCCGGGTTCACGGGAGTACGTGCCAACGCAGAGTAGTTTGTTTACTGCTGCTATCGTCAGGTGCCAACGGGCTGACAGTTTGGGTCGGCATTTTGGACTCGCTCCCCACATGAAATGTGCCTCACCGCGTTTCTTGCTGATCTTCTCAAATAAAAAATAGGTTCTCCCATTGGAAGCTGAAGTGCACGTGCCTGATGTTTACCGGTGAGGTGAGAAATGCATTTTCAACGTTCGCCAGGCCCAGAAGCGGGAGAGCTGATTGTTTCCGCGATCCTCAACTGTGTCTGCCCGCAGTGTGGTGGCAGAATGGGCGGCCCCAAGAAAGCTTTCAAGTGTCAAGGCCGATGCCAGCGGGACTGGCAAGCTGAGTGGGAATCGCTCGAGCAATCGTCGGAACGGATCTCGCCGACGCGAGCTCGCAGGTAACGTTTTTCGGTTTCAGATGCAAGGCAAGTCAATGCAGCCAACGAAAAACTCGCTTACAGGGATGCTCCCGGCAACCTACATTTTCGCGCTAGCGGCGGTTGCCCGGTCGGCCGGGGAAAACACTCCTAGCCCGACCAGCATTTTTGCGCCAGCGGCAACGCCTGCGAATTCGATCTTCGGCCTGTCACTGTTCGTTCTCGCCGTGACCGGGACAATTTTCGTCGTGGTGTTCAGCCTGCTGGTTTATGCAGTAGTAAAGTCGAGCAGAAAATCGGCCGCCGGCACCGAACCTCCGCAGGTCTACGGCAGCACCCAGATCGAGCTGGCATGCACCATCATTCCCATCCTTATTGTGGCTGCACTTTTTATGGCGACAGCGCGGGTCATCGCTGACACCGAAAAAGTGGTTCCGCCGGAAAATTCCGTTTCCGTCATCGCCATCGGTCACCAATTCTGGTGGGAATACCGCTATCCGAATTTGGGCGTTGTCACTGCAAACGAATTGCATGTGCCGGTGAACGATCCGGCGCGACCGACACCCACTTTTATTACGTTGCTATCGGCCGACACTGACCACAGTTTCTGGGTGCCACGGCTGGCGGGCAAAACCGACCTGATCCCAAATCATCCCAACCAGATGTGGATCGATCCACGCGAGACCGGCTTGTTTCTTGGCCAGTGCGCTCAGTACTGCGGCGTGCAGCACGCCAAGATGCTGTTGCGGGTCTATGTCGATTCGCACGATGACTTTGAACGTTGGGTGGAAAGCCAGAAAAGGGCCGCGCCACAGGCCAGCGTGGTTTCAGAAGGCCAGCGCATCTTCGAGAGCACGGCTTGCGTCAATTGCCACCGAGTCGCAGGGACAGGCAGCAAATGGACGTTTCGGTCCCGACCTCACGCATTTGATGAGCCGCGACACCATCGCCGCCGGCGTTGCCCCAAACACACACGACAATCTGAGGCTCTGGATTCAAAATCCCGACGCCATCAAGCCTGGCTCGCTGATGCCGGCCATGCAACTGAGCGACGCCGAAGTGGACGCAGTCACATCGTATCTGGAGACGCTGCGGTGAGGACGAAGAGGACGGTGATGGATGTCGACTAATTCGATCGCATTGCCCGCCGCATCGCAGAGCACCCGCTCCGCCGTCGACCGCATTCACGATTGGGTTACGACCGTCGATCACAAGCGGCTGGGGACCATGTACATCGTTTATGGCGTATTTTTCTTGATCGCCGGGGGTATCGAGGCGATCATCATCCGCCTGCAACTGCTCCGCCCGCACAACAATTTCGTTTCCCCTGAAGTGTTCAACCGCATGTTCACCATGCACGGCACGACGATGATTTTTTTCGCAGTCATGCCGATTGTTTTTGGATTTGCAAACTACCTGCTCCCGCTGATGATTGGCGCGCGCGACATGGCTTTTCCGCGGCTGAACGCCTTCAGTTTCTGGTTAACCGCGTTCGGTGGCGTGCTGCTCTATTTCAGCCTGATTGGCGCCAACGGATTGTATGGGGCCGGGAACGCGCCCGACGTCGGCTGGTTTGCTTACGCCCCGCTGACCTCTCAAACTTTCTCGGTCGGACACAGCACGGATTTTTGGATCCTGGCGGTCTTGATCTCCGGCTTTGGAAGCGTCGGAACCGCAATTAATATCATCGCGACGATCGTGAGCCTGCGTTGCCCAGGCATGACATTGAACAAAATGCCGCTGTTGGCCTGGCTGAACCTGATCATGGCCGGCCTGGTGGTGCTGGCCATCAGCCCGCTCACCGCAGCCCAGATCATGCTGCTCATTGACCGCTATCTGGGAGGACATTTTTTCGACACGCAGGCGGGAGGGTCGGCCGTCATTTGGATGCACTTCTTCTGGATCTTCGGGCATCCCGAAGTCTATATTCTCGTTCTGCCGGCATTTGCCTTCGCATCCGAGATCATTCCCGTGTTCTCGCGCAAACCGATTTTCGGCTATTCCGTGATGGTTGCGGCCACGGTGGCGATCGGATTCATCAGCATGAGCGTTTGGGCGCACCACATGTTCACCGTCGGCATGGGCCCCGGCATGAACACGTTTTTCGTGCTGTCGACGATGGCGATCGCCGTCCCTACCGGCATCAAGATCTTCAACTGGCTAGCGACGATATGGGGAGGAACAATCATATTCAAAACCCCGATGCTATTTTGCATCGCATTTCTCTTCCAGTTTTTGATCGCCGGGCTTACCGGAGTCATGCTGAGCGCGGCGCCATTCGACTGGCAGCTCGGCAACTCATATTTTGTTGTCGCCCACTTTCACTATGTGATCGTCGGCGCAATTCTCTTCACCACTTTCGCCGCCTTCTACTACTGGTTTCCGAAAGTTACCGGGCGGATGTACAACGAGCCCCTCGGCCAGTTGCATTTTTGGCTGTTTCTGATCGGATTTCATCTTACTTTCGATTCCATGCACATTCCCGGCCTGCTCGGAATGCCGCGACGAATCTATACCTACGAACCGGGACGCGGATGGGATACGTGGAATGCGATTATCGCGGTAGGCGCTTTTTTCCAGACTGTCGCAATTCTGGTGTTCGTCGGCAACCTGCTCTGGTCCGCTTTTCGGGGCGAAACTGCCGGCCCAGATCCCTGGGACGCCTGGACGCTGGAGTGGCTCGACCATATCCCCGCCGCCGGCCTACAACTTCGCCAAGATTCCAACTGTGCGCAGCCGCCGGCCCCTGTGGGATTTGAAACATCCGGACGATCCTGACTGGAGATACGAGTAATGCAACAGAGTGCCTCGTTCGTCGCACAAGTCCCTCCGGCTCCGTCGCTGGCGGAGTGGGATGCGCAACTCCCCTACCGCGGGCGGGTGGGGATACTTGGCCTGATCGCGGCGGAATCGGCGGTGTTCACGATTTTTGTGGTAGCTTACCTCTTCTACCTAGGAAAGAGCGTTTCAGGCCCGCTGCCCAAGGATGTTCTCAGCGTTCCCGTTTTTTATACGATCTGCCTGCTTTCGAGCAGCTTGACGATCCACTTCGCCGTCACCGCACTGCGCCGCGGCAGTTCTCGCAGTTTTTCATTGTGGTGGTTGGCGACCATCGCTCTCGGTGTAACTTTTCTTTTCGGAACGGCGACCGAATGGCACCGTTTAATTTATCAGGAGGGGCTGACCATCAACACCAACCTCTTCGGAACAACCTATTACTCTCTGGTTGGACTGCACGGGTTCCACGTGATAGTTGGGCTTCTATGCCTTTCGCTTGTGATGGTGTTTTCCGTGCTGGGACTAGTAAAACAGGAGCACGTTGACCGGCTCGACGCTCTATCTCTTTATTGGCATTTTGTGGACTCCGTTTGGGTGGTGGTATTCACGGTTGTCTATGTGATTGGCCGTTGAAGCTGGAAGAAAAATGAATTCTGACTCAACAACCGACGTGGCCGGCCGAGAACCGACGATCGAAATGCCAGCGCCCACTGCCTGGCCAATTGTTCTGGCTCTTGGAATCGCGCTGCTGTTTGCCGGACTGCTCACCAGCGGCTCCGTCAGCGTACTGGGTGCGATTCTCGCCGTCGCCGGCACCGTTGGATGGTTTCGCGATGTTCTGCCGCACGAGCAACATGAATCGGTGGCCATCGTCGAAGGAGTCGTTGCCGTCAGCACCAGGCGGCAGCGGGTCGCTCGGGTAGCCTGGGCCAACCAAGAGCTATCCAGAGCGAGATTGCCGCTGGCGATCTATCCGGTTTCAGCGGGCGTAAAAGGCGGGTTGGTGGGCGGAGCGGTTATGGCGGTTCTGGCAACAATGTACGGAATCGTGACCGGGCACGGCATCTGGTATCCCATCAATCTTTTGTCCGCCGGATTTTTCGTGGGCCGGGACACCACCGCGCAACTCGTCCAATTTCACTGGGACTTCTTTGCGCTCGCAGTCTTCCTGCATCTCTTCGTTTCTTTCTTGGTGGGACTACTCTACGGCGCAACTTTGCCGATGTTTCCCCGCCATCCGATCCTGCTCGGCGGCCTCGTGGCGCCGCTCCTCTGGTCTGGCCTGCTGCACAGCACGCTCGATCTCATCAATCCTGTACTCAACTCACACATCGACTGGTTGTGGTTCGCCGTGTCCCAGGTAGGGTTCGGGATCGCCGCCGGCATTGTGGTTTCCATGCAGGAAAAAATTCATACCTGGCAATATCTGCCGTTTGCAGTTCGCGCTGGCATGGAGTCGGCGAGCCACTCGGATCAAGGAAACAACAATAGAGGCGACGGTACCGTATGAGCTTGCGCCTCGTCTTACTTGTTTGCGCGATTTCGGCGGCAATCTTCTGCGTGGCCTGCAGCAATGCCCCCGGCCGCCCCAGCCGGAACGTTCCGCAAACTCCCGATCAGATTTTGGATTTCGCCACGCTCTTCCAGGCAAACTGCGCGGGATGTCACGGGGCAAATGGCAAGGGTGGAGCAGCCATCGCGCTCGGCGATCCGGTTTTTCTGGCGATCGCCAACAACGACGTGATTCGCAACGTGATGGTGAACGGGATGCGCGGCACGCTGATGCCTGCTTTCGCACAGAGCGCCGGTGGAGTGCTCACCGATCAGCAAGTGGATGCCATCGTTCACGGAATCCGGGCGTGGGAGAAACCGGACGCGTTGCAAGGCGTCTCTGCTCCTCCGTATGCAGTACAAGCTGCAGGCGATCCCCGAAACGGCGAGACCGTTTACGCAACTTATTGCGCTTCGTGTCACGGCGCGGATGGAAAAGGCGGAAAGGCGAGTTCGATCGTGAATGGATCCTATCTCGCGCTGGTGAGCGATCAATTTCTCCGCAGCGTCGTAATCACTGGCCGGCCCGAGCTGGGCGCTCCTGACTGGCGAAACAATTTGCCCGGCCAGCCGATGAAGGAACAGGAGATTTCCGACGTAGTTGCGTGGTTGTCGTCGCAGCGGCCGGCCTTTCCGGGACGCCCTTATCCAACTTTATCGGCGGCCTCGTCCGCGGGAGGAACGCAGTGAGCCAACTCGAAATGACAAGGCGCGCCATGATGGTGAAGATTGGCTTGCTTCTGAATGGCGTGGTCGGGGTAATTTTGGCGGTGCCGATCGTCCGTTACCTGCTCTCGCCGATTACGCGCGAACGAAAGCCCGGCTACGACTCATGGTTGTCACTGGGGAAGCTGGACCAATTTCCCGCCGGGCAAACTCGCTTTGCCACCTATCGGAATCCGGTGGTCAATCCCTGGGACGGCGAGACCGCCGACATCGCCTGCTGGGTGCGCAATGTAGACGGCACGAAATTCCAGGTTTTCGCCATCAACTGCGCTCATCTCGGATGTCCGGTGCGCTGGTTCCCGCAATCGAATCTGTTTATGTGCCCCTGTCATGGCGGCGCGTACTACCAGGATGGATCGCGCGCTTCCGGGCCGCCGGAGCGCGGACTGTTCCAATACTCCTACAAGCTCGAAGACGGAAATCTCTTTATCAAAGCCGGTGAGCTGCCGACCCCGGGCCGTGCAGCCAATCCGAATGGCGGTGGGAAAACATGCGCGTGATTCGCAAAATAGGCGAGTGGCTCGACTTCCGGTTGCAGGTCGGCGCGGAAATCCGCGAGACCGTTGAGCACACCGTACCGCGCGAAAGCGCCAGTTGGTTCTACGTGTTTGGCAGCGCTGCGCTGACGGTTTTCATACTTCAAGTTGTCACCGGAATATTGCTCGCGCTGGTTTACGTTCCTTCCGCCGGCGAGGCGTGGAACAGCCTTCAAACCCTGAATCACAGCATTGCGCTGGGATGGTTTATTCGCGCCCTGCATGGCTGGGGTTCGAATTTCATGGTTGCGATTGTTCTGATCCACATGGCGCAGGTCTTTCTGTTCGGCGCGTACAAATTCCCGCGTGAGTTGACGTGGATTGTTGGCGTCTTCCTTCTGCTGGTGACGCTGGGGATGGCGTTCACCGGACAGGTGCTGCGCTTCGACCAGGATGCGTATTGGGGGCTCGGAATCGGTGCTTCAATCGCGAGTCGTGTGCCGGTCATTGGGCCGTGGGTTGTGAATCTGCTGCTCGGAGGGCCGATCATTGCCGGGGCTACGCTCTCGCGCTTTTTCGCGCTCCACGTTTTCGTAGTTCCGGGATTGCTCATCGCCTTTGTCGGCGTGCACCTGCTCATGGTGCTGAGGCTGGGAATCAATGAGTGGCCGATGCCGGGGCGCATCGTTCGCCGAGCAACTTATATCAAGGAATATCACGAGCTGACCCACAAAGACGGCATTCCGTTCGTGCCCTACGCCGTGGGCAAGGACATTTTATTTTCCGGCTTCGTCCTGTTGTCGATCGCAGTTTGCGCGGTCAACTTTGGACCGTTTGGCCCGGGAGGCCAGCCCGATCCAACCATCATTCAAACTGCGCCGCGTCCTGACTTTTTCTTTTTATGGTTGTATGCGCTGCTCTCGTTTCTCCCGCCAGCGGCCGAGACGCCGATCCTGCTGATCGGTCATGCGATCGCCTTGGCAGTCCTGCTGCTCCTGCCCTTCTTCGCCGGCGAAGGAGAAAAAAGCTGGAGACGCCGCCCGATTGCCGTGCTTTCAGTTCTGCTGATCGCCGTAACGCTCGGCACGCTAACGCATCTGGGGATGCATACTCCCTGGAGTCCGGTCATGGATGCGTGGAGCAGTTTGCCGATTCCCGGCGAATTCCTGCGGGGACGGACAGCGCTTGAGCGCCAGGGAGCGCTCGTTTTCCAGGCCAAGCAGTGTCACAACTGCCACTCGCTCGCGAACCAGGGTGGACAGCGTGGGCCGGCGCTTGACCGAGTCGCGGTGCGAATGACGCCGGACCAACTTATCCGGCAGGTCATTCAGGGCGGCGGAAATATGCCGGCTTACGCAAAGAACTTGTCGCCAGCCGAAACCACTGCTCTGGTCGCCTTCCTTGAGACGCTTCATCCCTCCGGACAGGCTCCCGCCGTCGATGCATCACGTTCCATCGTGCTCGGCGCCAATGACGGCAAATATCCAGCGGGCAGCCGATGACCATGCCTGCCCACTCCGCGTTGGGTTCGCCGGAATTTAGATGGCCGGAGTTCTCTACCTCAGTCACATTAGCTCTGCTCGCGGTCAGCATCCTTTATCTCCGCGGATCGCGCAGGCTTCCAAAAATATCGCCAGACGGCGCTTCCCCCTGGCGCGTTGCCGCATTCTTCGCAGGAATCTTTGTCGTGTGGATTGCCTCCGCGTCCCCTCTGGCCGAACTCGATCACCAGATGCTGACTTTTCACATGGTTCAGCATCTGTTGCTAATGACGCTGGCTGCTCCGCTGCTATTGCTCGGGCAGCCGGGGCAATACCTCGCCAATAGCGTTCCAGAGTCCTTCATTCTTCGACTCGGTCGTTTGCGGACGAACCGGTTCGTGCAACGGTCGGGGAGAATTTTGACCCGCCCCGCATTCTGTTTTCTCACAGGGACCGCAGTCCTGACCGTGTGGCACGTTCCCGCCGTCTTCGACCTCGCGATGCGGTCGCGCACGCTGCACGCAATCGAACTTGCCAGCTTCCTGGCGGCGGGACTGCTCTTCTGGCTGCCGGTAATTCGTTTCGGTTCCATCAACAGCGGCACGGCGCAGTGGTGGATGCCGCTGTATTTGTTTCTGGCGACATTGCCTTGCGACGCGCTGTCGGCATTTCTGGCATTCTGTGACCGCGTCATTTACCCCTGCTATACCCACAGCATGGGGCACCTCCACATGTCTCCTCTGCAAGATCAACAATGCGCGGGATCATTGATGTGGGTGTGCGTCACCTTCGCCTACCTGACGCCCGCGGTGATCGTGACTGCGGCACTGTTGAGTTCGGCCACCGAGGCGAGGCAGAAACCTAGTAATTCGCCGTCAATCTGCCCAACAGTCTGACAGTATCTGGACAGCAAATGGACATTGTGAACTCGGACGAAACCTGGGTCCTTCAACCGGCAACCGGCCGAATGCTCACGCTCATCACCTGCTATCCATTTCATTTCGTCGGATCGGCGCCGAAGCGGTACGTCGTGCGCGCACGGCTCGATGAAGAGTGAGGAAAGACTTCGAGGATCTAGCCTAGGCGCGCAGGGACGAACGGCCCTAGCGATTACGATTTATCCGCGTCGGAACGGACCGCCTGCAGCCGGGCGGACGAGGGCGTCCGCCCCTACGTGGCCACACTAGATTTCTGTGCCCGGCACGGCCAACGCCGTGCCCCGACACGAATCTCGAGCTACGACAGCATATTGCTTGCCGACGCAGCCCGGTTGGCACGCGAGATTCCCAGCTTCTGCATACGGAAGTAGAGAGTCGAGCGTTTCATTCCCAGGCGAGAGGCCGCTCCATTCGGGCCGGCAATCGTCCCGCTCGTCTGCCTTAATACCCGGCAAATATGCTCGCGCTCCGCGTCCTCCAGAGTCACTGGCTGTCCCACGGATTCGATCTGCGTATTCGCACGCAACGCAGAAGCAGGAATGCGAAGCGTATTTCCGCTGGTCATAATCACGCTGCGCTCGATGAAGTTCTGCAGCTCGCGAATGTTGCCCGGCCAGGAATGCGCCAGCAGTTCTTCCATGACCCTGGCGGGAATGCTGTCGATCCGCTTCTGCATCCGGGCGGCAAATTTGCAAACGAAATGTTTCGCCAGCACGGGTATGTCTTCAGCGCGGTCGCGCAGCGGTGGAACCGGAATGGGGAAGACGTAGAGACGATAATAAAGATCGTTGCGAAAACGCTTCTCCGAAACCAGATTCCACAGATTGGCGTTGGTGGCCGCGACCAAACGAACGTTAGCGCGCTGGGTGCGGGTGCTGCCCAGTTTTTCAAATTCCCCTTCCTGCAGCACGCGCAACAGCTTCGCCTGCAGTTCCAGCGGGATGTCGCCAATTTCATCTAGAAAGAGAGTGCCGCCATCGGCGGCTTCGAAGCGCCCGATTTTGCGAGCGACGGCGCCAGTAAACGCGCCCTTTTCGTGGCCGAACAGTTCGCTCTCCAGCAGCCCTAGGGGTATGGCGGCGCAATTCAGCTTGATAAAAGGCCGGGAGCGGCGGTTGCTGTGTGCGTGAATCGCGCTAGCAATCAGCTCTTTCCCGGTGCCGGTTTCTCCCTCGATCAGGACCGTGGAATCGGTTGGAGCAACTATCCGCACAAGATTCAGGAACGTCGCGCAAAGGCTGGCTCTCTCCCACGATCCCATCAAATTCGTTGGTTTCGTACTGCCATCCCACTCGGTGGGTTTCGAACCGCGTTTCAAGCCTGTCAGACCGGTCTTCGATCTGATCTGGGATCTGAACCGGTGGGAACGGATTGGGATTGACGCCGGGGAAACCTGAAAATCTTTCGCCACATGGAAGAGCTAATGATTGTCCAGCCATGACTTGTGCTCCTTGGTTCGTTTTTCTCTTGGAGGGCATCGCGCCGCCGCCGCCGTTATCGAGGGCCGACTGGCGCGTACCCTGTGCTTCCGTATAGTGATTCTTGGTTACCGCCCCCGAGAGTACATCCCGATATGCAGTATTTTTTTGCTACCTCGAAAGGGTGACCGGGGGCTCAGCCATCCTATTGGTTAAATCTCCCTCGCCAACGAAACCGTCAGGGTTTCGACTCTCTCTGAGAGTGAAAGAAAGGCTTCAACTTTCGCGTGCGATTCCGGCGAGGCTGTGGAATCGTAGGCGTGAACCGTCTGTTTGACATCCTCGAAAGCTGGTTCCAGTCCCGGAGCCACGCCGCGCGGGCTGCCGTCCAGCCGGTCTGCCATTCCGTCGAGTGCGATTGCAATGTTTTCATCCAACTGCTGTTGGGCTGAAGCAACCGGTGGGGGAAGCTCGAATCCGGGCAACTCGACCCGGTATCGCCACAAGACGCTGCGGGTCAGGAACAAAGTCCGCAATTGCGGCTGCCAGCGGAGGATTCGAGCGCGCAAATTGAGATCACGTTGCCGGGAAGGGCCGAATTCGAAGACTACTCCGTCCGCCAGGGCGCGAGTTTCATCGAAATTGTCACTGATTGTTTCACGCAATGAATAACACCGTTCCGTGGCTTCTTGCAGGTTCTTTGAAATAGGTTCACGCGACAATTGCGCCAACAGACGCAAGGTTGAAGTAAATTTCTTTCTCATTTCGCTGGCGGCGGAATCGCCCCAGATCTGATCGAATAGCACCCACATCGCAACCAGTCCGATAAGAATGCCGACGACGCGGTCTCTGGCCACGGCCAGAGAGGGCTGGAACGCGAATTCCTGCAGGTTAATAAGGTAATACGCCACCAACAGCTGTAACCCGAAATATGACAAGCGAGGGCTGGAGGTCATAAACCAGGCGCCGATTGCGGTGACTACGACGAAGAGCACGGTAAACCCGACGATGGAGTCTATATACGGCAGGATGAAAATTTGTGAACCCATTCCGAGCACGAAGCCGCCGACCGCCGCGCCCGTAAAGCGCAGGACCTGCTTCTGGCGTGAGGATCCGATGGTAGAAAGAGCAGTCAGGAGACAAGTGGTTACCGCCGTGCTGATGCCTGGCCAGTCGACGGAGTTGTAGAAAATGTAGCAAGCACTCGCCGCGCCGCAACCTCGCAATGCGAACTTGAGATGGTTCTGGGTTGGTGAATGCGTCGGCGCTCAGCAAGTTCGATCCGGATGGCGCACGCAGCAGATCGGCGTCAATGGAATCGGTGCCCGCGAACGCCTGAGGAATGAGCATCGCGGTCTCTTCCATCTCGCACAGCAAGGGCATCTCCGAACCTTCGTCAGGAGCAGACGTCTGGATCGGTCGCGGAATTCTGCGATTCTCCAGATCGGCGCGCACGTTCTCCAGCCCGCTGACAAGGTTTCGCAAACGCTGTTGATCGCGAGCGGAAGGTCTCGGGCTGAGTTCGGTGAGCGTCGCGGCCAGATCGACGAGTCTGCCAACGGCGGCTGCCACGCTGTTCATCTGCGCGCGATATCCCGAGGGATAGTCTGACCTGCGCAAGGTGCGCCGTAATCTTGAAGTCCCGCGAATTCCCAGTCCCAGCAATTTCTTTGTGACTTCTTCGTCGACCGGCCGATTCTCGGCGTAGCAAGCTAACAAACTCTCGACGGCAGCCAGCCGCACAGCAATCGGGGCCACGATCTCGTCTCCTGGACTGAAGCGCACAAAGATGAGCTCAATCGCAGCCGTCGCAACAATTCCCAGGCAAGTCGATAAGGTCAGCCAAAGCGTATCTTCGACATTGGTTTCAGCCGGCACATGGCGGGCCCACAGCGGAACAGCGATTGAGATCACAACCGCGAAAGTGGAAGCTACGCCGTAGTTGTTCGTGGTAGTGAGCACATAAAAGCCGATGAAGAATGTAACAACAACCCAGAGAAAATGCAGCAGCGGACTACTGATTACGAATCCTACGGTGATTAACACATAAGCCGCACTCAGCAGCGTGAAGAAGAGGATGGTCACGGACGAGCGCAGCGTGGCGCGCGGACTCTCCCGCGTGATCAGCAACGTATAAACTGCGCCTTGAAAGATGTAAGGAATGCGGAAAGTCATTCCCACGACCATGACCAGGGTAGCGGCGATGACCATGCGGCCCACGGTGGCGGCTCGGCCCGGATAGGGCCTCAGTTCTTGCTTGAGAAATTCGCGCAGCCAGGTCAGCGGAGCGAACATCTGCGGCAGGCTTTGAGCAACCGAGGCCATTTTTCAGTTCCCGCGAATCGTGATCACCGCGGACTCGCCGATGCGAAACAAATCGGGAGTCGGATTTTCAACCCGCACCCGCACCGGATATCGCGAAGCCAAGTGGACCCAATTTAGTGTCCGCTGCAAGTCGGGAAGTCCCGGCTGCAATGTGCCAATCAGATCGGGATCGGGCGTGACCCCAAAGCCGATGCTGTCCACAACGCCAAAGAAGCGGATGGTCGGCTTCGAAAGCACATACACATCAGCCGGCATTCCCGGGTGGATTCGCTTGAGCTGCCCTTCGCGGAAGTTTCCGATCGCCCACCACACCCGCGCGTCGATGAGGGTGAAGACCTGCTGGCCGATGTGGGCATAGGCGCCCTCAGAAATCGTAAGGTTCGTAACTCGCGCCTCGAAGGGCGCATAGACACGGCAGTTGTTGAGATTGTAGCGGGCATTCTTCACCGCGGCGGCCCGTGCGCCTCGCTGATTAATGAGCGGTTCCAAAGTGGTGACCGCGTGCTGCGATTGCTCGTGCTGTGCCGTTGCCGAGTTCAGTTCCGCACGAGCGAGTTCCAATCGCGATTCCGCCTGCCGCAGGGCCTCGGCTTCAGCGACTTCCGATGTTCGAGCGCGGTCTACTTGGTCAACGGTCACGAATTGTTTGGTGAGTAGCGGCTCCAGGCGATGCAGATTGTTGCTTGCGTAAGTCCACTCGGCCCGCGCCCGGCTGACGCCTCGTTCCGCGTTCGCAACTTCGGCTTCGGCGCTGTGAATATTCGCCTGCGAGACCGAAACCGCACTGACCAAAGCCGCAATCCTTCGGCTTTCATCGCTGATTTGTCCTTCGAGCGCGGCCTGTTCCGAGATAGCAGTCTCAAGCGCATACTCGTACGGCCGCTCATCAATTTCGTAAAGCAGATCTCCCTTTTTCACGAACTGGTTGTCGTGCACGCTCAAGCGCAGGATCGGACCTTCCACCTGCGGAGCGATGCCGATGAAATTCGCAAACACCTCGGCATCGTCGGTGCGGGGATGATAGTTGGTCCGATAAAGGACTACCAATCCGAGAGCCACTGCAGTGGCCACGATCACGACGCTGATCCAGCGGCTCAGCACCTTGCGCGAGCCAGTATTGTTATCTTCAGCCATAATGAGTCTTTGAGTTAGCGGAAAAACACCAGCCACAATGCGAACGTAAAACCTGCCGTCATGCTCGGATACACCAACACCGGGAACGCAATCTCAACATACCGGCGCAACAGTTGACGGACGATGACGGTGAGAACTACCGCGATCACCGCACAAAAAAGCCACGCAGGAAAGAACGATCCGAGAATGTCGAACGACGGCGCGCGATTGCAGTTCGCAAGCAATAGCAGCCCGAGAACGAGACCACACAGCGCGATTCGACGAGCGATGCTCATGGCCGCGGCCTCGCTTTGTTCGTCTGAATGGAATCGGCCGTGCGAAATGCCAGTTCGGCCAGCGAGGTCAGTACCTGAGTGCGGGCCTGCACATCCGCCGAGCGGGCTTGTGCCAACGTACGCTGGGCCGCGGTCACATCCAACAAACTGCGAACGCCGTAGTTATACGACTCAAGCGATGCGTTGTAAGATTCGGTCGAGGCTTCCAACAATGTGAGCGCGGCTTTGCGTTGACGAAAAGCCGTGTTGAGGTTTGAGTAAGCTGTCCATACCTCGTCGGTTATCTGATCGCGCACAACATCGGCTTTCGCCTCGGCAGCGCTGGCCGACTCGCGGGCTTCGGCCAATTCATTTTTTCGCGCGCCGCCGTCGAACACCGTCCACTGCAGAGTGAAACCCACCGCTCCGTTCAATCCCGCAGTGTTCGCCCAGGCAAAGGGAGACTGCACTCCGTAGAGCCATTGCGCAGCCGGCACGACGTCGAAGCTCAACGCCGGATAATACGCGGCTCGCGCCTCCTTCACGCGGGCGTTCGCGGCCCGGATTTCCGCAACCTGCTGGAGAAGATCGGGCCGAGCCTCGAGGGCGCGGCTGATTGCCTGTTCGACCGAATCGTCAAGCGAATCGGGAGTCGCCAACTGATCGAGCGGCTGAGTGCGAATGAAAGTAGTAGCCGAGGTTCCGATGGCGGTTGCCAAATCTCCTCGCGCGATCTCCTCAGAGCCAAGCACAGATTGCAGATCGTATTCCGCCTGGGCTGTAGCGCTTCGGGCCTCCAACACGTCCGGCAAAGTGGCCAAACCATTCGCCAAGCGGTCTTCCGCTGCTTGCTGCACGGCCTGCGCATTTGCGAGACTGGCCCGCGCCGCGTCTTCTTGTCCAACGAAATTCAACACCCGGTAATACGCCTGCTGGACCGGTAAATCACATTGCGGTGCGTGTCATTAAATGCAAAGTTTGCGGCCAGGCAGCTCAGCGCTGGCAGTGCTGATTCGTCCGGCGCGCGCGCCAAAATCGAAGACGTCATAGCTGAGGTTCAGCAGCAGACCGAAGTCTTGCGTGGTCTGACTGTAAAAACGATTTCCGAAGAAAACCTGCTCGCGACCGGTTTGTGAAACCGCGGCGGCGGCCAGCGCTGGATACAGCTCGCTGCGTGCGACGCCCAGCGCCGACGCTTGCGCCCGCGCACGTTCCCACGCAAGACGCGTTTCGGGATTGTGCCGTTCCGCCAAATCGACCAACTCCGCCAGGGAATAATCTTTGCCCGCCTCCGGCGTAAACCTGGAGTCGTCAAATCTCTTCGCATCCGCCTGAACGCTGCGTTCCTCGGCCCCGTGCCAGGGATAGTCAGGGGAAAACGGAGCGGTTTGCGGGCACGCGCTCGTGGCGCTTGCGAGAAGAACCCAGGTAATTCCTGTCAGGCAAGAAATTTTCACAATACCTGGCCGGAGCTGCGACAGTGGCATTTGTCCTTCGCTTCAACCTCTCGTGCAATCGGCTTCTCCTTCAAAACCTGTCAGGCCATGCGCTTATTGTCAAGAGAATTTCGATCTGCACCGTGTGCGTTCCCCACTATCACGGATCGAAGACTGTGCGACATCACGAAATCGAAGGAATTTCTTATGACTCTTTCGAGGTATGGGCCGAATCCCCCGGGGAGGGAGGCTCACCCGGCAAAGACTTGTTAACATGTTTCCAACCACTCGACATATTGCCTTGCGATCCCCGAGTGGCTCCGCGCATGATTCAAGTTGCGAAAAGCATTCTTTTGGTAGTGAGCGCGCTGTTCCCGATCGTCGATCCGATCGGCGGCAGCCCGGTATTTTTGTCGCTCACCAGAGACTATCCGACCGAGACGCGACGCGCGCTGGCCCGGCGAATTTCGATTGACAGTTTCATCCTGTTGCTGGCCTCGTTCACCATCGGATCGCACGTGCTCTCGTTTTTCGGAATCTCCCTGCCAGTGGTGCAAGTTGGGGGCGGGCTGATCGTGATCGCAACCGGCTGGGCGATGTTGAACCAGAAAGACGATACCGACCGGGAAGCGGTCCGCAAATCCGTCAGTTGCACCGATGCACTGAGGCAGGCATTTTATCCGCTCACTCTGCCGTTGACCGTGGGGCCGGGCTCGATCTCGATTGCGATTACTCTCGGAGCCAACGAACCGCACCAGCTACGGGCGAGCCTGCTGGCCATGCTCGCAGCCGCAATCGGCTCGGCGATCCTGGCGGTCACGGTTTACCTTTGCTACGGTTTTGCCGACCGGCTGGGAAAAGCGCTTGGCCCCACCGGGATTAACGTCATTGTGAAGCTCTCTGCCTTTCTGCTCGTCTGCATCGGCGTGCAAATCCTTTGGAACGGCGCCAGCCAGTTGCTCAACTCTCTAACTTTCCGGTCCTGATTCCTTCGCCGGACATTCCTTCTCCGGATCTCGGCAACGGGAAGCAAACGCAACCCGGTTCGGGATCGACAATTCGAGTTCAGTTCCGGCCGCAACCCGGCTTCGAACTCGCAGGGTCGCGCCGATGCTCTCGGAGCGTTCGCGCATCCCTACCAGCCCCCAATGACCCTCGCGCCCGGAACGGATAATCTCGGGATCGATCCCACAACCGTTATCGCGCACGCGCAGAACGAAACGCTTGGGACCATACTCAAGCTCAACCACAATGCTGCTGCCTCCAGAATGACGGAAGGCATTGACCATCGCTTCGCGCCCGATGTGGTAAGTTCCCTCGTAAATGCCCGCTTGCAGGCCGCGAGGAGAGCCCAGAACGACGATACGAAATTCAAACTCCGACTTGATTCCTAATTCGTGTGGAACACGGGCGAAGGCTTCGGCCAGATCGTTAAGATTTGTGTCCGGCGTGCGGAGTCCTCCCAGGGATCGGCGCATATCTTCGACCACACGCTCCATCAGTGCCAGCACGCGGCTCAAGCTCAGTTTCGCCGCGGAGTTCGCCGGCACGAGATCCAGCGCAGTCTGCAGTTGCTCGGTCGCTCCGCGGAAACCTTTCAGCACGGTTCCGTGCAACTGCTCGGCAATCCTGGTACGCTCCCGCAGACGTTCATCCTGCCTAACATGCAGCTTCCGCTCGACCGAGCGCAGACTGAAAAAGCACGGATTTCTGAACCCTGAAACCAATCCCTCGAGTTGCATGGCATTCTCCTTCCACAAAAACACACTTTCTGTCGGCCTCGCGGGCAATGAGATTGAGGAGCACCATCCATCAGCGAATATCAAGGGCACCCCACAGTCGCCTATGTACTCGCGAGCGTAGGTCAATCCTGCCAGTAGAGGCCTGCGCCGGTCTTGGACATTTCAGCCGCGGTTGGAAGGTTCTTGCTGAATTGTTGGAGTTCGGGCGGGCGGAGGATTTCGGGCGCACATGGAACACAACTATTTGACGATCAATGACTTATCGTTGCCGCTCCCAGCGCATCACGCTGGGCGGAACGCCAGTCAGTCGGCGGAAATGGCGGGTCAGATGGCTCTGATCGGAAAATCCCGCTGACAACGCGATTTCGGAAAGCGAAAGGTCGGTGTCGCGAAGCATTTGTTGCGCCCGCTCAATTCGCCGCTGCAATACATAACAATGTGGCGGCATCCCGAGGGTTTGCTTGAATGCGCGCGCGAAGTGATACGTGGAGAGGCCCGCCATCTCCGCCAGCGATTCAAGGCTTATGCTCTGATCGAGATTGGCGTCGATGAATTCGCAGATCCTCTGTGCCCGTGCCGGCGGCAACCCGCCCCGGGCAGGAGTTGCGGGCTGTGACAGCGGAATTTCATTCAGCAAGCTGATTCTTGGCCGCGAGTGGATTGCGAGTTCGGCAGCGGAACGCCATCCTCGACTACCGCACAGCGGAGGAGTAATCAAAGCTCGCCACGGCTCCGCAGTGGCAACCTGCAAGAAGCGAGAAGGAACATCCTGTTCGTGCTTGCAGTGAAAAGCGGTGCGGTCGAAATCGAAAATTGCCGATAACAGCATGCCGCGGCCCAGAGTCGCGTCATCAAGAGAGAAGGCGATCCGCGCGGGGCGGTCTGCGCCCACAATGCGCAAATCGCTGTCCACCGCCAGAAGCAGCGCCGGACTGGAGTCGTCGAAAGGCGCCGCAGAAATCACCCACAAGGTGCGGAAATGGTCGCGGAACAGGCGCTCCTCAATACCGCGAGCGGCCACTTTAGTAGCGGCCAACGCCAGCGCCTGCGCCTCATTCGAATTCATCGCTGAAGTGTCGAGTACCAGCGCCAGTTCTCCGTTCGGACCGAAAATTGGCGCACCGGCACAGCTCAGTCCAATGTGGCGAGCGCGAAAATGTTGCTGGCGATGGACCAGGATCGGGCGCTTCTCGGCAATGCAAGTTCCGATTCCGTTGGTGCCCTCGATCTTTTCCGACCACACCCCTCCCACCCAAATTCCCCAATACTTGAACTGCTCGGCCTGGGCCTCGTCGCCGCGATGATGTATGGCCACCCCCTCCGCGTTACACAGGAGAACGACGTACCCCTCCTGGCGCATGATCGCGTAGAGCCGATCAATTTCCTCCTGGGCTGCGGTGATCGCTTTGTTGAGCGGATCGCGGAACCCGCTCAATTCGCGGTCGGTGACGATGTGGGGAGCAGATCGGCTTTCAGGATTTACGATTAGGTCCGAGGTACACCGTCGCCAGGAATCGGATACAGCCTCGAGACCATCGCCCAAATGCGCGCCGCGAGCGACGGACTCAATCTGATTGAGATGCTTCGATTCCGCCGTGCTTTGGACAGCGCTGAGTTTGGCTGCGGCAGCCATTCGGGCCTTTCAGCGAGCAGAATGCGATGGAGGAATTCGCGCCCGTTTTCCGGTGGGCTCGCCTCGCGGGGCCGCCGAATCCCACACCTCAAGTTGTAACTTAGGGTAACACAGGGGCCGCGGTCGGCTGTAGCTAGCCCTGTGCGCTCAGGGGCTGACCGTTTGTCACCTTCCGTGGCAGAACCGGGGAAATGGTTGTGGCGTCAAGCGTGAGTATCTTCCGGGTTGAAGTTCTTGCCCCATGCCTCAAGCAGATTGTTCACGACTGCGAGGCCGCGACGCAAGTTCCGGCTGCGAAATATTTTCATCATGCCCCAGAATCCCGGTGGCTCGGCGCCTTCCGCCTTCGCCACGGCCACCAGCGCCGCCGGCACCGCTTGCGCGAACTTTTCCAACAGCTGCGGCTCGATGGCGCCCAAGACCTTGGTCATCACAATCAGGTTGCGAATGCCGCGGATCGCTTCCGGCGTGTTCGCCGCCGCTACGGCAATCTCAAGCGTTTTTTGGCCGCCCCCGAGCATTCCGCGCAAAAGTTCGAGGACACCCTCGTCGTGAAGCGCCTGCAGAACCTCGAAACTCGCCAGCACAGCCTCGCCGTGCTTCGCCGGCGCCGCTTGCACCTTGCGGCCGAGTTCTTCCGCCGCATCGTCCTTCGTTATCTCCAAAAGAATCGGTTTGGCCATGTTCGCTCCAGTCAGTTGGTTTGAATCTGTACCAGCCCATTTCCCGGAAGGTGATAATCCGGGCGCTTCCACTTCCGCTCAACTTCAACTCCATCCTGCGGCGTGGGATGGCCCCAGCGCGGATTGATGCGAGGAAGCGGGTTTTCTCCATCGCCCAAAATTTCCAGGCGCACCGACACTTCTTTATACGCGGGCGTATGGGTAACCGGATCGGTGTGGCTGCTGGTCAACAAATTCACCGCGCTCTCCGACGAGTTCATCGGCATGAACAGTTCCTCGCCTTTCACCCGGTCCGTTACCAGCGCTTGCAGACGAACCTGCCCGTAAGGTGAAGTCAGCCGCACCCAGCCTCCGCTCTGCAGGCCACGTTTTTTCGCGAGCTCAGGTGAAACTTCGACGAAAACTTTCGGCGTTCGCTCGCGGATGCCTTCCACTTTGTAAGTCATATTGCCTTCGTGAAAATGCTCGAGCAGGTTGCCGTTGTTAAGGTGGAGATCGTATTGGACGCTGGCTTGTTCTTGCGGCTCGGTCAAGGCAAGCGGGAAAAGTCGGGCTTTGCCGTCGGGAAAGGCAAATTGCTTGGTGTACAGCAAAGGCGTATCGGTTCCGTCGGGAGCGACCGGCCACTGCAGCGACTTGAATCCTTCAAGCCTCTCGTAGGTCACACCCGCAAAAAGCGGCGTTAAAGAAGCGATCTCTTCATAGATCTGCGAGGGATTTTCGTACTTCCAATTCGCGCCGAGCCGGTTGGCAACATCCTGAATAATGCGCCAATCGGGCCGGCTCTCGCCCAGCGGTTCAAGCGCCTGATAGAGCCGCTGAATGCGCCGTTCGGTACTGGTAAATGTGCCTTCCTTTTCAAGACTCGGGCTTGCGGGAAAAATAACATCGGCGTAGCGGCAGGTGCGGCTGAAAAAGACTTCGTTCATCACGAAAAATTCCAGCTGCGACAACCCTCCTCCCACGAAATTCGCGTTCGAGTCGACCAGCGCCATGTCTTCGCCGAACAGATACATTGCCTTGAGTTTCCCTGCGTAAACTGCTTCCATCATCTGGTGATTGTCGAGACCTTTGCTGGTAGGTAGCTTGACGTTCCACTTCGCCTCAAATCGCGCGCGTACTTCGGGGTCGTCGACCGACTGGTATCCGGGCAGGAAATTCGGCATCGCGCCGTGATCGCTCGCACCCTGAACATTGTTGTGCCCGCGCAGCGGATACGAGCCCGCGCCGTGCCGCATGTAATTGCCAGTAATGAGCAGCAGATTGGAAATCGCCGTCGAACTGTCCGACCCCATGCTGTGCTGCGTAATGCCCATGGCCCACAAAACGCACACGCCATCGGCCTCCACGATCATGTGCGCAACTTTCTTTAACGTGTCCTCCGGAATCCCAGTGGTCCGGGCGGCGAATTCCATGGTGAACGGCGCGAGGCTCGCTTTGTATTCATCGAGACCCTTTACCCACTGCTGCAAGAAAGCTTTGTGCTCCAGGCCGTTGTCCAGGATGTAACGACCAATCGCAGAGAGCCACACCAGATCGGTCCCGGGGTTGGGATGCATAAACACGTCAGCTCTCTTTGCCATCTCGTGCTCGCGCAGGTCGGCGACGACGAGCTTTTGCCCGCGCAGTTTGTGCGAACTCTTCACCCGGGTCGCAATCACTGGATGACTCTCCGCTGTATTGCTGCCAACGATGAGCACGAGGCCAGCGCTCTCAATATCCTTGATCGAGCCTGCATCTCCGCCATATCCCACCGTGCGGAACAACCCTGCGGTTGCCGGGGCTTGGCAGTAGCGCGAACAGTTGTCCATATTGTTCGTGCCGATCACTGCCCGTGCCAGTTTCTGCATGAGATAGCTCTCTTCGTTAGTGCACTTGGAAGAAGAGACAAATGCTAGAGCATCCGGCCCGTTTTTTGCTTTGATCTCTGCGAATTTGCGCGTTACCAAATCGAGCGCTTCATCCCATGTGGCTTCGCGGAATTTGTCGCCTTCGCGGATCAGCGGTTTGGTAATGCGGTCCGAACTGTTCACGTAATCCCAGGCGAACTTTCCCTTCACGCAGGTGGAAATGCCGTTGGCCGGCCCCTCGAGCGGCTCTACTTTTAGAATGTGGCGGTCTTTTGTCCAGATGTCGAAACTGCAGCCCACTCCGCAGTAAGTACAAACCGTCTTGGTGCGCTTGACGCGGGCTTCGCGCATGTGCGATTCCGCTTCCGAAAGTTTGAGGATCGCTCCATACCCAACGTCCGGTTCAATTCCCTTCACCACCCCGATCATCCCCTCCAACGCAGTTCCAGACATCCCGGTGAAATATCCGGCGTGACCCAGCATGGATTTTTCCATGAGCGCGTTGCACGGGCACACCGTCACACAATGGCCGCAGGAAACGCAGCTCGACCCGGCAATGGTCGAGCCGCCATCCCACAATACTCTCGGATTCGGGTCCTCCCAGTTGATGGAAAGTGTTTCGTTGACTTCAACGTTCTGGCACGCTTCGACGCAGCGCCCACAAAGAATGCATTGCTGCGGATCGTAACGGTAAAAAGGGTTTGTCAGGTCTACTTCGTATGGCTTGGGACGAAAAGGAATCGTCTGATGCTCGATGGCGAGCATTTTCTCGGTGTTGTGGACGGTGCAATTTCCGTTGTTGTTGTCGCATACGGTGCAGTAGAGGACATGCTGGCTCAAAATCCGGTTGAAGGCCTCGCGTTGAGCAGCGCACGCCTTCTCGGACCGCGTATTGACTTGCATCCCTTCAGCCGCTGTGGCCGCGCAGGCGCGAACCAGCTTCCCGTCGACCTCCACCATGCACGTGTCGCAGGTTTCGATCGGACCAAGCTGGGGGTGGTAGCAAACCTGAGGAAGGTGAATCCCCGAGCGGTTCATAAGATCGACCAAGCGCTCGCTGTCATTCGCCGCCAAGGCGCTTCCGTCGACGGAAACTTTGATCATTGTCTCACCCGATGCATGTGGGTTTCCAAAGAAACGCTGCAGCCTCGCGCTGAATCCTAACGCCTTTCAAACCGTTTGTAAGGAAAAGTTTCCGCGGTGTCAATTAGCTGACACCAATCCGACCGCCTCTCCTAGTTTGAAGCGCTGTGCACCAGCTTTCCGCAGCACTCCGGGCGCAGCGGCAACGTCGACCTATCCCAACCGCCCCCCAAAGCCTGAATGAGAAGCACGGTGCTGGCCATTCTCCGGCCAAGAATGTTCACGGCTGTAACTTCATCGGCTAACGCCGCGCTTTGCGCGGTAATCACCTCCAGGTAGCTGGTGACCCCGCCTTTATAGCGGATCAGCGAGAGGTCGAGTGAATGCTGGGCGGCAAAGACAGCTTGGTCCTGCACCTCCGCCTCGTGCTCGAGAATTCTGGCCGCCGCAAGATTGTCTTCGACTTCTTGAAATCCGGCCAGCACACTCTCCCGGTAATTGGCGACCTGGAAGTCGAACGCGGCCCACGCCTGGTCGTTCAGAGAACGGCGGCGGCCGACATCGAACACCGTGGTCGCGGCCGATACGCCGAACGCCCACATGCCGCTTGGCCCTTGCAACAGCGTGGTAATGCTTGAGCTCTCAAATCCTCCGCCGCCGGAAAGCTCGAGCAGCGGATAATAGGCGGATTTAGCCACTCCGATCTGAGCATTGGCTGCGGCAACTCGCCTTTCCGCAGCCGCGATGTCAGGACGTTTTTCGAGCAACTCCGACGGAAGCCCAACCGGAATTCTTGGCGGCGGCGTGGTCAACGGCATCGGCGGCAGACTGAAAGCCGCTGGAGGCTTGCCAATTAGGATTGCTACTGCATGCTCATATTGAGCGCGCAGAACTTCAACGTCGATCGCTTCCGCTCGCGTGGTCTGCAGTTGAGTTTGCGCCTGCTCCACTTCTACTTCGGAGGCGATCCCGCCCTGAAAACGGCTTTGGGTGAGTTGCAGCGCCTCCTCGTATTGCACAACCGTGGAGTTCAGCAGTTCCTCTTCGGCATCAAGACTGCGAGCCTGAAAATAATCGACTGCGAGATCGGCCTGCAGGCTCAAGTTAACGGTCGCCAAATCCGCCGCGCTGGCCTGTGCCTGCTCCCTCGCCGCTTCGACCGTACGGCGCACGCGGCCCCACACATCGGCCTGGTAGGAGTAATCAAACGGCAGAACAAAGTCGTCGTAAGTGGTGCCGGCCAATATTTTGTTGGTAGCAGTGTTCTTTGAGACGCGCGTCCGGGTGGCGCCCGGCGCTGTTGTAATGGTCGGATAATAGTCGGCGCGGCTGTAGCGCAAGGCAGCTCGTGCCTGCCGATACGTGGCCTCGGCCGCTTTCAAGTTCTGGTTTGAGACGCTGATCTGTTCCTCGAGCCCATCCAGTTGCGAATCCCCAAATACTTTCCACCACGCGCCGCCGAAATTCCGATCATTCGGCTGGGCCGGCTTCCAGTCTTCAATCTCTTTATACGGCGGAGAAACCGGAGCCGGGGGCACATGATATTTAGGCCCAACAACACAACCAAGCTGGAGCGCAGCAAAAGCGGCCAGGATTAGCCGGGACAGTCTCAATCCGGGGTTCCCGGGAGATAGTTTCACTTGCCGTCTCCTGGCAATTTTGCCGTAACCAGGTTGACCTCTTGCCCATCAACCAGCGAATCGGGAGGGTTGAGAACAACCTGATCGTCGGCTTTCAACCCGGCCACAACTTCTATCTCGCTGCCAAAATCGTGCCCGGGAGTGATCGAAGCCAGTCTGACCTTCCCGCCATTCACTACTCCCACGCGCAAACCTTCCGAGCGGAAGAGGAGCGCGTTGACCGGAAGCAAGAATGTTGAGCTCTGACTCGGCACTGCCAGATGCACTTCGGCGTACGATCCCGTCAATAGCGTGTTCGTAGGATTGGATACATCGACTTCGATCAGCAAAGTCCGCGTCGACATGTTGATCGCTTCCGCGGTCCGCACCAGAGTTCCTTGAAATTTGCGGCCCGGAAATTCCGCCAGGCTTAGGTCCGCGGTCATGCCAACGTGGACACCCTGCGAATATTCTTCCGGCACATTTACATAGACCCTCAACACTCCGGGCTGAACGATGTGAAAAAGGTCCGTCCTTACGTTCCCGCTATTGCCCGCGTTGATCAGATCGCCGATGTCGGTATTGCGTGCGCTGATGACGCCGTCGAACGGCGCGTAAACTTTCTCAAACGACTGCAGCGCCTCGAGCTGTTTCACGTTCGCCTCGTTGGCCTCGACCACCGCCTTGTTCGCGTTGTAAGTGCCTACCGTGTTGTCGACATCCTGCTGAGAAACCGCGTTGCTTTTGATCAGTCCCTCGTAGCGGTTTCTTGTGATCTCCGCCAACGCCAGATTGGCCTTGGCCGTGTTGAGATTACTGATCGACTGCTCAAGCTGTTGATCGACTTCCGGAGTTTCGATGACCGCCAGCAGTTCCCCTTTTTTTACGTGCGCGCCAATGTCGGCATACCACTTCCTTAAGTAGCCGTTGGTGCGGGCGTAAATCGGCGAGGTGATGAAGGGCTCTACGTTCCCGGGAAGAATAATTTCTTCCGTTGGCTTCGGTCCGCTCAGGAGTCACGACTGAGACGGAAAGCCGCGCCATTTGCGCCGTTTCCGTCCGCAGGTTCGCGCGCGCCGTCATCCGCGAGCGAATCCCATATCCAAGCATTGCAAGCGCCGCCACCGCGACCAGCGCCAACGCCACATAATGTTTGCGCGGAGCCGCGCCCGGTGGAGGAACGCCGGTCGCCCGCTGCTCGCTCTGCGGGCTGACTGCCTCGGTCGTGTTTTCATTCGCATTCGGCATAGTTAGGAGATGCGCTAGCTCGCGGTTTTGTGTTCCGCCTGAAACGGATACCGGCCCTGTTGTAACACGCTGAAGAACGCCGGCACAAAGAAGAGCGTAGAAACCGTCGCGAACAGCAGTCCTCCAATCACCGCGCGGCCCAGAGGAGCATTTTGTTCTCCACCATCGCCCAATCCCAGCGCCATCGGAACCATTCCGATGATCATCGCCAGCGCAGTCATCAGCACCGGGCGAAACCGCGTGAACCCGGCTTCCATCGCGGCACTTAGGGAATCCAGCCCCTCACCCATTTTTTCGGTGGCAAAGCTCACCACCAGGATGCTGTTGGAAGTCGCTACGCCCATGCACATGATTGCTCCCATCAGCGCGGGAACGCTCAGCGTGGTGTGGGTGATGAAAAGAAACCAGGCGATTCCCGCGAGCGCAGCGGGCAGCGCAGAAATCATGATGAAGGGATCGAGCCACGACTGAAAATTAACCACAATCAGCATGTATACCAGCATGATCGAAAACGCCAAGCCGCTTAGCAGGCCGATATATGACGAGCGCATGGTTTGCACTTGTCCTCGGACCACGACCCGAGAGCCGCGTGGTAATTGGCTCCGTGCGTCATCAATGATCTTATTAATGTCGCTGGCAACGCCTCCCAGGTCACGCCCGGTTACCGAGCCGTAAATGTCGATCACGGGCGCAACGTCGTAGTGCGAAACCACGCCCATGCCGACGCCGCGGCGCATGGAAACCAGGCTTGCCAGCAGCGACGGAGCCGCGTTTGGGTCGGTGCCCGTAATCGGGATGTTCTCGAGTTCCTGCAGCGTGTCGGTACGATACTGCGGGGTTTGGGTCGCGATCTGGTAGCTGATGTGATTCTGCGGATCAAGCCAAAATGTCGGCGAAGTTTGAAAGCTGCCGCTTAGCGACACCAGCAGATTTTGCGCAATATCGTGCGCGCTAAATCCAAGTTCATCCGCCTTGGTGCGCTCTACCCGAAAACGAAGATAGGGCTCGTCAAAAGGCTGTTGAATTCGCAGGTCCGCCGTCCCAGGAACGTAGCGTATTTTCCCCAACACATTGTCCGCCCACAGATGGTTCTTTTCGAGATCGTTGCCGACGACCTGGATGTCGATCGGCGCCGGCAATCCAAAATTAAGGATCTGCCCGACCATATCCGCCGGAAGAAATGCAAACGTCACGCCCGGAAACTGCCTGGGCAGCCTCGCACGCAGGCGCTGAATGTACTCGTCCGTCGGATGGTGATCCGCAGAGAGTGTGACCAGGATATCGGCGTCCTGCGTGCCAACCGGCGCGGAGTTGCTGTAGGAAAGGTTGATGCCGCTATAGGGCAGGCCGATGTTGTCAATAATGTTGACGATCTCCTTGGAGGGGATCTGCTGCTTGATCGAATTCTCGACGAGGTCACAAAGGTTGGCCGTCTCTTCGATGCGCAGGCCGGTCGGAGCCCGCATGTGCAACTTAAAGGTGCCGCTGTCTACGCTGGGGAAGAAATCGCGGCCGAGCCAGGGAATCAAAATGGCGAGCGAACCAAGACAAATTATGAAAAATCCGACGAGAAAGATCTTCCGATGGTCGAGACACAGCTTCAGCAAGTTGTGGTAGCTTTCGCGAAACCGGTCGAAACCCTCTTCAAACCGGTGCTGCAAGCGCACCAACGGATTCCCGCTCTTTGCCCGATCGAGCTCGCCCCTCGTCTTGTCTCCGCGCAACAGATATTTCGCCATGGTCGGCACAATCGTTCGCGAGAGAAAATAAGAAGCCAACATGGCAAAGACCACCGCTTCGGCCAGCGGAACGAAAAGATACCGCGCTACTCCGGTGAGCAGGAACATGGGCGCGAACACGATGCAGATCGATAATGTCGAGACAAAAGCCGGCGTTGCGATCTGTGCCGCGCTATCGAGCACCACTTCGTCCATATCTTTCCCGGGCTCGGCCTCGCGGTTGCGATTGATGTTCTCAACTTCGACCGTCGCATCGTCCACCAGGATGCCGACCGCCAGCGCGAGTCCGCCTAGCGTCATAATGTTGATGGTTTCCCCGATCGCGCTGAAGGCGATGATGGACGTAAAGATCGCCAGAGGAATCGATGTTGCGATGATGATCGTGCTGCGCCAACTGCCCAGGAACGTGAGAATCATCAGCGCCGTGAGGCAGGCAGCGATCAGGGTCTCGCGCACAACTCCGCTGATGGCGCCGCGAACGAAAATCGATTGATCGGCCAGCGGAGTGATCCGCAATTGCGGCGGCAACGTCGCCAGAATTTGTGGCAGCATCCCTTTAATGCCTGCGATCACGTCGAGGGTGGAGGCGTTTCCCGCTTTTTGAATGGTGAGCAGCACGGAGCGTTGGCCATCGACGCGCACGATGTTGGTTTGCGGAGGAAATCCGTCGCGCACCCATGCGACGTCTTTGATATAGATGGTCGTGCTGCCGATGGTCTTAATCGGGATCCGGTTTAGATCGTTGATCGTCTGCGGAGCGGCGTTCGGGATCGACACATCGTATTCCCGCGAGCCAATCTTCGACGTGCCGGTGGGAAGAATCAGGTTTTGCAGAGTGATTGCGTTTACCACATCGAGCGCCGACAGTCCCTTGGATTGCAGCGCCGTCGTATTCAGATCAACTTGCACCTGCCGCTGCTTGCCGCCATACGGATACGGCACCGACGCTCCCGGCACCGTGATCAGTTGAGTGCGAATGGAGTTCAAGCCAAAGTCGTTCAGTTGCTGCTCCGACAGGTCTTTGCCGGAAAGCGCCAATTGCAGAACTGGCACGCTCGACGCGCTATACGCAAGGATGAGCGGCGGGGTCGTGCCCGCCGGCAGTTGCCGAAGCTGGGTCTGAGAAACCGCCGTGATCTGCGCAATTCCCTGCTGGATGTTCGCGTTGGGTTGCAGAAACACCTTTACCACCGCGATTCCGTACAGCGATTGCGATTCAATGTGCTCGATGTTGTCGACCGTCGTAGTCAACGTGCGCTCCGTAACGCTGACAATGCGGTCGCTCATGTCCTCCGGGATCAGCCCGTTGTAGTTCCAGATAATGCTGATCACGGGGATGTTGATGTTAGGAAAAATGTCGGTGGGAGTGCGCAGAATCGCCAGGACTCCAAAGATCACGATCAGAATCGACACTACGACGAACGTGTATGGCCGGCGTAGCGCGAGTCTGACAATCCACATAGGGTCCTGGCAAGTCACAATTGATCACATCACCCGCCTACGCGGTCAGCGGGCAGATTGGCGGGTGGTCGCACTGGCAGGCGATTTCAACGTCTTCGCCGCCTGCGTCGCGGCACGCGTCTCCGCAATACTTTTGGCCCGCCGGAACCTGGCACCTGCAGGGCAGGTGCGCGCACTTCTTCGTCTGTTGATTCGCCATTTGACGCTCCTTTGACCGGAAAAGTTTTCTTGATGACCCAGCCTACGTTTCGCAATAGTTGCACTCTGATCTCCAAATCGGAGCGAACTGCGCTAGCCTTTTCTGCCAGGAAAAATAGGTTTCCACAGGTGGCGCCATGCTGGACTGTCCAATCAGCAGGACACATGCCGTCAACATGTTGGACGGCGGAAACGGGCAGTCAGCAACGATCCCTAGAAAGATCCCGCCAGCCCGCTACCCCGAAGAGTGGTGGTTTGTTTACTGGGCCTTATAGCCATCGGTTAGCGTCTTCAGGAATGCGACCACCGCATCCTCTTCTGCGTCGCTGAGGCCGAGGTTGCCTAGCTGCCGCTTATTAACGGTCTCTGGCGTTTCAGCCGCTGGCCAGCATGAAACCTTTTCCCCCGGCGCACCCTGCTCGCAGCGAGGCAAAATGTCGCGCGTGTTATAGAAGTGGACCACTTCCTTCAAGCTCTTGAAGTAGCCGTTGTGCATGTAGGCCTTCACAAAATCCGGACGCGGGCGCATATCGACGTTGCGCAGCGTAGGAACCTGGAACTTGCCGGTATATTGCGGCGCGAACTTTATCCATTCGGAATCCGGATTCAGGTGACCACTGAGGCTTTTCATGCGCAGAAGAAAGCCGCCGACTCCCGGATCAACGTAGTTTTCCCCGGCCGGGTTGGGCGAGTAGTGTTGCCCGGTCCGGCTGCGCCTCGTAGAAAAATTGCACGCCTGAGTTTTTCGGCACGCCAAGATTGCTGGCGGTAAAGTCGGTGAACAACGGTTCTTCTCCGGGCCCGCCATCGCGATGGCACTCGTTGCAGCGCGCCTTCCCGCGGAACAACTGATAACCCAAAGCTTCTTGCACCGTGAACTGGGTTTTGCCCGCCTGCACGTAGTCGAATTTCGACGAAAAGGGACTCACCTCAGGCGACAATTCATACGCAGAAACGGCCAGCGCGAAGTCGTCATACACGTGATCGGCCTTCGCCCGGTCTTGCGGATCAAGGTGCACCGGATATTGATCGTCGGCAGGCGGCGGCCCTGGGGTCGAGCACACTCGCTCAACATCGGAAGGCCAGCGAATCGCAAACGACTGCGCGCCCCAAACCGTTTCGAACAACTTCCGGTACGGAGCTTGCGAGATGCGATATGCCATGCAGGCCGAGTCCGGCAATCCCATCTCAACCGGATTGGTAGGCGGCGCCTCGGCCTGCTCCGCGGACGGGCTTTGCAAGCGGTAACCAGTGGCCCGCATGTCCCAAAAATTGCCGCCGACGAAATCCCCTTGCATCTGGTTGTAGTGAAGCACGGGAGCAAACGGCGCGTACATATAACTCTGCGGCTTTCGGTTGCTGAAGCGCGTTCTCACCGAACCCGGATACGACACGGTCGTGAGATTCAGCGACTGAATCGGGCCCGTGAACCCGGTTTCGGGCGTATGGCAGAAACTGCAGGCTTCGTTGCGATTGACCGAAAGATTGTTGTCGAAGAGCAGCAACTTCCCTAGCGTGCGAATCTGGCCCAGACGATCGAGCGTAGTGCGATCCATCTCACGAAGCGTGTCGTCTTCAATCTGATTCATTTCCGCTTGCACGTGCGCTACCTCTTGCTCGAAGTCCGGCGGCATCTGTTCGTCGAGCCTTTCGGTCTGCAGTGCACTCTTCCCTGAAGGAGTACTCGCCTGCACACCGCTGTGCGCTGCAATCAGCACCGCGCCGAGCGTCAGCAATGTCACGAACCCCGTCACCACAATTGCAGCGCGCATAGATCCTCTCCAAAGGCCCTCAATCTTGCAGGCAGTATGCCAATGAAGTTCATCCGTGAGATCCAGCCTGAAGACTGCCCAGAGTCCAAGTGTGGTACGGAAAGCTTCGTCACACTGGAATTCGCTTGACGACAAAAGTGTCGGGACGCTGGACGTCCCGAACAACTCGCTGACAGTGGTAAGTTCCTTCCACGGAACCAAGTTCGCTCCTAATCGGCAATAACGCGACAATTCTTGCCGGCGGTCGCTTGCCCACTTTGGCAAGAAATTTGCATTCTGCTCCCGCGCAGAAACGGACGCGATGGAAACTCTCGGTTACCAAACGGGAGACAACGAGGAGCACAGTGAGCGACCACACAAGAGAAAGATCTATGTTCGAGCATCCATCACGGCGAAGCTTTCTGGGGCTGGGTTCGGCGGCGGCGCTGGCGACCGCGGCTCTTGCCGGCATGGCCGGTGCGCAGGATAAATCAAGCACCCAGAAAGCGGAGCACGACCATTCCTCCAGCGACCCGGGGCCGGAAAACAAAGTTCTGCTGGGCGAGAACCCGAATTCGAACGATCCTCCCCCGACCGACCACGGCGACCTCGTACCCATCTGGTATTCCTTCGATCTGGTCAAGAAACGGGTTGAAGAAGGTGGATGGACGCACGAAGTGACCGAACGCGAGCTGCCTTCCTCCAGGGATGTCGCCGGCGTCAACATGCGACTCACCGCCGGCAGCTATCGCGAAATGCACTGGCACACAGCGGACGAGTGGTCCTACGTCCTTTATGGCAATGCGCGTGTGACTGTAATGAATCCCGACGGACCATGTTTATTGGCGATGTAAGCGAAGGCGACTTGTGGATTTTCCCGGCCGGCTTCCCGCACTCTATCCAAGGGCTCGCGCCGGATGGGACCGAATTTCTTCTCGTCTTCCCGCAAGGCGATTTTTCGGAAGATGGCACCATGCTGCTCTCCGAGTGGATCGCGCATACGCCGCCCGAAGTGTTGGCCAAGAACACTGGTCTCGACAAAGAAGTCTTCGCCCGCGCACCCAAGGCGCCGCTGTACATTTTCCCCGGCACCGTGCCCGGTTCGCTCGAAGCCGACAAAGCCGACATCGGCGGCCCGGCGGTCGCTTCCAAGTATCAATACACGTTCCACATGAAGTCGATGGCGCCGACCAAGGAAACTAAGGGAGGCAGCGCCCGCATTGTCGACTCGCGGAATTTCCCAGTCTCGAAGAACATCGCGGCCGCTCTGGTCACCGTCAAACCGGGAGGCATGCGCGAACTGCATTGGCATCCCAAGAATTCCGAATGGCAGTACTACATCGCCGGCAAAGGACGCATGACCGTCTACTTCCCGGTTTCAAACGCTCGCACCATGGACTACAACGCCAACGACGTTGGCTATGTCCCGTCGAACGCGCCGCACTACATCGAGAACACCGGTGACACCGACCTGGTCTTCCTGGAGACGTTTGCCTCGGACGTGTTCCTGGACGTTTCGCTGAACCAGTGGCTGCGGCGTGTGCCGAGCGAGATGCTGCAAGCTCATCTGGGAATCGACGAAGCCATGGCCCGGACAATCCCGGCTGAGAAGCTGGTGGTCATCTAGGTTTTAAGAACCAAGTTTGCCGACCGAATCGTCGAACGTTTTTCCTTATGTTCCAAAAGCAAGCTGAAGCATCAGTATTTATGCAGTCAAACTTCTTAAGGAGCAGAATATGAACACATTCACTACGAAAGACGGGACTTCTATCTTCTACAAGGATTGGGGAACCGGGCCAGTGGTCACCTTCTCACACGGATGGCCTCTCAGTTCCGACGCCTGGGATTCGCAAATGCTCTTTCTGGGTCAGCAAGGCTATCGTGTCATCGCACATGACCGCCGTGGTCATGGACGCTCCGGCCAAACCTGGCAGGGCAACAACATGGATCAATACGCGGACGATCTCGCGGAACTTCTGCAGAATCTCGATGTGAAGAATGCGACCATGGTCGGTCATTCTACCGGCGGAGGCGAGGTGGTCCGTTACATTGCGCGCCACGGACAGAAACGTGTATCCAAGATCGTGCTGATTTCCTCCGTTCCTCCGCTGATGCTCAAGACCGACAAGAACCCCGGTGGTTTGCCGCTTTCGGTTTTCGATGAGATCCGCGCCGGCGTGGTCAAGGACCGCTCGCAGTTTTACAAAGACCTCAGCCTTCCTTTCTATGGCTACAACAAACCGGGAGCGAAAATCTCTGAGGGCGTTCGCGAAGAATTCTGGCGGCTTGGCATGCAATCTTCCGTCATCGGATCCTACGACTGCATCAAAGCTTTCTCCGAGACCGATCAAACCGAAGATCTCAAGAAGATCGATGTTCCCACCCTGGTTATTCAGGGAGATGCCGATCAGATCGTGCCCATCGACGATTCGGGCCGCCTCAGCGTAAAGCTGGTCAAGAATGGCACCTTGAAAGTAATCCCTGGGGCGCCGCACGGGCTGTGCACGACTCATGCCGATGTCATCAACCAGGAACTTCTGGCATTCCTCCAGGAAAAGCCGTTGGCAATAAGCGCCTGAGTTTCGGCCCTGAACACCTAGAACGAAACATAACTCGGCAGGAACTGAAAAGGAGATACCGATGTCGACAGCAAAAACTGGCTTTGAAGCGCGTCCGCCGCTCCCGCCATTCACCCGCGAGACCGCAGAACAGAAAGTGCGGGGCGCGGAAAATCTCTGGAACACGCGAGACGCGGAAAAAGTGGTCTTCGCGTACTCGCCCGATTCGCAGTGGCGCAATCGAGCAGACTTCGTGAATGGAAGCGAAGAGATCGTTGCGTTCCTGAAACGTAAATGGTCGAAGGAACTCGACTACCGCCTCATCAAGGAATTGTGGGCGTTCGGCGGAAATCGAATCGCAGTCCGGTTTGCCTACGAGTGGCGCGACGATTCCAACAACTGGTTCCGGTCGGTATGGAAACGAGAACTGGGAGTTCGATGAGAAGGGACTCACCCGCTTGCGGTACGCCTGCATCAACGACCTGCCCATCAAGGAATCGGAAAGAAAATATCGTTGGCCGCTGGGGCGCCGGCCCGACGATCATCCGGGGTTGAGCGAATTGGGTCTCTAGCGGCGATGGGCAAGGACCCGTTTTTTGTAACCCGGACGTGGTAGCTCCGCACGGGCCTTCCGGGTGAGCAAAAAAGCCCTGTATCGCGGGATGTGTTATTTAGCCTACCGGGCCACCATCGAGTTTGCTTGACGAGCGACGCCAACGGAGGCCGCTCACTACAGGAAGTCCATGAGTGCCATTGGCGATGTGAGGAACTTAAGCGTACGCAAGGAAAGCGATAGCCTCGGGGAGGTCAACGTGCCGAGCGAAAAGCTCTGGGGAGCGCAGACACAACGCTCCCTGGAACATTTCGGCATCGGACACGATCTCATGCCGCGCGAAATGATTGCGGCTTACGCCACTGTGAAAAAGGCGGTCGCGAATGTCAATTATGCAACCGGACGCTTATCAAATAAGCAACACGCCCTCATCGTTCAGAGCTGCGACGAAATTCTTAATGGTCTGCACGCGGACATGTTCCCGCTGCACGTCTGGATGACCGGTAGTGGAACGCAGTTCAACATGAATATGAATGAAGTGATCTCGAATCGCTGTTGCCAACTGGCAGGCACTCCGATCGGAAGCAAAACGCCGGTTCATCCCAATGATCACGTCAATATGTCGCAGTCTTCCAACGATTCCTTTCCCAGCGCGATGAACATCGCGGCGGCTGTCAACGTGAGGGAACGATTGGTGCCGGCCGTCAAGGAGCTGCACAATGCAATTTCCGCGAAAGCGGAGGAGTGGCAAGACATCGTCAAGATCGGACGCACGCACATGCAGGATGCTACTCCGCTTACTCTGGGCCAGGAGTGGTCAGGTTATGCCGGAATGCTCGGCGACAACCTTAATCGTATTGAAGATGCATTGAAGGGCGTATTCGAACTCGCTCTCGGTGGTACCGCGGTAGGCACCGGCATTAATGCCGCTCCCGGATTCGATAAAGCAGCAGCGGCGGAAATTGCCCGACTCACTCAACTGCCTTTCGTTAGTGCGCCCAATAAATTCGCCGTACAGGGCGCGCATGAGAGGAAATACGATTGGGATTCCGCCGGTCGCAAAAAAGAAAACCAGGCACGGATTGATGTTTCGCACAACGTTGGCCAAGCTCGATATGATGTCGTGAATATCTAATAAAGCCTCGTATCGAATTTGATGGACATAACTTCCAGCTTCGGCCAGTCGCTCGGGGGAGAGTTGGCGGATGTAGTTCTGGGCTGGGTGCGGAGTGTACATCAGATGGCTGGTGCGATCACGGTTCGTCTGGTCAGACATTTGGTGAACTGGACCTTCCTCTTCTTGAGTACGGGCACCTGAACTGGGATGGGGGGATTTTACTGAAGCGTGCGCACAAGGGAGAGGGTATGGCTGATTGCAGGCCTGGTCCGATCAGGTGGGAGTACGACAGCAAAGCGGTTCACCGCCGTCTGTGCAGGGGCCGGTGCCACAGAGGATTTGACTCGTTTTCAATACGTTACGATCAATCTAGGCGTTGTGGTATTTTATAGTAATTATGTTGTTATTTACTAGTGATTGTGATACATTCAAGATGAGATTTGGAGGATCGAGCACATGGCAGTATTGACTCCGGCGCGACCGGATTTGCTGGCGTACCGGGAAGCGACCACTCTGGAGTTTTCCAAACTCGTCACCGAGCTGACGGGAATCTTGGGGAAGAAATTAACGGCTTACATTGCTTCGGTGAAGGACGCAAGAGCAATCGAGCGTTGGATGGCAGGTTCAGAAGCTTACAAGGGAGTTGAAGAACGGTTGCGGCTTGCTTATAGGCTGGCGAAAATGATTAGCGATCACGATGGGCCACGCGTGGTTCAGGCGTGGTTTACAGGTTTGAACCCAGAGTTGAATGATCGCGTGCCGGTGCGGCTTCTGCGGGAAGAGAATGTGGAGGTCGTGGGTCCGGAGATTCTTGGCGCGGCTCGCGCATTTCTAGCCGGAGGATAGTCATTCTTGAAAGTCCCCGGCGTGATTTATCGATTAGGGAGAAAGCCTGATCCCTGGTCTGCCCCCGACTGGGCATCGGCGGGACCGGACGGAACGTTTGGCAATCGATTTGACGATCCCGAAGGGATATACCGTGTTCTCTATGCATCCTCGCAAAGACTTGGTTGCTTCCTCGAAACCTTAGCTCGATTCCGCGTCGATCTTAAACTGCTGGCGGAATTGGCCGAGATTGAGGGAGAGGATGACTACTTTCCGCTTGGGGAAGTGCCGTTGGAATGGGTCGAGAAGCGGATGATGGGAGTAGCTACTGCGGGCGGAGAGTATGCCGACATTTGTAGCAGCGAGTGGATCAGTCGGCTGCGGATTGTGTTGGCAGGTCATCTGGAGAGGTTTGGCGTGGATGATTTGGACGCTTCTGTTTTGCAGATGACCGCGCCCCGAGGTTTAACGCAGTTAGTGTCGCGGGTCGTGTTCTCTGAGGGATTAGCGGGGATCTACTACCGGTCGAAGTATGGGCACGATCTTGAAAACTGGGCTCTATTCGAGCCTTTTCAGATCAATGTGAACGATTCGGAGTCGATCCGAATCGACGATCCAGATTTGCAGCGGTCTCTCCGACTTCATAGGTTAAAGTTCAAGGAGTAGGACGAGAGAAATAGGGACCAAATGACTAGCAATCCCGCAACTGTCCATCAAGGACGAGTGTGAGAGGATTGCGAAAGATCACCTTGTAAATCTGGGGTTCGAGCGGATCGTGTACGAACCCGATGGCAACAATCCTCCCGACTTCCTAGTGGACGATAGAATCGCGGTTGAGGCCCGGCGGCTGAATCAGAATGAGCTGACCGAGACAGGCTTCAGAGGCTTAGAGGAAATCCGCATTCCGACCGAGGAGCGAATTCGTAAACTACTCGTCTCTCTTGAACCGGCGAAATCGAATACTAGCTGGTTCGTGGATTATAAGCTCAAGCGGCCGATCCCACCGTGGCGCGAAATTGAGCCGGAATTGCGGCGCCGACTGGAGGTTTTTCGGGACAACACGAGTAATTGGGAACCGGGTCGCGTGATTTTAGGCGGTTTTGAGCTTGATATATTTCTCAAGGCAGGGGACCCTCATCCTACATTTTTTGTGTATGGCGGCGGCTGCGACGAAGACACGGGCGGGTGGGCATTCGTCGAGACTCAAAAAAACTTGCGCCTTTGCATTGCGGAGAAAACGCTCAAGGTCGCTCGGGTTCGGCACAAATATCCTGAATGGTGGCTGATTCTTGTCGATCAAGTAGGGTATGGTGTGGCACAAAGTGATCGAAAATTGTTCACCGAGCATCTTGGAATTGAACACGAGTGGGATAAGGTAATTCTGCTCAGTCCCCTTGACCCAGGGGCGGCGTTCGAGGTTCCGGGGAAGCGCACCCGTGATTTTGTAGGGTTCTGTTCACGTTTGACGGTTCCCTAGTCGGATGTCCATGTCCAATCCGAAGACACAAAGTCCGGGATGGGATCACCGGGTTTCATCCAGCAAAATGCCTCGATCTCGTATCCGAGATTCTTCAACTTCTCTGCGAGGGATTGATGGTGAGCGAGACCAGCGATCAAGAGTGTGGTTTGTGCTTCAGTTGTTGCTTCTTGGACTCGGTCGATCATGTATTGCTCGCGCGCTGTTTGCAGCGCGATGGGGCCGTACTCCCTTAACATCAGACCGTCAAGGTTGCGATACTCATGCCAACTTAACTTAAGATCGGTGGGCGGACTGATGCCGTGCCATGCTCCCGGCATTTTCTTGTCGGCGATACGGCGCCCTATCGTCATAGGGCCGTCGGATTTCCACTCCTCCATGATGAGTTGCGGTGAAAAGGTCGCAGTGAGATAGAGCAGGATGTTGCGAAACTCGCCGCGAGGCGAATAGTCGTCCTGCTGGATTGAGTGTTCGGTCGTGACTACTACTATCTTCTTGCTAGCTGCGGGTTTCTGCATCAGCCCCTCTCTTCCCAACTAGACTACACTGCGGGCAGAAACACATCAGCACAGTGCGGGACTACCCCAATGCCGAGCGATTTCTTCACATCCGCTAATGCACCTTGCCACTGAGTTCTTGATGTCCGGCTATGCGGATCATCCGTGAAATAGATATTCACCAGCCAAGCGTCGATTCGAAGAATCTCTCTAAAGAAGTACAAATGAGCGAGTCGGTTTGCGGACTGGTACAGCGGGCCTTTCCAATCGGCCTGTTGGCCGACATGCAACCATTTTTTTGCAGCTGCGATTCCCAGGTTTATCTTCTCAATGGATGAATCTGCCTTCGCTGCGACCGTCAGGACGTCAGCGCCCGTCACAACGCGAAAGTTTACGGCAAGGCAGCCGTTGGCTCGCACCCCATGTCGGTTCCACACCTCGACAAGCGTCATGTCGATGGAAAAGCTTCCTTGCTTTTCGGACCTTATGCCGGCTTCTCGACAAAGTTTCTCAAGCATGGGTCTTATCTCGATCTCTTTGGCTCCATCGATCCGGAAAATATTCTTCCACTGCTTGCAGTGGGTAAAAGCAACCTGGCTCTCGAAGAGTATCTGGTCGGCCAGGTTCCTCGAGTCGGAGGACAAACGCTTTGCCGCACTTCGCGATTTCTATCCGAATGCGAAGCAGGAAGATTGGAAGGTCGAAGTAGCCGGACAACGGGTGCAGATCATTAAGAAGGATCCTGCACACGGTGGCATCCTCGAGTTCGGAACGGAGCTGGTCGTCGCCTCCGATCGCTCAATTGTTGCGATGCTTGGCGCGTCGCCCGGTGCGTCGACCGCCGTTTGGATTATGGTTCATGTGATCGAGCGCTGCTTCCCGGAAAAATTGTCGAGTACCGCATGGCTACCCAAGTTGCAGCAGCTGATTCCTTCCTACGGGCAATCGCTGATCGACAACCCGGCCTTGTGCCAGCGCTTACGAGCCGAACCGACCGCGGTGTTGAACATCAATAACATCACGACAAAGGAGACAGAGAATGATCCGAGCATATCGCTTGTACACCGGGCCTGACGGAAACTCGCACGTTGTCCCTGGCAAGGTAAATGGAGGGAACCTGGTGGGCGCACAGTCCATCGAGTTCAAAGAAACGCCTGCCCATTCGTCCCTCGATTGGCACAACGATCCGGTTCCTCAATATGTGATTACGCTGGCGGGAGTGCTCGAATTTACCACCGTGGGCGGAGAGACCTTTACCGTCCATCCGGGAGAAGTGCTTGTGGCAGAGGACCACACGGGTTCCGGTCACAAATGGCGTTTGGTCAACGATGAACCATGGAAGCGGGCTTATGTAATTTTCAAAAAGGGCGCGAATACCCAGTTTGTGCCGGACCAACCCTGACTTGGTTTAACCCGCGGCAATTGAGGGCTGCCCTCTATGGGCGTCGCGGAGTCGCCTCGCATAACGCTCAAAACCGCTTGGGGGCGAACAAACAGCGCCCGCTTGCACCCACGCCTGATTACAGCAGATATGTTCGTGCATAAACCAGGAATGGCACGTAGCCATAATTCCCTTGTCATGCGTGTGCTTTCCCTCGCGGTTTCTGGCGGTAGCTTTCACAATACTTTCGACCGCCCAGGCGCAAACCTTCACCGCTCTGCACGCTCTCCGAGGTATGATTCTGCAATCATAGCGGCCCATGTCTGCCCCTGGCCCTTGGGCGCTTCCTGCGATCTCGATGTGCTGCTGGTAACTCGCTACTGTTTTCTTTTAGCTAGCTCCGCTTCGTATGCCGCCTGAAGCTTCTTCTGCATAGCAAAAATACGCGCAGGTTTCCTCGGGCCCCGGGTCTTTTTTGGGGCGCTTGACTTCGGAAGATGCGTTTCGCGAAGTTCCGCCATAAATTCTGCCCTCAGCTTCGGTCCCCCTTCTTCCACGACCTGAGCTAGAAACCTCAGCCTGGAGGCCGGCAAATGTTTGTGCCCCCATGCATTCATCTCCATCAGAAGAGGCATCAATTCGATGCCCCTTTCTGTAAGACTGTAAATCGCTTTCTGTTTATGGCTGGCGTCATGAGACTTGACGATGATCCCTTGCTTGACAAGCCTTTGAAGACGGTCGGCCAAAATATTCGTCGCAATCCCTTCCAAAGACTTGGTCAGGAGCTCGCGAAAATGCCTTCGGTTCATGAACATGATGTCGCGGATGACGAGCAGAGTCCACTGATCGCCAAACGTTTCGACCATTCGGTTCATAACGCACTCTGACCTGTGATCCCTGCGCACTCTTGCCTCTGTTGCGGTTTGGCGCTGCTTGCCTGAATGATTGTACAACCGGTTGCATTATGAGAACTAGTGGTAGTGGTAGCAGTAGTAACGCAACTAGTTGCTATTAACAACTAGTTGCATAACGCTAACGGCACTACATCCTCTCAAGGGTTCCTTCTTTTTCCCATAGAATTGGCCTTGCTGAAGTCCCATTTCCTGTAGGTGTGCGTCGGCTTTCCGCAATCAAATCTGCGAACGAACGTGATTTCAAATAATGCTTTCGTTCAAATCTCTGATTCCATTCATGCCGTAACAAAACCTGAGGTCGCCTTGTTAGCGGAAGTTGATGGCAGCTCAATTGCCTTCGTACATCACTAGGCACCGCTTCCAAGGAGTTCCAGCATGACCACGCATTTCAAATCAACTCAGGAGGAGTTATGAATCGACTGCAGCTATGGAAAGTAGTAAGCGTCGTACTTCTTGCATGTGGTTTAGCAAGCGCTCAACACACTCAACACATCACCACCTTCGAGGCCCCGGGCGCAGGCACAAGCTCCGGGCAGGGCTCCTCGGGCATAAGTATCAACCTGGAGGGGGCGGTTCTGGGATTCTACGCTGACTCAAACAACGTGGTTCACACCTTCGTGTGCGTTTCGGGCTGCACATCGCCTCGCACCTTCACCACCTTCGAGGCTCCGGGCGCAGGCACAGCCGACATCGGGGCCAACTGTTTTGTCCCCCAGACTTGCCAGGGCACTTACGCTTTCAGCAACAACGCGTTCGGGGCGATTGTGGGTTTTTACCGTGATTCCAGCGACGTGATTCACGGCTACGTGACCGCTCCGCCTTACAGGACCTTCACTACCTTGAACGAACCGGACGCGGGTACAAGCGCCAACCAGGGCACTTCCGCGACGAGCATCAACCTAGAAGGGGAGATCTCCGGAAACTACACTGACGCGAGCGGTGTGTCTCACGGCTTCGTGACTGCTCCGCCTTATACCACCTTCACCTCATTCGATCCCGCTGGCTCCGTATTCACCCTTCCCGCAGAGGTGCTCGGCATCAACGTGGAGGGGGCGCTCACGGGAACTTACTTTGACGCGAGCGGCATGCTTCACGGCTACCTGCGCGCTGCCAATGGCACCTTCACCGAATACAACGTTACGGGCGCAGGCACGGCCTCCGGCCAGGGCACCGAGAGCTCAGGCATCAACGACCTCGGGGTGATCATGGGACCTTACATTGATTCGAACGGCGTGTTTCACGGCTACGTGCGCCTTGCAAACGGCGACGTCACTACCTTCGACGTTCCGGGGGCGGGAACAGGCTCCGGCCAAGGCACCGAGCCTGAGGGCAACAACTTTTTCGGGGAGATTGTGGGAAATTACATCGACTCGAGCGGTGTGAATCACGGCTTCGTGACCGCTCCGCCCTACACGACCTTCACCACCTTCGACGCTCCGGGGGCGTCAAAAAACCCCGCCCAGGAGGGCACCATTCCAACAACCCCCAACCTGTTTGGGGAGATCGCCGGATTCTTACAGGACGCGAACGGGGTGTTTCACGGCTTCCTGCGAACCCCGTAGGCCTGCTCTGGGGTAAACAGGCATCACCGGTTGGCGGTTAATTCTGCGGCACCGGGACGCGGGAAACCTGCATGTCCGGTGGGGGATATACGGACCATAGGCAAGTCGGTTGCAGACATCGCACCTACACACCCGCAATCCTGTTTGCCCGCGAACGTTGGCAAACAGAGTTTGCAGAGATTCGGACTCGTCCACTTCTGGTGATAACAGGATTCGTCCCCGAGTATGTGCATGGGCTACCCATCTCAGCGAGCTTGATCCTGAGAGCTTAAACCCTGCCGAAAACTTGAGCCGTCGGTTTCAAACCCGGCGGCTCTTTTTTCATGGTCGCGCGCTTCGGGCTGAGGATCTAGCCCCGCGACAGGTTCTTGGCAATGAAGAACTCGATGTCCCCGAGCTGCAACGGTCTGATAACTAGCGATAAATCCCGTTACACTCATATTCCCTCGCTGTATGACCTGCCCCCAATTTTCGTTCACGTAAGAATACGACAACTTTCTGCTGCTCCATCTTCGGTTTGAGCCGGGATGGGGGAGCGCGAGGGTGTAATGCACCCCTCTAAACTAGACACAAAGGGCCTCGGAATAAGTTAGGGTTTGCGGTTGAGTGAACGCCCGCCGGGTTTCGGCGGGCGTCCGGTTTTTGAGCGACTGATGGGGCCGCTGATGATTGTACTGGTGGATCCAGCGGCCAATCGAATCGCGGGCCTGATCGAGCGACTGGTATTCGTTGAGCCAAACCTCCTCTTCCTTGAGTGAGCGGTGAAAGCGTTCAATGCGTCCGTTGCCTTCGGGATGGTTGTAGGCGGTGCGGCGATGCGCGATGCCCAACTGCCCCAGGGTGGCGATGAAGCGGGCGCTGGTGAACTGAGTGCCGTTGTCGGTAGTCAAAGTCAAACCCTTTCCCATAGGATCGAAAGGCAAAACCTCGCGCACCGCACGGTCGAGCGCGGCCAGCGCATCCTGGGTGCGGCAGCGCAAACTCAAGTCCCAGCCTACGATCTCGCGGGTGCAGCAATCGAGCGCCGAGACCAGATACGCCCAGCCCGTCGTCGGTCCGGCCCAGACTTTGGTCATGTCCATCTGCCACACCTGATCGGGTTCCGATACGTTCATCGTGCTCCAGTCTTTTCTGCGCGTCACCCGCAGACGGCGGCTGCGCACCAGCAGGCCGCGTTCGCGCATCACGCGCAATACCCGTTTGCGGTTCAGCTTCAGCCCGCCCACCTGCTCCAGCCACCACTGTACCCGGCGATAGCCGTACACCGGCTTTTCGCCGCAGACTTCAACCACGCGCTCATCGTAGCGGCGATCGGCCCGCGACCGGCGCTCTTGCCGACGATAGTACAGACTGGAGCGGCTGATTTCCAACGTCTGCGCCACCCGTTGGGCGGTATGTCCTGCGGCCAGCAACTGGTGGGCTTGCGAATGAACCTGGCCACAGCTCATTCGCCCAGAACGTTTTTTAGTATGTCGATCTGGATGTGGGCCTTGCCCAGGCTGCGTTCCAGTTCGCGAATACGCTTGCGTTGTTCTTCGTCCGGCTTGAGCGCGGCATTTCTGCCGGCCAGCGCGGCTACCGCCGCTTTCTCGGCCTCATCTTTCCAGCGATAATAAAGGGTGGCGGCGATCTGATGGCTGCGACAGGTCTCGGCAATGTTGCCGCTCTTCAGACCCTCGATCACGATGGCGAACTTCTCTTCGGCGCTTCTCTGTACCTGCGGTTTTCTTGGCATCTCGCCTCCTGGCGGAGGCCCGAATCATAACTTATGATCCTGTCCAGTTTCACAGGGGTGCATTACAATCTCATGGCTTGCATCACCGAGCAGGACAAGCAAATTGTCCTGCTCGAGTTATCCACCGGTAAGGAAGTGCGGCGATTCCCCGCCCCGGCAAGCCGGTTGCTGGATGCGGTGGCAATTGGTTTCAGCGCTGACAGCAAAAGCATCCTTGTCGCAAACACAGACGGTTCAGTTTGGGCGATTAGGATAGAGAATGGACAAGCACATGAACTGATCGAGGATGCGAGCACGAAGGAATTCCAAAAGTCTAACATCGTGTATGCGGCCCGGTTTAGCAGGGACGGAAAGAAAGCTATGTTCGGCGACGACGAAGGAATCTCGATTTGGGACTTAGACAAGCAACGGAAAACGGTTTTCTTGCCCGGATATGATGCTCCCGTATGGTGCGTGGATTTTGACGAAGGCGGAAACCGCATTCTTTCAGGCGGCGCGTACCCTGATCCGACTGTCAGGTACTGGAGTCTGGTCGACCGATCGCAATTGCTTTCGATCGAACCATCGCTCGCGCCTTCGCAGGAGATGAGCATCAGCGCCGACTGGCGTTGGCTGGCTTTCGGTGGTAATAGCCCATTGTTTTGGATTTGGGATCTGTCAGCGGGCCAGATGGCGCAGGCGGCGCGCGTCGATCCTGTTGGTGTCAGATCGCTGGCCTTCGCCAGCAACAGCCAAACCCCCGTCATTGGTGGTCAGTACGACGCTCACATCTGGGCCCCCGAACTAGGCAAAGAAATATCCGAGATAAACGATATCGAACATCCAGTTGGGCGTTTAGCATTAAGTCCCGACGCAAAAACGGTTGCATCTGCGTTGTTTTCCCGCCCCTTCGGAGAAGAAAATGGCGTTAGGGTCTGGGACGTCGGCTCGCACACGAAGCGTACGACACTGAGCGTTGGCAAGTCCGGTTATGGAGTTGACCGTCTTGCGATAACTCCTGACGGCAAAAGGATTGCTGGCGTTATCAGTACCTTGTTGCAGCCATGCGCCTCCGCGACAACTGCATGCAACTACGAATACATAGCCGTCTGGGATCTGAATTCGCCTAATGATCCCGCAATCCTTACCGTCCCGCGAGACGTAGCCGATACCTAAGGTACGAGGATCTCGTTTAGTCGCGATGGACAGTGGTTGGCTGCAACCACGAACAGCGACGACATTGAGGTTTGGTCGGTCTCCGATTGGAAAGGGCGTACTCTGACCAGCGGTTCTTCAACAATCAAACAGCGCGACGGTACTCAAATCGCCTTCAGCCCTGACGGCAAATTCTTGGCATCGACGGTCGGCGCGGGTCATGTCCGGACTTGGCATTGGCCCGATGGGAAGATGGTGACCGAGACGAAAGAGGACTCCTCCGCCATCCGAGCCCTGGATTACGCTGCGGCTGGACGTTTCCTGATGGTATCACGCGACGACGGCCGAATTCAGTTTCTTGATGCCAGCACACTTGAGGTTCGAGCTACGCTGCTCGCGTTGCGCGATAGCAGCGACTGGCTGGTGGTTACGCCTGACGGTCTTTTCGACGGGACCCGGCGGCATGGGGAAGTATTCTGTGGCGATTCGGCAACGATACTTTTGATGTAGCCCCGCTGGAAATCTTTTTCAATGACTACTACCATCCACGCCTGCTCGCAGAGATTCTTTCCGGGAAGCACCCCCAAGCCGCCACGGACATCGGGAAAAAGGATCGACGACAACCCAAGGTGGATCTGGCTCTGAAAGAACCAAAGCCATCGGATCAGCCCATCAGCCAGCGTGAAATCAGTGTGATGATCGATGTGGCTCAAGTTGGATCAGGTGATACGGGATGTGGCGTTCGCGACGTGCGTCTGTTCCGCAACGGCTCTCTGGTAAAGATCTGGCACGGTGACCTGCCGCTGGACCAGTCCGGACACGGCCACGTCGAAGCCAACATTCCCATCGTCGCCGGTGACAATCGTTTTACCGCGTATGCCTTCAATCGCGACAACATAAAGAGTTCCGATGCAGAACTGAAGGTGATTGGCGATGAAAGCTTGCGTCATCGCGGGGTCGCATATGTTCTGGCCGTAGGACTCGATAAGTACTTAAGCCCTGACCTAAGCCTGAAATACTCGGTAGCTGACGCGCAGGCCCTGGCCGACGAACCTCAAAGCCCAACAAGCTAAGGTGGGCCGCTTTGACCGCATCGAAGTCGTACCGCTGCTGGATGAACAAGCGACCAAGGAGAATATTCTCCTGGCCCTCGATCGTCTGGCAGGCGGATCAAAACCACTGCCGGCCACCGCGTCCGCGCTCGAGAAACTCAAACCCACCCAGCCCGAGGATGCCGTTTTTGTTTCCTTTGCGGGCCACGGGGCATTCGACGGATCACGCTTCTATATAATCCCGCATGACTTCGGCAAGGCCTCAAAGCAGTCCGAGGCTATTTCTGATCTCGAGTTGGAGCAGGCATTCGAAACCATGGATGCAGGGCATATCGTGCTGGTGATCGATGCCTGTCAATCCGGGGGTGCGCTTAATTCCAAGGATCCGAGCGAGGGGCCGATGAACTCCAAGGGACTCGCTCAACTCGCCTACGATAAGGGGATGTATGTGCTTACTGCCGCACAATGGGATCAGGCGGCCATGGAGGCCACGGAGCTGGGGCATGGTCTGCTCACCTTCGCACTGGGCCAAAGCCTTCAAACCGATGCCGCCGACATCGCCCCAGAGGACGGCAAGGTCACGGTGCGCGAGTGGCTCGACTATGCGGCGCAGATCGTTCCTCAACTGCAACTTCAACACATGGTGGACGCGCACAAACAAGGCCGCGAGATTGCATTTGTCGAGGGGGAGGAAACTCGGGGCGACCCTAAGGACCGCAGCTTGCAGAATCCTCGTGCGTTTTATCGTCGCGAAATCGAATTTGATCCTCTGATCATGGCGAAGCTGCCTGGGCCTGAATTGGTTGCATCTCAGGCGAAGTGAGATCGCTGGTGTTTTCTATCGCAAGACCGAGAACGTGGCCCTGACCGCGAGCTGCGGCAATGGGAACGGATCTACAACACCGTCCGTCCCCACCAGTCTCTCGGATACCTCACTATTCCTATTGTGCCAGAATCGTTTTTGTGAGTTTCGGCCCTCTCTTAATCGTCGAGTATGTGTGAAGCTGGCAGAATAGAGCGAAATAAGGCTGCGACGTACTGACCATCAAAGAGATCTGCTCCGCGCCTTAGAATAGCTGGGGAGTGAGGGATGACCCTGTTCTGCACCATCCCATAACCTGGGCGCCGGAGTCCATGACTGCTAAAGCCTATCTCGACCGTAAGCCTTTTCGCGAGAAACCGAGGCTCGTTATTTTGGACCTTGACTGCTTTCTTTACCCTTACGACAAGACATACCGAAACGCCGTCCTGGGGGCTTGGCGGAGAGTACAAAAGGAATACGGCCTTCCCATATTTCGGAGGAAAATAGCGAAAAAATTGATCGAAAAGGCCAAGGAAGAAGCAAACAAAAATCCAGATGACGCATTGTGCCGGCACATCAGCGAGATGGCGGAGCGCCTGAAGAGCAAGGGCCTCCCTCCGGCCTCCGTGGTCGGCATGCTGGAGGTTTATTATCGCAACCGGAAGGCAGCGCGCTCGAGCGAAGACGAGGAAGAAGAGGTTCGGTTTGGTCAGGCCCTTGACCCGCCTTACAAAGACATGATCGCCATGGCTTTTAATCTTCGGCTGCTTCGGACCCGCAAGCGGGGAAAAACAGCAAGACTCACGCGCGACGAACAGGGAAAAATCGTGGAAGGAAGCAAAGGGGCTACCCGGCTGTGGAATAGGCACATGGGCAGCGGATTCATCCGGCCCGATGCCGAACTAGCAAGCAAGATACAGCGGCTAACTCACGCTGGGGTCGAGGTTGCTGTCCTCTCGCATTCCTTCAAGCACGGAGAGGGAGAGGCGATGGAAAAGCTGGAAAAGCTTGGCCTCAAAGGATTGATTTCCGAGCACAACATTTTTGGGCTGGAAGAGATTTCTCCCCATAAAAAGGGAGCGAACCCGGCGGTCTTTGAGAAGGTGCTTGCGGCCATTAACAACAGGCGCAACACGGTAGACCCAATTAAGCCGATCGAGACGATCATGGCAGAAGATACGATCGGCAACCTGCGGGGTGCCAAGAAAGCAGGCATGCAAACCGTGTGGGTGCCGCGCAGGGACAAAGACATGCCAAAACATCCCTCACCAAAGCTACGGAAAAAGCTCGCTTCGGTCGATCATATCTACGCTACGCCGCATCAGTTTTTGGACGCGCTGCATGCTGCCATCCGTGCTCCCAGAGGAAGCCCTGTAAGAACGGCGATACTCCCATAACGTTTCGGAATGTTCTCATTCCAGAAAGCCGCGCTCGTATTCTGCCTCTCGCCATCAAGGCGCGCCCCTCGCGTTGTTGCGAAGTCCGCCAGGCCACCAGTTCCAGTCGCCCGCAATACGAAGGAGCGCGGGACCGATCACAATACGAACCAGCGTGGCGTCAATCAACACGGCGACTGCCAATGTGAATCCGATCATCTTTACCACCAGAAAACCCCCGAAGGTGAATGCGGCAAATACCACGATCATGATCGCGGCAGCGCTCGTAATCAGGCCTGCGGTTCTAGCCAGACCCTCCGGGATCGCATCCATTTCTCCTAGCCCGCTCCTTCTGGCTTCGAGAACGCGTGCAACCAGAAATACCTCGTAATCCATGCTTAATCCGAAAACGATTGCAAAGGCGACAATCGGAACCAGGGGAAACACACTACCGGTTCCCCCAGGGACTCCCAGGAAGCTGCTTCCGTGCCCGTTTTGGAAGACAAAAACCAAGGCTCCGAAGGATGCCGCGACCGAGAACAAGTTGAGTACGATGGCCTTCAGAGCGACGAAGACAGATCGGAATCCAAAGAGAAGCGCAAGGAGAGTTCCCCCCACTATGAGGGCCGTCACCGACGGAAAGTGGTCCCTAATAATCATTTCATAATCGGCGTTGAGCGCCGGGATGCCTCCAACCAGAAGCGTTGCCCCGGGAACTCCGGTGAGAACGGGCGCGCCGGTCTTGCGAAGCTCTCGCACCCAATTCACTTGGTCGCGCAAGGAAACCGAACTCGCGGGCAACACCTCAAGCAGCGCCGCTCGTCCGTCACCACTCAGAAACGTTCGGCGCGTCTCCCGCGACAGGTTAAGGAGAGAAGACCGGTTGCCCTCCGCAATCGTAGTGATAGAAATCACACGGTCACTGCGAGGGTCGCTCGCAAGGCGCTTGGTGAGACGATCAAGCGCATTCCACCCAGCATCGGTTTGCGCGATGGAGTCGGTTGGAAGCTCGACAATGATGCGCAACGATTCCACAATGCCTTCCCGATCCATGTCTCTCAAAGTGTGGAGAGCGCGCACCGATTCCGCCGCCTGCGGAAGCCAATCTCCCCGTGGGACACTGGTGTCTAGTCGTCTGATCTGCCAGGCGAGCAGAAGCAAAGGAGTGCCTGCCACCAAGAGGGCAAGCCAGGGATGCGCGACGATCACGTTGCCCCATTTCCGCCAGCGCCTGCCCATATTTGCCGACCGATGCGTATCTAGCTTTGGAGTAAAGGGCAATCGGCCAAGATTAATCCGCGGACCGAGCAACGCCAGCAATGTTGGAACGAGAGTATTTGTAAGCAGCACACTCATTCCCGCCACCAGGAATCCCGCGATACCGATGGAACGGATTTCGCTGATTGGAACTGTCAGGAGGGCTAGAAATCCGATGGCTACCGTTGCCGCTGAAATCAAGAGCGTGCGACCGGCCTGACGTGCCGCAATGACCGCGGCCGCCGGTCCGTCGCTCCCCGCGGAGATCGCTTCCCGGAAGCGGCTGATCATGAGCAGCGCGTAGTCGATGCCCAAGCCCAAGCCAAGCATGGTGGCCAAATTCTGAACCAGAATAGACAAGTGCCAGCGCTGGGCCAGGAATCCAGTAATCGCAAGAGTGGTCGCGATGGCAAGCTGGCCAACGGCCAATGGAATCAGGGCGGCCGTGAGGCTTCCAAAAGCCAGCAGCAGAAGTGCGAGGGTCGCGGGAATCACCAGGCTTTCGCCGCGTCGCACGTCGTCGGCGCTGGCTTTCCGAATGTCGAAATTCAATGGAATCTCGCCTGTGAGTTCGAGCTTAACCGCCGGATAACGGCTCCGCAGTTGATTTTCAAGTGAGCTTGCCAGCTGGTGAAGCGTCGGAACCAGGGACTCGACCGGACCGCCGGTCGACACGAGCCCCACGAGAACAAACGTTGCCCCTCCCCGGCCCAGAAAGATGGGATCGCGCGAGTCGAGGTAGGACACCACCCCGGAAACGCCGGGTTGTTCCCTCAGTCCCGTCGCGATGGTGTCTAATGCTTGCCGACCTTCCTCCGAATTCGCAGGCGGGAGTCCCTGGATAACCAGGGCCACGCCGGTCCACGAACGGCGACCGAAAACGATTGGCCAGCTCCTGCCGAACAGTTTCAGCTTGGCTCCCTTCGACCCGGGTTGCGGTCTCCAGGTGGCGCTCCGCGTGAAAAGAGAATGGAAGAAGTGCAATCGTCGCTGCGAGGACGATCCCTGACACCCAAAAACGGCGCACGTGCATGGAACTCATAATGCCATATAAGATCGTCGTCACTGAAACTCTGCGCTCACATAGGTACCTATGCGATCTGCTAAACTTTTCCCATCGGCTTGGGAGGATCAATTCGCACGTTTCTGTTGCTAGGACTGCTGGCCGCTCTCCAACCCGGAGCGCCAGACCCTCGTATTGGCGTGTGGACGCTCATCTCAGCCCAGTCCAGCCTGGATCCTCCGAACCGGCTCTCCATTACACACCTGCATGACGGAGTGCATGTAGTCATGTCGGGCGAAAAGCATTTCGATTTCACCGCGAATCGGCACGGACACGATTCTCCCGCCCCCGGCAATCTCGGCTTCAATCAAATTGATCTACGCAGGATCGACAAAAGGCAGGCGGAGGTCACGGAGAAAAAGGACGGAGCTGTTGTGGCGACGGTTCGCGAACAACTTTCGAAGGATGGAAAGGAGCTAACGTCCACAACTGTGACCGGGGGCCACGCCGATCAGGTCACCGTGTGGACGCGAACCGGAGGTGCGAAGCTCGCCAGTGACCTGTTCGTCGGCGAGTGGACGCAAGATCTCAGCAAGACCCGTTTACGGCAAGGTTTGGTGCTCAAGATCGAGGCGGACGGAAGCGGTGGGGTCCGTTTTCTGGGTGACTTCAGCTATACCGCCCGTTTTGACGGAAAGCAATACGATCTAAAGAACTCGCGCAACGATACCGTAACGCTTGAACTGGTCGATCCTCATACCGTGAATGCGATTTACCGGCGGGACCAGCAAGTCACTCAAACGGACAGGTGGGTGGTTTCCGCGGATGGGCAGCAGATGACGGTATCCACAACAGGCACGTTGGAAACGGGCCAGCGGCTAACGGAGAAGCTCGTGTTTAAGAAGTAGCGAAGAATGTAGCTGTGCGGTGCAGAAGTCAGAAGCCGATTGCTCTAGGTCGATGAGTGTAATGGCGATGTTACGCCAACGTCTGTGAAGAACCTAGCCGTTTTTGCCACAGTTTGTGAGACATCACCTTCGCACGCCGTTCGTATCGTGCCCGTATGAATGGAGTACCAGGTGGGTCACTTCACCTTTTGCGTTCTTGAAGAATTCAATCTGCGCATCCACGGCCTTGAGGAAGAACATCGTCTCTGACTCAGCAAAAATGGGACGCTTAGGTTGGCCGGTCGCTTGCTCCATCAGCGTGCCGCCCTCCAGGGTGACCGCAATACTGAAGGAGTAGTGGCTCAGTTTTCAAACTGAGCCACTACCTTGCAGGAAGGAAACTCGCGTTTCTATGCCGAGATCACGCGTTTGCGGAAGCTCTTCGAACTTGCAGGCAGCGATCCGCCGCTACTATTCCTGCTGGATGAACTGTTGCAGGGCACAAACTCAAACGATCGCCGTATCGGTGCAGAGGGAGTGCTTCGCGCTTTTCTAAATCGAGGAGCTATTGGATTAGTTACCACCCATGACTTGGCGCTGGCCGAAATCGGCACGCCTCTGAATGGCCATATGCGAAACGTTCATTTTCAGGAAGAGTTTGAAGACGGGCGTCTTTCCTTCGACTACAAGCTGCGGGAGGGCGTTGTTACCAAAAGCAACGGGCTGGCATTGATGAGGTCAATTGGTCTTGACGTTTAATCGCTTCATGCCTCTTCAGCCTTGATTGCCTTGAACTGTTCAAACCAGGCGATTGCACGTTTTGACTGCTGGTCATTAAGTAATATCGCGATGTTTCGCTCATTGACCCCGCGATCATCTCACCGCTGCTCCGAGGCTTCGATCTTCGGAATCTCCTCGATACACTCAGGATCTCCAGCAGCGGCCATGCATTGCAGGCAATCCGCGCCGCAATCGATCCCTCTCCGATGGGTCTCCATCTTCAGTTCGCGCCCGCGGATCGGTGACCCTACGTTGATCTCACGAGCCGCGACCGAAATGATCCCCTTGCGATGCAAAAATTTCAGAATGCCGTTGACCGTATCTTCCAGAGACGGGTCCGGTTTGCCCCACGCAGAGGCATCCCGGGCCATTTGATAAGAAGAGCTGTCATACCGTTTGAACTCCATCGCGGAGATGTTGTCGACAGAGCCCACCAGAAAATCCAGCAGGGGAAAGAGAAGATCTTCCTTTCGGCATCTCCGGATCAGCTCGGGCACGAAATCGGGAAGACTGAATCTTTCGAATTGCCGGCCAGTCGCTTTGGTAATGAGCCCGGTAATATCCATCATGTTCGAATAATCGTCCCGAGTGACATGGTACGTTTTATTCGCGGTACCAGCAGTGGTAGAGATCGCCACAATATTGTTCGCCACAATATCGGCCGGGACAAAGCTGACCTGGTTGAGAGTATCGACGCCAATGCCGTGATTGACCATAAAGGCAAGTAAGCGAACCGCGATATCGAAGTTGTTCCCTCCGCCGGTGACGGAAGGACTCACCAGAGCCGGCCGGAAAATCCGCGCGGAAAGTCCCCGGGCGCGGGCGTCAACCACCACTTGTTCCGCTACCCATTTCGATTGACTGTACCCAAAATCGAGAAGCTCCATATTCTCGTTCAGGTCGGTCTCGTACAAGACTGATTTGACCGCCCAGCCAAACACGAAGGTAGTCGAAACATAATTGAATTCTTTGGGCCGCCCCTCGAACGCCAATCTTAGGACCTCATTGCGCCCCAGCACGTTCGCGTCGCGCATCAGGTCGTAATTGAACAGGTAGTTCACGGTGGCACCGTTGTGGAACACCGCGTCGATTTCACTGGCGAGAAAATCCCACACATCCTGCATCAAGCCCAGCTTGGGTTGCCCTAGATCGCCGGAGACGGCGACCACGCGGGCCTCGAACGTCTCCATTAGCCCCGCTCCGCAAGTTCCCATGGACAGCATCGCAGCTCGCAGTCTCTGCTTGCCCTGCTTTTCGTCGGAAGACCTGACGAGAACATAGATCTTCGCCCGTGTCTGTTCCAGCAAGCTCTTGATGAGGAATGGCCCTATGAAACCGGTCCCGCCCGTGAGCAGCACATGATTCAGTATCGGTATCTCCGGCATAGGCGAAGGCACCGCAGGCTCGAAGATGAGCTTTTTATCGTTGCTCATCATCTGTTTCTCGGCGGCGCACTGCTCTTCACGGAAGGCCGCAAGGGCATGGCGCAGGTGAACCAGTGCCTCTTCGGGAGCGCACTCCAATTGCTCGGCTAGTTCAAACAACTCGGCCACACTGACGCGCTGAACGACACCAATATCTACCTGCCTCGCCAGCATCTCGGCGCCTTTATCCTTCAGGAGTTCCTTGAGCTCATGCATGAATACAACAAGATCGAGGGAATCCAGGCCGGCTTCGACGAGGTTGTACGATTCCCGACCTGTCAGGTTATATCTGGCCTTCAATTCGGCGAAAGTGGAATGCATGTCGGAATCGGACGCAGAGTTCCCGGCGTCCTTCTCCCGCGAAAAGTCAGAGAGAACGGTGAACTGACCTTGCAGCCACATTTGCTTGGCCTTATGGCGCATGATCTTTCCCGAACTCGTTCTCGGGATCGCCCGGGGCGCGATGAGGGAAATCATCGCCACTTCCACGTTAAGATAATTCCGCACCGCCGCGGCAATCTTTCGTGCTTCGGGAAGCGACCTGGGATTTTTGACTTCGGCGACGATTGCTAGCGCAGGTTCGCTGTCTTCCTGAATCTGGAACGCGACGACGCAATTGTGCCGGATCAGATTGGATGACTTCTCCACGACGTTCTCGATGTCGTGCGGGTAATAGTTTTGCCCGCGGAGGATGATCATGTCCTTGATGCGGCCGCAGACGTAGAGTTCGCCGTCGTGAATGAATCCTGTGTCGCCGGTTCGAAGGTAGCCGTCGTCATAGGGAGTATCGTCGACGAGCCGCGCACGGAACTGCTTCAGAGTCAATTCAGGATTGTTCCAGTAACCCTGGCACTTACCGCTTCCGGCGATCCAGATTTCGCCGATGCGCTCTGGCTTAAGAGCGAAATGCCCTGCCGGATCCACGATCTTAAGGTCGAAACCCGGGAGCAAGGTGCCACAACTGACAATCTGCTTGGCGCCCCCGATTTCTGAGACCTCGGTCGTCATGCGGGCCTTCCCCAATGCCAGGGCACGCTTGTTGACGGAAACGATCTTGCGACCGCCCAGTGAGACCGCCAAAGTATTCTCGGCCAGCCCGTAGGCGACATAGAAACTCTCGGACTTGAGTCCATAGGGCTGAAACGCTTCCAGAAACCGGGTGTAGGTATCCGGTTTGACGGGCTCGGCGGCGCACATCAATACGCGAAGCGAACTGAGATCGCAAGCCTCCAGGCTTTCTTTGGAAAGCCTTCCGGCGCGCAAGCAATAGTCGTAAGCGAAGTTGGGGGCAGCCGCCGCAGTGGCGCGATAGGTCGTTATCGCATTGAACCATAGAATTGGCCGCTGAATGAAGTCCATGGGGGCAAACCCATACGTCGTGCCACCTTTCAGCGCTGGATATAGGTAGCACCCGATCAGGCCCATATCGTGATACTGCGGAAGCCAGGAAACGACCACCGGTGCCGGATGGTCGATCACCAGCCCATAGGTATTCAGAATGTTTTCGTGCGTCACGATCACGCCCTTGGGCACCATCGTCGAACCCGACGTGTACTGGAGAAACAATATCTTCGAAGGGCTGGCAGAGCACCGGCCCGAAATCGTGTCGACGAAATCTTCCGTGGCGATCCACGGAAGGCCCGAAATGTAATCTACGTCGACGCCCGACGCCAAGACGCCACGTCTGGCGAGATTCGTCTTGAGAGATGCGTGGTAATCTCTGCTCGTTAAGATTCCGGCCGCCTGGCAATCCTTTGCGATGTGGACCGTCTTGTATAGGGCGCTCTGGAAGTCACGCGAACTGGGGGGATAGACCGGCACGGGGATCAATCCAGCGCGCACGCAACCAAAAAATGCGCAGATCATTTCGAGCCCCGGCGGGTAGGCAAGCAGAAGCCGATCACCCGCCTCGAAACGACCCTCTTTCCGCAAATGTCCGGCGATGGCTTGCACTCGGCAGAGAAATGACGCGTAGGTGTGGGTTTCGATCGGATCGCCGTTTACGTCAAGATACGAATAAAGCAGTTTGTTCGGGTGCTCATCTGCCAGCATATCCAGATGGTCCAGAATCGACGCGGTCATCAATCAGCGATCCTCCAATAATCTAATAAAACGTAAGTCCGTAAAACGAGACATCCGTCGCCACAGCGAGGTGAAACACGACTGAGTCTCAAGGTGCAGACCGGAAATGCGGGCCGACTGTCAGAATGTACGCTTTTCCCCTCAGTATAAGCCCCGAATCGACGACCTGGGGAACAGATGTTCCCCATTGCGCGGCATAGGGCGCGAAGGAAACTTGCGGAGAAACCCCGAGCTTCCATGGCCTCACGCAAGAAGCCCCCTTCGCTACGGTTCATGCGTTCTGGATGAAGCGCTGCACCCAGGTTTTGTGCGTTCCGAATTTTAATGATTCCCCCTGAAGATTCGCAATACATACTACTGCGAGGCGGTCGACGGTGCGGCGAGAATTTCGCCGCGGGTCAGGGCCATTCGTGCATCTTGTGGAACGCGTCGGGTTCAATTTACCATGATGGCGGAGGCACCGATGACGTTCGAGACCGAAGCGGCGATTTCTCGAGAGCCGGAGATATCGGATCTTGTACCATCGGAAACCTTAGCGTCGCCGAGTATCGAGCCCGCCGGTAGTTCTTCTTTCCCGAAAGTCTTACGTAGCCGCCTGGATGGGTTTTTTGCCGATCGGAACATTTCTCCTAAAGCGGACCGTACGATGGGAGTCAAGATCGCTGCGGGTTTGGTAGTTCTGGCGGGGAGTTGGATTGCTCTGTATGCGCTCCGGCCCGGTGCATGGAAGTTTGTTGCCCTCTACCTTTTGGGCGGGCTCGCGCAGACATTCCTTTTGCTGAACATCGCCCATGACAGCAATCACAACGCAATCTCGTCTCGCTCGGTCGTAAACAAAACCCTGAACTATGTCTTCGATTTGTGCGGAATCAGTTCGTACATGTGGCGCATTCTGCATCACAGGGGCCATCACTCCTGCATCAATCTCCACGGCGAAGATGACGCGCTTTCGGGACGCGGCATCTTTCGCTTCACGCCCTATGAATCCCGCTTGCCGTGGCACCGGTTTCAGCACATCTACGCGCTGTTCGTTTACGCGTTGTTCTCTCTCGATTACGTGTTTTTCAGGGACTTCCAATGCTTTTTCTTCCCCACCCATGAATATCTGAGACGCACGAAACATCCTCTGCGAGAATACGCGATTCTGTTTGCCGGCAAGGGCTTCTACCTCACTTACATGCTTGTTTTGCCGGTGATGGTACTGGGGAAATCGCCTCTGCTGGTTGCCGGAGTGTTCCTCCTGGTCAATTTGATTGTGGGTTTGACCGTAACCCTCGTATTCCAGTCGACGCACACGGTCGACAGCACCTACTTTCCCTCGGACCGTTCTGAGTTTGACAACGGCGTATATCACATCTTCGCGACAACCGCCGATTACGCAACCGAAAATGCCCTGGTCGGTTGGCTCGTGGGTGGGCTTAACTATCACATCGTTCACCACCTGTGCCCTTTCGTGTGCCATACCCACTATGCTCCGCTGACCCGGATCGTGAAGCAGACTGCCGAGGAGTTTGGGGTCTCCTATCGGCAGAACCCCACCATGACCGCGGCAATCCGACATCATCTGATACTCTTGAAGCAACTGGGGAGCGAAAACTGATTTTCTGAGCGGCTTATTTTTTTGCGCATTGCCCAGGCACCACTTCCTCAGCGATATGAAAACTCCTTCGGTTCCAGGCAAATATCAGGACGGCTGGGTATGAGTTCATCAACGCCTGTCCCTAGTGTTCCCCGATTTCGCTGCTTTGCGGATTCGCCTGCAATGGCCCGCAATCCGGTGCAGATTTTATCAAAGTACAACCAGGACTTCGGCGACACATTCTGGCTCCGTATCGGTGGTCTCAAGGAGGCGATGGTTACCATCGATCCCGCTGTCATTCAGCACGTGTTGAAGACCAATGCGGAGAACTACCAAAAATCCGAAATTCAAGTAAAGCGGATGGGCCACTTCCTGGGAAAAGGTCTGCTGACGACCCACGGGGAAGCCTGGCGCACACAGCGCCGTCTCATCCAGACGGGCTTCGATCGAAAGCAACTCGATGTGCTGTCCTCAATCATGCAGGACTCCCTCGCCGAGTCGCTGCGCGATTTCGACAAACAGGTCCGTCTTGGCCCCGTCGATATCTACCCCCACCTGATGAAGATTACCTTCGCTATGGTCGCCCGTTCGCTATTTGGCGCCCGGTTGAAGAATGAAGACATCGATCTTGTCAGCCAGACTATCTGCACCGTCCAGGAATTTATCGTTCGGCAAACCCTCCAGCCTTATCTGAATCCCTGGTTCGCCGTTTCCGGCCAACTGCGCAAACACGAAGACATGCGAACTCGCGCCGACGGCGTTCTGCTCGAGTACATCAGGAAGCGCCGCAACGAACCGCCCGGTCACGATCTGCTGCAAACTTTGATGGATGCGCGTTACAGCGATGGCGAAGGTATGCCCGATAAGCTCATCCTTAGCGAGAGCATGCAACTTCTGGTTGCCGGCCATGAAACATCGTCGAATGCGTTATCGTGGCTTCTTTATCTTTTGAGCTCGCGTCCCGATTGTCTTGCACAGGTACGGCAGGAGTTCGATTCCGTGCTGGGCGACGCCCCGATGAGCTACGGCGACGTTCCCAAGTTCGAATTTACGACTCAGGTCATTCAGGAGGCGCTCCGCCTCTACCCGCCGTTTTGGATGGTCGACCGCATGGCCATTGCAGACGACCGCATAGGCGACGTCACCATACCTCAGGGATCGATGGTCATCGTGTATGTGTATGGCGCGCATCATGCTCCGCGCTACTGGCAAAATCCGGAGAATTTCGATACGGAGCGTTTCACCAAAGCAAACGAGAGGCTGCGCACACCATTCACCTTCCTTCCCTTCGGGGCTGGACCGGCGAGGCTGTATCGGCGGAAATTACGCGATGTTGCAGATCCTCATGATTTTGCGCGACCTGCTCAGAGCGTACGATTTTCAGCTGTCTCCGGGCCAAGTGATCGAAGCGCGCCCGATGGTCATCCTGCGGCCGAAATACGGAATCCGCATGATGTTCACCAAGGCAAATTGTCATGATGTGCTAATTGAAGGGGTGCATTCGCACCGATAATCCGGCATATTGGTCAGATGATCACTGCACCAAGGAAGAATCGAGGACTTAGAAGGTTCCTTCTCGACGAGGTTTTTCGGCACATCGCAAGACTCAATGCGTGCTATTGAGATTTATCGACAACTGACCTTCAAGACGACGCTTTGGTTTGAATCTTCCAGCCTAGCTTTTTGTCGTCAACGACATTGTCAATTTTGCTGCGGCTAACGATGCGCCGGGTCTCGAAGGCGAATATCCATTCAACCAACTATTGCACTCGTTTGAGGTCCATTATCCAATCCGTTTCCCACGTTTTACCACCGTCGGTTGATTCTGCCTGCTCCCAGTGACCTGAGGCGGCTGTGATCTTCGACCATATGAGCCGTGTGCGGACTGGTTTCCCGCCTTCGGTATCGTCGTTCGCATAGAACGTTCCTACGCCATTGTGGAAGCTGCCTCTCACCGGCGGATCCATCGGACCAAGTGGCGTCCTGCTGTCCATCCACCAGATCGACCACTGTCCCGTCTTGGCGTCGAACGATCGGAGAGCTACGCCGCCGTAAGTGCCGCCCGGAACTTCGAACACGGTGTCGTCGACATTAGCGTAGCCACCCATCAGTGGCTGGCAGAATAGTGTCCCTTCGAATTCGATCCACTCGTGACTGTTGACCAGGCGATGCTTCAGCTTTCGATGATGGACTTGCCAGCGTCCGAATAAAAAATCGAAGTCATGCAGTCCGGCCGGCTCGCGGTCTGCATGACTCACCTGTTGTCCCAACCGCGGAGAGGACTGCGCCACAGTGAGCGCCGACGCCGCCAGGCCTATCCCCAGGCACGCTGAATCGTTTGCGCCATATGGACAACCGAATCTCTAAATACGAGAAAAGCTTCTACCAATGGCGCACGCGCCCAACGTCGACGTGCACGAAGTCAGAACTGCGATAGTAGCCCACTCCTCCGCGATGCAGGCGCAGGGCCGCATCCCTAAGCTCCGAGGTCGGAATCCCAGGTAGGCGAATATCGATTGCTTCAGCCTGTATATGCAGGCTGTGCTGCGCCACGCCGGTGTGCGGGTTGCGCGTGCGCAGGAATTCGTTGCTCCAGGGCGTACGGTAGCCACAAATCACATCGATTTCACCACCGGAATCGCCGAGCGACGCGGTCAGGTCGTAGAGAAGGTCGAAGAGGCGAGGATCGAAATGACGCACATCTCCGGTACGGTGGTCGCGCAGAAAATGGTCGAGCTCGTCCAGCGCTTCGGGGATATATTGATCACCGCGACGATAGACGACATTCAGCCGCTCACCCGTGTGAGTGTGATAGAAGCGGAGCCGGTACTCCTGTGCGACCGGGGACGCAGATTCTGTGCTGCCGTGCCCGAGCAGCAGCGCCAGCAGAAACAAGAGCATTAGGGACAAATGACGGAGGCTCGATTTGTTCCTTTTTCCCGGCGATGACACCGACGTTGCTTCACTGCCATTTAAAATGTATTGCCGTATTGAAACCACCTCATTTTAGATGCGGTTTGCCCGCGACCGATCCAAAGACTTACCAGGCATAGGGATAACCGGCGGCCAACGCTTTCTTGAGTTCTGCGTCATAGCCATAGATATCGTCGAAAAAGCGAATCTGATTTTCCTCGTTCACCGTAGCCGTGCCATAGACAATCAGAACCGGAATTCGCGTGGCGAGGTTGACCTGAAGATTGTTTTTTTCGCCATTCATCGTGGCCTTCACCCGCTCTAAATCCCAGCCAGGATTATTTCGCAACACCCAGGCAACCAGGTCCGTCCGGCTTCTGTACTCGAATGCATCCGTGGCTGAAATCGCGGACGTCCTGCGAGAACAGTTCCGGAGCATCTGTGCCATGCAGGTACACGTTGTCGGGATTAGGGAAGATAATCTTCACCAGGCCCAGAGAATTCGTGTCGCCGGGCTTTTGCCGCACCATCAGGTGAAGCGATCTTATGCCTTCCAAAACTTCCGGGCTCACTTGATTGTCGGTTACGACCTCGCCTTGGGGCGTGACCACTTCAAAATTATGCTTGGCGATGTAGTTCGGGTCCTTCTGGATGTGTGGGCACGATTTCGTTCCGCTGAATGCTGGGAGTTACGTCCCAGTAAGGCCGGAAGACCACGTATTGGATCTCTTTCTCAAAGATCGGAGACTTGTGGCCATAGGCTTTTCCGATGATGACGTTCTTGTAGAAGGCGACGGTGCCATCCGGGTTCATCGCGCGTACACGATACTCAGGAAGATTCACAACCACGGGCGGTTGCGAGAAGGAATGCGGAAGCCAGCGCCACCGTTCGAGCGTCAACTTGATCTGGCGAATGCGTGCCGCCGGAGGCGTATTGAGTTCATTGATGGTGCGTGGGTCAAGGTTGCCGGTGGGAGCTTTCCCCATGTCTGTCCTGGTAATGCTTCACGCCCTCGACGAGCGCGCCATCGTAGATGGTTGCGTTCGGATCTAGTTGTACGCCTGCAGGAATGTCGCCAATGATTTGAAGAAACCGCCCCAAGCGGACTACTCCAGCATAGGGCTGGCCGGGCCGCACCGTCTTCGTGATCGTCGGGAGTTTCTGTCCGTCGTCTTGTTTTGCGTATCCTTCATAAACCGGCAAGAGCGCAAGCAGCTTCCGGTAGCCCAAGAAGGGCGGTTCCAGCTTCTGGATTTCTGCGGCTGGATCGCCTGAATTCATGACGTGGGTCTGAACGAATTCCGCCAAAGGCAACTGGAGCCCCTCCACATCGAGCTGAAACTTGAACTCCTTGGGATTTACGCGGCCACAGTGGATGGCACGGATGTAGCGCATCGCCGACACCGTAAGCGCGGTATCGAACGAAGCCAAGTCCTGTTCAGACGGCTGTTGCTCCAGCTTGAGGATGCGGCCCTGCCATCGCGAGCCGTCGTAATCTTCGGGGTCGAGTCCTTTAGCGTCCGCATTTTGTAAGAGCTCGATCACGGCCAGACCCTGGGGACGGACGCGGCCGTTCTGAACCCAAAGCAAAGAATAACCGTTCGTCTCGTAAAGTTTGGCGACCTCTGCTTTGTAGAGAGTAAAGTCGGGCCAGCGAAGATCGGCATTACGCCCTGAATCCACAATACCGTGGAGCGCGGGAACACCCGCAGCAGAGAACGTCTGGCCTGCGAGAGCCGGGTGCTGCTCCGCTAAGAACGCAGCGGAGGTCTCGCCGCTCGCAACAGACATTCCGGCAACGACTACGCTCGTTAGAACGATCATCCACTGAGGGGGATAAACGCGATTCCACATAGCAAACCTCACTTGATGTTTTATTTGAGTATCGAAAGCAATTCCAGGGTTCCTCTTAATCGGACAGGTTTTGTTGCACCAGTACCGTCGTGATTGAATGCTTGAGCCTTAGAGGTCGAGTGGCTGTCTATGCTCTTCAGATGAGAGACTCTGTTCCACAAGGTTGATCGGCATTTCTTGCCGGGGCAGTTCGGCGGGTTCTATTTATTTCTTTTTCAGACGCCACACAAGAGTGAGTGGGTCGCGACCTTTGCCAGGGCTAATGAGTCCGCGCTGTTCTATCGCCTTGATGGTATTGCGATTCGCAGACAGAGGGCGTATTTCTTCATTATCTTTCAACCGCCGCAGAACGGGGTTGCCGCCGAGCGAATCAGTTTCAAGCTGGTATCCGTCTTGGAGGTGCGAAAGTAGGTCTTGTTCAGTCTCGGTGAGTTTCGGCAGGACATTAGCAGCTTTCTTTTTCGCCATTCTTCACGTCCATTCGCGGGAAGGTTTAGCTCTCCAGTTCCCCTGGTCGAAGCACTGGGGACTCGTCTCGGCAACAAACCCCATACCGCTGCCACAGCCCAAGCCACGGGCTATTAGCGAGCTTCTCATCGTGCCTTCGATTTGCAGCAGAGACGTCGCTTGCGCTCAGCGGTCTGGTGTCGGGCACCGCGAAGATGTGCTCAAGGTACTTGATTTCAGCACTGGTCTGTGCGGCGTCCATCTATCTATTCCGATATGAAGCACAAGGGTGCCTTGGGCTCCCTTTGAACCAAGAGCCGTTTGTGTGCCCGATAACATTACGGTTTCCCCTCTCAGTCGAATTGATCTTACCCCAAGATCACAGTATCGAACGGGTTCTCCTCCTGCTGGGGGTGAGTTGTGATTCTGGCTGACATTGGTGGGCGCTCCTCGTTAAGAGCGATCTGCAGCCGGGAAACCAGGTCCCGCAGTTTTCCCTGGTTCTCCTCCAGGTTGATTTGCTCACGCAGACGATGAATTGTGTCGCCCGCGCTGGCGTACGTTGATTTTTTCATGTTGCACCTCGGCCTCAAGCGATTCGAATTTCGTGTCATTACGGTAACCTCGGTGAGCGCTTTTCGGAAATTGAAACTATTTATGGTGCTGATTTGGCGTGGTTATGGGGTGACAGGGGAGCGAGATGTTTTGTACTTACTCCACAATCACTCGGATCAACCATTCGCTAACGATGACGCAGGATGTTCCGTACCCGTGGAACTTGCCCGGACTCAGGATCGGCTATTCGCCTAAACAGGGACTTCTACCGTCTTGATTGACGTTGCCAATCGTCAGTGATTTTGGACCGCGTACTCGACTGGGTGTGCAACACTCCGAGGTACAGGGTGGTGATATACTAGAAAGTGAGGTGGTTACCGCCTTCTCCTCTTTCAGGTTCCCTGAAACTAAGTCAGCCCATCTGAAGTTTTCTCTCCTTAGGCTTTCGAAGAAAGCTGCGTACCCCCATGCATCCAAGTGCGATCCTTCAAGAAGTTCAGCAACTGTACAAGGTCAGTGACCGTCTTGACGCCCTGGCGGAGCAACATCCTCTCGTGTCAGAGGCACTCATCACCATTTCGGGAAGCGTTCGTAATACCGCCACTTTGTTGGAGGTGCTGGTTGCGACGAAAATAGCGCCGCTCGCCGGATTAGACCCAGCAAGTGCCTGATTTGCTCATTGCTGTCTGGCAGCCAATGAGCAAGACCCCGACAAGCTGGTACTCCTCGTCCGTGAAATCATCGAACTCCTAGAGCAGAAACAGAAACGCCTGGGTGCGCTCCGCGTCCCACCGCCCCCTCCTAAGTAAATTCAACTGAGGCGCTACCCGGCAATCTCGGAGGGCGGGGATCAATCTAGCAGGCTGCTGAAAAAGTACTGCTAATCCACAGCCGGGTATGTTACGAAAAAGCATGCGCGGAACCGATCAGCAGCAGAATCATATCTTCAGTTACTTATCTCCCGAAAACCGTGTGCGCAAGGATCATCCGCTGCGCGCCATCCGGTTCATGGTGGATGTGGTGCTCGCCCAGTTGTCGCCACGATTTGACAGGATGTACGCCACGGTTGGGCGGCCGTCGATTCCGCCGGAGAAGCTGTTGCGGGCGCAGTTGCTGCAGATGCTGTACACCATCCGCAGTGAGCGTTTGCTGATGGAAGAGATGGACTACAACTTGCTGTTCCGTTGGTTTGTGGGTTTGAATGCGGATGACGAGGTGTGGGATCCGACCACGTTCACTAAGAATCGGGATCGGTTGCTGCAAGCCGACGTGGCTAAGGAATTCTTGGCGCGGGTTGTGGCACAGGCGAGTGCTCGAGGCTTGACCTCGGATGAGCATTTCACGGTAGACGGGACCTTGCTGGAAGCCTGGGCGGGAGTGAAGAGCTTTCAAGCCAGGGAGAAGAAAGCTGGGCCTCCGCCAGATGATCCGGGCAATCCTACGGTAGACTTTCACGGCGAGGAGCGGTCCAACGATACCCACGAATCGACGACCGATCCCGAGGCGCAGCTGGCGCGCAAGGGGCCGGGCAAGGAGTCGAAGTTGAGTTACAGCGGGAATCTGTTGGTGGAGAACCGCAACGGTTTAATCGTGGCGGCGGAAGTGTTCCAGGCTAATGGTACGGCGGAGCGCGACGCGGCGCTGGTGATGTTGGAGAAACTGAGGGGAACGCAGCCGGTGACGGTAGGGGGAGATAAAGGATTCGACACGCAGGGATTCGTGGTCGAGTGCCGGCATATGGGGGTGACGCCGCATGTGGCGCAGAACCACAAACGGCGTGGCGGGAGCGCGATTGATGAGCGCACGACGCGGCACCCCGGTTACGCCGTCAGCCAAAGAAAGCGGAAGCGAATCGAAGAATGTTTTGGCTGGCTCAAGACGATTGCGCTGATGCGCAAGCTGCGGCACCGTGGAGTATGCAAAGTGGATTGGATCTTCACCTTCGCCTGCGCGGCCTACAATCTGGTGCGCATGCGAAACCTCGCAGCCGCAGTTCCTGCGGTGTAAGTCGAGGCCGAAGTGTGTCCCGCAGCGCGAAAAGAGAGCGCTGGGGGCTAGAAAAGCACTGAGAATCAACTTTTCCGACATAGAAATGACGAAAACAATGAAAGACGGAAAGAAAACTATGTCCGTCGCTAGTTTTTCAGCGGCCTGCTAGGCGTCTCCAGATTTTTTCGAGGCTAGGAACGCTAACAGTGCCCGCAATGCTGATCCCTGCGTCGAGCAGTGAGATCATCTGCTCGGGCGTTACGCCCACCTGCTGACCGTACAGCACGAGCTTTTCTACGGCCTGTTCCAGCAGGCGTACTTCTCGATCATCCAATCCCTTGTGTTGAGATGATTGCGCTGGCGACGACATTTCAGTCAGCGCCTTCCATCTCTTCAGAGATGTAGTTCGGCACGTTGCTCAAGTCCAGGCAATCGAGCTGATCGAAGAACTCAAAGTTTAATGTGCGGCGCTTGTCGGCTTCGCGTCGGAAGCGAATTTCATCCTTTGCAGGTTCAGCTACGGGCAGCAGCAGGGCATTCATGGCGGGTGACCTCCAACCTGGCGTAGGGGCAATCATCGTCGCCCTCCCAGAGGTTTTCAGCGGTGTGGCTCACCTATCGTTGTGATGAGCTACCGAACATGGGACCTCTCTGACTCAGAAGCGGCTATTCTCTTAGCACGATGAACGATGACGAGCGCATGCAACGAGAGTCCAGCCTGATCGCCACCATCAAAAGGAAGCTTCCCGAGTTTGCGAAAGCCTGCGCGAATGACACGGAATTCGTGTTGCTCCACCAAGACGCCTTTGCTCCCGACTACCAAGAGAACGAGTACATGCTGCTCGGCATGGCGATCAAGTACGCTGGCTTACGCGGCAAGGAAGTACGTGTGATTGGGACGAACCGAAGCAGCCTCGGCGAAGAGGACAAAGTCCAGTGAACGCAATCGTCCCAGTTCGTTTGAGCCGCCCGCATCGGGTGGCAGTGCTACAATCGCTCACCGGAGCACTCCCGTGCCATTCATTGATACCAGCGCCCTCGAAGTCATCGAGCGTCTACCGGGCTGGTATGGACGCTATTTCCATTCGCCCAGCATGACGTTCGCCCACTACGATTTCAAACGCGGTTCGTCCATCCACGAGCACTTCCATCCTCAGGAAGAAGTCTACGAGGTCATCGAAGGTGAACTCGAATTGACCATTGACGGCGTCACGCAAGTTGCTCGGCCGGGCATGGTGGGGATTGTGCCTGGCAATGTGCGCCACTCGGTCAAAGCTCTGACGGATGGTCGCGCCATCATCGTTGACTATCCGCTAAGGCGAGATATGGGCGAGACACGTTCGTAGCTTGATTGGAGGCTCTATGCGCGATCAAGACCCGAAAGCAGTCTTTATCACGGGCAGTTCGTCAGGCTTGGGTCGAGCTACCGCAATGCTGTTCGCATCGAAGGGCTGGAGAGTCATCGCCTCGATGCGCAACCCAAAGCAGGAAAAAGAACTAGGAAACATTTCTGGGGTCACATTGATGGCGCTGGATGTCACTGATCCTCATGAAATTGAGAGCGTGGCGGAACAAGTGGTTGCATCAGGCGGCGTCGATGTGGTGTTCAACAATGCTGGCTATGGTCTCGCTGGTGCCACCACGATCTCAGCCGGGAACCCTGTGTTGCTTGCGTACCGATAGGTGTACTGATCGAGCCGCGTATAGTGTTGGGACAGCGGTTGAACTGTAAGCTCAGGGAATTTGACCCAAGCGGCGATGATTGACTCGCTGCTCCCTACTTGGAGGTTGAGACGCCTGATCGGAAGAGTGTTGGTCGCGGGCGTCACCGCGAGATCAACGTCGTCACAGCCCTGAATTTCGCGCAACTCTTGACCAGAACTGCGCCACATGCCACGCTTCTCGACGCTTAGGCTGAAGGGTCTTCACATCGTTTCCAATTGTGCGCTCAACTTGAACTCGGTGGGTGATCCAGTTCTCATCGCAGTGGATTTCATAGTTTGCCAGCATCGGTCGCTGGTCTTTCAGGACTCCGACGACCGTGCCCTTCAGTAGCCCGCCTTCTGCCGTGTGCCAGAGACCACAATAGTCTCTGCCGTCGATCAACAAGTTTTTCCAGACAACTTCACGCTTCAGATCGTCTGCCATGAGCAATGGTCGTGGCTGTCCTGTCGGTCATTCTTTCTTGCCGCCTCAGCCCACAGGGAATGGGACAGGAATGATGTCAGTATTATGCGCCGCTGTGATTAGCCAGCGGTCGGCTTCCTTCACCATCACGCAAGTCAATAGCGTGCGTCGCGTCTCCGGGGCAACCCGTTCCCGAAGACTTTCAGCACCCTTCAATTCGGTGGAGACATGCGCCAAGGCTATGCTGGGGCTAAGAAAGCGCACCGACTGATCGACTACTTGCAGAGTGCTATTGCGGAAGATCGTTCGGTGCGTGGCGGTGTGCGTTGCCTTGATCTCCTGCCGCCCTTGCCAGTGCATGCCGATCACATTCACAAAATCAGCATTCTCGGCGAAGGCTGCCGCGAAGGCTGCCATGTCATGTCGGTTCCAGCTTTCGGCAAGTGAACCCACGACACTCTTCACACTCGCAGTCGCATCCTTGGACTGGGCGGCATTCGGTTTCGGCATTTGCATCGTGCGCCTCTTCACGCGAAGTGATACGCATGTCTTTAGTGCGTGGCTCATTATATGCGGGGACGTTTCGAAGCGTGCAGCCGATGGTCGCCGCACACTCTGTGGTACGCGAAGTGACCGAGTTCCCAACCGAGGCCAACAGGGTTGGGCTAGAATCCTGAAACGATCCGTCACATGTCTGAGACTTCAATCTCTGCCGCCGCTCCGCACCGTAAGGAGCCAACCCCAACTGATGACGCACTCACGATTTGCGCGATCAGCATTGTGGCGGGCATTCTGACGAACATCCTGCATGAGGGCGTAGGGCACGGGCTTGTCGCTTTGCTGACTGGGGCAAAGTCCGGCGTGCTCTCCACCGTAGCGTGGTCGAGTGCCTTCGATTCCCGTCTGGTCGCAGCGGGCGGGACGTTGGTGAACCTCGCGGCTGCGCTAGTGTTCTGGCTTGCTTTGCGTAGCGCCAAGCACGCATCCATGCCCATGCGCTACTTCCTGCTCATCACTTGTGCATTCAATTTGTTTACCGGAACCGGATATTTCTTCTTTTCAGGCGTAACCAATTTCGGCGATTGGGCGGCTGTGATTTCAGGGCTGCAACCGCACTGGCTCTGGCGGCACTGCTGGTAGTTGTTGGAGCATCTTCATATTTCGCCGCTGTCGGTGGTTGTTGGTATTGGACTGGTGCGTTACGTGGGAATCCCGCGAGACCAGCAGCGGCGCTTGCGGAAGTTGACCATCGTGCCCTACTTCACAGCCATTCTGCTTGCGAGCCTGGCAGGACTGCTGAATCCACTCGGAGTACAACTGCTGTGGGAGTCCGCCCTGCCCGCGACCGTTGGTGGTCAGAGTGGGCTGCTCTGGTTGCAATACTACATTCCGCCAGGAACGGAGCCGAAGCGAACGCCGGGGCAACTTGCCCGGAGCTATTTGTGGATTGGTTTGGCGGCAGGTTCTGGGAGTCCTCTATGTTGTCGTTCTGGGACGCGGAATCACGCTGCACCTTTAGGCGACCCGCTGGTCGCCGCCAGCCTGCTAAGCCGCCTCAGCTCCCACGCTGCAATGTGCGCCCTCGGAATCGACGAACTGCGCCAGCACCCCGCCGAAATCCTGCTTCTTTTGCGGCGTGCTGAAGAGCACGCCCTTGGCACTCGGTTACGTCCTCCTGCTGTCGTTGTCAATTACGGCTGAATTGATAAAAAGGTGCCTGCCAATTCGTTGAGCCCGTTGCCGTTGCCCACGGTGACGAACAGCTCGTTGGTTGCTCCGCTGGATGAGTTCCCGCCACCGAAAGCAATTCCCCAGAGGTTGTTGAGGATGACCTGCTTGCCTTTCTGGTCCCTGATCGTGCCTACAAACGCGCCGGTATTAAGGTCGAACCCGTTGATAGTTCCGAACTCGGAGTTGTTTGAAATCAGCAGAGTATTGCTGAGCGGCCCGAAGTTGCTGGGCGCCAAGGCGATTCCCCAGGCTTGGTTCAGTGGCAGTCCTTGGATAAGTGTCTTCACCAGGCCCCCTGCTCCGTAAAGACGTTGATGTAACCGCCGGAGCCGTAGTTCGGTTTAGCGTAGGCGACATAAACCATGCCATTGATGTCCTGAACTCCAAACACTGAGAACGGGGAGACCATCCACGTGCCGCTGGTGATCAAGCTGCCGCACGCGCGCGCAGCGGAGGGTCGGCGAATCGACGATCGCGTGGGCCTGGTGGACGTGATGCCGACGATGTTGCAGACGGCAGGAATTGCCGTACCGGCCGAGGTGCAAGGGGAATCGCTGCTGGGATTGATGACAACGACGACGAAAGGGGAAGCCGAGCAATCCACGGCGGCTGCGAATTCCTGGCGCAACCGGGCAGCGTATGCGGAGTCGGATTATCCTCACCTCGCTTTCGGATGGAGTGCGCTGCAGTCGCTGCGGACAGGAAAATACCTGTATGTGCAGGCGCCGAAGCGGGAACTGTATGACCAGACGGTGAACCCAAACGCGGAGCACAATCTGGCATCGACCTCGGTAGCAGTGGCCGACACGCTGGCGGGCCAGGTGCACGCATTCCTGGACAAGACAACCAGCAACCGGGAATCGCCCAAGCTCTCCGACGAAAAGGTTGCGGCCCTCGATCCAGCACTGCCGCAGAAGCTGGCGTCGCTCGGATACGTAACGGGGGGCAGCCACGTTGCCAAGCCTTCTGACGAGGGTGCCGACCCCAAGGACAAGATTGCAACGGCCAATACGATCCGAGACGCCAATGCTCTTCTTGATAATGAGCACTACGAGGAGGCGGTTCCGATGCTGCAGAAGCTGATTGCCCAAGAACCAGACATGCCGATGCTCTATTTCAAGCTCGGCGGGGTCTATATGCAATTGCAGCAATACGACAAAGCGTCCCCGATGCTGAGCAAGGCGGTGGAGCTGGACCCGAAGTTCACCATGGCAGAATTGGACCTGGGTAAAACCTTGATGCGACTCGGAGATGTGCAGGGGGCAGCGACGGTGCTCGAGAGGTTGACCGCCAGGGTTCCGAACCTTATCGATGCACACCTCTTGCTAGAGATCGCTTACGCGCGAGCCAACCGGCCAGAGACGATCAGCGAATGTGAAAAGGTGCTGAAGATCCTGCCTGAACAATACGGAACCTACATGATTCTGGGGCGATTTCTGGCGAAGTCGGGTGACCCTGAAGCGGCATTGCCGAAACTGGAGAAGGCGGCTGCGCTGCGACCCCAAAGAGCCGAGCCACATGTTGCTCTAGCCGAGGTTTACGATCAGTTGGGACGCAAAGAAGATGCGGCGCAGGAGCGGCCAAAGCCGACCGCCTGAAGCAATCTGCCCAAGAGTCAACCAGAGAAGAGTGAGCCAGGGAGTTTCCTCCGGGAGCCTTCGCCATCTCCTCGGCCTCGCGCATCACTGTTAATCTGACGCATGGGATTGTCGCACTAGATTTCATCGTAGATTTGTTGCCCTCGGTATTTACCGGCCGACCCAAGCGAGGCCATCGGGCTCCTGCCCGGCTTCGATGCGGCCCACCACCTCGAGCGAATGCAAATCGATTACGGCGACGTACCCGTCAGGAGAGCAGGCCACATAGACGCGCGACCCGTCGGGTTGCATAAGAACTCCGGCAGCGCCCTCTCCCACTTTTATACGCTTCACTTCTTTTCGGGTGACTCTGTCGAGAACGGTGACATCAGGCTGGCGAAGGCTTGAAATAAACGCCAACTTGCCATCTGGGGTAAACTTCAGCCGATTCGCATCCTTGACGTTGGCGGCCAAAGTGTCGATGACCTTCTTGCTCGCCACATCGATGATCGAGACCGTTCCGTCGTCGGCGTTGGCGACCCAGATTTCCTTGCCATCCGGAGATACATCGAATCCCTCCGACCCACGACCGACGGGAACGACGGTTTCGTTCCAGTCTCCACTCGACGGCCCCGACGCCGCACCACCGCCGATCTTTTCAATGATACTGACGCTGGCGGAACCGGCATTCGTGGTGACAATCTGGTTGAGGCCGGGGGAAACGTAGATCATATGGGTGCGATTTTGCCCGGTGCCCATGATCCAATCGACCCTCTTGGTTGCGGGATCGTAGCTGCCGATCGCCTTGGCAGCCTCAGCCGTAAACCATACTCTGCCGCCTACGAACGCCAGTCCGTGCGGGGCGCGCAGAGCGCCGAGATCGATGACCGGCAAAACTTTTTTCGCAGCGAGATCAACCACGGTGAGCGTGTTGTATGCGTCGCCGTAATTCGAGATGTATGCAGTCGTTCCGTCCGACGAAGCGATCACTTCGTGCGGATCAGGACCGACGGGCAATTTGGCGGTTACTTTCAGGCTGGCAGGGTTGACGATAAGAAGTGCGTTGTCATCTTTGGCAAGGATCAGCAGAGCACTTTCTGGAGCGGTTTGCGCATCTAGACCGCATGCTCCCAGCCATAAGACGACGACAATAAATAGCAAGGTTTTGATCTTCATGACTATTCTCCAACCCATAATATTCTCCCGGCATCAACGCTTCAGGGATTCGCTCGCGAATATTCTCCGCGGAACACGACACTCCAATTGGCACCGTTGTCGGGGGATTTTTCCCAAGTCTGCTCGACCCTGTTCTGATTCAGCCGTATTACTTTCACTCGGTTCAATATCTCTCCGTTGGGTCCCGCGGCTTGTACCTTTAAACTCCGCTTTGCCGTCCGCGACCTTGCCAGAGGTGAACACATGAACCCGACCCTCGTTGTCGGCGAACATCCCATACCAGCTCTCGTCGTCAGCACCATAGCCAAAGACATTCTGTCCGTAATGGCCCCTTCCGCCGTCCCAATTCTCGACGACAAGGCACTTGTCCAGCGATAAAGTGACCGTGCTGTGAGCGTTTCCCGAAGAACCCTCGGCCCCGATCTTCCAATTGCCGAGCCAATAATCAAGTTGCCGGTTTGCCGGATTCGCTGCGCAGGGGTCGGGATCCGTGGCAGCAAAGCCGTTTGTCGTGAACGCGAGGCCGAATAGAACGGCGAGAAAGATCGATTTCGAAGCGCTACGCTTGAGAATCAGGATTGGTTGGTTCATGTAACTTCTCCACATATCGAATCATCACAACTGGCTTCATTCTCCGATTCGTGTTTTGACCGGCGACGCGAGCGGTCGTCGAGCCCGGAATCGGAAAGCTTGCGAGTTCTTTTGCACTTCCAACACCTCAAAACCTGCACGCTCCAATCGCACGCCGAAAGTATCGGGATTTACGGGAACAAGCGTGTCGCCGATATGAATGATCCTCATAAACCAGTTCTGAAGACTGTCGCTGCCCACGAAAAAACCGCCGGGCTTCAAAACGCGGAGCACCTCCGCGAAGACCTTGTTTTGCAATTCTTGAGAAGGAACGTGATGCAGCATGGTGAACGAAAGTGCGCCCGAGAACTCCGACTCTCCAAAAGGCATCCCCGTCGCATCCCCTTTGATGACCTGGACGTTGCTTCCTCTTAGGCGCGAGCTCAGCGAACTGGCCAATGCCGGATCAATCTCCAATGCTGTTAGTCGGGACACCGAAGTTCGCAACAGGTCTGTCGTTAAGCCGGGACCGGGGCCAATTTCCAAAACATTCGCTCCCAGGTCGGTATTGCCAATGGCCCATGGAAGTCTCTGTGTGACGGTGCTGCGCCAGCGGTCAGAACGGCATAGCCATCGATGTAAGCGGTTCATATCCCCACAGACTGCTTGATTGCTACGCTAGAGCTTGTCACTTCTGCGCGCTTTCGATAATGTGCCAACTGATGTCGCAAAAGCGGCAAAATGGAACGTTCGAGCAATCGACCGATCGCAGGTTTGCGATAACCACCCTAACGCGGGACTATCCGGCCGGTCATGTGATCCCGCTGCATTTCCATGATCGAGATCAACTCGTCTATGCATCGCGAGGAGTAATGACCATTCGTACTCGCGAAGGCACCTGGGTCGTGCCCCACCCAACCGTGCGGTTCGGATACCAGAGGAGGTCGCGCACACCATCGCGATGTCAGGTGCTGTGGCAATGCGAACTCTGTACTTGAAACCACGGATCGCGAAAGGGCTGCCGCGAGACTGCTGTGTGATCAGCGTCTCAACCTTGCTAAAAGAACTCATTCTCTACGCCTGCACTCTCGGGGCCTTGAGGAGAACGGTGAAATGGCAAGAGCATCTGATTGGGGTCGTCCTTCATCAATTGCGAACGGTGCGGATGGTCCCATTACAACTGCCCCATTTGTCAGACCGGAGAGTTGTCCGCATCACGGACATTCTGGTAAGAGACCCCAGCGATGCAAGAACCCTCGCTCAGCTCTGCAGGGTGGTTGGTGCGAGCAAGAGGTCCATCGAAAGACTCTTCCAGCAAGAAGTTGGAATGACCTTTGGAAAATGGAGACAGCAACTGCGCCTCATGCAAGGGATGCGCCTTTTGGCGGAAGGAGCAAAGGTCACCCATGCGGCTCTGGAGTCTGGTTATAGTACCCCGAGCGCTTTCATTTCCATGTTTCGAAAGGCTCTGGGGACAACGCCAACTTCCTACTTCAAATAGCGTTTTCGTTGTTCCTCTAATGTATGAATGACAGGAGATGGGCGGGTTGAAGGTGAAGTCGTTAATCAGAAATGGCCTCTGCCCTAACGGCAGAGGTCGGCCGGTTTTGGCGATGGCGTGATGAAATGGTTCTGAGCCGACTCGCAGTTGGCACCAGCGCACGAATGTTTGGTTTCTGGTAGGCGATCACCTGCATAGGTATTGCGTGTCACAGCCCGAGAACTTAGCCGGGTACATAATTGCACCTCCAAGCAGGATCGGCCTTTACCCCTTTGGTTGGTGGCAAGGGTGGCAAACAAGCTTGCCGCAACTTCCCGGAAAGCGGGACCACCGAGGCTGCTATCAAGAGAGGTTTCAATGGAAGCCTCGTTCTTTAAGTTCGCCTTCTTCGCGCTCATCGGAATTGCCATGTTTGGCCTATCAGTCACGGCGATTGGCGTTCTCCTCCTATGGCTAAAGGTCATGTGGCTGTGGCTTAGGCCACGCGAGAGAACCATTTCGCATCCCTCGTGAACCAACTCTGAATCCGTTGGACTAACGGTACCGCTCTTACCCTAAAGTTCCATCGTTCGAAAGCGCGTATTTGACCGTTCGAGCCGTTCAGACTGTAGGTGGGGTGCAAGCTACATCGCCGCTGCGCACTTAAGGAATTTGCAACCCAATAGTGGGAAAGGTTGAAAAGCTAATCGTTTCCGCCCACCACTCCGACCAGCCTACAGCACCGGCCAGGGCCTCGGCTGGGATAACTTCCGATTAGCCGACAAAACGCACACAATCTTAGCAACCCTTTCAGAAAAGCTGAATATCGGGAATCCATGGGGTACGGCGGAATTGAGCTTGCTCGCGCACCGAGGACGCGCGCCCCGGCATTCCTGCGTTCGGTGCCGTCCTCTACGAGAACGCTACGAGTATTGCCCCACCGACTAAAGCATGGGTTGGCCTTCTCCCTTATCGTCACATTTGAATGTGATGCAGATCACTGGCCGGCGTTTGGCCAGGAGGGTAGAGTCGTATGGACTTGACGTGGGGTAAAGCCCCGGCCGTTGCAATCCTAAGAACGCAGCAGGGTTGTATTCAAAAAATTTCCAGGAGGAGACTTCATGAAGGGGAATGTATTAGTTGCAATAGTAGTGACATTGGTCGTCACCGTGGCTGCGAATGCCGGCACCATCAAGGGCAAAGTTTCGGGCGTTACGGGTGAATCGGTGGTTTACGTTGAGGCCGTCGCCGGGAAGACTTTCCCTGCGCCTAGCGCCAACGCTGCCATGGATCAGAAGGGTCTCCTGTTTCAACCGCACATTCTCGTGGTGCAACAAGGTACCACCGTCGAGTTCCAGAACAGCGACACGGTTGCGCACAACGTCGCTTGGAGTTCGGTCGGCAGCAATAAGAGGTTGGCGCACAACATGGGCACTTGGCCGAAGGGAGAAAAACGCAGTTTCAAGTTCGATAATCCTGGCGCCATTCCGTTGATGTGCTACGTGCATCCAGAGATGGCGGCCTACATTATTGTTTCGCCGACCCCGTACTTCGCCCAAACCGACAAATCCGGGACCTACAAAATCGACAATGTCCCCGACGGAAGCTATACGGTAACTGCATGGAATGAAGGTGCGAAGGGCCAGTCCAAACCGGTCACGGTCGCAGGCGACAGCACGGCTGACTTTACGCTGACCAAACTAATCCGGTAGGCCATTAGAGAGGAGAATCGGGCCCCACCGTCGCCATTGCGTTCGGTGCTCACAGAGTCCGTAGAAATGTGGGATGGCCACACATGCTCAAGCGCTACAAGACCAAGAAAGTCGACGGGGATTGGCTGAACACGAACTTCCCCTGCATGATGGCGTGCCCCGCGCACACCAACGCCGGACGCTATGTCGGCCTGATTGCCGAGGGCCGCTTCGAAGAGGCCTACCGCATCGCCCGCGACCCCAATCCGCTGGCCAGCATCTGCGGACGAGTGTGCGCGCATCCTTGTGAGACCGCCTGCCGCCGCGGCGAGATTGACCGGCCCATTTCCATCCGTGCTCTGAAGCGCTTTCTCACCGAGCAGTTTGGGCCTGAGTCGAAACACCCCATTCACGTCAATGAAGGACGTGACCAGAAGAAACTTCCGTTTAAGGTTGCCGTAGTCGGCGGCGGCCCAGTAGGACTTTCGGCCGCGCACGATCTCGCGCTGATGGGATACGCGGTGACAATTTTCGAAGCCGCGCCGGTGGCGGGTGGAATGCTGTATCTGGGCATCCCCGAATACCGCCTGCCGCGCGACGTGGTGGAAGCCCAGGTGCGCGAGATTCTTGAGACCGGGGACATCACGCTCAAACTGAATCACGCAGCCGGCCGCGACTTCACGATTTCGGACCTGCGCCGTCAGGGATTTGACGCCGTGCTCATCGCCGTGGGAGCGCATCGCAGTCGCGACCTCAGTATCCCCGGGGTTGATCTCGATGGCGTACACAAGGGCATCGACTTTCTGCTCAACGTGAACCTGGGTTACAAGTTCACCATCGGCAAGAAAGTAATCGTGATTGGCGGCGGCAACGTGGCCATGGACGTGGCCCGCTCGGCGGCGCGCGAAGTAGTGCGTCAACATGCGGGTGGCGTGCAGGATGCGGAGCCTTCTGCTGAAAACATGAGTGCGGTCGCTACGCGAGAGATGGTCGATATTTCCCTTTCGGCATTGCGCATGGGCGCGCGTGAAGTGAATCTGGTCTGCCTGGAGCGCCGCGACGAAATGCCTGCCGCTCTCGAAGAGATTGAAGAAGCTGAACAGGAAGGCATCCGAATGCATCCCGGTCTCGGCCCCAAGCGGATGGTGGGCAAAGATGGCAAGGTGGTTGCACTCGAGACGCTCAAAACCAAGTGGGTCTTTGACCAGAACAAGCGCTTCAATCCCACGTTTTACGAGGGCAGCGAGAGCCAGATCGAATGCGACACCGTCATCATGGCCATCGGCCAGGCCCCGCGCCTCGACTTCCTTACGGCGGAAGATAAAGTCGATTTGTCTCCCCGTGGCCTGATCGCCGTCAATCCGCAGACCCTGATGACTTCAAGCGCTGGGATCTTCGCCGGCGGCGATTGCGTCTTCGGCCCACGTCTGATTATCGACAGCGTAGGCGATGGCAAACGCGCCGCGGTCGGAATCGACGAATACCTCCGGAAGCAGAGACATCCCGAACCGATCATCGAAGTCGAGATACTAATGCGGCACGGCATGCCGCTGGACTACCTCGACATCAACCGCCAGCCGGTGCCCATGCTTCCCCTCGAACGCCGGACCGGCGTAACCGAAGTGGAAGTTGGCTACGATGCTCCGGAAGCGATAGCGGAAGCGCAACGCTGCCTGCACTGCTGGGTCAACACAATTTTCGAAGGCACACCGGAAGACGGCAGTATGTGCATTTTATGTGGGGGCTGCGTTGATGTTTGCCCGGAAAAGTGCCTGGAACTGGTTTCGCTCGATCGCATCGAGTTCGAACCCGAGGCCGTGCAGCACATCCGCGACAACCAGGAATGTTTCGGCGTGGAACTCGACGAAGTGGCGGCCGACGAGCTGGGCATCGTCACCGGCTCAGCCATGTTGAAAGATGAGACCCGGTGTATTCGCTGCGGCCTCTGCGCTATGCGCTGCCCTGTAGGCACGATCACCATGGAGTCATACAACTTGATTCCTGCCGAACCGACCGGCCTGATTTCGGTGGCGGCGATTGGAGCAGGGCTGCAGTCAAGTAGGTGAAGAGACATGCCAGACGAAACCAAACCCGCAAACACCGGCGACACGGTCGACCGACGTCAGTTCTTCTTGAAACTCGGCTTGGGATCTCTCAGCATCGCCGCTGTCGGCACGGCTGCGTTCGCGTATCAGTTCCTCCAGCCGAACGTGCTTTTCGAGCCCTCGCCCGTGGTCAACGTTGGCAACCCCGACCGCTATCCGCTTGATTCCGTCACCCTCGATGTGAACTCGGGCATCTACATCATTCACTCGCAGGAAGGTTATTTCTCACTCAGCGCAGTGTGTACCCATCTCGGTTGCCTTACGACATGGAAACCGGAACTGGGCATCATCGCCTGCCCGTGCCATGGCAGCAAGTTCGACCGTGACGGAAGGAAAATCGCGGGGCCAGCGCCCAAACCGCTGCCGTGGAAGCGCATCTGGCTGAACGACGACGGAGATCTGCTGGTAGACCGCTCCACCGACGTTCCTCCACTGCAGCGGGATTCGTTCGTGAGGGTCTAAACGATGGCGAAGACGATAGACCAATATTTCGACGATTTACGCGGAACCAAGGTGTGGCGTTCCGTCTTCCGCAGCGGCACCGGTTCGAGCACGCTGCATCGTGCTCTGGCGATCCAGCAGAATGTGTTTCTGCACCTGTTCTCCACCAAGGTCCGCACGCGCATGCTGGGCTTCAGCGCGACGTGGTACCTGGGCACGCTGACGCTGGGGACGTTCTTGATTCTGATTGCCACCGGAATCCCGCTGATGCTTTACTACCATCCCTCCGTGCCGCAGGCTTACGCCGACACGAAAGACTTGCAGTTTGTGGTCTCTTCCGGACTGTTTCTGCGCAATCTGCATCGCTGGTCGGCGCACGCCATGGTTTTCCTGGTCTTTGCGCACATGTTCAAGGTTTTCTATCGCGGCGCTTACCGCCCGCCCCGCGAGTTCAACTGGGTAATTGGCGTGATTCTTCTGCTGATCACGCTTCTGCTCAGTTACACCGGATACCTTCTTCCCTGGGACCAACTGGCTTACTGGGCGATCACCGTGGGATCGAACATAGCTTCTGCCACGCCGCTCATCGGCAACAAGATTCATTTTCTGCTGCTCGGAGGGAACGCTGTCAATGCCAACGCGCTGCTGCGCTTCTATGTGCTGCACTGCATGATTTTGCCGCTGACGGCGATGTTCTTCATTGCCATCCATTTCTGGCGCATCCGCAAAGACGGCGGCCTCTACTCGCACGCCAGTGAACCGCCGACGCTGCGGGCGAATGCCGCCGGTGGCGACACAGCGAAGGAGAGGCAATAATTATGGCTGACTCCAAAGACTTCACCGCGGGCGTGGATTCCAATGCGAAGAAGTCTCCGCGCCGTATCGTTTTCATCACCCGCCGCACTTCCGCTCAGGTGAAGGCTGACACTGAAGATCAGGTGCAGACATTTCCCGAGGTCCTGTTTCGTGCCGCCGTTGCCATTCAAGTGCTCGCCATTGCGCTGGTTTGGACCTCGCTCGTCTTCAATGCGCCGCTCGAAGGGCTGGCTGATCCTTCGCACACTCCCAATCCGGCGAAAGCTCCGTGGTACTTCCTCGGGCTGCAGGAAATGCTCCACTACTTTCCGCCGGTCGTCGCAGGCGTGCTGGCTCCTGGGCTCGTGGTCTTGGCACTGATCGTTATTCCATACTTCAAAGTTAACATCGAGGCAGAAGGACTCTTCCTGAAGTCACCGCCAACGGCGGCTGCAGATCTTCTATTTCGTCGCGATCGCTCTGTCGTTGTTTCTGCTGTTTTTCAAGGTGTATGCGGCCCTTGTGCCAACGTTGATCATGGGCGCAGGGATGCTTCTGGCGGCGCAGAGTTCGCCGCAATCGCCTTCGGCTTTCCGTCGCTATCTGGCTGCAAGGCCGCTCTCTTATTGGGTGATGACATGGTTCTTGTTCGAGCTGGTGGTTTTGACCGCCATCGGTACATTTTTCCGCGGGCCCGGCTGGTCCTGGGTTTGGCCGTGGCAAGGGTCTTAATACGCTCATGAAGGAAAAGCTCAAGTCGCTGTGGCGGAAGTTGTTCGGGGACAGTGCCCGAGCGTTCGGAGTAGTCAGTCTGGTGTTTCTGGTTTCGCTCGCCATCGCCCCCGCCAAGAACCACTTCAGCGAGTGGCGTCATTATCAACATGGCTATCTGAGGACGATTCGCAACCGCAGCGAAGCGGTCACGCTACAACGCCATTTCCAGGAAGGGATTCAACAGATCTGGTTGCACGACCTCGGTGTGGTGGACCGCTGCACCAGTTGCCACGTGGGTTTGAAAGAAGCCAGTCTGGCCGATGTGGCGGTTCAGCCCTTCCGCCGGCACCCCGTGATTCCGCACACGCTCGATCAGTTTGGATGCACAGTCTGTCATCGCGGGCAGGGCGCAGCCACCACCGTCGCCGAAGCGCACAGTAGCACGCTGGCCTGGGAGCAGCCGATCCTACCCGCAAAATATATCGAGTCGTCGTGCGGAGAGTGCCATCGCGGGCCGCTCCCGGGCGTGCCTCAATTGAATCAAGGCCGCGATCTTCTTACCCGTTACGGCTGCGTGCATTGCCATACCGTGAAGCTGCCCGACGGCAAGATCATCAAGCCCACCGACGATCCGCCGTCTCTTGAGCACATCGCCGACAAGACCACTCGCGAGTGGATTTATGCCTGGCTGAAAGATCCGCAAGCCTACGCGGACACGGCGACCATGCCGAATTTCAAGTTGAGCGATGATGATGCCCGTGATATCTCCGCGTTCCTGATTGCCAACAGCACTGCGCTGCCAGGAGACGCTGCCACGCTTTCGGCGAAGGCATCGTCTGATCCCGTGGCTGGCGCCAGCTTGTACGGAGAGTCTTTTTGCTCCTCGTGCCATGCGGTGCGAAATGCCGCTGGCAACCTGGTGGGTGGCGACGTTGGCCCCGAGTTGACGCGCGTTGGAAGTAAAGTAAAAGCCGAATGGTTGCAGGCGTGGCTACGCAATCCGCGCGCTTATGACGCGGAGACTGCGATGCCGCACTACCGCTTCAGCGATCCTCAAGTAGCGACGCTCTCCGCCTTCCTGCTGGCGAAAGCCGATCCCGATCTGCTGGCCAACGTCCATCCGGAAAGCGCGACTCCGGAGCAGATCACTCACGGCAAGCGCCTGGTCTCCGATTATGGGTGCGCGTCGTGTCATGAAATCGCCGGCATCAAGAAACCGGAAAACTTTGCTCCCGAACTCAGCCGCATCGGCAGCAAGCCCGTCACCCAGCTGGTGTTTCTCCCGGGGATGCAACACACGCTGCCCGACTACATCGCCGCCAAAATCAAGCAGCCGCGTGCCTTTGGACAAGGCTTGAAGATGCCGCAATACAGCTTTACGCCGGCGCAGATTGATTCGCTGGCCACCGCTCTGCTTGCGTTGAACGACCGTTCATTCACGCTGCCTCCGGCACTGACGGTGGCGGCGAAACCGGAGTCGGATTACCAACCCGCGGGCAAAGCGGGAAAGCTGATGACTGATCTGGCCTGCTTCAGTTGCCATCGCATCAATGGCCATGGCGGCGACATGGCGCCCGATCTCACCTGGGAAGGCAGTTCAGTCCAGCGCCAGTGGCTGGTGGAATTCCTGAAGAACCCGAACACGCTGCGGCCCGCCTTGATTCGCCGCATGCCAAGGTTCAACCTGACCGATGGCGAAGCGAACGAACTCACCGACTACATCATGACCGTCTATCAGAATCCGGGCGGTGACCGCGATTCCATGCCGCTGAGCGGCTACCCGCAAGGCCAGGTTGAGCTGGGCAGGCAACTGTTCTACGGCAAGTACGCCTGCCAGGGCTGCCACATCGTCGATACCAAAGCTGACAAGGGTTACATCGGGCCGACCCTGACGCAAGTCGGTTCGCGCCTCACCGCAGCCTGGATATTTCAGTGGATGAAGAATCCGCAAGCCTTGCGCCCCGGCGCTCTGGAACCCAACCGCGCCATGAGCGACGAGGATGCCCGCGCCCTGACCGCGTTCCTTATGTCGCAGAAAGGCGGAAGCAAATCGGAGATGGCAAGAAAATGATTCGTCAATCGCCGACCATTGTCACTTTATTTGCCACCTTGCTAGTAATGTCGCTGGCCATATCCTGCTCGCACAAGACCGAATCCGCACAACTGCCGAAGCCGACCGCATTCGGAGTGGCCATCGTCGAAGCCAGCGGGGGGAAACAGACCGCGCAGACAGGTGGCCTGCTGCCGCAACCTGTCGTCGTGCAGGTGAATAATGAGCAAGGCGCTGCCGTCACGGGAGCCCTTGTCGAGTTCAGCGCCGCGCCAGGAGTCACCTTTGATCCATCCTTCGGTCTCACAGATTCCAGTGGGCAGGTCACCACTAACGTTGCTCTTGGCGGCATGGCGGGCCGTTATCAACTCACCGCGCTTAGCGCCGACAAAGCAGGAAAGAAAATCTCCTTGACAATCGAGGAAATCGCTCTGGGTTATCAGCAAACTTTGGGGCGTAAACTCAGCGATCAGTACTGCGAGCGCTGCCACAATCCTGAGTCGAGTGTGGAGCGCTTGTCGAACTTCGACAATCTCGAAATCAAGCCGCATCCTTTCAACGAGGGCGAAACGCTCAACAAGATCGGCGATGCCGACCTCGCTGCCATCATCAGCCACGGCGGCCCTGCGCTCAACAAATCTGCACTCATGCCGCCCTGGGGCGACACTCTCAGCAAGTCCGACATTCAGGCGCTAGTGTCTTACATCCGTGCCATCTCCGATCCACCCAACCCCAATGCTGGCCCGGTGTATGGAAAGAATTAGTTTTTCGCGGGTGGGTGCTTGCGCTGTCCCCGCACGGTAAGTGACATTCAGGCCCGCTTGCGGCCGGGCCTGCAATCGTGGCCACTGATTGTGTACAGTTAACGCGCAACTCGGAAGTAATGCACCTGTCGCGTGTGGAAACCCTGTGGTTTTGAAACGCATCGGAAGACGATATCAGTATCGACAATTCAATCGTTTGCGTGCCCGAGTGCGCAGACATTTTTGAACCGCTTGAAGGATAGGAAAATCAAAGTCTCGCGTCCTGCTTGTGAGAACGTTGGGCGACAAGAAAATGCTTCGTGCGCTACGAGCCATCTACACTGCCGCTAATTCGACCGCGATCTCACCAAGGAGTGGGACGCCTACCGCCACTTCGACTAGAGCGGCCCCAGAGCTTCAGAACGTCATGTTGAGCTGAGGCGCGAAGCGCCGGAGTCGGAAGTTAATGTCAATTGTTGAAATCAGGGATTTATCGCCAATTGACCTCTTCCGATTTACGCGCCAACACTTTCGATTTCACGGAATGGCGTTGAAAGGCAAATTGCTCATTAAAGCGAGGCTGGGCGTCCTCACCGGTTGTCAGGGTTGCATCTCCGGTTGGCCTGACGAAGTTGACGCTTGTTTACTAACAATTACACTCATCGACTGATATTCTTTGGCAATCAGTCGTCCCATGGACCCTTCTTCCCTCGCACCGATCACATTAATTCGGAGGGTACCTGGGGCCCGGCGGCGTTCCAAGTGATTAGAAAAAGCAGCGACTTGCGGTTCTCGCGAATCATCGCGGCGCTGGCGATCATCTCCGAAATCACCAGCCCCGCGCCGTGCCGCTTCACTAGGCGACGGAACGGCAAGTCACTGACGCCGGACATCGGCGCCAACAGCACGGGAAGTTGAAAGTTCGACCGAACCGACAGAAATGCCTATTTTATGTGCAGTCATAAGGTCTGCCTACCGAGTGTGCATCATAGGGTTTTTGCTGCAGTGCGCAATGAGAAATTCTTAAGTACGGGGAAAGAACGCTGCATCCATGTCGTCTGGGAGCATAAACAGGCGTGCGAGGCCGACCATTCCTTCGCCGCTACTTCCAGCACAACCAGCGGCGCGCTGACGAGAGAGTCGCCGCACTGCGCACGCCGGGCTGCGACGGGGAACCCACCGGGTAGGGCAGCACCCTCCAACCGACATGGCGGAAGCAGCCGACTGCGCGCGCGGCATGTGGAACGCCGAAGTGATCAGCAGCCACACCTGCCCGGGCGCGGGATGCACCAGGGTGAAACTGTCCTCCGCATTCTCGAAGGTATCGCGGGATCGTGTTTCAAGCACGATCCGATCGGCCGCGACGCCGAGCGACACGAGGATCTCACGCGTTGGACCGGCTTCGGCGCCATGTTCCAGCCAGCCCGCCCCGCCCGACAAGACGATCTTGGCATCCGGATAGCGCCGCGAGAGCGCCGCCGCCGCGACGATCCTTTCGGCCGCGTCGTTGACGGCCGGCTGGCCGCGCGCCCGACTGACGTTCACATCGACGGCACCACCCAATACCACCATGCCGTCGATATGGGCCGGCAGCGACGGTTGCGGAAATCGGTCTTCGAGCGGCGCCAGCGCCAGCGGCGCCGCCGGCAACAGCAACACCACCAGCGCGCCAACGCCCGCGGCCCCGGTTAGCGCCCGCCGCGACGCGGTACCGGCGCAGCAACAGCGCCACGAAGCCGGCGACCAGCAACAAGACAAGCAAATTCCCGGGCGCGGCGAGATACCAGGCGAGCTTGCCGAGGACAAACATCGATCGGGTCGTGCCTCGAGCACCCGCCGGCGGATTGCAGAGCGCCGCCGCGACATTCATCAGCCGCGGCACGAGCGGCGAACAGCCGCGGCTCCCAGCCGCGGCATGGGTCGGATCGAGCAAAAACAGCTTGGGGATGCCGGCATCGCGGCTGCCGTCGATGTCGCGCTGCTCGTTGCCGATAGAGACCGAGCGCGCAAGATCGAGCCCGAATCGCGCGCCGCCGGAGGAACATGCCCGGCCCCGGCTTGCGCCAATCCGAACGCCCCGAAGTCACCCTTGGCCTCCGTCGGGTGGGTCGGCGCGTAATAGACCGCGTCGAGCCCGCCGCCCTCCTTCGCCATTTCGGCGCGCATCCAATCGGTAAGCCGGGTAAAGGTGGCCTCGTCGTAAAGGCCGCGGCCGATGCCGCTCTGGTTGGTGGCCAATCACCACGTAGCCGCGCGCAGGCGCCGCGGTCAGCTCGAACAGGCCGGGCATAAAGCGGCCGTCCTCGATGCGATGGAGGAATTCGACTTCGGCGACGATGACGCCGTCGCGGTCGAGAAACAGGGCCGGGCGATCTTGTGTCATCTCATTCCTATCGACGCCTATCTTCATCTACCGCTGACAAGGAGCCGCCATGACCGCTTTTCTGAACTACGCCAAGGCCTCGCCCGATTCCTACCAGGCGATGTTGAAATTCTCGCAATGCCGCGCATGCCGTGCCGCTGGAGCCGGCGCTGCTGGAGCTGGTGCGCGTCCGCGCGTCGCAGCTCAACCACTGCGCCTTCTGCCTCGACATGCACACGATCGACGCGCGCGCCGCCGGCGAAACCGAGCAGCGGCTGTACGCGGTGGCGGCCTGGGAGGAAGCGCCGTTCTTCACCCCGCGCGAGCGGGCGGCGCTGGCCTGGACCGAGGCGGTGACGTGGCTCGCCGACGGGCCGGTGCCGGAGGCTCTATCGACAAGACCCGCGAGCAGTTCAGCGAAAAGGAGATCGTCGATCTGACCCTCGCGATCATCGCGATCAACGGCTGGAACCGGCTCGCCGGCGTGTTCCGGACCGAGGCCGGGCACTACCAGCCGCGCGCGCACGCGAAGTCGGCTTGATCGCTCGTTGTCGATGAGCCGGGCGCGGCCGAGCTGGACCGCGACGAGGATCCGCGCCGGCCGGTCGAGCCGCTCGAGCGGCTCCAGCGTCTCGGCGTCGACCACGGCGAGATAATCGACGCCGTCGAAGCCGGACATGGTGAGTTCGCTGGTGCCGCGCGCCGCCGCATCCTCGATGCTCATGCCGTCCTGGATGCGCTCGCCGGTGTCGAGCAGCACGCGATGCAGCGTCGGCGCCAGCGCGCGCTCGTCCGGCGACAGATAGGCGTTGCGCGACGACAGCGCCAAGCCGTCGCGCTCGCGCACCGTCGGCACGCCGACGATGCGGGTCGGAATGTCGAGATCGGCGGCCAGCGCTTGACGATCTGAAGCTGCTGATAATCCTTCTCGCCAAAACAGGCAAGTCGGCCTGCGCCTCGATCAGCAGCTTCGCCACCACGGTGGCGACGCCGGTGAAATGGCCGGGACGATGGATGCCGTCGAGCCCGTCGGCAAGGCCGCTGACGGTGACGGCGGTGGCAAAGCCGGGCGGATAGATTTCCGCGACCGGCGGCGCGAACAGGAGATCGACGCCGGCCGGCGCGCAGACGGGGCGCGGTCGGCGGCCTCGTCGCGGGGATACTTGGCGAAATCCTCGTGCGGCCCGAACTGCGCCGGGTTGACGAACAGGCTGACCACGGTGCGCTTGGCGAGGCGCCGCGCCCGCGCGACCAGCGCCATGTGCCCGTCATGCAGCGCCCCCATGGTCGGCACCAGGGCAACGGTGTCGCCGCGCTTGCGCCACTGCGCCACGGCGCGGCGCAAGGCCGCGACGGTGCGGACGGTGGCGAGGGAGATGCAGGCATCGGGGATCAGAAATCAGGGATCGGAAACTCCAATCAAATCAGTTTTTCCGATCCCTGATAACTGATACCTGATACCTGAATGGACTTGTCCGTTGTCATTCCCGTGCGCAACGAGGCGCCCCAACATCGCGCCGCTGGTCGCCGAGATCAGGGCGGTGTTGGATGGCCGCCTCGATTACGAGATCGCTATGTCGATGACGGCTCGGCCGACAGCACCCTGGCCGAAATCGAGAGGCTGCGGCGCGATTTTCCCGCGTTGCGCCTGCGTCCGTCATAGAGCACCAGCGCGGGACAAAGCGCCGCCATCCGCAGCGGCGTGCGGGCGGCGGCGGCGGCGTGGATCGCGACCCTCGACGGCGACGGCCAGAACGACCCCGCCGATATTCCGCGCCTGTGGGCGATGGCGCGGAGGCGCCCGACGCGGCGCGGCTCCTGTTGCCGGCGGCGCGTCAACCGGCGAGACTGGCCGTAAGCGATGGGCCTCGCGATGCGCCAGCGCGTGCGCTCGCGCATGCTGCGCGACGAAACGCCCGATACCGGGTGCGGCCTGAAGCTGTTCGCGCGCGCTCTATCTCGACCTGCCCTATTCCACCACCTGCACCGTATCTGCCGGCCTTGGTGCTCCGCGCGGGCGGGCGGGTCGAAAGCGTGCCGGTCAATCACCGCCCGCGCGGCGGGGCAGTCCAAATACGGCACGCTCGACCGCCTGTTCGTCGGCATCGCCGATCTCGCCGGTGTGATGTGGCGACAAGCGCCGCGCCGGCCGCGCGGCGGTTCGGGAGTAGGCACTCGCTTCATTGGATCATTGATGGACAATACCAAAAGCCGAGTCCCGGCACTCGCCAATCTCCGTCTCTGCCGGGCGCGTTTTGGTACTGGCGGCGCTCGTCGGCGGCATTGCGCTCGCCTGGCTCAACCGCGCGGCG
>CAWKDJ010000021.1:0-69978 GCA_963848325.1 uncultured Acidobacteriaceae bacterium
TGCGCGTGGCGGGGTCGAACTGGCCGCCGCGAGCACCTGCGCAGCGGTGCGCTGATCCTGTACACGTCGCAGGACTCGGTACTGCAGCTCGCGGCGCACGTCGAGCGCGTGCCCGTCGAGGAGCTCTACCGCGCGTGCGCGGCGGCGCGCGCGGCGATGACGGGCGAGCACGCCGTCGGGCGGGTGATCGCGCGGCCGTTCATCGGCACCGAGGGTGCGTTCTCCCGCACCGACGGCCGGCGCGACTACGCGCTGACGCCGCCCGCGCGCAGCTACCTGCAGGAGCTCCGGGACGCCGGCGTGCAGGTGCACGGCGTGGGTAAGATCGACGACCTGTTCGCCGGCGTCGGGGTCGGCGTGTCGCACCGGGGGGCGACCAACGCGCGCGCGCTCCAGGCGCTCGACGTGCTCGTCGGCGAGCTGCGCCACGGGCTCGTGTTCGTGAACACCGGCCACCACGGATATTCGAACCGATCCGCCGAAATCCGTCGCGTCTTCTTGAATCCACCTTATTGTCAAACCGACCTTCCTGTTATAAGCTGCATTCTCGTTGGGGGCGTCGCATTCTCAATGCAGGAGGATACCCATGATTCACCCGAAGTCTTCCCCTTCAGCCAACCGGTGCAGTCGTGCGACTGCAGAACTAAGAACAACCCTGGATCACTGTTTGCAAGCCTACGTCCTTGCCGCCAAAGGCACGGTGAGCAGTTGGAACGCCCGCGCCACGGTATCGGCGCTGAGTCTTGCGGGCGTGGCCTTGCTGGCATCGCCCGCCGTCGAGGCCGAGGTCGTTTACACACCCGCTGACATACGCGTCTATCGCAGCCGCACTGGCATAACCAGTGTGTCGTTGGACATCAATAACGATGGGCGACCGGATTTCCGATTCCAGGCATTGTTTGGCGCTTCCTTTAGTTCGGGAAACAACGTCGTTTACCAGACGATGAAAGTCTATGGGAATGTACCATCGAACCAGGCCATGAGTACGCGCGGGGTGAAGGCGGCCTTGCCGATCGGGGCACGGATTGGGCCGGAAGGAAAATTCGGATCGAATCCCATCATGGCGGTCTGTGATGACTTCAATGGGAGGGCATTCAGGAGCGGCCTATGGATCGACGTTTCGAATCGCTATCTTGGGGTCAAATTCCAGATCGATGGCGAAACCCACTACGGCTGGGTGCGAATGACCGTGGATTGCAATGATGGAACCATCACCGGCTACGCCTATGAGACTGTAGCGAACCAACGGATTGCCGCTGGGGTATTTCCGTCTGCCGGTGCAGACAGTGGAAGTTCGGCAGAGCAGAAACCACCAATTCCAGAACCTGCTACCCTCGGCGCTTTGGCAGCGGGCGCAGTCGGCTTGCCAAGATGGCGTTCGCAGTAAGTTGATTTTCAAATGGACGCTGGCGCGGAGATTCTACGAATCCCGGTGCACGGTCTCCATCGAGAACGCTGGCAGACAGACCGCGATGTACTCGGCGCCACCTTCTGCCGGTGTGGAATACTGTATCCGCTCCCCGCGATGAGCGATCACGGCTTGTCCGGCTGCCACGTCTAACTGGCCGCCTTGGTGGTAGACCCGCAACGTTCCCTTGAGAACAATCGTGAACTCATCGAATTCGGGCGTCTGTCCCGGTTCTTCCCAACCTTGCGGGCTACGCATGTGGGCGACGCTCACGCCGGAAGTCTGCGAGTTCACCCGCCCGACGTACTCGTCGATCAATTTAGGTTTGTTGCCTGCGGCAGTGATGCGGGTGGGGTGAGAAATGAGCGTCGGCATAGGATGCCGACCAGTGTAGCAAAGAGAAAGGGCCACGAGCGTGGCCCTGAAGTGAGTTGAACAATCCGCCTATTTCGTTGTCGCTTCAGCCTTGACGTGTTCGCGATCAACGTCGCGCAGACGCGCCGCCTTGCCGCGGAGAGCGCGCAGATAATAGAGCTTGGCGCGGCGGACCTTGGAGGAACGCACGATGTCAACTTTGTCGATGACGCGCGCGTTTTCGGGGAAAATGCGCTCGACGCCGTGGCCAAAGCTGATTTTGCGAACGGTGAAGCTAGCTTGTGGCCCGCGCGTGCGCGAAATCACCACGCCCTCAAACGCCTGCAGACGCTCTTTGTCGCCTTCTTTAATTTTCACGTGTACGCGGACGGTGTCGCCGGGCGCGAATTTGGGCAGGTCGGTGCGCTTGGTCTTGGCCAGCAATTTCTCAATGATTAAGTTCGACATAATTTCCCTCTTCTAAACTTCCCGGCTCCTGATTTGGGCCAGCAAAATTTTATCTTCCTCGCTAAGTTCGGCCTGCTGTAGCAAGTCCGGCCGATTGCGCAAAGTTTTTTCGAGCGCCGTGCGCCGCCGCCAGCGGCGTATTTCATCGTGATTGCCCGACGCCAAAACTTCCGGTACCGGCATCCCGCGAAACTCCGCCGGCCGCGTGTAATGCGGATAGTCCAGCAATCCGCCCGAAGCACAAGTCGAACTCGGTGCGTCCCCGCTCGCAACCTGCACATGCGCAGTGAACGATTCCTGCTGGGTCGAAGCTTCGTTGCCGACCGCACCCGGAATCAGCCGCGTCACACAGTCCACAATCACCGCTGCACCCAGTTCGCCGCCGCTCAGCACAAAATCTCCGACCGACAATTCCCGGTCCGCGAGCGATTCAGCGACGCGCTCGTCGACGCCTTCGTAGCGTCCGCAGATAAGGACAATCTGCTCAAGCTTCGCCAACTCGCTGGCGACACTTTGATCGAAACGCTTACCTTGCGCTGAAAGCAAAACCACGCTTTGCCGTGCGCGCCCGTTCAGCCGCTCGGCTCGCGGTGCGATGTTCAGCGACTCAATACATTCAAAGATCGGTTCCGGCTTCAGCACCATGCCTTCGCCGCCGCCGAAAGGGCGGTCATCCACAGTGCGGTGACGGTCGTGCGCAAAACTGCGCAGGTCGTGCACCGAAATCGTCACCAGACCCGCTTCCCGGGCCCGGCGAATGATACCAAACTCCAGCGGCCCGCGAAAAAACTCGGGAAAGATCGTGAGCAGATCGATCTTCATGAGAGCAGAAGCTTCCCGTTTCCCGCTTATTTCCTGTGTTGCTGCGCTTTCTCTTCCGCAGTCAGCGGCGCGTCCAGTTCCAGCATGCCTTCGGGCAGCGCCATAACAATTTTCTTGCCCGAGAGATCGACGCTGCGCAAATACTCTTCCGCGAAAGGCACTGCAATCTCGTTCTTCCCGGCGCGAATGATCAGCAGCGGTGCTTCTCCGGCGCCCGACTGCACATCTTCAACCTCGCCGATCTCGCGCTCGCCGTCAAAAACCGCGCACCCAACCAGATCGCCGACGTATGTCCACCCCGTCTCCAGTGGTGCCCGCTCACTCTGCGGCACCTGCAATTCGCACCCAATCAATTCTTCCGCCCGCGAAATCGAATCGATTCCGGCGAACTTCAGAATCAAGTGCCCTTTGTGCGGCCAGGCCTCGACGACCGAAAGTTCACGCCGCATGCCTTCTTGCGGTCGGGCAAACAATCTCATGCCTGCGGTGAAGCGGTCCGGAACCTGAGTCGAAGTCTGCACCGCAAGTTCGCCGTGGCGTCCTTGCGTCTTCAAAACCCGGGCCAGAGTAATGTAGCTCTCACCCGCTTCTTCCATCGCAGCGCCTTATTCCAGGATCTCCAGCTCAAAACGCTTGTGCGCCACCACTCCGGTTGCATGCACCAACGAGCGCAGCGATCGTGCCACGCGGCCCTGGCGTCCAATCACCTTGCCCACATCGCCGGGGGCGACGGTCAATTCAAAGACCGTAGTTTCGCCGTCGATCTGGTCCACCGAAACTTCCGACGGCTCGTCGACCAGAGATTTCGCAATCTCCTCCAGCAATGCCCGCACGTTGCCGCTAGGTTCGCTCATGTGCTTCCGATCGATTCAGGCTGGATTGCTCAGAATTACGCCACTGAGGCGGCCGGGGCTGGCCGGGACATGATCTTGCCGACGCGGTCCGACATCTTTGCACCCTTCGACACCCAGTAATCCACACGCTCGCGCTTCACTTCCACCGTGGCCGGGTTGGTGCGGGGATTGTAGGTTCCCACCACCTCCACCGGACGGCCATTGCGGGCGCGCTCCTTCTCGATCACCACAACGCGGTAATGGGGCTGCTTGCGCGCACCCATGCGCTTTAATCGAATCATTAACACTGAACTTCGGTTCCTTTCCTAGTGCCCTTGGCAGGGATACGACAAACCATTATTTTTGCAGAATTTAGGCGGATTGGCAAGGAGGAGGCGCTGCCTACGCCGCTTGTCCAGGATTGGCCGCAGCGCGGTCGACCAGCTCGGTTCGGGCCCAGGTGTAGCGCACACGATGAATCACGGTGATCGTCGAGAAGATTGCAATCAGCCAAAGCACCGGCGCCATGCGGTTGAACAGCGCACCGATGATCACCAGCACCAGGCGTTCAGGACGTTCCATGAATCCCACACGGCAGGAGCCGATCAGCGACTCCGCGCGGGCGCGCGTGTAGCTGACCATGATGGCGCTAACCATGACGAATGCGGTCAGGACGACATAGAAGAAACGGTCGCCGCGGGCATAGTAAACCAAAAGTCCGAAAAACTGCGAGGCGTCACTGTAACGATCGATGACCGAATCGAAGAAGCCCCCGAAGCGGGTCACACGATTGGTGGCGCGGGCCACGCGGCCATCGACAAGATCGAAGAAGCCCGAACCGATGATTACTAACCCTGCGTAGCGGAACAGGCGGGCCTGATTTTCACCGTTGGCGTAGCCGAACATGAACGCCGCAATGGTATTGACGACCAGCCCGAGGAAAGTAAGAACGTTGGGATTGATGCGCGCCAGCGCCATCCAGCGCACGATGGCATCGAGCAGCACACCGCAGGCCCGGCCGAAAGCGCTGGTCCAGGTCCGCGCCATATCAGGCTTCCGCCTCGCCGTGGATGGTGATGAGGCTCAGAATTTCGAGCTCACGTTTGCCGTTCGGAGTGACCACATGCGCGGTATCGCCTGCTTTCTTGTTCAGCAGCGCCCGGCCGATAGGAGATGTGGTCGAAATTTTGCCGGCAGCCACGTCCGACTCTTCGCTGGTGACCAGCTTGTACTCGGTTTCCTCGTTCTTTTCGTTGTCGAAGACACGGACCGTCGATCCCAGGCCAATCTTGTCCTTGGGAATATTGTCCATATTGATCATCGACAAATCAGCCATACGGCGGCCCAACTGCCGTAGACGCGCTTTGACGAACTCCTGGCGCTGCTTTGCCATGTGATATTCGGCGTTTTCGCTGAGATCGCCGAGGGCCACGGCACGCTTGATTTCTTTAGGAAGGTCGTGAGCCAACTCATGCTCAAGCGCGTTGATTTCGTCCTGCAATTTCTTCTTGATCTGCTCAGTCATACTTCGATGGGATTATAAACCTTGCGTGCGGCAGGCTTCGAGGTTCGAAGCGCTGCCTTTGCCGAAGGTGAAGCTAGGAAGCGGCTCCGTCCGCGAAATCGGCAAGATCGGGAAAGCGCAGTCCGCACTTGGCAAGGGCCTTGGTCAACAAATCCTCTACCTGCTTTTCTTCCACGTTGCGGGCCAGCGCCAGCTCGCTCACCAGCAAATAGCGCGCGCGTTCCAGCATTTTCTTCTCGCGGAAGGAGAGCGGCTTGGAGTCATTCAACATGACAAGCCCCTTCAGGACCGCTGCAACGTCCAGCAACGATCCCGTCCGCATTCGATCCGAGTTCTCCCGAAAGCGGTATTTCCAGTCGGCATTATTTTCGCACTCTCCAACTTGCAGGAAATCCAGGATCTTCTGGATTTCCCCATTCTTGACCACCCGCCGCAGTCCGACCGCAGCCACGCTGTGAAACGGCACCGTCACCTTCAAGCAGCTGGAGTGAATGTTCAGCAGATAGAACTTCTCGACCGTTTGCCCGTTGGTGCGGCTGCTGATTTGTTCGATGGTTCCGATACCGTGGTTGGGGTAAACGACCTTGTCGCCGATGTGGAAAGCGTCACTACCTAACATGCGGGGTCACCTTGGAGGAGAAGCGGCAAAGACCAAAAGACCAGAAGAACGCTATCGAGTCTATTTTAGCGAAACCCAGGCGGGAAAGCCAGTTATGCACAGGACGGGCGGTACCGCGCAGCCACGCGATCGGCCGATTACCCGATCTAAGCCACATCTCAACAATAAGTTACGTGAAAGATCGAGCGTAACCTGCAAAACAGCCAAGTCACTGCGCTGGGATCCTGATTTGTGCTTAAGGCCCCGGTCTACTCACCCAGCCAGTCCCCATAGGCTTTGAGCGAATGGACGTGGTCGAACACGATCTTCATGGCAGCGGTGATTGGGATAGCGAGAATTAGCCCCATCGCGCCCCATATGGTTCCCCACAGCAGCAGCGCCATCGCAACCGCCAGCGGATTCAATTGCAGCCGGTTTCCCAGGAACTTTGGATAAAGTACGTTCAGCGCGATCAAGTGTAGGCCGAAGACGGTTATCACGATGGTCACAAAATCCTGAGCTTGGAGATGCCCCACTCCCACAAAGAACGGCGGCACTAATGCCAGCAACACTCCCATGTAGGGGACGATGCTGAGAAATCCGCTGATGAATCCGACGAAATAGAAAAACGGCACGCCCACAATTCCGAACACAATCGTGCTAACGGCGCCGATCACCAGCCCGATGAGCAGATTGCCCACCATAAAGCTGCGAATCATGGCCGAGATCAGGCCGAGAGTCACGTACACGGTATGGCGGTGCGCCATGGGAAACAGCATCACCGTGGCTGACCTCACATGCTGCTGCCACGTCAGCATAAAAAAAACCAGAAAAGGCACAAACGACGCGGCGAGGATAACGGTCGTCGCCGAGCCGAAGGTGTTTTGCAGAAATTCCGGCCAGTCGGTGTCGGTGCGGACCTTCAGAACACCCGGCTCGGGCGCAGCCCGCAGGCCTTCGAGTGCCCTCAGCCTGCTCGCGGACGCGGGTCACTTCATTGCGCACGGCGCTCATGTACTTCGGCAGGTCGCCCATCAGGGTCGCGGCCCGGCTGTAGGAAACATAGGCCAGGCCGCCCAGAAAGCTGAGGAGAAGCAGGATGGCGATCATAGCGGCCAAGCCGCGAGGCAAGTGAATCCGAGTCAGCAAGTCGACCACCGGCGCAAGAATGAACGCCAGCAGGATCGCGACCAGCATAATTACCAGCACGGTTTCGCCGTAATAGCAGAGCCCCGCGACCCCGGCGATGCCGATGATGTTCATGAACCAGTGCCGGCGGGTGTGCAGGATGGCCGGCAGCATTGCCGATTCCGGTATAGGCACGCCTTCGAGTTGGGTCTCTTCCGCCATCCTCAACGAAATATCGTAGACGAAATCGGCCGTTTCCGCGCCTTTATAATCGTGGTGTGCCCTCCCAATCACATCCCTCGCAACCGAGGCCACCTGGCCGAATTCTGGGCCTGGACGTTGGTTCCAAACGCATAGGCATGGCGGTTTCTGACCTGCTAGGCATCACCGCGCAGGGGATTGAAACCCTGCAGCGGAAGAACAAGCGCCTGGATTTCGCGCGGCTGGGCGAAGTGATCTCGCAATATGCAATTGCCGAGATCGTGGTCGGGCTGCCGCTGCGCATGAGCGGGGCCGAGGGAACGCAGTCGGAGAAGATGCGCCTTTTTGCGGAAGAATTGCGCCAGCGGTTCGACTTGCCCGTCCATCTCTGGGACGAGCGCCTGACTTCGGCGGAGGCAAACCGCCTGCTGCGCGAGACCGAAATGTCGATCACGCGCCGTGGGCAAGTGGTCGATCAGATGGCCGCTGTGCTCATCCTGCAAAGCTGGATGGAAGCTCGAAGCCGAGGATAAACCTCTCGGCTTCCATTCATACAGCGAACGATTACCGGCTCGCGGAACCCGATCCTGCCGCCGCGCCTGAACCCTCGCGTTGCTGCAGCCATGAGGCCAATGGCGCCTGTTGCTGGGTCCGCATTTCGATGCAGTAGTTCATGCGCTCCATCACTTGTTTGACCGAGCGCGCGGCCCCCGGTGCGGGATGCGAGTCGAAAAACGCCTTCACCTCGTCGCGCATGCCGGCGTCGCAGAACGAGCCGGTGCCCTGAACCAGAGCCGCGGCGGCGTACGGCCCTCCCAGTTTCTCAATGTTCGACCAGTGTTCCTGCACGAAACTCCACGCCAGCTTTTCCGCCGGCGGCCGCTGCATGATCGACGAAATCAGATAGGGACTGTCCTGCGAGCGCACCTCGGGTGAGATCGCAAATTGCAAAGTGCGCTCGATCAGTTTGGGATCGCGGAAACGGCCCAGAATAAACACGTCGCGGAAGTAGAGCTCCGGAGTTTTGGCATTCTTCAGGTCCGCCATGATCTTGTCGTAAAGCGCCTCGTCTCCCATTGAGGCCGAGGCTGCCAGGGCCGCAGTGGCCATTTCGTGGTTCACCGAATTTGGGTCGGCCAGGGATTGGCTCGCCAATTTCTTGGCGAGGGCCTGACTGTCCGGATCTTTGCCGGTGTCGGCCAAAAGGAACAGCAGGTTCGCGCGCAGCGAGTTCATCGCTTCCGGCTCGCCGGGCTTCGGCGTCCAGCCGATTTCCTGTGCGATCGGAGTGAGCAGCTGCCTCACCCACAAACTGTAGGCGTCACGGTCGGCGTCGTTGGTGAGCCGTTCGCCGATGAAAGTCAGTTGCGGGAGCAACTGGCCGAGCACGGCGTCGTTGCGGTCCGACTTGAGTCCCTCCGCCAGGTTCAAGTAGTCGCCAATCGGCTCGCGATTCACCGTAACCGAAGCCACCGCGTCGGCCAGCAGCATGATGCGTTCGCCCGGGGTCAGCGATTTTTCCATGTCTTTGGAAATCGACCGAATGGCCTCGGAGTCGTACCCCGAGCGATAGTAGCCAAGGGCGCTGGCGTTTACGTAATCCCACGGAGCGCAGCCGGGGAGCGTAAAAGACTGTTGCTTCTGCGTAATCAGTTCGCACTTTGCGGAAGATCCAGGCGCTCCGCTCTTGATGCAAACCGGAATCTGCCATAGCTCCGGACTGCCTTGTTCGAGCCGCGTGCGGTCATAGAAGTACCGGCGCTGGTCGAATGAGATGGTTTGCGAGCCATCCGAACAACTGGTCTTGACACTCAGCAACGGCGCGCCTGCCTGCTCGATCCATGTGGACATAATCTTGTCGACCGGCTTTTGCGAGGTCGCAGTTTCGGCCGTCCAAAAATCGGCGGCTTGCGCGTTCTGGTAAGAGAACTTTTTCAAGTAAGCCTGCACGCCGGTGCGAAATGTTTCCGGCCCGAGGTAGGCTTCGAGCATCCGGAGAACGGCCGCAGCTTTGCCGTAGGTAATGGCGTCGTCGCTTTCGATCACTTCCGCCTGGGTTTCCTGCGGCTGGTGAATCGGATGAGTGTTGACCAGCGAATCCAGATCGAGCGAGTTGACCGCGTCCGAAACGTTATCCACGTTGACATTCCAGTCCGGCTGCCAGGCGTTGACCGGCTTGCTCGACATCCATGTGGCAAATCCTTCGTTGAGCCACTTGTCGTCCCACCATTTCATGGTGACCAGGTCGCCGAACCATTGGTGTGCCATCTCATGTGCGATGACTGAAGCAACGGTCTTCTTTAGCCCGAGCCCGGTGTTTTTTTCGTCCATCAAGAGCAACACTTCGCGGAAGGTAATGCAGCCGGTGTTTTCCATTGCTCCGGCGGAAAAATCGGAAAGACCCACCAGATCGAGTTTTTCGTAGGGATACTTAATTCCGAAATATTGATCGTAGAAGTGCAAATTGAATTCGGCGGCTTTGAGAGCGAACGTGCCGAGGTCTTTCTTGCCGGTGCTGGCCCAAACGCGTATCGGGATTCCGTCGGCTGAGCCTTCCACATATTCAAAATTGCCCACGACGATGGCCACAAGATAAGACGACATCTTCGCTGTAGTCGAGAAATGGACGGTGTGCTTGTTGCCGGGACCCGGCGTATCGGAAACGACTTTTCCGTTCGAGATCACCGCCAGGCCCTGGTCGGCGACGACGGTCACATCGAATGTAGCTTTGTAAGCCGGCTCATCGAAGGAAGGAAACATCCGCCGCGCGTCGGTGTCTTCCAGCTGGCTCGCGGCATATTTCCGGCCCTTATCGTCTTTGCCGATATAGAAGCCGTGCATATTGTCGTTGAGGATTCCGCCGTAGCGAATATGAATGTCCGCCGGCCCGGCAACGAGCGGCTTGCCGACTTTCAGGGTAGCCATCTGCTTTTCTTTGTCGAGGGTGACCTCGGCGGTTTGCGTCTTCCCCCCGCTGGTAACAGTGACTTCGTGGAAATCAATGTCCAAGGCGTTCAACACGATCTCCGGAGCTGCCTTCAGCAAACGCAGATGGATGGTTTCATCGCCCTCAAATTTGGCGTTGGCCAGGTCGGGGGTAAAACGGAGCACATAGCTCTCCGGTACCGCGGTTTGGGGCAGCCGTTGCGCAGCACAAAGCGAAGCCAGCCAGAAAATCAAAAGAAGGCGTTTCATTGTTAGTCTCCAAGAGGCCGAATCAAAGATGGCTCAAACCTCTCATTGATACGCCAGTTTGAGCGGGATAGTTCCAAATTCATGGTGGCACTATTCTTAGACGGCTGGAAAGTGTATTTGTCACGGAGGCGACGACCGAATTCGCGCACCTTGCCAGCAAACGGCCAACGACCAACGGCTGACTTCCGTGCCCGCCTCCTCATCTAAACTAGAACGAAAATGCGAAAGCTTTTCATCCTGATTGTCCTTGCGGCACTGGCCGGCGGCGGATGGCTGGCGTGGGCGCTGCTTACCCCGCTCACGCCGGATGGGCAGAAGATCGTTCTGTTGCATTCCGGCTACTCCAGCCGCAGAATCGCAGCCGAGTTACGCGCCGCTGGCGTGATTCGCAGCGCGACGGCTTTCGAAATATGGCATCGCCTGCACAACCGGCGGTCGCTCAAGGCCGGCGAATATTTGTTCGAGAAAACCGCAACTGCGGTCGAAATTCACGAGCGGCTGGTCACGGCGATGTCTACCTTCACACCGTCGTGGTCCCCGAAGGTTACACGATGTTTGAGATCGCGCAGGCCATCGAAAACGCGGGCCTCGGGTCAAAACAGGATTTTCTGGAGGTCGCCACCTCTGACACTTCTCTGATCAGCGACATCGCCCCTAACGCCACTTCTCTGGAAGGCTATCTTTTTCCCGATACCTATGGATTTATGCGCACCCAGACCATGGAGGAGATGGCAGCGGCCATGGTGAAGCAGTTTCGTCAGGCGGCGCGTGAGATCGGGCTGGCGACGGACGTTCGAGCGCACGGTCACGCTGGCTTCCATCATCGAGAAGGAAACTGCGGCGCCCGAGGAGCGTCCGAAGGTCGCCAGCGTTTACTACAACCGTCTGGAGAAAAATCTGCCGCTGCAAGCCGATCCCAGCGTGATTTACGCGGAACTGCTGAAGGGAAGCTACTCCGGCGCTCTGCACCACGCCGACATGGAATTCGATTCTCCTTACAACACCTACACTCACACTGGACTTCCTCCAGGCCCTATCGGCAATCCGGGGAAATCGTCGCTCGAAGCCGCGCTGCATCCGGCAACCACCGATTACTTTTATTTCGTCAGCGACGGCAGCAATCACCACCGCTTCGCCCACAGTCTGGAAGAGCACAATCGCAATGTGGCGTTGTTCCGGCGGGCGACAAGCGGGAGAACGCCGTAAGTCCCCACGAAAACCGACATCAGGGCCTCGCAGGGAGGAGCCTGTCTAATCGGTCGATCAAAAATACCTTACTTACCTTTCTAGCGACCCTCCCTCGCTTATACTCATCTATTGTCCAAACACAGCCGATACATGGGGCTCCGGGTCAAAACTCGTGCTCTCCTCGTTCTGCTCGCGGTTTTGCCGCTGAGTGGCTGCCTGTTTCGTTCCCACAAAGTTGAACAACCGGTTCCCCCCCCCAGCTCAAAACTGCCACCCAGCAGGAGTTGATCGATTACATCAACTCCCAGGCGGCAAAAATCCAGACCATGGAAGCGACGGTCGATATCGATACCTCGGTCGGGGGCGAAAAGCATGGCAAGGTCACGGAATATCAGGAAATTCGCGGCTACGTGCTGGCCCGGAAACCGTCCATGCTGCGCCTGATCGGACTGCTGCCGATTGTGCGCAATCGCGCCTTCGACATGGTCAGCAACGGCCAGGATTTCAAGTTATGGATTCCGCCGAAGAACCGCTTCATTGTGGGACGAAACGACATCGAAACTCGCAACCCATCGCAGCCGCTGGAAAACCTGCGTCCCCAGCATCTGTACGACGCTTTGCTGTTACAGTCTATAAACCCGCAAAACGAAATTGCGGTCATGGAGAACAACGTCGAAACCATCTCCGACGCCAAGGGGCACAAGTATACTCAGGCCGACTACCTCCTGGACGTGGTCCGGAAAGGCGAAAAGGGGTGGTTTCTCTCCCGCAAGATTTCCATCAGCCGCGCCGACCTGCTGCCGCATCGTCAGCTGCTCTACGATGAAAAAGGCAACCTGGTCACGAATGCGAGCTACGGAAACTACCACCACGAGAATGGCATCAACTTCCCCTGGCAAATCGAGATTTTCCGTTCCGAAGAAGAGTACGACATCACTTTGAACGTGGTGAAACTCGAACTCAATCAGACGTTGACGGACGACCGGTTCGCACTGGAGCAGCCTCCGGGAGTGCAGGTATTGCACCTTGACAGGCAGCAAGTCGATTCCGCTTCAGGCTCCGGCGGCAACGATAAATGAGCTAACGGCTGGTGGCTAGAAGCTCCCTATGATGAACAAAATGATCTTCGCCAATGTGGCGCACCGTCCGGTGCGTTCGGTGATCAGCGTGGTTGCCATTGCGCTCGAAGTGACTTTGATTCTGCTGATCGTTGGCCTGTGCTTGGGGCTGCTTAATGATTCGCGCCAACGGCAGGCGGGTATCGGCGCGGATGTTATCGTGATGCCGCCCGGTTCGTCGTTTATTGTCGGCCTGACTGGTTCGCCCATGTCACTGAAGATTGGTGACGTGCTGCAGAAGTTGCCGCATGTGGTCACGGTCGCTCCAGTCGTGCAGAGCGTCTCTGCCAGAGGAACGATTGAAGTAATTGCCGGGATCGACCCCGCGACCTACCAGCGGCTTTCCGGGCCTTTTCAATATCTACAGGGCGAGCCGATGCAAAAGCCCGACGATTGCCTGGTGGATGAAATTTACGCTCGCTCTCGCAACGTTAAAGCGGGCGACACGGTGGAGATTTTGAACAACAAGTTTCGTGTTGCCGGCGTGGTCGCGCCTGGCAAGGGGGCGCGCAAATTTCTGCAAATCGGAGTGATGCAAGATCTCATCGGCGCACAGGGCAAGGCAACTCTCTTTTATTTGAAACTCGATAACCCGGCTAATGCAGACGCGGTGGTCGATGAAATCAAAGACGCCGGCATGGACAAGTACGTGGTGAGCTCCATGAGCTATTACTTGTCAATGATGACGACCAGCAACTATCCCGGCGTGTCGAAGTTCATTGATTTTGTGATTGCGATTTCGGTGATCATCGGATTCATCGTGATCTTTCAGGCGATGTACACGGCGGTCATGGAGCGCACTCGCGAGATCGGAATCCTCAAGTCGATGGGCGCCTCGAAGATGTATATCGTCAACATCATTTTGCGAGAAACTGTGCTGCTCTCGATAGGCGGGATCGTGGTTGGAATCGTGATCAGCCTGCTGGCGCGGACTGGCATCGATAGCCGTTCTACTTTACGCGTGGTGGTGACCGGAGGCTGGATTTTGAAGGCCACGATCATTGCGATTGTTGGGGCATTGTTGGGCGCGCTGTATCCGGCTTATAAAGCGGCGAAAAAGGACCCGATCGACGCCCTGGCGTATGAATGAGGGCCCTTTAACCACGAAGGGCACGAAGAACACGAAGTTTGAACATAGCGCGGAATCGCTGGGACAGCCGGTTTCGACGAATCCCGCGTCCCCGTATAAAATCAAAGCTGTAGATGGCATCTGCCTTCCAACTCATCCAGATCGAACCGGCCCCCATTCGCCAGCTGAAACCGGCGTGGCTGAGGGCCAAGGCCCCGGTCGGCGAGAATTTTCACAATCTGAAGAAGCTCGCTCGCGGCTTGGGATTGCACACGGTTTGCGAATCGGCTCAGTGCCCGAATATCGGCGAATGCTGGAACCACCGCACTGCCACCTTCATGCTGCTGGGCGATATCTGCACTCGCCGTTGCGGCTTCTGTGCCGTGCCCAAAGGAAGGCCCCATGCCATTGACTGGGAGGAACCGCGTCGGGTCGCGGAGGCGGTCGCTACGCTCGATCTGAAACATGCGGTCATCACCAGCGTGAACCGCGATGACGACAATTTGGGAGGCGCCCGCATCTTCGCGGAAACCATTCGCGAGGTTCGCCGCGTCAGCCCTGGCTGCCGCGTGGAAGTGCTGATCCCGGATTTTCAGGGTCTCGATGAAGCCCTGCAAATCGTGCTCGATGCCAATCCCGACGTTTTGAATCACAACACGGAAACGGTGCCGCGCCTCTATCGCGTGGTTCGATCCGGCGCGCGGTACGACCGCACTCTGCGGCTGCTCGAAAACGCCAAGAAACTTTCGCCTCGCACCGTGACCAAGTCCGGCGTGATGGTTGGCCTGGGTGAAACTGTCGATGAATTGGTCGAAGTATTCCGCGATCTCGGTTCGCGCGGCGTGGATATTTTAACTGTCGGACAATATCTGCGGCCCTCGCGGGACCACCTGCCTATCGCCCGGTTTTACACGCCTGACGAGTTCGAACATTTGAAGACCGAAGCCCTGCGTTGCGGATTTCGGCACGTGGAGTCCGGACCGCTGGTGCGATCAAGCTATCACGCGCACGAGCAGGCTGACGTGGCAGCTGCGGTCGTGTGACCTCAAGCCGCAAGTTCCCGCAAGAAATCTTTACAAATCCCTACAAATTTTTGTGCGACCAAGAACCTCGGGCTAATCTCTGACGTACTAGAAACAGGAGTACCGGAGGTCAGTCATGAAAAAGACAGGCTTGAGTTTAATGCTGTTCGTAGTGGCCCTCTGTTCTCAATCCTGGGCCGGAGACGGCAACGCCCCTACCGGCCAGCGCCCCGTGATCTACGTGATGCCGAATGCCCTGGTCGGGCCGGGATCGGGCGACAATTCGCAAATCGTCGAAGGTTCCTCGCATGACGGAAAAGAACCGCAGGTTGCGATGATCTATCAGGAGCTGCAACATCGCAAGGAATGTCAGCCATTCGGCGAAAACATGATCAAAGACAAGGCCAATTATTTTCTGCTGCTGCAGCACGGCGGCGGACGAGGCAACCGCTGGGCGGTGTCGGACCCGAACGGCAATGTGATCGCATCCGGCCAATCGCTGATGCTGGGGAATTCGGTGAAAGACGCGTGTGTGGCCATCGCTAAAGACTGGCAGCGGCGCGGCGGGGCTGCCTTGAAATAGCGCCTAACGTACAATCTCTCCATGCCAGTATTCCAAGATAAACAGGAAGAACTTGAACACTACGAAACCATGATGGGCGTGCCGCGCGGCCGCCTCGCCGTCAGCCTGGATGCAATCACCGACGCAATGGCGTTGGTTGGACAGCACGGCGTCTACTGCCAGAGCACACGCTGGCCGGGCAAGCCAGTCATGGACATTCAGATGGTGATGAAGAACCTGACCGACGCAAAGGAGTTGATCCAGAGCGTGATGGAAGAGTTGAAGAACCAGGCAAAGACAAAACCTGCCTAAGTCTTGTCATTCCGAGAAGCGAGGCGACGAGGAATCTGCAGTTCAGCTCCCGCAGCGAAAACCTATACCAGCGCGTACTTTCCCCGTTCGATCACCTTCTGCGCCACCTGCTGACCCAGTGCGATGGTGTTGAACGGCTCGTACTTGGAAAGACGGCGCAAGATCGCGAGCTGGGTACGCAACATATCTCCGTCGGCGACCGCAGCAATCACCTTACGGGCCGCGGTTTCGATCTTCTCCATCGCCTGCGACAGATAGATGCGGGTCATCGCGATGGGCAACGCTGCGGCCGATTCGCCGCTGCGGTGGACGATCTTTTGCGTGCGCAGCACGGCCGATTCCATTGCATAAGTTTCGATGACCATGTCGGCAATCGCACCCATGATCTCCTGCTGCTCTTCGATTGCCTGCATGTATTTCTGCGTGGCCGAGCCGGCCGCGAATAAACCCAACTTCTTGGCCTGCGCCACCAGCTTTCGCTCCTCTGCCAGTGGTCCTTCGGATTCCTCGCTCATGGAAGGCCCGGAGAGAATTTCGTCCATGACTTTCTTGATTGCCGGCATCAGCGGCAACTGCCCACTCATGGCCCGCTTCAGTAGGAATCCGGTGATGATCAGCCGGTTGATTTCATTGGTGCCTTCGAAAATGCGGTTAATGCGGGCGTCGCGGTAGGCGCGTTCCGCCGGGTATTCCTCAACAAAGCCGTAGCCGCCATAAATCTGCACAGTCTCATCGACCACGTAGTCGATCATCTCCGAACCCCACACTTTGATGATCGAGCATTCGACAGCGTACTCTTCAATCGCCTTGCGGGTTTCTTTCGGTGCATCGGGCCAGATTTATCGACTTCGCCGAGCGCCACGTCCATCATTCCTACCGTGCGATAAACCAGCGATTCGCCGACGTAAATGAGCGTCGCCATGTTGGCAATTTTTTCGCGCACCAGGCCGAAATCGGCGATGACTTTCTTGAAAGCTTTGCGCTGCTTAGCGTAGCCGATCGCGTTCTCAATCGAAACCCGCGCCCCGCCCACGCACATCGCGCCCAGCTTAAAGCGCCCGACGTTGAGAATATTGAACGCGATCACATGCCCTTTGCCGATTTCGCCAAGAACATTTTCGGCGGGAACTTTGCAGTCATTGAGAATGATGGGGCAAGTCGACGAACCGCGAATGCCCATTTTGTGCTCTTCCGCGCCGATGGAAAATCCGGGAAACGTTTTTTCGACCAGGAATGCGGTGAACTTTTCGCCGTCCACTTTGGCGAAGACCGTAAACAGGTCGGCGAAGCCGGCGTTGGTGATCCACATTTTTTCACCGTTGAGGATGTAGCCCTTTCCGTCCGGCGAAAGCTCGGCGCGGGCGCGACAGTTCAGCGCGTCCGATCCGGACGATGCCTCCGACAACGCATATGCGCCAACAATCTCTCCGGCAGCGAGGCGAGGCAGATATTTTTTCTTCTGATCTTCCGTGCCGAAGTAAACGATTGGCAGCGTGCCAATTCCTGTGTGCCCGCCCCACGTGGTGGCAAATCCCGCGTATTTGGCAATGTGGTCGGCGATCACCGCGGCGGTGACTTTATCCATCTCCAGGCCGCCGTACGCCTCGGGAATTTCGGCCGAACTGAGTCCCAATTCCCCGGCCTTCTTGAGCAACTCCCGCGTGACCGAGAAGTCCTTGTGCTCTATTTTTTCGATGTTGGGGACAATCTCGTTCACCGCAAACTCCTCTGCGGTCTGGCCGATGAGTTGGTGCTGCTCGGTAAAATCTTCCGGGCTAAAGATTTCTTCGGGCTGGCGTTCTTCGAGGAGAAAGCTGCCGCCGGAAATCTTCGTCTTGGGAACTGCCGTCGTCGTTGCCATTAGACCTCTTTTTCAACCACGAAGGGCACGAAGGCACACGAAGTTCCTGGCCAATCAATCTCATTCGTGTACCTCAGTGCGCTTAGTGGCTATGTTTTCACTTCCAACCGGTGCCGTTCACGAGCGCTTGATGCCATCTTTCAAGTGGACAACATTGAAGTTTATAAGCAGTCCAATAGATTTGCCACTCAGCTTAAGGTACGAAAGGACTTGGGCCTGATGGACAGGGGAGATTCCGTCCACCGACTTGACTTCGACCACGACCAGGTCCTCGACAAGCAGATCCATGCGATATCCGAGTTCGAGTTTGACCTCTCGATAAACGACTGGAAGACCAACTTGCGCCGCGGAATGGAATCCATCCTGCACTAATTCATATTGAAGGCAGGCGGTGTAAGTGCTTTCGAGCAGGCCTGGACCGAAGTTCGGTATGGACACGCGTGGCAGCCGTGATTACAGCATGGCTAACTTGTTGGGCGGTAATCCTGTGAACGGGAGCGGTGACCATAGAAAGAGTGTCAGGCTCTTCGTTCGAAGGTCCAAGGTCACTCGTCACAAAGAAGGGGAAGTTTTTCCCTTCGTGGAACTTCGTGACCTTCGTGGTGGATTTTTGATTTCGCCTGAACCACAAAGGACGCGAAGGTTCACGAAGAAAACTCTTGCTTTGCAAAGACAGGCTGATTTTCCCTTCGTGGAACTTCGTGACCTTCGTGGTTAGATTGATTTCGCCTGAACCACAAAGGACGCGAAGGTTCACGAAGAAAGCTCTTGCTTTGCAAAGACAGGCCGACTCTCCCTTCGTGGGACTTCGTGGTTAGATAGCTTTAATTCAGGTTTTCGAAAATTCCTGCTGCGCCCATGCCGCCGCCCACGCACATCGTGACCAGGCCATAGCGTCCGTTTCGGCGCTTGAGCTCGCGCAGAATCGTAGCTGTGAGTTTTGCGCCCGTGCAGCCGAGCGGATGCCCCAAGGCGATGGCGCCCCCGTTTGGATTCACGCGCTCCGGGCCGAGTCCGGTCTCTTTAATCACGGCGAGAGATTGTGCCGCGAAGGCCTCGTTCAGTTCGATCACATCGATATCGGAGAGCTTGATTCCGGCGAGTTTGAGCGCTTTAGGAATCGCGAATACCGGACCGAGCCCCATTTCTTCCGGTTTGTAGCCAGCCGTTGCGAACGAAACGTAGCGGGCGAGCGGTCTGACCCCTAGAACCTTCGCGCGCTCGGCTGACATTACGACAGCGGCAGCGGCGCCGTCGGACATCTGCGATGAATTACCCGCTGTCACGGTGCCCTTGGCATGAAATGCGGGCTTCAGCGAAAGTAGGGCTTCCAGCGAAGTGTCGGCGCGCGGGCCTTCGTCAGTCCTGAAAATGATCTCCTGGCGCTTGGGTTTTGCGCCATTGGGAGTGGTGAAACTCACTGGCACCGGCACAGTTTCATCGTCGAACTTCCCCGCTTGGATTGCCGCCAGCGCCTTCTGATGGCTTCGCAGCGAAAATTCGTCGGCTTGCTCGCGGGTGATTCCGAATCGTTGCGCGACTCGCTCTGCGGTCAATCCCATAGAGAGATACGCGTCTGGATAGTGATCGACGAGCCACGGGTTGGGAGAAATTTTGTTGCCGCCCATCGGGATCATCGACATGGATTCTGTCCCGCCTGCAACGATGACTTCCGCCCCGCCGCTGCCGATTCGTTCTGCGGCAATCGCGATCGCCTGCAAGCCTGAAGAGCAGAAACGATTGATGGTCAGCGCCGAGGTCTCGACTGGCAAGCCGGCACGAAGCGCTGCGATGCGCGCAACGTTCATCCCCTGCTCGGCTTCGGGCATGGCACAGCCGAGGATGACATCTTCGATCTCTTTGGCATCAAGCTGCGGGACGCGTTCCAGCGCGCCTTTGATGGCAACGGCAGCCAATTCATCGGGACGCGTCGCCCGCAATGTTCCCTTAAAGGCGCGGCCAACGGGGGTGCGAACGGATGAAACGATCACAACTTCGCGCATAACTACTCCAGATTGACTTTTTAGTTTGTGAGATCCACGTCGCCCGGTTCGTGCCGCACATACGACGGACTGTCTTACTCGGGACGCCGATACAGATCTTCCCGCTTCCATCCCCGGTCAAGCCCTGCCGACTTGCCGCGACTTGGCGCGGCTTGCCCGGAAAGCAGTCGACGCGTCGCGTTATCAAAAAGCTCCAGTCGCTCTTGGAGTTCTTGGGGCATCTCAACGTGCCGGGATCCTTCGCGGTCATCGCACTCCCGAGAGCTCTTGGTTGCCATTCTTCACGCCTTTTCAACCCCTCGATCTCTTTGCGTCCTCAGCATGTACTAAATCTTGCTCCGGCGCTTTGCGCTAGCCGCAGAGTTAAAGTACAGCGCGTGCCAACCGGAAATAATCTAGCGCCGAATCCCCAGTTGGAAAAGAATCGCGCCCTCCACGTTTCCAAGATCAGGGGCGGACAGTTCCCCCAGTTTAGAACGGAGGCGCTGTTTTGACGCGGCCGTGAGCTGATCAGCCATCGCCTTGCACTGTTCCCCTCGAAGGGAGACCATCGCTTCTCCGGGATATAGTTTGGAAGTTCGGCTGGTCAAGGGAACAACCAACACACGATTCAATGCGCTATTGGCGGCATTGTTGCTGACAATGACTGCCGGCTTGGTCTTTTGAATCTCGCCGCCGAGTGATGGATCAAACGAAACCCACCAAACCTCACCTCTGCGCGGATGCATCACCAATCAATCCTTCGCTCCACTCATCGGCTTCGCGTTCACGTTCGGAATCATTGGCCATTTCACGGTACTGAGAGATTAGGCTATTCGGCGATTGCTCTGCGGCAGCGCGTGCGGCCCGTTCGACCGCCGGTGCGGCATAGTGATCGATGACGAACCAAGTCGATTGTCCTCGCGATAGTGGGTTTCCTTTAGGGTGTTCGTTATCCCCGTTCCAGCGACATGCGACGCGCTCGTCATCGTCCCACAAAATGCGCGCCACGCTCATCTCATTCTCACCGCCGGAATAGATGATTTCCACCAAACCCCCGAACCAACGTCTCGGAGAAACTACTTCTTCTGGCGTAATGTACCGCACGTTTTATTCTCCCTATATTCAGCACAATAGCTCACGCATATAGCTATGTCAAGATGTTATGTCGTATAGCTGCTGTGCGTAGCTAGTTGCTTCAATTCCTCAGCGCCTTTCCCGTCTTCAACATGTGCTGAATTCGCTCCTGCGTCTTGCGTTCACCGCACAGCGACTTGAACGCCTCCCGCTCAAGGTCGAGGATGTATTGCTCACTCACCAGCGTGCCGGGGGTTACGCTTCCGCCGCACAGCACCTCTGCAACTTTGGTTCCGATTTTCACTTCGTAGTCGCTGATGTACTCGCCCTGGCGCATGAGATGAACGCCCATCTTCAGCGCGGCAAGAATGTTTTCGCCGGGGGCTGGAATATCGGTCCGCGGAATGGGCGCCTCGTAGCCCGCGCGGCACCATCTCCAGCGCCCGCGCCTTCGCATCCGACAAGACGCGCGCGCGGTTCATCGTGATCTGATCGGTGTCACGGAGAAAACTCAGCCCGCGAGCCTCATGTGCCGAAGTCGCAACTTTGGCGGTGGCGATCGTCTCGAAAATCTTCTTCATCGCTTCGAGCATCTCGACCGATTCTCCGCGCCCGCCGGGGCGAATCGACTGCGCACTGTCCACCGCTCGCAGCAACATTTCTTTGCATCCGCCGGCGCCGGGCAGCAATCCGACGCCGACTTCGACCAATCCGATGTACAGTTCGGCGTGGGGTTGCAAAGCAGGCGCGTGAAGCGAGATTTCCGTGCCTCCGCCCAAAGTCAGCCCGAACGGCGCAACCACTACTGGCTTGGGCGAGAACTTGATGGCCTGCGTCATGCCCTGAAATTGCCGGATGGCGAGGTCAACTTCGTCCCATTCCTCTTCCTGGATCGACATCAGCAACAGCATGAGGTTCGCGCCCACGGAAAAATTGGTTGCATCATTGGTCACCACAAACGCGTCGAAGTTGTCGCCCGGGCCGCCGGGTTTGAGGGTTTGCAGGATCAACTGCACGATGTCGGTGCCGATCGTGTTCATCTTGGAGTGAAACTCGATGCACGCGACGCCGTCGCCAAGATCGACGAGCGAGGCGCCTGCATTTTTCTTGACCACACCGTTCGATTTTTTGGCAACCTCAACCGACCACACGCCCGCAGGAACCTTCACCGGTTCCCAGTTCGCAGTTCCCAGATCGCAGTAGGCGCGGCCGGAGGCCGTTTTGGGGTCGTCGTTGTACCAGGAGTGCTTGCCGGAAGCGAGCAGCTTTTCGACATTGGCAGCTATTGGTCGATTCTCTTTTTTCATGCGCTCGACCGTGGCTTTAACGCCGGCCGCGTCCCACAGCTCGAATGGCCCCAGTTCCCAATTGAAGCCGAGTTTCATGGCGCGATCGATTTCAACGACGGAATCAGCAATTTCCGGAATCCGGTTGGCCGAATAAGTCCAAAGGTCGGACAAAGCTGCCCACAAAAATTCGCCGGCTTTGTCGGCCTTTTTCGATCCATCTCCGATCAACATGCGCACTCGCGCGCCAGTCTCTTCAACGTTCTTGGCCATATCCAGCGCGGCGAACTTCGGCTTTTGCCGCGGATGGTATTCGAGCGCCTTCCAGTCGAGCGCCAGGCGATCTTCGCCAGACTTTTTGTAAAAACCGCCTTTCGTCTTGTCGCCCAGCCATTTGCTTTCGAGCATCTTTTGAAAGAAGTCTGGAAGCTTCAGATCTCTTCTTTCGTCACGGACGTTTTCTGTCATGTTTCCCACTACGTGGCCGAGGATGTCCAGCCCAACCATGTCGATGGTCCGGAAGGTTGCAGACCGCGGCCAGCCCACAGCCTGCCCGGTCAGCGCGTCGACGTCTTCGATGGTGAAATCCATTTCCTGCATAAGGCGCATGACATTCAGCACCGAGAAAGTGCCGATGCGATTGGCGATAAAGTTGGGCGTGTCTTTGGCGAAAACCACTCCCTTGCCAAGACGTGTATCGCAGAAGTGAGCGACTGAGTCGATCGCCACGCGGTCGGAGTCAGGTGTGGGAATAAGTTCGAGCAGCCGCATGTAGCGTGGCGGATTGAAAAAATGTGTGCCAAACCAGACGCGGCGAAAATCGTCGGAAAATCCCTCGGCGATCTTGCCCACCGGAAGGCCGCTGGTATTAGTGGTAACTATCGTGCCCGGCTTGCGGATGGCCTCGATTTTTCGCAGCAAGCCGCGCTTGATCTCGAGGTTCTCAACCACGGCCTCGATGATCCAATCCACGTCCGCCAGTTTGTTGAGGTCATCTTCAAAATTGCCGACAGTCACAAACCGGGCGAGTGCGGCGTCCATAAACGCGGCGGGTTTCGACTTTCTTGCCGCCTCTAAACCGGCGGCTGCAATCTGGTTGCGCGAAGAAGCGTCGCTGGGGACGATGTCGAGCAGGAAGCTTGGCACGCCCGCATTGGCAAAGTGGGCGGCGATGCGTGCCCCCATGGTTCCCGCCCCTAAAATGGCAACTTTGTGAATGGATTTCATGAAAAGACCGCCCCCAACATTAGAAAAATCCTGAAGCACTCTAAGGTACACGATGGCGCTGTGGTTGACGATTCAAGTTCGCAGTGACTGTGCAGCAGGCCCCTAAAAGACAACGGGCGCGAACCGTAAGATGTGGGGTGAGGATGGCAACGGTACGCGCCCTATTAAATTGAATCTATCCTAGGGCGAATTCGTACCCGACTCAAGGTTATGCGTCACACATCGCTGTGATAGGTTTTGCTCTCATGCGATACTTTCCCCGTGCTCCTGCAAATACTGCTGAGCGCGGCGAACCATATCTTTTTCTCCCCGATAAGCCAACTGGCGAACGGCCCCTTCCAGCGGGATCCACAGTGCCCGTTTCACTTCAATCCGCATGGCTGGCGCGATATCGTCGATCTCCCCGGACTCATAGCGCAGCAAATAAAAGCTCACGATTTTGAAGACCCGCTGCTGGTCTCCCCAGGCGCGAACGTAAACGTACTTTATGTCGCCGAGTTTGGTGACGGGCGCCGCGGTCAGGCCGGTCTCTTCTTGCACTTCGCGTAGGGCGGTCTGTTCCGGCTTTTCACCCGGATCGACCAGCCCTTTGGGCAGCGCAAGTAACATTTTTTGCGCTTTTTTCGGTTTTGAAGTGACGCTGTTTGCGCTTGCGTCCTCCTTTTGTGGCTCAATCACCGCGACTTGCCAATTTTCGTCAAGCCGCCGCACCACCACTCCTCCCGCAGAGATTTCCCGAACCATGCAGCCAAGTTATCAGGAACACGGGACTTAGTCATGCATTCCGTTGGTGCCTCAAAGTAATGGCATCCCCGTGCCATTGTGCGGAGAAACCCCTACGGCCATACTGCGCAGAGCTGGCATCCTATTTGCTGGAAAAGGCTTGGAGTGATTTGCCGAGCCGGGATGATGTGGGGTCACCCGTGAAACGTCTAGGCAAGATTATTCGGTCGGTACAGGCGTTCGGACGCGAGCTTTCTGGGCGTCCGCCTCGCAGCGAATTCACATCGCCGCAACCCGCTTTGGGGCTGGCGCTCGGCGGAGGTTTTGCCCGCGGCATTGCCCACGTTGGCGTTCTCAAAGTCCTCGAAGAAGAGCAGATTCCCATCAGCTACATAGCCGGAACCAGCGTCGGGGCGCTGATCGGGGCGGCTTACTGCAGCGGTCTTTCTCCCGCCGAACTTGAAGAAGTTGCAACCCAGGTTCGCTTCAAGCACTTGGCCCGCTGGACGCTGTCGCGTTACGGATTCGCCAGCAACCAGCGCATGATCGGATTTCTCACTCGCATTTTGAAAGTCAAAACTTTCGAGGAATTGCGGATTCCTCTGGCGATTACTGCCACCGATTTTTCCACCGGCGAAGGCGTGCTCTTTCAATCCGGCCCACTGATCGATCCGGTGCGCGCCAGTTGCGCCTATCCAGGCATGTTTTTGCCGGTCAAAATCGAGGGACGGCTCTTGATTGACGGCATGCTCGCGCACACAGTTCCAACCCGGCCGCTGCGGCAGATGGGCGCCGAGCGGGTTCTGGCGGTTCATTTGAAGGGAAAATGGAACCGGAACGACGGCCCGCGTCATTTGTTCGATGTGATTGGCCAGTGTTTCGCCATCGCACAGGACATGAACAGTACCCAATGGAAGCAGGCGGCCGATCTGGTGATTGAGCCGGACGTGAACGGGTACAAGTACGACGCATTCGAGCACAGCGCCGAATTGGTTCGTGCAGGAGAATTGGCCACTCGGGCCGCATTGCCGGAGATTCGCAAATGGCTGCAGCCGGCACCCGTCCACGCGGCGATGCCCGCATCCTTGAACACACCTAAACCGGCGCCGATGCCGGCGGACTGACGCCGAATCCCGAATTTCTACTGCGCCGTTCCGTTGCCCGACAGGCCTTTTCCGCGTAGAAGTTCTCAACCTTGGCCTGATCGCGCAGAACTTCGTAGTATGCCGTCTTCAGCAATTGCTCGCGCCGGTCGCGAAGCTGCGAACGAATGGCTTCCTGCACGCGAGGATCGGAGAGTTCGCGCTGCCCGGCGGGTTCCTTGGCAATCAGTTTGACGATGCGGAAGCCCACCAGTTGATTGGTCATCGGATTCACCACTGTAATGATGGCGCTGTACTGCCCGGGCTTCAGCTTCATTACCGCATCGCGGGTACCGGGGTCGGTGTTCTTCAACGAAGATTCAGGCGCAAAACCCAGGTCGCCGCCGTTTCCGGAACTCTCGCTGTCTTCCGAGTAGTTCATCGCGAGGGTGCCAAAATCGTCTCCGCTATCAAGCCGGTTGACCAGCATCTGGATTTTCTTACGCGCTTCGGCTTCGTTCTGGGCCTTGTCGTTTTTTAAATTGTGCACCTGCGGGTTGGGCGTAGCGGTCACAAAAATGTGCGCCAGATGATATTGCGGCTCGATCAGATTGAACTCGGCTTTGTGCGCGTTGTAGTAGCTGGTGATGTCCTGGTCGGAAATATTGATCTTGGAGGTGACTTCTTTATTGAGCACTTTTTCGACCGTCAGTGAGCGGCGGAGATCGCGCTTAAAGTTGTCGAGGGTAATTTTTCTTTCCTTGAGCCGGGCGTCGAACTCTTCCTTGGTGTAAGGAGACTTGATCTCGTTGAGCTTGCGGTCAACTTCATCGTCGGTCGCCAGCAGCCCAAGTTTTTCTGCGCGGCGCATAAGGATTTCGTTGTCGATCAGTTCGCGCAGAATGCTCAACCGCAGGCTGGTGGCCTGCTCGCCGGTCGGTTGCGGTTGCTGGGAACCCGCGGTTTGGTTCTCATAGTACTCGTCGACGTCGGCGTTGTAGATTTTGCGTCCATCGACATTGGCAGCAACATCGCCACCTGCAGGTTTTGCATTGCAACCCGCCGCCAGCATGGCAAGAAGTATGGTCGCCAACGCGAGTGCGACACCAAATGGCCTTTCTGTCTTCACTCCAATTCCTCCGTGCTGCTGGACTTTCTGAAAAGGGCTATTGGCTGCCGGACGGCGCCGCGGCCGCCGCTCCCGATGGATGGGCCGGCGGAGCTACGCCAGCATCCTGCAAGGCGCGGTCGAGCGTGGCGCGGACCTCGTTCAGCGGAAGCGCTCCATCCATTTCCTGCCCGTTAACAAACAGCGTGGGCGTGGCATTCACGTTCAGGTTCTCACCTTCGTGGATGGAAGCTTTAATTTGATCATCTTTTTGCGCCTTAATGCAGGATTGCAGGCTGGCCTCATCCACATTGTGTTTCTTGCCCTGTTCGAGCGTGATGCGATCTAGTTCCGAGGACTGCGCGGTCGGCCCTCTTTGACTATTCACCTGATACTGGTTGGCGTGAATGTAGTCGGCGAAATCCCAGTAGGCGTCGGGGCTCTGCGCCGCCAGACAATTCGCATCCACCGCCGCGCGCATCGCCCAGGGATGGATTTCAGGAATCGGGAAATCCTTGTAAACAAACCTTACACGGTCGCCATATTCCTTGAGGATTTCGGGAAACAACACCTGGTGCATCTTGGAGCAGTACGGGCACTGAAAGTCATCGAAGTTGACCACCGTGACTTTGGCGTCTTTATTGCCCCGGATCGGGCGGCCAGCGATGTCGATCTTCTTCATCGTTTCCGCATAGGGATCTTTGGTCAGGTCGAGTTTCGTCATCCGCAGCAGGGTCTTGCCGTCTTTCGACAAGAGAAACTCATAATCCTGCTTCTTGCTTGGACTCTCGATGTTGATGGTGAGCGCGTCGTAGTTGGGGAAGTCGCTGGGATGCAGCGTGCCGACGGTGACTTTGACGTTGGCCGGGACCGAGTAATAGGCCCTCACCTGGCGTTCAATGCGCTGTGCCTGGTCGGCAGGCACCGACTGCGCCGAACAACCCAGGCAAACCAGCACGAGAATGAATATAGCCCGCCGCAATAACATGATCGCGAACCGCCTATGCATGAAAGAAGTACAAAAATTATCTCACATGCAGGTATTTAGCACCTGCGAACGGGCGCGATTTTACGCTGAAATTCTGCGAAAACTCAGGCTCGGCGGCGCAACTGTTCAATGGGCAACGATGCGTTCATGGGATCACCGCCAGCCTCTCGGTGCCAAGCGCGCGATGCGCGGCCCAAGCAAGGAACGCCGAATCGATGCCGCCCGAGTGAGCGATGAGTGTGTGGCCGAGTCCGCGCAGGGTGGGTGTCGAGAGCGGTGTTCTTAGCGGCGAGGGCGAGAGAGCACGTGATTCTCTTAATACGCGTAGGGAGCGGGCGTCCGGCGCCAGCCGGGGTCACTCTATCGCCCGCCGCCCAGGGAATCGTTTTAAAATACTGTTTGTGATATTATACTTGATATCACTTATGATATGAGGCCGGCAAGTGTCCACGACTGCCAACAAGCTCCAGATCACGACTGTACGAATTCCCAAGCGTCTTTACGAAGAAGCGCGCTCGGCCATCGAGGCCGGCGCAACCGACGCCAACAGCATGAACGACCTGCTGGTTGACTCTCTTAGCCAAAAGCTGAGGCAGTTGCGCCGCGAGCGGATCGACGCCGAATTCGCGCACATGAATGAAGACGCGGACCACCAGCGCACGTCGCAAACGATGGCTGACGCATTCGCCGCAAGCGACTGGGAGGCATTACGGTCAGCCGAAAAGCGCACGAAGTAGCGCCACCAATTCCAGTTCGAGGCGATGTTTTCATGGCCCAACTGGATCCCACTCGCGGTTCGGAGCAGGCCGGTGTGCGTCCGGTCATTGTCGTGAGCCGCGATGCGATCAATCGCAACAGCAGCGTGGTCATTTGCGTCCCTTGTACCGATGCTGCTAATTGCCGCCGGATTTATCCCAGCCAGGTTCTCCTCCCAAAAGGCGTCGCCGGCTTGCCGCTCGGTTCCGTTGCCATGTGCGAGCAAGTTCGAGCGATCACGGTCGCGCGATTGAAGACTCAGATAGGCCGGCTTGATCGGCATTCGCTGAACGCGGTAGAAGACCGTCTGAGGATCGCGCTCGATTTGGACTGAGTCACCCGCTCAAATCTCCGGGTTATCCAAATGGCAACTTGTCGCCATCCCACGGGTTGGATAAGCTAGCGGTTATCCAGCGGCAGTCCGCGCCCCAAGTCGGACAATCCAAGGAGAAATTCGATGAAGACAAGATTGACGAGCCTGTTGGCTGTATTCGCCATTATGCTGGCCCTGACTCCGGCTTCTCCCGCGGCCGGGAGACATCCCCAGATTGTCGCGGCGCTTCGCGCACTCGACGGCGCTAAAGCACACCTGCAGGAAGCGGCGCATGATTTTGGCGGGCACCGGGTAGACGCCATTCGCGCGATCGATGAGGCCCATCACCAACTGGAACTCTGTATGCAGTACTAGCGAGAGTCGCCGATCTCATCCGGGCCGCGCTGAGGTACGCGGCCCCCATTCTTCTTCAGATCTTCAGGAAAATTCCTTTGCGATAGAGTGCCCACATCGCCAGCCAACAAATAAAGACGAAAAAAACGGCATAGAGCAGAGATGCATTCGCCGGGCTGCCGAGCGGCGTGAAGAATTTTTCGTACATGGATTCCTGCCAGTCGGCTCCGGTCGCGGCGCGCAGATGGTCGAGCGTGTGCGAGATGGCTTCTGAAAACACGTAAGCCGCGATCGCATTCATTCCAAACACCAGAAAAAACTTTGTCCATCGTTCGCGCCATTGCTCAATGTCCAAAATCCAGTAACAGAGCGCCAGGCACATCAGCGCCATCCCGGCGGTGAAAATCACAAAAGAACTGGTCCAGAGTTTCTTGTTGATGGGAAACCAGAGATTGAAAATTTCTCCGGCGATCACGCCGAGAACGCCGAACAGAAATAGTCCCAAGGCTTTTTTCTTTGCGGATCGCTCCGACCGCAGCCCGTCGCCGGTGAGCAGGCCGAGGAGACTCGTGGCAATCGCAGGAATCGTACTAATGACCCCTTCGGGATCGCGGGTGCCTTCGTAGAGATGGCCCATGAGGAGCTTTCGATCGAGCCATGCGACGAGATTGCGATCAGGATCGAGCAGGGGAATGTCGCGTGTTGGCACACCAAATCCGGGGACGGGAACGTAACGCATCAGAATCCAATAGCCGGCGAGACAACCTAGCGCCACAGCGATCCAGCCGCGCGGCTTCATCCATAGCGCGATGATGGCGGAGATCACATAGCAAACCGCAATTCGCTGCAGCACGCCGTAGACTCTCCACGACGCCCAGTGATACTGATTGGGGAATCCGTTGAGAAATAAGCCGAGCGCGAACAGAATCATGCCGCGCCACAAAATGTGCCACAACAGCTGCTGCCGGGTTTCTCCGCGCTTCAGGCGAGAGCTAAAGGAGTAGGCCATCGCCACGCCAACGATGAACAGAAAGAAAGGAAAAATCAGATCGGTCGGCGTCCATCCATTCCACTCGGCATGGCGAAGCGGCCAATAGGAATTTGGCTCATCGCCGGCGTTATTCACCAGGATCATCGCCGCGATCGTCGCCCCGCGAAATACATCCAGCGACATCAGACGAGAACTCGTGTTTGCCGGGGAGTAGTTCGAACCGTCCACGATCAGTCCAGCTTAGCCGAGGCCGGATAATATTTCTGGATCATTCTACCGGTCATCAATCCACCTTCGTATTCAGGGATGATGACTTCATCCGCCCCTGAATTGCGGATGGCGTTGGCGTAGCGCTGCTGGCCAGCGCGGGTAATGATCTTTACGTTGGGATTCAAAGACCTTGCGGTAACGGTGATGTAAAGATTGTCGGCGTCGTTGTCGATCACCACGCAAATGCCCCGTGCGCGCTCGAGCCCAGCCGAAAGCAGCACATCGTGCCGCTTGGCATCGCCCTGGATCACGAGCATTCCATCCTGCAGGAGCTGGCGGCACATGCCCTCGTTGGTCTCGATCAGAACGAAAGGAATTTCCAGGTGCTTGAGGTCGGTCCACAACCGTGCGGCCAACCTGCCCATATCCGCAGATGATGAAGTGGCCTTTCACTTTTTCGATAGAGACGTCGTTGATCATAGATTTCCAGGCCTCCAAACCCTGCCGGCGAAAAATCGTGACCAGCACGCGTTCCGCGATCCAGATCTGAAATGCGAACACTCCGATATAGACGAACAGGTCGAAAAACTTGGTCGCGTCGCGACCGTGCGATAGTCGATGGCGTGCGGATTTACGATCCAGAACAGCGCGTCTTGCCAGCGCAGGTGCTCTAAGTGCATGTAGGTGCGGACGCAGAGAGTGCCGAACGCTGCCAAGAGAAGAAGAGGCAGCCACAGGCGTCGGAAGAAGACTGCAACGATGCGACCCATCCGGCCCCGCAAACGGAGACTTCCGAGGAATCTGGGCAATATAGCAGAAAACCGGGCTGCTCCGATTCCTCACCCGCAGTAGCGAATGGGATGGTTTATGTCGGCTCGAACGATAACGGCGTGTACGCGCTGAACGCCAGCACCGGCGCCCGCTTTTGGAGCTATACCACCGGCGGCTCGGTATATTCCTCACCCGCAGTAGGAAATGGGGTGGTTTATGTCGGTTCCTTCGACGACAAAGTGTACGCGCTGAACGCGAACACCGGTGATAAGCTGTGGAGCTACGCTACGGGCGGCGAGGTTACTTCCTCGCCCGCGGTGGTGCATGGGACGGTTTATATCGGATGCGGCAGCGACGTTTGTGCCTTCGGCTTGCCGGTGGGAGCCAACCCCTACGGCGTGGCCTTTGATGGCGCGAACGTTTGGGTGGTGGGCGGCAACTTGACCAAGCTGCGGGCGAGCGATGGCCAGGTTTTGGGAACCTTTGCGACCGGCGGCCTCGGGGTGACGTTTGACGGGGCGAACGTCTGGATCACGAACGGCAGCAACACCAGTCCAGCGGTGACCAAGGTTCGCGCCAGTGACGGCAAGGTGTTGGGGACTTTCTCTCTCCCCGGGGTCGTGCCGTTTTGGATGGCGTTTGATGGGGCAAATATCTGGGTTCCCACCTCTAATGCGAACGGTAACGGCTGGGTAACGAAGCTAAGGGCAAGCGACGGCAAGAACTTGGGGAACTTCACGGTGGGGATTCCCCGCGAGCCGTGGCTTTCGATGGCGAGAACGTCTGGGTCACGAATGGCGGCGGCAACGGCCCTGGGACGGTCACCAAGCTGAGAGCTAGCGACGGAAGCGTGCTGGGCACGTTTACGGTCGGACTGGGGGCATTGGGGATTGCATTCGATGGTGCGAACCTGTGGGTGGCAAATAACGCAGGCGGGTCGGTCACTGAGCTGCGGGCAAGCGACGGTGCCGTGCTGGGCACATTTCCGACACCGCCTGCACCGTACGGCGTCGCCTTTGACGGAACGGACATCTGGGTCAGTGGAGACTTTATATATCAGCTGCGAGCGAGCGATGGCGCGATTGTGGATCGCATCTTCCCGCCCACAACCAACACCACCGGCGTAGCTTTCGACGGGGCCAACGTTTGGGTTGCTGGCTACAACATCGGAGCCGTTGGCAAACTGTAGTCCGCCAGGGTGAAGCGAGCCAGACTCTTTGAAAGAGCCTGGGGAGGAAAAAATGAGAAGTCACTTCGGGCGTCCAAATTCTCCATCGCCAGATCGCCTAATTCCAGTGGTGTGAGTGCCACCAGATTTTTCGCACATCGAACAAAGCGTCGCGGCATAAATAGATCGGACCATTCTCTTCGCCCATGCCGAACCGGTTGTAGTGCTCAAATGCCTGGTACGAAGTGCAGTTGTCCTTCACGTCGTCGAGACTCCACTGAATCACAATGAAATTTTTGTAAGAGATCGGCGGAGGTCCCCAGTACCAATGGTTCTGATGGCGGGACCAGGCGTGAGGCAAGCCATATTGGGGACCGAATTCGTCGATCGCACCTGCTTCCCCATAATTTCCCGCCCAAATGCCAGTCTGGGCACGCTCCTCGGGAGGAAGCGAGTTGTAGATGTCCGCGACTTCCCGCGCCATCTCCGGCCAGCCGAACTGATCGGCAATCGGCTGCATCAATAAAGATTCCATGTGCACCTCCTGCTTCGCCGGCTTGAATCCAATTAACCTCTGATAAGCCAGTAGCTGGTCCGGCGGAAGCATCCAGGTGAATAGAGGAACCAGCGGCAGAGTCACCGCCAGAATCGCGGCCACCACTACCGCCCGCGTCCACGCGGCACGATTCGCCAGCCATTTCTCGATCACAATCGTGCCAGCGGCAAACAACAAGGGATACATGGGGAACAGGTAGTAGTCCTTGGCGTGCGCCAATTCCTGCTGCAGAAAAAAGACGACAAACGTTAGCCCGAGCATGCGCCAGCGTGGTGTACGCAGCAACCAAATCAGCCCCGGCAGCCAGATGAACAGCAGGACGGGGTGCATATCGACGATCTGTTGCACAACGAACGCAACTGAGCCGAGGACAACGTTCTTGCCTTCGCGCTTTACATTGGCAAGGTCTTCGATGGTGGGAAAGTGGTGGCGGATCTGCCAGATGATGTTGGGCAGGAAAATCGCCAGCGTGATCGCGCCCGCAATCCAAATCCAGCGCTTGGCAAATTCTTTGCGATGCTGCGTCAGAAGCAGCGCAACGACCACGGCGAAACCGAACGAAAGGGTTGAAGGTTTGTTCTCCAGGCCCAGACCCGCCAGAACTCCGAACCACAGCCACAAACGCGAGTCTCCTGTCCGCAGAATGCGGGCTACCACTAATAACGCGCCCATCCAATACAGCGGCTCGAAAGCATTCATGGTGAGGAGACTGCCCGAGACTAGAAATGCCGGGGCCAGCAGAATGCAAAGCCCCGCCAGAAACTGCGCGTAGCGAGTGCCGCCCAGTTCACGGCAGAGAAACATGGTGATTGCGATGAGTCCCGCGCCAGCCAGGGCCGGGAGAATACGCAATGCCGCCAGCGAGCCGCCCATCAGCAGCGCGATCTTGGCGTACACCGCAATCAGCGGGGCGCAATCGACATAGCCCCAATCGAGATGCCGGGCCAAGTCGAGGTAGTAGAGTTCGTCGCGAAAATATCCGTAGTGGCGGACGCTGGTGAACAGATGCAACAGCAGCTTCACCGCGCAGAGCAAAATCAGAAAATCAAAAGCAGGTGCGGGAAGCGGCTCATTGATCGGCGCTGCCGAGGCCGAGGCGGCCATCCTCCTTTTGTCAACCGCACTGCTTTCAGGCATAAGTGGTTCCTACGTCGGCCAAGCGGCGACGGCTTCGAGCAGGGCTGTCCGAAATCTGGACTACGCAGCCCGCTTGCGCTTAGTTCCACCCGCCTTCACGATTCTCTCTATCTGTCCCAAATGATTCAAGTCGTGGCCGGCGAACATGGCAACAATGTGACTGATGCTCTCTTTTCCGCGCTCCTGGTGCATACCGTAGTTGTCCCACAAATCTTTCGGCAGCGCCTTCAGCATCCGCAGATTGTTCTCGCGCAGCACGCGGAAGGTCTCCAGCGAAACTTTGGGATCGCACTTGGAATAGTCGAACGTCTCCGCCCACGCGTCCTGATCGAACGCCTGGACCGGCACGCCATTGCTGCCAAGAATCGAGCGCATCCGCCAGCTGCCGGTCAGTTCGGCATCCACCAGGTGAGCAAGAATCTCGGCGATCGACCACTTGCCCGGCTCTGGGCGCTGGGTCATTTGTTTCTTGCTCAGCGGCTTGACCAGTTTGTGCAGCTTCTTGTGCGTCTCCTGCTGCACCCGCATCGGCTCTTTTCCTTCGACAAAACCCTTAATGCGCGCGGTGTATTGTTGCGGCGTCTCTTGCATGGAATCCTCCGGCTTGGGAAGTTGGAAAGTTATATTGACCGCCGAGATCGGAAAAAGGAAGCGGAAAATTTTTCCGGATCTGGATTCTCGAGTTCATTTGCTCCGGGGCGTGCCTCATTTTTCCTTGCACCCGCCAGCCAAGAGCGCATAATGAACTTAGGATCTCGTTCCGCGGAGGAGTTTCCGTGGAGCTTATTGCTTCGAAGGCGTACCGGGTTGGCCTTGCACTCGTGCTTGGCCTGTTTTGGGTAATTTCTGCCCTCGGCCAGCAACTCGACGCGCTGCCCGTCCCACCCAATTTCAGTCTCGATCTTCAAACCGCTCTCCGCCTGCGTCCCCAACTAATGGCGCAAAGCGTGGCACCGAGCGGACGTTATGCGATCGGCAAGCTGGTGTTCGAACGCCTCGTCCACCAGGTTCAACTCCCTCGGTCGCCGAAATTTACCTGGGAGCTGCGCATCGTCGAGGATGGCCAACTCAATGCTTATTCCTCGCCCGACGGGACCATCTACGTGGAGAGCGGTTTGGCGCGGCTGACCGATCAAAGTGCCGGACTGTGGGCGGCCATTCTTTCGCACGAAATCGCCCACGTCGTCCGCCGGGACTGGGCGCGCCGCTATCTTTATCAGAAATCGCTTGAAACCAGCAGTGCGCCGGCCATCGTGCTCGGCGACCCCGGTCTTCCCTCGGTCTCCTGGGCCGACTCGCGAAAGGCATCGGAGGAGCTTGCCCGTTTCTGCCGCCAACTGGAAATTGACGCCGACCGCGAGGGCCTCACGCTGATGGCCCGGGCTGGCTACCATCCCGATTTCGTTCCCGCCTTGCATCATCTGCTGCACGCACAGGCGGGCGCGGCTCCGGCGTCGCTTTACGCGATGCACCCGTGCTGGGAGGAGCGTGACCGCGAGTTGATGCACGCTTACCTCCTTGCCAGCATCGAGTTCGACCATCGCTGGCTGGAGTGGTTCGCTTCGCCTGGAGGTAATCCTCCGATTGTGGTTTTTGTGGATGCGCCCATGGCGAGAAAGACGGCCGCGAATGAGTGGCAAGTTCAAATTCCCATGCATTGCGAGAACTTGGTGGGGGGCTTAGAGGTCGTCTTGCGGGTCGAACGAACCGTGGACGTGGCATCCTCCGCCACAGAACTGCGGGAAGTGACTGGCTGCACCTCGTCCCGAACTCTGATTACTTTTACGATTCCGGGACCGATCTAACGCCCATGCTCCCGGCGAGCCTTGGGCTGACGTCTATGTTCTCGATCCCGCGGGAGCCATCCTGGCCCGCGCCGACATCGCCAAACTTCCACGCTAAATTCGCGAGCTCCAGTAACTGAAAGTGACTACGGGCTTAGATATCTCCGCCTGGGTTTATGCGAACCTGGGGAAGATTGATCTGCGGGATAACGATCTGCGGGATGGCCACCTGCGGGATCGTGATCTCGGGCATCGCTCGAAGACTTGGCATCGCAACCGCGGCGTGCATTTGCTGCATCGCCATCAACCGCGCTTGGGCTGCCCCAATCCGGGCGCAGGCTGCTTCCCGCCGGGCCATCATGGTTTGCACCCCTGCCAGACGAGTCTGTGCTCGGGCGATCACTGCCTCGCTGCGAGCGCATCGGCTCGAAGCGCCGGTCGCCACCGCGAGATAATGTCCGGACTCCCCGGAAACCCGCTCGACGGCCGCCATCGCGCGTTGCGCAAAGTTCGCTGCTATCCAACTTCTGAGCAAAATGATTGCCTGCTACCAGTGCCACCAGCCCTACTGCCATCCAGTAAATCGCTTTTTCGGAAGCCATATCGCCACTCCTGACGCCGTTATGTGGATTAGACGAACCACCGGAATTTTCGTCACCCACACTGTCTACATTGTTATGTACGGCTTTGCGAGACGAAAGGTTTCAGGAGTTTAGCCGAGTTTTAGATCGCTACGGCCGCGTTTGTGCCCAGCTTTTCGAGGGCCGATCGGCCCCAACTGCGAGACGCTGCCGGCACCGAGGGTCAGCACCATATCTCCGGGTTCGGCCACGGCGATGACCGCTGCGACCGCCTCGGCAAAACTTGGGGCATAGCTCGCCGCGCGGCTGCCAGCTTCCTGAATGTGCCGGGCAAGATTTTCTCCGCTGATGCCCTCGATCGGCGGTTCGCTTGCGGCATAAATGTCCAGGATGGTGAGCGTATCGGCATCGGCAAAGCAGCCGGCAAACTCGTTCATCAGATCGCGGGTGCGGCTGTAGCGGTGGGGCTGAAAGATCACGTGAATTTTACCGAAGCCGCATTGCCGCGCCGCTGCCAGAGTCGCGCGAATCTCGGTGGGATGGTGGCCGTAATCATCGATGACACTCACTCCCGCCGCGCTTCCGCGCAACTGAAATCGGCGATCTACTCCGCGGAACGTCGCCAGCGCGGCGCGAATCTTCTCCACATCGATGTCCAAACCGACGCCAACTGCGACCGCAGCCGTCGCGTTCAACACGTTGTGCGCTCCCGGCACATGCAGATGAAACTCGCCCAAATTCCGTTCCTTAAACATGACCTGGAAGCGGCTCATCGGCTGCCCCTCGCCCATGGGCAACGGCTGGCCCATCCGAATGTGAAAGTCCGACCCACGCCGCGTTCCATAGGTCATCATGCGCCGCCGCACTTGCGGCAAAAGCCGGCGCAGAATGGGATCGTCATTGCAGGCGACGATCATTCCGTAAAACGGCACGCGGTCCATGAATTCGAGAAACGTTCGCTTAACGTCGCGCATGTTGCGGTAACAATCCATGTGCTCGCGGTCAATGTTGGTGACCACCGCGAGGATCGGCGAAAGTTTCAGGAACGAGCGGTCGCTTTCATCCGCCTCGGCTACAAGGTAGTGCGACCTCCCCAGCCGCGCGTTCGATCCCATCGTGTCGACACGCCCGCCGACCACCACCGTTGGATCGAGTTCGCCGCCGGCGAGCACCGTCGCAACCATCGAGGTTGTCGTGGTTTTGCCGTGCATGCCGGCGATGGCGATGCCGTACTTCAGCCGCATCAACTCAGCCAGCATCTCTGCCCGCGGGATGACCGGAATGTGCAAATTGTGCGCGGCCGCGACTTCGGGATTTTCGATTGCGATCGCGGAGCTGGTGACGACCACCTCCGCTCCCGCGACATTCTCAGCCCGGTGGCCTTCGAATATGATCGCGCCGAGCGATGCCAGGCGTTGCGTGATGGCGGAACTTTTCAGGTCCGAGCCGGAAACTTTGTAGCCGAGATTGATCATGACCTCGGCAATTCCGCTCATGCCGATGCCGCCGATTCCCACAAAATGCACGCGTTGGATTTTGGCAAACATACTGGCTGCCGCCTCAGAAGCATCGAACCGGGCAGATTTCGTTTATCCCCTGTGTCCTCTGTGGTGAAGAGTTCTTACCGCTCCCGCAAGTACGACTCCTTATATCCCAGATAATTATTTGCGTAGCGCAGGATAGTCTCCTGGTCTTTCTCATCGAGCTTGCGGCGGAATTTTCCCGGCGAGCCCATCCACAGCGATCCCGGCTCGACCACGGTTTTCTCCGGAATCAGGGTGCCCGCGGCGATAATCGAACCCGCGCCGATGCGCGCGCCGTTCAAGATAATCGATCCCATGCCGATCAGGCAACGGTCTTCAATCACGCAGCCGTGCAACGTCACCGAATGGCCGACCGTAACGTAGTCGCCGACGAAGACGCCATACTGCTCCTTCATTCCGTGCAGCACGCTGCAGTCCTGCACGTTGGAATGCGCGCCGATGCGGATGGAGTGCACATCGCCGCGCAGCACGGCGTTCATCCAGACGCTGGCGTGCTCGCCCAGCACCACATCGCCAATGATTTGCGCCGATTCGTCAATGTAGCAGCTGTTTGGAATCGTGGGTCGAATGCCTTTGTAAGGACGGATCATGTCAGGTTATTCCTGTGCCCGATTATTCCTGTGCAAAGAGAAGATTTGAACATACCACGTCATTATTTGGTTTGGAAAAGCAGATTCCTCGGGGCTGAAGCCGCTCGGAATGACAAGTCGGATGGAGTGATTCGGGTGCCCCGTCCTTGTCTCTCCGTTCTTTGCAGAGACAGGACGGGAACTTGCCTAGTTCTCCGTCACTTTCGGCTCCGCCGCGCGCGGAGCTTTGGGAGGTTTCGGCGGCTTGGGCGATGGTTCCGGCACTGACGTCGCGCGCCGAATCTCGATCGTCCCTTCGTCATTGTTCAATACGATGTGTGGGCCGCCGCCGTTGACGATCCCGGCCGCGACCGCGGTTTCTCCTGCAGTATCGATCTTCAAATCGCTAAAATCGCTCTCGATTTCCCCGCCGTGCGACCGCGCGTCTACCTGAAAGCCCGCCTTGTCCGGCACATAAATCTGAATATCGCCATGGCGGTTTTCGACTTCCATGCTACCCAATTTGTTCATATGCAGTTCGATCGAGCCGTTTTCGTCCTGCATGCGCACGTCGCCCTTCACCTCGGTCATACGAACATCTTTCGAGCGGGTGGTGAGCCGCAGCGGGCCGGAAACGTTATCGGCCTGCAAGTCGCCGGAGTCCAGATCGAGGTCTCCGTCCAGCCGGGAAAACTGCATGTCGGTGCGCGACGATTTGAAAATCACCGTCTGCGCAATCTTGCTCAGCTTGACGCTTTCCATGAACTCGCCGTCGAGGTGCAAAGCGCCTTTTACGTCTTCAATGGAAACGTCGTTCGCCCGACCCTCGATGGAAACGTCGGAACTCACTTGCGAAATTCGCGCCGAGGAATGATCGAGCGTGAGGCTGACTTTGCCGTTAATGTCGCTGGCGGAAACGTCGTCGTGCTGTGCGGAAACCTGCACGTCGCCATCGCGTCCGGTCACGCTTACGTCGCCGTAGCGAGTCGTGACATTGACCGGCGCGGTGCGCGGGATCTCAACGTCGAGATCGGTGGCTACATTGTGCTCGCCGGCCGACTCGTTGTTGGCGTTCAAAGTCACAACGTTGCCGCTCAACGTGATCTGCGGCTTGCTCTGTGAGTTGTACTTGTCCGCGTCCGACTGGCTGCTGGCGTTCACCCGCTTGTGCACCGACACGTGAATTTGATTGTCGTTGGAGTCGTTGACCGTCACCGCGCCGCGATTGTCGACGACATGCAGGCTCGCGCCCGCGGGAAATGCCTGCTCCAGCTGATCTTCGTAGGTATACTTTTCGCCGAACAAGGCGAAGTCGTTGTCGTCAATGTTGAGATTGTCTTTCAGTTCGTTCCAGTCGAAGCGTGACATCTGGGTCGCGACCAGGCCGAAGACGATCACCATAATGATCAGGAAAATTCCGCCCCCGCTCAGCCCCGCAGCGCGATATCCCTGGCGCTGCGCCGCTTGATATTCGATCAGTTTGATCACGCCGGAGAGGATCAGAATCACCGGCCAATAGTGGGCGAACCAGTGGCCAAGGCTGTGCCAGTTGAGATAGCCCATCGTTCCCAGCAAGAAGACGATGCCGATAGCAATCAGAACGATCGGCCCGGAAATCGAACGCCGGTGCCGCGGCGGCGGATACTGCACCGGAGGCGGCGATTGTACCGTGCTAGCCATTGCGCACCTCGCTCACCGGAGGCTGGACATCGCCGCTGCCCGCTGTCGGCCCGCCCATGGAAGGCGGGGATGGCGGCTGCGTGGGCGGAGTTTGCCGCTCGAGCAATTTGGTGATGCCGATGGCCAGCAGCAAAATCGGCCAGCTGCGGTGCCAGCGCGGCCCGCCAAGGTCATCGATCAACGAGAGCAGGCCAACCGTCACCAGTATGACCGGACCCGACAAACCTCGCATGCGATCCGCATGAGAATACACGCGATGCGACGGAACCCATCCCCAACGTTTGGCAAACAACCAGATCCCCAGCAGGATCAGAATCACTGGCCAGAAATTGTCCAGGCTGAACTCGAAGACTCCCGAACTGCGCAACAGAAACAGAATTCCCAGGCCGATCAGCACAATCGCCGCGGTCGGAATGCGCGAAGTATCGACCTTCTCTCCCGATCCAAATGCCTGACCAAGACCCAGCGGATCCGGCGCCGGTTGGCCCAATTGAATGGCCCGCGCTGAACGCACCGCGTCGATGATCTGCCACACATAAAAGAAGGCGAAGGCGAATCCGCAAATCGTGTCGAGCGGGCTGTCCTGGCCCATGCCCACGATCAATCCGACAAAAATCAGCAGGTGCGCCAGACCCTTGGCATATTGCCCGGTATAGACTGCGCCCACGCCAAAGGGAAAGAATCCGCTGAGAATGCCCGCCACTGCGGGATTGGGCCCAGAACTCGGAACAATGGGAGGCGGAGGCACAACTACGCCGGGGACAAGTTGCCCGGCCGCTGGCTGTGCGGCCCGCTATGCGGTCCGCAAGACAATTCTCGCAATAGATCACACCCTTCACGTCGCGGGTGCAGTTGGCGCAAAGTGGCTTCCCGCAAGTGCGGCAAAAGGCCACCGCTTCCTGATCGGGATGGTTGGGGCAGTTCATGCAATCCTCCTGAGTGCGGCCGTAATATCGGCGGCCAGATTCACTACAGGCGGGTTGTCAGAGAGCGAAGCCAGGATCACCTGCGTGTCTCCCTGACTGTAGTTTCGTTGCTGTTTTTCATCGGGTTGTTGACTCGTATCACCGTTGCTCTTGTGCTCTTTCTTGGGCGCGGGTTCGGCGGGGGTGGTCGCGCGCTTGAATTCTCTTACACGCGATTCAATCTCATATACAAAGCGGATGTTCTCGTAATATTTGACCACGCGTCCGCTGGTCTCGTAATAAGTGCGCTTGATCGCGCTGGGGCGGAGGTCGGCGTGGCGCAGATCGGTCAATTTCACTCCGGCGAGGCTGAGTGAAATTGAGAGCGAAAAAAACACCATTCCGAACGACATGGCGAAGCGCGGCTGTTTGACCATCGCCGCAACTGGACGCAGCATAGCGCTGCTCCAGGCCGCGATCCGGTCATACCAAGAGATCTGCGCCTGTGCCGCCGCCGCGCCGTGCATGCGCGCGGTGTCAATTCCCGAAGTAGCCGCCAGGATGTTGTGCACCAGGTGCTGTGGCGGGTCGACTTCAACCAATTGCTCAAGCCAGCGCTTGCCGATTTCTGCCTCGGCGAGAAGCGGTCCGCACACCGCGCACGATTTCGCGTGCGACTGGAACGCTTCGAACTTCGGCCCGCTCAGGATGTGATCGAGCGCTTCACTGAGCAGAGCGTCGAACTCGCTGCACTGCATATCGTTATGGTGTTCCGCTGCCATTAGATTACCTGTTTATATGTACGTTGAAGCAGACGTGCAAGTTCCGCGCGTCCGCGGTTTATTCTGGATTTGACGGTTCCCTCCGGTACCTTTAGTACCGTGGCAATTTGCTTATAGTCTAAGTCCTGTAAGTCCCGTAAAATCACTGCCTCACGGAGATCCGGCGAGAGCTTTGCAGGGCCTGATGGACGGCCTCGCCGACCTGCTGGCTCTGCGCATGAGAGTCCGGCGCCGGCCCCGCATCCGCGACGCGTTCACTTAACGGTAATGAATCTTCATGCTCCGAAGGCGCGGCGTCAAGTGAATCTGTCAGGCGCTCCTGCTTGGTTTTACGAAAGTGGTCGACCAGCAGATTGCGCGTGATGGTTGTGACCCAGGTCATGAACGCGCCACGCTCCACGTCGTACGAGCTCAGGGTGCGATACATTTTGATGAAAACTTCCTGGGTCAGGTCCTGGGCGTCATCGGCCGATCCGGCAAAGCGGTAGCAGATGTTGTAAATGCGGCGGTGATAGCGCTGGACGAGTTCCTCCCATGCAGCCGCGTCGCCGGCAATGCAGCGACGGACCAGCAAGGCGGCAAGTTGGGCGTCTTCCAACCGCTAGACTCCGGAACTCTTGTAGGGCGGCGTTTCAGGATGCGCAGCCGCCAGGGCTGACAGCACTAGACAATACGTCCGCCAGAATCCAAAAGTTCTTAGTTGTATTGAAACAGAGCATTGTAGCAGGAGGGTTAGGTGGCGAATAAAGGGAGAACATCATTCGCCGACCTGGAGCGAACGGGGTGTAGGACAACTTTCTCATGTTGTCATTCCGACCGGAGGGAGGAATCTGCTTCTTGACGAACAAAGCAGATTCCTCGTCGCTGCGCTGCTCGGAATGACAAGTGGTGAGGAGTCGTGCCCAAGTCAGACGGTGTTACGCCGCCCGCAGTGGCAATCAAACTCCACCACTACCGAAACCGCAAAAGTTTGATCTTTAACGGAAACATTTATAGTTTTCGTGTCGGGAGTTGGCTTATGACTGCAGGGCACAACGATTTTGACGCCTGGCCAGAGTTGCACCTGGCTGACTGGAAAGATACCTGCGCCACGCTTCACATGTGGACGCAAATCGTTGGCAAAGTCCGGCTGGCGCTCAGTCCGAGGGTGAATCATTGGTGGGAAGTACCGCTGTACGTCAACTCCCGCGGCCTCACGACCTCGCCCATTCCCTATGAAGATGGCATCTTCGAGGTGCAGTTCGATTTCATACAGCACAAGCTCTTCATTCACACCAGCGGCGATTCGCAGCGCGTGATGACGTTGGCGCCAAAAAGTGTGGCTGAGTTCTACCGCGAGTTCATGGAGTGTTTGCAAGGGTTGGGGATTCAGGTGAAGATCTGGAGGATGCCGGTCGAAATTGCCGATCCGATCCCCTTTGACCAGGACGTGCAGCACGCGGCTTACGATGCAGAATATGTGAACCGCTTCTGGCGCATCCTGGTGCATTGCGATTCGATTTTCAAGGAATTCCGCGCGCGTTTTCTCGGCAAGTGCAGTCCGGTGCATTTTTTCTGGGGCAGCTTCGACCTGGCGGTGACGCGGTTCTCGGGACGGCGCGCGCCCGAGCGGCCGGGAGCGGACCCGATCACGCGCGAAGCCTATTCACACGAGGTGATCAGCGGTGGCTTTTGGCCTGGGAGTGGCGAGATCATGGACTCGGCGTTCTACGCTTACGCGGCCCCGGGACCGGCCGGATTTCCGCAAGCGCCGATCCGGCCGAGGCAGGCTTTTTATCACCCTGAGTTGCACGAGTTTCTCCTCATGTATGACGAGGTGAGGACGGCGCCGTCGCCAAAATCGGCGCTGCTGGATTTCCTGCAGAGTACTTACGAAGCGGGCGCCAGCCTTGGCAACTGGAACCGCGCCGACCTGGAACGACCGGCGGGCTAGGTAGGCTTTCCTTTCTTAGCAAGTGAACGGCAAATATCGGAAGCCAGTGAGAATGTTCCCCGTGGCGCAGTCGCATCAGTCCCCGCAGGAGCCCCTCCTCCGAAGGCCCCTCCCCCAAGCCTGATGCGACCGCCAGGGCGCTCCGGCGGAAGCACGCCACACACGCGGAGCGAAACCCATGCTTTGAATGCAATTAAATTGAGGCTGTCGCAACGGACGGGGACAACTAGCAGAGCCAGGTACAGAGCAGGGAAAGCAACGAATGCGGAGTAGAACGGGCCAGCGGCTGAACATTCCGGCTTTGCTCGTCGCGAATGTGCCGCGGGGCCTCCGGCTGTACCGCATGGATCACCGGGGCAAAGACCGGCGTGGCCGAAAAATGTGCCTTGGCAACTATGGGTGCGCTACCACGCTGAAAACAGAAATCGGGAAGGTCTACATCCGGCAAGACGAGGATCAGGGCAAACAGAAAGAGTTCAAACAGCAGCAGACACCAACGCCACAGCTTCATGTGAGCCCCGGGTTCGGAGAAAAGTTAGTTCATCCTGGCATGGCTTGTCAATAGGACTTTTGATCAAACTCCGCCAGGAGAAAAGCGGGTTGCAGAGGGCACGGCGAGCCATTCGAGGCAACTGATCGCTCTTTTTGTTTTGGGCTGAAGCGCCCCTCAATAGGTAAAAGATTGGAGTGAGGTCAGTTCCGGAGTGACGATTACGAATCCGGCGCGCGCGCTGGGGTGCAACGCGATTAGCACAGGACTCGCGGGCAAGCTCAATCCGTTGACCGATTCGATGTAATTCCCCTGCTCGTCAAACACCTGAATGCTGCTGCCGCTGCGCGCGGTGCTGCTGAACTCCTGCCCGACTAAGAACAGTTTGTGGATGGGATCGAACTCAACGTCTTGTCCGCTTTGCGCCTGGCTGGTCGCGCCGGGAAGCACGACGATTGTGCCTGTCTGAGTTGCCAGGTCGTAGAACTCCACGCTGAAGTCGTCTTCGGTGCTGGTGCAAGCGATGCCGGTTTCCGGGTCGACTGCGATGCCGTTGATAAAGCCGAAGCCCAGCCCTTCGAAATCAGTCTGCTTGCCAGTAGTCAAGTCCACGAGGCCGATTTCAGTCGTGCAGCCGAAGCATCCATTACTCCCGCCGAGCACGGCCTGGTTGGTGGCGCTGTCGTAAGCCATCACTGGAGAATTGTTGAAGTCGAAAACCGGATCGTTGATGGTGAAGATCGAACCGAAGGTGTTGGCCGCGACGTTGGTGCTGAAGACGAAAGAATTGAAATCGTTTCCGCTGTTGTGAAAAGCCATCACCGCGGTGTTGGGATTTCCCTGACTCACCCCAATGCTCTCGATGATGTCGTCAGTCTTGAGCGGCGGGGTCCACTTGGCGGTGAATTTGTTTCCATTCAGGGGATTCAGGATGCCGTAGACCCGTTTGTTGACGTAGAGTTTGCTTACGTGCTCGTACTCGGCCAGGCCGGTGCTGTTGCCGTAAATGCCAAGAGCCACGAAATCACTGAGCGTGTTGTTTTGTTGTTTGACGATCTTGAGAATCTTGCCGGTCTTCTGATCGAAGGTTTCGACCGCCGCATCGTCCTCTCCGTTTGGCAAAGCCAGCGACTCAGCAAGTAAACCTTCGGTTCCAGTCTGATCGATGTCGTAGCCGAGGATGAATCCGCCGAGCGCGGTGTGTACGACGACGTTTCCGGGCCCGATGGCAGGCGGCTGCGATGAGAACGAATCCTGCGCCGTCGCGATAGAGAACGATGAACCGATGACAACAATAAATAAGATCAGGCTGCGTGGAGTTCTGTAATCTCGCATATAAGGTTCCTTCTGGCGGAGTAACAGTCGAATGGTGAAGCCCACGAATGATATCTGGTTGAAACCGAGACTTTGTCACCTGCAGGTCAGGGATTTGTAAAAACTTGTTTGCTCGGTCTGTGGAACTGCGCTCTGCTGGAATGCCCCTTTGACTTCGGCCAGCGCGGGCTGCGAGTCGGCTGTCCCCATTTGGGCGGAGATTTGCTCCCAGAAGGGCGGAAAGGTTTGACCGCACTCCCCGTAAAATGTTATAAAAACTGGTCTTGTGCCGGAATGTTTCCCGGGGAGCGTAAGTTCCCGTCCGCGGGAGTTTTGGCGTGAGCGCTGTGCTGCAGGTGCGCCAGCGGCACAATTGAATCATCCGACGCGGCCAAGCTCAGCATCCCTGTCAAGTCTTGCGGTGGAAGCGTGTTGGGAACTCCGGAGCACGTTGATGCGCTGAAGTGAGCGTCGCGCGTGCCTCGGTAAGGGTACCTGAACCCGTAATTCATCCTGAAATTACAAAGATTGGTGGAGGATTCCATGCGCAATTGGTTCGCTCAAGTTGCGTTCCCGCGTTTGAGTGGAGTTGTGAGCAAATCAGCGGTCGCCGTTCTGGCGGCATTGACTTTGGCATCGTCTGCGTTCGCGCAGCCTTCGGGAGAGGTCGGAGGCGAGGCCAGCCTTAAGCTTCCCGATTTGACCTCGGTTTCATTTCTTGGGGTGAACGGCCACAGCCTGCTGATGATTGGCATTCTGTTTTGCATTTTCGGATTGGGCTTCGGCCTGGCGATCTACACCCGCCTCAAGAACCTGCCGGTGCATCGCTCGATGCGCGAGATTTCCGAACTGATTTATGAGACTTGCAAAACCTACTTGATCACGCAGGGAAAATTCCTGCTGCTGCTCTGGGTGTTCGTAGCCGTGGCCATCGTGCTTTATTTCGGCGTGCTGGCGCCAGTGCCGGACAAGCCGATCGCGGTGACGCTGCCGATCATCGTGCTGTTCAGCATCATTGGAATGGCGGGAAGCTACGGCGTGGCCTGGTTCGGAATTCGCGTAAACACATTTGCCAACTCGCGGACCGCATTTGCCGGGTTGAATGGAAAGCCGTATCCGATTTATCAGATTCCACTGGAAGCTGGCATGAGCATAGGGATGATGCTCATCAGCGTGGAACTGCTGATGATGCTGATCATTCTTCTGTTCGTTCCCGGGGACTATGCCGGCCCGTGCTTCATCGGCTTCGCGATCGGCGAATCTTTGGGCGCCGCCGCGTTGCGTATTGCCGGCGGAATTTTCACCAAGATTGCCGACATCGGCTCCGACTTGATGAAGATCGTCTTCAAGATTAAAGAAGACGATGCGCGTAACCCCGGCGTGATCGCCGACTGCACCGGCGACAACGCCGGCGACTCGGTTGGACCGAGTGCGGACGGATTCGAAACTTACGGCGTGACCGGCGTGGCTTTGATTACGTTCATTTTGCTGGCAGTGAAGCAGCCCACGGTGCAAGTGCAGCTGCTGGTGTGGATCTTCGTCATGCGCATCGCCATGCTGGTGTCGAGCGCGGCGGCTTACTTCATCAATGGGGCGATCGCCAAAGCGAAGTATGGACACGCGAATGAGATGAATTTCGAGCACCCGCTGACGTTGCTGGTGTGGATTACTTCAGTCGTTTCGATTGGGTTGACTTACTTCATCTCTTCGATCATCGTGCCAGAACTGGGCGGCGATACCACCCTGTGGTGGAAGCTGGCCTCGATTATTTCCTGCGGCACACTTGCGGGGGCGGTAATTCCTGAACTGGTGAAGGTGTTTACCTCGACCGAATCGCGGCACGTAAATGAAGTCGTGACCTCGGCCAAGGAAGGCGGAGCTTCACTGGGCATCTTGTCGGGGTTCGTCGCCGGCAACTTCTCAGCCTATTATTTGGGCTTGGCGATGGTCGCGCTGATGTCCCTCGCCTACTATTTCAGCCTGGAGGGGGTTGGGGCTCTGATGGCTGCTCCGGCGGTGTTTGCCTTTGGACTCGTCGCTTTCGGATTTCTGGGCATGGGGCCGGTAACCATCGCGGTCGACTCCTACGGTCCGAGTCACCGACAATGCGCAGTCGGTTTATGAGCTTTCGTTGATCGAGCAGGTGCCGAATGTGAAGGCGGAGCTTAAACGAGAATTCAATATGGACGTTGACTTCGAGCGCGCCAAGGATTTGCTGGAGGCAAACGACGGCGCGGGCAACACCTTCAAAGCAACGGCGAAGCCGGTTCTGATTGGCACGGCTGTAGTGGGAGCGACCACGATGATCTTCTCCATCATCATGGCGCTGACCAACGGTCTAACGGCGAATGTGCAGAAACTGTCGTTGCTGCACGCGCCATTCTTCCTCGGCCTGATTACCGGCGGGGCGATGATTTATTGGTTTACGGGCGCGTCCACCCAGGCCGTGACCACCGGTGCTTACCGCGCGGTCGAGTTCATCAAGGCCAATATCAAGCTGGAGGGGGTAGATAAGGCGTCGGTAGCCGACAGTAAGAAGGTAGTTGAAATTTGCACCAAGTACGCGCAGAAAGGCATGCTGAACATCTTTCTGGCGGTCTTCTTCGGCACCCTGTGCTTCGCATTCGTGGAGCCGTTTTTCTTCATTGGCTACCTGATCTCGATCGCTATATTCGGCCTCTACCAGGCAATCTTCATGGCCAATGCTGGCGCTGCCTGGGACAACGCCAAAAAGATCGTCGAAGTCGTGCTCAAGCAGAAAGGGACGGAACTGCACGCGGCCACGGTTATCGGCGACACCGTAGGCGATCCGTTCAAAGACACCTCCTCCGTCGCTCTGAACCCGGTCATTAAGTTCACCACGCTGTTTGGATTGCTCGCCGTCGAGTTGGCGGTGAAGCTGACCGAAAATGGCCCTGGCTTGGCGCATTTGCTGGCAGTTGTCTTCTTCTTGATTTCGTACGTTTTCGTTTACCGGTCGTTCTACGGTATGCGCATTGGAACCGAGCAGGAAGCGGCCATTGCCCGCGCAGGCGGACACTAGAGGAACTGCTGCGGATCGCAAACCGTCCGGTTCGCCGGACGGTTTTCTTTCGATCGCTAAAAGTTGAATTTGATGGAAGCCTGCATCAGGCGGGGCGCAGCCGCGCTCACCACCTGGCCGAAGGTTGGGCTGTTGATGTTTCCATTGACCGAAGCCGGGCCGTAGAACTGCGCATGATTGAAGATGTTAAAGGCCTCCACGCGAAAGGCGAAGTTCTTGTTTTCCGTCAAAGGCAAGGTCTTTAGAAGCGCCATATCGTAGTTATCGATTCCCGGACCAAAGAAGAACCGGCGCTTCGCGTTGCCCGGCGTGCCCAGAGGCTGCAAGCTGAATAGAGATGTATTGAAATACGGGTCGCCATTACGCGGGTTGTGATTCAGTTCCAGCGGCCCCGGCGTGTACTGAGGCTCGTCCACGCCGAAATTGTTCACGCCATTTGGGGCCGCTCCCAAGAGTGAATTGTCGCCGTAGTTGTAGAGCGTGACAGGAAAGCCGGTGCTGACATGAGTGATGCCGGAGATTGCCCATCCTCGGGTAAAGCGGTTTGAGGAAAAAAACCGGTCGAACGGAATCTGGTAGTTGTAGCTGACCACAAAGTTGTGGGCCACATCGAATGCCGACAATGCTTTGCTGAGCGCCGGATTCAGCGGATTCACTTCTTCGCCAAGATTAGAAGATTGATCCAGGGATTTGCTGAAGGTGTATCCCGCCAGAAACTCCAGCCGGCCGCTGGTGTGGCGAACGCTGATCTGTAACGAATTGTAACTGGAGTTGCCGATGGTGGAAAGATTGGTGTCGCTGCCGAAGTTCGCTCCCAGCGGCCCGCGGGTGCCATTGATCACCTGACCGGAAGCGGTGGTGTAGACGTTGCTTTCGCCAAACGGTCCGCAAGTGGGCGTTCCCGGCGCAACTTCGTTGGGCTGACTGAGACCGAGACAGAGCGCCGGATTCCCCGGATTTGCTTCCACCGACGCTAACAGCCGATGCCCTTGCGATCCCACATAGCTTGCGCTCAGAACCGTGTTTGTGCCAAGTTGCCGCTCCACCGACAGCATGTACTCTTCTGTATAGGGAATGCGATTTGAGGTGGAATACGCGGGCACGCCGCTGATGGGCAAGAATTGCGACCAATCGACGTTCGGATCCGCATGCCTCGCGGAGGTGTTGAGCGGCGCAAGTTGCACAGGAAAATACTGGTTGCCGGTGCCGGTACTGGCGGAAACGAACGGCGTGGCGAAAAGCGGTGGCGCGGGACTGGTGTAGGTGGTTCCGTAGGGAGCGTTGGCACTCGATACGCCTACGGTGAGGGCTTCGATCGCCGTGTAGAACATGCCAAAGCCAGACCGCACCGCGGTCTTGTCCGGTCCGAGAATTTTCGACAAGAAACTGTTTTGCGACTTGGGAGAATAGGCCAGCCCGATACGGGGCGCAAAGTTTAGATTGCCCGGAGGCGCCAGCGTGCGCGGAACTCCCGGATCGGTGGGAAACAGAATGCCGGCGGGCGCGCCGGGGAAGACGACCGATTGTTTGCCGGGCTCAAAAACCGCCAATTGATTGTACTTTTCGTACCAGGGCTCAATGCGGTCCCAGCGCAGTCCATAATTTAACGTGAGATTCGCCCGCAGCCGCCAGCTATCCTGCGCGTAAAGACCGGCATATTTGTTGCGTCCGTAAAATCCTTGCAGCTGGCTCTGGTTGTATTGGCTGGGAATGCCAAGAAGAAAATCGGCGAAGTCAGAACCAGTTTCGCTTCCGAAAAATAGGAAGCTTCCATTGAATTGCGCGATCGCGAACGTGTTTACCTGGTCAAAGTGAAATTCGCCGCCAAATTTGAGCGTGTGCATTCCTATGACTTTGGAGAAATCGTCAATCCACTGGTAAGTGTTGTTGGTCTGCTTGAGCTGATTGGTATTGGTTCCGATGGAAAAACTGTTGAAACTTACACTCTCCACGCCTTCCGTCGCTGGAGAAAGAGGAACAATGCCGGTTGTGCCGGGCCGGTCACAAAGCCCTGCGAAGCCAGACTCACGCCAACTCCACCGACGGGTTGACCGAGGTCGTTTTTGTCGCGCATAAAACTAAAATGGAATTCGTTCACCGCGGTGCTTCCCAGGGTTTTGGTATCCGCCATACTGATCAGCTGGGCGCGGCCTAAATTTAGGGCATTGAATCCGGGGACGTTTGCGCCGCCCTGCGCCGTGGGATAAGGATTGTTCTGGGTGAAATCGTCGGCAAAATAGTAGGCGGAAATCGCGCCCCATCCGGTGTTGGCGTCCGCCCGAAATGCGCCTTTATCGTCGCGCAGGTCTTCATTGAAAGCTGAGGTTGCGAACTGATTCACACCGACATTCGGCGTCGGAATGTATTGCAAGAGATGTTGCGCGGGCGCCGACCACGCACTCTTGGGAATGATCGCATTCGGAAGCACGCACTGGCTCGAACTGGTGCAGCCCGGAACGTAATATGCCTCGCCGGTTGTTACCGGATAGCCGAGCTTCTGTGAAAGTTGGCTCGCCCAGTAGGGTCCCGCTCACCGTGGTGGGAACGGATTCGCCGGCGGAATTGGTTGTCACGAACAATGCCGTCGAATCGGCCAGATTGCCGGAGCGATCCTGCAACGACGGGACGGGTATTAAGCCGGTGTCCACGCCTTGTGCCTGACGCGTTCCTTGATAGTCGGCAAAGAAGAAGATTTTGTTTCGAACAATCGGTCCGCCAAAGGTCGCGCCAAACTGGTTCTGCAGGAAAGTGCCGCGGGTGGGCGAGAAATAATTTCTGGCATCGAGGTCGGTGTTGCGTAGGAATTCAAAAACGTCGCCGTGAAAGGCATTTGTCCCCGCTTTGGTCACGACATTGATCTGTCCGCCGCTGTACTCGCCGTATTCGGCGTCAAAGTTATTGGTCAGGATGCGGAATTCCGCGATGGAATCGAGGTTCGGAATAATCGCGGTCCCCATATTCACGTCTTCTTCCACGTCGCTCCCATTGACCGTAAAACCATTGGCGAATTCGCGCTGGCCATTAATGGAAATCGTGCCTGGGTTTAGATCGCCCGAGGGAGAAAAGGCGCTGGCCCCGAACGTCCTGCACCGTGGCGGAGGTGATCGAAGTAGCAGGAGCAATGCCCGGTTGCAGGGCAAGCAGGTCGGTATAACTCCGGCCGTTCAGCGGCACCGCGGTCATAGTCTCGCCGGAAATAACTTCGCCCATTTGCGAACTAGAAGTCTCGACATGCACCGAGCTGTCGGTCACGGTTACGTTTTCCGACTTGGTGGCAACGTTCAGGGTGATGTTCTCGACCAGAGCGCTATTCACATCGATGACAACGCCCTCCCGCCGGTAAAGCTGAAAACCGGAGTGGCTGGCCTCAATGCGGTAATGTCCGACCGCAAGAATGGGAAAGGTGTAGAACCCGTTCGGGTTCGTGGTCACGTTTTGCCGCGCGCCGGTGTCGCTGTTGATGACGGTTACCGACGCACCCGCGACTACGGCGCCGCTCGCGTCCTTTACTGTCCCGGAGATGCTTCCGTTGGTGCCCCCATAAGTCTCACAGACGAGCATGAAAAGAACCGCAAGCATGCGGAGCAACGGAGTCCAGTTGAAATGAAAGCTCATATCGCCCGATGCCGGCCCAGGTTTCTCTTTGACTATTTGCAACTCAGTTGCATCTTATTGGAGATTCATTCATCATCTTCGAAGCGCTGCCCCCCGTCAAGGGATGCAGCCATTTTCTGTTTCAGGATTCTTGCAACCAGATGCAATAGTTGATGGGAATTACGCGCGCGCAGCGGAGCGGCATTCCGCGCAGTAGCCGCCGACTTCAAGCCGGCTCACCACAATATGAAAGTGGCAGTCGCGCTGGATCTGGCCTTTCAGTCGATCGAAGAGATCGCTCTCGAATTCGGTGATCTTGCCGCAGCGCAGGCAGGCCATATGGATGTGATCGCGCTGCGGGCGGCGTTCGTAATAATGCTTCTCCCCCTGCATATGCATGAGATCGAGTTCGTCGACAAGCCCGTGGCGCTTGAGCAGACTGAGGGTGCGGTAAACCGTGACCCGGTCAATGTGGGCATCGAGCTTGCGTGCGCGGCGCAGAATCTGGCTGGCGTCAAGGTGCTGCTGCGCGGTCTCGACCACGCTCAGAATCGTGCGGCGCTGGCGCGTCATGCGCAGGCCGCGCGACATTAATTCGGACTGTAATCGTCCGGGAGTTTCAGTTTGCGGAAGAGGCACTATGCCCTCCAACTTTATGTTGAAATTCAGTTGCAATTGTATCCAATGCGAGCAGCCCGGCCAAAGCGGTTAATTTAATTTCCCTTCATTTTGTCTCGAATACTGCGGGCAAGCCGCTCGATATCGTCGGCTTTCTTGATCACGTCAAGCGAGAGCGTGTTCTCGTTCGACTTATCGACGTAGGCATTTAATTCAGTTGCGAGTTTGAGCAGGCGGGCAGTGTCGCTCTTCAACTGTGCCTGGCGCTCCTGGTTGGCTTTCTTGGCAATCTCGCGGTCACGCTTTTCCTGGTCCGGGTCTTTGATCTGGTCGCTCGCGTTTGGAATGGGAGACGTTCCCCCATACGTTTGGCTGAAAGTCTTCTGGGACGCAGCAATTTGCAGCCCAAGAAGAAGGCACAATCCTATGAGTCTTGATCGCATGACGACCTCACGACGCGAAGTATGCGAAGAATTATACGGCGGCGGGAACGCGGCGTCCTGTGCTTGTTATAATCGCGCCGAAGCATGAATTTTCTGCCGAGTCTAATCTTGCCCCAAGCCGGAAACCTGCCGGAATTAATAAGGGGATGGCGCGACGATGCCATGACGTTTCTGCGTCATGGGCTTCCGAAAGTCGTCTTAGTCATCGTTGTTGCTTTTGTGCTGGCGCGCGCTCTCCGGTTCGTCATTGGAAAAATTGCAAGCCTGCAGTCGCGGCGTCTGCCTTCAGGAGTGCGCGCGAAACAAGTTCAAACCCTGGCCAGCGTGATTACCAGCATAGGGGTTTTCATCATTGTTTTCCTCGCTGCGCTCGAGATCCTGCCCCTGTTCGGCTTCGAACTCGGACCGCTGCTGGCGAGCGCCGGAGTAGCGGGGCTGGCCATCGGTTTTGGCGCGCAGACCCTGGTCAAAGACTTCATCAACGGTTTTTTTATTCTGCTCGAAAACCAGTACGACATTGGCGATAACATCCGCATTGCGGGCGTTAAGGGGATGGTCGAGGACATGACGCTGCGCAAGACGGTGTTGCGCGATGACGATGGCACGCTGCACACCGTTCCTAACAGCAACATCACGATCGTTTCTAACACCACGCGGGACTGGTCGAAGCTGACGATGCGCATTGTGGTGGCGTATAGCGAGCCGAGCGACCGGATTATGGCCTTCTTAAAGCAGATCGCGGATGAGATCCGGCATGACCCGGCTTTCGCGAACGATATCGTTGGTGACTTGGAACTGCCGGGGATTGACCGCGTAGGAAACGGCGAAGCCGAGTATCTGATGCTAGTGAAGACGCGGCCGGGCAAGCAATTCGCGGTGAGCCGCGAGCTGTGGCGGCGGATCAAAGCGTCTTTCGAGAAGAATAAAGTGCAGGCCGGAGGCGCGGGGCGGATGTTCGTGCTCGATCAAAGCGGTGCGCCGCCTTCTTAGCACTAGGTGATGACCGTCAGTACGGCGAAACCGTAGATGACGAGAAAGCCAACGTCGGGCTGTCCGTGAAGAAGATGAACCACAGCGGCCACCAGAAATGTGGCCAGCAGCAGACGACCTCCTGCCACTAGCGTCGGTGGAATCAAGAACAGAATGGCGCCCAGCAGTTCGACTGCGCCAATGGCGAGTAGCAGCGCATGAGGAATATGGCCATGGGGCGCGCTGGAAAATAGCAACCGGATACATTCGTAGATCAGGATTAAACCTAGCGACCATTGCAATCCGGTGCGGGCGAGTTTATTTGTCATGGCGTTTTCCGGGCTTCTTGTGTTCTTTCAGTTTGTGGCTCGCGGCGGAATCCAGTTCCAGGCCGTAGAACTTCTTCAGATCTTTAATTCTGCGCAGAGAATCTTCGCCGAATGGCGCCTTGCCGTCGAAGGCGTGGAGCACGATGCCCTCGATCAGGTCGCCGAGGGTCATGTCTTTGTATTCCGCGAAGGCCTTGAGGACTTTGAGCAGGCGCTTTTCGATGCGGACGCCGGTCTGGACGCGCTCGATAAGGAATTCATCTGCCATAGCGTGATTGTACCATGGTACATAGGTACACGACTACGGTGATCGCCGGCTGCCGAATCGAGCTTAGTTGGCGTGGATGTAGAGAGTCGGAGCGGCGGGGCGCCTACCAGACGTGGGGTACCAGCCGGTAACGCACCCTCTGGAGATATTCCTTGTAACCTTCCAGATCGCGTGCCAACAGCTTCTCTTCGCCGAAGATGCGCAGAATGAGCAAGCTGACCATGGCCAGGCCTGCGAGAAGGCCATAAACCGAGCCGAGCAGCAACGCCGCACCAATGAACACCAGACTTGCCCCAAGATACATAGGATGGCGAACAAAGCCGTAGACGCCTTTATCGATCACATGCTGGCCGCGCTCGGTCTGAATGCGTACCAACTGCGACGCGTAGGTGTTATCGGTGAACGCGCGGAAGAAAGGGAAACTGCCCCCGAGGAGCAGGATGCCTCCACATACTTCGCTCCACAGCGGTAGACGACGTGCCCAATGGAAGCGCACATCGAGCGCCGGGACAATGACTAAAGCCAGGAAGCACACTTTTATCCCGATGAGGATAGCCACATCGGAGCGCGATTCGCCGCCGCTGCCCGGCATGCGCATGCGCTCGGCCAGCAGCGCAGGATCCTTAAAGAGAAGCCACCAGAGAAGGGCGGCGGCGAAGAAACCCCACCAGATGCCGAAGATCCAACCCTCCACCCAGTGCCAGTCGCCCGAGAGCGATAACATCAGGGCCGCAAACCCTAGAGCGAGGATGGGGACAGCCACCACCATGAGACCGGTGATGATCGGCGTGGGGCGCATCGGGATGAAAACATCCTAACTCAAAGCATGATTTCTACGGTGGAGAGGCTGCAGACTATCTTCGACGAGTTCTTCGTGGTCGGCTCGAGCAGTAGTTTCGCGCGGGCGAGGCCGCCCGCGCTCGATTGAAATCCAGCAAACTCTTACAACGAGCTCATGTTTGCCAGGAATTCGCCGTTCGACTTCGTCTTGCTGAGCTTGTCGATCAGCAACTCCATAGCTTCCACCGGTGAGAGCGGGTTCAGCACCTTGCGCAGCACCCAGATGCGCTGCAAGTCTTCTCGCGGAATCAGCAGTTCTTCTTTTCGTGTGCCGGAACGTTGAATATCGATCGCCGGGAATACGCGCTTATCGACCAGCTTGCGCTCCAGGATGATTTCCGAGTTGCCGGTGCCCTTGAATTCTTCAAAGATCACGTCATCCATGCGGGAGCCGGTGTCGATGAGCGCGGTTGCGATGATCGTCAGCGAGCCGCCTTCTTCAATATTTCGCGCCGAGCCGAAGAACCGTTTCGGACGCTGCAAGGCGTTCGAGTCCACGCCGCCGGAGAGAACTTTTCCACTGGGCGGAACGATGGTGTTGTAAGCACGGGCGAGACGGGTGATCGAGTCAAGAAGAATGACAACGTCGCGCTTGTGCTCGACTAATCTTTTCGCTTTTTCAATCACCATTTCCGCCACTTGCACGTGGCGTGCGGCCGGTTCGTCGAAGGTTGAAGAGATCACTTCGCCCTTCACCGAACGCTGCATGTCCGTGACTTCTTCCGGGCGCTCATCGATCAGCAGCACCATCAAAACGACTTCCGGATGGTTGGTCGTGATCGAGTTGGCCACGTTCTGCAGCAGCATGGTTTTGCCGGCTCGCGGCGGAGAAACGATCAGGCCGCGCTGGCCTTTGCCGAGCGGGGTCAACAGATCCATGACGCGGGCGCTCACATTTTCGCGCACCGTTTCCAGCTTCACCCGCTCCTGCGGATAAAGCGGCGTCAGGTTGTCGAACAAAATCTTATTGCGCGCCTCGTCGGGCGACTCAAAGTTGACGGCTTCAATCTTGACGAGCGCGAAATACTTCTCGCCCTCATGCGGAGGACGTACCTGGCCGCTGATGGTGTCGCCGGTTTTGAGATCGAACTTGCGGATTTGCGACGGCGAAACATAAATGTCGTCCGGGCCGGGCAAATAGTTGTAGTCGGGCGAGCGGAGGAAGCCGTAGCCGTCGGGCAGGATTTCGAGCACGCCCTCGGCAAAGATGTGGCCTTCTTTTTCGCTCTGCGCCTGCAGGATCTTGAAGATCAAGTCCTGTTTGCGCAAACCGCTGGCCCCAGGGAGGTCCGAAAGATCGGGCGATCTTGGTCAACTCCGTAATGTTCTTTTCTTTCAATTCTGCGATGGTCATAGTCACCTACGAAGGGAGATTGTCAAAAGGGGGGTACCTCAGGAAAGACTCACGCGAGGGAGAGGCAGGCTGGTGTTACGCAGCCCGCCGTTGTGCCTCGGCAAAGTTTTCCGGTTCCGACAGAACCGACGTGCGCTCCGAGCTCGCGATCCGTTCCAGGACTTCGTTCATGGTTTCCTGGATGCGAGTGTTTGGTTTGTGAAACTTACGCGTCGCTTTGGAGGCAAGCTGACAGAGCATATATCGATTCCGCAAAGTATGTAAAGCGTCAAAAACGCGATCAGAACGCATGCTTTTCATGTATGTTTCCTCCGATCTAGCACCACAAGGCAAGCGCCGTTTTCTGGCCCAGAGCATTGGCCTGAGCATGTAACTGCTTCATTCCAGATGGGTTGTACGGGAAAGCCCGGGTCTACTTCTAAATAGATGCCTCGTAGCAGCCGAAAGTTTCTTACAAATTAATAAGATAGGCGCGGCTGCCTGCGTAGGCGCTCCGATCAGGTACCAAAGTCCTTCGGAACGGTATACCCTACGTGATTCAGAACGAAACGTCAAGTGTTTCTTGCGGAATTGTCGGTAGCACATGATATGTCCGGTTGAGATAGCACGTGATATGTCCGCTTTGCGGGCGGCGAGGATGAGAGACCATGCGGAGCATGGAAGCTTATCCGAGGGCCGCGATGGAGCGGGCGATGAAAGTACAGGACGTGATGTTGCAGGCGATGGCGAAGAAGATCACGTGGTGGCAGGCGGCGGAGATTCTGGGCATCAGCGACCGGCATATGCGCCGGATTCGGGAGCGCTACGTGGAAGAAGGCTACAACGGGTTGCTGGACCGGCGGCGGGGCAAGCCGTCGCGGCGCCGGGTGCCGATGGCGACGGTGGAGAAGGTGTTCGCCTTGTACCGGGAGAAGTATTTCGATCTGAACGTGCAGCACTTTCACGAGAAGCTGCAGGCCGAGCACGAGATCGAACTGAGTTACAGCTGGGTGAAGCAGGCGCTGCAGGGAGCGGGGCTGGTGGCGCGAGGACGCAAGCGCGGGGCGCATCGCAAACGGCGCGAGCGGCGGCCGTTGCCGGGGATGCTGTTGCACATCGACGGCAGCCGCCACCAGTGGTTTCAGGACGAACGTTGGTATGACCTGATCGTGATTCTGGACGATGCCACCAGCGAGATTTACTACGCCCAACTGGTGGAGGAGGAATCGACGGCGACGGTGATGGCCGGACTGTGGGAGGTGATCGAGCGCAAAGGCGTGTTCTGCGCGCTGTACAGCGATCGGGGCAGCCATTTCTGGCTGACGCCGAAGGTGGGCGGCAAGGTGGACTCCCATCGCCGCACGCAGGTGGGGCGGGCGTTGCAGGAGTTGGGAGTGCAGATGATCCCGGCCTACTCGCCGGAAGCGCGTGGGCGCAGCGAGCGCAACTTCGGCACTTGGCAGGGCCGCTTGCCGCAGGAGTTGCGGCTGCGCCAGCTGGAGACGCTGGAGGCGGCGAACCGGTTCCTGCGGGAAGATTACATCGCCGAGTTCAATCGCCGTTTTCAGGTCGCACCCAGGCAGCGGGGCCATGCTTTTGTGCCCTGCCGGAATCGTGACCTGGAACGGATTTTCTCGCTGCAGTTCGAACGCAGCGTGAACCGCGACAACACGGTGAGCTTTCAGAATCTGAGCTTGCAGATCGAGCGGGTGCGCTGGCGGGCGACGTTGGCGGGTTGCCAGGTGGTGGTGCATCAACACCTGAATGGAACCTTGAGTCTCACCCACGGACCGCATTGCCTGGGTCGCTATGACGCCAGCGGAACACCCTTGTCGGCCAAAGCTTCTACAGAGACGAGCAGGGGAAGGGGAACTGCCCCCTTCCCCTGCAACCCCATCCCCAAAACCAACCCCACCCAAACGGCGAGGGCACAACTTTGAAACCGGACATTTCACTTGCTACAAAAACCGGACATTTTAACTTGCTACCGACAGTATTTCTTGCAGGACCGGGACAGTTCCCTTGACAAACCCAAATTGGGAAGTGGTACGTTGTGAATGGTGAGTCATGGAGCGTACAATATGCGCATAACTCCCTCACATGGTATATAGTTGCCAGCCATGAGTCTATCTACGCTCAAGCGTTAGGCAATGGCAAAAGACAAACCGCGACGGCCAAAACCGAAAGTGGAAGGTACAGGGCAGGCGCAGATCGCCAAGGCTTGGGCTGGAGTATTCGAGAAGCTAATCGAAAAAGTGGGGTTGACTGGGGCTTTCCTAGTGTTTGTGTGCATCTTTGTCGTAATGTACGCATCACAAGAACAAAAGAAGGAAATAATCGACCTGTTCATTCTGGGTCATGGAATCCGTGCATTATACCCAACGTTAGTGGCCTCTGCTGTATTCCTGACTCTTCTTATTGGCCAGCAATTTTACTTCGGCAAACGAATCCACCACATGGATCGGGAATTAACGCGTCTCGGCCAGTGGAAGACGGATCACCAAGAAGAACAGCTCGGTGCACCGCTGCATCATAGTCGCGGCGGTCATCCAGAAGGAGGATAGATATGTTAGTGATATTGATTGTAGCATCGCTACTTGGCATTGAGGCCGTGCGCCGTCAGAGGCAGGCTAGCTTAGTTGCCGAGCACAGGTATCGGTTATTTCAAATGCGCGATCGGCTGAGAGAGATCGCTGCGTGCAACGAGGCCGTGCGCCGGAGCTGGGTCTTCGTGTATCTGGATAGCACGACCGCCAAGGCCATCAACATACTTCCCATCCTGAGCGCTTGGAGACTGCTTGCAATTGCGTTCGTTTATCGAAATGACAAGAGCTACGAGGCACTGAGCGCAAATCTAGAGAGGGAGCTAGCGAAGCCTCAATTCCTGGAATTGAAGGCATATGAGAGGGAACTTTCTGAGGGCCTGTTCGCGTTTTTAGTCCAGCGGCACCATACGCTCCATATATCAGTCGAGGTGGTTGATAGAGTGATCTCTCCAGCCAAGGTAGTAATCGACGACCTGCGGAAACGCTCGCTGGATGTTGCGATCAAGTCCCCAGAGATGTCCACGCTTCCCGAGTGCGAACCTGAATTCGCGGATATGGTTACTTGTCCCGCCTAGTAGCTAAGGCTTTGTTTTGTGCTGCTTCTTTGTGGTTTTCTCTGGCGGCTTCACCTTGAGCACGTCCGCTGTCACTTCCGTGAAGGGACCCGGCATGCGCGGGATCGGCTTAGGGCGAAACTTTACCGTTCGCGACCTTCTTCGTCCAGCGAAAATCGTTCCAGCCGGCGCGGGATTCCCTTATACGAAATGCTGCCGGTTTCGCCGCGATGCCGCACTGCGTAGGCAACGGAATATACGGAGACGCCCAGAAGAAACAACATTCCCGCGATGTACCAGACGGTATCCAGCCAGGGATAGCGTTTGCCCAGCCCAATCGAGGTAAGAAACAGCGTCCAGAAAACGACCGGGACGATCCAGCCTCGCCATTTTCGGTTCATGGAGGCCTCAACCACCAACATTCTACTGCCAGGGCCACACTGACGTGAGCCCTGGCAGCACTGATTGAGGTTAGTTGACGGTTATCGCGACGGCGCTGGAGTGACTGATCGATCCCGAGGTTCCCGTGATAGTCATAGTCACCTGAGAAGGAGACGTTGAGTTGTTCGTCGAATTCATCCCGCCGCCGCATCCGATGGCAAACGCTGATCCGACGACCAGCAATCCCAAGACACCCAACCACAGAATGTTCTTGCGGGTGAGCCGTTTTCTCTTTCCCGTTCCAAAGGCGCCCGTTCCGAGGACGGTTCCAAACAATCCCAGCGCAGGTAGCAAGGCCGCTATTCCTGAGACGTGGTATCCGGTGACCGGAGGAGGCGTCGCGGCCGCCGAAACGGTCAGGGTTGATGACGCTGCGCTGGAACCCGGCGAGATGGTCGACGGACTCAGGCTGCAGTTCAATCCAGCCGGCGCGGTGCAGGAGAGCGAAATCTCGCCATTGAAACCTCCCACGGCGCTGGCGCTGATCATCAAATTCGCCGAACCGCCCGGCGCTACCATCAGGGTCGCCGCTGAGACGTTCAACGAAAAATTCCCGCTGGTGACTGACGATGCGGGCACAACGCTGGCGAACACCGCCGTCGTCGTCCCTCCCGAGGGGAAATTCGGCTGGTTGCTTCCGCCAGCGGTCAGGTACAACGTTCCCGCATCGCCCGATGCGCCGCCTCCGCCGAAAACCATGTCCCACAGTCCGGGGTTGACGAGTGCCTTGTCGGAAGAGTCGCTGAGCTGACCGAGAAATTTCCCGGTCGTGTCATAGGCGTTGATGGTGCCGTCGCCAAAGTTGCCAATCAGGATCGCGTTGGCGAACTCGCCGAAGCTGGCCGGAGCTTGCGTGACTCCCCAGGGAGCGTTGAGCTTCCCACCGGTCGGCACGAAAGTCTTCACGAAATTTCCGTTGGTATCAAAAATATCGACCTGCCCAATGCCGGCGCCGGGCTGGGCATCGTGCTTGGCCGCATCCTGCATGGCATAGGCGACGTAAACCTGATTGCCGATGACGTGAATTCCGTGCGGAGCCAGCCCCGCCGGTAGGTTCGGGTCTTTGAAAGATCCGGCCAACGAAGTGAGATTGAAGTTGCTATCGATGACATCGACTTTGCCGGCGTTGAAGTTCGCAGCCAGCAGAGAGGTGCCATTGAGCAGCGCCAGTCCTTTGTAAACTGCGCCCGTCGCTGAATTGTCGAACGCGATCGACGCCATGTTGCTCGCGCCGGTCCAGTTGGCGATTACGCCGTCTTCCGTATCAAAGATGAATTGGCCGCCGGCAAAAGTGCTGCCGTTGCCATTGGCGACGATGCCGGTGGGACATCCTGGAGTGCAAGTGCCGTTCGGATTGTGAGCAGCGCCGGGAATAGTCACGATCAGGCCGGTATCTTTCTGGCCTTGCTGGTTGTAGAGCGTCGAAGTTCCGGAGTTATTGTTGGCGATCCAGAAATCCTGTCCGGGATCGAATGCAATCCCCCAGGGGTTCAACAGCTGAGGATCGGTGTTGCTGGCGATTCCGCCGGTATTCGAAACCAGGTTGGTTTGCGAATAGCCGGCTTGCTGGGCCCACATGGAAGTGGCCACCAGGGTCATGAGCAGCGCGAATAATGAAGTCGTTCGTTTCATGTGTTCTCCCTACCTGTTTAAGATTTTCGGCGCGCGAAACCGTACCATTTCCTCTGGCTGCGAATGCATGTGGATCGCGAGGATTATTCCGCGAATGTTACTTGCGCCTCAGTTTATGAAGGGCCCTTCACAACTTATGGGGGATTAGACGCAGTGTCTTGCAACGCGATGTTTCGGGGATGTCATTTGATTGTCACTTTCTTGTCGCGCGGGAGACCGCGGCGCAAAGCGGTGAGATGCACCAGCAATTAACGACCCGAGACTGTCGGGATAAAAGTCCTTGACATACATATTCCTATATGGGAATATGTTTACGGATGGCGCGAGCAACCACTTTCTCCGACGCATTCAATGCGGTGGCTGAACCGAAGCGGCGAGAGATCCTCGAGTTCCTCGCGCTGCAGGAGCGCGACGTAAGCGACATTGTGGCAAGGCTCAAGTTGGGGCAGCCCTCGGTGTCGAAACATCTCAAAGTGCTGCGCGAGGTGAACTTGGTGCGAGTACGGCGGAGCGGACGACACAAGTTTTATCGGACCAATGCGGAGGCCATTCGTCCCATGCACGACTGGACGAAAACATTTGAACGATATTGGCAGCACCAATTGAACCGCATCAAATTGCGTGCCGAGACGAAAAGCGGAGCGCTGCAAAAGGACTGACAAATTGTTGCAAGGAGAAAAGCGATGAGCGGAACTGTGGCGGGAACAGACAATCTGACGGTGAGCATTCATGAAGAGATTCACGTGCGCGCTTCATTGGAGGTGACCTTTGCATCTTTGCTGGAACAACTAGGGCCGGAGAATGAAACTCCCGAGGGTACGCGCCTGCAGATGAAGATTGAGCCTTGGCCGGGCGGCAGGTGGTATCGCGATCTCGGCGACGGCAACGGGCATTTCTGGGGCGTGGTGCAGGCCATCAAACGGCCAACCTTGCTCGAATTCAGCGGGCCGCTCTTCATGTCCTACCCAGCAGTTTCCAATGTGCAATACCGGCTGAGCGAAAAAGATGGCGGGACGCTGATTACGTTCCATCACCTGGGTTTCGGATTGATTACCGACGAACATCGCAGCGGCGTGCAGCAGGGATGGCATTACATGAACGAGAAGGCACGGCAACGGGCGGAGAGCAAACGCCCACGGTAAAACAGGAGGACGGCAATGTGTCCAGCATGTGTGGCGAGCGCAGCGGTGGTGGCGGGCGGCGTGGTATCGAGCGGCGGAATCACCGCGCTCGCGCTGAGAGTATTGCGCCGCGGGAAAAACAAAGCGGAAGACGTAACGACAATTGAAAGGAGAGAGAACGATGGCAACGGCAACAAGCAATAAAACCGGTACGGTCGTGCCTCACGCTGAATGGCTGGCGGCGCGAAAAGAATTTCTAAGCAAAGAAAAAGAGTTCATGCGGCTGCGCGACGAACTGAGCCGGCAGCGGCGGGAACTGCCGTGGGAAAAAGTCGAGAAGCAGTACGTATTTGAAGGGCCGCGGGGCAAGGAAACTCTGGCCGACCTGTTCGCAGGCCGAAGTCAACTGCTGGTCTATCACTTCATGTTCGGCCCGGGATGGAAAGAGGGATGCCCGAGCTGTTCGTATCTGGCGGATGGGTTCGACGGCTCTGCCATTCATCTGGCCCACCGGGACGTAACTTTCCTGGCAATTTCGCGGGCAACCTTCCCGGAGATCGAAGCCTTCAAGAAGCGCATGGGATGGCGGTTCAAGTGGGTGTCGTCCAATGGAAACGACTTCAACTTCGATTATCAGGCTTCGTTCTCGCCGGAAGAGCGGGCGAAGGGGAAAGTTTATTACAACTACGAGCTGACCGAATTTCCCAGCGAGGAACGTCCGGGAACGAGCGTGTTTTACAAGAACGACGCGGGAGAGATCTTCCACACCTACTCAAGCTATGCCCGCGGACTTGATCCCATCGTGGCAACCTATCAGTGGCTCGACCTGGTGCCGAAAGGGCGCGACGAAGAGGGCTTGACGCACACCATGGCGTGGGTCCGTCACCATGACAAGTACGATGACAATTACGTTGTGGACGCCAAACGAGGATATGTGCAGCCGGCGAAGGTCGATCACGACTGCTGTTCAGGGGACAAGTTGTCAGCGTAAGCGAGTGGTGGGTGCCTCGCTCCTTGCCGTTTTTGCAAGGGGCGGGAGCCACCCCCGCAGCCTGCGACTAGCTCCGCCACTGCAGCGTGACCGGCCCCGTCATGGGATGTTTCATCTCCGCGCCGGTGCGTTTGGCATCGAGGTACGCTGCTTTTAATTGGAAATACCACTTTGCCGGGCGGTCGGCGTCGTCGATCAGCATTAAGTGCGGATTGTGCTTCAATCCTTCCGACTGCTTCTCCATCGTCTGGCGGTCCTGCTCGACAAATTTCGCAAACACAAATTTCAGCAGCTCCGGGCCGAATGGCAGCCAGCGAAATAAATTCCACTTGGCGACCACATCGATGCGGCAATGGTCGCGGGTGATGGGCGTAACCGTGGTCAGGCTGGCGAACCAATATTTTCCCGCCTGGATGGTTTCGTAGCGCAGGTTGGGCAGAACGAAATCGATTGTGGTCGTAATCGCTTCGGCGTCGGCATAAAAGCGCAGCAGTTTGTAAGGAGCGCTGTTTGAGCTGGGCGTGTGCGCGCTCATGCGAAAGCCCATGGGGATCGGCTCGAACCTCTTGTGCTTTTCGTGGATGCTGTGGCGGCTGCGCCACCACCACGCCTGGTGCACAAACGGCCCATGCGCCGGATCCATTAGCCCGATGATGCCGTGGTCCACGTTGCAAGGAAGTTCGGCGGTAAGGTGCGCGATTTTGAATTTATCGCTGAAGTTGGGGACGCGCGGCACGGGCAGCGGCGGCTCGTCGGCGCGAGTGAATCCGGCGCCGGGCGGAGAAGGATCGGGCACGAAGACCCAGATATAGCCGTCGTGCTCTTGGCAGGCGTAAGCGCCGGCGTAGATGCGATCGACTTTTAAATCTTGCTCCGCAGTTAGCGAAGGAATCAACTGGCACTGGCCGCTGTGCGCGTCGAACTTCCAACCGTGATAGCTGCATTCCAGTTGCTGGCCATCGAAGTGTCCGTAGGAAAGCGGCATGCCGCGATGCGGACAAGCGTCGCGGAGAGCGAACGGCTTGCCTTGGCGGTCGCGTCCCAGCACCAGCGGCGTTTCAAGCAGCATGGCTTTGTGCAGACGATTGCGCGTGAGCTCGCCGCTCGGCATGGCTCGATACCAGAAGCCGTGAAGCATGAGCGAGTCGGGTTCGAGTGCAGGCATGGGAACAGGGCAGGGTAGCACAGACACTGAGCAGTCTCGTACCGGGGTATCCCGCGGTAACTTTACCATCCCACGGCTTGGACCTACGATGACGGCTAGGATCGCATGGTGAAACGCATAGCGAAAGCACTCTTGGCCGGGGTTGTGATCGTGGCGGGGCTAGGACTGCTGGCTGCAGCCAGCTTCAGTATGCTATTCGCGGTGTTCCTCTGGCCTGGATTTCTGATCGTGAACTATGTGTACTCACTGCTCGGGTTTCAGGGCATCGGCGATACGGACTTCGGGTGGATCCTGTGGCCGGCTGTGGTGATCAATATCGTTTTGTACGCAGGGCTGTACTTCCTGTTGCGGCAAGCTGTCATCTGGAAGCGAAGCCGCCAGCGGGCTTGACCGGCGAGGGCGCCCGTCCTCCAGTTTTCATTGTTACGTTACTTCCCGCTTAAATGCGGCGCATTCAGCCATTTGCGCGGATTACCTCCGGTGGTTCCATGGCCTTCTGGTAGATTGCCCCGCCTACTCCCGCCCCCTATAATCGTCTTACTCTGGTTTAGATTTCTCCGTCAGGTTGCTGGGTAGGCAGGCGCGGAGGTATGTGTGTCCGCGACGGCGAAAAACCCGGCTATGCGAAAGCACCTGCAACTCGCCCTGATGGCTGCAACCGCAATCGCGACCTCTCTTTCTCTCACGCCACCCGTGCAGGCAGCTGAGTCGGACTCCGCCATTACTTCCATCACCGATAACGATGGCCGCACGATTTATGTGAACGAGTCCGTGCCTTCGGCCAAACATTCGGACGCCCCCGCGCCGCCGAGTTCGGGACAAAGTTCGCTGGTGTTCTGGAGCGCGACCGAGCATCGTTGGAAGCCGGTGCCCACGGCGCATGTGCGCGCCGCGCGTTCGGCTGCCGACGAAGTGAACCGCTATCTCGGGGCGCACGCGAGAACGCCGCTGAACGTACTGGCAAACCGGCCGGTCACGCAGCAGGAGATTGACGCCGCCATTGAGCAGGCGGCGGCACGGCACAACGTCGATCCGAATCTGGTGCGGGCGGTGATTAAAGTGGAGTCGAATTTCAATCCCAATGCGGTTTCCCGCAAGGGAGCGATGGGACTGATGCAGCTGATGCCGCAGACTGCGCAGCGGCTGAACGTTTCGAACCCGTTTGATCCGCAACAGAACGTCGATGCAGGCGTCCGCCAACTGAAGCAGTTGATGGAGAGCTACGGCGGCGATGTGAAGTTAACCCTGGCAGCCTATAACGCCGGTCCGGGCGCAGTGGCGCGGAGTGCGGGCATTCCGCATTTCGCCGAGACGCGAAACTACGTGAAGCGGATCACGCAGCTCTATTACGGCGGATCGGACACGGGATCGCGTTTGCTCGGCAGCCCGATGCACGATCCGATTCACGTGCAGCGCGATTCGCGCGGCGTTTTATACGTCAGCAACACCGATTGATGCGCAGCTCAGGTCTCAGGCTCAGGTTCGCAGTAAAGCGATTACGGTAGGAAAGTGAAAAGCCCAGGTCGAAGTCTATTTTTTCTTATCGGAATTTTTGTGTGGATGCTACCGGCCACGGCAGCCGCGCACAAGTCTGCCGCATGGGCGGATTCGCAGTTTGCCGCCGCCAAGCAGCAGAATGAAGCGCTCGAATCGCGTCCGGCCCAGACTTTAACGCGCGGCGACTATGAGCGTGTCATCAATGCTTACAAGCGGGTCTATCTTGAAGCGCCGGTCGCCTCGAAGGCCGATCCCAGCGTGGTGGCAAGCGCGGAACTGATGGAAGAAGAAGGACGGCGGTTTGAGGACGAAGCCATCCTGCGCGCGGCCATCAAGCAATATGAATTCCTGAGGAACCAATATCCCGGCAGCAAAGCGCGGTTTAACGCGCTGTTCCGCATTGGCGAGATCTACAAAGACGATCTTCACGACAGGAAGCGTGCCGATGAGGCGTTTGCCGAGTTCGTGCAGTCGCACCCGCACCATCGGCTGGCGGCGCAGGCGCGCCAGGAGATGGCTGAGCCGGTGGCGAAGGCAGGGCCGAAGACTACAGAAAAAGATTCAGCAAATAGGCGAGGACGCGTGTCCTCAACTGAAGAAGATGACGACGATTCCCCGCCGCTGGATGGGGCAAGAACCTCTGAGAAGCCGGCAGGTAAAGCCGGGCTGGCGCATGTCACGGGAATTCATCAGTGGTCCGCGCCGAATGCCACGCGAATTGCGATCGACATCGACGGCAACGTAAAGTTTGTTTCGCAGCGAATCGACAGCCCGGACCGGATCTTCTTCGACCTTATTGACACGCGCCTGAATCATGACCTGGTTGGCAAAAGCCTGGACGTTAACGACGGACTGCTCAAGCAAATCCGAATTTCGCAGTTCAAGCCTGGGAGGACGCGGGTCGTGCTCGAGGTCGAAGACGTTTCGGACTTTCACGCTTCCTGGCAAGCCGATCCGTCGCGGTTAGTGATTGAAGTCCGAAATCGAAAGAACGCGAAATCTGGTGATGTTGGCAGTCCAACGGCAGCGAAGAAAGCAGATTCTGATTCCAGTGCGGATGCGGAAGACGACTCACCGCCGGAGAGAACGGAATCTTTAGCTCAATCGGACATCCGTAAGAAACCGGCAACCACAGGTGCAAGCAATGGCGTAAAGAAAACCATCGTCGATGCCGATGACAGCGATGAGCCGCCGGCGAAGCCGATGCTGGCGAGGCTGGATCCTCCGGACATCGGCACGGTCAAAAAGACCACTCCTGCACCTCTGCCGGTCGAACCAATCAAAACGTCGTCAGCCAAATCACGACGCAAAGCGCCAGCGACTCCCGACGGTCATGAAGCCCAGCCTACCGCCGCCGGCGATCGCTCGCTGACCCGGGCGTTGGGCTTGAAAATCGGCAAGATTGTCATCGACCCCGGACATGGAGGCCACGATACCGGCACCATCGGCCCGCACGGCCTGGAAGAAAAAGACCTCGTACTCAACGTCAGCAAACGCCTCGGACGGTTGCTCGAAACCCGGCTAGGCGCCGAAGTGGTTTACACGCGCAGCGACGACACGTTCATTCCACTCGAAGAGCGCACCGCCATCGCCAATCAGGAGGGCGCGGACCTTTTCATTTCCGTCCACGCGAATTCGAGCCGCGACCCCGATGCTCGCGGGGTAGAGACGTATTATCTGAATTTCACGTCTTCTTCTGACGCGCTCGAGGTCGCCGCCCGTGAAAATGCCGTCTCCGAAAAATCCATTCACGAGTTGCAAGACCTGGTAAAGACGATTGCGCTCAAGGAAAAGATCGAAGAATCGCGCGAGTTTGCCGGCGATGTCGAATCGTCCCTGCACAGCGGGCTGGCGGCAAAAAGTCCTGGCCTTCGTGACCGTGGCGTGAAAAAAGCTCCGTTTATCGTGCTGATTGGCGCGAATATGCCATCGATCCTGGCGGAGATTTCTTTCGTCAGCAATCCGGGAGACGAGCGGCGTCTGGAGACGCCCGAATACCGGCAGCGCATCGCCGAATCCCTCTATCGGGGGACTGCGAAATATGTGAGCGGATTGAGTGGCGTGAAAGTGGCGAGCAAGATCGAAAAAGAGCAAGGGCAATAATCAGCCACTAACGACCCGAAGTTGCACGAATTTCTCCCGCTGGAAACTTTCTTCCTTCCCCGGTAGTCTAACCAGAGGGATGGTGTCTCGTCTGAGTTCCATGAAATTCCGGCTTGTTTTCGTAGTTTTGTTGACCTGCACTGCGTTCGCCGACAGTTCCAAACAACTGGCGGCCGCCGCCCCACAGCTGCTTCCTAAAGAATTCGGCGGCTGGCAGATGTCCGGTTCGCCACACACGAGTACCGACCCTGCCGCGGCCGATCCTGTTAACGCCGCTGTTCTCAAAGAATACGGCTTCAACGATTTCGAGTCCGCCACTTACACTCGCGACGACGGCCGCAAACTCACGCTGAAGGCCGCGCGCTTCGCCGATACCAGCGGCGCTTATGGGGCGTTCACGTTTTATAAGACGCCGGTTATGCTGGTCGAAAAAATTGGCGACCAGGCAGCATCGCTGAATGAACGGGTCTTTTTCTATCGCGGCAATATTCTGGTAGACGCCGTGTTTCAGCGTCTTTCGGCGATGTCCGCTGCGGAATTGCGCGAACTGGCCGGCGATCTTCCACTGCCTAGCGGAAACACGCAGAGCCTGCCGGGATTGCCGGCGTATCTTCCCTCGCAGTCTTATGTCAAGAATTCGGCCAAGTATGTGGTCGGCCCGTTGGCGCTGGAAAAAATCAACGCACTGGTTCCAGCGCAGATTGTCGACTTTGGCGCGGGCGCGGAAGTTGTACTCGGCACTTACAACTCCTCCGGTGGCGAAGCGATCCTGATGTTGATCTCGTACCCCACGCCGCAAATCGCGGGCGATCATCTGCGGCGCATTCAGGCCGCGCAAGCGCCTAATTCGCAATCGCCGGATGTCATACTGCTCGCGAACGCCGGGAGCTTGTCTCTGAAGCGCACCGGGCCAATTCTGGTTGTCGCCGGAGGCCCGCTATCTTCCGGCGAGGCCAAGGCGCTGCTGGCATCGGTCAACTACGACGCCAACGTAACCTGGAACGAGAACACATACTTCACCAAGAGAGACAATCTCGCCAATCTGCTGGTGAACGTCATTATTCTGTGTTTCATCATTATTGGCTTCGCGCTGGTGGCGGGAGTGGCGTTTGGAGGCTTCCGAGTCCTCGCGAAACGCCTTTTCCCGGATCGGTTTTTGACCGGGCCGAGGACGTAGAATTCATCTCTTTGCACCTCTCCGAGCGGGTGGACGGCCGGAAAAGGGGATGTAAGCCCATCAATTGAAGCGGTTTAGTGACTTTCCGAAGGCCATTTGTCTCAGAATGAGGCTGCACAGCCTAGCTACAAACTATTTTGCAAGTGATTGATTATAAATAGACTTATTTCACAAAATTCGCTGACACCCCCCCTTTTCGGCCCATAAGATTTCGCCAGAAAGTTTTGACGGTTGCGGAACACCTCCGTTGGAACTATTCTCCCTTGAAGAAAAGGTCGCCTTTTGCCGGGCGGCCTTTTCGTTTTGTTCGGTCACTGCAAATGGGAAAGCAATACATTC
>CAWKDJ010000022.1:0-78217 GCA_963848325.1 uncultured Acidobacteriaceae bacterium
CCTCTGTGTCCTCTGGGGTGAAAAGTCCTATAAAGTGCGTTTGAACAGCGGGGTGGCGATTGCCAAGGTGACAAAGGCGAAGATCGAGAGATAAAGGATGTCTGGCATGATGGCCCCAAGGCCAGTTTCTTTCAGCAGAAGGCACTTGAATCCGTGGACGGCATAAGTAAAGGGATCGACCGCCGCGATGCCGCGCAACCAACTGGGAAAAGCCTGCACCGGATAGATCGCGCCGCTGGGGAAAAACAGCAGCGTGTTCAGAATCCCGAACATGGCGCGCGGAACCAGCGGGTCTTCGATGCGGACCATCAGCAGAAACATCATGGTGTTGAAAGCGATGGAGGTCAGCACGATCATAACCAGCAGACCCAGGGCCACGGCCGGGTGGAACACCGTACCCACTCCGGCGAGCAAGGAACCGATCATGGTAATTACGACGCCTGTGAGCACGGCCTTGATCGCGCCCGCGCCGTTTAATCCCAGAACGAGTTCCGCCTTCGTAATCGGCGTGACCAGATAGCCTTCGTGGACGCCGCGCGCCTTGTCGTCGATATACAACATGCCGCCGCCGATCATCACCGAAACGAACATCGCCAGGGTGATTGAGCCGGGCAGCAGATACTTCATGTACTCGATGTAGGGATAAAGCTCGACAGTCTCCAGAACAGTCTGCTGCAGGATGCGGGGCGAGACCGTCGGTTGGTTCAGCGCGTTGGTGATGCTGGTGAGTTCGTCTTCGAGGGTCGAACTCATGAAGTTGTCACTGTTATCGACAATCAGTGCGATGCGCGGCTGGTCCTGTTCGTAGACGCGGCGGGAATACTGCGGCGGAATAATGACTGCGCCCTGGATTTTTCCGTTGCGCACGTCGTTCATCGCAGCTTTGGGATCGTTGTAGTAAACCGGCTCAAAGGTGCGCATGTTGGCGCGGACCGAGTCGAAGGCTTCGCGGATCTTGAGCGCCTGCGTGCCGCCATCCTGATCGACGAGGCCGAGCTTGGCGTCGCGAATCTTGCCGCCGAAGGCGTTGCCCAGAATGATGAGCTGCACCAGCGGGAAGATCATCGACGCCATCATCAGCGCCGGGGAGCGGAAGAATTTGCGCATCTCGCGCTCGATAATGGCGAGCATCCGATTCATGGCTGCATAGCCCGGTCTGTGGCATGACGAAGGCGTAGGCTTTCTGCAGTTCGTCGCGCAACTGCCGGCCGGTGTAGTAGACGAACACATCATCCAGCGTGGTGTTTTGCACCGAAAGTGACTTCACTCCGACCTTGGCGTGCACCGCCGACTCCACGAGTTCGGTCGTGGTTTGCGTTCCATTGCCAGTCAGGATTCGGAACATTCCGGCTCCCTCGTGCTGCACCGAAGTCACGTCGCTGAGTTTGTGCAGTTGCTGTTCCCAGTCGGCGGGGGCGTTTTCAAATTGCGCTTCAATCACGTTGGATCCGGGTACGCTGGCTTTCAGCGCAGGCGGAGTGTCAAGCGCAACCAGCTTGCCGTGATCGACGATGGCGATCCGGTCGCAGAGGCGGTCGGCTTCGTCCATGTAATGCGTGGTGATTAGAATGGTGAGCTGGCGATGTGCTTTGATATTGGTGAGCATTTCCCACACGGCAACGCGCGAAACCGGATCGAGCCCGGTGGTCGGCTCATCCAGAAAGAAAATTCGCGGGCTGTGCACCAGGCCGCGCGCGATTTCAAGCCGCCGTCTCATGCCGCCGGAGAGAGTTTTGGTTTGCGCGTGACGCCATTTTGTGAGGTCGACTAGTTCCAGCAGTTCGTCGATGGCGGCTCTGCGCTTTTTCGCCGGAACGTCGTAAAGCTTGGCGTAAATATTGAGATTCTCTTCGATGGTGAGGTCGAGATCGCTGGTCAGGGCTTGCGGAATAACGCCGATGGCGCGGCGCACCGAGTCGGGATCTCTTTGCACATCGTGCCCAGCGATGAACGCTTTACCCGCGGTAATGGGAATGAGCGTTGTCATCATTCGTATCAGCGTAGATTTGCCGGCGCCGTTGGGACCGAGCAACCCGAAGATTTCGCCTTCTTTCACCTGGAAGGACACGTTGTCCACCGCGATGAAGTCGCCGTATTTCTTCACGATGTGGTCAACCTCGATGGCGTTGGCTTCAGTCGGGCTCGCGGTTTGGACATCGGCGGTCATGGACGCTTCTCAGCCGTATTTTCCGGGGCCGTGGCCTTCAGTTGCTCGGGCGAGACCAGCACGTCGGCGGTCATGCCCGGAACGAATGCGCCTTTGGGATTGTCGAGCCGGACCTTGAGCACAATGGTCCGAATGTCACGCTTGCGCCGGTTGACGTTGCGCTGGGTGGCGAAGTCGGCTTCCACGGACTTGAAAAATACTTTCCCTGAAGTCATCGTCCCGCCCGGCAAGCGGATGCGCAAGGTATCGCCCAGCCCGATATGATCGGATTCGGTTTCTGGAATCGCGGCGCGGACCCAAGTGTCGCTGAGGTCAACGATCGTGACAATCGGCTGCCCGGGATTGAGCACTTCGCCTTCGCGGGCGGCGCGCACCGAGACCGTTCCAGTCACCGGGGCATAAATTTTCGTGTAGCCCAGGCGAACCTCCGCTTGCTTGAGCATTTCCTCCGCATTCGCCAACTGCCCCTGGGTTGACTCGACGGTGCGCTTGGCAGCGTGCGCCTGATTCACGTTGGCGATGGCGGTTTGCAGGTCGGCTTCGGCTGCGCTCACTTGCTGTTGCAATGAATCGACCAAGGCCTTCTGCGCGGCAAGGTTAGCCTCCGCCTGCACGCGGTCCTGGTCGGATTCGACGCCTTCCTTCGCTAATTCGATCATCCGCCGGCTGTCGCTCTCAGTGCGGACCAGAGTGGCTTCCGCCTGCACCAGTTGAGCACGGGTCGAAGCCAGCCGCGCCTGCGCATTGCTTACGGTGCTGCTGGCCGATCCCTGCATCGCCGCCGAGGTCGATTGCGTTTCAGCAACTTTGTACTTCATGCTGTCGATGGTGGCGGCGGCCGCACCTGCCTCGGCTTCGAGCTCAGAAGGATCGAGCAGCGCAATCAGGTCGCCCTGTTTCACTGGTGTTCCTTCATCCACCAGAAGTTTCTGAATTCGTCCCTCGACCTGCGGGCTGACAACGACCTGATTGGAATCGACCGTGCCGATGAGGACGAGATCGCGATTGCTCGGGGTTGAAATGAAGTAGTACGCGAGCGACAGAACGAAAATTATGCCGATGATGATGAACAGCCGATTGCGAGCATTCATGAGCGCGCTCCTTGCTTCTTCGCCGGGCCGAGGAAAAGCGCGGCGGAGATGAAGTCCAGCACCGCGGCACGGCGTTCGGCGATGCGCTGCGGCGACAAGGGATCAAGTCCGGTAACGTGCTTCATGACCGGAGCACTGATGAAATAAAAAACGACGAGCGACACCATCGACGGCACAAACTGCAGCGGGTTGATGGGACGAAACTCTCCCGCGGCGATGCCCTGGCGAATGAGTTCGCCGAGCCGTAGATAAAGCGGCTGAAAATATCGGCGGGCGATTCGCTTGAGGTGCGGCGAGCCCTGGGTGGAGCGCATCATTTCGACCTGGGCCAGATCGCGGTAGAACTTGTGCCCGGCGACGAAATCGAAGTAAGCGCCAACGTAGGTAAGAACTTTTTCGCGCGGAAGGAGGTCGCGCTCGAGGATTTCCATCATGCGTCCGGCCATCTCGCCGAAAGCCGCGTCAATCGAAGCGCCGTAAAGCGTCTCTTTGTCTTTGAAGTAGTAATAGAGCAGCGCCTTGTTAACTTTGGCGGATTGAGCGATGGCGTCGGTGCGGGCACCGGCGATGCCCTGACAGGCGAACTCTCCAATGGCCGCGCGCAAAATGGCGGCACGGCTTTGTTCCGGGTGTCCGCGGGATCCGAGACGGGGCTTAGTGATGGTGGCCATAATCTTTTAATTAACTGGTTAGTTAGATTGTAATGGACGGGCGAAAGCTGCGCAAGGCGTGGTTCCGACGGTCCTGGGGATGCATGTTTGCCATGGGATGCCTCCTTGGTGTTTCCTTTTACCCTGAAGCAAGCATAGAGGCAGGCCCGCTACGCGTCTGCTCTTTTTCGGCAAACCGCAGCTAGATACCGGCAGATGGCGAGCACGGGGCGGGGGCAGGACGCGGGGTAAATGCCGGACCTACGCCGCGATCCCCAGCTTCTGCAGGCCCTCGCGCAATTGTTCGGGACTTTCCTTGCGGATCACGTTCATACCCAGGCGCGCGGCGGCGTCAAGATTGAGCGGGCGATCGTCGATAAAGCAACATTCCAGGGGAGAGCGCTGGGTCAATTCGAGCGCCAGGCGGTAAATTCCCTCCTCCGGCTTGCGCAAGCTGACGTAGCACGAACTGACGAAAACGCTGAAAATCTCGCGCAGCTTAAAGGCCTGGATGCGGTACTGATTCAGTTCCCGCGATTCGTTGTTGATGGTGGCCATTAGATATTCGCCGGAGCGGGCGAGCGCGCTCGCGATCTCGAGCGTCCCGTCCAGTTCCTGCGAAAGCGAAAACATGAACTGCTCAAAATTCTGCCGGTCAAAAGGCCGTGGACGGTAAAACACGGTGCGATCGAGATATTCCGCCAGGGTTATCTTGCCGCGTTCGAACGAAGATACCAGCATGTCGTGGCGGTCAAGAAACTCGGCTTCGTCCAGACCGAAATGTTCAAGCGTGCGGTGGCGTTGCTCGCGGTCCCAGGCATTGGTCAGCAGCACACCGCCCACGTCCCAGAAAATCGCAGTGATGTTTGGCAAGGTTGTTCTCCACGCGGCCGGCTTCGAGGGGGCGCGTCAGCCGATGAGTCTAACAGAGACCAACGGGCTGCGAGCGTCTTTGTAAACGACCTGTACTGGTGCTGCTTTATTAGGGAAGCGAGCCAAACGCGCGAGGAGGTGGCGCAAAAAGCGCGACACATCGCGCGGCTCGCCCAGATCCCTCGCAACGCAAAAGAGGCTTGCTCGGGATGACAAACTAAACTGGTTGCGAATATGATCGGCAAGACGCGGTGGGAACCGTTGACCGCCGCCACACATTCGTGACCACTCCAAATCAGGAGCATGCATGAAAAGCAGAGTATTGAGCTTTGTCGTTTTATTGGCGTGGGCCGCCATCGCAGTGGCACAACAGCCTGCAACGCCAACCAAGGCCGCACATCACGCTGCGGCGCACGCGGCGCCTTCTGCTGAGCAGATTTGGGCCAACTTGATGGCGGGCAACAAGCGATTTGTCGCCGGCAAAACGATGGCGCGCCAACTGCCTGCGCTTCGCGACAAATTGGCCAAGGGACAGCAACCGCGCGTGGCGGTTTTGGCGTGTTCTGACAGCCGTGTCGCTCCCGAGACCATCTTCGATCAAAGTCTGGGCGATCTTTTCGTGGTGCGCTCGGCGGGAAATATCGCGGACGCGATCGGCGTAGGCAGCCTGGAGTACGCGGTTGAACACCTGGGCAGCACGGTGATCGTCGTAATCGGACACACCAAATGCGGAGCCGTGACGGCGGCGTGCTCGGGAGAAAAGATGCCGAGCTCCAACCTGCAGAGAATCGTCGACAAGATTTCTCCGGCGGCTGCCAAGGCCAGCCAATCGGCCAAGCCCGACGACGTGGTCGAAGCAGCGATCAAGGAAAACGTGCATCAGAGCGCCAAAGATGTGCTGGCCAGCAGCGAGATCCTGCAGCACTTCCTGGCTGACGGAAAGCTGAAGGTGATTGAAGCGGAGTACAACATCACGACCGGCGAGGTGATCCGGCTGGACGCATCGGGTAAGAACTAGTTCGATTCGTAACTGCCTAAGGTTTTTCCACGGAGGTCTTCACCTCGAGACCCTCGAAGACCTCTTCCGCGCGACGCAGCGCTTGCTGCACGTTATCGCAGATATTCTCGCTGCCGACTACATCCTCGAATTCTGCCTGATGCATGAGTTTCGACGGTTGCTCGCGCGCACCACAAAGAACCAGCGTTCGTTTGCTGGCTTGGAGTTGCCTGGCCACTTCCTCGATGGCGAACAACCCGGTCGCATCCAGTGCAGTCATATTTCGCAGCCGCAGAATGACGACCGGCGGCAAGCGGTGTAGGTGTTCGGTGACCGCGGAAATTTTCTCCGTCGCGCCAAACAAAAACGGCCCGTGAATGCGAAAGATGGTTGCGTAGTATGGAATATCCTTATCCTGCAGGATGTGCACGCGCCCGTCTTCGACGTAGTCGTCTGTCACCTGCGAAACCGTGGTAGTCGAGGCGACACGGCTGATGAAGAGCAGGGCCGCCAGAATCATTCCCGCTTCGACTGCAACCGTGAGGTCGGCAAATACAGTGAGGGCGAAGGTCACCAGCCAGATGCTGATGTCGGTCTTGGTCAGTTTGAGCAGTTGCGGGATCTCGCGCCACTCCCCCATGTTGTAAGAAACGATCATCAGAATGCCCGCCAGCGCAGCCATGGGCACGTAGCTGACCAGCGGCGCTGCAAACAGCAGGATGCAGAGCAAAGTCAGCGCGTGAATCATGCCGGCCACCGGCGATTGCGCGCCGGAGCGGATGTTAGTTGCGGTGCGCGCGATGGCGCCCGTCGCAGGCAATCCGCCAAACATTGGCGAGAAGATGTTGGCCACGCCCTGGCCGATTAACTCGACGTTGGGATTGTGCCGGTCATTGCTCATGCGATCGGCGACGACGGCTGACATGAGGGATTCAATCGCTCCCAGCATCGCCACCGTCAATGCAGGGCCGAGCAAGCCGTGAATCAGTTCAGCGCGGAATTTCGGAATTTGCATATGCGGCAGTCCGCTGGGGATGCCGCCGAATCGCGAGCCGATCGTTTCGACCGGCAATTTGAAAAAATAGACTGCGGCAGTGGCCAGGAGCAGGGCCACAATCGGTCCAGGAATTCGTGGGGAAAGGCCGCGGCAAATGATCAGCGTCAGCAGCGTGAATACGGCCAAGGCTGTGGCTTCGAACGATAGAGTATGAAAGCTGCCGGCCAGCGCTTCCATTCGCAGCCAGAATACTCCCGGGACTTTTTCCAGTTGCAAGCCGAAGAAGTCCTTCACCTGGGTGCTGGCGATCAATACCGCAATACCGTTGGTAAAGCCGATCACTACCGGGCGAGGAATGAACTTGACCGCCGTCCCCAGGCCGGTCACGCCCATGATTACCAGCAGGACACCGGCCATCACGGTGCACATGAACAGCCCGTCGACGCCATGGACGGCTACGATTCCCGCCACTACCACCACGAAAGCACCGGTGGGCCCGCCGATCTGGGTCTTCGAACCGCCCAGCGCAGAAATCAGGAAACCAGTCACGATGGCACAGTAAATTCCTGCCTGCGGCGTCAAGCCCGAGGCGATGGCAAAGGCCATGGCCAGTGGCAAAGCCACCAGCCCGACCGTGACTCCGGCTATCAGGTCGAGCAAGAATTTGTGGCGGTCGTAGTCGCGCAAACAAAGGACGGACTTCGGAAGCCAATTCTTGTTGAGGAAAGTACGGGCCATTTTCACATTATGGCACCCACTGTAGGAATCGGGCGGAGAAAGTACAACTGAGGGATGACTTCGGCGCCGCACGAGCGGATGGATATGAGAAGCCCGGGCCCGCATTCTCTGCGATCCAGGCTTCCCGGTGTGTGGACTTGGCTAATTTGCTTTGTCAGTAGGTAAACGACTGCAGGGCCCCCACTCCAGTTGAATTCGTCTGGTCTACGTATCCGCTGCGGTCGCTGGGATGCAGGGCCATGTGGACTGGCAGCACATCGAACCTTGAAGTATAGAAGTTGAAGCCATTCAGCGTTTCCTGCCAAGATCCCTGAGTGTCGTAGACGTAGATTGTGCTCGACTGATCTCCAGACTGACTCGTAATCGACTGCGCGACGAGAAATAGTTTGTGCATGGAATCGTATTCCACGTCCGTCCCAGCGCAGGCGGGCGTAGAACAGTTGGGCAATATCAGGTACGCGATGAGTTCTCCCGTCGCCAGGTCGTACCACTCAACGCCCGCATCCCCGTAAGTTGCCGTGACCGCGATGTTGTCATCGGAATCGACCGCAAGCCCCTGAATCTCTCCAGCGCCTCCGCCATTGACGGTCGAGGTTGTGCCTTTGGCGACGTTCAGCAAAATTAACGTGGTCGGGCCGAAGGGTTCATTGTTGTAGGCGAGCACGGCCGTATGGGTCTTTGTGTTATAGCCCAGAATATAAGGCGTGGACGCCACCTTCACCGCAGGCCCGAATTGATTATTGCCAACATTGGAAGCGCCCACATACAGCATGTCGTTGTTGAGATCAAGAAACTGGAACGCGTTCACCGGCGTGCCCTGATTGCGGCTGATTCCCCAAACCTCAGTGCGCTCGTTTCCGGGCGGCGTCCAGTCGGCGGTGAACTGGTTGCCGGATACTGGGTTCACCAAATGGTATGTGGCCTTAAAATAATCGAACTTGATCTCATGATCGTGCTCGACTAATCCAATGGAGTTGCCCACGATTCCCCGGGTCACGTCATCGTCGCCGCACCCCGAGCCCTTGTCGAGCACTGTGACGATCTTGCCGGTTTTCTGGTCGAACGTTTCGGTCGCATAACCGCAGCTGCCGGCGAACGACTCACTGAACAGGCCCTCGGTTCCGTTCTGATCGACATCGAAGCCGAGAATGGTTCCACCGAATTTGGGCGTAACGATCACGTTGCCGGGGCCCGTCGGCGGCTTGGGTTCGACCGGAGTGTTCTGCGCTTGCGCGCTGATGAAGGAACCTGAGCAAGAATGCCGCGGCAAAGCTTGAGATCAGGAAAGAAAAGTGAGCAAGCTTCATGGCGGGATCCTCCGGAACCGAATGGAGTCTAGATCGGCAGGGGAGGAATGTTGTCACGGGTTTGTAAAAAATTCGTCGGATCGACCGCCGTGCGGAAGACCACACCTCTCAAGGAGTAATCTGAAAAACTACGCCCTGACCGTAAGTGCCGCCGGAACCGGCGGCACCGTAGAGCTTCGCGCCATATTCAGTCAATCCTGAGGGAAAGTCGCCGTCACTGCAATCTTGCTGGGAGCAGAAACTGTAGAGTTCAATGTAATTTTTCCCCGTGATCTCGAATGCTGTTCCACCACCCGAAGCGCCGCCTACGCTGGTCGTGCCATATGCACTGCCGCCTCTCAGCACCAAACCTGCAGCCGGATTGCTACCGGTTGATGCATCAAAGAGCAGCCTGCTGGGGATCCAGGCACCTCCGGATTTTGAGGCCAGCTTAAAGGCCCCTCCGCATGTGTTCTTCCGCTTAATGCGCATTCCCGCGCATAACTGATTCTCCTTACCGCCTGCAAAGAAGGTACCGACCAGATCCTTCCCTGTCAGTACCAAGTCGGACATAGGGTTCGCCCCACCTGTCCCATCGAAAGAGTAAAGGACGCTCTCCGTCCACTCGCCTTGCGAACCAGGTGAAAGCTTGTAAACAACCCCATAGCTCGATGTGCCTCCGCTCACCGCAGTGCCGTACAGGTTGCCCGAAGCATCGAAAATCACACCCGCCAGTGGCCCGGCCCCGTCCGGGCAGAGATTACCGCTAGGGCAGAAAGCATATAGTATTTTCTCGGTCCGGCCTCCAGAGGAGGGGCTCAGTTCGACCACCATTCCAGCGCCAACTCCAACAAGAGAGCCGGCGGTGGTCGTATAAACATTCCCGAGATCATCTAGGGTAACCCTGCCCGTCGGCGTGATTCCATCGTCCCCGTTTCCAAATTTCCAGAGAACAGTCTCCGTCCATGTCCCCCCGGGCAAAGCGGGAGGTGACAACTCAAACACTGTGCCGCAGCCGGAGAGTCCAAGCCCGCTGTCGCAAAAGCCCACGCCCCCGTAAAAGGTCGTTCCGTACAGATTGCCAAAACTGTCGATGGTCAAGGAGGCCTGAGGGTATTGTCCGTCGGGACACGGCGGCATCCCTGTCGTACAAAAGTTGTAGATCACAGTTTCGGTTCACTGTCCTCCCTCCGCGGGGGACAGTTCGTGCACAGTCCCGCATCCGCCGCTAACGAAGCCTTCGCAATTGCTGCCACCCTCGCGAGTTGTGCCGTAAAGATTTCCTGCGGAATCAAATACAACCCCCGCCGACGGTCCGTAACCGTCATTGGAGCCGTTAGTCCCAAAACTATAAAGTACTGTCTCCTGCGCTTGTGCCAGAGTAAAGCCACAGTAGAGAAGCAGAAACGATGCATACAAGGCGTGATACTTCATTGCGGCCTCCCGAGGCGCAGCCATTGTACCGCTGGTCATCGGGTAGCTGAGGAAGGGGCGGCTCGGGGGCTGCAGATAGGCCAAGATCAACGCCGTCCCGATGGGCGGCGTTGTCAGTTTCGATGGCTTACCTTTCTGATCAGGGCTGCAATGCGCTGCGAATCGCGTCGCTGGATTGCTCAAGAGCGCTCTGGACGCCGGATACGTCATGAATACCGTTAAGGAGCATGAAATCGTGAATCATTCCGTTGTAGCGGACTGCGGTGACGGCGACGCCCGACTCTTTGAGCTTGCGGGCGTAGGCTTCGCCTTCGTCGCGCAGCGGATCGTTCTCGGCGGTGATGACTAACGCGGGTGCGACGCCTCTCAGTTCCTCGCTGCTCGCGCGAAGCGGCGAAACGTAAGGATTGTTGCGCGTCTGCTCGTCAGGCGCGTAACGGTCCCAGCCGTACTTCATGAAGGCCCGTGCCAGAAACCGTCCGGTGGCGAACTCGTGATAGGACGCGGTGTCGACGCTCGCGTCGGTCGCCGGATACAGCAACACCTGTAACGAGAGCTTCGGGCCGTTGCGGTCTTTGGTCATCAGCGATAGAGCCGCAGTCATGTCGCCGCCGACGGAGTTTCCGGCGACTGCGATGCGGGTGCCATCGGAGCCAAACTCGTTGGCATGCGCTGCAATCCACTTCAGGGTTGCATAACTCTCCTCCAAGGCCACGGGGAATTTTCCATCGGGCAGGTTCGTGATTTCAGGGAAGACTCCAATCTGTCCCGAGCCGACGACCAAATCGCGCAGCAGCCGCTGATGGTTCTGGAAATTGCCCGCGATCCAGACCGCGCCGTGGATGAAGAGCAATACGCCCGGCGTGCCAGTTACGTTCTGTGGCTTCACGATGTAGAGTTTCATCGTGCGGCCATCCTGGGTGATTGTCTTTTCGACCGTGGTCACTCCGGACATGTCTACGGGAGTTTTGTTCTGCAGGGCGGTCAAGATCTCTTGCGGCTTAGGCTGGGGCAACTCCCAAAAGGGACTGCTGTCCTTGTTCAGCTCGGCCAAAGGCCCGAATTTGCGGGTCGATTCGCGGATCGGTGGCAGCGTCGGGAATTTGAGCGGTATTGTTGTCCTGAATTTGAGCGATCGCGAGTTGACTCATAACTATTGCTCCTCCTAAAACGAATATGTTGAACCAACCAAGACTTTTCATTTCCTCTCCTCACTGTGGTTTCTCTGAGCGCCTCTAGCACCCAGCCGATTGCCATGCTGTGTGTCGCATCCGGTTAGGGCAACCTAGATGCCAAATTGAATCGGGAGCGGGATTTGAAAAACGAGAGAGTCAATAAAGCCCGTCGCTGCAATCGCGGCTTGGCATTTTGGAATACGCGGTTCGTCTCGCGCAGGGCCAGTCAAGAGAGAGTTTTGAATGTCCATCTGTTGGACACTGTCATGCAGGTGGGCGGGCGGAAAAAAACGCCGTCCCGAAGGACGGCGTTTTGTCAGGTTTAGATGACTGAATTAGCGGCGTCCGCCACCACCACCGTGGCCGCCTCCACCGCCACCACCATGGAATCCGCCGCCACCGCCGGAACTGCCGTGATAGCCGCCACCGTAGCTTCCACGGGATCCGCCATAGCTGCCGTAACTGCGCGATGGAGCCGAGTAACTGCGGCCGCTCGACGGGAACCCGCCGAAGCGCGATGAGCCGTAGGTGCCCGAAGGATAGCTGCCATAGGCACGAGTTGAGTAGCCGCCACGCGACGAGCTGTAGCCTTCATTCGACCGGCCGGCCATGCTACTGCCCGAGCTATTGCCCGAGTAAGAGCGGCCCACCGATCCTTCCGGCGGACGCGGCACCGAGCGCGAGCCGAGCGACGATGCGCCGTTCGATCTCGATCCCGAGAACGAAGACGGATTGCGGTTCATCGCTGTTGCCGAACCTCGCGACTGACCTTGGGAAGCCGAAGGCGGACGTGGAACGTTGCGGCTCATCGCCGTGCCTGGGTTTCCGCTACGAGCCGCCGATTGCGAATTCATGCTTGAAGGCGGCCGCGGTACCGATCGTCCCGCTCCCGTGGCTTCGGGCGAACGCGCAGACGCACTGCTTTGTCCCGGCCGGGCCACGGAGCTCTGTGCACCACGCGCGGGCTCAGATCCAGTATTGCGTGCCCCTGCCGTGTTACGTGCGCCTTGGTTGCCGAACGATGAACTCGTTCGCGACGGCGGAGTCATGCGACTTACCGTCGGCCGCGATGCAGCAGAAGCGGTCGGTCTAGCTTGGCTAGGCCGTGCTCCGGTCATGGCTGCGCGACTTGGATTCGCATCCACCCGGCCGATCGCAGACGCATTCTTAAACTGGCTCGGCGAGACTTTCACCGAGTTTCCGCGCACCTGCGTTCCGCGCTCCAGGTTGTTGCGCGACATTGCCGTCAGCCCGTTGTGCGAGGTAGCGAACTGCGGGTTGCCCACGCCTGCTCTGCCGTACAAAGGCGTTCCGCCGTTGTGGTAATAGTTGTTGCTGATGCGGTTAATGTTGGTGATCCGCGTATTCGAAATGTTCACGCCGCGGAAGTAGCCCGGCCCCGCGTGGTACCAAGGGAAGAACGGTTCGCCGAAGCCCAATGGGCACCAGCCAAAGCCGCCACCGAAGCCAAATCCGAAACCGATGCCGAAGCGTCGTCGCACCCCACCAGGCAACCAGCCCAGGCGCATACCACGGACGTCCCCAATAAGATCCGGGCGTCCAGCCCCAGCCACCGTTCCACCACACCCAGCGACCGTAGTGGAAGGGAGCGAATCCCCAGGGATAAGCATCAACCCATGTCCATCCCCAGGGCGAGACGTAGCCCCAATATCCGTTGCTATAAGGCGCCCATCCCGGATAGACCGCAGTCGGAGTCCACACCGGACCGTAATCCGGCGTTTCTTTCCAGCTGCCGTATTCGTCGAGATCGTCAGAGCCAACCACTCCCGGATTCACATAGCGCGCGGAAGCAGACTGCTCCTCGTGCTGATCGCGTAGACGGCACCATTGATCGAAGCTGTCAGGATCCGGTGCCTGCGCGGTTGTGTGCTGCAGCGAGTCACCGCCGCTAAACGTTACCTGCTGTCCCTCCGCAATGTGCACCTCCGGTCCTGAGCCGGTGGCGTCGCCTTCGCCCTTCCAAACTGTGGCGACGGTGGTGTCTCCATTGGGATCAACGTCGAAACGGTAGTCGCCCGGCTTGCCGACAGTGAACGCCATGTTGGGAGTATCGATTTCGTAGGTTTCTCCGCCATATAGTTTGCGGATGCTCAAATTCAACGTGCCCTGGTGCAACGCCAATTGCACCGCATTGTCGCTGATATTGGTCAGCGTCAGGCTGGTCTCAGAATTAATGCGAGCGTGGGCCGTTCCTAAACTGAGTTCTGCGCGGGAATCTTTGTCCGCCCAGACATTGTCGCCGTTGGTCAACGGACGATTGCCGTCGCCCTGCGCCCAATCGCCGGTGCCCCCGGGCTGAACCGAAATTTCGCCGTTCATGTATCCTAGGCGAGCTACGCGGCTCGGCGGGTCAGGCTGATTTGAATTAGCCTGGTTCGAATTGATCTGGTTTGAATCCGGCTGCGCCATTGACTGATCCGGCGGAGGCGGAGCTTGCGCCGGCTGATCTTGCGGCGGTTGATTCTGCGCCCACGCGGCCGACGCCAACAGAACCACTGCCAGGAAACTTAAATAACTACGCCAAAGCGATTTCACAACTCTTCTCCCTGGAACGGGGCCAGTTGCTACCCGGTTCCGCGGGGCTAACCACAATGCCAGCCCCTAAATCTTCTTGCCCCTTGCTAATCGTATAAACCCGGCTCCGGGCAATCAGTTGCGCCGTCGCGCAATGTCGAGTATCGAACATAAATCTTTCATAATCCACCACATAAGATGCTCCGCCCCATATGCGCGTCGCTAACACCTATGGGGAGTCTTCTCCCCCGATCAGGCCATTGGCGAAAGCCCGGAATGCGTTGAAAATAGATGCAATCCTTCCCCAAGGGTCAAATGAAGAAACGCCTCCAAAGTCAGTTCTCGTGTACGGTGAAGACCGCAGAAGCAGCCGGTAATCAGCGCTGCCGCGACCGTCAAAAAGCCGTCTTCCCGGTGCGAGTCTGCGGCGTCGATACCGATGGGAAGGCTTATTCAGACCTTGTACATACGCTCGATATAACCGGCACCGGAGTGAAACTGGGCGCGGTGCATTCGAACCTGCAACTGGGCAGCTTACTCACCCTGCAATACAAACAGCACCGAGCCGACTTCCGCGTGGTTTGGATTTCGAAGCGCCCTTGCGGAAGGGAATATCAAGTCGGATTGCAGGCGCTGGTGCAGCGCGATTTGTGGGGGCTCGAAGCCGAATTCAAAATGCGCCCGCCAAGCGCGCCTGTCGAGCGCACCGCCGCGCGCGCGTAAAAAACCAACCAGGGCAGTCATTCTCTACGTGATTTAGAAGCCATGTCGTCCTTCTTCTAATCTCAAAAGCCCATGTCGTCCTGAGCGCAGGATTGTGATTCGCGAAGCGAATCGCAATCTGGAGTCGAAGGACCGCACGACGGTTTGCAGTTCCACCGGCGCGGCAGGGGATTCAAACAATGAACTGCACTGGCGGAAGGCTGGGGCACGCGTTCTTCACTCTTCATCCGCAACCGAATTTCGCAACGTCCCCACACCTTCAACCTTGATCTCAATCACATCGCCGGCTACGACTTCAGCCGACGCCTTCCGGAGTGCCCGTCGCAATCACATCGCCGGGCGCCAGCGTCATGACGTTGGCGATGTAACGAATAATGACATCGATGGGAAAGATGAAATCCCGCGTGTTGCCGTGCTGGCGGATTTCGCCGTTGACCCGAGTCTGGATCGCGACGCCCGCCCAGGGATCAATCTCGGTCGTCACCAGCGGACCGAGCGGGCAGAAAGTGTCGTAGCCTTTGCCGCGCGTCCACTGGCTGTCGTTTTTCTGGATGTCGCGCGCGGTAAAATCGTTGAGCGCGGTGTAGCCGAGGATGTACGGGCGCACGTCGGCGTTGGCGGCGAGTTTGTGGCAGGCGCGGCCGATCACGATTGCCAACTCACCTTCATAATCGGTGCGCTCGGAGATCCGGGGACGTCGGATCGTTCCGCCACTCGGCAGCAGCGACGAAGGCGGCTTAAAGAACAGCAAGGGCTCGGCGGGAACTTCGTTGCCCAATTCGGCGGCGTGGGCGCGGTAGTTGCGGCCTACGCAAACGATTTTCGACGGCTGCGCGGGAACCGCCAGCTTCGCTTCGGCGAGCGCAACCGCCGGGATCGATTTGCTCGGCAGATCTTCGGGATCGTCCACGCCCTCGGGCGGCTTGAGCAGCAGGCGGGTAATGACTTCCTGTCCGGCAACGGATTCGACCAGACCATATTCTGCCCGGCCGTTGAACTGGAAGCGGCAATATTTCATAAGCTAGTTGTGCGCGTGCGGGCTTTGTGCCGGGTTCTTGGCCGCTGGCCGCGCGGGCTTTACCACCTTCACTTCAAACGACACCGGCAAATTTTTCGGTGGATAGCAAGCCGCGTTGTCGCAAGCCTGGTAGCGCATGGTTCCGCGGAACTCATATTTTCCCGGCAACACGCTGGCGAGCGGCCTGATTGAAACCGCCAGAGTGAAGGTTCCGCTGTAGACGCTGAGCTTCTCGTTGGGCGCGAATGGGAAGCTCTTCTCTTCGCCCGGAGGGTACGTGATCTTGCCTACGGCAATGTCGGTCGGCGGGTCGAGCTTGAGCACGGTCGGAATCAAATATTCTTCGCTGGGCTTGTTGGAATTGATGTGGAAACCGGCATTGACCTGAAAGTCGAGCGTCACAGTGTTGGCTTTGCCGCGATAAACGCTGGCGACGCCAGGAGGAACTAAGGTCACCGACGGCATTTTTCTGGCCGGCGGTTCCTGCGCGACCAACGGAGCAAACAGCGGCAAAAATAAAGTTGCGATCAAACTCTTCTTTGCCGCTCCGGAAATTTTGCGGACGATCCTAGTCATGCAGATCATGGCGGTCATTTTGTTTGCGGAGGCGGAGCAGCCGAGGCGATGATCTTCTTCATGCTGGCTTCGATCTCGCTCTTGCCTTTCAAACCGAAGGCGTTGTCGACAATTTTTCCGCTGCGGTTAATGTAAAAAGTTTCGGGCATAAACGGAATGCCGCCGTAGGACTGGCCCACCGCTTCCTTGCCCACGAGGATCGGATAATTCACTCCCATTTCTTTGGCGAAGTCCGCGATGTCGCTGGGGCTGGCGTCATCCATGGCGATGCCGATCAACTGCAGTCCCTGCGGCCCGTATTGTTTTTGCAATTCGACGAACCACGGCATTTCGATTTTGCAGGGCGCGCACCACGTGGCCCAGAAATTCAGCACCACCGCCTTGCCATGAAAATCGGACAGCTTCACCGTTTTGCCGTCGAGCGACTGCAGGGCAAAATCGGGCGCAACTTGATTATTCATGCTGGCCGTCGGGGTCGCGCTGGCCGAAGGCTTGCGCGCCATGTTGAGGCCGAACACCAACATCAGCGCAACCACCATCGCCACCACAATCAACACTACCGGATCACGTTTCACGAAAACTCCTGTCACAGGGCAAAGCGATTTAAGAACGACAAATAATTCGAAATGATGGTAAAGCGATTGATGACCAGCAGCACACCGAGAGCGATCAACAAGGCGCCGCTGGCGACTTCCAGCCGCATGCATGTGGGAACGGAACCGGCTGTAAAATTTCAGGAAGCGTTCGAGGCCGAGCGAGGTGAGCAGAAACGGCACGGCCAATCCCAGCGAATAAATGGTCAGCAGTCCGATGCCCTTGAGCACGGAATCCTGGGCAGCGGCGAAACCGAGGATGACGGCGAGAATCGGCCCCACGCAGGGCGTCCAGCCGAAAGCGAAGGCAAAGCCGATCAGGAATGCGCCGCCCGCGAGTGCTGCCGCCTTTCACGTTGTGCAGGCGCTTATCGGCGTAAAGCGCGTTGATGCGGAAAATTCCCGTCAGGTGCAGTCCAAAAATAATAATGACTACGCCCGCCACTTGCGCCAAAGTCGATTTGTAGCGCGCCAAAACCTGTCCGACTTCGGTGGAGATCGCGCCCAGCGAAATGAAGACCACGCTGAAACCCAGAATGAAGCTGATGGAGTTCAGCATGATCTTGCGCAGCAGTCGCGGGTCCTGCGATTTAATTTGCTCGGCCCCGGCGCCGGAGATCAGCGAGACGTAGCCAGGAACTAGCGGTAAAACGCAGGGCGAGAGAAACGACACCAGCCCGGCCAAGAATGCTGCGATGGGAAGAGGAAGACCGCTCATGCGAAATTTATTTTACCTGTTGGCTGCGCTGGCTAGTGAAATAACTGCGCGGAAGCAACGCCTTAGTAAATTCGACGCGCAATCGCGGGGAAAGTTGCAGCGATCCGTTTAACTATTTCTGGCGCTTCTTGGCTCCGGTTTTCGGGCTCGGCGGTGGCGGCTCAGGCTGTGGTTGCGGCTCCGGTGCCATCGCAGCCGGGCCTTCAGCCAGCGCCTTGCGCAGGAAATCCGGCGGAATGGTCGCGGTCAGTAGCGCGCGGTCTTTTTGCGGTTCGACTTTAATGCTCGCGATCACCGCCTTGACGTCCGCATCGATGCCGGATGGATTGAGATTTTCTTCGCCAGTATGAAAGAGATTCAGGAACGTTCCCAGTTTCTCCGTGACTTGCCGCGCCTCGTCATCGCTTTCGGTAAACGCTTCCGCGCGGAAGTGAACGGCGCCCAGGTAGCGCGTCGAAGCAACAATCACCGCCGGCTTCGTAAACAAGAACGCGGCCCAACTCGCAGCTCGCCAGCGGGAGATGCGGTTGCACTCGTTGCCGGCTCGACTCTGAAAATGGCCCATGCCAGGCTCGCCAGAGGCACGTGCTTATAAAACTGCCGCAGAAGACGTGGCCCTCCAAAGGGCGAAGCCAGCTTGCGCGAACGATCAATGATGCCGCGAATCACTTGCGGGTCGGGGTGATTGGAGGCTGCGATAGTATCGACTCCGAGAATGGCGACGCGGCCGGTACGCCCCTCCAGCGGAATGTTATAAATTGTGACCGAGCGGTAATCGTCGACCGAGTTCGATATCTTCTTTAGGTAGTCACGCAGCAAGTCGCCATTTATCTTGGCGACGATCACATAGGAGAATCGCGCGTCCTCGGGGCGAGCGGGGCCAGATCCTTCCGGATAATGGACTGCTACCGCGGCCTGCTCGAGATCGCGTTCGAAGTCGAATCCGGTGGCTTGGATGAATCGGTCGTATTCGGGATCGTGCTGGACGGGCGGCAATTGGCCGAGAAGATTGGTGCGGCGCATCCATTGCAGGTTGGCGTAGACGAAGCCGTCGCCGTCTGGGAGAAGGCGCGCCGGTTCCGGGGGAGCGTGCTTGCGTAGCACGACCGCCACAGTCACGGCTGCGGCCACCGCCAAAACCGCTAGGACGATCGGGAGGGTGCGGCGTATTCGCATTGAGGGCGGCCGTCGCGGTGGTGAATTCCCACCGGAACAGCCTGGAAACGGCAATCATAGCATCAGCCGGGGAGGGTAACCGGGGTGGGTTGTGGAAGCGCTTTCGACTGAACCGGAAATGTCAAGGTACGAGTTGCACGTGATGTGCCGTTATGGTAACTTTTAGAATTGTCCCGTAGCGAAGGAAGGGATCAGTGGGGCTAGACTGCCCTTAAGAGGGCAAGTGTCCCCAACTGCTGGCGTAGCTCAGCTGGTAGAGCATCTGATTTGTAATCAGAGGGTCGGGGGTTCAAATCCCTTCGCCAGCTCCAGCATTGATTGGTTCCGAAACAGAGGGCATAGCGCGTCGCGGCGGCTGAAACAAGTTTTTTCCAACGGCACTCCATAAGGAAACGTTTCCAAGTGAGGTGTTTGCGTGCGAGCAGAAATTCGTGCGCACTCCGTTCTATTGTGCAGTATTGCCGCAACACCCTCCGCGCAGAGGCGCAAAGCCCGGCGATCGCGGCAACCAAAATAGAAGTTGGGCCGAAAGGCCCGCGCGGTTTCGCACAGGTGGGTGAGTGGTTAAAGCCGACAGACTGTAAATCTGTTCCTCCTAGCGAGGTACGGAGGTTCGAATCCTCCCCTGTGCACCAGTTTGAGGCGTCTTGCGGGCGTGAGCGCAGCGGGAGCCCGCAGCCGAAATCCCGAACGAAGTGAGGGATCTCTGGGCGCAGAGCTTGGACAGTGCGTCAGTGAATCGTTTAATTGCAGGTTTCGTCGCCTACGTCGTCCTGGGTGTTCTGGTTTGGACGACCATCAGCGATCCGAGAATTCGGCTGCTGACACTGGCGATCCTGGCAATGTTTGCGGTGAAAACCTGGGTGCGAAGGAAAGATTTTATGCACTCTGGCAAGGGTAGTGAGTCAAGCAATGAGCCGATGTAGCTCAGTTGGTAGAGCACTCCCTTGGTAAGGGAGAGGTCATCAGTTCAATCCTGATCATCGGCTCCAGTTTTTAGCTGGGAGCTAGCGGCTAAGAGCTAATAGCGGGTTTGAAGGGCGGGAGTAACTCAGTGGTAGAGTCACAGCCTTCCAAGCTGTTGGTCGCGGGTTCGATTCCCGTCTCCCGCTCCAGAGTTTGAGTGCTGACGATGGGTTTTGAACAAGCAACCATAAGCGTTGAGCGCGAGAAAGAATTTGAGGAACTGAAGAGCGCAATCCATCGCGCTTTCAGCCGGGAGAAGGTCGAATCTTTTCTCAGGCAGTTGAAGCGTGAAAATGTTCGCGTGCGCGATTGGGATTCGGTACTGACTCGCGGCGTGTTAGAAAAAGCGGCAGGCGGCAATGGAGAGCCGGCGCGCAGTTTGTACGGAAAGCTGACGGTTTCCGATCAGGCGCAGATTCGCGAGTTTTACTTGTCGCGCGTGGAGGAAGTGGCTCCCGAGCTGCGGACTAAGTTTCACAAGATTTATCAGTATTACTAGTCGGGCGCGGTGCAGGTATGGGTATTACGGACGATTAGCGCTCGCGAAGGCTCTTCGTGAACTCGCGGATGGTTCGAGTGAGGCGGCATTGCGTAGTGCGCTATCGAGATCGTATTACTCGATCTACCATGCCGCAAAAGCGCTTTTTGGCAAAGTAGATCACCACGATATTGGGGAGCGATTGGCTGGGATTGATCCTGAGCTCCAGGCGAAGGTGGAAAAGTTGAAGCAGCTTCGATCGCAGGCCGATTACGATCCGAAGTTCGTAGAAAAGGAATACGGCGGTAGCCTCGAAAAGTTTCAGGTTGATGCTCGCAAGAGCGTTGACGAGGGGTTGACCGTGTTTAATCGTATCATCGGTGAAATCGAGCGCAATTCGAGGTCATGAAGAATTTGTCTATGATGGCGGCGGACATACAGGCGCAGACGGAAGGACGACTCAATCAGGCGGGGCTACTTCCCTATCTCGACAAGGATGAATCGCGTTTTGTGGATCTCGACGAGGATTTTCTCATTGAGCTTGTCGCCCGCGATAACACGAAGCTGCCTGAATTTGGCCGTGTCGCCGAGGAAGTAAGGTCGGAGAATCCAAAGGTCAAGACGCTCGTGCGGGCTCACTGGGAGATCGTAAGTGTAGGCAGACCGTCGCCTGTTTGGAACCCGGAGACTGGCCGACCTAGGACAGCGGCCCAGTATCCGGTTGATCTGCAATCTGGGCGCGGAACCAAGCAGGTCTCTGTCGAGGTGACCACGCTGGCGAGCATGGTTTTCAGGGATCATAGTTTGGATGTGGAGCAAGTCGTGCGTGAGTTCGTGGCCGAGCAGCTTTCGAAAGGCGGGGCGAGTTACTGGGATCCGGAACGCTTTCCGCAGCTCGAGGTAAACGGCAACATGGCCGAATATATAGCCAGTCGGAAGTCCGTGTCCAAGCGGTGAAAATGGCATACTGATTCGGAGCTAAGAGAAAATGGCGAAGGAAAAATTTGAACGCAATAAGCCGCACTGCAACGTAGGCACCATCGGTCACATCGACCATGGCAAGACCACGTTGACCGCGGCCATCACCAAGGTGTTGTCCAAGCACAACCCCAAGATCCAGTTCCGGTCGTTCGATTCGATCGACAACGCTCCGGAAGAAAAAGCGCGCGGCATCACCATCGCGACCGCGCACGTCGAGTATGAGACCGCGAACCGGCACTACGCGCACGTCGATTGCCCCGGCCACGCCGACTACATCAAGAACATGATCACCGGCGCGGCGCAGATGGATGGCGCGATTCTCGTCGTCGCTGCGACCGACGGTCCCATGCCGCAAACCCGCGAGCACGTGCTGTTGGCGCGCCAGGTGGGCGTGCCCTACATCGTGGTGGCGCTGAACAAGTGCGATGCGGTGGACGACCCCGAACTGCTCGACCTGGTCGAACTCGAAGTGCGCGAGTTGCTCAAGACCTATCAGTTCCCGGGCGACAAGGTTCCGGTGATCCGGCTCTCGGCGCTGGGTGCGCTGAATGGCGAAGCCAAGTGGGAAGCGCAGATTGACGAGCTGATGAAGGCGGTGGATGAGTATGTGCCGCAGCCGCAGCGCGAACTGGAAAAGCCGTTTCTGATGCCGATTGAAGACATCTTCTCGATCTCGGGCCGTGGCACGGTGGTGACCGGACGAATCGAGCGCGGCAAGGTGAAAGTCGGCGAAGAAGTGGAAATCGTCGGCTTCCGCGACACCCGGAAGACGGTGGTCACCGGCGTGGAAATGTTCAAGAAGCAGCTCGATGAAGGTCTGGCGGGCGACAACGCGGGCCTGTTGTTGCGTGGCATCGGCAAAGACGATGTGGAGCGCGGCATGGTGCTGGCGAAGCCAGGATCGATCACGCCGCACACCAAGTTCAAGGCCGAGGTTTACATCCTCACCAAAGAGGAAGGTGGACGGCACACGCCGTTCTTCAAAGGCTACCGGCCGCAGTTCTATCTGCGGACGACGGACGTGACTGGCGTAGCGGAACTTCCCTCGGGCACGGAAATGGTCATGCCGGGGGACAACGTGAGCCTGGAGATTGAGTTGATCACTCCGGTGGCGATGGAAAAAGGTTTGCGGTTTGCCATTCGTGAAGGCGGCCACACAGTAGGCGCCGGCACGATTGCCGAGATCATTAAATAGAAGGCAGAAAGAAGAATGAAGAAGTAAAAGACACTTTTGCATTCCGACTTCTAACTTCTGAATTTTTCGAGAACCAGTTCGCGGCTCTTAGTTCCCGGTTCTCAGTTAAGGGTTTGGCTAAGAGCCAGAAGCTAATAGCTAGGAGCTGTTTTTCTATGCCCCGTGAAATTATTACGATGCAGTGCGGCGATTGCAAAGAGCGGAACTATTCGAAGACCAAGAACCGCAAGACGACGCCGGGACCGGCTGGAGATGAAGAAATTCTGCCGCCGTTGCCGCAAGCACACGCCGCATAAAGAAGTGAAATAGATTTGTAATTGAGCAATTCAGTGATTGAGTAATTGAAAATCGCAGACGATGCGGGTTTCAAGAATTACCAAATTACAAATTGCCAAATTACTCAATGAATTTAGGGGCGTAAGCTCAACGGCTAAACTGCCGGTCTCCAAAACCGGACTTGGGGGTTCGAATCCCTCCGCCCCTGCCAGAGTTTTGGGATTGGAAGATGCAGCGGGCGCAACAGGAAGAGAGAAGTCGAAGATGGCCACAATGACGGAACCAAACCAACTGATGACATCGGTCAAGTCCTGGCCGGAGCGGGTCAAGACTTTTTACAACGACGTGCGCACCGAGATGCGCAAAGTCACGGCGCCCTCCTACAAGGACGTGCGCGCGACCACCATTGTCGTTATTATTACGGTCTTTCTGTTCGGCGTGTACTTCTGGATCATCGACAACACGATCGGCAGCGCCATCAATTACCTGTTCAAGTATCTGACGCATCGTTAGACCGGAAAGGAACACGAGGCTTGCGGCAACCCATGGTAGAAGAAGAGCACAATCAGGCCGAAGTCAGCGCTGCGGAAAACATCGAGGCGCCAGCGACGGAGCCGCCACGCAATCCGAACATGAAGTGGTACATCATCCACTCGTATTCGGGTTTCGAGCGCAAAGTCAAAGAGTCGCTGGAAACGCGCATCCAGGCCTTTGGCCTGCAGGACAAGATTGGGCGGGTGCTGATTCCGACCGAGGCGGTAACCGAAGTTCGCGGCGGCAAAAAGTACACCAGCGAGCGCATGTTTTATCCGGGATATGTGCTGGTCGAAATGGACATGGACGATCATGTCTGGCACGTGGTGAAAGCCACTCCGCGCGTGACCGGCTTTGTGGGCACAGGGCAGCAACCGACCCCGCTCTCCGACGAGGAAGTGAAGCACATCGTCTATCGCGTCGACGAGGCCAGGGACAAGCCCAAGCTGAAAGTGAAGTTTGAGAAGAACGAGTCGGTGCGCATCACGGAAGGGCCGTTCGCCAGTTTTACCGGCATTGTCGACGAAGTGAACAGACTCGCGAAACGCTGAAAGTGATGGTGACGATCTTCGGGCGGTCGACGCCGGTGGAACTCGAGTTCAACCAGGTCGAAGAAAGTAGCCTAGTTATGGGTACTTTCAGCGCCAAATTGCGGGTGTGGAATCCGGGCGCTCCGGAGAAGACGGAAGAAATTGTGGCCATGGTCGACACCGGGGCTGCGTTTTCTTGGATCCATCGCGAACGGCTAGAACGTGTGGGAGCACAACCGTTGCGTCGCATGGGATTTCGTGCGATCGATGGTTCGATAATTGAGCGGGACACCGCGGCAGTTTGGGTGGGAAGCGACGGATTTAGCGGCCCGGATACAGTTGTGATCGCGGAGCGCAGTGATATGGAAGTGATTGGTGCGCATACGATCGAAGGGCTTGGGCTGGCGGCAGATCCAGTGCAGAAGAAATTGGTCCCGACAATCGGTTTGGCGTTGACAGCGATCGACGAGTAACTAAGTTCGAATTTGGCCGGCTTCGGTTGGAGCGGGCATGGATTGAAATTATGGCAAAGAAAGTTACAGGTTCAGTGAAGTTGCAGATTGCGGCGGGCAAGGCGACTCCGGCGCCGCCGGTTGGCCCCGCGTTGGGCCAGGCGCAGATCAACATCATGGAGTTCTGCAAGCAGTTCAATGCCAAGACCAGTTCGAAAGAATTGGAAGGGCTGATCATCCCGGTGGTGGTGAGCGTTTACAGCGACCGCTCGTTCACCTTCATCACTAAGACTCCGCCAGCATCGATTCTGCTGAAGCGGGCGGCCGGGATCGCCAAAGGCTCCGGCACGCCGAACAAGGACAAAGTCGGCAAAGTGACGGCCAAGCAGGTCGAAGACATCGCCCGTCAAAAGATGCCCGACCTGAACGCGGCGTCGGTTGAGACCGCGATCAACAGCATTCGCGGCACGGCGCGGTCGATGGGAATTGAAGTCGTTGGGTAATTTGGCAATTTTGTGATTTGGTAATTGAAAACCCAGTCCGGATTTCAAATTACAAAATTCAGAATTGCAAAATTACGAAATTGATGTCGAATACTACGGCTCATCTGAACAATGGTGGGCGGTGGGAGACGAGGAAAAGCAAATGAAGAAGTCAGGAAAAAACATCGCCAAGGCGCGGGCAGCGGTCGAGCAGCATCCGTACGCGCTCAAGGACGCGGTGCCGTTACTGCAGAAAGTCAAATTCGCCAAGTTTGATGAGACGGTCGAGATCACGATGCGTCTCGGCGTCGACCCCAAGCACGCCGACCAGATGGTGCGAGGAACGGTGGTTCTGCCGCACGGACTCGGTAAGTCGAAAAAGGTTCTGGTAATCGCGACAGGCGAAAAAGTTAAAGAGGCGGAGCAGGCGGGCGCAGACTTCGTCGGCGGCGAAGAGATGGTCGAGAAGATCAGTAAAGAAAATTGGACCGACTTCGACGCGCTGATCGCGACCCCGGACGTTATGAAATCGGTAGGCCGGCTGGGTAAAGTGCTCGGAACCGAAAGGGCTGATGCCGAATCCGAAGACGGGGACGGTCACGTTCGATGTGGCGAGAGCAGTGCAGGAAGTCAAGGCCGGCAAGGTCGAATTCCGTACCGATAAAACGGCGCTGATTCACTGCCCGGTAGGAAAGATTTCGTTCGCGCCGGACAAACTGATTGAGAACGCGACCGTGCTGATTACCAGCGTGGTAAAAGCGAAGCCGACTGTGGCCAAGGGCAAGTACGTGAAAGGCTGCTATCTGAGTTCCTCGATGGGGCCTGGGATCATGATTGATACCAGCCCGCTGGAAGTAGCGGCCAAAGCTTAGTTTAGTAAGGAAGCGCGTCAATCGCGCGATTTATGCGTCCTTCGGACGCTGCGCGCGACGCGCCCAGATCCTTCGGCACCAAAAGCGAGTGCCTCAGGATGACAAGGGGATCGAATTATGGCGGTTACCAGAGCAAAGAAAACGGAACAAGTCGAGAAGCTGGGCAAGGAGCTACGGCAGGTGTCAAGCCTGATCGTGACCACCTACAACAAGCTGACGGTGGCGCAGGACTATGAGCTGCGCAAGACTTTACGCGGCTCGGGCGCGAAATATGCTGTGGTGAAGAACACGCTTGCCGAGCTCGCCGCCAAGGGCACCAAGGCGGAAGGCGTGCTGAAAGACCTCGCGGGCGTGACTTCCATCGCCTACACGAGCGGCGATCCGGTCGCTTTGGCCAAGGCGCTGTCCAAGTACGCGAAGGACAATCCCGAGTTCACCTTTAAGGCGGGCGTGGTCGAAGGCCGCGTGGTCTCGATTGATGAGATCAAAGCCCTGGCCACGATGCCGGCGAAGGAAGAGCTCTATGCGAAGCTGCTCTTCCTGATCAACGCTCCGGCGCAACGTTTGGTGACGGCTATGAATGCGGTTGGCCGCAACCTGGCAGTAGTGGTGAACCAGGGCGTAAAAGAGAACAAGTTTAAGGAAGCTTAAAGATTTGGTAATTGGGTGATTTGTAATTTCGCATTTGAAGATCGAAGTCGCGGGCGGTTTTAGGTTACAAGAATTACCCGATTACAAAACTACACAATTTTGGGATGGCGAGAGTCATCCGAAGAGATTTGGTTATCAGTAGGTCAAGGGTTGCGCGGTTCGGGTCTTGGCGTTGTCTGGCGCTGAGAAGAGAGGCTGAGCGCACTGGAAACTTGGCTGACGGATAACGAAATCAGCAAACTGATAACTAAAAACACTGGAGAACAGACATGGCGGACTTGCAACAGTTGGAAGATCAAATTGTGGGGTTGTCGCTGCTGGATGCGGCGGCCCTGGTAAAGCGGCTGGAAGAGAAGCTGGGCGTTTCGGCGGCGGCCGCGGCCCCGGTTATGATGGCGGGTGGTGGCGGAGCCGCAGCGGCTGCCCCGGTCGAAGAGAAGACCGAATTCACCGTCATCCTGAAGGACGTGGGCGCGAACAAGATCAACGTCATCAAGGCGGTACGCGAAGTGACCAGCCTGGGCTTGAAGGAAGCCAAGGACCTGGTCGATGGCGCGCCGAAGGCGGTGAAAGAGGGTGTCTCCAAGGACGAAGCGGAGAACATCAAGAAGAAATTTACCGAGGCTGGAGCGACGGTCGAAGTGAAGTAGCTGGAACTCGGTGTGGAGGCGGGGTCTTTGACCCGCCAGGCCGGGTTTAAGATCCGGCCCCACACCAGCATTCATCAGTGCAAGTCGTGCGTTGGTTGAGCGATCTTATCTGGTGAAGCTTTTCCAAAGGTGTTAGCATCTATAGTAATAACGCCAATGGTTTCACCGGATTGACTGCTACGGTCTTTTAAGGAAGGAAAGATCGGACGCGGGGACGAGTTGGCAACTGTTTCGCTGGCAGGGCGAAACGGGAACAGGCCTTAGAACTGGCGCGGAAACGACAAATTTCAACACATGCGAAAACGCCGCATACGGCGCCTGAGGGGAGTCACGTCCCCGCGGGCGCTTCGTCGCGTATCCGTGCTTTGCTGCCGCTAAGGTCTTAAGCGCGACTGCTGCGCCATTAAATTTCGCGGGGCCCGCAACGGGCCGCCGCCGCAGAAACTTGGAGTCACCTGAATGTCAAAGAGCAATGGGTTCCGCACACGCTTCGATTTTTCTAAAATTCCGGCAACCATCAAGATCCCGAACCTGATCGAGGTGCAGAAGCGCTCCTACGACCGCTTTCTGCAGATGGACCGTTTGCCGAGCGAACGCGAAGACGGCGGATTGCAGGCAGTGTTCCAGTCGGTGTTCCCTATTACCGACTTCCGCAATGTCTCGCAACTTGAGTTTGTCGATTTCGCCATTGGCAACTGGGAGTGCAAGTGCGGCCACTTGAAGGGACTGCACCACCTCCGCACCACTTGTAAGAACTGCGGATCGACGGTCATCACCGACCCATTTCACCCCGGCGACGTGCTTTGCAACAAGTGCGGCACCTACAACGCCAACACGCCGGATTTCTGCAACAAGTGCGGCGACCCCGTCGGGCTGCAATTGAAGTATGACGTGGCCGAGTGCGAAGAGCGCGGCATGACCTACTCCGCGCCGCTCAAGGTCACCATGCGGCTGACGATTTTCGACAAGGACGCCGAGACCGGCAATCGTTCCATTCGCGACATTAAAGAACAGGAAGTCTTCTTCGGCGACGTGCCGCTGATGACCGACAACGGCACGTTCATTATCAACGGCACCGAGCGCGTGATTGTGAGCCAGTTGCACCGCTCGCCGGGCGTGTTCTTTGAGACCGCCAACAACCGTACTTACTTCCTGGGAAAGATCATTCCCTACCGCGGTTCCTGGGTCGAGTTCGAATACGACCAGAAGAACGTGCTTTACGTGCGCATTGACCGCAAACGCAAATTCCTGGGAACGATTTTCCTGCGCGCCCTTGGCCTGCGTTCGAGCGAAGACATTCTGCGCACCTTCTACACCGTCGACCGGCTGGCCATCCGCGACAAGAAACTCTACTGGACACTCGACCCTTCGGGCGAAAAGCCGACCAACCTGGTGGGCATGAAACTTGCCCACAGCATCAAGTCAAAATCGGGCGATGAGATTGCGCATTCGGGACGCAAGATTACGGCCGCGATCCTGAAAGAAATTTTGAAGGCGAAGGTCAATGAGATCGAAGTGGACGTTTCCGATCTCGAGGGCGCATGGGTTGCGAGTGACGTTGTCGATACCACGACTGGCGAAGTGCTGCTCGAAGCCAACGCAGAGCTGACGCCGGAAAAGCTGGCGAAGATCCTCGATGCGACAGGCGTGGTTGAGCTCAACCTGTTCTTCCCTGAACGCGATGACGTAGGCACGGTGATCAGCCAGACGCTGAAGCGCGATTCGGTCGACACTCCGCAGGAAGCTCTGATCGAAATCTATCGCAAGCTCCGCCCCGGCGATCCGCCGACACTCGACACCGCGACCGCCCTGTTCCATGGCATGTTCTTCGACCCGCGCAAGTACGATTTCTCGCGTGTGGGCCGTTTGAAGTTCAACATCAAGCTGTTTGAGAAGAATGACGCCACCAATCTCGAAAATCGCACGCTCGAGCCGCACGATTTTTACGCAACCATTCGTTACTTGCTGAAGCTGCGCAAGAACATTGGCGCGGTGGACGACATCGATCACCTCGGCAACCGCCGGGTGCGCGCGGTCGGCGAGTTGCTGGAAAACCAGTTCCGCATCGGCCTGGTGCGCATGGAACGCGCCATCAAGGAAAAGATGAGCGTGTACCAGGAAATGTCCACGGCAATGCCGCACGATCTGGTGAACGCAAAGCCGGTCATGGCCGCGATCCGCGAGTTCTTCGGCTCGTCTCAGCTGTCGCAGTTCATGGACCAGACCAACCCGCTCTCGGAAATTACCCACAAGCGGCGTTTGTCGGCGCTGGGGCCGGGCGGTCTGTCGCGCGAACGCGCCGGATTCGAGGTCCGCGACGTGCACCCGACGCACTATGGACGAATCTGCCCGATCGAGACGCCGGAAGGTGCCGAACATCGGACTGATCTCGTCGTTGAGCTGCTATGCGCGGATCAACGATTACGGCTTCATCGAATCGCCTTATCGCCGCATTAAAGGTGGCCGGGTGGTCGATTACGTCACCGTAGTCAATTCCGGTGACAGCGCCCACAAGGTCGGCGATCACGTGGAGAAACACGAGATCGAAGAAGCTGAATGCCGAACTGAAGGAAAAGCGCAAGAAGCCGGTGGATGTTGAGCCGTTCTCCTTCTATCTTTCGGCTTGGGAAGAAGACCGCCACGTCATCGCGCAGGCCAATGTCGAGCTCGACGAAAAGGGCCGCATCGCCGGTGACCTGGTCAACGCCCGCAAGGCCGGCAACTTCGTGCTGGTCAATAAAGAGGAAGTGGATTACATCGACGTGAGTCCGAAGCAGCTGGTTTCGGTCGCCGCGTCGCTGGTGCCGTTCCTCGAGCATGACGACGCCAACCGCGCCCTGATGGGCGCGAACATGCAGCGCCAGTCGGTGCCACTGCTGCGCGCCGAAGCCCCGATTGTGGGCACCGGCATGGAAGGTGTCACGGCTCGTGACTCCGGCGCGGTCGTTCTGGCGCGACGAAACGGAATTATCGATTCGGTCGACTCCGAGCGCATTATCGTGCGCGTCGAGGGCGAGCACCATCCCGGACAGCTTTCCCGCGAGGTCGGCAGCGACATTTACCAGCTCACGAAATTCAAGCGTTCCAATCAGAACACTTGCATCAACCAGAAGCCGGTGGTGAAAAAGGGCCAGCGCGTGCTGAAGGGCCAAGTCATCGCCGACGGTCCTTGCACCGATCACGGCGAGTTGGCGCTGGGCCGAAACGTGCTGGTCGCGTTCATGCCATGGCGCGGCTACAACTTCGAAGACGCGATCCTAGTCTCGGAAAAACTGGTGAAAGAGGACTATTACACGTCCGTTCACATCGAGGAATTCGAGCTGGAATCGCGCGACACCAAGCTGGGACCGGAAGAAGTTACGCGCGATATCCCGAACGTCAGCGAGTCGATGCTGCGCAACCTGGATGAAGCCGGCGTGATCCGCATTGGCGCCACGGTGAAGCAGGGCGACATTCTGGTAGGCAAAGTCACGCCCAAGGGCGAGACTCAGCTCACGCCGGAAGAAAAGCTACTGCGCGCGATCTTCGGCGAAAAAGCCGGCGACGTGCGCGACGCTTCGCTCTACTGCCCGCCGGGAATCGAAGGCGTGATCGTCGACGTAAAGATCTTCTCCCGCAAAGGGCAGGAAAAGGACGAGCGCGCGAAGTCGATTGAAGCATCGCAGGTGGCAAAGCTCGAAAAGAACTTGTCGGATGAAATCCGCATTTTGACCGACGAGCGCTTGAAGCGGCTGGACAACATTCTCGGCAGCAAGATTGTGCAGGCCGACCTGCACGACGAGCGCACCAACAAGCGCCTGCTGACCAAGGACACGGTTCTCGACCGCGAAACCATCGAGCGGATCTCGACCCGGAACCTGAAACGCATCAAGTACGCGGACAAAGATCCGCGGGTGAACGAGCAAATCGACGAGATCGAAGAGATGACTTCGCGTCAGATCGATGTGCTCAAGAAGATCGTCAACGAAAAGAAAGAGAAGCTGACCAAGGGCGACGAACTGCCGCCGGGCGTGATCAAGCTGGTCAAGGTCTACATCGCCATGAAGCGCAAGTTGAGCGTCGGTGACAAGATGGCCGGTCGTCACGGCAACAAAGGCGTGATCGCCCGCATTCTTCCGGAAGAGGACATGCCGTACCTCGAAGACGGAACCCCGATGGAAATCGTGCTCAACCCTCTGGGCGTGCCTTCCCGTATGAACGTAGGCCAGATCCTTGAAACTCACCTTGGATGGGCGGGACACGACTTGGGCGAGAAGATCGCTCAAATGCTGAAAGAGAACTCGAAAGAGGAGGCGATCCGCCGCGAACTCAAGGCCTTGTTCAAAGACACGGTCCTGGCAGACACGGTTGCCGACCTCGGCGATGAAGAACTGATGGCGATTGCTCCGACGTTGACTCGCGGTGTTTTCACCGGTTCGCCGGTGTTTGACGGATCGAGGGAATCGGAGATCAAGGCGCTGCTGCGGTCGGCCGGATTGCCGGAATCGGGCAAGACCACTCTGCATGACGGCATGACCGGCGACCGGTTCGAGCAGCCAGTCACGGTTGGTTACATTTACATGCTGAAGCTGTCGCACCTGGTGGATGACAAGATCCACGCGCGTTCCATCGGACCATATTCTCTGATCACCCAACAACCTTTGGGTGGAAAGGCGCAGTTCGGCGGCCAGCGCTTCGGAGAAATGGAAGTTTGGGCGCTGGAAGCGTACGGCGCGGCGTTCATCCTGCAGGAACTGCTGACGGCAAAGTCCGACGACGTTTACGGCCGCACCAAGATTTATGAAGCCATCGTCAAAGGCGAAGCCGCCATGGAGCCGGGCGTGCCCGAATCGTTCAACGTGCTGATTCGTGAATTGCAGTCGCTGTGCCTGGATGTGGAGTTGATCAAGGCCGGTGAACGCAAGCCGATCGCGATGGCAGCAGCAGATTAGGAAAACCGCCGGTCGTTGATCATTCTTCATTGGCCTGCGACCGGCGAATATCAAGATTTTGGAAAAACAAGATTCGCAGGCCTTGCCCTGAGCCTGCGGGTCGAAGAGATTTCGCTGGCGACGAACGATCAACCGCTAGCGACGAAGTTCAGGGCCGCCGGCGGCGGCGAACAGCCGCAGGAAGTGGAGGAACATGTTCCGATCGAGCCCCTTTGACCTGGCAAGTCCTATCGCCGATTTCGATGCCATTCGCATCAGCCTGGCTTCTCCGGAAAAAATTCGGAGCTGGTCGCACGGCGAGGTGACCAAACCGGAAACCATCAACTACCGCACCTTCAAACCGGAGCGGGATGGGTTGTTTTGCGCCCGCATCTTTGGCCCGGTGACGGATTGGGAGTGCCTCTGCGGCAAGTACAAGCGCATGAAGCACCGCGGAGTGATCTGCGACAAGTGCGGCGTGGAAGTCACTTTGTCGAAGGTTCGCCGCGAGCGCCTGGGGCACATCGAACTGGCCTCGCCCTGTTCGCACGTGTGGTTCTTTAAAGGACTGCCCAGCCGCATCGGGCACTTGCTGGATATTTCTCTGCGCGACCTCGAGTCGGTCCTCTACTTCGAAGCCTATGTCGTGGTTGAGCCGGGCGACGCGCCAGTTCGCGAGCGCGAGGTCATCAAGGACGAAGCCAAGTACCGCGAGCTCGACCAGCAGTTCCGGCCTGCCGGCTTCAAGGCAATGATGGGCGCAGAAGCGATCAAAGAGCTTCTCAAGCGCGTGGATATCGAGGGGCTTTCCACCGAACTGCGCGAGAAGATGAAGAACGAGACCTCGCTGCAGAAGCGGCTCAAATACGCCAAGCGTTTGAAAGTGGTCGAGGCGTTCCGCAAAAGCGGCAACAAGCCGTTCTGGATGATTCTCGACGTGATTCCGGTCATTCCGCCGGAGCTCCGGCCGCTGGTTCCACTCGATGGCGGCCGTTTTGCCACCTCGGATTTGAACGATCTCTATCGTCGTGTCATCAATCGCAACAACCGGTTGAAGAAGCTGATGGACCTGCACGCGCCGGAAGTGATCGTGCGCAACGAAAAGCGCATGTTGCAGGAAGCGGTGGACGCGCTGTTCGACAACGGACGCCGCGGCCGCGTACTGCGCGGCGCCAACAATCGTCCGCTAAAATCGCTCTCCGACACGCTGAAAGGCAAGCAGGGCCGCTTCCGCCAGAACCTGCTCGGAAAGCGCGTGGACTACTCCGGCCGCTCCGTCATCGTGGTAGGTCCGGAACTCAAGCTGCACCAGTGTGGCTTGCCGAAGAAGATGGCGCTGGAGCTGTTCAAACCGTTTATCTATCACCGGCTCGAACAGACTGGCCATTGCACCACCATCAAGCAAGCCAAGGAAATGGTGGAGCAGCAGGAACCGATCGTTTGGGACATTCTCGAAGAAGTCATCAAAGACCACCCGGTGCTCTTGAACCGTGCTCCCACCCTGCACCGCCTGGGCATTCAGGCGTTTGAACCGGTGCTGGTGGAAGGCAAAGCGATCAAGATCCACCCGCTGGTTTGCACCGCATTCAACGCCGACTTTGACGGCGACCAGATGGCGGTGCACATCCCGCTGTCTCCGGAAGCGCAGGTCGAAGCCAGCGTGCTGATGCTCTCTTCGCACAATATTCTTTCGCCGGCGTCCGGTCACCCAATTACGGTGCCGACGCAGGACATGGTCCTCGGCCTCTATTACCTGACCAAGGGCAAGCCAGGCGCCAAGGGCGAAGGCCGCGCGTTCGCCAACATTGAGGAAGTGCTGCTGGCGCTCGAAGCGGGCGAGATCGAAACTCTGACTCCAATTCGCCTTCGCTATACGGGCGACGTGATCGATTTGACCCAGGCGTACGACGATCAGGACATCACCCACACCGATCCGGTCAATTGCGATCGCGCGTTCCTGAATACTACGGTCGGCCGCGCGATTCTCAACGACCACCTTCCCGAAGGCATGCCGTACATCAACGGCCTGCTCAAGAAAAAGGGTATTGGCGCGCTGGTCAGCTATACCTACCTGACGTTTGGACTGGAAGTAACGGTCAAAATGCTGGATGAGGTCAAGGATCTCGGCTTCCGCTTTGCCACTCGCGCCGGCCTCTCCATCGGCATCGACGACATGGTCATTCCAGACAGCAAGAAGGTCCTGGTCCGTGACGCCGAAAAGCAGGTGGTCAACGTCATGCAGCAGTACCTTGACGGTGCAATCACCAACGGCGAGCGTTACAACAAGGTCATCGAAATCTGGTCGGCGATCACAGAAAAAGTTGCCGACGAGATGTTCGGCGAAATGCAGAAGCTGGACAAGGAAGGCGTAATCAATCCGATTTACGTCATGGCCGACTCCGGCGCTCGCGGATCGAAACAGCAAATTCGTCAGCTCTCCGGTATGCGCGGTTTGATGGCGAAGCCGTCGGGCGAAATCATCGAGTCGCCGATCACGGCCAACTTCCGTGAAGGATTGACCGTGCTGCAGTACTTCATCTCGACCCACGGCGCGCGTAAGGGCCTGGCGGACACGGCGCTCAAGACGGCCGATTCCGGCTATCTCACTCGCCGCCTCGTCGACGTTGCGCAAGACGTCATCATCAGCGAATACGATTGCGGAACGGTGGACGGCATCTACGTCTCCGGTATCGTCGAAGCCGGCGAAATTATCGAACCGCTGCGCGATCGCATCGTCGGCCGCGTGTCGCTCGAGAAGATCAAAGATTACGATGGCAACACGGTGGTCGATATCAACCAGGAAATCACCGAAGACCTGGCGGGAGCGATCCAGGCGGCCGGCATCGAGAGGGTGAAAATCCGTTCAGTGCTGACCTGCGAATCGAAGCGCGGCGTCTGCGTTATGTGCTACGGACGCAATCTGGCTTCGGGACGCCTGGTCGAGCTGGGCGAAGCAGTTGGTGTCATCGCTGCTCAGTCCATCGGCGAACCAGGAACGCAGCTCACCATGCGTACCTTCCACATCGGCGGAACCGCATCGCGAGTCTCCGAACAGTCGCGCCTGGAGGCCAGGAGCAACGGTATCGTACAGTTCAACGGACCTGCAAACCGTCAAATCGAAGAGCGGCGATCTGGTGGTAATGAATCGCCAGGGTTCGATTGCGATTGTCGACGAAAAGGGCCGCGAGCGCGAGCGTTCTCCTGTGGTCTACGGCGCGAAGGTCAAGGTCAACGAAGGCAGCCACGTCAAACTCGGTGACATTCTGGTCGAGTGGGACCCATACACCTTCGCCATCCTGACCGAAATCGGCGGCACGGTACAGTTCAAAGACCTGCAGGAAGGCGTCACCCTGCACGAAGAAGTGGATGAAGTCACCGGCCTGTCGCGTCACGTGGTGGCCGATTCTCCCGACGAGAAGCGGCAGCCCGCGATCGTGATCAAAGGCGCCAAGGGCAGCAAGCGTTATCTCATGCCCTCGCGCGCTCACCTGATGGTCGCCGATGGCGACACCGCATTCCCGGGCGACGTGCTGGCCAAGATCCCGCGTGAAACCACCAAGACCAAGGACATCACCGGTGGTCTGCCGCGCGTGGTCGAATTGTTCGAAGCCCGCAAACCGCATGAGACCGCGGTCATCAGCGAAATCGACGGCACGGTCAAGGTCGGAGAAGTTTCCAAGGGCCTGCGCAAGATCTACGTGGTGGCCGACAACGGCACGGAGAAAGAATACTCAGTGCCGCGCGGCGTCCACATCAACGTGCAGGAAGGCGAACGCGTCCGGGCGGGTGAACCGCTCATGGATGGCCCGCTCAACCCGCATGACATTCTCGCGGTACTCGGCGAAAAGGAGCTGCAGGCTTACCTGGTGAACGAAATCCAGGAAGTCTACCGCCTGCAGGGCGTCAATATCAGCGACAAGCACATCGAGGTGATCGTCCGTCAGATGATGCGTTGGCGCAAGGTGGAAGACGTCGGCGATACGCGCTTCCTGCTGGAAGAGCAGATCGACAAATTCCAGTTCGCCGAAGAGAACGACCGGGTGATTACGCAAGGCGGGCGTCCGGCAACCGGCCGGCCGCTGCTGCTCGGCATCACCAAGGCTTCGCTCTCCACCGATTCGTTTATCTCGGCCGCGTCGTTCCAGGAGACCACGCGCGTGCTCACCGAGGCCTCGATCAACGGCCGGGTGGACCACCTGCGCGGTCTGAAGGAGAACGTCATCGTCGGGCGCCTCATTCCTGCCGGTACCGGCATGGAATACTACCGCAATGTGCGCCTCTCGCCGGAAATGGAAGAGGCAGCCGCCAAGGTGCAGGAGGAAGTGTCGCAGGCTTACGAGGAAGCGGAACGCGCCCTCGAACTCATGCGGCATGAAGGCGAGACCGAAGAATTGGCCGCGGAGTAAACTACTGGAGAAGCGCAGGGGCGGGGAACATCCGCCCCTTTGCTTTTGCTGGAACATCAATGCACGCAAACCCACAGCCCACGCGAGAACAGGAAAGACTGGAGATTTCCCTGTGGTATGACGTCGCGGAAGGCTCCACCATGTGGCCGGTCATTCGCCGTTTTCTGCGCCTGCTGCAGTTGTCCTTCTGGCGTGCCTTCCAGCATGACGCCTTCGCGGTGGCAAAGGCCGCCGCCTATTCGTCGATTCTTACTTTCTTCCCGGCGTTGTTAGTTGTGGGTTCTGTTCTGGCCACCTCGCACCGAACGCAAGTCTATCTGCGGGAGATCTCCTACGCTCTGGGACGCATTTTGCCCGCTGGGTCGGCCACCGCGCTCGACTACCTCAAAGGCACTTCCATTCAGCGGCCGTTGAGTGTGCTCATTACCGCGTCGCTGATTACCCTCTGGACCGGGTCTGGCGTGGTGATTTCCTGGATGGAGGGCTTTCGCAACGCCTACCAGCTTCCCAAGATCTGGGGGCTGGTCAAAGAACGCTTGATCGCCTTCAGCCTGGTCATCGGCGCCGGAATTCCCCTGACCTTCGCGACCGTGCTGGTGGCTTTCGGGAGCCGCATCGAGTTGCGGATCCTGTTTGCCATCGGTCACGAGTTCGGCCCGTTCATCCTGCTGATGTGGACGATGATCCGCTGGGCGATTGCGACCCTGACCAGCATTGCGGTGATTGCGCTTATCTATCATAACGCCGTGCCTCGCACCCAGCCCTGGCATAGCGTGCTGCCAGGGGCGGCGCTGGCCACAATTCTGTGGTTCCTGGCGACGGCGTTGTTTGGCTGGTATTTGCAGAGCTACGCCGATTACAGCCTGCTCTATGGCTCGCTCGGCGTGGCCATCGCTCTGCTGGTCTGGATGTACATGATTTCGCTCATCATCCTGGTGTGCGCTGAGTTTAACGCCATGATTTATCCCCGGCTCATGCTGGGGAAAGAGCTGGCCCGCAAGGCCGGTACCCATTAACCCTCCCTTTTGCGCCGATCCCTGCTGGACTTCGTTCCGATTCTGCCGATAAACCCGGCATGAGGGGAGCTACGCCTGAACCGCGCACGGCGGTAAAGATTCTAGTGGAGGCCTCGTGGCGCGACCACGCTGGGAGCTTGCAGGTGGCTCCCGCATGGATGGAGGACAAGTCGTCTGGTGGCGCGTGTATCCGGCTGAAAACCCCGGTCCGCGCGGGAATGAAGCTGAACCTGCAAGGCCGTTGGGAGCAGATCTCGGGCACGGTCAAGTATTGCCGCACTGACGGAAGCGCCTATGTGGTGGGCATTCAGCGCGATTCGACGACAAATTTTGCGCGCGGCGCGGTCATTTCGGGAAGAGTTCCACTCCCGGAACCGCCGAAGATCAACGCAGCTCCAATTGAGCCTCCTGCGCCTCTTGCGTCGGCAACGGTCGGAGTCGAAGCGGCGGAGCCGAAGGCAATCGCGCCAGCCCCAAATTTGACCAAGACTGAGCCAAGAGTCCTCCCAGCGGAAAACCTCAGGCCAAGCGAAGAGTCTCGCAGGAACGAAGGCGAGATTGCCCGTGAAATGGCCCCGATTCCCGACCCAGTCGTCTCCCGCACAATGATCCCTCGCCCAATCATTCGCAGAAAAGGAAGGAAGCTTATGCAAAAATGGTCGGAACTTTTACATCGCCCGAACGGCAAAGCTGCCGGCGAACCGCCAAACGGAAATGGCCGCAATGTTGAATATCACGCTGCGCTGGAAACACACGCGCAGGAAAAACCGCCCTCTGGGGAGTCGCGTGTCGAGCTGCTGCGAGTTGAGGACATTTATCGCGTTGCCGGAATTATGAATCCGGCAAGCGGGTACAGCGTGGGCAAAATCATCCAAATGATGCACAGTGACTACATGCGCGAGCTCGCGCCCGAAACCCGGCGCGCGGCCGTGCTGATGGCGCTGGACGCGGCCCACGTTCGGGTGGACGAAGTTTTGCGCGACGCCAAGGCCCGGCAGGATGCGCTCAACTCCTACGAAGCTGCGCAGAAAAAGGCAATGGAAGCGGAGTGGAAGCGCAAAACCGAAGAAAACGTGCGGATCGAGGAAGAACTCGAGCGCGTGAAGGAACGTTATGCCGCGCGCATCAATGGCAACGTCGAGGGCGTGGCGCGTGAAAAAGCCGCCTTCAGCGAGTGGAGCTTGAGCAAGCAGCAGGAATTTGAAAGCATCGCAGAAGCGGTCGAACTGTGCCGGCCATCGGCTCCTCGCGAACCGAAGCCTGCGGTCGCGGACGCCGTGGCTGCACCCGCGGCAAAGTAATTCACTCAAGATTTCACAAGTAAACCCTACGTTTCGCGAAGGCGTCGCTCTTGGTGGGCCATCGTTTCTCCTCTCGCCATTTACAATATTCCAATCGCGCTTCAATCGAGAACAATTGTGGCCAAGGGCAGATCCTCGCGGAGCACCGGAATCGGAGTCAGTCCACCCAGCCTTCGCCGCGCCAAAATCATCTGCACCATCGGTCCGTCGTGCAGCACCGAAGTCGCACTCCGCGACCTGATGCGCCTCGGCATGGATGTCGCCCGCCTCAACTTTTCCCATGGATCGCATGAAGAACATGGGCGCGTGATTCACCGCCTGCGCCAGGTTGCATCTGAAGAAAAGCGCACCATCTGCATTCTGCAGGATCTGCAAGGACCGAAAATTCGCACTGGTCCACTGCTAAATCATCTCCCGGTCACGCTCAAGAGCGGAGCGACAGTCACGATCACGCCGCGGCAAATCGAAGGCACGGCGTCGCTACTCTCGACCACTTTTGCTGGGCTGGCCAGGGAGTCTGCCCGGCGTCCGCATTCTCTTGTCTGACGGACTGATCGAGCTCCGGGTCACAAACCTGCGCAGCTCCGACGTGGTCTGCAAGGTGGTGAATGGCGGAGTCCTGGGTGAGCACAAGGGCATCAATCTTCCAGGGATCGCTCTTTCCGTCCCCGCGCTTACGGAAAAAGATCGCGCCGACCTGAAATTCGGATTGAAGCACGGCGTCGATATGGTCGCGGTCTCGTTTGTGCGCTCGGCGGCCGACGTGCAACTGGCGAAGCAGGCGATTAAAGCGCAGGGAAGCAGTGTCCCGGTCATCGCCAAGCTGGAAAAGCCGCAGGCGCTTGAGCAACTCGAGGAGATCCTCGAAATTACCGACGGTGTAATGGTCGCGCGCGGCGACCTGGGCGTGGAAATGCCGCCGGAAAAAGTTCCGGTGATCCAGAAGCACGTGATTCGCCGGGCGGCGGAGTGGCGCAAGCCGGTGATTATCGCCACGCAAATGCTGGAGTCGATGATCGAAAACCCGCGTCCCACGCGGGCAGAAGCCAGCGACGTGGCAAACGCTGTTTTCGACGGAACCGACGCGGCAATGCTTTCGGCGGAGACGGCGAGCGGCCGCCATCCCCGCGAGGCGGTCGCGATGATGGCGAGAATCGTCGTAGAAGCCGAGCAGAACATGCGCGGACAATACCGGCGGCAGCGGCGGGAGAAACACGCGCTGACCATCGCTGAGACGATCTGCGAGTCCATCGCCCACGCCGCCGAGGACTTGCAGATGGCAGCCATTGCCGTGTTTACTGAAACTGGCAACACTGCGCGCATGGTTTCGAAACAAAGGCCCAACGCTCCCATTTACGCCTTCAGCTATGTGCCGGCGGTGTGCAACCGCATGAATCTTCTTTGGGGAATTTCGCCAATGCAGAGCCGGCCAGCGCTCAGCGCCGAGGCCATGCTGAAGGAAGCGGAGCAGCAACTGCTGCGCCGCAGGCTGATTCGGATGGGCGAAGTTCTCGGAGTTGTCGCCGGAACGCAAAAGGCTTCCGGGTCGACGAACTTTATGCGCCTGCACACGGTGAGCGCGCGTGGAACCACGGGAAGGGTGCGCCGAAAACGATAAACGATGCCTAAGGAAATTCTCTCTATCGCCGTCTTTGAACCATTGCCTGGGAAAGAAAATTCCTGGCTGGGAACCGTGCAGGAATTGATGGCGGCGCTCGCCAACGGCGGATACTGCCGCGACTTGCTGTATCGCGATTTGAATTCGCCGAACCAATATGTTTTGCTGCGTTACTGGAACTCGGAGGATTCAAGGCGTGCGGCGCTTGAGGATTTTGAGGTGCTGCAGCGATGGTCGAAAGTGGCGCAGGAAATCCGCACCCTGAAAGTCTACGAAACCCTGGAGGAAGCCAAGTGACCGCCGGCTTTGCCGACCATGCCTGCCAAATTTGAACAATTTTCGGATGCGTCGCTTGACCCAGCGGTACGCGGGTTTCTCCATCGGCCCGAGGGGCCGGTTCGAGACGCCCTGATCTTGACCCACGGGGCAGGCGGCAACAGCCGTGGCGCTTTGCTGAACACCCTGGCAGAAGCCTTTGCTGGCGCAGGTTTTGTCGTGTTGCGATGCGATCTGCCGTTTCGCCAGGCTCGCTCGTTTGGCCCGCCAAGGCCGGGAGATGCCAATCGCGATCGTCAGGGATTGAAGAACGCGGTTGGGGCGATGAGAAAATTCGCTGCTGGGAGGATTTTTCTAGGTGGCCAATCGTACGGCGGACGGCAGGCTTCAATGCTCTGCGCCGAAGAGCCTTCGCTGGTGAATGGACTGCTTCTGCTTTCTTATCCTCTGCACGCACCGGGAAAACCTGATCAGCTTCGCACCCAACATTTACCGAAGCTCCAAGTGCCGGTACTTTTTGTGCACGGGACCCGCGATCCGTTTGGATCAATTGAAGAGATGGAAAAAGCGATCAAGCTGATTCCGGCGAAGACGAAGTTGCTGCCGGTCGAGGGCGCGGGACACGATTTGGGGTTTAAGGGAAAAAGCAGGCAGGACGGGTTGCCGGCATTGATAGCAGAGGAGTTTCAGAGGGTTTTTTGAGAAGCAGATTCCTCGCGGCTAAAGCTGCTCGGAATGACAAGGGGTCTAGGTTTTGAATCGTCCCTTGGTCGGCGTCGATCCGCGCAAATCCTGGCCGAAAGTTCTTGGAACTGCAGATTCCTCGCACGTTTTCGCTGCTGGTGCAGCTGCGAACGGCCCGGAATGACAAATTCTTAAGGGTTGAATCCGCGTAAATCCGTGGCTGGCTTTTCTTAATTAATCCAGCCTGACTTTGAGCCGCCGTTCTTCTTATCCATTTCATCCGGAGGAATGTAGTTGCCGTGCTCGTCGAAAGTCACGGTGCGGTTGTACTTCCGCATATAGACTTCGAACTTGCGCGCGGCGCGACGGCGTTTCCAGCGATAATAAGAATTCCGCAGGCTGAAATAGCGTTCCGAAATGCCGAACATCAGACCTTTGGGCGGAACGAACTTAATGTAGAGGAAGCCGAACAGCGCGCCACCCAGGTGGGCGAAGTTGGCGACGCCTCCCTGCGAAGGCTGGAACGTCGCAATGACCACTAGTCCGATCATGATCGCGACCATGTATTTGGCCTTCATCATGAACGGCAGCGGGAACATGAAAATTTCGCGGTCGCCGTAGAGCATGCCGAAAGCGATCAGGATGCCGTAGATTCCGCCCGAAGCGCCGATCGTGGACGTTCCCGGACTTACGCCCGGAATCGGCGAATAGGCCACTACGATGGTGGTGAGTGCCGCTCCCACCACGCAAAACAGGTAGTACTCGAGAAACTTTTGCGGCCCCCAATCCATTTCTTCCTGCGCGCCGAACATCCACAGCATCAGCATGTTGATTAACACGTGCATGACGCTTGCATGCAGAAACGAATAAGTGAGCAACTGCCAGATCCATCCGTGCAGCACGTAGACCGGAATCAGTGCGCCGAAGGTGAGCAGATAGGAAGCGGCCACTGGCGCGACGGCGCCGAGCACCACCTGCAGAAAATAGATCGCGACGCAGGCAATGATGATCCGCTTCACCCAGGGAGTAAAGGGTGGGAAACTCAGCGAGAGGGTTCTTCCGCGATACATAAAAACAGGATCGTTCGGGCCGTGCCCGCAACCACTAATCTTAGCAGGCGGCGGCAGGCAGAGTCATGGCGGCACACGATCTGGTGGTGTCTTAAATGTTTAAGACACTACCCACGATCTATTGCCCGGGGCCGGACTTGACTGCGTCCCCCGACTCACTAAATATTATGAAGTAGTCTATTCATAAGTGTGGGAGGCAGTCATGGTAGCTTGTCCTGAATGCGAGAGCGATTTGGACATCGAAGAAGATGAAATCGATGAAGGCGAAATTGTCTCGTGTCCGGAATGCGGAACTGACTTCGAGGTCGTTACCGTCAGCCCGCTCGAACTGAAGCGTGTGGAAGAAGATTATGAGGACGAAGACGAAGACGAGGAAAACGAAGATGGCGATATGGCTTGAGCCTCGGGCAGTCCGCCCTCCTGCGGTTTTTTTCCACGGTGCATTTAGATGATTTTTCGTGCCTGGTTCAGTTGCGCTCTGTTCCTGGCTTTGAGCGTGGCGCCAGTGACGGCTGCTTCCGCCCCAGGCCAGCGGCCCGACCAGCCTTATGCATTGATCTTCGGGACGGTTTGGGTGCCGGATAATCGCCCGGTTTATGGGGTGAAGGTGAAAATCCGGCGGCAGGAAGACAAGAAGGCGCGCTGGGAGCTTTACTCGAATCACAGCGGCGAGTTCGCCCAGCGCGTGCCGGCCGGCAAGGCCGATTATGTGATCACCGCCGACCTCAAAGGATTCAAGCCGCCAAACAGCCTGCCGCTGCACGCCGGGGATGAAGTCCAGGTGCACGTGGAATTTGACGAGCGGGTGGACACCGGCCTTCATCTAAAATGACAATGTAGGCAAAATGGTGTGGGGGTGTGCATGAGAAGGTTGGGTATTGCCTTTCTGTTGCTGGTGATGGCCGGCGTCACAATCGTGGTCGCTCCTGCCGCTGCCAAGGACAAAGACGCGGTTGTCGGTCGCATGCTCACCGGCAAAGTGCTCGACAAGCGCGACAATCCCCTGGTAGACGCCGTGGTTTACCTTTCCGACAAACGCACTCAGACGGTGAAAACCTACATCGTCGGCCCGGACGGCGCATACCGCTTTCCTGAACTCTCGCCTAATGTCGACTACGAGATTTACGCGGTTTACAAGGGACAGAAAAGTGAGACCCGCGGGGTAAGCCAGTTTGACGATCGCAAGCAGATGAACATCATCCTGCGAATCGATGCCAAGTGAAAAAACTTGGCCACGGATTCTCACGGATTAAAACCATAAAGACCTTCAGTCCCTTGATCCGTGTAAATCCGTGGCTAGTTTTTAATTGCTCTCGTTTCCGGCGCGCTTCCAGGTGAGCAAGTCGCCGATAGTTGAGCCGCCAGTGCTGGCTGCCGGGTGCTTGTAGGCTTCCACTTCAGTGCGCGAAGCCTCTTCGCCGACCGCCTTGATGCTCAACCCGACTTTCTTCTCTTCCGGATTCATCTTGATGATCTTGAAGTCGTGTTCGTGTCCCGGCTCAAGCGTCAACGGCTGGCCGTTGCCGTCCACAGCTTCGGAGTTGTGACACAGGCCTTCAACGCCATCCGCGATCTCGACGAAGGCGCCAAAACTCGCCACTCTCAGGACTTTGCCGTGCAGCACATCGCCAACATGGTGCTGCTGGAAGAAACTGTCCCAAACATCGGGCTGCAGCTGCTTAACGCCGAGCGAAAGACGCCGCTTGTCGGCCTCGATCGCCAGCACAACCGCCTTCACGCGATCGCCCTTCTTCAGTACTTCCGAAGGGTGTTTCACGCGCTTCGCTCAGCTCAGATTGCTGACGTGAACCAGGCCGTCGATGCCGTCTTCGATTTCGATAAAAGCGCCGAAGTCGGTGAGGTTGCGCACGCGCCCTTCGACCTGCGCGCCGATGGGATATTTTTCGTGCAGCGAATCCCAGGGATTCGAGGCCAGCTGTCTCATGCCGAGAGAAATGCGGCGCTCGTGCGGATTGACGTTCAGCACGACACACTCGACCTGGTCACCAACATTGACCAGCTTGGACGGGTGCTTCATGCGCTTCGACCAGGTCATCTCGCTGACGTGTACAAGCCCCTCGATGCCTTGCTCCAGTTCCACGAAGGCTCCGTAATCGGTCACGCTGATGACGCGTCCGTTGACGTGCGCGCCCACCGGATAGCGATGCTCCGCGTCGAGCCAGGGATCGGGCGTGAGCTGCTTGAAACCGAGAGAAACGCGCTGCTTTTCATTATCATATTTGAGAACTTTGACCTGAATCTGGTCGCCGACATTGACCAGATCGCGAGGATGGGTCAGGCGTCCCCAAGACATGTCCGTGATGTGCAAAAGCCCGTCGATGCCGCCGAGATCCACGAAGGCGCCGTAGTCGGTGAGGTTCTTGACTACGCCGGTGCTGACCGAACCCTCCTGCAGATGTTCGAGGGTCTTGGAGCGTTTTTCATTCTGCTCATGCTCCAGAATCTGCTTGCGGGAGACAACAATATTTCCGCGCTTCTTGTTCAGCTTGATGACCGCCACTTCAACTTGCTGCCCCTTCACCGCTTCGAGGTTGCGAGAGGGTCGAAGGTCGGCCTGGGAGCCGGGAAGGAACGCCTTGGCACCCATAATATCCACCGTCAACCCACCCTTGATGCGCTCCACCACCGTGGCCTGGATCGGCGTCTTCTCGTTATAAGCCTTCTCGATCTCGTCCCATGCCAGGAGCCGTTGCGCCTTCTGGTGCGAGAGGTTGATGTAGCCTTCCTCGGTCTCGCCCTTCTCGCGCATCACCGCGATTTCCGCGCCCGGCTCGAAGCGAAGCTTGCCCTCAAAGTCGAGGACTTCGGCGAGCGGCAACATGCCTTCCGACTTGGCGCCGATATCGACCACCACGTGGGTCGGGGTCAGCTTAAGGACGGTGCCTTTAATAATGCGCTCGTCGCTGACCGCCTCTTCGCTCTCGGTGGTGAAACTTTCCAGCGCGGACGCGAAGTCTTCCGGCTTCTGCTCGGCGGCGGAATGCTCAGCAGCTGCATGGTCGGCAGATGAACGTTCGGCAGCAGCGACTTCGGCTGCAGGGCCAGGGTTTTCGGTCAAGGTTGTGGTGGTGGATTCCAGGGGAGTGGTGTTGGTCTCGGACAAGTTGATAGCCTCTCTGCGTTAGTCGCACCTATGGGTGCGAAGGATGCGGGAGCCTCTGAGCAACAGCTGGCGTGAGCTTAAGGTTGTGTTGAGCCCATCCTGGCGGATGAACTGACAATCCAGCAGTCGGACGTTGAAAGCAACCCGCGTCCTAGGGAACATCTTCGACTATAACAACCGTTTCCAAAGGGTGTCAAACGGCAAAAGCGAGGATAATTTTCGGCCTCAGGCCGGCGCATATCGCTTGATGGGGAGACCCTGGCGTGGGCCCGGGTTTTTGCAACGTCATAAGCTAGTTGCATCCGGAGAAGGTGGTCCATCTCTGGGCCAAACGCCTTTTCGATGCGCAGGGCCATTTCCGGCGTCAGCGCAGCCTTATCGTGCAGGAGGTCGGAAAGCGTGGCGCGGCGGACTTATACTGTCCGACACTTGTTGTACAATGTCTGACATGGCCTCGAATCGCATCACCGTCCGCATCCCCGAGAGCTTAAGCAACCGTCTGCGCAGCCGCTCGCGGATGAGGGGACAAAGCGAATCTGACCTGGTGCGGGAAGCGCTGGAAAAATACCTCGAGCGGCCGCTCACGCAACGCTCCGCCTACGAACTGGCGCAGGAAGCCGGGTTGATCGGCGCGGCGAAAAACTTGCCAAGCGATCTGAGCACCAATCCACGGCACCTGGCAGGCTTTGGAAAATCCAAGTGAGACGTGTGCTGGCCGATACCGGCCCCCTGGTCGCCGTGCTCTCGCGTAATGACGAACATCACACTCAGTGTGTTGAGGCCCTGCGCAACGTTCCCGGTCCGCTGTTTTCCTGCTGGCCGGTCATGACCGAAGCCGCATGGCTGCTGCGCAAATCGCCAGAGGCAGTACAAAAGCTGCTGCAAAGCCTCCAGAGCGGCTTCGTCGAACTGTTACCGCTGGCGGCCGCCGACGCGAAAGGAATCGCCAATGTCATAAAGCGGTACGGCAGCCTGCAGCCACAGCTTGCAGACGCGACCCTCGTTTACCTGGCGCTGCGGGATGGAATTGACACGGTTTTCACGCTCGATCGGCGCGATTTCTCGATTTATCGTTTAGCGCGGGGAAGGCCGTTCCGAATCCTGCCGTGAGCGACGGACTCAATCGTGTCCTACCCAACTCCGCTTTTCTTAACTTCCCGCTATCTGCTACTCTGCCCTGCGATGGATTATCTTTGGACTCCGTGGCGCTACGCCTATATCACCGCGTCGGGAACCGCATCGGGCTGCATCTTCTGCGAGATCCCGAAGGTCGGCGACGATGAGAAAGTCGGTATCGTTTTTCGCGGCAAGTATTGTTACATCGTTCTGAATACTTATCCCTATACGTCGGGCCACGTGATGGTCGTGCCATTTGCCCATCTCGACGAGCTGCAAAAGCTGCCGGTGGACGCCGCGCACGAGATGATGGAGCTTTGCCAGCGCATGGAGAATGTTCTGCGCCAGGTCTATCGTCCTGAGGGAATCAATTTGGGGATGAACATTGGTAAGGCCGCCGGCGCAGGAGTTGCGGGGCACATTCACATGCACGTGCTGCCGCGCTGGGCGGCGGACGCGAATTTCGTCTCGGTGGTCGGAGAAACCAGGATTCTGCCGGAGACGCTCGACCAGACCTACAAAAGAATTACCGCGGCGTTGGCCGCGAAGCCGCCGGCGTCATCCTGAGCGGAATCGAAGGGCGGTGTCCGCCCAGGACGAACGCGGCGTTGGGCGCACAATCGACCGCCCATCAAGATGAGCTGCGATGCTCCCAGTGCACCCGAGTCGAAAAACTAATCTCTTGGGCTGCGCCTGCCACCGCTGTTTTCCGGAGCCCGACGAACAGCGCAAACCCAGCAATGATGCAGGCGAACACAAAGTAGCGGGAGCGGGGACGGCGATTGTCACGAAAATGTCAACAGAATGTGAATTTTCGTAAAACGCAGGATGTTATGTCGAGCGGTCAGCGTTCGAGCAGGGCTTCCATTTCTTTTTCGTCGATGACGCGGACGCCCAGTTCGCGGGCCTTATCGAGCTTGGAACCGGCATCGCTGCCGGCGACCACGTAATCGGTCTTTTTGCTGACCGATCCGGACACGCGCCCGCCGGCGTCTTCGATCAGCTTTTTGGCCGCATCGCGCGAATATTTCGCTAGCGTGCCGGTCAGGACGAATGTCTTCCCGGCAAGTTTTGTGCCACGCTCTTTCTTTTTTCCGGAGAACCTCAACCCGGCGTCGCGCAAGCGCTCAATCAGCTTGCGGTTCGCCGGCTCATGGAAAAATTCGGCAATGCTCTTTGCGATCCTCGGGCCAACCTCATCGACGCTCTGCAGTTCTTCCTCACTGGCTTTCATCAGCGCGTCCATGGAGCCGAAGTGCTCGGCCAGAAATTGTGCCGTGCGCGCGCCGACAAAGCGGATTCCGAGCCCGTAGATGACACGCTCCAGCGGGAGCTTTTTCGAACCTTCAATTTCGTTGAGAATGTTCTGGGCCGATTTTTCGCCCATGCGCTCAAGCGAGAGCAGATCGGCTTTCGTGAGCTTGTAAATGTCGGCGACATCTTTCACCATGCCGCGTTCGGTGAGCTGATTGACCAGTGCCTCGCCCATGCCGTCAATATTCATGACGCCTCGGGAAGCGAAGTGCAGGATGGTCTCGCGCAACTTGGCCGGGCAGTTTGCGTTGACGCAGCGGTAATCGACCTCGCCCTCGCTGCGCACGACTTTGGTGCCGCAGACTGGACACTTCTCCGGCATGTGAAACGATTCGTGACCGCGAGGATGGTCTTTGTCTTCGACTACGCGCGTGACCTTGGGAATGACATCACCGCCGCGTTCGACTTCCACCCAGTCGCCGATCTTTACTCCCAGGCGTTCGATCTCGTCCATGTTGTGCAGCGTGGCGCGGCTGACGGTCGTGCCGCCGATCGGGACCGGCTTGAGCCAGGCGACGGGAGTGAGTTTTCCGGTACGTCCGACCTGCGGGACGATGTTTTCGATCTGCGTAATCGCCTCCGCGGGCGGCGTATTTGTAGGCGATCGCCCAGCGCGGGGCTTTTCCGGTGTAGCCAAGTTCGTCCTGCAGCGCAGTGCGATCGACTTTGACCACGATGCCATCGATTTCATATGGGAGTTTTTCGCGTCGCGTTTCCTGCTGCTCGATGAATTTCCAGACTTCGTCGAAATTCTTCGCCAGCTTGCGGCGGGATTCACTTTGAACCCGGCGGCGTCGAGCGCATTCGAGAGTTTCCCAGTGGCGGCCGAGAAAGGTGCGGCCGTCTCGCAGAAGCATGTACGCGAAGTAATCGAGACGCCGCTGGGCGGTGATGCTGGCATCAAGCTGGCGGACGGTTCCAGCAGTTGCATTGCGCGGGTTGGCGAACAAGCGAGAGCCCTTGTTGCTCGCGCTCTTCATTCATTTTCTCGGAATGCTGCCATGGGCATGAGCATCTCACCGCGAACCTCGAAATCTGCCGGAATGCCCGCGGCTTTCAGTTTTTCTTTCGAGACGGAAAGCGGAATCGAGCGGACGGTTCGAACGTTGAGCGTGACATCTTCGCCAACGGTGCCGTCGCCTCGCGTAATGCCGTGCACCAGTTTGCCGTCCTCATAGAGCAAAGCGAGTGACATGCCGTCGAGCTTCAGCTCGCAGACATAATCAACATCTTTGCGCGCGGTGAGTTCGTGAACTCGCCGCTCCCAATTGTGCAGTTCATCGACGTTGTAGGTGTTGTCGAGCGAGAGCATGGGCGAAGAGTGCGCCACTTTCACCACACCTTCGCGCGGCTTGCCTCCTACACGCTGCGTGGGAGAATCAGGCGTGACCAGCTCAGGATGTTCGGACTTCGAGCTGCTGGAGTTCGTTCATCAACCGATCGAACTCAGAGTCGCTAATCTCAGGATCGTCGAGAGCGTAGTAGCGATACTCGTGGTGACGGATCTTTTCCCGCAGGGCTTCGATCCTTGTCTTGACGTTGGCCGCGGCCATCGCAAAATTATAGGGCAAGTAAAAGCGGCCACGGATCCGAACGAATTAACAACTAGGTCCATCCGGGTTGATCCGCGAAAATCCGCGGCGAATCGAATTGGCCTCTTGCTTCATTCTCCGTTCTCGCCGATACTACAACCCGCCCAGGAGATCTCGTGCCCAAAGCCGCGCCTGCTTTCTCATTGCCCGAAGCTCTGCTCACCGCCTTCGACACCAACGACCGCATCAATCAATACATGATTGAGAATCTTCCCGCCGAGGCGTGGCGAGCGGAAGCCGCCTGAGGGGAAAGGGCGAACGATTGCGGCGATCGTGGCGCACATCCACAACGTGCGAGTGATGTGGCTGAAGGCCGCGGCCAAGGGCAGCAAGATTCCGGATCAACTCGACCGTTGAGCGTGACCCCGACGCAAGCGGCGAAAGGGCTGGAGCAGAGCCGCGTAGCGCATTGAGTGCGGTGATCAAAACGGCGCTCGAAACGACGGCCGCATGAAAGGATTTCAGCCCGACGTCGCTGGATTTCTCGGCTATCTGATTGCGCATGACGCCCATCATCGCGGCCAGATTTGCATGCTGGCGCGGCAGGTGGGCCATCCTCTGCCGCAGAAGGCGATGTTCGGCATGTGGGAGTGGGGATCGCGAGGCAAAGCGTAACTCATCGAGTTCCCCGACGGCGAGGACGCCCGCGCCTGCATCATTCGGGTAAAATTTGTTTATCCTCGATGCGGAAAGCCATTCTCCTGCACAATCCTTTTTCCGGGCCACTGCGTTCGCGCCGCACTGCGGACATCGAGCAGGTGCTTGATGTTCTGCGCTCCGGCGGCGTGGATGCATTTGATGCTCCGACCCGCGCCGCGGGCAGCGCCGCGCAACAGGTAAAAGAGGCGATCGCCGATGGCTGCGACACCGTGTTTGCCTGTGGCGGCGATGGCACAGTCCACGACGTTCTGCAAGGCCTGGTCGGAACCCAAGCCGCGCTGGGCGTAATTCCGCTCGGGCACGGCGAATGCTTTAGCCCACGATCTCAATCTGCCGCTGAATTGTGTGGGATCAGCGCGCGCGGCCCTGACCGGTGAGCCGAGGCGAATCGCGGTGGGGAAATTGGTCTATACCGATTTCAAGGGAGATCGGAAGTGGTGCTACTTCACGGTGGCGGCGGGAATCGGCGTCGATGCGCATCTTTTCTATAAGTTGAATGCGACTGCCAAACTCCATCTCGGCATGGGTGCGTACTATTACCGGGCCACGCAGCTTTGGCTCACGCACAAGATGGAAAATTTCGGCATACAGGTAGGCGACAATGGCCAGCCGCGACGGGCCGAAGTTTCACAGGTCCTGGCGGTGCGCATCCGCTATTTCGGCGGCATGTTGCGCGAACTCGCGCCGGGAGCTTCGCTTGAGCGCAACGATCTTCGGCTGGTGCTGTTTCACACTCGCAGCCGTCTAAATTATTTGCACTACATCGCTCGCGGACTTTTTGGCGCGCGCTGGAAGGTGCCGGGCATCGAGTTGGTGCATAGTTCAAGAATCGCCTGCCAGGCCCCGGCGCCCGATCCGGACAAAAAGTCGCGCATTTACGTGGAAGCGGACGGAGAGTTGCTGGGAACACTGCCCGCGGAAATTACGGTGATTCCGGATGCTCTTACCATTCTCTGGCCGAAGAACGGTGGCTGACGCGATGGCAATTTGCAGCGACGGCGTGAGTACTGACATCTAAGAGGCCTTGGAACCGCTCACTCACTTTTTGACCGGCGCTTGCATGGCGCGAGCCGGAATGAACCGCAAGACGGCGCTGGCCACAGCGACGGTCACGCTGGCCGCGGAAGCGCCCGATCTCGACATTCTTGGCGAGTTCAAGAGCCGGGTATTCGGGTTTGCCCACCATCGTGGATTTACGCATTCGTTCCTCGGCGGTTTTCTCGTTGCGGGCACGGTTGTCGGATTCATTTATCTCATCTGGCGGCTACGCGGCCGTCCGATTAAAGATCCCAAGCGCCCGCCGCGCTGGGGATGGCTTTTCTTCTTCGCTTATCTTGCATGTTTGAGCCACATCCTGCTCGATTTCACCAACAACTACGGCGTCCGTCCGTTCTGGCCGTTTTCAGAAAAGTGGTATTCGTGGGACATCGTTTATATTGCCGATCCCATTCTTTGGGCGCTGCTGATCGCAGGATTGATCCTGCCATGGTTTTTCGGCCTGATCGATTCCGACTTGGGAGTGCGGAGCAAAGGCCCGCGGGGACGCTGGGCTGCGATTCTGGCTCTCGTCGGCCTGGTTTCCTGGTGGGGTGTCAGAGATTACGAACACCGTCGTGCGGTGAATGCGCTGGGCGCGCGATTGTACGAGGGCATCGATCCAGTTCGCTACTCCGCGTATCCGTTCTGGTGGAGTCCGTTCCGCTGGGGCGGGGTGGTGGAGACGCGGGATTTCTTCTCGGTCATGCTGGTGGATTCGCTGACTCCGGACGTCGATCCGCAGGGTGAGAAGCAGATTTTTTATAAGCCGGAGGAAACTCCGGTTACGCAGGCGGCGAAAAAATCTTATCTCGGACGCGTGTATCTCGATTGGGCGAAGTATCCGATCACTGAAACCGAGCCGATCGATAGCGGCTATCTGGTGAGATTCAAAGATCTGCGTTTCGATTACGGTGGCCGCAGCGTGCTTTCCTGCGTTGTAGAACTAGACCGCAATTTGAATGTGGTGAATGAGGCGTTTGGACCGCGCGGCGGAAGTCGGAATGGCAGCCGGGGCGAGCCGCCGGACTGAGTCCCGCCCAACTTGACGCCACTCGCCCCACGCGCCACAATCATTAAGCGAGGTAAATCATGCTGGCTTATTTATTTGTCGTGCTCGCGGTTGCGGTGCGGTTTATGCCTCATCCGTGGATGTTCACCCCGGTTGTCGGATCGCTGCTGTTTTTCGGCGCCCGCGGTTCGCGCCGCCAGCTTTGGGTGCCAGTCGTTTTACTCGCAGCCTCGGACGTGGTTCTCACTAAGTTCGTTTATGGTTTCCCCTTCGGTTGGGACTATCTCGTGACCTGGGCATGGTATGGCGCAATCGTATGGCTCGGCACCAATCTGCGCGACAATGCCAAGCCGGTACGCGTGATTGCCTCCGCGCTCGCCAGCTCGGTTTCGTTCTTCCTCATCAGCAATTTCACCACTTGGGCTTGCTGGAATCTGTATCCGATGACCCTGAGGGGCCTCGAAACGGCCTACGTGGCCGGCCTGCCATTCTTCCGCCGTGCGCTTGAAGGAGACTTAGTCTTCACCATTGCAATGTTCGCCACCCCGGTGGCACTGCACGCGTTGAGTGGCGCCCTGAACAAACATGGCGATCACACGGCTGCGGCGTAAGCCTTACGGCTTCTCTGAACTCAGTGGTTCGTTGCGGCTCGATTGTTCTTCGCGGCCCGTCTTTTCATCAACCACGCCACCAACGCCGCCGCTGCCACTAGCATGACCACGTAATAGTGCTTGAGGAACAACTGTCCGAAAAGATGGACAACCTGCGGGCCGAACTTCAGCGTTAACAAGGCCAGCAGCAAAAACCGCACCATGCGTCCAGAAAAAATGGCCAGCAGGAAGCGCCAGAAGCTCATTTCCGAGACAGCGGCCGCGAGCACAAACAACTTAAAGGGCGTAGGCGGGGGGAGCATGGCGGGAAGCATCAGGCTCCAGAAGGGATGCTTATCGAACGCGGAGTGAATTTTCTCGAAGCGGTGCGCGGGAATGCGCTTGCGCAAAAGTTCTTCGCCGCCTTTGTATCCGATGCCGTAAATCACAATGCTGCCGAGCGCCGAGCCCACCGACGCCATCAGTGCATACCAAAAGAAGCGTTTTGGATCTTGATAAACGTAGCCGGCGACGACCGCGTCCATGGGCAGGCCAACGAAAGCCCCGTCCATCGCGGCAACCACAAGCACGCCCCAGGCGCCGAGCGGCTTCAGCAGGGCCCAGAGGAATGCGCTGTAACGGGAGAGGATGTGTTTGATGGTTTTCAAATTATGAGGATCAATCTTCTTTGAAAAAGGCGCAATGGCCAGGCGCCTGCATCGATCTTACTCGTGCTCGGTTTTCCCGCTCAGTAGTTCGAGCGCGTGCGGAAGCAGATCGACGACCGATTCCAGTGACTCCACCGCGCCCGTCGGACTTCCCGGCAAGTTCAAAATGACCGACTTTCCGCGCACGCCGCAAACAGCCCGGCTGAGAGCGGCAAGTGGCGTTTTCTTCGCTCCCTCAGAACGCATCCGCTCCGCAATTCCTAGCAACAGCCGCTCGCACACCGCTTCGGTCGCTTCCGGCGTAACGTCGCGCTCGGCAATGCCAGTTCCTCCCGTGGTCACGACCAGCCGCGCCCCGCCCACCCAGTAGGCAATCGCCTTCTGAATTGCGATCTGATCGTCGGGAACAACTTCGCTGCCCACGATCGAAAAGTTTTGCGCCCGGAGAACTTCTCCCACCGCCGGCCCGGAGATATCGACCCGCTCGCCGCGGGTGCAGGAATCGCTTACCGTAATCACTGCCGCGGTCAATGGTTCACGAATCGAGGCCTCAAGAGTCATGGTTCAGGAATCGTCGCTCAGGAATCGAGGAGGACATCCTCTTCTTCCTCCCCGGCTTGGCCTTCATCGCGCCGGGACTCGTCGAGCAAACGCAGGCCCTCCATCAGAAGTCCCTGCGTGTTGAGCGTAGTCGTCTGCTTGGTCGTCTTGCGCTGAAAATCGACCTGGAAATTTCCCTCGACCCAGCGCAGGACCTGAAAAACCGCCTCATCGCCCGTCCAGGAGCCGTATTCAGCGTGGATCACCTGGCCCTCGGTGAAGTACATCTCGCACTTTTCCTCCCCGTTGGTCAGCGCCAAGGCACAGCTCTTGCGGCCCATTTCGAGCGATTGCACCAGATCAATCACGTTCATCTGCAGCAGGCTGCCGCGCAACACACCGTCAGAGGACGGATTCTTGGCCAACTTCTCCAGGGCAATTTTGTCGATCACCCGCTTAATGCGCAGCGTGGCTTCGCGCAGAAAAAAAGGCTTCTCGACAAAATCGTCGATCGGCTAGGTCATGTCCGGTGAGCTTCTCGCTGATATCGGCTTTGGTCGCGAGCAGAATGACCGACGCGGCAGCGGTATCCGAGCGGCCGCGCAGTTTCTCAACCAACTGCCGGCCATCCATGCCGGGCATGCGATAGTCGCTAACCAGCAAGTCGGGTGGATCGTCGACCGCTTTCAGCAGGGCATCGGCGGCATCGCTGGCAGTCGTGACCAGGGCTAGCGGCGTCAAAGCGCCCTGCAGCATGGCCAGGATCATCGGATTGTCATCCACCAGCAGGACTTTGACGTTTGCCATGCAAGCTACTTCTTTTTACGGCGGACGTAATCGCCACTTTTTCCGCCGGTCTTCCGCTCCAGCACAATTTCGCGAATTTCAATGCCCTTATCCAGTGCTTTGCACATATCGTACACGGTCAAAGCGGCGACGCTGGCGGCTGTAAGCGCCTCCATTTCCACGCCGGTCGCTGCGGTGGTTGCAACATTGGCGGTGATTGTGACGCCATTCTCGCATAGCCGTATAGCGACATCAATGTGCGAGAGCGGCAGCGGATGGCACATGGGGATCAGCTCCGCCGTTCGTTTGGCGGCCATAATTCCCGCCAGCCGCGCGGTTTCAAAAGGATCGCCCTTGGGATTCGTGGGCAGCGCCTTCAGCACCGCCGGCTTCAAAATCACCAGGGCTCGGGCTCGGGCTTGACGCTTCGAAGGCGGCTTGGCCGATACGTCCACCATGCGGGCACGGCCGGCGCGATCATAGTGAGAAAGTTTGCTCGGCATCGGCGAAGTCTCTATCTTACATTCCTCGGCCTTCCGGAGTGGTTCTGGTCAGAAGATCCGCTCAAAACGCCGCGAACCCTGCTTGACTTGCCAACTCGCCTTCGATACTCTCCCGGTGTTCCCAGAAACTCTTAGTTGCCGGGTGTTCAACGGCTCGGGGAAAAACCGCCCATTCTCAATTAAAAGGAGGTCGTGCCATGAAACGCATTGCAGGAATCGTGCTGTGTTTGTCGGTTTTGGCAGGAGCGATCGGGGTTGCCGCGGCGCAGGAAGCGGCCCAGGCTCCGCACAAAGTGCTGGTGGTTGCGCGGGAGATGGTGAAACCTGGCAAAGGTGGGATGGCCCACGAAAAGGCCGAAAGCCTTTTTGTGCAAGCCTTCACTAAGGCCAAATGGCCGACCCATTACGTTGGCATGACCTCGCTCTCGGGCAAGCAGCGGGCGCTGTTTTTCCTGGGATATGACTCCTTCGAAGCCTGGGAAAAGGACAATACGGCGATGGAGAAGGATCCCGCTCTGGCGTCCGCCATCGATCACGCCGGCTTTGTCGACGGCGACCTTCTTGATTCGATGGAAAACATCGTATTTTCTTATCGTGAAGATTACAGCCTGCGGCCCAACGCCGATCTTGCCCACCGGCGCTACATGGAGATTTCAGTGTTCCAGGTAAAGGAAGGGCATCGCAAGGAGTGGGATGACAGCGTGAAAATGGTGCTGGCGGCGTTTCAGAAGAGCGTGCCCGACGCTCATTGGGCCTGCTACGAAATCGCCTACGGGGCGCAGGATGGCACATTCATCTTTCTGACCATGCGGTCGTCGCTTGCGGAAGTGGACAAAGGGTTCGCCGACAATAAAGACTTTATGGCCACCATGGGCGACGATGGAATGAAGAAACTCGAAGAACTGACGGCCGCGTCCGTAGAGTCGAGTGAATCCCATCTTTTCGCACTCAATCCGCGCATGAGCTACGTGCCAGCGGAACTCGGCAAAGCCGATCCGTTCTGGAATGCAAAACCCGCGATGGAGGAACACAAGAAAGCTGCAGCCAAGAAACCGGCAGCTCAGTAATCAAAACTCCCCATCCTGACGAAACTGCTGTCGCAACGTCAGGATGGGGAGTTCAGTGTCGGCCTCACTTTCGCAAGGCCCCAATCCATTCACCGGCGGAAATTTGTGCTACATCCTCCGGAACTACCGCGTAGCAATTTGCCCGGGCCGTTGCCGCAATGTCTCCAAACCCGTGCCAGGGCACGACTTCGACTTCAGGGTCGCCGAACTCTCCCGAAAGAACCGCCGGAAGAAAGCGTTTCAATCCTGGCTTGACTTTGATCTCCGATTTCAGCCGCGCATGAAGCCAAACCAGTTTTTGCGGCGCCATCCCGCTCAGCGCCTCCTGCATTGGCCGGGCAAAAAGCTCATATGTGACCATGGTAGAAACCGGGTTTCCGGGAAGTCCGAAAAGGTATTTAAAGCCGTCACTCGACGGGACTCGGCCGAATACGACGGGACGGCCAGGCTGAATTTGTACTCCGGTAAAGAAAAATTCAGCTTCGAGTTCCGCCAGGACCTGCTCAACGAGATCGTATTTGCCCATCGAAACGCCGCCGGTGATCAGCAGCAGATCGGCGTCAAGGCCGTCTTGAATCAGTTCACGCAAACGCTCCGGTTCGTCCGGCGCGATGGGAAGTAAAATCGCTTCGCCCCCCACCGCCTGAATTTGCGCCGCCAAGGAGTAGCTGTTGGAGTTGCGAATCTGATGCGGCCTCGGCGGGGCGTCGATGTCAACTACCTCGTCTCCAGTGGAGAGCACGGCCACTCGCGGCTTGGAGTAAACCAGCAGGTGCGATTTTCCCACGGAGGCGGCGACTGCAATCGCAGCCTGCTCCATCTTCATGCCCGGCGAGAGCAAACGATCGCCCCGCCTGGCTTCCGCTCCAGTGGGAACGATATTTTCGCCCCCCGTTACTCCACGGGATATCTCGACCTGCTCGCCCGTTCGCGAGGTGTACTCGACCATCACGACCGCATCGGCACCGTCTGGTGCGGGAGCTCCGGTCATAATGGCTGCCGCTTGCCCTTCCTGCAGAGTAATGCCGGTGTCCGAGCTTCCAGCCTTGATTTCGCCGATGATCTTCAGCTTCGCGGGCAGCTTGACGAGATCTGCGGCGCGCACTGCATAGCCGTCTCGTGTGGCCCGGGGAAACGGCGGAAAATTGCGGTCGGCGACGATCGCCTCAGCCAGCACTTGGCTCGCGCTCTCCAATAGCTCAACTAATTCCTTGCCGCTGGGGCGCACCCGGCTGGCGTGTTCTTCCACCAGGTGGCGTGCTAGTTCGAAACTCAAGACGGCAGCGGACGCAGGCTTGGATGGCATGGCAGAAATGATACGAGGCTGAAGCCGGAAAATCTAACGAGCGACGCCGGGAATGACATCGTCGGCCAACGTTGTTTGCAGCTCTCGCGGATTGGTAGCGTAGGCCAGGGCTGTGTCCAGGCTCACGACGCCCGCCCGAACCAGCTTTTCGATCTCGCCGTCGAAATGCTGCATTCCTTCAGTAGCGCCATTTTGGATGATCTTCAGCAAGCTGCGAGCGGAGAATTCCTGTCCGCCGAGGCCAGCGAGAGTTTGCGGATGGCTCTTCAGAATCTCAGCCACTGCCACGCGCCCGGCGCCGTTGCTGCGTGGGATCAGCCGCTGCGCCACAATCCAGCGCAGGGTCTTCGCCAGCCGGTCGCGCACCGCAACTTGCTCGGAGGTGGAAAATGCGTTCGCGAAGCGTTCTACCGTCTGTGCGGCGTCCATGGTGTTCATAGTGGAGAGCACGAGGTGCCCGGTTTCCGCTGCCTCCAGGGCCAACTCCATTGCTTCACGATCGCGCACTTCGCCCAGCAGAATCACCGCCGGAGCCTGCCGCAGGGCCGCCCGCAACGCCAGGGCAACGCTCGGCGTGTCGCTGTGCAACTCGCGCTGATGCACGGTCGCGCGCTTGTGGTTGTGCAGGAATTCAATCGGGTCTTCGATCGTAATAATGTGACAGACACGTTGCTGATTGATTCGATCCAGCATCGCTGCCAGAGTGGAGGATTTCCCCGATCCACGCGGCCCGGCGACCAGGACAATCCCTTCGCGCAATTGAGCCACTTGCCCGAGGTGTGCGGGAAGGCCGAGTGCGGCAAAATCCGGAATTGCCGTGGGAATCACTCTCATCACCAAAGCGCAGCTTCCCCGTTGAATGAAGACGTTCACGCGAAAGCGCGCCACGCCTGGCAATCCGTAGGAGATGTCGCAGTATCCCTGCTCGCGCAGAACGGAAATCGCTTGCTTGTTGTCGCCAATGAGATCAGAGGCGATGCGGCGCGTTTCATCGGCGCTGAGTGGCCGCAGGCCGGGCGCTTCCACGGCAAAAAGCTGGCCGTGAACTTGTACTTGCGGCAGGCGGCCGGGAGAAAAGATTAGGTCGCTGACCTGATCGCGGGTGCGCAGCATCGCTGCCAGCAGGTTATGCGTGGCGATGGTGCCGGGGCCCTTCCCCAACTCCAGGGAAACGGAAATAGGAGCATTGCCGGGCGCTGCCATAAATTTTCCGGGGGAGACTTGCGGTGCGGCAAAAAACAGACTCCGCAGAAGTGCGTCAACAGCTTACTGTAGCGAAATGTGGGGAGTCGGGCAGCGACAATCCGGCAAAACGCTGTGACCTTCGTAATAAGAATGCTCCAGATGGGGAAACGGGGAGACAAAACGGGGCGTGAATCGCCCCGTTTCCAAGTAATTCGTTCCTACTGCTGCTTTTTGGCGGGCTGCTTGCCTTTCTTCCCGTAGCTGGTCTCGATGGTTGCGCCCAGGCTGGCCAGCATTGCTTTGGCTTCCTCTGCATGGACCCCATTAGGCTGCAGCTCGAGATATTTCTGGAAGGCCTCCGCCGTTCCCGGAGGCGCCACCATCTTATCGCCCTGCAGAGTGGCGGCTCCAATCAGGTTGGTGCCTTTCCAGTAGTAGGCGTCGGGACGCTTGGGATCGGCGGCGATAGCTTTATCGAAGGCGTCCGCTGCCGCCGAACGCATCTTGGCATCATTGCTCACGTTGGCGTTAGTCAGAATTGCACCGAGGTTGAAATAGTAGGCCCCAGCGGCGCTGGGATCCAACTGGGCGGCCTGAGTGTAGGCCTTCACCGCGTCGTCGGTCTTGCCCAGCTTCGCCTGCGCCTGGCCAAGATTGTTGTAATACTGGGCAAGCACCTTGGTGGCGTCGGGCGTCTTGGCCTTGGGATCGGTGTCCATGGCCTTCTGCTTCAGATCAAGAGCCTTAGTGTAATCGTCGGCAGCATTGGTGTAGCGCTTGGCCTTTTCCGCGGCATCGGCTTGCTTGCCGGCCGCCGCCAGCGTGTACTCGCCGAGCTTGGCCCACAGCAGGTCGCGGTTGGGATCCAACTGCGTGGCCTCAGTCATGGTGGTCACAGCAGCGTCGAGATTGCCGGCATCGGCCGAAGTCTTGGCCGCATTCAGCTTCTCATTAAGGCTCTTAATGACATTGTTCTCTTTGGCGACCTTGGTTTGCGCTTCCTGCTGTTGTTTGGCCTGCTCGGCCGTCGCGCCTGAAGCCTGCGCCGCAGCGCTCATTTCTTTCTGCATGTCGAAGTCGATGTTGACTTCCAGTCCCTGCACCAGAACCCCGTTAAAGTAGTAGATCTGCTGCCCGTCTTTGGTCAGCGTTACTTTATACATGCCGGGGATCACGCCGAGGGTGAAATATTCGCCCTTGTCGTTGGTCTTGAGATCGTACTTGCGGCCGTTCCCATTGTTGATCCACTCGACGGTCGCTCCCACAATCGGCTTACCCTGCGTGTCTTTGCAGACGCCCTTCACGGTGCCGGTCACGTCGGCCATTGCCGACGGAATCGAGCAGAGCAAAACCAGACTTATGAGAACGGACAATGCCAGACGCTTTTTCATCATCGCCTCCAACACAACACGATTTTTTCTACGGTCACTGCTCAACTCCGCGACAGCAAGTTACTACTTGGCGACCGCTTCCATATAAGGGAGCGGATCGACCGCACCGGCTTCGCGAAACCCGCGCAAGCGCAGTACACAACTGTCGCAGCCCCCGCAAGCCTTGTCTTCCTGGGTATAACATGACCACGTTAAATCGAAGGGAGCGCCTAATTCAAGGCCGCGCGTCACAATCTCCGATTTCCGCAGGGCGATCAGCGGCGTCTCAATTGTAATCCCGCCCTCCTTGGTGCCGGCCTCGATGACCTGGTTAAAGGCATGATAATAAGCTGGCCGGCAATCCGGATAGCCCGAACTGTCCTGCTCGACCGCCCCGATGAAGATTTTTTTGGCCCCCAGGACCTCCGCCCAACTGACGGCGACCGACAGGAAATGGGCGTTGCGAAACGGGACATACGTCACTGGAACTCCCTCGCCAATGGTCGACGATTCCGGGACGGCGATGCTCCGGTCAGTCAATGCCGATCCGCCAATGGCGCGCAGGGCCTCGTCCCTTACGGCCAGCCTGCGATGGATGCCGAGCCGCTCACAGATTGCCAGAAAAGATCGCTGCTCGCGGGCCTCGGTTCGCTGTCCGTAACTGATATGAACCGCCGCGGTCTCAAAATCGCGCACCGCCATCGCCGCGCAGACACACGAGTCCATGCCGCCGCTGAGAAGAACGATTGCGCGAGGCTGCTTCGTCATTGAACTTTGCATTTCTGAGACAGAAGTTAGAGGTCAAAGTGCTGAAGGCAGAACGCTGTGCGCGCTGCGTTTACTTGCTTACTTCAGCATTCTTACTTTTCACCTTCCCTCAAACCCCTTTCGCTGCCGGATCCCAAACGAACTTATGCAGCTGCAGTCCCAGGCGTGCGGGAACATTGTCGGCGAGGATCCACTCCGCCAGTTCTCGGGGATCGAGCAAACAATGCGAAGTATCGCGGCCGCCGCTGGCATTCTTATCGAACGCAGGAGAAAACAATACGGCGTTCACCGTCCCAGCAAGATTGTGCCGGGCAACAAAGTCGCGGGCAAACTCGTAGTCCGCGCGATCGCTAAGCACAAATTTCACCTCGTCCACCGACTCCAGACACTCCAGGTTTTCAATGCGAAAGGTGTGCGGCTCGCCGGAGTTCGGACATTTCACGTCAACAATCTTGACTACGCCTTTGGGGACCCGCTCCAGAGGCCGCTCGCCGCTGGTTTCCAGCAGCACCGTATATCCTTGATTGAGCAAATGCTGCATCAACGGCAGCAGTTCTTTCTCCTGCAACATCGGCTCCCCGCCGGTAATTTCGACCAAACCGCCCGTCGGACTCAAGCGCTCGACTTCTTCAGTTATCTCCTCCATCGTCATGCGACGCCCGCCCGTAAACGTATATTCGCTGTCGCACCATGAGCAGCGCAGATTGCAACCCGTCAGGCGCACGAACACGCAGGGAAGACCCGCATAGGTCGACTCCCCCTGGATCGATTTGTAAATCTCGGTGATTTGCATCGGAAACTGAGGATGACGCTCGAACACTAACTTCTTCTACTCGCTGTACGTCGCCGTAGTTGTATCGGTCTCAAACACCGTAACCTGCCTCGCCCGCACTCTTCCCTGAGTCACGCGATCGAGTTTCTGGTTCGTCTCGTCATAAAAGTATTTTGCGAGATTTTCCGCTGAAGGATTCAGTTCGATGAAAGGCTCGAGCTCGTTGATCATCTGATGGTCGAGCCGGTCGATAACGTGCTTCATCACTTCGCGCAGCTCTTTAAAATCGACCAGCAACCCGGCCTTATCGAGTTCTTTTCCGGCGAGGGTCACGCGGATTTTGTAGTTGTGCCCGTGCGGCTTCTCGCACTTGCCTTTGTAGTTGCGGAGATAGTGGCCGGCTGCAAACGAATCTTCGACGGTAACTTCGTACATGAATCTCCCGCGGGCTGCTATGCGCAAGCCCCTACGTTTATTGTACGACGTAGGACTGGCAGACGCTCGTTGGAGGAAGCCCGCATCCGCCGTGTGCTAGTATGCGCAGGAGTTCGCTCCTGCACACTTGGAATTCCTGGACCACTTCCGCCGGATTACTCCTGTCCAGCGCAATACCTTCTTCGCCTGCTTCCTCGGCTGGGCGCTGGACGCATTCGACTTTTTCATTCTGATTTTTTGCGTGAGCGCCATCGCCACGCAATTCGAGGTGAGAGTTTCGGCAGTAACTGAGGCGATTTTTCTCACCCTCGCCATGCGCCCGGTCGGTGCGCTTGTTTTCGGACTGATGGCCGACCGCTTTGGCCGCCGCCCCACACTCATGATCGACATCGTGGCTTATTCGGTGTTCGAGCTGGCTTCGGCATTCGCGCCGTCGCTGAAGTTTTTTCTGATCGCGCGTGCATTTTTTGGCATTGCCATGGGCGGCGAATGGGGCGTGGGAGCGGCATTGGCGTTCGAAACCTTGCCCAAAGAAGGCCGCGGATTTTTCTCCGGACTGCTGCAGGAAGGTTACGTCGTCGGCTATCTGATGGCCGCCCTGGTTTACGGCTTGCTGTTCCCCCTGGTAGGTTGGCGGGGCATGTTCGTCATCGGAGCGCTGCCGGCATTCCTGGTCATTTACATTCGCACCAAAGTGGTTGAGTCGCCGGCGTGGCTGCAAGATCGCGTCTCGCACGCCGCCGAGCGCCGTTTGGGCGAAGACATTTGGAAATATCTGGGAAGTTTTCTCTTCCTCGTGCTCCTGATGTTCGCGTTCAACTCGTTGAGTCACGGGACGCAGGCGCTCTACCCAACTTTCCTGCAGAAAAACCACCAACTGGCTCCGCACACAGTTGCGCTGATTGCCGTCATCTACAACGTTGGCGCACTGTTTGGAGGAATCGTTTTTGGCTCATGGTCGGAGCGCATTGGACGCCGCCGGGCCATCGTCTGCGCGGCACTGCTCGCAATTCCCGCCATTCCGCTGTGGGCCTACTCGCACACCCTCCCGCTGCTTGCCTTGGGCGGTTTTCTCATGCAATTCATGGTGCAGGGCGCGTGGGGGGTGATTCCGGCGCACTTGAACGAGCTCTCGCCCGCCGCGGTGCGCGGGACGTTCCCCGGATTCGCTTATCAGCTCGGCAATCTGCTGGCTTCAGGAAATGCGGTCATCCAGGCCAAACTCGCTGAGCGACATTACAACGGCACCTACGCTCCCGTGTTCGCCTGGACAGTTCTAATCGTCGCCACGTTGGTTGCCGTTGTTACCTGGGCGGGAAGCGAACGGCATGGCGCGGATTTGTCGGGAACGGGATAGCGGCACGATGCCGGCTGCATCGCGGACTAATCCGAATTACCTTGGTGAGAAATGCTATCCTTTGACAATGAAGAAAAAGTCTAGTGCTCCAGCAAAGAAAGTGTCGATAAAAAAGCTGGCTGGAGCGTTCCGGTGGCACGGAAAGCCGGCGTCGATTGAAGAAATGAATGCTGCAGTTCGAAAAGCGGTCGCAAGGCGCAATGAACGGAGCCGAGCCTGAATCACTCCACCCCAAACCATTCTTCCACCGCCCTCATCTCCGTCGTCTTCTTATAATCCGGTAGGCTCTCTATAAACACCCGTCCGTACTGTTTTTTCAGGATGCGATTGTCCAGCAGCACCAACAGTCCGCGGTCATGCAACGAGCGAATCAGCCGCCCGAAGCCCTGTTTCAACGTGATCACCGCCGCCGGCACCTGATACTGAAAGAACGCGTTCCCGCCCTCGGCGTCTACCGATTTGACGCGCGCTGCGACCACCGGATCAGTCGGCACGGCGAACGGCAGGCGATCGATAATCACGCAACTCAATTGCTCCCCCTGCACGTCAACTCCCTGCCAGAACGATGACGTCGCAAACAGCACCGCATTCGGCGTCAGACGAAACTCCTCCAGCAACGCGCTTTTGGGGGCGTCTCCCTGCAAAAGCATGGGAAACTCCAACTCCCCCAGCAGTCGCTGATACACATCTTTCATCTGCGCATAACTTGTGAACAAAACGAACGCCCGCCCGCGCGTGATTTCCAGCACTCGCCGAATGCGATCGCTCGCTTTGGCGGCAAACTGCGGTGTCCGCGGGTCGGGCAAATCCGGCGGCACATAAAACAACGCCTGATTCTCATAATCGAAGTGCGACGGCAGCACCACTTCACGCGCGTGTTCCAGTCCCAGGCGTCGTCGCACATATTCAAAACCGCCACCAACCGCCAAAGTTGCGGAAGTCAGCACCGCGCACTCCAGCTTGTCGAACAGGCAAGTCTTGAGAATGGGCGCAACGTCGATTGGCGTGGCCTGCAGAAAGACATTCAACCGGTCGCGCCCGCCGCGCCGCCGCTCGACCCAGAAGACTGTATTCGCGTCCTCCGACTCCATCAAAAAGCTGAACTGGACTTGCAATTCCTGCGCCCGCCGCGCGAAGTTGAAAACTTCTTCCGGCTTCGACGGCATGTTTTCCAGCTCGGAAATCAATCGTTGCAACGATTGCTGCAAGGCCAAGAAACTCATCGCCGTTTTCTTCCAGAAACTCGCGGCGATTTTCAAATGCAAATCGCCCCTCGCCCTGCGGCAGCAACGCGAAGAAAAACATGGCCCGGTCGCGCAGGCTCTTCACCGCCCCGGCCAGCGTGCCCGAAAGCTGCTGCTTGCGTTGCAGCGAACTCTCTACGTCCCGGCAAAGCTCTTCCACGCGCGAATTGCTGACAGCGACTCCGAAATAGCTCCCGGCGACATCTTCGAGTTCATGCGCTTCATCGAAAATCACCGCACCGACCTCAGGCAGGATTCCCGCATCCGGCGCGTACTCCGCCTGCTGCTTGATCGCCAGGTCGGCAAAGAAAAGATGATGATTGACGATAATGATGTCGCTTTCCATCGCCCGGCGGTGCATCTCGGTGATGAAACATCTCTCCCACGAGCTGCACTTTTGCCCGATACACGCCTCGGCTCGGGCGTCGATCTTGTGCCACAGGCCGCTCGCTTCAGGCAGTGACGCCAGTTCCGCCCGATCTCCGGTTTGCGTCGTCTGCTCCCAGGCGGAAATCGCGCGGTACTGCTCAATCTCATCCAGGCCGCTGAGCACCGGCTGCCCGGTCAGATCGTAGAGTTTCTTCCGGCACAAATAATTGTTGCGGCCCTTCATGTAACAGACGCTGAGTTTTGCCTCTCCATTCGGAAACAACGCCTGCTCTAGAAAGGGCACGTCTTTATTGAAAAGCTGTTCCTGCAGATTCTTAGTGCCGGTAGAAATGATCACGCGCTTGCCCGAGCGAATGACCGGAACCAGATACGCGAGTGTCTTTCCCGTGCCGGTTCCGGCTTCGACGATCAGATGCCTTCTTTCTGACAGTGCCTGCTCGACCGCCTGCGCCATTTGCAGCTGTCCGCGACGAAATTCGTAAGCCGGATGGGTTCGCGAGAGCAATCCGCCCGGCGCAAAAAAATTGTAGAGCGAAGCTTCCCGCGGCTTGCTGGGCGCGGGCGAGCTGGACTGCGGGCTGGACTTTGAAGACGCGGGCTGGGAAGTCGAGGCCACAGAGTCTCTATAATAAGCCACTGCATGTATGGCGACGACCTTTGTCGCCATGGCTTAACAATGACTCGAATTCGATCCAACGCGTTGAGTCAACCGGCTGCGGCGGGCGTTCCGCTTCTCGCCATCGTTGGCCGGCCCAATGTCGGCAAGTCGACGCTGTTCAATCGTATCGTCGGCTCGCGCCGCGCTATTGTCGGCGATGAGCCCGGCATTACCCGCGATCGGCTCTACGGAGAAGCTGAGTGGCGCGGCCATCGCCTGCGGGTGGTCGATACCGGCGGAATTATCCCCGACGATCAGGAATTCATTCCCTCCGAAATTTTCCGCCAAGCCCGAGTTGCGCTCGACGAAGCTTCCGCCATCATTATGGTTGTCGACGGCCGAAGTGAGCTCGCAGCGCAGGATTTCGAACTCGCCCGCCTCCTCAACCGCGCTGGCAAGCCGCTCTTCCTCGCCGTCAACAAGATTGACACCTCTAAACAGGAAGGCATGGCCGACGAATTTTACCGGCTGGGGATCAGGACTTTGTTTCCAGTTTCCGCGGAGCACGGACAGGGAATTGACGACCTGCTCGACGCAATTCTGGAAACCTTGCCAAAGGAGCCGGCCACCGAGGACACTGAGACTCCAGAGGAGGAGCAGACTCGCGAGGTCAAGGTTGCCATTATCGGCCATCCCAACGTCGGCAAGTCTACCTTGCTGAACCGGCTCACCGGCACCTCGCGCTCAATCGTTTCGCCAATTCCCGGCACCACTCGCGACGCGGTGGATGAGATCGTGGAGCACGACGGGCAGGTTTTTCGCTTCATCGATACCGCCGGCATCCGCCGCAAAGGTAAAACCCATTTGATGGCGGAGAAGCTTTCAGTGGTGATGGCGCGCAAGCACCTCGAAGCCGCCGACATTGCTCTTTTGGTCATCGACGCCACTGAAGGGGTGAGCGCGCTGGATGCGACCATCGCCGGATACGCCCATGAAAGCGGTCGCTCCGTGATCATCGTGGTCAACAAATGGGATTTGGTGATCAGTGGTGAAAAAAAGGCTGTAAGCCAGTCAAAAGCTGCGCGCATGAGGGAGAGTAAGCGTCCCGCGAACCGCGCCGCCTACGAACAACGGCTCCGTTACGCGCTCAAATTCCTGAGCTACGCCCCGGTGCTCTTCATTTCCGCCAGCACCGGCAAGGGGACCGAGAAAATATTCCCTACGCTGGAGGAAGTTGCCGCCGAACGCCGCAAGCGAATCCCCACGGCGGAGATGAACCGTTTTCTCGAGCACGTTGATTTCGACCGTGCCTCGGTGCCCGCGAGTCTGCGTGTCAAGATTTATTACATGACCCAGGCAGGCGTCTCCCCGCCGACGTTCGTCCTCTTCACCGACCGCAAAGTGAAGCTGCATTTCTCCTACTTGCGCTTTCTTGAAAATCAGATTCGCCGCGCCTTCGGCTTCGTTGGTACACCAATCTGGATCAAAAACCGGGCCAGCGATTGAATTACGACGTGCGGAGCTTTCCCGGCTAGGCAAGTCCCGGATTTTCCGGTAATGGCGGTAGCGGCGGCGTTTCTGCCGGCAGCACTGGCGCCGGATGAACAATCGCATCGAGCTTGGGATAGCGCGAGGCAAAGAAATAGATCGAATACGCGGGGAAGAACACCGTTGCGGGACCGAAATCAGCGACATCACATAGAGGATGACTGCAAGCAGAAAACATCCGACAATCACCGCCAGCGTGATCGTATAAAGATTCCATTGCAAACCGGCGGCCTTTCCCACCAATACGACCACCGCTCCAAAACCGCCGACCGGAATCAGCATCAGGAGAATAACTATGACGGCGAGAATTCCTACCACCACGGCCACCCCCACCGCCATCACGATCTTCATCAATAGATATCCGGCATATGGCCCCTTCTCCGATTCGAGCATCGGCAACAACCGGCCCCATGCCTGAAAAGCGGTCAGGTTCATCAAGCGCCATCTGCGGGACGACAAAATCTTTGGTCAACACGTGGATGGCCAAGAGCAGCACCACAAATGCGAGCAGGACAAAGAACAAGACCATTCCACCAAGAATGAGCGGCAGAAGGTGCTGTTTCGGATTGGTCAGCCAGCCTGCGGCCAGTGCAATCGCGGCGGGAATTCCGAACAGAATCGTCAGCGCAACGAGTGTGGCCAGAAGAAACGTCAGTTGCCACAGGAAAAGACGCCCACCCGCATTTTGCCGCCGGCCCCAGCCGCGCCGGATCGCGCATTGCCGCTCCACCACGCTGTCGAACAGAATAAAGCGCATCACGCTGCTGACGTAGAGAAACAGCACATAGAAAACCACACCGGCGACAATCAGCAGAGCGATCAACCCAGCCATGGCAGCCGGATTGATCTGTGGCAGCGAAGGCCCCATCAAATGATTGGTACGCTGGGGCATTTGAAAATTGCCGTTGCAGCCGCCTCCGGAGCTGAGTTCTCCTGCAAGCAGCCCCACCAGCGCGAGCCGCGCCCATTGCCCTACCCGAAACGGCTGAAACAGTTGCTGGCGCGCGTGATTCAAGGCCGGGCTGATGGCATCAATCGCGGAAAGTGGCAAGCGCGCACCTCGAAGCGAAACTTTCAACGCCAGCAAGGTACTAGGAAGTGCGGGCCAGGGTCAATGACATTTGCTCACCAGGGGAGAAAATCGCTTTTTCATCTCTGGAAACTGCACTACGCCGTCGCCCGGCGGAATGGAACCCGTCCACGGTTGCGATATCTGCTTCTCCGGATAATCCGAACCCGTCCAGATAGGTGAAACTCGAAAGAACGAATGGAATCCCCTCGGATTGCAGCACCGAGCTGCGGTCGGTCACCTGCAAGTGCAAATGAGCGCCCGTGGTGTTGCCGCTGTTGCCAAGGAGCGCAAGCGTGTCTCCGCGATGAACCTGGTCGTGCAGCCGCACCTTGACGCTTCCATTCTGCAGGTGCGCATAGGTAACAAAACGATTGGGAGCGATCTGCAGAATCACGTGATTTCCGGCGATGTTATCCAGCGTCACCGGAGGCAGATTGCGCGGAACGTTGTCGGGAATGCCGTCGACGACTTCGGTGATCTGCCCATCCGCTACGGCGAGGACCGGCTCGCCATAGCCCCACCAGTTTTCATTCTTCGTCGACCCGTCATGACGCGAATCGCCGTTTGGACCGACTTTGATCCAGTCGACGGCGAAGCGTTCGGAGGAATAAATGTGGCCATCAATCGCGGTCATCGACCGGCGGTGCCCGGAATTATTCGCCGGGCCATCTCCCGCCAACCAGATGCCTCCATGAAACGGTGGACTCAGACTCGGAACTGGATCGTGACTTACGGGCACCTCGAAATCTTCGAGCGTCGCGTCCGTCGTGCTGTCTGCGGCCGGCGAGAAAACCATTCGGTGCTTTAGGCTGGCAGGCGCCGGGCGATTCGATGTCAGCTCGACCCACACAAAGACAATGTTGCGTCCTCCGGGCTCAATCACTCGCGTGTCTTTCGCTGCGGTTGCGGAGTTGCCGGGCCCCCATCGTCGCCCCTACCCTTGTCATCGTCGCAGACAAACTGCTGTCGACAAGAGTACTGAGCGGCCCGCTGTTCTCCTCATTGGCAAAGATTTCGATCCGCTTCAGCGTCAATGGCACCGTGTCAAAATTCGTGACGTGCAGTTCATAGACCAGGGCAGCTTATCTTGACCGGCTGCGACTGGTATGGGTGAGGACGGGCACACTACTTCAACTCGTGGTCCTCGCTCGCGCGCGAAAGCCGCACTCGCGAGCAAAACCACTGTCAGAACAAAAACGTGGCGGAAGGCGGCGCGGAGGGAAACGTGCATGTCTTGTATTCTGCCTAACTTTATGTCTTAGTTCTGATTCTCGAATGTTCTCAAATCCGCGGCCATCCGCGCTGATCCGCGGCGAGAGATTTCGGTCGGCTGCGAACCAATCATTCGTATCTCAGAGCTTCCACCGGGTCAAGCTTCGACGCGCGCAAGGCCGGGATCATTCCGCTGATCAGGCCTACAATCAGCAAAACCACGGTGGAAATCATCACCGTCATCAGCGAAATCTGCAGATGGATATCGCCTTTGCCCGAGTCGTCTTCAAACAGAGGGCCCATCAGCGGTAACGTCCCGACCGCGGCCGAAATGGCATACGAGAGCAGCACTCCGATCGCGCCGCCCAGCAGCACAATCAGCATAGTTTCCGCCAGGAATTGAAATTTGATGTGCCACTTCCGCGCGCCAATCGCCCGCCGCAGGCCGATCTCCCGGATGCGCTCATCGACAGAAACCAGCATGATATTCATTACTCCGACTCCGCCGATGCCGAGCGTCAAGGTCCCAACGAACGTGAGCAGGACTTGCAATCCGATGGTGAGGCCGTCGATCACCGGGCGGAATTCATCCCGCCCGAACATCTGAATCGCTTTCTTATCGGTCGGAGAAAAGTTCTGCCGCGTCGCGACCGCTGCCAGCACCTGCGCCATGGCCGGTTTTTCAAATTGCGGAGCCACCGGCTCGAACACCATCACCGCAGCGTAGCGCGTGTTCCACAAATCGCCCGCGGCGGAATAGGGGATCCAAACCGATTCATCGTCGCTGCTGAAGTAATTGCTGAGTTGGATTTTTCGCGCCATCACGCCGATCACGGTAAACCGCACTCCGCCGATCAAGACCTCTTCGCCGACTGCCGGGCGCCCGCTGAACAGTTCCTCGCGAATTCGCCCGCCGAGGAATGCCACGCGCCGGCGCTCCAGTTCGTCACTAGCGTTGATCCAGCGGCCCTCGGATGGCACTTCGTTCCGCATTTCGCCGTATTCGGGGCAAACCCCGCGAATGGCAGCCGTTCCCACCATTCGATCGGCGTAAGCAATGCCGGGACGGCGCACGGTTTCCAGACAAACGTGCCTCACCAGCGGCGCGGTTTCTTTCACCATGTCGAGATCGGCCTGCTCAAACACGACTCTCTTGACCGGCGCGCTGACCGCCGGGCTGCTCACTGGTCTGCTGCGGCCAGCAGATGACCACGCTTTTGCCGAAGGCATCGAAGCCGCCCACCAGAATGCGCCGGAAACTTCCGCCGTACGCCAGCAGCAGCGTCACCGTCGCAATTCCCCACACAATACCGAGCATAGTGAGGAAGGTGCGCGTGTAGTTGCGCTTCAGCGCGACCCAGGCTTCGAGAATGATTTCGGTCAACATCGTCTCAAACTATGTAGGGGCGGACGCCCCCGTCCGCCCGCGCCGAGCAAAGCTCGGCAGAGATTCCACGAACTATCCTCCGCCTTCAAACCTCAGCGCTTCGATCGGATCGACGGAGGCGGCTTTCCGCGCGGGATAGAGGGCTGCCAACACCGCAATCGTTCCCAATAATCCCGTCGCCAGCAAACCTGAACTCCAGGTCGGGAGCAGTCCGGCAAAGAAATCCGGCATCGGCAGAAGATCGACGAGATAACAAATTCCGTAGGCCACAGTCAGTCCGGCGCCGCCGCTGAAAATCGCAATCATCAGCGCCTCGACGAAAAACTGTTTGAGAATCGTGCCCGCCGGCGCGCCGATCGCTTTGCGCACCCCGATTTCGCGAGTGCGCTCCCGCACCGCAACCATCATTACGTTCATCACACCCAGGCCGCCGAGGAACAGCGTGACTACGCCCACGGCTCCGAGGAAATACTTCATGCCGTCGGTCATCTGGCGAAATGCCTTGGCCTCCTGCACCGTGTCCCAAACCGGACAGGCTTCTTTGTCATTGGGATCGAAACGGTGCATGCGCCCCAGGGCCGCGCGCACCTCATGTTTGCAGGCCTCATGCTGCTCCACTGATTTTGGCGTCACCAGCAGTTGGTCGAAGGTGATCGGCGTGCCGGGAGGTTTATCGGGGAAATCCCGCCGCATGGCGCTAAAGGGAATGAAAATTTTGTTTACGTCCCAGCCGTCGTAGCTGGAGTCCTGTTTTTTTGTCTGCCATGACGCCAATCACGACGTAAGGAAAATCATTCAGATAAATGTTCTCGCCCACCGGATTGCGTCCGGGAAAAAGCTGCTTGGCGGCATCGCTGCCGAGGAAGGCCACGCGGCGCGCTTCGCGCTGGTCGTCCCAGTTGTAGAAACGGCCCTGGCCCACGCCCAGGCTGCGAATGTATTCGAATTGCGGCAGCGAGCCGGTGATCAAAAAGGCGGCGTTGTTGTAGTTGCTGTGGATTTGGACATCTTCCTGCTCCAGCTCCGGGATCATGTATTCGCAATCCGGCGAAGTCGCCTGGACTTCGGCAACGTCCGGATCTTCCCAATGGACAGTGCGTCCGGCGCGGATTCCACCGGCCTGCAGGCTGGTGCGCCCGTGGAAAACAATCATTACATCGCGGCCCAGCGTCTCAGAAACTTTTGCCTGCCCCACGCGCAGGCCCTCGCCCGCGCCCACCATCAGCACAATCGACACAATCCCCCAAGCAATCCCGAACATAGTGAGGAAGGTACGCAGCTTGTGGGCCCAAAGGGTACGGAAGACATCGCTGATGAGGTCGCGCAGAACCATGTCTCTCGGTTGGACGGCCCTCGCCGGTTAACGTGAGCCGAAAGCCCGCCCCTGAAGAGAAGTACGTGATTTGCGGGCGGTTAGTTCCGCTCGGAGCGAAGGAAGTTTGGAGCGGAAAAGGCATACGGTCACCACCTGGCTTTTGGAGTCCAGCTCACCACAGAGACATAGGGTCACAGAGACAAATTCTGTTGATTTGTGGCCAGCGGGACGTACCCCTTCGTGCACCAGTTGTCACAGACTTTTAACACCCGCTTCATCCTCCCGCAACCCTGCTTCGGTAGTAAGTAGGTATGCCTTTAGGCAGCCTTCTGGAGCGGCAGCTTGCTTCTGCTCCGCCGCCGCAGGTCCCCGCTGCAACGCCTGCTGCGGCGATAGTCGCCGCTCGAACGAGTGCGCGAGCTTTATCAGCGCGCCCAGCAACCGGTGAACCGGTCGATCCTGGAGAACGTGCTGACGTTACATGGGCGAGACTCAACTCTCGGCGTTCCGCAGATATCACAATCTCGATATCGACGGGTCAGCGCGACGAAATGGCACTCCCGCTGTGCTGATCCACTGATGTGAATCCGAAGAACGGTTCTGGCCTTCACGCGGAAGTCTTAACCGGAGGGTAAAGGTTCTGGCTGGCCAGCCAGGCGTCGAACTCCCTGAGCGCCAACTCGCACTGCAACTGATGCCGCTGCTTCCGATCGCGAACCTTACGTTCGAGCGACGGCAGAAGATCGAAAGTAATATTGGCCGGCTGAAAATTGGTGGGATCGGCGTGAGTAATGTAATGGGTCAGCGACCCGAAAGCGCTGGCTCGCGGCGGTGGAAGGAGTCCGGAGCCAGCACTTAGCGCAGCCGCGTGAATGCCGGCCATCAGTCCGGTCGCGATGGATTCCACATACCCTTCGACGCCACAGATTTGCCCGGCGACAAAAATGCGTGGATATCGTTTCATCTGCAAGGTTTCGCGGAGGAGCGTGGGCGAATTGATATAGGTATTGCGATGGATTTGCCCGTAGCGCAGAAAACGCGCGTTTTCAAGACCAGGGATAAGCCGCAACACGCGAGCCTGCTCGCCGAACTTCAAATGATTCTGAAAGCCAACCAGATTGTAGGAATCGGCGCGTAAATTTTCCTGCCGCAGTTGCACGACGGCATAAGGCATTTGACCAGTGCGTGGATTCTTCAGCCCGACCGGCTTCATGGACCGAAGCGCAGGGTATCGCGGCCGCGCCGGGCAATCTCTTCGATCGGCAGGCAGGCTTCGAAGTAGTTCAGCTTCTCCCAATCTTTTTCTTCGACCGATTGCGCGGCGATCAACGCATCGTAAAAGCGGTCATATTCTTCGCGCGACATTGGGCAGTTGATGTAATCCGCCGAACCCTTGTCGTAGCGTGCCGCGAGGTAAACTTTTTCCATGTCGATCGAGTCAGCCTCGACGATCGGACTGATGGAATCGTAGAAATATAGGTTGTGTGGCGCGGGCGCCCCCGCCCGCGATTCATCGAGGGAAGATGGCAACGCACTCAGGCGGGCGATTTCCTGCGACAGCGCATCGGACGTCAGCGGCCCGGTCGCGATAATCGTAATTTCATTTTCATGGATGCGCGTGACTTCTTCCCGTCGTATTGTGATCAGCGGCTCGCGCGAGATCGCTTCGGTCACTTTGGCGGCGAAGCTGGTGCGATCCACGGCGAGCGCGTGACCGGCCGGAACCGAACATTCGCGCGCAGTTTCGAGCAGCAGCGAGCCTGCCCGGCGCATTTCTTCTTTCAGAAGCCAGGGTGCCGTGTTTTCGCTATCGGATTTCAGCGAGTTGGAGCAGACGAGTTCCGCGAAATCGGCAGTCTGATGCGCTGCGGTTGAGCGCACTGGGCGCATCTCGAACAACTCGACTGCAACCCCTCGCCGGGCGCACTGCCATGCTGCCTCCGAGCCGGCGAGTCCCGCGCCGATAATTTTGGCTTCGTTTTTCAGATAAAGCCCTCTTGTTGTCATCCCGAGCGAAGCGAGGGATCTGCTTCCTCGCCGAGAACCAACTGCGGATGTTTCCCGTCGGATACCCTATTCATTATAAGAATGAAATGTGGCCTACAGAATAATCCTGACATCGCCAACCCGGCGGGTCACGTGCTCGCGATCGAGGTACTCGAGTAGCGGGATCGCATATTTGCGGGTGATGCCAGCGACTCCTTGAAGCGAGACACGTCGATCCTGGGTGCGTTCTTTTTTTCAGCGGCCAGCAAGCGGCGAAGTTCGGCGAGCGCGTCGCGGTGAAATACCAGGTCTTGTGATTTTGACCAGCACCTTGTCGCGCAGAAGCAAGGTCACAATTTTCTGCGCCCGCACTTTGTCGACTTTCAGCCCTGCCAGCACATCTTTTAGCGCCGGAACTTTCAATCCCGCCGAGGCAAACGCGGCTTCAATGACTTTTTTCGACTCGGATTCTTCGTCTTTCATGACCACGCCGCGCCCAGGAAGCCGCACCAATTCGCCCTCCAACCCGAGCTGCTTCGCCCGCACGGCTTCGTCGAATGCGTGCGAAAAGACCTCGCCAGAAACCTCGGCGAACTGCCCGCGCAGCTCTTCTTTGCTCATTCCCGTAACGAGGGGATTTTGTTTGTGGAATGCGTCCAACAAAGACAGCATTCCTTTGCGGACGCTCTCCAACGCGGATTGTGTCACCAATGTTGACCCGGCCCGCACGACCACGGGGATTGCTGCTGCGATTGCCGCTACCTGCTGCGGAGTCCAGCCCGTCCGCGCCACTGCGGCGGCCGTGCTTAGGCCTTGCGTACCGCTGGCGGCGATTCGCGCCTCCAGAGCGGCCGGCCGCGGCCCGCGTCGAGCAATTTCAGAAAATCGACCTGGGCCGCCTTCTTGGTTTTCAGCGGTGAGGCGTTCTCTAAAACCACGCCTCCACCAATCGTGATCACCGGCGAAAACTGGCGGACGATGAAACGGTCTCCGGGCAGGAGCAACGCCGGCTCGCTCAAGCGCAGTTGGGCGAACGCCGTTTCGCCGGGCGCGAGTTGCTTTCGGTCATAAAGCACGACCGTCGCAATACTCTCCGAGGTGTAGGCGTGAAAGTGCACTCGGGCGCGCGCTTAAGCGGCCTCGCGCTCAACAGCAGAAAGCTCAACATCCACGCGTGAGGTGGACTTGAAAGTTTCCGTCGGAGCCAGCGTCATGCCGCGGGCCAGCTGCTCCATCGCTGTCCCAGCCAGGTTCAGCGCTGTTCGCTGCCCGGCAACCGCCTGCTCGGCCTGCTTGCCATGCACTTGCACTCCCCGCACTCGCGCCCGCTGCCCGGAAGGAAACACTTCCAGTTCGTCATCTTTCTTTACCGTTCCAGAAATCAGTGTCCCCGTAACTACTGTTCCGAAACCTCTCATTGGGAGAACGCGCCGATCGATCGGCCACGGCCGAACGAGCCGGCGGAGTCCGACTTCGGCGATCAGTTCGTCCTTGGAGCCGAAATGATAGTTCACCGCCGCCAGATTGACGCCGGCCGCCGCCACGATGTCGCGCAGCGTGACATCGCCGAAGCCGCGGTCGGCGTAGAGCCGTTCGGCGGCGTCGAGGATCGCGGCGCGGGTCTGGTCTGACGGCATGGTCATGGTCCCGACTCGTGGGGAGTTGCAATTCAAACAGTTGTATGAAACTATCGTTTGAAGGCCGAAAAGTCAATGCGCCGGATCCGCGGGGCGCTTCGCCGGTCGGTCCCGCGCGTTCCGGCCGCGCCGATGAAAGGTCTTGCAGCGAGCCGGCGGCGGGCAGACAGTGCCGCCAACGATTTCAAAACAGGTGAGGAACGTCCCATGGACTTCAAATGTCGGACCGGCAGAAGGAATGGCTCAACCGCGTGCAGTCGTTCATGAACAAGCACGTGCGCCCCGCGGTGCCGGTCTACCGCAAGCAGGACGACGAGGGCGAGCGCTGGAAGGTGATCCCGATCGTCGAGGAGCTGAAGAAGAAGGCGAGGGCCGAAGGCCTCTGGAACATGTTCATGCCGCCGTCCTCGCATGAGGACGACGAATTCCGCGGCGCGGGATTGACCAATCTCGAATACGCGCTGCTGGCCGAGAATGGGCCACGTCGGCTTCGCCTCCGAGGTGTTCAACTGCTCGGCGCCCGACACCGGCAACATGGAAGTGCTCATGCGCTACGGCACCAAGGAGCAGAAGCGGCAGTGGCTGCGGCCGCTGATGAACGGCGAGATCCGCTCCGCCTTCCTGATGACCGAGCCGGCGGTGGCCTCCTCCGACGCCACCAACATCGAGACCCGCATCGAGCGCGACGGCGACCACTACGTCATCAACGGCCGCAAATGGTGGTCGTCCGGCGTCGGCGATCCGCGCTGCAAGATCGCGATCGTGATGGGCAAGACCGATCCGAAGGCGGCCAGGCACCAGCAGCAGTCGCAGATCCTGGTGCCGCTCGACACGCCCGGGCATCAAGGTCGAGAAATGCTGCCGGTGTTCGGCTACGACGACGCGCCGCACGGCCACGCCCAGGTGCTGCTGGAGAACGTCCGCGTTCCCGCGAGAAACATCCTGCTCGGCGAGGGCCGCGGCTTCGAGATCGCGCAAGGCCGCCTCGGCCCCGGCCGCATCCATCACTGCATGCGCACCATCGGCGAGGCCGAGGAGGCGCTGGAGAAGATGGTGCGGCGGCTGTCGTCGCGCACCGCCTTCGGCAAGAAGATCATCGAGCATTCGATCTGGGAACAGCGCATCGCCGAGGCCCGCACCGACATCGAGATGACCCGGCTGTTGTGCCTGAAGGCCGCCGACATGATGGACAAGGTCGGCAACAAGACCGCGCAGCTCGAGATCGCCATGATCAAGGTGGCGGCGCCCAACATGGCGCTGAGGATCATCGACGACGCCATCCAGGCCTACGGCGGCGGCGGCGTCTCCGACGATGCCGGCCTGGCCCGGGACTATGCCGCGATGCGCACCCTGCGTCTGGCCGACGGTCCGGACGAGGTCCACAACCGCGCCATTGCCAGACTTGAACTTCGGAAGTATGCAAACTCTCCCACACTCACTAACGGGAGCCCACCCAATATGGCGCTCCCCAAGAAATAAGGGAGCGTCATCGTGGCCGAGGGCGTCAGGAACGACGAGGAGTTTTCGGGCACCAAGCCGGTCGAGGAGCGTCATCGGATCGATGAGGTCAGGCTCGACGGCTGGATGCGCGAGCATGTCGAAGGCTATCAGGGACCGCTGGCCGTCCTGCAGTTCAAGGGCGGCCAGTCCAACCCGACCTACCGGCTCGACACGCCCGAGGCGATCCTATGTGATGCGGCGCAAGCCGTTCGGCAAATTGCTGCCGTCGGCGCATGCGGTCGATCGCGAGTTCCGCGTCATCGCCGCGCTCGGCAAGCAGGGTTTCCCGGTCGCGAAGGCCTATGCGCTCTGCACCGACGACGCCGTCATCGGCTCGGCCTTCTACATCATGTCGATGGAAGAGGGCCGGGTGTTCTGGGATCCGACGCTGCCGAGCCAGACGCCGGAGGCGCGGCACGAGATATTCACCAGCAAGATCGAGACGCTGGCGAAACTGCACACCTACGATCCGCAGGCGATCGGCCTCGGCGATTTCGGCAAGCCCGGCAATTATTTCGCGCGCCAGGTCGATCGCTGGACCAAGCAGTACCGCGCCTCCGAGACCCAGCACATTCCGGAATTCGAGAAGCTCATCGAATGGCTGCCGAGGACCGTGCCGCAGCAGGAGCGCGTCTCGATCGTCCACGGCGACTATCGCCTCGACAACATGATCTTCCATGCGACCGAGCCGCGGGTGATCGCGGTGCTGGACTGGGAGCTCTCGACGCTCGGCGATCCCATGGCCGACTTCACCTATCTCCTGATGCAATGGACCATGCCGGGCCTGGCCAATGCCGACCTCAAGGCGCTGGGCATTCCGAGCATGGAAGAGGCGGCGCAGATCTACTGCAACGTCACCGGCAGCGCGGTGCCCGACCTGAACTGGTATTTCTCCTACAATCTGTTCCGGCTCGCCGGCATCACCCAGGGCATCGCCGGCCGCATCCGCGACGGCACCGCGGCGAACGCCAAGGCGCATGGAATCGGCCAAGCGCACCGTGCCGCTGTCGAAGGCCTCCTGGGAATACGCGCA
>CAWKDJ010000023.1:0-43216 GCA_963848325.1 uncultured Acidobacteriaceae bacterium
ACCGCCCGCGCGGCGTTGCTGGCGGGAGCGCAATTCATCGTTACCCCCTCGCTCAATCTCCAGGTCATCGAGTTGGCGCGCCGCTACAGCAAGCCGTGCATGCCCGGGGCGCTGACGCCGACGGAAATCGTTACGGCGTGGCAGGCGGGCGCGGACCTGGTGAAAATCTTTCCGTGCGGGCCGGTGGGCGGCGCCAAATACATCAAGGCGCTCAAAGGGCCCTTCCCGCAAATTGAGTTCATCCCGACGGGCGGGGTGAATCTGGAGACGACCCCGGAGTTCATCAAGGCCGGAGCGGCCGCCGTCGCCGTGGGCGGCGAACTGGTGGACCTCAAGGCGCTGCGCGAAGGCAAGCTGGAAGTGATCTCCGCCAACGCCCGCCTGTATGTGGAAGCCGTCCGCGCCGGCGCGGGCCTCCATGGGCAAATAAGGAACCATGCGTCAGACGCTGCTGAACATCGCCCTGGTGGTGGGCATCTTGGGTTTCAGCGCCGTCGTCACTCAGCTTTTTGCGCGCGCCATGTACCTGACGTGTTCCAGTGCCACACACTCAACGCCCGCCGGCGGTCCCAATGCCTTAAGTGCGGCGCGAACTTGCGGGCGTATCCTGGCTTCACCGGCAAATCCTTCCCGCGCCTCCAGATTGTGGCAAAATAGCTTCGAACTGTTCCGGGCTGAAAACATAATCCGCGGTTGCAAATTATCGCAACCCGAATCTTCAGTGGAGGATTTGTAGATGCGATACAGATTGGCGATAGGTCTCTCACTCGTATTATGGGGAACAATGAGCGTTGGCCGGGCGGACGACAAGGAAACGGAGCGGCTGGAAAATGTCGGCGGAAGTCATGACCGACATCATGCACACGCCCGAAAAGGGCATCCCGCGCGACTTGATGGACAAGTCGGTTTGCGTGGGCATGATTCCTTCCGAAAAAAAGGCGCCTTCGGCGTTGGCGCCACCTATGGCCGCGGGGCGATGGTTTGCCGGCGCGGGGGCAACGGCCCCTGGGGCGCGCCTTCCATGTTCACGGTGGGCGGCGCCAACGTCGGATTCCAGATTGGCGGCCAAGCCACGGATTTCGTTCTGCTGGTGATGAACGCCCGGGGCGCGGAAAAACTTCTGCATGACAGCACCAAGATCGGCGCCGACGCTTCCGCCGCCGGCGGGCCGGTGGGCCGCAGCGCGGAGGGCGCCACGGACCTGCAACTCCACGCCGAGATTCTCACCTATTCGCGCTCCCGCGGCGCCTTTGCGGGCGTTTCGCTGGACGGCCAGATGTTCAAGCAGGATGACGACTCGAACGCAAAGCTTTACGGCCGCAACGTCGCCCCCGGAGGATATCCTCTTTAAAGGCGTGGTGCCCGTCCGCCGGCCGCGGCCGAGCCGCTGGATACCGCGCTGACCCAATACTCGCCCCACGGTGGCGAGCCGTTCCATCCGTAATACGTCCGCGCTCGAGATGTTCCACGGGTCATCTCCCCGATCGCCGCGGTTTACCTTTTCTCATCGACTGCGCCGGCTTCGCGGGTTTCTCCCTCGGGCAGGAACACCTGGAAGCACGCGCCTTTCCCCGGCTCGCTCGTCACCCGGATCCAGCCGCGGTGGTCGTCAACGATCTTCGAGACGATCGAGAGCCCCAGCCCCACGCCGGTTTCCTTGGTGGTGAAAAAGGGGTTAAAAATCTGCTCGCGCAGTTCGGCGGGAATGCCCGGGCCGGTATCCTGGAAGGTGATCTCCACGCCGCGCTTGCCGTCGGAGCTCGGGGCCGCCGCCACGCGCAGCTTGCCCCCGCTGGAGCCCATGGCCTCATAAGCGTTGAGCGCCAGGTTCGTAAACACCCGCTCGATCAGGTCGCCGTCCAGGGTGACTTCCGGCAGATCCGGCGGCGAATTGCCGTTCCACTTCCACCTTGGCATCGGGCCAGCGGTCGCGCGCCGCTTTGAGCGCCCGCTCCATCAAAGGGAGGAATCTGCTCCTGGTGAGTCTCGAGCTGGTGCGGCCGGGCAAAATCCAGGAAGCGCGTTACCAGAGCGTTCATGCGATTTACTTCGCTCGAGATGTAGCCGGCGATTTCGTTGGTGATGGGGTCGGCGCCCGAGAGTTTGCGCATACGCATGCCCAATGGGATCGGCAAACAGCGGCCTTATAAATATGGGATTGGTGGTGAGCATGGTCACCACAATGATCGGCGGCATTCCCATCAGCAGCATCATGGTGAGCCGCCCCTGGGCGGTGTAAACGCGCACCTGGCGCATGATTTTGAAGCGCTCGCGGATCACATAGGAAAGATTATCCAGAATTTCCGCGAGGTTGCCGCCGGTCTCGCGTTGCAGCATGACCGCGGTCACAAAGAATTTAACGTCCACCAGGGGCACGCGTTCGAGGCGAGATTCATCAGAGCGTCGCGGACCGGCAGGCCGAATTTCTGTTCTTCAAAAAGTTTACGAAACTCTGAGGCGATAGGTTCGGCGATTTCGTTGGCAATCAACTCCAGGGCGGTGGTAAACGCGTGGCCGGCGCGGACCGCCCGGGCCAGGGTATCGATGGCATCGGGAAACAACTCTTCGAATTTCTGAAAGCGTTTGGTGCGGCGGTAGGAGGCGTAGGAATAGGGAAAGATCCCGCCCAGTACGACGCCCACCATGACAAATAGAAGGGCTCTGATTGGGGGGCAGGGAACCGGCGACAAAGTATCCGGTCACACCGAAGGCTACCGCACTTACCGCGCAGAGCAGGAGAATATTGCCGGCGCGGATTTTCAAATCGGCCTGCTCCAGAAAGACTCTGGAAATTCGCCATGCGTTCGGAGCGGCGCAGCAGGCTGTCGAGCGCCGGAATCTTGCTCATCATTTCGTCGCGCAGCAGGGCAAGCTCTTCCACGGTCTGTTGCTCGGCTTTTTGCACCGAGGCCAGGCGGTCGCGCAGCATGCGGGCCTGGGCGCTGCGCTGGTCGAGGAAGGAACCGACGGCGAACACCAGCAGCGCAACCAGCACGAACACCACGAAGGCGATGAGCGTCAGCATGATCCGTAACTCCAGCAGCTCAAAAGGCGGTTCAAACTTCCATCTGCGCCTCAAACAAGTCGCGGCGCAGGCGGCAACCGGCGGTGGCGAGCCGGTCGGCGAATTTGGGTTGGATTCCGGTTCCCCGGAATCGCCCCTTCACCCTGCCGTCTTTATCGATCCCGACGCGTTCAAACACAAAAACTTCCTGCATCGCGATGATGTCACCCTCCATGCCCGTGACTTCGGAAACGGAAATCACTTTGCGGGTGCCGTCCGCCATGCGCGCAATCTGCACCACGGCGTGGATGGCGGAAGCGATCTGGTGACGCATGGCGCGCTCCGGCAAATTGAGGTTCGCCATGGAGAACATGCTCTCCAGGCGGGCCAGGGCGTCGCGCGGCGAGTTGGCGTGTACGGTGGTCAGGGAGCCTTCGTGGCCGGTGTTCATGGCCTGCAACATATCGAAAGCTTCCTCGCCGCGAACCTCGCCCACCACGATGCGGTCCGGCCGCATACGCAAACTGTTGATGACCAGTTGCCTCTGCCGGACCGCGCCTTTGCCTTCGATGTTAGGAGGACGGGTTTCCAGACGCACCACGTGTTCCTGCTTCATCTGCAGTTCGGCGGCGTCTTCAATGGTCACGATGCGCTCGGAATTTGGAATGTAACCCGGAAAGCACATTGAGCAGGGTGGTCTTGCCGGCGCCGGTTCCGCCCGAGACCAGGATATTGAGGCGGCCCTTGACCATGGCGGAGAGCAACTCCAGCATGGATTCGGTGAGGGTCTTGTTCTCGATCATGTTGCGGGCGGTCAGGGGATCGTGGCCAAAGCGGCGGATGGAAAGGCAAGGGCCATCGATGGCCAGCGGCGGAATGATAGCGTTCACGCGGGAGCCATCCGCCAGGCGAGCGTCCACCATGGGCGAGGATTCATCCACGCGCCGCCCTACCCGCGAAACGATGCGGTCAATGATCTGCATCAGGTGGGCATCATCCTTGAAGCTCATGCCGTGGATGAGTTCAATCTTGCCGGCCCGTTCCACGTAGACCTGGTCGTAGCGGTTGACCAGGATGTCGGAGATGGTCGGGATCTTTCAGCAGGGGCTCGAGCGGACCCAGACCGAAAATTTCATCCAGAATCTCTCGCGACAGACGTTCCCGCTCGGCAAAACTGAGCGGCACGGCCTCGCTGTTGACGGTGTTGCGGATGAGCAACAACACTTCATCGCGGGCGGCTTCGCTGGGGGTGCGTCCCAGTTTTTCCAGGTCCAGGCGGTCGAGGATCTTGCGGTGAAGGTCGGCCTTGACCTGCTGGTACTCGGTCCTCTCGAAGGTCTGCAGATTCGCCATGGAATGTCCGAAAAGTTCTAACTAAACCGTTCTGCCTTACACTGTCTTAAACAACGACCAAGCCTTGCGTTTCACATCCAGATCATCTTCTGTCAGTCGCGCGGCCAGTCCGGCGAAGGAGCGGGCAATTTCGGTATTGTGCTGCTGGGAAAGCGGAACGCCGCGATCAATCGCGGTGGAGACTGCGAAGTACTGGTTGGGGATTTTCCACAGCAGTCTTACTCCGGCAGCAGCCTCGGCATCGTTTTCACTGAAACCGGGAATCTTGCGGAAGCGGTTCAGCACCAACTGAAACTTTTCGCGGTTGCCACTCTCGCTCAGATACTGCTGCACCCGGGCTGCGCTCCACAAGGAAGCGACATCGGTGTGGGCCACCAGCAGAACCATTTGCGCCAGATTGGAAACCAGCCGCGTGGTGGCATCGATGCGCGACGAGACATCGACTACGACGTAGCGGAAATGGCCGACCAGCATGTCAAACAGCTTGGCGAACTCCGCGGTCGAGGGCTCTGTGGGCACGGGCATGGTCGGGCCCGCCAGCAATTGCAAGCCTCCGCTGTGCCGGGTCATGAAGCTTTCCAGCAGGGAACTGTCGAGACGGTGCAGGTTGCGGATCGCGTCCGCCACGGTGAACACCGGTTTCAAATTCAGGTGCAGAGCGCAATGCCCGAGCGGGGCAATGTCCACCAGAGCGGTACTGCCGTGTGCGGCTTGCAGTGCCAGAGCAAGATTGACAGCCACCGTGGTGCCGCCGCTGCCTCCTTTGGCGTTGACCACCGAGAACATCTTGCCGCGCGATTCCTCCCGGCGGACTTTTGCGCTGGGCGGTGCTCAGGCGCACGAAGGCTTCCAGCAGATCGGTGGTGCTGGTCGGCCGCTCCAGAAATTCCCGCGCCCCGGCCCGCATGGCATTCACGATGACTTGCGGCTGCGACAGGCTGCCGATCAGCGAACAGGGCCGACTCCGGCAGCTGCTTGGTGAAGCAGTTCAATCGCATGCAAAGCGCGGAATTGGGATTATCAGCAGGGAATGTCCACCAGAACCACATCAGGGTTGGCGCCATGAATGCGGCGGCATCACCGGATCGGTGGGGGCAACCGGAAAGCTGGCGCAGAGTGTGCACGGTACGGGCGACGCTGGTGCCGTCCACCAGAACTTGCAAGACGGCGCGCTGTTCGCTATCCGATGCGACGATGACGACTGAAAGCTCGGGCATGGCATCGCTTACTCCTCCAACGCTTCCCCTGTCAAACTGAATCACGCGTGCAAAACTCCTCAACCGGCTTCTATTTGCCGCCGTCGGCCGCCGGCTTTTTGGCGTCGAATTTGTCCTTATTCAGAAACGGCTCCGGAAAGCTCGGGCCAGCCGGGCTCTGGGTGCTCGGGTGAGATGCGGTGAACGGTGCACAGCACCATCAACTCCGACTTGCTCTTTTGGAGATTCCTGCTCTTGAAAAATTGCCCAGAATGGGGATGTCACCAAGCCCGGGGATCTTGTTGTAGATGTCGGTGACGCGGTTGTCGAGCAGGCCGGCGATCACGAAACTCTGCCCATCCTGCAATTCAAATTCGGTCTCCGCCGGCGGGTGCTCAGCGCGGGCACGGTAAAGCCGGAAATCGTCAAAGCGTTGGTGAAGTCCAGGGTGCTGACTTCCGGCGCGACCTTAAGGTGAATGTTTCCATTGGGCATGATCACGGGCGTGAACTAGCAGTCTTCACGCCAAAATCCTTGAACGCGATGGTCACCGCGGTAAATCCCTGGCCGGGCTGCACGATAGGGAAAGGGAACTGTCCGCCGGCGAGAAAACTGGCTTCTTTGCCGTTGACCGCGATCAGGTTCGGTTCCGCCAGAATCTGCAACAGGTTCTTCTGCTGAAGCGCCTCCACCACCACGCCGAAATTGATGTCGGTGCGAAACAGGAACAGGTTCAGACGGGTTGGTGAGGTTGACGGTGGGAGGGGTGGCGGCGGTGGAGGTGGTGGTGGTGCCACCGGCCGTGGTGGTCGTGGCGGAAGTGGTGGAGACGGACAACCCGCCGAATTGACCGGTGGTCACGGTCCCGGTGGTGTGGCCGGTGCCCGGAGTCAGGTATTCGGCGCCCAATTGCAGCGGCGGCAGCACGATCCACTTCCGCGAACTTCACTTCCAGCAGGACTTCCTGCGCCCCCACCGGCCCGAAGGTCAGCACGTTGACCACGTTCTTGGAGTAGGCCTCGGCGATCATGCCCGCGCGCTTGGCGACATCCTCAGTCGACACATGGCCGGACAGCACAATCGCGGAGCGCGAGGGAGTAACGTTGATCTGCTCGTCCGGGAACACGCGCCTTCTCTTCTTCCGCGGCGGCGCTCACGTCCACATCCACGCGCAGATCGAAACTGCGGGAACGCTCCAGTTCATCCCAGATCAGCAGCGAAACTTCGCCTGCGGCACGGCCGTGCACCAGAATTTGTGTGGGCGAGACCACAATGGGATCGGCCATCGGCCGCGTCGGTCACAGAGACTCTCTTGATGCGCTCCGTGGTATTGATCAGGATGGATTTCCCCACCATGACGCGCAAGTGGCGCCGAGGCTTGGTTCGGGGTTGGAGCCTGCGCGCGTGGCCTCGGGACCCCTGGCTGCGGTGCTGAGGGGCAGCCGATTGCATCCTGGGCCGCGGTCCGTGCGGCCAGACAGAAGAGGCGCAGAAGAAGCCAGTGCCGTCGCCAGCGTTCGCTCAATTTTCGTTCATATCGCCACTCTCCCACCGCTGGGAGCGGATGACCATGTTTGCACCCTCAAACCCGAACTTGTGCTCAGAACTTGTCTTCTTCCTTCTTGTCCCCTTTGTATACCTCAACCGTGTAGACGGTCGGCGGCGGAGGGGCAAGACGGAGCCGCACTGCGCTTCGGCGCCGCGGCCGGCGTCGCCGGACGCGCGGGCGGGGGGCACGAATCTTGTAGAGCGACCCGGAGCGGGTTGCCGCCAAGTCTTCTTGCCTTGGTGTCGAGCGGGTTCCTCAGCACTAACTGGATATGGCCCTGATTGCTGGCCAGGGTAAGTTTTTGGGCGTCGTCCGGGGATACCAGGAGAGTGACCACGGGCGTGGTTTGCGCCTCGCCGGCTGCGTTGCGCTCCATTCTCTGTCCGGTCGCGACGACTGCGACGTTCTCCAAAATCGTGGTAGTTTGCTGCTCACTTGAACCGTCGGGATTTCCGGTGAGCAACACATCGACCCGCGTACCTGGCAAGTACGAAGCCGGAAACCGAAGTCGTATCGTTGACGCGGACCGAGACGGCGCGCATTCCCGGCGGGATGAGGGCTGGAAGCCCGGAACCGGCATTTTCTCCGGCTAATTTGTTGGTAAGAATAAATTCTCCCCGGCTGATGGGAACAATCACACCACGGCCAATCACCCGATCTTTCGATGGAAGATGCCGGCTGGCAGGCTCGCCGAAGGGAAGTGTACAAATTTTATGTCCTTATCTTCGATCTTGGTTCCCACTTGCAGGTCATCTGCAGCGACCAGCACATCTTCGCCCGGCCCGGAGTTGGCGTTTCGGCTGGATTGCAGGTTCCGGTAGACCGGGAACTCACGAACACACCCAGTGACCAGGGCGACAAACCCGATCATCAAGAGCCGGTTACGATTCATTTAAACCCCTTGCAAAATGCCCCCTGCGGTCGGTAAAGACAGCTCCTGCACTACTGCGAAATGGAGCTGGCGACTGTCGGAGAAAACGTTGTTTGCGTTTCCCCCGATGAACCGGATCGTTCCCACGACGATGACTAGAATCACCGCCAGCATGACCGCATATTCCGCGATGTCCTGGCCCTGATCGTCGAGCCAAAGCTTACGGAGAATGCTCATCTTGTCCTCCTTCGGAAAACGGACGAAGGGGGCAGCCACACAGATACCTTCCAGCGGCAGTGCCCTACGCCGAGTTGCTGGTGCGAATTGCGGAGCTGCGAAAAGGAAAATGCGCAACTCCACGCTCATCATAACTCGACAGGCTGCGGCTTGGGGGACAATTTGTTCCCGATACCCACTACAAGCAGCTTAGTTTCTCAGAGAAAGCGGGGGCAAGGTCAAGGGAAATGCGGGCTTGATACTCCTAAGGGTAACCCCCTGAGCGGCTAGCGAACCAGCACCACAACCTGGCTATCGGAGAAAACCTTCTTCCATTGCGGCAAGGTTTCAAGGGCAGCCACGAGCGGAGCATCCGGCGGCAACACTACCGCGCGAATCTGGTACTTTTCCAATTGTTCCTGCCACGAAGGCATCTTCAGGTAATAGAGCGCCGCGAAATCGTTGACAAACGAGTCGCCATAAAGGTCTCGCCCGGCCATCGATGAAGACGCGATATTCCGGATACAGCTTCCAGATGAAATATCCGCCCCAGTTGTAGTGGTTGAGCATCTCCCCGGGCGGGTGACTGGAAGCCAGGAAAGAAACGGCGGCGGCTGGAAATTCTTTTGCCTCTGCCTGCGGTTGCCCGACAATCACATGATGCAGTCGCGCTCCGGCAAAAATTAAGGTGCCCAGCAAAATCAGCACGTTGACGAATGCCTTTACTCTGCTGAGCGAACCGGAAGCACTCTCAAAAATCTTCGCTTTGCCGCTTTCTTCCAGCCAGCCTTGAATGAGTCCGCTGACGATTGGAACCGCAACAATTACAAAAATCGGAATATGACGGACCGAGCGCAAGCCAGCGAACAACAGAATTGTCAGCAACAGCAATTCCTTTGGGCGGAGTTTTTTCGGAGACAACGCCGCGAGCGCGAAGATGGCCAGGATCAAAAGAAGTGCAGGCAGGTTCTTGCCCTGATGAAAATTGGGCGAGAGCCACTCGGCGATATTCGCCAGCATCGCCGGGGAGCGCAGCGTGTCCAGCGGATAGGAATACATCTGCGTGCCATACGGGTTCAAGGGAACGATGGCGATAGAAACCGCGATCGCTGCGATGAGTTGCAGAAACCAGCTCTTGCGATCGCGCACTTCGCTTTGGCCGAACGCTACGTCGAGCGCATCTCCGATCAGATAAAGCCCCATCAGCACCAGGCCGAGTGCGTATCCGGCGTGCAGATTAACCCAAAGCAAAATCACCAATGGCGCCAGCCATAGCAGTTTCGCATGGCGGTACGAGCGGTCGAGAATCAGCAACAGCAAACTGGCAAGCAGCAAAGTCAACATCTGCGGACGCACGCCCCAGCTGGGAACCGATGCCAGCGCTCCCCACGCGGTGACTAGCCCTGCTATGTAAGGCCGACCCGGAGAGCGGAGAAAGGCGAGGCCGAAGGCGGCGGCAATAATCAGGCCAACTCGGCGATCAAGCCTGCATACCCTGTCAAGCGATACGTGGAATAAATCAAGATTTGCGAGAGCCATTCGTGGTCGATCCAGGGCTGGCCGGATTTGGTGAACGAATACGGATCGGTGTGCGGGATGGTATGGGTCGCCAGAATCAATTCGCCGGTGCGCAGATGCCACCAGACATCCGGATCGGTGATATTGCGCGACGCCATAACGAACAATCCCAATGCCAGGACTAAAACGAACAGGCGACGTGTTTGAGGCTGGCCACGGAAAGCTTCCGTTCTTAGTCGGACATGCATGGGCCCACTCACTTGCGACTCAGAACACGATTAATTCCGGGCCGCCCACTGTTAGACTGGCTACGTTCGCGTTCGTTCAGAATTTTGGCTCTCGCGCGTCCCATGTCACTAAAGCTGCCGCAAGCAAGAAAATTCCTGTACTTCTACGTTGTGGCCATGTTGGCATTGCAGGGTTGGGTCCTGGTACATGCGTGGCGCGGCGTAACTCAGGGCCTTCCTGACTTTACGATTTTCTATACGGCGGGGCAAATACTGCGGGAGCGTCATGGGGCGCAACTGTACGACAATAACTTGCAGGCGACTATTCAGCAAGCGGTGACTCCGGTTGGCCTGCTCAAGCGTGGCTCAATACTCCCTTACAATCATCCCCCTTTTGAAGCGATCATTTTCGTTCCACTGAGTCGGTTTTCCTATCTCACCGCCTACCTGATCTGGGCGGGAATGAACTGCGCGTTGCTCGTTTGGCTCGCGCTCCTGCTGCGCAAGCATATCGCCGCCCTGAGGCAACTGCCCGTCTGCTTTTTGCTCCTGGCGGTATTTACTTTTGACCCGGTATTTATCGCTCTATTACAGGGGCAGGATTCGATTCTCCTGCTTTTTTGTTTCACCTTGGCATATCTAAGCCTGATTCAGAAACAGGAGTTCGCGGCCGGCGTATGGATCGCGTTGGGCCTGTTCAAGTTCAATCTGGTGTTGCCGTTTCTCTTTCCGCTGGTTCTGTTGAAGCGTAGGCAATTCGCTAAGGGTTTGCTCGTGTGTGGCGCTTCGCTCTTCGTGCTGAGTCTCTTCGTGGTTGGACAGGCAGGGGCTGTTGCGTTATCCGCAATATGTGTGGGGCACAGAGCAAGATCCTGCTTATCTTTGGAATTCCGCGCACGCGAACCAGTCCAACCTGCGCGGCCTGTTCACCAGTTTGCTTCCGCATGACGAGTGGCTCAGAACCGGCTTGTTAATCCTCGCCTCCGGAATTGTTTTGCTGGGAACGACGCTGGTCTGGCATCGAATATTTCCTCAAAGCCCACGCTCAACCCAGCGAGCATTTGCCATTGGAGTTCTGGGATCGGTGCTTCTCAGCTTTCATCTCTATCTTCATGATCTGAGCTTGCTGCTGCTGGCGATGGCGATCATTATTGACTGCCTATCGCTGAGTTCTGACGTAAACCGCGGGATCCGAGCGAGTGCCTATGCGTGCATCGCGCTCTTATTTTGTAGTCCTATATATCTGTTACTTACACTCCGATACAAAGAGTTGGAGTGGGTCGCCGTAGTCGTGCTCGTACTTTTTGCCGTGCTTGTCCGGGAAGCTCTCCAAAGAAATGCCGGTTCCCAACTTGGCGCGACAACCGCGGCCAGACTATCGGCTTCCGGATAGGTACTGCGGGGAGTTGGTTGCGCCTTGAGATATCGCCACGAAATCGCAGTTGTTGTCTCGCTGCTGTTTGCGGGCAGCATGTGGTTTTACGTGCAGCACGTCTTGATCCCCGAGCAAGAAGGTTACGCAGCGGCCCACGACATTCCTCGTGGCAATCTTTCCGATCTCTACCCGCGCTGGCTGGGATCGCGCGAGCTACTGCTCCATCGTCGCAATCCATACAGCACAGAAATCACCCGCGAAATCCAGATTGGGTATTACGGAAGAGCCTTAGATTCTGACCGTCCCGCCGATCCTGAAGATCAGCAGGGTTTCGCGTATCCCGTCTACGTCGTTTTCCTTCTCGCTCCCACTATTGGCTTGCCGTTCTGGATCGTGCAGGCCGCCGCTCGCTGGCTCTTGATCATTTTGACAGCAGCAACCGTACCACTCTGGTTGCGAATCTTGCGCTGGCGTCCGCCTGCCTCGCTAATTGCAGTTCTTATTGTTTTGGTCGTCGCAAGTTTTCAATCGATTCAGGCAATCAAGCTGCAGCAGTTGAGCCTGCTAGTCAATGGGTTGATCGTTGGCGCGGTTTTGCTGTTGGTGGAAGACCAACTCTTCGTCGCCGGATTTCTGCTCGCGCTCGCAACCATTAAACCTCAACTGGTGTTGCTCCTGGCGGCGTGGCTCTTGTTTTGGGCGGCCAGTAATTGGCGCACGCGGAAGAACTTTGTTTTTGGCTTCCTCGGCACTATGTTCGCATTGGTTGCCGGCGGAGAATTAGTTTTGCCCGGTTGGCTCGGACAATTCCACCACGCCGTTCTTGCTTATCGGCAATACAACAATGGCGCGGGATCGACCCTCGATCTGCTCTTTCCGTCCGCCTGGGGAGAAGTCCTGACAATTGCGATTGTTCTTGGACTATGCGTCGTCTGTTGGCGTTTCCGGCACACTTCCCACCACGAACCGGCGTTCAGCTGGGTGATTGTTCTGATCCTGGCAACGACGGTTGTGATCGTTCCCAAAGCGGCTCCCTATAACCAGGTGTTGCTTGTAGGCCCTGCATTGCTAATTGTCCGACATTTGAATGTCTGGAGGCGTGGCGCTTGGCTGCACACATCGCTTCTGATTGCTGCCGTGATCTTCTTCTGGCCCTGGTTGGCTGCTATCGCGATAACTCTTGCTGCGCCGTTCGTGTTCACCTCCGAACTTCAGCGGGCATGGGCAGTTCCCATCTATACCAGCCTGGCGATTCCGCTTGTGACATTTGCATTAGTGGCGTTTGTCGGCAAGCATCTTGCGAAGGGTGCGGACAACGATTCCGGCACGCCCGCCCCGCATCCCTGAACTTGCATTCTGTTGCGGCCCGCGTTAGGCTCGGGGCTATCGCGGAATCGGTTTGGGGAGGATGAAATGAGCCTGAAGGTCGAGACGCGGGAGTTAGATGGCGTCACCGTGGTCGCGTGTCAGGGCCGTATTGTTCTCGGCGAAGAGTCGGCCGGTATGCGGGACACCCTGAAGCGGGCCTTGACCTCTTCGCGCCATCTGGTGCTCGATCTCTCCGGAGTGAGCTACATCGATAGCAGCGGTCTGGGCACCCTGGTCGGCGTTTATTCTTCCGCCCGCGCCAACGGAGCGGACATCAAGTTGGCGGGACTGAATCCGCGCTTGCGCGACCTGCTGCAGATCACGAAGCTGGTCACTGTGTTTGAGGTCTTTGACACGGTGCAGGAAGCGCTTGCGGCCTCAAAACACAAGAGCTAGCCACGCCTGCGCTAGTGTGGTCCGCCGTTAATCTCATCCTTTATTCGGTGGCTAGCCCACCTTCCCATATTCCAGGCACAATTGTATGCTCGCGCATCGGTGTTCACACGAGACGAGTTGTTGGATCAGACCGCCGATGAGACACCGAGATGCGTCATCGTCCGAATGCCCACGCCACCATCAGCGGGAACTCTTCTCGCCAGAATGCGCCACCGTGCGACCCAGCTCGCTCATTCATGACGACATCCGCATCTGCATCGCGCAGCGCGTCCGCCCACCTCCTTGCGTTCTCGAGGAAGAACGGCTCCTGTGTGCCAGCGACAAGGTATGTGCGCGGAAGCGGACTCGGCATAATGCCAGGCGGCTTGTAACCGCCGCCAGGCGAGGCGCAGAAGACCGCACCGTAGACATGTGGATGCCGAAGCCCAAGAGCGAGGGCCAGCTCTCCACCCGCCGAGACGCCGAACACTGCGGTACGTTCAGTGGGCAGCGCCACGCCAAACCGCGACTCCGTCCATCGGCGAACGTCCTCGACGAAGAACTTCTCGTGTGCCGCGAACCGCTCCGGCTCAAAGCCCGGTGAGTACTCATGGAGCCGCAGCGTCTCATCGGTCAGCCCATGTACACCGACGATCATTGTGGACGGTACGTCGGCCTTCTCGAGCAACCGGCCCCACTTCGAGATTCGCTGACCGTCACCGGCGAAGACGATTGCTTCGGGCGGGTCCGGTGGAACGTACACCGTGACCTGCCTTCCACCGTCGTACTCGAACATCTCGGTGACAAACTCTCCCGAGACTGCGCCGGTGGGCTTGGCGGGCGCTCCGTCGGACTCACTTAGCTTGCGGTTGACGTGATTGCGTGCTTGCTTCTTCATGGCCTTGCCTTCATTTTATAGAACCATGCTCGCCCATTCCGCCGCCCCGTCTGTAGGAAATCTAAAACGTCCTGGAAAAAGTCACCCGCGCTCGGGCAGCTTTACTTAAACGGCCTAATTAACGGCGGACTGTACTAGTTGCGGTTTTAGGGTCTTTGGGCGAAAGAAATCCCCGTTCCCCCTTCCCACGGATTCACGATCCTGTCATTATTTCTGATAACCTCTTTGGTTTGAAGGGCAGTGCGCGCTATGGGTTTCCAATCGACCATCATTACTCCGCCGGAGCCGGGCTCGGGAGTTTTCCCCACCCTGGTTTTTGTGCAGGGGAATGAGCAGCGCATCATCAATCTCGATCACAGCCCCTACACCGTCGGCCGCAAGGTTGACAAGGACCTGGTCATCGCCGATCCGCGTGTGTCCCGCGATCATGCCCTGATCGTCTCCGAAAACGGTCAGTTTGCCGTGGTGGACCAGGGCAGCAAGCACGGCACCTTCGTGAACGGCGAGCGGGTGCAGCGCAAGACGCTGGAACGCAACGACCGCCTCGAGTTTGGCGTGCGCGAAGTCACTTATGTGATTTTCAACCCGCAGCACGCTACTACCAATTCCGCCCGCGAATTTCTCAGCCAGATTTCGGTGATGCACATCTCGGATGAGACCACCGATCTGGAGAAATTGACCCTGTTTCTGCAAGCTGCGCGCAAGTTGAATACGGTCGGCGTGCTCGATGAAATCCTGATGACTTTGCTCGACGTGACATTGAAACTGACTCGGGGGGAACGCGCTTACGTTTTCATGAAAAACGAGCGTGGCGAATTGAAGCTGGCGGCTGGACGCAACTCGAAAGGCGAGCCGTTGCTTGAAGACACCACGATTTCCCACTCCATTCTGGATGACGCGCTCAAATCGAACTCCGAATTTGTTCTTACCGATACCAGCCGTTCGGCGGAACTGGCGGGACGCAAGAGCATTGTGGCTTACGATCTGCGCACCGTGATCTGCGTTCCCCTGCGCAAGCCGCAAGTGCAGACCGCGCGCGAAACCGAGGGCCAGGGTCAGCCCGCGGCGGGCGAAGCGATGGGAGCGTTGTACGTGGATTCGCGTTTTGCCTCGCGCGACATTTCGAGCGTCAGCAACGACATTTTGCACGCCATCGCGACCGAAGCGGCGTCGCTGATCGAAAATGCCCGGCTGGTGCAGGCGGAGGAATCTTCGCGCCGCTATCAGCAGGAACTTTCCATCGCGGCATCGATCCAGCAGCGGTTGATGGCGGTGACCATCCCGGAAGTTCCCTTTGCCCAGTTAAGCGGACGAAATCTCTCCTGCAAAGAGATTGGCGGAGATTTCTTCGACGCGGTCAGAACGACTGATGGGCTCAATGTGGTGTTGGCCGACGTGAGCGGCAAGGGAGTTTCCGCGGCGCTGCTGGCCTCGACGCTGCAGGGAATGATTTATTCGCAGCTGATCGCGGGCATGCCGCTGGTCGAGATCGTGACCGGGGTCAACCGCTTTTTTACTGACAAGCACATTGGCGAAAAGTATGCAACCGTGGTGGTCGCGCGGGTCCGCGATAACGGCGAGCTGGAATACGTGAACTGCGGGCACATTCCGCCGCTGATCGTCTCCGCAGGCAACGTGGAACGCCCGTCCCATGGAAATCTTCCGGTCGGGCTTCTGCCCGATGCCGAGTATTCGAGCTCGAAGGTGCAATTGAAGGCCGGGGACCGGGTGATTCTGGTGACCGACGGAGTTACCGAAGCAGAAAATGCTCGGGGAGATTTTTTCGAAGATTCCCGTCTCGAGCTTGCCGCTAAAACTGGAGGCCTGGAAGATATTTTTTCCGCCATTTCAAAGTTCTGCGCCGGCAATCCCCTGAACGACGATTGCACCGTGGTCGAACTGGTGTACACGGGATAGATTATTTTTCTCTTGTGGGATTCTGAGCGAAGCACAGAGTTGGTTTGCAAGCGAGCGGCCAGCCACGCTCAGAATGGCATGCTTTTTGAGGGTTTTTTCTAAACCCAACCCATCCCCATTTTTGATTTCGCACACATGTCCACCCTCCGTCGCTGGTTGCGCGATCCACTCTTTCTTTTATGTCTGGTCGCTGCATTGGGCGCGATTGTGGTGCAGTCCGGCGAACTAGGCTCCAGCGACACCACCCATCGTCTGCAAACCACGCACTCGTTCTGGACCTCGGAGCCGGCGGTTTTTCCCGATGAGTATCCGGAATTCGGGGTTCACGGGCGCGGCGGCAAACTCTACGGATGGTACGGAATTGGCCAATCGCTGCTGATGCTCCCCGCCAACGTCGCAGGAACTTACATCCAGCGCATGTCGTGTTTCACGGAATATGACGACACTGACCCGAGTCCGCGGGACATCGTCGTGGTCTACAGTACGGAGATTTTGATCAACATCCTGACGGCGTTGGTTTGTTTTCGTTTTCTGCAGTTGTTTGGTTTCAGTGTGGGGCAGGCCGTGGCCGGCGTGCTGGCTCTGCTCTTCGCCACCACCCATCTCCATTACTCGCAGAACATGATGGAGAATAACTACATCCTGCTGCTGACGCTGGCGGGATTCACTTTTCAATATGAATGGCTGAAGACCGGCAGTTGGCGTGCTTTGTCGGTGGGATCGGCCGCGCTGGGACTGAACCTGCTCACGCGACTGACCGCCGGGCTGGATCTGATGGCCGTCGGATTGTTTCTTCTGCTGGTGATGTGGTTTGAGCGCACGCCGAATTTTTTCCCGTGCGTGCGCACTTATCTCAAAACTGCAACTCCAATCTACGGTTTCTTTCTGCTGCTCGACCGCGTTTATCAGTTTTATCGTTTTGGATCTCTTTTCAATACCTACGTTTCAATCACCGCACGGGAGGCGCGGATGCTGAATCCGTCGCTCCCACCCAACTATCCGTGGGAGACGCCGTTTCATGTTGGATTTCTTGGCCCACTGATCTCGCCGGAGAAATCCATTTTTCTCTTCGATCCTCTGGTGCTGCTCGCGATCCTGCTCTCCGTTCTGCTCTGGAAGAGATTTTCGCCCGCGGTCAAGGCCTATATCGTAAGCGCGTTTCTGCTGCTGCTGGCGTACATCTGTTTCTATGCAAGATACACCGTATGGAGTGGAGACTTCGCCTGGGGCGACCGCTACGTTTCGACGGCAGCCCAGCTAGTTGCATTCGTTTCGGTGCCGTTGTTACTGCGACAGCGCAAGACCGTGGGGAAGTATGTCTTTGCAGGCGGTGTCGGAGTGATTGCCGTCAGCGCGATCATTCAAGTTGCATCGCTCCTGTTCTGGCTTCCGCTCGAAATTTATCAAATGGAAACGCTCGGCCATCCCACGGTCGTGATTTTTCTGCGGATGAAAAACATTGCCGCATTCGCACTGGGCAAAATGGACCAATGGGGACTCAACAATCACGCCATGACCGAAGACCCATGGGATTACGTACACCTCACCACATGGAATTTTCTGCCGTTTGTGCTGCGGCGGGTTGCAGTCGCTCCGAGATGGGTGGTGAATCTGACGTTCGCCCTGTGGACCGCAGCCTTGGCCGCGTTTGCGGCTGCCTTATATCGATTGCGCCGCGTGCTGCGCGATCCAGCTTTCGGGGAGCAAGACGCGGCCAATTAGAAGCGCGGCTCAAGCGCCTTGGATGAGCACAGTAAAATTCGTGCCCTCCCATTTCTGCTCCTTTTGCCAGAAGATAGTGAAGTCGAGTTGGTCGCCCGACTTCAATTTGGCCGTCGGCAAATCGACCACGTACGTCTCCAGGCCGGTGTCGATTGTCTCGGTATCCTCGAAACTTTGCCACTGGTCGAAACTCCAATGCACCATGGCAGGATCGATCAGCACAATGCGCAAAGTCTTGCCGGCCGGCATAGCGCGGCATTTATTGTTGAACCGCCATGCGAACAAATCCGACTGCTTTTTCTCGACGATGTAGCGCTGCACGGCATAGGGTGTCTGATCGAAAATTTGCCCGTCGCGCAGTGACCGCCGCAGTTTGATGTACTCGGAGTGCGCCCAAACGAGCGGGCAAGCGGAACCAGAAGGTTCACCGCGGAACAACTCAAATTCCGGAATGTCCTTCGCGTCCCAAACTTGCTCGGGAATCAAACGTCCCCTGCCGGTGGAGGATTCGATGACCTGCAAGAGTTGCTCGGCGACTTGCGGCCTTCCCGCGGCCAGTTCGTAGTGGGCACGTTCGCCGGCCATCAGGGGCCATGGGCGGCCAATGCCGGTGCCATCGAAAGGAGAGCCGTCTTCGTGCTCGCCGTAGCCGTCGCCGTTATAGCGGTACCAGCACGGGCCAGCGGGCAGTTCGATGCGTAGCAGGGAATCGATGACTTTCACCGTGTTTAATATCCGAGGATCATCGGGCGCGCGCAACCCGAAGCGTACCAGGGCCAAGGCGTCCGGACTGATGAGGCGTGTGGCTTTGGTGGAACTCTGGTCGGGCGGCCGGTTTTTGATCGGAACAAATCCCTGCACCGGCGACGCCGCACCGTCGTCCTCGTCAGGTGAAATGCGGACGTAATAACCTTCGACTCCAACCCGTCGCGCGAAGATCGTATCCGTCGCGTAAGTCCAGCGTTCCACGTTCTGGTTCCAGTTGTCGGCGGTGTCGCGAAGATATCCCGCGGTCTTCGATTCGCCTACGGCGTCGGCGAGATCGGCCGCAGCCAGCAGCGCCGAAATTTCAACCGCCAGCGTGAACGGCGAATAACCCGCGTCTTCTTCCCAGCGGTCCTGCTGCGTCACCGGGCCATAGCGAACCACGAAACTGGCCGCGCGATGCACAAACTTCCACCAGCGGTCGAGCGGACCCAACTCATCCGGCGCATAGCGTCTTAAGATATCGACCAGAAGAATCGGAAACGCGGTCTCGTCCATCTGCAAGCCGCTCCAGTACAGGCGTCCGTCGAGCCACATGTTCTGGCCCCAACGTCCATCGGTTTCCTGGGTCGATTCCAGATAGCGCAGCACGCGCACCGCGTCGGATTTTGCACCTGCAGCCAGAAATCCACCGGCGGTCTCCACCAAATCGCGCGGCCAAACGAGATGGTAGCCGCCCAGATCCTCGTCACCTTTATTGAAGCCCCACGGAATGGAGAGGCTGGCGATCACGCCGCCGAGGAAATCCTTGGACTCATGGGTGCGCAACACTACGGCACTGGCGCGGTAAAGATCGTGTTCCCGCCGCGGCGAATCCAACTCCAGCAATTCCCGCTGCCATTCCTCCCAGTCCTGCACGTATTGGTCTCGTAATCCGTCATACGACTCGATCAGACTGGAGCGCACTTCCTGGCCGGCAGCCGACCAGATTCCTCCAAAGCCCAGCGCCAGGACGAATTCTCCGTTGCAGGCGGCAAGATCAATTTCTCCGGTAAGGGCAACGTTTCCGTCTTCCGCCCGCGTGTACTCCCAAGCCATTTGAAAATTCTTCGAGAGGTCTTGCCAGCCATCAGAGAAACCGACAAAGCCTGCTGACATTTTTTTCCATGGGACTGAGCAGGCGAGAGCGAGCGCCGTCCGGTCGCGTTCGGCAAAGAGCATGGGAACGCCCTTGTAGTCACCGACCCATGCGGTGTTTCCGGTGCCGAAGTTAGCCAGATGCGGCGCCAGCAAGGCGTAAAGCCGATAACGCGACAATTCGCCATCGAGAGGAATGAATTTAGCTTTCTGCAGCACGACGTTTCGATAAGGATCGCTGAAAATTTCCTTTTCGATGCGGTAACGTCCTTCTAGTTCCGTGTTCGTGAGCTGGTAGACCGGAACCCCCGGACGATAGGGAACGTTTTTGTATAGGCAATGCCGTTTTTCCTCGGAGAAGTAAGCCACGCCATCAGTGACCAGAAGTCCCAGGTCGCGGGTGCAGGCTCTGGCCCACTCTCGGGTAATAAACTTCGTTGAGAATTCCATGGCTCAAGGTGAACCACACCCGGCTGTGCAGATTCAGGGCAGTTCCTACACCGCTCTTGGCGCTGGAGGCCCAGCGCGGCTCGATCCCCGGCCATCCCGGAGCATTGCGGTTAGCGTCACTCAAAGGGGTCTCCTTGGTCAATGTTGTTGACAGCGGTCCATTTGGCGAGACCAGATCCGCTCTCGTGAAGTTAAGAGTATAAGAGTTTCCAAGGTGGAACTGGGTTACGGAGAAAGCGGAGGATTGGAAACCGGGGTTTACGTCCCCCGGCCACAGAACGCGCTATGCTGATCCAGTTGCACGTGACTCAGTTGCAGATGGCAGAGGAAGCTCAACTCGAAGTGTTTGCCCGGCAGAGGGAGAAAATGGTCAAGGAACAACTGCGCGGGCGAGATATCGATGACGAGCGCGTTCTCGCGGTGATGGGTCGAGTTCCGCGCCATGAATTCGTTTCCGAGGAATATTGGGAGCAAGCCTACGCGGACCATCCTTTGCCGATTGGCGAGGGTCAAACCATTTCGCAGCCGCTCATCGTGGCCCTCATGCTGCAGGCGCTCGCGCTGAGGGGAAGCGAAACGGTGCTCGAAATCGGAACCGGGTCGGGATACCAGGCGGCGATTCTGGCCGAACTCGTGCACCATGTTCACAGCATCGAAAGGCATCCGAGTCTTGCCCATTCGGCGGAGGAGGTTTTGCGGCGGCTCGGATACGCGAGTGTTTGGGGCCACGTGGGCGACGGTAGCCTGGGCCTGTCCGAACATGCGCCCTTCGATGCGATCATCGTTTCGGCTGCGGCTCCAAGTATTCCGGCGCCGTTGTTTGCTCAACTCCGCGAAGGCGGAAGAATGGCAATCCCAGTTGGGCCGGGAGACGGACAGGAGTTTCAGTTGGTTCGGAAGCAAAATGGCGAAATGCTCGTCACTACGCTCGGAGCCTGCCGTTTTGTGCCGCTCATCGGTTCGCAGGGACATCGCGAAGGCCTATAAAATCTCTGAGATCCTTTAGAATCCTGATCCTTTAAAATCTTCTTGTGCCAGTTCTTCGTAGCCTGCGAATTACTCTCGAGATGATCAAGTGGGAGCACTCGGTTTTCGTGCTGCCCTTCGCGCTGTGCGGAGCGATGCTCGCTGCCCGCGGATGGCCGGATGGCCGAACGCTGGTTTGGATCATCGTGGCGATGGTTTCCGCGCGCTCGGCGGCCATGGCGTTCAACCGCCTTGCCGATGCTTCGATCGATGCGGCCAATCCGCGCACGCAGACGCGCGCCCTGCCCAGCGGAGGGTTGAGTTCCACCTTTGTCGCCAGCTTCGTGCTGGTTTCCTGCACCATATTCGTGCTGGCGGCGTCGCAACTCAACCGGCTGTCGTTACTGCTTTCGCCGGTAGCGCTGGCCATCATTCTGCTCTACTCGTTCACTAAACGTTTTACGCGGTGGTCGCACCTCGTTTTGGGATTTGCTATGGGCATTGCGCCCTCGGCGGCATGGATTGCGGTGCGAGGCTCGCTCGATCCGCGAATTCTATTGCTGACGGCGGCGGTCACGTTTTGGGGAGGCGGTTTCGATGTCTTGTACGCTTGCCAGGATTACGACTTCGACCGCCAATCCGGGCTGCATTCCGTCCCCCGACATTTCGGAATCGCCCGGTCGCTGTGGATTGCGCGAATTTTTCATTTCTCGATGTTGCTGCTGTTAGTGGCGCTGATTGTCACCTTCGGCTTGGGCAAGTTAGCGATGGCCGGAGTGGTTGTCGTCGCTCTCTTACTGGCCTACGAACACTCCCTGGTCTCGCCCAATGATCTCTCTAAACTGAACGCCGCGTTCTTCACCATGAACGGCGTGATCTCGGTGGTGTTCTTTCTTTTTATCGCAGGGGATCTCCTGATTAGGCGGTAAATTGATGATTTGACGGATCATGGTGTTCGCAATAATAATTAGGCATCCGTCTAATTACATAAACATCTAAGCAACGCGTATGAGCAGCAACCAGGCGTTCAAAGCGCTGAGCGATCCGACCCGGCGGGACATTCTCGGCCTGCTGCGGCGCGGGGAAAAGACCGCCGGAGAAATTGCCGAACATTTCGACATGACGAAGCCTTCCATGTCGCATCACTTTGCCGTGTTGAAGGACGCAGACCTGATCACCAGCCGGCGCGAAGGGCAGCAGATTTGGTACGGACTGAACACGACTGTGGTGCAGGACGTTCTGGCGTGGGCCATGGATTTGCTTGGCGATGGCAGAAAGGGCGGAAAGAAACGATGACAAACAAATACTACCTGCTGGCGACAGCTCTAGTCGTCGCGACACTGGTCACGACGCTGGCGGTCTATCCGCAGCTTCCGGCACGTGTTCCTACGCATTGGGGCCTGGACAATCGGCCCAACGGATACAGTCCCAAGTGGGTGCTGTTCTTGCTCGGGCCAGGTTTGATGACGGCGATGCTGGCTCTGTTCCGCTTCCTGCCGTGGCTCTCGCCGAAGCAATTTGAGGTGGATTCGTTCCGCGCGACGTATTTGCAGGTCATGCTGATCGTCATCGGCATGTTGACATACCTCTACGCGATGACTTTGTGGGCCGGAATCAGCGGCTCGGTCAACATTGGACGCGCCATTCTCGGTGGAATCTGCCTTCTGCTGGCGCTGTTGGGCAATCTTCTGGGAAAAGTTCGCCGTAACTTCTACATCGGAGTTCGCACTCCCTGGACGCTGGCCAACGAGCGCGTCTGGAATGCGACGCATCGTCTGGCGGCGAAGGTATTCGTCGTTGGCGGACTGGCTGGCCTGGCGATGACTTTTCTAGGTATCACAGGCTGGCCGGTGATTACGGTAATTGTGGTTGCGCCGTTGGTGCCGGCGGCGTATTCCCTGGTCTTGTACAAGCAACTCGAGCGCCGCGGGCAGTTGTGACGGTGGTTCCGCTCGACGCATGGAGGGTGGGGAAATGAAGCAAGCGATTGGGGCGTGTTGGTTACTGTTGTTGACAACTTTTCCGGCATGGTCGCAGGACGTTGCCGGAGACTGGCAGGGAACTCTGAGCAACAATGGAGCTGAACTTCGACTGGTGCTGCATATTGCGAAGAATCCCGATGGCAGCCTGAAAGCCACGATGGACAGCCCGGACCAGGGCGCGAACGGCATTCCGATCAAATCGGTTTCGCTGACCGGTTTGAAACTGACTCTCGATGTTGCGGCGGTGCACGGATCGTACGAAGGCACGGTGAACAAGGACGGCAACGAAATAAACGGCACATGGACCCAAGGCGCACAGCTTCCTCTGACATTTAAACGCACGGCCACGCCGATCAAGACTGAGCCCAAGGCGGCGAAGCCATCCGATATCGATGGCGCGTGGATGGGCACCCTGGAAACGGGTGCCATTAAACTGCGGGTTGTTTTCCACATCACCAATACGGACGACGGCCTGGCCGCGACCCTTGACAGCCCAGATCAAGGCATGAAGGGATTGCCCGTCACGTCGGTGACCCGCAACGGTTCCTCGCTGAAGATCGAAGCCAAGCAACTTGCGGGAGCATTCGAAGGAACCATCAACAAAGACCTCACGGAGATCGACGGCACTTGGACGCAAATGGGCGGCAGCCTGCCATTGTTGCTCAAGCGGGTGAAAGATGCTGCCGAGCTGAAAGCACCGGCCCGGCCGCAAAATCCGGTCAAGCCGTATCCGTATCGCGAAGAAGAAGTCTCATACGAGAACAAGCAGCAGAATGTGACCCTCGCAGCCACTCTCACGATTCCGCAGGGCAAAGGGCCATTTCGAGCGGTGCTGCTTATTACCGGCTCAGGGCCGCAAGATCGTGACGAGACTCTGATGGGCCATAAGCCATTCCTCGTGCTCTCGGATTATCTGACTCGCAAGGGGATCGCGGTGCTTCGTGCCGACGATCGCGGAGTGGGCAAGTCGACGGGAAAGTTTTCCGACGCCACCACTGCCGATTTCGCAACCGATGCCGAAGCTGGAGTTGCATTCCTGAAAACGCGCGCCGAGGTTGATCCGCACAAAATCGGCCTTGTAGGTCACAGTGAAGGTGGAATTATCGCGCCCATGGTTGCGGCACGAAATTCAGATGTAGCTTTCATCGTGATGATGGCCGGATCCGGTGTGCCGGGAGATCAAATTCTACCCGAACAGACGTTGTTGCTCGCCGAATCTGCCGGTGAAAGCAAAGACAAGGCGGAGAAAGCGGCGTCGCAAGAGCGCACGATTCTTTCCCTAGTGGAAACCGAGAAAGACGAGACAGTCCTGGAGCAGCAAGTGCGGGAAAAGCTGGCCGGCGAAGTTCCGCCAGCGCGGATCGACGAGCAGATTACGAAGATCACCTCGCCCTGGTTCCGCTACTTTCTGACTTACGATCCAGCCGTGGCGCTGCGAAAGGTGAAGTGTCCGGTACTGGCGATCGATGGAGAGAAAGATCGCCAGGTTTCGCCGGAACAAAATCTCCCCGTCATTCGACAGGCGCTGACGGAAGGGGGAAACAAGAATTTTGAGGTCGATGAACTGCCGGGACTGAATCACCTGTTTCAGACGGCAAAGACCGGTGCAGTGAGCGAATATGCGGAGATTGAAGAAACCATGTCTCCTGTCGCCATGCAGAAGATCGCCGAGTGGATCTTGAAACAATAGGCCTGGCTACTGCGATTCCGGCCGGGCGGCGCTCGCCGAGGCGGAAACTCCCAGCTTGCGGAGCCGCTCCCGCGCTTGTAACGCTTCGTTACTCTTCGGATAGCGCTGAATCACATGGCGAAGTTGCGCCACGCCGTCATCTTTCTGGCCCAGTTCAAGCAGGGCAAGTCCCTTCTTCAGATCGGAAGACGCCGCTTTGTTGCCGGTCGGAAAATTCTGCAGAACCTGGTCGTAATTGTGGACTGCGCCCTGGAAGTCGCCTTCCTTGTAGTTGATTTCGGCGAGATAGAAGAAAGCGTTGCCGGCCAGGTCGGTCGTCGCGATAAAAGCGGACATAGTCGGAAAATTCCTGTGTTGGCCAGGTCGTTCTTGCCGGCGTTGTAATCGCGCAAAGCATTGTTATAGAGAACATCGGGCGGAGGCGCCTGCGCCAGCGCCTGCTGCTGGGCCTGCTGTTGCAGCCTGTGCCGCGGCTTGGTTCTGCTGGGCCGATTGCATGTCTTCCAATTGTTTGCTGACCTTGGCGAGGCGAGCCTTTAGTTCATCGAGCGAATCATTGAGCGCCTGGATTTGCCCGGAGAGCTGGTCGACCTTGCCGCCGTTGTCGGTTTGCAGTTTCTCCAGCGTAGCCTGCAGAGCGGTGATGGACGCGGCCACCTTGTTCATGCTGTCGGTGTTCTGGTCCATCAGGCTTTTCATCACGCCCATGCGCTCGTCGAATGACTGCTGCATTTGCGCCATTCTGGTCCTGCAGGGCTTGCACCTGGGTTTGCAATTGAATCATTTCTTTGCTGACGGCCCAGACGGGCGTACTGACCCACAGCGTGATCACGAGAGCAACAAGGAATGAAATTTCGCTGTATTTTCATAGGGCGATCTCATCGGAGTCTCAGATTCACGGAGTATCAATCCACGAGCCAGACGCAAGCCTGGATCTCCATTGTGCAGGATAGCGCGTTCTGGACACAATTGTCCTGCAGGATGCCGCAGGCGTCGACAACGCCTGGCCAAATGAAACTGGGTGCGGAGGCGGTTTCGCGCCCCGCACCTGGCTGCATCATTTCTGATAGACGAAATGACCACGGCGGTTCTGCTGCCAGCACTCTTCCGTGTGCTCGGTGCAGAACGGTTTTTCCTTGCCGTAGCTGATGGTCTTGATGTTGTCGGCGCTGACCCCACCTTGCACCAGGGCATTCTTCACCGAGTTGGCGCGGTTGTCGCCCAGTGCCGAGGTTGTATTCGGTCGAGCCGCGTTCGTCGCAGTGTCCCTCCACCGTAAAGTGGATGTCGGGATGCTGCTTCAGGAAGTCGATGTCGCCCTGCAGCGTGGTCTGCTGGTCGGCGCGAATGTCGGCCTTGTCATAGTCGAAGTAGATGTCCTTGACATTTGTGATGAAGAGCTCTTCTTCGGTCGGCGAGGGTGCCGGCGGCGGTGGCGGCGGTGGCGCAGTCACGGTGACGCGCGCCGTGGCCGTTTGGTTCCGACCCGCTCCTTTTGCGGTCAGCGTGTAGGTGGTCGAATCGGACGGGCTCACTTGCTGGGAGCCGCTGGGTTGCACGGCCCCGATGCCGTCAATGCTGACGTCGGTGGCGTTACTGGTCTGCCAGGTCAGGGTCGTGGATTGTCCTTTTTCAACCGTGTTGGGGTTGGCGCGACAAAGAGGCGGTCGGCGCGGCCGGAGGCGGCGGCGGCGGTGGCGGTGGTGGTGGAGTTTTCTTATGGCATCCGCCGAGGAACAGAATGGCGCCCAGACGTGAAAATAAGTGTAGATCCATTTCAATCGTTGCTGCTTCACTTTTCCTCCCTGCAAAGTTCGCGCGTTGTGGGCGGCGCGCTTGGATTCGGGCACGGCGGAGAAAACGGCCCTCGCCTGCGCCAGATACTTGCCCGTAAGACTATGCCCGGTAAACATTAAGATTGACAGAAACAATCTACTACTTCCAGCTCCAATTTGGCTGCGTATTGCTTCCGCTGATCAGTCAGCTGCTTCTGATTCGTTCCATCCGCCAGCATGGTCCAGATTTGCTCGCCTCCGGAGCGGCTGGACTGAAAAACAATGTGCCGTCCATCCGGAGACCACGAGGGAAAGTCATTCCGCCCGCCGTCATGGGTCAATTGCACCCATTGCTTGCTGGCCATATCCATGATGTAGATATCCCAGCGCTCCCGGGCGCTCCCGGGCCATAGTGGCGAATCCAGGAAAATACCAGAAACTGCCCGTTCGGCGACCACGACGGAGAGACCGCGTATCCCTGTTCGGTCATTCTCTGCACGTTGGTGCCGTCGCTTTCCATGGTGTATATCTGCGGCAAGCCCGTACGCCCGCTGACCCAAGCGATTTGCGCCCCAGTCTTTGGGTTCCACACGGGCGAGACATCGGGCAGCTTGTAGATCGTCAGCCGCTTCAGATTTCCGCCCGATTGATCGACTACGTAAATCTCGGGATCGCCAGTGCGGGATGAGGAAAACGCCAATTTTGTTCCGTCCGGCGCCCATGCCGGAGAGAGATTTGTGCCGCCAAAGCGCGGGAATGAGAGCAGCCGGTTCAGGTCCATCGAGTACATCAGAATTTCCCAGCCCGATTTAGTCAGCGAACTGAATGCCAGGCGCGAGCCATCGGGAGAAATTCGCGGCGAAAGCGAAATCGATCCGAGATGGGTGACCTGATGCTGGTTCGCCCCGTCGTAATCCATCGCCCAGATTTCTTTGTGTCCGCTGCGGTTGCTCACGAAGAAAATCTGGCTTTCGGCAATGCCGGGAATACCGCCGCCCAGGCGAAAAATGATTTCGTCGGCAAATTTGTGGGCAGTGCGGCGGGCGGCATCGGCCGTGGCAGCGTCGGTGTACTGCTTGCCGAGGACCTGCGGCGAAGTGATGTTCTTCACGTCATAAAGCCAGCCCTGCACCGTCATGCTGTCGCCGCTGGCGCCAAGATTTCCGAAGGCCAGCATGGACGCATTCGGCGGCGGCGCGTTCCATGTGTCGAAACGAACGTCGGCAGGGTTATTCGACCGCGCCGAGCGGATAGAAACTCTTCGAAACCATGTCGAAGATGCCGGCGTTGTCAAGGTCGTTCCACAAAGTGTCGTTGAAGACCTTCAGCAGATCGGCATTTCGAGCATCCTGCGTGGAAGGGCTGAAATCGGGGACGGCCAGGCGGATTTTTTCCACGCCCAGCCCGGTGCCGGTGCGGATCCAGTCCTGCGCGGAGCAGGTAAGAGCCAAGAGCGCCGTTGCAGCCAGTGCAAAAAAAAGGCGCCCAATTCTACGACAGGCGAGATTTTTGTACGCGATCACTTTGGAACTTGGATTGATCGAAGTCATTTATATCGTATCACGACTTATATCGTAGGGCGACACAAGTTGGGATTCTCAAAAAACCGATATATCCCATTACGATATGATGCCATTTACCGTTTTGCGGTGACAGCAAAATTCAACGCTTGTAATCGAACCAGAATTCCACCGAAACTTTGCTCCCCGAGTAATCCGAGGGTAACGGGCCGAAGGTGTCGATACGCTGCAGCGCCCGCACCGCCGACTGGTCGAGCGAAGGCACACCGCTGGACTGTTCGACGGTCACGTTACGAGGGCTTCCGTCGCGGGCGATATCAAACGTCAAATACACGCGGCGCGCCTCGGTAATTCCGGGGTCAACCTCATACTTCAGCCAGTTTTCCGAGACCTTTTGCTGCACCACGCGGACATACCAGGCGAAACGGGTTCCAAAATCGCCTCCGCCTCCGGTAAAGCCGAACCCTCCCTTTGCCCCGCCGGCATTGAACACGCCGTAAGGCCCGCTGACCGGACCGCCTTCGCCAAAAGGAACGACGTTATTTGCTTCCTCAACCGGTTGCGGCGGTCGGTTTGCGCTTGGTGGCGGTGGTCTTGGGAGCAGGTTTGACCTTGGCGTTTTTGTCCGGAATTGGAATCGCTTCCGGTTCTTTTCCTCGGGAATTGGGAAGGACTGGCTCAGTCCCTTGGACTGATTTGCCAGAACATTCTGGGTCTAAATCTGGGATTGAGCGGGCAGCGGAATCGTGGTGGCCAACGTCACGCCCATCGCATCGCCGCCTCCGCCGATGCCCCAGGTATCGCGATGGCTGGCCGGCATCACGACGGCGTACAGGACGATGAATCCGGCCACGCCGATATGCAGCGCCAGCGACCAGGCCAGATTCCGGCCCCAGCGCTCGTGTTCGAAGAAAATGTCAGTGCTGGCGTCCATGGCTTTCGAGTGGCTGGGTGACGATACTCACATTGGTGATCCCGGATTGCTTGACTGCGTCCATGACGGTAGCGAAGGCGCCAAAAGGAACATCTTCATCGGCCCGCACGAAAATTGATTGATGTTGCGGGTCGCGGATCTTCTGCCGGAGTTGCGGCGCGATTTCATTGATGTTGATGGGATCATTTCCCAGGAAAACGCGCTGCTGCTTGTCGATGGTAATCACTAGCCGCTCTTCGGTGATTTCTTTCACGGTGCGCGTTTTTGGGACGTTGACCTCAATCCCGGACTGCAGAATCGGCGCCGTGACCATGAAAATAATCAGTAGCACCAGGACTACGTCGACCAGCGGCGTGATGTTGATGTCGCTGATCGAGGACTGAGTGCGTCCGCTGGAGGTGGTAAAAGCCATCAGCGCCGCACCTCGGAAGCCGTGGGCTGCGGCTGCGAGCGTTCGATCGCATTCATCATCTCGAGGGAAAAATCGTCGCCGCGCGCCGCGAAGTCGCGAATGGAACTTCCGATCAGGTTGTAGGCAATCACGGCCGGAATTGCCGCCGCCAATCCTGCGGCGGTTGTGATCAAGGCTTCTGAAATGCCCGGCGCCACTGCTCGAAGTGTTGCGCCGCCGGCCGTGCCCAGGCCGTGAAAGGCGTCGATAATGCCCCAAACCGTTCCGAACAATCCCACGAACGGAGTGACTGCGCCAGTGATGGCCAGCCAGGGCAGATTGCGTTCAAAGCGCGTCAATTCTTCGGAGTTGGCGATCTGCATGGCCCGCTGCACCGCAGTCAAGTTGCGCACCGTTCCAGCCGGATTGCCGCCTTGCTTGCGGAGTTCTTCAAACCCTCCGAGAAAAACTGCGACCAGAGGGCTGGGCTTGAACTGTTCGGCGACCGTGGCCATATCCTGCAGGCGCTGCGCCTTGCGGAATGCGCGCACGAAGCGGCCGCTTTGCACCCGCGCCCGCCGCACCAGGCCACACTTTGACAGAATGACCGCCCAAGAGATCAGACTGAATAGCAGAAGGATCAGCAGCACGGTCTTGGCAACCGGACCGGTTTCCGCCACTAAGTCTACGATTTCACCACCGACGAAGAGCGCAAGACACGAAGGAAAGTGCATTGTTTTCGGGGAAACCTCTAGGTTGAATTATATGGCTTGAATTATAGACGAAGTGTTATCGCCGGTTGCGGCGGCGCACCCTCCGCATCAACAGCCGAGCGGCACCGCGATGTTGTTGATAAATCATCGCCGAAGCGCGCCGCGTTTCGTGCTATTCTCGCAGCAATCTCATACGTCGGAACGCCCGATGCTCGCGGAATTGCGCCTCGAAAATTACGCGGTGATGGATAACGCAGTGGTGGAGTTCGCCTCAGGCCTGAATTTGTTGACTGGCGAAACCGGCGCGGGAAAGTCCATTTTGATTGATGCCCTGGCCCTGTTGCTGGGCGAGAAGGCTTCCACCGATGTGATCCGCGGCGGTGCCGAGCGTGCCGTAGTTTCCGCCGTTTTTGAAGTTGAAGGGCGCGCTGCCAAGCAAGTCGCCGGGATTCTCGAAGCCAACGGAATTGACGACGAAGATCAAACCATTATCCTGCGCCGGGAGATTGCAGCCGGAGGCAAAGGGCGCGTCTTTATCAATAATCAGCCGGCCACGGTCGGGGTTCTTCGCCAATTGTCGCCGTGGCTGGCGACCGTCCACGCGCAAAGTGAATCGCTGGTCAGTTTCGACGCGGCCGCGCGCCTCGAATTGCTGGACGCTTATGCCGGGACGCAACTTGAGTCAGTGAGTGAGAAGTTTGCCCACTGGAAGTCGATTGCTGGACGAATCGAGGAGTTGCAGCGCGACGAGCAGGACCGGCCTGCGCCTGCTCGATCTGTGGACAGTTTCAGAAACGCGAAATCGAAGACGCCAAATTACAGCCGGGAGAAGATGAACGCCTGGAGGCGGAGAAGCGTGTGCTCGCGAATGCCGAGAAAATCTACAGCGCTGCCATGAACGCGTTCGATCTGCTCTACGAGGGCCCGGCATCGACTTCTTCCTCGCTGCGGACCGGCGCAGAAGCACATTGAAGAACTCTCGCGCTATGAATCGAAATTCAGCGAAGCCCTGGCAGCGATCGAAACGGCGCGCATCAGCGTAGAAGATGTCGGGGCAACCCTGCGGGACTACGCCGGCGGAATCCAGGCGTCTCCGGAACATCTGGCGGAAGTCGAAGACCGCCTGGCGTTGCTGGATCGCCTCAGGCGAAAGTATGGGCCGTCATTGGAAGAGGTGGTCCGGTTGGGCGAGGAAGTCAGCCGTAAACTCTCTGAGATGGAGAACAAAGACGAGACCCTTGCGGAGCTAAGGCGACAGTTGGCGGGAGCAGCGCAGGAATATCCAAATGCCGCGCGAGCCCTTTCGAAGAAGCGCGCTGAGGCTGGGCGGAGACTCGAGAAACTGGTCGAATCCGAGATCAACGACCTGGCGATGAAAGCGGCTTTTCGGGTCGAGGTCAACGGTGACGATCAGGAGAAAAACTGGACGCCTTCTGGTTTTGATCGGGCCGAGTACTTAATTGCCACCAATCCCGGCGAACCGATGAAGCCGCTGGAACAGATTGCCTCCGGCGGCGAGATGTCGCGGGTGATGCTGGCCTTGAAGGCGAGCGTGCAAACCGGAATGGTCAAAAAGGGAAGTGTGCCGGCGCAACGGACGCTGGTATTTGACGAAATCGATACCGGAATCGGCGGGCGCGCCGCGGAAGCGGTGGGAAAAAAGTTGAAGACATTGTCACGTGGAAATCAAGTGCTTTGCGTGACCCACTTGCCGCAAATCGCGACTTTTGCCGACCATCACTATCTGATTGAAAAGCGCATTTCGGGAGAGCGAACCAAAACCACGGTCCGCCTCATTGCAGGCGAAGAGCGCACGGAGGAAGTGGCCCGTATGTTGAGCGGCGCGAAGCTGACGGAAACTTCGCGAAAACACGCCGAGCAAATGCTGAAAGCGAACGCCTAAAGCGGGTACTTATTCTGTCCTCCCCGTTCGGGGAAATGTGGTAGGGTACTGCGATGCCAAAATCCCTGTGGCTGCTGTGGGGCATCAGTGCGCTTCTCGTCGGTTCCTGTCTCGCGCAGGATGCTGGGCAGCCGCCTCCCGCTCCAGAGAAAGTACCGGAAACGCAAAAGCTGCAAAATGCTCTGACGCAAATGAAGAATCTGCCTGCGGAATGGCTGATCGGTCCCTACGTTCCGAGCAGCGGCCCGCTGATTCCGCTTACCGGGCAGCAGCGCGTCGACGTTTACTTTCACCAGAACCTACTTGAGCGCGGGTCCCTACTTGTTGCACATGTTTACCGCAGGCATCGACCAAGCACGCGATTATCCTTCGCAATGGGGTGGTGGGATGGCTGCCTACGGCGAGAGGTTTGGCAACCGCTTTGGGCGTTCCCTGATTGCCGGTACCTTCACCGCGGCCGGAAATGCGGCCCTGCGCTATGAACCTCGATACGATCTCTGCGCATGCCGCAAATTTTGGCCACGCACCAAACACGCGATCATGCGGAATTTCACGACTTACAACCAAACCGAAACCGAGTTGCGTTTTCAGACGCCTTCCTACGTGGCGGCTTTTGGATCGGGGATGTTGTCCTCGGTGTGGCTGCCGGGGAAGCAGAGCCTGTGGCGCGACGGGGCCTATGGAGCCCTCGCGCAGGCGGGATGGGGTAGCGCCTATAACGTGTTCAGCGAGTTTGCGGTCGATATTCTGCGCAAGATCACAAAGAAGAAGTACCCCAACGACCAGGTGGGTGGGCAATAAGAAGTTGACCCGTTTGAACTCTTGATCGTTACGACGTAAAGCGCATCTGGTAGATGAGCTTCAATCCAGCTTGACTTGCACCGCGACATCGAACTTTGAGTAATACTTCTTAACGTCGGCCGCTCCGTACTTCTCGCGAAACCTCTCAACCACCGACGCCACCTCTTTTGCGCCTTCGATCAGTTGAGCTTGAAATTCGGCTCCCGTGCCGCGTGCTTCCAAGCGAATCCAGGGTTTTTTGAGGAGATTTTCATACCACTGCGTGTCCGAGCCCTGAACCGGCAGAAGATCGAGCTTCGTGCCATCGAGAACAAACCACACCGGCCTCGAAATCTTTTTGCCGGAGTTTCGCCCTACCACCGTAATCTCGACTTGCCGATAGCGCGTCAGCCGATCCAGCAACGTGTCTTTAGAACTCGCCATCGCTGCCTCCATTTCTATCCGCTTGCTGCGGCAAATCCCCGTCCACTGCTAATCCTCTGTATTTAAGCAGTTTACGTTGACCAAAATGGTGCTTTCAGATAGCTTAATACTATAAAACCCATAGTGGGGAAGTGTAATCTTAAAGGACATTGGCTGTGTCTATGGACAACGGCAAGACTCTGCTCTTACTGAAACCACGGGGCTTTTGCGCCGGCGTGGTGCGGGCCATCGATATCGTCCGCATTGCGCTTGAGGCCTTTGGGCCGCCGATCTACGTCCGCAAGGAAATCGTACACAATCGGTTTGTGGTTGAGGAACTGCAGGCCAAGGGTGCGATTTTTGTCGACAGCGTCGACGAAGTGCCCAACGGCGAGCGCGTGATTTATAGCGCACACGGCGTTTCACCAGAGGTGCGTGACGCCAGCGATCTGCGCGACCTGCGGGTCATTGATGCCACTTGTCCGCTCGTGACCAAGGTTCATGTGGAAGCGGTGAAGTTCGCGAAGGAAGGCTACTCGCTCATTCTCATCGGTCATCACGATCACGATGAAGTGATCGGAACGCTAGGCGAGGCGCCTCTGGTCACGCAGGTGGTTGGATCGCCGGAGCAAGTTTCGTCCTTGACCGTGCCCGATCCGGATCGCGTGGCCTATCTTACCCAAACCACACTCAGCCTCGACGAGACCAAGGACATTATCGCTGCCCTCCGGGAGCGATTCCCCAACATTAAAGGGCCGGCCGCCCAGGACATTTGTTATGCCACCGAGAACCGCCAAGTTGCCGTCAAGCAAGTCGCTTCGGAAGCGGATTTGCTGTTGGTGGTTGGCTCCGACAATAGCTCCAACTCCAATCGTTTGGTGGAAGTTGCGCGTAATTTGGGCACGGGTTCGCATCTAATCGATAGCTTCCGCAACATCAAGCCGGAGTGGCTGGAAAGCGTGAAGACGATTGCGCTCACAGCGGGTGCGTCCGCTCCCGAATGTCTGGTGGAAGAAGTCGTGCAGTTCCTGAGCACCAAGGGCTTTGAAAACGTCCGGGAAGTGGAAGTAATGCCGGAGAACGTGCGCTTTGGTTTGCCGCCCGAAATTGTCGAGGCGATCGCCAGCGCCCCAGCGGTTGCGACTGCGGAGTAAGCAAGCATGGAAGAAACAGCCTCCCCGATGCCGGCCTCTGCGCCGCAGATGCGTTTTGGCAAGATTGACGACCTAGCGAGCCGCGTGGCTGCCGCGGTCGACGCCGCCCGCAAGCAGCTCTTTTCTCAGCAGCACGAGGAAGGCTACTGGTGCGGCGAACTGGAAGCTGACACCACCCTCGAGTCCGATTACATTCTGCTGCACACGCTGCTAGGCAGCGTTGACCAGGTCCGCTTCCAGAAGTGCGCCAATTACATTTTGCAACACCAGAACGAGGACGGTGGGTGGGGCATTTATGCCGGTGCTGCTTCGAACGTCAGCGCCTCGGTCAAAGCATATTTCGGATTGAAGCTGGCGGGTTACAAACCCGACCATCCGGCGCTGGAGCTTGCCCGCAAGAAAATTCTGGAGTTGGGCGGCGTCACCGAAGTTAACACCTTCACCAAGATCTATCTCTGCTTTCTAGGGCAATACGAGTACGACGCAGTTCCGGCGATTCCCCCGGAGATCGTGCTCTTTCCGAAATGGTTCTGGTTCAATATCTACGAAATTTCTTCGTGGTCGCGGGCGATTCTGGTTCCGCTTTCCATCTGCTACGCGAAGAAGCCGTTCAAAAAAATTCCTGACGAGATGGGCATTGAGGAACTCTTCGTTGGCGGCCGCAGCAAATCGCGCATGCGGCTGCACTGGTCGAAGACGCGCATTTCCTGGCGCAATTTCTTCCTCTGTCTCGACCGTCTGGTGCACTGGTTCGAAGCCGTGCATATCCGCCCACTGCGCTCCATCGCCCTAAAGGCGGCGGAGAAGTGGATGCTGCAGCGCTTTGAAATGAGCGATGGCTTGGGCGCCATCTATCCTTCGGAGTTGAATTCGATCATCGCATTGCGATGTCTCGGTTATTCGATCGACGACCCACAGGTGATCCGCGCACTCGATGAGCTCGAAAAACTTGGCATCGAAGAAGAGTCGACCTTCCGCATGCAACCCTGCAAATCTCCGGTCTGGGACACCGCGTATGCGCTGTTCGCCGCCGGAGAAGCGGGCGTCAAGACCAAGGATCCACGAATGGTCAAGTGCGCCGACTGGGTGTTACAGAAACAGGTGCGAACTCCCGGAGATTGGAAGGTCAAGAATAAGGAGGGTCAGCCCGGAGGCTGGTACTTCGAGTTCAATAACGAGTTCTATCCCGATGTGGATGACACAGCGATGGTCTGCCTCGGACTCATTCACGTCGAGCATCCGAATGGGCGTTATCAGCGCGAGTCGGTGCAGCGTGCAATCGACTGGATTATGTCGATGCAATGCAAAAACGGCGGCTGGGGGTCATTCGATAAGAACAACACCAAGATGGTGTTCCAGCACATTCCCTTTGCCGACCACAATGCCATGCTCGATCCCCCGACGGTCGACATTACCGGGCGAATTCTCGAGATGCTGGCTGCCTACGGTTACGATCGCAACCATCCCGCAGTGCAGAAGGCGATTCAGTTCATGCTTGACGAACAGGAGCCGGATGGCTCATGGTTCGGACGCTGGGGAGTCAATTACATTTACGGAACCATGCTCGCGCTGCGCGGGCTGGAAGCGATTGGCGTGGATCATCACGAGCCTTATGTCCAGCAAGCGGCGGAGTGGCTGCGCATGATGCAAAATCCTGATGGAGGTTGGGGAGAAAGTTGCGATTCTTACGACGACCCGACCAAGAAAGGTGTCGGCCCCAGCACTCCTTCGCAGACCGCATGGGCGGTGATGGGTTTATTGGCCGCCAATGACACGCGCAGCGATTGCGTGCAGCGCGGAATCGCTTATCTGTTACGCACACAGGAGAAAGACGGATCGTGGGACGAGGCGGTTTATACCGGCACAGGATTTCCGCGGGTGTTTTATCTCGCGTACCATTTGTATCGGCAGTATTTCCCCATGATCGCGCTGACGACTTATAACAAAGTGATGGCCAGCGCCAACAATTAAGAAGCTAGTGAGGGTCGAACAAAAAATGCCAGTTCCGATTTCACAGATGTGGACGGTGGCGACTTACGTCATCGGGCAAAAAGTCAGGGGACGTAAGCAGTATCCCCTGGTGCTGATGCTGGAGCCACTGTTCCGCTGCAATCTCGCCTGTGCGGGCTGCGGGAAAATCCAATATCCGGCGCACGTCCTGAAAATGCAGCTCACGCCGGAGGAATGCTTCCGCGCGGTGGATGAGTGCGGCGCGCCTACGGTTGCCATTCCCGGCGGCGAACCGCTGTTGCATCCGCAAATCGGCGAAATCGTCGAAGGCCTGGTTGCGCGAAAAAAATATATTTATCTCTGCACTAACGCGCTGCTGCTGAAACAGAAAATCGATCTCTTCAAGCCCAGCAAATACCTCACGTTTTCCGTCCACATGGACGGCCAGCGCGAGCACCACGATTTTTCCGTCTGCCTCGAAGGCGGCTACGACAAGGCGTTCGAGGGAATCAAAGAAGCTCTGGCTCGCGGCTTTCGCGTGACCACGAATACGACGTTGTTTGACGGCGCCGATCCCAAAAGTGTGCGCGGATTCTTCGATGAGATGATGGAGCTGGGTGTCGAAGGCATGATGCTTTCGCCCGGATATTCTTACGAGAAAGCTCCCGATCAGAGCCATTTTCTTGGGCGCGCCCGCACGCGCCGGTTGTTCCGCGGGATTCTGTCGAACCGCAAAGCGAACTGGCGCTTCAATATGTCGCCGCTGTTTCTCGAGTTTCTCATGGGCAAGCGCGATTATCCCTGCACACCCTGGGGAATGCCGACCTTTAATGTCTTCGGCTGGCAGAAGCCTTGCTATCTGCTCCAAGACGGCTACGCCGACACCTTTGCGGAGTTGTTGCAAACCACGGAGTGGGAAAAGTACGGTACGGAATCGGGCAATCCCAAGTGCGCAAATTGCATGGTGCACAGCGGCTACGAGGCCTCGGCGGTGAACGACACATTCGGTTCTTTAAGCGGTCTATGGGCAACGGCGAAGGCAACTTTATTTGGCCGCTACGACGACGCTGGGGCGCTTCGTTTGCTCGATGAACCGGTACATCCAGTTCACTCTTTTAATCCGCTGGTGCAAATCGAGAACCGGGCCACCGAGGAGACCGCAGTTTGAGCGGCAGGGAAGCGGGACGACACGCCGCCGACCCAGGCGACCCCAATGCGCTCGAAGTTGTCTCTGGAGCTGCGCACGAAAAACTGGAAGGCTGGGTACCGGAGCTGGCCACGCCGGAAGAGTTGCGCAACGCGCTCGAACAAGCCTTCGACTACCGCGGCGACGTGCTGATCACCCGCAAAGACGGAACGAAAGTCGAAGGATACATTTTTGATCGCCGCTCCGGAAAGACACTCAATGACAGCCTGGTGCGCTTGCTGCCGAAAGATGGCAGCGGGAAGGTTTCCGTCTCTTATTCCGACATCGCCGCGCTCGCCTTCACCGGCAGAGACATGGCCGCCGGCAAGAGCTGGGAAGCCTGGGTCCGGCAGTATTGGAACAAGAAAGCGGCCGGGGACAGCGATATTTCGCTGCAGCCGGAGTCGCTGGAGTAGCCGCGAGCTATCGGATGTCAGCTAGCTCGGAATTGCTGAGAGCCGGTAGCTGAGAGCCTCAATGCTAGCTTTTGTCACCGGCGCAACAGGATTTGTAGGCAGTCACGTGGCACACGCCTTGGCCGATCAAGGGGCCGATTTGCGTGTTCTGGTTCGCCCCAGCAGCGATCTCAAAAATCTTGAAGGCCTCAAGGCCGACCGCGTGGTTGGCGACCTCCGCGATGCGGCGTCGATCGAGAAAGCCATGAGCGGGTGCGAAGTGGTTTTTCACGTCGCAGCGGATTACCGCCTGTGGGTGCGCGATCCCGATTCGATGTATGGCGCCAACGTTGAAGGTACGCGGGCAATTCTCGATGCAGCCCGAAAGCATCGCATCCGCCGCGTGGTGTACACCTCGAGCGTCGCCACCATGGGATTTACGGGAAACGGTCGTCCGGCGGACGAGAATTCGCCGGTCTCGCTTGAGAACATGATTGGGCCGTATAAGCGATCGAAGTTCATGGCCGAACAGGTCGCGATGGAGGCGGCGCGCGCCGGCATGGATGTCGTGGTAGTGAATCCTACGACGCCCGTTGGCGAGCGTGATATTAAGCCGACTCCGACCGGTCGCATCGTGTTGGATTTTCTGAAGAAGAAATTTCCCGCGTATGTGGATACGGGTTTGAACCTGGTGGATGTGAGGGAATGTGCGCGCGGGCATATTGCCGCACTCGAAAAAGGAAGAAGCGGCCAGCGATATATTCTCGGCGGCGAGAACCTGACGCTCAAACAGATTCTCGATAAGCTGGCTGCGATCACTGGTTTGCCATCGCCGAAGGTGAAAGTGCCCTACGTCATGGCGCTGGCGACGGGCGTAGTCGATGAGATTGTGACCGGAAGGATGCTGGGCCGCGAGCCGCGCGCGACCATTGACGCTGTCCGCATGGGGCGCAAGAAGATGTTTGTGACCTCAGCCAAAGCGCAGCGCGAGCTGGGATGGAATGTGTTGCCGGTAGATGATGCGTTGCAGCGGGCTGTAAATTGGTTCCGGCAAAATGGATATGTGTAAGTGTTTGGTGCGGGGCGAGTGTCTCCGACTCGTCCAGGGATTAGCGTGACGAATCCGGTTAAAGTCGCAATCGTTGCCGCCCTTGAACGCGAGTTGCGCCGATTCATAAAAGGCTGGCGCGTGGTTGAACGCAAACATGAAGGCAGATTTTTCAAGTTCTTTGAAGACGGAATGAACGCGGTCGTAGTTTGCGGCGGCATCGGAGAGCAGGCGGCGCGCCGCGCCGCGGAAGCAGTGGCTGCGCTTTATCAGCCAGCGATTTTACAGTCCGTCGGTTTCGCCGGCGCACTGGATCCAGCGCTGAAAGTGGGAGATATCTTCTCTCCGGTTCGCGTGATTGACGTGAAAGATGGCAGTAGCGTCATCGCGGAAAAGGGCAGTGGAGTTTTGTTGACATTCAATTCGGTTGTCAGCGCAGCACAGAAAACCAAGCTGGCCGAGGCATACGCCGCGCAGGCGGTCGATATGGAAGCTGCCGCCGTAGCACGAAGCGCACAGGCGCACAACATCGAATTTCGGACGACGAAAGTGATTTCCGACGAATTCGATTTCGAAATGCCGGACATGGCCCGCTTTATCGACAGCGATGGAAAGTTTCAGTCGGGAAGGTTTGTCGCTTTTGCTGCCATTCGACCGTGGCTGTGGGCCAAATTAATTGCTTTGAGCAGCAGGAGCAATAAAGCGGCCACGGCGCTCTGCCAGGAATTGCAGCGTCAGCAACATACGCAATCAGAGCGGACGGTGGAACTTGCGTCCGCACCCAGGGTTTGAACTGACTTAATGGCCATTGCACGAGCATTGAATACAGAGGAAGTTCGAAGCGCCATTCCTACCGCCATGAAGGCCGCAGTCTATCGCGGCATCAACGACGTCCGCATTGAGACCGTGCCGGTTCCGGAAATTGGAGCGGGCGAGTTGTTGGTTCGCGTTCACACTTGCGGCATCTGCGGTACGGACTTGAAAAAGATCGCAACCGGCTCGCACTCGGCTCCCCGCATTTTCGGCCATGAAACTTCGGGAGTCGTTGCGGCGACCGGCGCCGGCGTTACCAACTTCAAGCCCGGCGATCGGGTTGTTATTTTCCATCACATCCCCTGCGGCACCTGCTTCTATTGCCGCCACAAAACTTTTGCGCAGTGTGAGATGTATAAGAAAGTCGGGTGCACCGCCGGCTTCGAACCCTCCGGCGGCGGATTCGCCGAATACGTTCGAGTCATGGACTGGATCGTGCGCCAAGGTACCGTCCGCATCGGCGACGGGGTTTCATTCGAACAAGCCTGTTTCGTTGAGCCGGTCAATACTTGCATGAAGGCGATTCAAACTTTGCGACTTTCCGCCGGCGAGAGGGTTCTAGTAATTGGGCAAGGACCCATCGGTATCCTATTGAGTGTATTGGCTCAACAGTCGGGGGCTGGCGTAATCACTTCCGATTTGCATCGTCAGAGGCATACAATAGCTGAAACATTCGGTTTACAAGACTTTATAGATGCGTCCCGCGACGATACGGTAAAAGCTGTCCGGGAGCAGACTGAAGGCCGAGGCGCCGACGCTTGCATACTCGCGGTTGGCGGGAATGCTCTAATTCGAACTGCCATGGACGCGGTTCGTCCTGGCGGTCGAGTGATGTTATTTGCGCAAACGGTTCGTGGCGAGGCGAGTATTGATCCAGCCGCAGTTTGCGTGGACGAAAAGACATTGTTGGGATCGTACAGCGCTTCCGCCGACTTGCAGGAAGAGTCGGTGCGATTCGTGATGGATCGCGTGGCGGACATGGAGAAGTTGATCAGCCATCGGTTTCCGCTTTCGGAGGCGGTACGGGCGCTGAATCTGGCTGCCAATCCACAGCCGGATTCGATGAAAATCGTGATTCAGGCTGATGGTTCCGAGGAAGGAAGTTAGAGAGTGAACGGCAAGATGACGGCTGCCGTCCTCTACGGTAAAGAGGACGTGAAGATTGAGAGAGTCCCGATCCCACGGGTGGGCGACGGGGAAGTTCTGGTCAAAGTGGAGGTCGCGCTGACTTGCGGCACTGACCTGAAGGTCTATCAGCGCGGATACCACGCCCGCATGATTGTGCCGCCGGCGTTATTCGGCCACGAACTCGCTGGAGTGATTGAGGAAGTCGGACCTGGCGTGCGGGGCTTCGCAACGCGGCATGCGGGTGGTGGCGTTGAACTCCGCGCCCTGCCAGATGTGCTTCTACTGCTCCCGCCACCAGGAAAATCTCTGCGAGGACTTGCTGTTCAACAACGGCGCCTATGCGGAATACATCCGCATTCCGCGGCGCATCGTCGAAATCAACATGCTGGCGATGCCTCCAGACGTTAGCTTCGAAGAAGCGGCCATGGTCGAGCCTCTGGCTTGCGTGCTGCGCGGATTGCACGAGACCGGAGTGGAAATCGGCGACACCGTCGCCGTCATCGGTGGCGGGCCCATTGGCTTGATGTTTGTGCAGGTCGCCAATGCGGTCGGGTGCAAGGTGATTTCCGTGGTGAAGCGCGATTCGCAAGTCACTGCCGCCAAGCAAATGGGCGCGCAGTGAAGTCGTGCAGATCACCAAGGTCAAAGATCCAGTGGACGCGGTGCGCATGCTTTCTCCGGAAAAGCGCGGTGGAGACGTGGTGATTGAAGCCGTTGGGCCGTCCCGAAGCTTGGGAGTGGGCGATTGACATGGTACGCAAAGGCGGCACCGTCAACTTTTTCGGAGGATGCGCCAGCGGCACCAAGGTGCAACTCGACACCAATCGCCTGCACTATTCGGAAGTGACGCTGAAAGCGACTTTCCATCACACACCGGAGACCGTGCGCAAGGCATTTGCCTTGATTGCGGAAAAGAAGATTCGCTCCACCGATTACATTACCGGCGAAGCGCCGCTTTCCCGCTTGCATCATGTGTTTGCGCCACATGCTGAACCGCAACGGCGATATCAAGACGGCCATCATTCCCGGGCACTAGGAGCCAGGTTTCCGGATGGCTTGGCCGAGCCGGGCGAAACTGACCATGTCATCCATCGCCAGCAACGATTCGCAGACGGCTTCCTTCCCCGCGGCATGTCGGGTTGGAACAGACTTCCTCCGGAGTACGCGATTCCGGCCCACGCGCCCAGCGCAGCCGAAGCGCAGGATTATTGCCGAACGTCTGGCGCGCAGTCACTACGAGAATTTTTCCGTCGCCAGCTGGTTTCTACCGCAGCAACTGCGCCAGCACTTCTTCAATGTTTACGCCTATTGCCGCATTTCCGACGACCTGGGGGATGAAGTCGGCGACGCCGCCGCGTCGTTGGAGCTGCTCGATCAATGGCAGGAAGAACTCGCGTGCATGTTACTCCGGCCAGCCACGTCATCCCGGTATTCGTTGCTTTGGCTGAGACGGTGCGCCGATTCGATATTCCGAAACAGACTTTCGTGGACTTGCTCACAGCTTTCCGGCAGGACCAGACGCGTAAGCCGTTATCCGACGTTCGACGATCTGCTCGGCTATTGCCGCAACTCCGCCAATCCCGTGGGGCGACTGGTGCTCTACGTTTGCGGATATCGTGACACCGAGCGGCAGGAGCTTTCCGATTTCACTTGCACGGCATTGCAACTGGCGAACTTCTGGCAGGACGTGAGCGTCGATTACGCCAAGGGACGAATCTATCTGCCGCTCGAAAGATTTGCAGCGTTTTGGCGTGACCGAGGACGATATTGCCGCGCAACGAAATTCAGCCGCATTCTGCGATCTGATGCGGTTTGAAGTGGAGCGTGCCCGCGATTGGTTTCAGCGCGGATTGCCGCTCGCGGGAAAAGTCGATCGTGAACTCGCCATCGACATTGAACTGTTCAGCCGCGGTGGGCAGGAACTTCTCAACGCCATCGAGCGACAGGGTTTCAAAGTCCTGGGCCACAGGCCGGCGATTTCCAAGTCACGCAAGCTGCTGCTGATGGCGCGCGCGGCCTGGGGAAAGCTGCGATGAGCGCCGCCGTGCAGCCTGCTCCCGTACCCTTTACGCCCTCTGAGTCACAACTGGCCATGGCGTATTCCGTCTGCCGCGGCATTTCGCGTAGAGCTGCGAAGAATTTCTATTATGCTTTCGTCATTCTGCCCCGGCCGAAGGCCCAGGCATTGTCCGCCGTGTACGCGTTCATGCGGCGCTGCGACGACATCACCGATGACCCCGCGCTTCCGCTTTATGAACGAAAACAAAAGCTGGCGGCGTGGCTGGATGCTTATCATCGGGCCGCTTCGGGGCTTCCTACGGATGATCCCGTGCTGCTCGCCCTGGCAGATTCTCAAAGGCGATACGACATTCCGACCGAGTTATTGGATCAACTGGCCCGCGGCACAGAAACCGATGTGGAAGATGAAGATCAGCTGATTTGCGAAGCGAATGCTCCCATCCTGACAGCGCGCTGCCGGACGTTCGATGATTTGCGGCGGTATTGCTACGGCGTTGCTTCGGTCGTGGGTCTGGTTTGCATTCGCATCTTCGGTTACCGCGACCCGGCGGCCGAGCCTCTGGCG
>CAWKDJ010000024.1:0-481450 GCA_963848325.1 uncultured Acidobacteriaceae bacterium
GTTCTTTGCAGGCCGAGCAGGGCGACCAACTGGCGCTGTTCTGATACTGATTTCCCAGGCAGCAGGCTGAATTAAACGCCGCTCACGAAATGTCCCCTCGCCCGTCTATTTCCCGTCACGAGGAGGACATATGTCCCGACGCCGACCTTTCATCTCAACTGCCGTCTTGCTGAACGCCATCTGTATTTTCTTCGCGATCCAGGCCCAGGCATGGCCAGGCAGGCTGACCGAGGAGTTCCATCACACCTATCCGCTTCCCGCCGACGGCCGCGTCGAGCTCGACAACCTGAACGGCGACGTGCACATCACTGCATGGGACGAGAACCAGGTGAAAGTTGACGCGGTGAAATATGCCAACACTCAGGAGCGGCTCAATGAAATGAAAATTGAGATCGGGAGTGGAAGCGATTATCTCTCTGATCGAAACGCGGTATCCGGGCCGCGACCATACATTTAATGGCGGATGGAACGATCCCGGCGGCGTCGAATACACTCTGACAGTTCCGCGCGGTGCGCGGCTCGACGAGATCAAGCTGATTAACGGAGCGCTCGATATCCGCGGGATTTCGGGCGAGGTGCGGGCTTCCTTGATAAACGGGCGATTGACAGCCCAGGGACTGCGTGGCCGAGCCGAACTTTCCACCGTTAATGGCAAGCTGGAGGCCCAGTTCCAGGAACTCGGCGATCATCCGTTAAGTTTGAGTTCGGTTAACGGCGGAGTTGAGTTGACCTTGCCGTCGGATGCGAACGCCAAAATTGAAGCTTCCACAGTTTCTGGCAATATCACGGACGATTTCGGTTTGCACGTGAACCATCATCATTGGATGGGGCGCGACCTTAACGGCGAGTTGGGAAACGGCCGCGCGAGAATTGAGCTTTCAAACGTGAATGGCCACATCGAGATTCATCACGCCAACGACGGTAAATCAATGAGTTCGGTGAAAGACCTGAGCAGCTCGGATAAGGATGACGATGACGACGAGATTTGATCGTCTCTAAACCGGTGCGGGTTGGGCGATCTCGTGCAGGGCTTTCGCGAAGGCGGCGAGCGCACAGTCGATTTGCTGACGCGTGATCACCAGCGGAGGTTGGAAGCGGATCACGTTTCCGTAAACCCCTCCAACGCCCACGAAAACTCCATTCTTGAACAAGGCGTCGCGAATAGCCTCAGCTTCGGAAGTCGCCGGAGTCAGCTTTTCGTCCTTCACCAACTCGACTCCGATCATCAAGCCAAGCCCGCGGACATCACCGATGATGGGATTCTGCTGTTGCAAGTTCGCGCAACTTCCCCATAGCATAAGCGCCAGTTTCTGCGGCTTTGCGCAGCGAGATTTTCCTTCTGCATGAACTCGATGCTGGCGAGCGCCGCTGCGCAGGAAACCGGATTGCCGCCGAAGGTGGAAAGATGGTCGCCGGGCTTGTAGGCGGCGGCGATTTCCGGACGCGTGGTGAAAGCGCTGAGCGGAAATCCATCGGCGATGCCTTTCGCCGTGACCAGAATGTCGGGATCGACGCCGTAGTGCTCATAGGCGAACATCTTTCCCGTGCGGCCGAAACCGGATTGCACTTCATCGGCGATGAAAAGAATGCCGTGCTGGTCGAGGATTTTCTTCACTTCTTTGAAGTAGTTCGGCGGCGGCACGATGATTCCGCCTTCGCCCATGACCGGTTCGGCGATGAACGCGGCCACATCGCCGGAAGTGGCAAAGCGAATGACGTCGTCGATGCAGCGGGCACAATGGCGGCCGCATTCTTCGGGATCGTTGCGGCCAGTGCGAACGGTAGACATACGGCGCGGGCGCAAAAGCCACGCCCGGCGCGTAAGGGCCGCCGCGTTTCTTGCGTCCCTGATTGCCGGTAACGCTGAGCGCGCCCCAACTGCGTCCGTGAAAGCTGGCGTGGAGAGCAATGAATTCGTGTTTGCCGGTATAAAGACGCGCAAGCTTCATCGCGCCTTCAATCGCTTCGGCGCCGCCGTTGCCGAAGAAAGTTTTGGTGAGACCGCGTGGAGCGATGTGCGCCATCTTCTCGGCCAGGTCGGCGACCGGCTGCACATGATAGATGTACGATGAGCAGTGGACGAGTTTATCCATCTGCGCTTTGGCAGCGGCGATGACTGCGGGATTATTGTGGCCGGCGTTGACCACGGAAATTCCGGCGAAGCAGTCGAGATATTCGCGGCCGTTGACATCGGTGACGGTGGCGCCGCTCGGCGTGGTCGATGACGATGCGGCACAACCGACTTCATGAAGCCGGTCATTACATAGTCTTTGTACTTTTGAATCGTGTCGGGCATAAATGCCTTTGAATTTCTTCGTCCGCCTTGGCCCCCTTGGTGGTCAATAATATCTTCAACCACAAAGGGCACGAAGGCACGCGAAGGAAATCAGAACTTCCGCGAATGCTCTTTCGCCCAGCGCTCGACCACAACTTTCTTTTCAGTATAGAACTCGACGGCGTCGCGTCCCTGGCCGTGCATGACTCCGAAGAAGCTGTCTTTCCATCCGCTGAACGGGAAATAGGCCATGGGCGCCGCAACGCCGATGTTGATTCCAATGTTACCGGCCGGAGCCTCGTATCGAAATCGCCGTGCCGCCGCGCCGCTTGAAGTGAATAACGAAGCCTGATTGCCATAGGGGCTGCGTTCGAGAAATGCCAGCGCTTCGTCCATGTTTTTGGCATGGATCAGGCTCAGCACAGGCCCAAATATTTCCGTATCGGCAAGTTCGCTGGTGATCGGCAAATCGTCGAGGATGGTCGGCTTCACGAAATTTCCGGCTTCGTAGTTGGAAATATTCGCGTTGCGCCCGTCGAGCAAAACTTTCGCGCCCTGCTTCTCGCCGATACGCAATCAGCGATTCGACCCTGGCTTTACTTTGAGGAGAAATCACCGGCCCCATTTGAACGCCTTCATCGAGACCATTTCCGACGCGCAAGTTCGCAGCAGATTCGGCAATCGCGTCGCGAAATGTCTTCTGCGCGTCACCGATCGTGACAGCTACCGACACCGCCAGGCAGCGCTGACCCGCACAACCGAAGGCGCTGTCGCTGATGATCTGCGTCGCCATGTTCATGTCGGCATCCGGCAAAATGACGACGTGATTCTTGGCGCCGCCCTGGCATTGTGCACGCTTTCCGTTCGCACCGGCCCGGGCGTAGACATGTTTTGCGACCGGAGTCGATCCGACGAAACTGATCGCGCGAACTTTGGGATGATCGAGCAACGAATTGACCACGGCTTTTCCGCCATTGACCAGATTGACTACGCCCTTGCGGCAATCCAGTCTGCTCGAGCAATTCGAACGCACGCCGCATGGTGAGCGGTACGCGTTCCGATGGTTTAAGAATGAAAGTGTTGCCGCAAGCAATGGCGTAGGGCAGAAACCAGAACGGAATCATGCCGGGGAAATTGAACGGTGTGATTGCCGCGACAACTCCGAGCGGCTGGCGGATCATCATTTCGTCGATGCCGCGGGCCACGTCTTCGAGGTTGTAGCCCTGCATCATCATCGGGATTCCGCAGGCGACTTCGACATTTTCAATCGCGCGGCGGAATTCAGCTTTGGCCTCGGCAAAAGTCTTGCCATTTTCTGCGGTGATGATGCGGCTCAATTCGTCGATGTGATTTTCGAGAAGTTGCTTCAACTTGAATAGCGGCTGAATGCGGTCTTCGGGCGGGGTGCGGCGCCAGGCGGAAAGCGGCGGCGGCGGCTTCGACGGCTGCGTTAACTTCGATCTGTGCCAGAAAGCGGAGTTCGGGCCACGATTCCTTGCCGGTGGCGGGATTGGTGACGTCGAGGCAATCTGAAGCCGACGACTCAACCCACTCGCCGTTGACGAAGTTCGGAACTTTCGTGATTGGAGGTGCGGTGACGGGCATTTCGCTTTTATCTCAAGTTCAAGCTGGCGAGCTCCTCGCCCGGCCAAACGACGTCACATGCGGTACGCGGCCACTTCCCGCTTCCTGCAAACTTCTGTAAGCGCGGATTCCAGCACATCCAGCCCTTCGTCCAGCTGTTCGCTCGGTGACGACTAGCGGCACCAGCACGCGGATCACATTGGAATACGATCCTGCGGTGATCGTGATCAGCCCGTGCTCGTAGCAATATTGCGTGATCTGTTTGGTCTCTTCGGCCGCAGGTTCACGTGCCTCGCGTGACTTCACGAGTTCGATCGCCTGCATGCCGCCAAGCCCGCGGACATCGCCGACGATTGGCCATCGCTTCTGCCATTCTCTTGCGCGTTTCTGGAACTGGTTTCCTATTTCATTAGCGCGCGTCAAGCAGTTTCGCGCGATCGAACAAATCAAGCACCGCCAGCGCGGCCGCGCAAGAAACCGGATTGCCTGCGAAAGTTCCACCCAGGCCACCCGGGCCCGGAGCATCCATAATTTCGGCGCGTCCGGTGATCGCGGCAAGAGGAAGTCCGCCTCCGATCGACTTGGCCGAAACCAGAATGTCAGGCTCAATTCCATAATGCTCGCTGGCGAACAGACTGCCGGTGCGGCCAAATCCGCTTTGCACTTCATCGGCAATGAACAGACACGCCGTGCTTGTGGCAGATCTCGATCAACAAGCGGAAATAATCCGGCGGTGGAACAACAAATCCGCCTTCGCCCAAAACTGGCTCGGCAATCACGGCCGCTACATCTTCCGACGCTACCACGCGCTTGAAAGTATCTTCCAGATGCCGCGCGCAGAAAAGATCGCAGGACGGATACTTCAGCGAGTACGAACAGCGGTAGCAATACGCATAGGGGATGCGGTAAACATCGCCAGGAAACGGCGCGAATCCAGCTTTGTAAGGATGCGTCTTGCTGGTGAGCGCGAGGGTCATCATCGTGCGCCCGTGGAAAGCGTCTTCAAAAGCGATGACTCCCGAGCGCCCGGTGTGTGCACGGGCGATCTTGACTGCGTTCTCGACCGCCTCTGCCCCGGTGTTTACCAACAGAGTTTTCTTGGGAAACTTTCCGGGCGTAACTTCATTCATGCGCTCGGCCAGGCGAATGTAATTTTCGTAGGGCGTCACCTGAACGCAGGTATGGAGGAAGCGGTCCAATTGTTCGCGGATGGCCGAAAGCACCGGCTCTTGCCGATGGCCAACGTTCAGGCATCCAATTCCGCCGGCGAAGTCAATGAAGCGATTCCCGTCCACGTCTTCGAGCCAGGCATCTTCCGCTTTCGCGACGTAAACCGGCGTTGCGTGCGAAAGTCCGCGAGGCACAGCGGCATTGCGCCGCTCCGCCAGCGCTTTCGACTTCGGGCCGGGAATAGCGGTTCGCAGTTGAATTGTTCCCATCGTTCTCAGTACCAGCCGATCGGCTGCTCATTCAAATTGATGTGCACCTGTTTGGTCTCGAGATATTCCTCAATGCCCCAAGGACCAAGCTCGCGGCCAAATCCCGACTGCTTGTATCCGCCCCACGGCGCTTCCACGTAGGTGGGCTGCATGTGATTTACCCATACAATGCCGCAGCGCAGCGCTTTCACCGCGCGAAACGCTTTGAAGATGTCGCGAGTCCAAACTGCGGCGGCAAAGCCGTAGGGCGAGTCGTTAGCAATCTTCACCGCGTCTTTTTCGTCTTCGAACGGAATCACCGAAGCGACCGGCCCGAAAATTTCTTCGCGCGCAATGCGGGCGTTGTTGTTTACGTCATAGAAAATCGTTGGTTCGAGGTAAAATCCTTTGGCAAATTTCTCGGCGCGGCCGCCGCCGATGGCCAATTTGGCTTCCTTCTTTCCGATATCTTGATACGACCGCACGCGATCATATTGGTCTTTGCTGACGACCGGCCCCATTTTCGTCTCGCGTTCGAGAGGCGGGCCGAGCTTGATCTTCTTCGCTTTCTCGGTCATGGCTTCAACAAATTTCTTATAGATTGGCTTCTGCACCAGAATCCGACTGCCGGCAGAACAAACTTCGCCTTGATTGATGAAAACCCCAAACAGCGCGCCATCGATTGCGGCTTCGAAATCGGCATCGGCGAAAAAGATGTTGGGAGATTTTCCGCCAAGTTCCAGAGTGACTCGCTTAACTGTATCGGCCGCTTGTTTAACAATGATTTTGCCGACGGCGGCGCTGCCGGTAAAGGCAATTTTGTTGACGTCGGGATGCTGTACGAGCGGTGCCCCGCAGGTTTCGCCAAACCCGGTGATGACGTTGACCACACCCGGCGGCAGGCCAACCTCCAAAAACCAGTTCGCCATTTCGAGCGCGGTGAGCGGCGTTTGTTCCGCCGGTTTTAGAACACACGTGCATCCTGCGGCCAGCGCCGGCGCCAATTTCCACGCCGCCATTAATAAGGGATAGTTCCATGGAATGATTTGTCCGGCCACGCCGACCGGTTCTTTCAGCGACAAACTCACCGCATTGTCAGGCACCGGATTCACGTAACCCAAAATCTTAGTGGCCAGTCCGCCGTAGTACTCGAAACAAGTCGCAACGTCGGCGATGTCGAATTCTGCTTCGACGATCGGCTTGCCGGTGTTGCGGCACTCGAGTTCCGCCAGCATCGCCGTGTTCTGCCGAATTTTCTCCGCCAGCCGAAACAGCACTCGCCCGCGCTCCTGCGCGGTGGTTGTGCTCCACGGCCCATCCTCAAAAGCTGCTTTGGCCGCGGCAACGGCACGGTTCACATCGTCCGCATTCGCATCCGGAACCTGCGCAATCACTTCTTCCGTGGACGGATCGTAGACCGGGAAAGTCTTGTTCGACTTGCTCTCGACCCACTCGCCGTTCACATACATCCGATAAGTACGAACTTCTGTTTTGAGACCTGCTGGCATAAGAATCTCCTGCAAAGAACCCTACCGGGCTACGGGTCTGGACACCCTTCCATGTCGCTCAGGGCAGGCTACGGGTGGCCGTCCCCAGACGAACATGGACTTTTCTACGTCCATAGACAAAAAAGAAAAACGCCGCCAAGGCAATAAAAAAGAATGTCAGCCCAAACATCGTTGCTTCGTAACGCCAGATCGACGTGATCTGCCTGGCCGGCGAAAAAGCGAGCACAATTCCCAGAATCGTTGTCAACAGACCGCTGGATCCGGCGAGCGTCAGCACGCCTTTGCTGTAGCGCGCGTCGGCCGGAGAATTGGTAAAAGCAAATTTCAACAATGCCGCGAAAACGTAGACGAATGGCACCAACTGCAAGACTACAGCCAGTGACAACATCGTCTGAAACGCCTCCTGCACTCCGCCCGAGGCAACGAAATTAATCACGCACAGCAGCAGCGACACCACAAACTGCACGATCAACGCCGCGTATGGCGTCGCGTAATTCGGGTGAATCTTTCCCAGCCATGAGGGCATATATGAATCAAGCCCGGCGACAAATGGAATTCGTGCCGATCCGCCCATCCATGCCGAACCAATTCCTGCGATCGATAAACTCAGCATCACCGCAAAGGGAGCAATGATCCAGCCAACTCCAACTTTGGCTGCCATGTGACTTACCGCTTGCACAATTCCCTGCAGCACGCTGATGTCATTTTTGTTTACCGCAACCAATAACGTCAGCGTCACGGAAATATACAGCAGCCCCGAAATCAGTCCGCCCCATGCTACCGCGCCCGGCAACGTACGCTGCGGATCGCGGATTTCGTCGCCCATTACCGACGCTAACTCCAAACCCACGAGTCCGAAACAAATCACTCCGAAAGAATTCAGCACGAAGCGCGGATTCGCAGGAATGCTGAAATCGCTGCCGGTCACGCTGGTTCCGTAGCGCAGACACATCACGATGCCTAATCCGATGAGCGTAGCTGCCGCAATCGCTGTGCCGATGGCCCCTAAATTGTTCAGCCACTTTCCAACGCTCAGGCCGACAATATTCAAAACCGTCAGCAGGGCCAGCAAAATTACCGACGCGCTCAGGGCGAACACCTTGCTGTCCGCCAGCGCCGCGTGTCCCGGCCCCAGCGCGAACACCGAAACTCCGACGAAATACAACATCACCGTCGGCACGTACAGCATGTTGTTCGTCCAGTAGCACCAGCCCGAGAGAAAGCCGTGGAAGTCGCCGAAAACTTCCTTGGCCCACAAATACACGCCGCCTTCTCCCGGATAACGATGCGCTAACTCGATCACCGCGATGCCTTGCGGCCAAAAAAACAGAAGCAGCGAAATGATCCACAGCCAAACCGTGACGCCCCCGTTCGCGGCAATCGACGGCACGACATTCAAATTGAAAACCGCGACCACAAACAGCAATACCAGGTCCCACCGGCCGAGGACACGCTTCAGATGAGGCTGATTGTCGCCGTTTTCAGACATCGATCAGTGCGCGGCGACCGCTTCCGCCGTCCGCTCTTGCTGCGCCTTCGCTAATGCCGGCGCAACGTCGTCAAAGGCGGCGAGGTGTTGGTCGATGTCGGCCTCGGTATGCTGTACCGAAATCGTCCACTGCTCGTCCCACCAATAAGGTTGCGCCATCACTCCGCGGTTGACCATGCCAAACCAGTAGTGGCGCCACAGGTCGATATCGATCGTCGTCCAGTCACGGTAATTGCGAATCTCCTTCGGATAAAGCATGAGCGCGCCATTCGCTCCCGCGCTGGCCACGTAGGCTCGTAAGCCGGTTTTCGCGATGGTCTTGCGATATCCCTCCGCCAGTCTTTTCTCCAGCTTCTCGACGTGCGCATAATTTTCGAGCGTGAGCACCTCGCGGAAGGTCGCGAGCCCGGCCGCCATCGAAACCGGATTGGTGTTGTACGTTCCGCCGTGAAACACTTTGTGTTGCGAGATCAGGTCCATCACCGACTTGTGCGCGCCGAACGCAGCCAGCGGAAGTCCCCCACCGATGGACTTCGCCAGGCAGATTATGTCGGGCTTCACGCCAAAATATTCCGAAGCGCCACCGCGGCAAAGCTTCGCGCCGGTCTTCACCTCGTCGTAAATCAGCAATGCGCCATTCTTCGTGGTTATATCGCGCAGACCCTGCATAAAGCCAGGCTGCGGAAAGCAGAGGCCGACATTCATCATGATCGGTTCAAGAATAATCGCGGCAATTTCGCCGGGATTTTCCTTGAAACGCCGCTCCACGCTGTCCAGATCATTGAACGTGGCTACGGGCACGTTGGCAATCGACGCCTTCGGAACACCCAGCCCGCCCGGTACCGAGGTTGGCGCATGCACATCGCCAAATTCCGGAGCGTGCGGCTTGACGCTAACCAGCGCTGTATCGTGCAAGCCGTGGTAGCAGCCCTCAAACTTTAAAATCTTGTCGCGTCCCGTAGCCGCGCGAGCCAAACGGCACGCATGCATCGTCGCTTCGGTCCCACTCGACCCGAAACGCACCATCTCGACCGGAAAACGCTGGGCAATTTCTTCGGCGAGCTGCCACTCCATGTCGTGTGGCATCCCAAACATCGTGCCGGTGGTCAAGCGTCCTTGCACGGCTTTCATCACAGCGGGATGGCAATGCCCGGCCATCAACGCACCGAAACAAAGGTTGTGATCAATGTAGTCGTTGCCATCGAGGTCGCGGAAATGCGAGCCGCTGCCTTCTTTAACAAAAATCGGGTAAGGATCGTAGGCACGGTAATTGCTGGCCACGCCGAGTGGAATGCGCTTCAGGTTGCGTTTATGCGACTCAGCGGACTTCGGCGTGCGCCGCTCGAAGGCGGATAATTCTTTTTGCAGTTCGGGGTACATCGGGTCTCCAAGAGTGCTCAAGCCACCCGGAAGCGGCTATTAGAATGTGCCGGACGGCCTGCCGACCGCCCGGTTTCAGGCTAGAACATGAATTTTAACGCAAACTGCACCAGGCGCGGGTCCTGCGCCTGGGTAATTCTGCCAAACTCGGTCGGGCCGTCCGAGAAGTGTCCGTCCGGGTTATAGAAATTCGTGTGATTGAAAATATTGAAAATCTCGCCACGGAACTGGAAATACTTGCTCTCACTGACGTTGAACTGCTTGTGCACGGCGAAGTCCCACTGCTGAAGGCCTGGGCCACAGCAGATGCTGCGCTGAGTGCCGTTGTTGAATTGCCCCAGCGGTGGGTCTTGAAAATCATTGGGGTTGAACAGGAAGCCGTTGCTGGTCTTGGGATTTAACTTCTGAAACGGCGCCACCAGCGATGGCGCTTCCGTTCCCAGGAAGAAGGTGCTGGCGATCAGTTCGTTGTCATTTTCCGTATCCAGGCGGATGGGAAAGCCGCTCTGGAACTGGGTAATGCCGGAAACCGCCCAGTCGTCGACCACTTTGCCCACAAATCCTTGGTGCTTCGAGATGGGCAGCGTCCAGTCATAACTGACGACAAAGCGGTGCTTCGAGTTGAACAGCGATAGCGCGCGGCTTAGACCATAGTTAAACGGATTTAGTGTCTCCTCGAAGGTGGACGCATCGTCGATCGACTTGCTGAAGGTGTAGGACGCCTGGAACTGCAAGCCGTGGGAGAAGCGTTTTTCGAGCATTGCTTCCAGCGCGTTGTAATTGGAGTTTGCCACCGTGTCTTCGGCGAAGATGCTGCTGAAAACCGGAATGCCGTCGACGGGGCAGCCGGTGCCGGGCGTAAATGCCGGAAGCAATGGATTGCAATTCGGCGATGAATACGGCCGCAGCCCAACCAGGTTGAGGGTCTGGCCGGTTCCCGGAAGAATGCTGCCGTTCGGCATGTGGAACTGGAATCCCTTCGGAACCGTGACACTCCATTGCGAATCTTCCACCGTGGGACCGGCAAGTCGCCTGCAATCCGTAAGACGTCACCGCTGCAGGACTGGCGTTGGCAATGCTGCGGATGTCGAGACACGTCTGCGGATTGGATGCATTGATATCGTGCGACGCCAGCAACCGGTGTCCCTGCGATCCTACATAGCCGATCTGAAACATCATGTCGTTGGTCAGTTGATGCTGAATGGTGAGGTTGTACTGTTCGCTGTACTGGGTGCGCAGGTGGGGCTCGAATTCGCCGTAGAGAAGCAGCGGGCGGAACAATGAATAATCCACCCCCTGCCCGGGAGCGGGCGTAAGCACGCCGTTGAATGGATTCGGCGCGGGTGGTCGCCCGCCTGATACACGAACGGCGTGTTGAAAAAAGTATCGTAGAGCGAGGAACTGCCTCCGAAGGGCGGCTCGGCGCCGAACTGCGCCAAGACCAGTTCTTCGATTGGGTTATAAAACAATCCTCCGCCCGCCCTGACACTGGTTTTTCCCGAAGTACCGGGACTCCACGCAATACCAGCTCTCGGCGCGAAGGCATTGTAGTAAGTGCTGGTCATGCCCGGTGGAATTCCCTTATCACCCGGAACCACCAACCCCGTGGGAATCGTGCCAGTGTTGGCGCAGGTCGGATCGGCAACCCCGTAGAGATTTTCAAAGTACGAGATGCTCTGCGCGCTTAACTGACAAGGATGCACCGTGGAGTTTTGTCCCGGACGGAACGTTTCCACGTGTCCGCTGATGTCGGTTGGCGGCGTGTTCAGTTCCCAACGCAGACCGTAGTTGATCGTCAGGTTCGGCCGCATCTTCCAACTGTCCTGAACAAAGGGATAAATGGAAAACACGCGAACATCCTCGCGCTGGCCGGAACCCTGAACATACGTGTCGGCAAGGCCAAGCAAATATTCCGCATACTGATCGCCGTCACCTGGAATAATTGCGTTCGGACCGCTGTTGTTGAATGTGTACTCGCCGTTCACGTCGAAGTAGTAGTACTGGTCGAAACGCTGCCGGCGAACGTCGGTTCCAAACTTGAAAGTGTGCGTTCCCTTGACCCACGTCAAGCTGTCGGACCATTGAAAGCTGTTGCCAACCTGCGGCAGGAAGCCTTCGAAGTTATTCCCGAACTCGGCGCCGCCGCTGATGTTGACGTAAGGAACTCCGGTCAGGTTCGACGGCAAGCCGGGGGTAATTCCGCCTTTTCCCGGCGGCGTGCCCGAAGCCGCGAGAAGGCTGTTGATGGCGGAGGAGTCGGAGGTTCCGGTGAAACAGAAGGCCTGGGCGGCGCCGGTACAAGAGTCTGTGACGGCGTTTGTGACTTGCGGCTTCAGAAAGCCAAGTTCGCCTTCACGCATGTAGGTGAAGCGGGCTTCATTCACCACCGAACTGCTGAGAGTAAACGTGTGGCTGATGTTCCACTGTTGAAATCGATTGTCGTTGAAGTTGCCAAATCCCGGAACGTTGGCGCCCGCCTGCTCAAACTCGTTGAACGGAGAAAGCTGGCGAATATCGTTGAAGTAGTAATACACGGTGAGGTTCTGCCGGTTCGAGATACGATGATCGATGCGGGCGGTGAACTGGTCTTCATTGTCGGTGCCCGACCGGAACTAACTGGCCTTGCGTCGGAATGAACTGCTGCATCAGGCTGACGGCAACTGGATCCTGGCATGGACCTGGGATCACTCCCTTGGGAAAAACCGTCGACCACGGGATGTAGGTCGTGCCCGGAACCGCGGGATTGGGCACCTGCGGCAGCGATGCAATCGATCCTATTCCTAGCGCACCATCGCAGCCTGGGCGCCCATCAAGCGCGTTGGCGACAAACAGATCCTGGCTACTAATTCCGCCGCCGCCTGCAAATCCTCCCACACCGGCGAAATTTCCCATTCTCTCATCCGCACTGGGTACATTGACCACCTGCCCGGGCGCGCCCTCGCGCACACGCCGTCCTTCATAGGAGGCGAAGAAGAACGTCCGGTCTTTCTTAATGGGCCCGCCGAAGGTGCCGCCGAACTGGTTCTGGTTCCACTGCGGACGCACCGAGTTGAAATAGCCCTGCGCATCGAGAACGGTATTGCGAAAGTACTCGTAGACATCGCCGTGATAACCGTTCGTCCCCGACTTGGTGATTACATTGACCACCGAACCGGAGTTTCTGCCGTACTCGGCGTCGAACGTATTCGTGATAACGCGGAACTCCTCCACGCTGTCCGGGGTTGGCTGGATGGTCGGCAAGTTCACGAACTGATCGTTGGCGTCGCCGCCGTTTACGCTGAAATTGTTGGCGCGAGTGCGTCCGCCATTCACCGAAACCGAACCCGTGTCCTGCGATCCGAAAAATAAGCTGCCGTTGCCATTGCCCAACTGCGCTTGCACGCCTGGCTGCAACTGAAGGAACTGATAGGTGTCGCGCGTGTTCAAGGGCAATTCGTTTACCGAACGGTCGTTGATCACCGCGCCCAGTTGCGTGCTGGTCGTATCCACCTGAGGAGCCTCAGACGTGACCTCGACCGTCTCCTGGGTTTCGCCGATCTGCATGGTCGAGTTGAGCGTCAGCACCTGGTTCACGTTGACAATGATGTCCTTCTGAACATTCTTCTTGAATCCGGATTGCTCATAGGTCACGGTGTATGTGCTGGGCTTCACCTCGACAAAGGTGTAATCGCCACTTTCGTTGGTTTTGGTGGTGCGCGTGGCGCCAGTGGATTGGTCGGTCAGTGTAATGGTCACGCCGGCGATTAGCGCGCCGGAGGGGTCGGCCACGCGGCCGACGATTCTACCGCTGGTGCTTTGCGCTGCTGCGGAACATGTCAGAACAGACAGAATTGCAACCACAATCAGCCAATCGGACACACGACACAGAAACGACGGTCGCATTGGGGGCCTCCAAATTGCCGCTGCGAATTGTCAACTTACTCTCTTGCGCGCCCAGCCAACCTTGCTATAATCGCGCAAGGTTAGAAAAGGTGGCCCGGTGCTGTCAAGCAAAAAATGGGCCGCCGCGCAGGGCAGCCGTTCGCCGGAGAATCCCGTTTCCCAATGAACCGAGCCGGCCCACAACCTTACTTGAAAATCGGGGACGTGGCCCGTCTGGTCGGCATTTCTTCGTCCGCCATCCGCTCCTGGGAACGTCTCGGACTCGCCCGCCCGCAGCGCACCGAAAGCCGTTATCGCGTTTACACTGCGGAAGACGTAAAACTGCTCAAGCGCGCCCGCTTCCTGCGCAAGGTGCCGCGGGCTGAACGCGGCTGCAATCGTCCACATGCTCAAACAGGAGGGACGAATGCCGGCGCCGTCGCACGGCGCGACGCAAGCCCTGGGGAAACGGCTTCGTCAATTGCGGCTGCGACGAGGATTTTCTCTCGCCAAGGTAGCCAAAGCGGTGGGAATCTCGGTGGGCTTTCTCAGCGCAGTGGAACGCTTGCAGATGAGCGCCTCGGTGAGCACGCTGCGCAAACTCGCCCGCTTTTACAAAACCAATATTCTCGATTTCTTCGGGCCGGCCGAAGCGCACAGTCCACTGGTTTCGCCGAAAAAAAGAAAAATTCTCGATACCGGACGCGGGGTGCGCATGGAACTACTCGCCTGGGGCAACACGGTCATGGAGCCGCATTTGTTTCGCATCGCTCCCAAGGCCGGCAGCGGCGAGTCCTATACTCACGAGGGCGAAGAATTTCTTTATGTGCTGCGCGGTGAGTTGAAAATTTCGGTGCGCGAGGAGGAATATCGCCTCAAGCCAGGCGACAGCTTTTACTTTGAAAGCGCCATGCCACATCGCTGGCTCAATCCGGGGCGAAGTGAAGCCTGGGTACTGTGGGTGAACACGCCGCCAACGTTTTAGCGGATGCTCGGAAGGAAAATGCTTTGCAGAAACCTGTATCGATGATTCGCCGTCTCGCCCTTTCGCTCTTGCTGGCCGCTGCGGTGCTGCCGCTCGGCTCCTGCGCGAAGAAAACTCCTTCGTTGAACCTGCTGGTCTGGGAAGGCTACGCCGATCCATCGTTCGTGAAGGCCTTTGAGGAGCAGAACCACTGCAAGGTAAGTGCGTCGTATATGGGATCGAGCGACGAACTCGTCTCCAAATTGCGCGGCGGAAGTCCGGGCACCTATGATGTTATTTCTCCCTCGAGCGATGTGGCCACGTCTATCGCCACAGCCGGTCTCGCTGCGCCGCTCGACCTTGCCAAACTTCCTAGCTACAGCCAGCTGTCTGTGCAACTGACCTCCCTGCCCCTCGTCCGCGTAAAAGGCGAAGTGTTTGGCGTGCCCTTCATGTGGGGACCGAACCCGATGATCTACGATACGACCGTTTTTCCGCAGCCGCCGGATAGCTGGGCGATTTTCTGGGACCCGAAATATCGCGGCAAAGATTTCCGTCTGGGACGATCTATCCACGGTTTATATGGCCGCGCAGGTCCTCGGCTTCGACCATCCCGATCCCAGCCGGCTTTACAATCTCAGCGACGATCAACTGGAAGCAGTGAAAAAGAAATTGCTCGAGTTGAAACCGAACATCCGCAAGATGTGGAGCACCGGCGGCGAGCTCACGAATCTTTTCCAGAATCACGAAGTCGTTCTGGCGATGGGTTGGCCGCTCATGACCAATCAGCTGCGCAAACTGAATTTCCCCGTCGGAGAGACGATCCCGAAAGAAAACACCACCGGCTGGATCGATCATCTGATGATTACCGCCGGCAGCGAGAATAAAGATCTGGCTTACAAGTTCCTCGAATACATGATTGAAGCGCAGACGCAGAAACAAGTGACCGACGTGACCGGCTACACGCCCGCCAATCCGCACGCCGCGCAATTCATGACGCCGGAGCAGATCAAAGGTCTGCACCTGGATGACATCGACAACTATCAAAAGCGTCTTTATTTCTGGCAGGATGTCCCACGGCGCGCAAAGTACAACGAAATCTGGAATGAGGTGAAAGCCGCGCAATAAATTCTGATGTCTGGGCCTACGCGATCCGTAAAATATGGCGACGACCATCGGCCAATCCGCAAATCGTATCGAGCGCCCTGGAACGGCGTCATCGCTTCTCTCGGTTCGGAACATCGCCAAGTCGTTCGGCAAGAATCCCGTCCTGCGCAACATTTCATTGGAAATTGCTGAAGGCGAGTTTCTCACCATCCTCGGCGAAAGCGGCTCGGGAAAAACTACGCTACTGCGCGTGATCGCCGGCTTTGAGAGTGCCAGCTCCGGTGAACTGTGGATGGAAGGCGCGCGGCTCGACACGCTGCCTCCGTATCGCCGCCGCGTGAACACCGTATTCCAGAGCTATGCGCTCTTCCCTCATTTGACCGTCGCAGAAAATGTTGGCTACGGATTACGCGTGGCGAAGGTCGCAAAAGAAGAGATCGCAACTCGCGTCGAACAAGCGCTGGCCATGGTCAAAATGACAGCCCACGCTGGCTCCAAACCGTCGAAGATTAGCGGCGGCCAGCAGCAGCGCGTCGCTCTGGCGCGTGCCCTCGTGAACCGCCCGCGCCTGCTTCTTCTCGATGAGCCGCTTTCGGCCCTCGACGCCAATTTGCGACGGCAGATGCAGGTCGAACTCAAATCTCTGCAGCGCGAGCTCGGAATTTCTTTCTTGTTCGTCACCCACGATCAGGAAGAAGCTATGGTGATGTCCGATCGCATTGCGCTTCTACGCATGGGCGAACTCGAGCAAGTGGCATCGCCGCGCGAAATCTACACCCGCCCTGCGACTGCCTATGCCGCGCAGTTCATTGGCCGCACTAATCTTCTGCGCGCACAAATCAAAGATGGCATCGCGCATGTGAATTCGCTGGCGTGGCCAGTTCGCTTGCCCGATGGCCTGGCGCTATTTTCTCTGCGTCCGGAAAATGTTCGCGTTTCGCAGGGGCATTCAGCGAATGCAGTTCACATCCACGGTCGCGTTTGCCATCGGGCTTTTCAGGGATCGACGGAACTTCTGGAAGTCGAGTACGCTGACGGACTGAGATTCACGGTTCGAACCTCGGCCCGGAAATCTGGACCGACGAGCTTGAACTGGAGTTCTCGCCCGACGACGCTGTTCTCGTCCACGAATCTCCGGAGCGCGCCTGATGTTTTCCCGGGCCTATCGCGCAGCCATCACCGTTCCGCCGCTGCTTTGGGTTGCGGTTTTCCTGCTGGTCCCCTACGCTCTGCTCTTCTGTTACAGCTTCTGGTCGGTGTCTTCCAGCCAGGTCATTGTTCACTCATGGAGCCTCGACAATTATCGCGAACTGCTGCGGGTCGATGTCTATCTGCAAACGCTGTTTCGGTCCATGTGGATTGCCGTCCGCGTGATGATTCTCTCGTTACTGCTCGGATATCCGCTCGCTTACTATCTGTCCTTCCACGCGGGCAAAAGAAAAGATTTTCTGTATCAGCTCGTGATTATTCCGCTGTGGGTCAGCTATCTGGTGCGCGCTTACGCGTGGAAAACGATCCTCGGCAGCGACGGCGTTCTCAATACACTATTGCACTATGTTCACGTGACGCACCATCCCCTGGAATTTCTTCTGTACAGTCCGTTCGCGGTGGTGCTTACACTTACGCATATTTACACGCCGTTTGCATTCTTGCCCATTTACGCCTCGCTGGAGCACATTCCGCGCAATCTGGTGGAAGCTTCTCACGACCTGGGAGCTTCACCTTTACAGACTTTCTGGCGAGTGATTCTTCCGCTTTCTATTCCGGGGGTTCTCGCGGGCGCAACCTTCGCCTTTGTTCTCAGCCTCGGCGATTTTCTCGCTCCCCTGCTGCTTGGCGGCTCAGCGGCATCATGATTTCGAATATTGTGGTCAGCTTGTTTGGCGCGGCGTACAACTGGCCGCTGGGCGCGGCGATTTCTCTGTGCATGTTGGCGCTGGTTCTTGGACTGCTGTTCGTCTCGGAAAATTTGGAAAAGAAATGGAGCCTGCGATGAGCGTTCGACACCGTTCTCGCTGGCTGCCGTGGCACGCGCTGGCCGTATTCGGATTTCTCTATCTACCGATCGTCACGCTTATTGTTTATTCATTTAACGGCGCTGGCGTAGGCGGATTTCCTCCACGCAATCTCACGCTCGACTGGTACCGCATGCTTTTTGCCGACGACGCGATTTGGGCGTCGGTGGTGAACAGTCTTCTCGTCGCGGTCGCTGCAGTCGCGATTTCGCTGACATTCGGCATACCCGCAGCCCTCGCCCTCGACCGGGCGAATTTCCCCGGGAAGACTCTTTTCCGCCGGCTGGTACTGTTGCCGCTGATTCTGCCCGGAATCATCACTGGGCTTTCGCTTTTGATGCTGTTTCGCGAAGCCGAACGTCAAACTGAGCTTGATTACCATTATCCTGGGCCACGGCACGGCGCTGATTTCGGTCGCGACCACAGAAGTCTTTGCTGGGTTGCAGAAATTCGATCGCGCGCAGGAGGAAGCTTCACTCGATTTGGGCGCCAATTACTGGCAGACCTTCTGGCGTGTCACAACGCCTAACTTGCAGTTGGCGATCATCGGTGCGGCACTGCTGATCTTCACGCTTTCTCTCGACGAGATTGCCGTCAGCTTTTTCCTGATTGGCCGCGACAATACCCTGCCGCTGGAAATCTGGGGCCGTCTTCGCCGCGGGATCACGCCGGAAATCAACGCCATTTCCACCATCATCTTTGTCTTTTCACTGATTGCGATCGTCATCTGGTATCGGCTACGCTTGCGGGCGGAAGGAAAAGCAGAAATCGACGCAGAGTTGCAAGTTGGCTAGCCGCTAAAGCGTAGACCAAACAGCCGCGAGCAGGATGCCCGTGGCTCCACGAACATCTCTATCCATAGTAAAGTTGAAGTAGCCACATTCAAGGACACTCATTGCCTTCCGCCATCCGCAACATCGCCATTATTGCCCACGTGGACCACGGCAAGACTACGCTGGTCGACGCCATGCTCCAGCAGAGCGGCACCTTTCGCGCCAACGAGAACGTCATCGAGCGGGTCATGGATTCGAACGAACTGGAGCGCGAGCGCGGCATCACCATCCTCGCCAAGAACACCGCCATCTTCTACCACGACGTGAAAATCAACATCGTGGATACACCGGGTCACAGCGATTTTGGCGGCGAAGTCGAACGCGCCTTGAAAATGGTCGACGGCGTCATGCTTCTGGTCGATGCCAGCGAAGGCCCCCTGCCGCAGACCCGTTATGTGCTGTCGAAAGCGCTGGAAGCGAAGCTGCCGCCGATTCTCGTTATTAACAAAATCGACCGCCACGACGCCCGTCCGCAGGAAGTATTGAACGAGGTCTACGATCTGTTCATCGATCTGGACGCCAAGGAAGACCAACTCGATTTCCCGGTCTTATACACGAATGCCAAGGCGGGCACAGCGTCGCGCGACATAAAAGGTGGTGGCGAGAACCTGCAACCATTATTCGACGCCATTCTGAAAACCATCCCCGAACCCGGCGGCGCGACGGACGGGCCGCTGCAAATCCTCGTCGCCAACCTCGACTACAGCGACTATCTCGGACGGCTTGCCATTGCGCGCGTGTTCAACGGCAAGATGTATACCGGGGAGGACGTGGCAATTGCGAAACTGGATGGAACGTTTCATAAGACGAAAATCACCAAGCTGTTTTCGTTCTCGGGGCTGAAACGGACCGACATTACCGAAACCACGCTGGGCGATATTGTCGCCGTCGCAGGAGTTGAAGGCATCACCATCGGCGAAACCATTACCGATGCGGAAAACCCGTCGCCGCTGCCGCACATCACCATCGACGAACCGACAATCGCCATGCAGTTCACCGTCAACACCTCCCCGTTTGCCGGACGCGAGGGCACCTACGTCACTTCACGAAATCTCCGCGAGCGGTTGCAGAAAGAACTGCTGACCAACGTTTCACTGCGCGTGGACGATGCCGACACCACCGACGTGTTCAAAGTCATGGGACGCGGCGAACTGCAACTTTCGATTCTCATCGAGATGATGCGGCGCGAAGGCTACGAGCTCATGGTCGGCAAACCGGAAATCGTTACCCGGCGCGTAGATGGCAAGTTGATGGAACCGGTTGAGCGGCTCACGGTAGACGTTCCCGAGGAATTCGTCGGCGTAGTGATGGAACAACTAGGGGCGCGAAAGAGCGAAGTCATGAACATGCACAACCACGGCTACGGACGGGTACGCATCGAGTTCCGCGTTCCCAGCCGTGGATTGATCGGCCTGCGCAGTCAGTTGCTCACTGACACTCGCGGCACTATTGTGATGAATTCGCTTTTCGATGGGTACATTGGGTGGCAGGGAGAAATACCTCATAGGCCGACGGGAGCGCTGATCGCAAACCGCGGAGGCGCAACCACGGCTTATGCGCTGTGGGGTCTGCAGGAGCGAGGAGTATTATTTGCCGGCCCTGGGGTTGAAGTCTACGAGGGAATGATTATCGGCGAGAACGCCAAAGATGTTGATCTGGATGTGAACTGCGTGCGCGAAAAGAAGCTGACCAACATGCGCGCCTCGACCGCCGACGAAGCCATCCGGCTTGTGCCCTTCAGAAACCTGAATCTCGAGCAGGCGATTGAGTTCATCACCGACGATGAATTTGTCGAGGTCACGCCCAAATCGCTCCGGCTGCGAAAAAAAGTGCTACAAGGCAATAAACGAAAGAAGAGTTCGATGGCGGCGGTGGAAGAAGGTGACTGATGAAGCGCCGTGAATCAGCGCCGACGGAGCCAGCAGGGGCCCACACGAAAATGTTTCTCGTCCCCTGCAGTTGCGGCCGGACTTTCGCCGTCGCGGAAAATTACGATCGGCAAGGCACGCACTGGAGTCGCTATCTGATCTGTCCCAACTGCGGCAAACGGCACGACCCCAAAAATCGTCTGCTGCATCTCGGCTATCAAAAGGAAAAGTACTGGAAAGTAGACGGCTGCTGATGTGCGCATCCGCGCACCTGCGAACCTAGTGTTTTCCGCAGAATTTGTTATACTTCGTGCGCGTTTGACCGTCGTGGACGCCGGTGAACTGGCCAACCAGCCTCTGCGCACCGCGGAAGCCGCTCTCAAATAGCTCTCCAGATCGGAGGTCCCGTGAAGAACATTTTCGTTGGGAACCTCAACTTCAAGACTTCGGAAGATGCTCTCCGAAAGTTGTTCGAGTCCTACGGCGCTGTGGACCAGCGTGACGATCCTCACCGACCGGGACACTGGCCGCTCCCGCGGCTTTGCCTTCGTAGAGATGACCAACCCCGATGAGGGAGACAAGGCCATCGCCGCTTTGAACGGCACTCAACTGGAAGGCCGCACGCTGAACATCAACGAAGCGCGGCCCAAGGGCGAGCGCAGTGCCGGGCGCGGCCGCTAACGAATCCACGAACCATTTGGCGTGGCTGCTTAGCCCTAAGCACACGGACCGACCTTGACGATGACCGAAGTGATGTCGTCGCGTTGCACTCCATCGCCTGCAAACCGCTGTGCCTCGCGATAAAGGCCGTCTACAAGTTTGTGCGCCGGGTGCTCGCGAAAAGTGCAGAGATAGGCGAGAACTCTTTCGACCCCCCACTCCGCACCGCCAGCATCACACGCTTCGGTGATGCCATCCGTCAGCAGCGCCAACAGTTGCCCAGGCTGCAATGCGATCGCCGGGCTGCGCAAGAATCTTACTTCTGGAAAAAGACCGAGCGGCGGAGCCGCTGCTCTCCAGTTTGTGTTCGACGCAACCGGCGACATTCAACAAGTAGCCGGGAACATGGCCGGCACTCGCATAAACGAACGATTTTTTTTCGACATCGAGGCAGGCGAGCATGAGAGTGACAAAACATCCGTCGCCCAGGTCATCGAATAACATGCGATTCACCTGCGAAAGGGCCTGGTCCGCTTCCAGTCCCATCGCAGAAAACGAGCGTACATAGGCGCGCGTCAGGGCCATAACCAGCGCCGATCCGAAGCCATGCCCTTCCACATCGCCTACGGCAATGTACATACGGTCGTGCGGCAATGGAATAAAATCGAAATAATCGCCACTGGTTTCGTAAGCGGGATACGCCGCAGCCGCCACATCGAACCCGGGCACTTGCGGCGCCGGACGATAGAATTTCTGCTGAATTTGCCGCGCCAGGCGCAGTTGTACCTCGTGTTCCTCAATCGTGGTAGCTGTGGCAAAGTCTGGGAGACCAGTCTCGGCTGCCGTTTCCATGCACGTCCTTTCCTAAGGCGCGGGCGCAGGCTTCGCACGCCGCGGTTGAGTTGGCTAGGCACCATGTGAGTAGGAGAGTTCTTGAGCGGATCCGTATCTGGCCCGATCAAAGTAGAGATCGGCGAGTACCCCTCGCTCTTGAGACACGGAGGTGAACTTGAGCATCCCTCAGAAGGACAGTGCAATTCGTGGCCAGGTTCGCGATTGGCAGCGCATAGGCCGGTAAAACAAGGGGTTATTCCGTGACGATCACCGGCAGCGTGGCTGCTGCTAAAATCTCGGTCTATGCTGGACACAGCTCGCCCCGTTACCAGATCAGTCTGCGGCACGCCGCGTTACCGTCTTTACGCGCCGTTTCCAAATTTCCGGATCGATCATCCAATCCGAAAGGAGTGTTCCGTGAAGCAGCGCACTTTCGCTTTCTTGCTGCGCATGAAGCACCGGCCAGCTAAGTCACTGAGAAGGGTATAATTACGCGAGTGCGCCCGTAGCTCAGCTGGATAGAGCGATTGCCTCCGGAGCAATAGGTCGGGAGTTCGAATCTCTCCGGGCGCACCAGAATTTTGATATCCCGACTTCGAAGGACGCCGCGGATTTCGCGGATCGGCAACAAAAGCTCAATCTCTTAACGACGCCAGAATCTCCCGCCGCGAGGCATGCCACGCCGGAGCGATTCCGCCGAACAAACCCATAACTACGGCGAATAGCACGGCCATGCCCAGCACTCCCGGGGTCATGCGCAGGCTGAACACGGCTTCACTGAAAGTGAGGGGATTGTTCGTGCCGGTGGTCATCCCGTTCATCGGCAGCATTAATACAATTCCCACCGCGGCGCCGAGCAGCGACAGCAGCACCGACTCGAATACAAACGAGGCCAGAATGCTCGGCCGCGAGAAACCAATTACCCGTAGCGTAGCGATTTCGCGCGAGCGGTAAGCGACTGCGGCGTACATCGTGTTCATGGCGGCGAAACACGAGCCGATCGCCATGATAATTGCCACCATCGTTCCCACATACTTAATGGCGGCGCCGGAATTGGTCTGCTTGGCCCAATAATCGGTTTCGAGCATGCCATTCAACTTCAGCCGCTGGTCGTCGCCGACGCGGTTCTTCAAGGCGTCCGCCGCCACCGGATCGGTGGCGCGCAGCAGCACAGAGTTGTAAGTCATCCGGTCAAAATCAGCGGCCAGTTGATTGATGTCGCCCCAAATCTCCGAATCATGCGCCGAACCGCCCGCGTCCACCACGCCCACCACGGTCCATGAGCCTTTGCCAATCCACATCTGGTCGCCGAGATTGGCTTGCGCAAAACGCCGGCGAATTGAATTGCTGACCACGATCTCGCGCTGACCCGGAGTGAACCAGCGGCCGGCAATCAACTTGACCTCGGGACGCATTTCCACACCGGTTTGTGTCATGAAACGAACCGTGACATTGGCGTCTCCGGTGCCGTCGTTTCTGGGCAGCACGATCACCAGCAAATCTTCGCCGGAAACCAGCGGCTGCCCCTGCGGGTCACGCGCCACTCCCGGCAGGTCCTTCATAATCGGCAAAGCGTCGCGATCGACGCCTCCCGCGGTCAGCTCAGCCGTGGCCCCTTTGCGCAATACGAGTACGTTCAACGGATTGCCGCTGCTCCGGAAGGCCTCATTCAGTCCGGCCAGCAGCGCCATGATAAAAATCGCAGTCGTAACGGTAAGCGCGATGCCGAGGGCGGTCATCACCGTCGCGCTCTTGCGCAGCTTCAAGTTTCGAATGTTGTATTGCAGGGGAATCGCCATAGCTCAGCCGATGTGACGCAGGCCCTCCACAATGTTTCCCCGCGAAGCGTTGTAAGCGGGGACGAATGAACTGACCACGCCAACAGCCGCTCCGACCGCCACTGCCGCGAGAATGGTCGGCAGGCTCATCTTCATGTTGGTGAAAAGAAATCCGCCTTGCGACGAGTGAGCCATCATAAAAACCAGGCCGGAAGCGGCCAAAGCTCCCAACAAACCGCCAAACGCCGCCAGCGTGATCGATTCGCTCATGAACAATCCGAGAACAGTTCCTCGCGTGAAGCCGAGCGTCTTTAGCAATGCAACTTCCCTGGTGCGCTCGCGGATCGACATGGCCATGGTGTTCGCAGACACCAGCAAAGTTGCAAACACAACCGCTGCACAGATGCTCAAAATAAACGCCTTCACGTTGCCCATCATCGCGATCCAGTCGAGGTTGAAGGCCTTCTCGCTTTCGGACTTCGTCGGCCAGTCGGAATTGCGGAACTGCGTATCGATAGCCTTGGCGATCTCCGGCACGGATTGCGGCGAATCCGCCAGTACGCCGAAGAAACCAATCGCTCCCTTCACCCGCGGATAACCTTCGTCGATGTAGATGTTGTTGAAATAGAGGGTTTGCGTATCTACGGGTGCGGTGAAAATTCCGCGTAGCGTCAACTCCAGATCGATGGGGAAAATCGTGCCTTTTATATTGATCCGATCGCCAATTTTCCAGCCGAATTTTTTTGCCAGTTCTGAATCGGCGACGCAACCAGCGCGGTCGCGTTTCCACGCCTCGAGTTGATCGTCGGGAATGTGGAAGTCGTGCTGCACCTCGAAAATCTCATTGGGATCGGTGCCGAACTGCGCGAAAAAGTTCTCCGGCTTGTCGTCTTTATATTGCCCGCCAAACCAGGTTTCATTGACCACGTTTTTCACCCCAGGCATGGCGCGGATTCTCTCGCGGTAGGAAATCGGCAGAAACTGCGCCAGCGAAACTTTGTGGCGAACGATCAACCGCTGCGCCGACTCGGCCGTGCCTTGGTCGTTGTAGAAGGCGTGCCAGACGGTCATCATTACGGTGAGCAGGAGGAGCGAAAACCCAATGCTAATCAGCGTAAGCAGACTGCGCCGCTTATTGCGGAAGGCGTTCTTGCGCATGAAGCTGAACAGGGTCACGGTTGAGTCCCCGAGAGAACGTTTCGATTATGTTAACGCTTTTCCCGTCCGCTAGCACTCTCAGTGATCCCAGTCTGGAGACAGATGAACGTATTCAGGATTGAGCGCCGAAACGGAGGCGCAGCCAAGCAGGTGCAAGGTGCGATCGAGGTCGGTGCGGAGTATCTCAATCGCGTGGCTGACCCCGGCTTCACCACCGGCCGCCAAGCCATAGGCGTAAGCCCGACCGCACAATACCGCCCGAGCCCCTAAACAAATCGCTTTCACAATGTCGCTTCCACGGCGGATGCCTCCATCCATCAGAATCTCAGCCGCCTTCACCGCTGCCACGATCTCCGGCAGAACACGCAAGGTTGCCGGAACACAATCGAGTTGACGGCCGCCGTGGTTGGAAACCACAATCGCAGCCGCACCCTCGTCGACGGCGCGCCGCGCATCCTCGGCGGTCAGAATGCCCTTCACTATGACTGGACCGCGCCACAGTTCGCGAATCCAGCGCAAGTCGGCCCAACTCACGGCGGCATTGGCGAGCGCGGCCTTGATATCCATTAGAGGCATGGGGCCTTTAGACGGAATTACCACGTTGGGCAGCGCCGGCATCCCGCCATCCAGAAAAAAACTCGCGAGCCACTGCGGGCGCGCCAGTAACTGCGGAAGAAACGGCAGCTTTGCGAGCAAGTTTCCGCCCATCAACTCTCTCATCCCATTCCGATAATCGCGTTCTCTCATGCCGGAAACCGGAGTGTCGATTGTGACTACGAGCGCGGAGAAGTTCGCCGCGCGAGCACGGTCGATCATGGCTTCCGCCGCTGCGCGTCCGCCGATGATATAGAGCTGGTAAAACACCGGCCCGGCCGATCCGGCTCGTACATCCTCCATTCTGTGTCCCGAGATCGTCGACAAGATGTATGCGGTACCCGCCGCGCCGGCCGCCCGCGCCGCAGCGATTTCTCCTCCAGAATGCATCAACCGGCTGTAGCCCACGGGAGCGAGCAATACAGGTAGAGAGAGTTCGAAACCAAGCACGCGGGACCCGCAGATCGCACTGCGGCCAGACCACCGCCTGGCGCGGCCGAAGCGTCACTTCTTCGAATGCACGGCAATTCTCCCGCAGGGTCACCTCGCCCTCGGCTCCGCCGTCCAGATAGTCAAACACCACTCTGGGCACTCTGCGGCGAGCAGCAATTCTAAGATCTTCGATATTGATCGCGCGCAAGACCCGCCTTTTGGCACTCATGGCTAATTTCCCGCCGGAACGATGCGGTTGATCTTACCATCGCCTCTCCGTCTCACAAGACCCGCTCCATCGCCTCTGAGGCCTCCTTCTGTGCTAAACTCGTTGCGCTAATCGTCCCCGACCAAGCTGATATTCATTGCTTTTCAAAGAAACGAATAAAAAGATCTCCCTCTGGAGGATCCTATGTTATCCGCCTTCCGTTTCCGTCTCATCTTTTCCATCGCCCTGTTCGCTCTTATGTTCGGTATGCTGGCCGCCCCAAGGTTGAGCGCGCAATCGAACAGCGCCCTGCTGCGCACGCCCGCTGTCAGCCGTACGCAAATTGCCTTCAGTTACGGCGGCGATCTATGGGTGGTCGACCGCAACGGCGGAGACGCGCGCCGCTTGACCAGCGATGTCGGCATCGAGATCGATCCCATGTTCTCGCCCGACGGAACGATGATCGCGTTCACCGGTGAGTACGACGGAAATCAGGATGTTTACGTAATTCCCACGGCCGGAGGCATTCCCAAGCGGCTGACCTCGCATCCTGCGCCCGATCAGGTGCTGGGATGGACGCGCGACGGCAAACGCATTCTCTTTCGCTCGAATCGCAATAGTTATTCCGGCGCGAATCGTCTGTTCACCGTCAGCATTGAGGGCGGACTGCCGGAAGAACTTCCGCTGCCCATGGCGGAGCAAGGATCGTACTCCCCAGATAGCGCGCATCTCGCCTATGTTCCGTACACAAATTTCCGCGAAAGCTGGCAGTTCCAGCGCGGATTGAAGCATTATCGCGGCGGCCTGGCCTCGGCTGTCTGGATTGCCGATCTCTCCGATTCCAGCATCGTTAAAGTTCCGCGTACCAACTCCAACGACTCGACGCCGATGTGGCTCGCCAACCGCGTCTACTTTCTTTCCGACCGCAACGGAACCGTAGACCTCTTTGCCTACGATACCGAGAGCAAGGCCGTCACTGAAGTCGTTCCCAGCAATGGCCTCGACATCAAATCAGCATCTGCCGGGCCGGACGCCATCGTCTACGAGCAATTCGGATCGATTCATCTTTTCGATCCGGCAAGCGGCACGCAGCACGCAGTCAATATTCGCGTGGCCGGCGACTTCCCTGCGGTGCGCTCGCACTTCATCAAGGCAGCTGAGGACATTGAGAACGCTAACATCTCTCCCACCGGCGCCCGCGCAGTGTTTGAGGCGCACGGCGAAATCCTTACCGTTCCCGCCGAGCATGGCGACATCCGCAACCTGACAAACTCTCCTGCTGTCGCCGACCGCGATCCGGCTTGGTCGCCGGACGGCAAGTGGATCGCGTATTTTTCCGACGAATCCGGCGAGTACGAATTGCATTTGAGTTCGCAGGACGGCATCAGCGAAAAACGAAAAATCAGCCTGAGCAACCAGCCTTCTTTTTATTACTCGCCCACCTGGTCGCCCGACAGCAAAAAGATCGTCTATAGCGACAAGCATCTGAACCTGTGGTACGTCGACATTGCAACCGCTAAGCCGGGCCCGGTCGATACCAATCCGTACGAAAGCGGTCCCGGTTCCGGCTTCAATCCGGTTCTGGTCGCCGGACAGCCGTTGGATCGCCTACACTCGTCAGCTCGATAGCGGCATGGCGGCCGTCTTTATTTATGGCGTCGACGATAAGAAAGCGCACCAGGTCACCGACGGCATGAGTGATGCGGCGTACGCCAATTTCGACCGCAACGGAAAGTATCTCTACTTCACTGCCAGCACCGATGTCGGCCCGGTCCTTGCCAGTAGCATGGGAGGATTCAAGGTTCCGGTGACGCGCAGCGGTTACGTAATCGTTCTGAGCAAGGAACAAAAGTCGCCGCTCGCCCCGCAAAGCGACGAAGAAAAGTTCGCTTCCGACAGCACCGACAAAGACGCGCCCGCCGACAAGCAGAAAGATCCTTTTGCCGACGAGTGCAAGCCTGACGAACAAGCCAAGGGCAGCGGAGAGAAAGCAAAAGATGCCTCCGCCAAGTCCGACGACAACGGTAAGGATAAAGATAAAAGCGAGGCTGCAAAAAAAGATGACAGCAAGAAGCCAGCAGTGACAGTGCAGATTGACTTCGAAAACATCGATCAGCGCATCCTCGCTCTGCCCTTCCCCGCGCGCAACTACGAGGAGATGATTTCCGGCAAAACTCACATTTTGTACCTGCTCGAGGGATCGGGGATCAATGACCGCAACGGCAACGGCGGGCAGATTGTCCATAAATTCGATATCTGCACCCGCAAGACCGACAAAGTTCTCGACAACATCGGGAATTTCTACATCTCGGCCAACAGTGAGAAGGCGCTGTATGAGCAGTTGCCGGAGCACAATCCCAACGCCGCCGGCGGTGGTGGCGGACGCCCGCATGGCCAGTGGTTCATCAAGTCGGTGGACGCGCTCGGCAAGCCCGGAGAACCCGGCAAGCCGGACGGCGCGCTGAAGGTCAGCGCGATGGAGATCCAGGTCGATCCCCGCGCCGAATGGCAGCAGATGTTCCGCGAAACCTGGCGCATCGAGCGTGACTTCTTCTACGATCCGAACCTGCACGGCTTAAACCTGAAGGCCGCCATGGCCACGTATCAACCTTATGTCGATAACGTCATGAGCCGCGCCGATTTGAACTACATCTTCGCCGACATGCTAGGCGATATCACGGCCCAGCACGTCTATGTCTCCGGCGGCGACCGTCCCGAGGTGCCGCACGTGAGCACCGGCTTGCTCGGCGCAGATTACACTGTTGTCAACAATCGTTACCGCTTTTCGCGCGTGTACTTTGGCGAGAACTGGAACCCCGACCTGCGCGCTCCGCTCACCGAACCCGGCGTCAATGTTCATGAAGGCGAATACCTGCTGGCGGTGAATGGGAAAGAACTCCACGGCAGCGACGAAATCTACAGCTTCTTCATGGAGACCGCAGGCAAATCGGTGCAATTGAAAGTTGGCCCCGATCCCAGCGGCAAAGATGCCCGCAATGTGACCGTTGTTCCCATCGCCAATGAGCGCAATCTGCGCCTGCGCGCCTGGATGGACGATAACCGGCGCCTGGTCGACAAACTCAGCAATGGGAAACTGGCCTACGTTTATCTGCCTGACACAGCGGTTGGCGGGTATACGAATTTCAACCGCTATTATTTTGCACAATCCGATAAGCAGGGTGCGGTGATCGACGAGCGCTTTAACGGCGGCGGCTGGATTGCCGACTACATCGTGGACTGGCTCAAGCGCCCACGCCTGCTCGCCGCCATGAGCCGCGATGGCAAGGACAGCGTCATTCCGCAGACGATTTTTCGGACCGAAGGTCATGCTGATCAACCAATACGCCGGCTCGGGAGGCGATGCCCTGCCGTGGATGTTCAAGCGTCTCGGCACCGGGCCGCTCATCGGTACACGCACCTGGGGCGGTCTGATCGGCATCGGCGGCTATCCTTCTCTCATTGACGGCGGCGGAGTGACCGCCCCGCGGTGGGGAATCTACAATCCCGACACCGGGGAATTCGACGTCGAGAACAAAGGCGTCGCTCCCGACATCGAAGTCGACCTCGATCCCGCTCTCTGGCGCAAGGGCCGTGACCCGCAACTGGAAAAAGGCGTGGCGGTCGCGTTAGAAGAGATCAAAGAGAGTCCTGCGCCGGGAATCAAGCGTCCGAAATATCCGGTGTACAACTGGGGAACGATGCGCAGCAGCGCCGCAGAGAGTTCGCAGCAGAAAGCAGGCGGCCAGCAATAGTTCAACTCGTGGAGGCGCGCTTTGGCAGGGCGCGCCTTCAGGCCCGCCACCACGCTCCCTCTAATCATTGTCATTTCGAGGGACTTTGGTCACGAGAAATCTGCTTTTGTTTACTAAGTTTGGCGGCGTCATCTATCGGATCGCGGAGTAGACTCTTCGGGCTGTTGCCGCCGAGCGCCTTCGAGTTAAGCGCCGACGAGGCGCAATCGCATCCACCCGGAAATCTGTGCCGACTGAGATCCTTCGGCCCGCGAAGAAGGGCGCGGGCTCTCAGGATGACATTACCTCTAACCAAGGGCACCTCATTGGGTCGGACTCCTTCGCCCACGCGCGTTCCTAGCTGCCTGCGGCGAAGCCGCCGGCGTGGGCGAAAGTCAAGCGCAGATACTTGTGAGGATTGACTGGAGTGTCGTTGATGCGAACTTCGTAGTGAAGGTGCGGCCCAGTGCTACGTCCGCTGAGGCCAACGTACCCGATGGTATCGCCACGGTGGACAAACTGCCCTGGAGCCACCGCAAAGCTCGACAAATGCCCGTAGCGCGTCGTAATTCCATGTCCGTGGTCGATCAGGATTGAGCGGCCATATCCGCCGCTGAAATCGGCGAAGGTCACTACACCGTCGGCGGGTGCAATCACCGGCTGACCGTAGGACGCGGAAATATCCACCCCGCTGTGGAAAGCGCCTTCTCCGTTAAAGGGATCTGTACGCTCGCCAAAAGATCCCGTGACCGGGCCTTCAACCGGCCACAAGTTCGGAGTTGAATTGGCCAGCAGCCAATCGGCGGGAGTGACATTCCGGGTCAGACCAAGCGAAATGCCAACCGCCGCGGCCCCACTCAAAGCGGTGTCCTTCAAGGTATAGAGCTCATCGAGGGAGGAAACTACCTGGGCGTCCTGAATGTTGTCGCTCGCCGGGGTCAGGATAGGCTCAGTCTTCAAGCCGTAGAGCGATGAGACTTCGCTAGCCAAAGAGCCGAGTGACGCCACCTGAATATCGCGCTCTTTGGCGACCTGCTCCAGGCGAGTATAGCGGTTCTTGATCTCGTCCTTCTGCGCCCGCAACTCATTGAAGTGCGAAACCTTCAACAACATGCGCAGATAGGAGTTGGCGATTCCGGTGAGGCTGAGGACCCCAATCATCGCGCCCGCTACCAGAACGTACAGGTAGTGGACTGGGATGGGGATCTTGCGCAGCTGTCCGTCTTCACCGCGCGCCACAAAAAGAATGTAGAAACGCTTGCGCAATATTCTATTCCTGTCTGAATCAGGAACAACGCTCACGACCGGTTTGCCGTGTTCCGAAGCTGCAACGTCGCCTGATCCCGCCAGCACGTTCCCCTAAGGGTATTCGGGTAACTTCCCGTACTGGTCCGTACCGGAACCAGGGTTGCCCAAACGCTAAGTGCCCGCTGCCGTGCCGGCACTTAAGTCGGCCAAAGGTATTTTGGGAACAGCATGGTCACGGTACCAAACCAACTTCCGGTCTGTCAACGACCTGGCTCACTTTCAATGGGTTACGGAAGGGTGGGTAATAAAGACCGTCCCGAAACCGGAAACCCCGATGTCCGAAAACCCGCGCCAACAGACGCGTCGGTTGGGATGTCCCTGGACATTGCTGCGTGGCCCATTGCTATATAGTGAAATCGCTTGGCTGTGACGGAAAAATCCCTTATATCCCGCATTCGCGCGCGGGCGCGCCGAGGCGGAGGCGTCGTTTTGGGAATTGGCGACGACTGCGCCGTTCTCCGCGTGCCCCCCAAGCATGAAGTTCTGGTCACAACCGACTTCAGCCTGGAAAGTGCGCACTTCAAGCAGGAATGGCATTCTCCGGAGGTCGTGGGACGCCGCTGCTTGACCCGAGGGTTAAGCGACATCGCCGCCATGGGCGGTGTCCCTATCGCCGCATTCCTGTCTCTGGCATTGCCGCGCACCACGAGCAAGCCGTGGGCGGATGGCTTTCTGCGCGGGCTGCTCGGGCTTGCCGACGAGTTTCGCGTCAGCCTGGCGGGGGGCGACTCCGCCGAATCTCACGATGGCATTGCCGCCGACATCATTGTGGTCGGATCGGCCCGAGAGGTACGGCCGTTCTGCGCTCCGGAGCGCGACCCGGAGACCGAATCTATGTAACGGGCAAATTGGGTGGCTCGGCGGCGACCCTGGATTTCCTCTTCTCGGGGCAAAAGCTTCGATCCCGGGATTTTCCTACCCACTATCATCCCGTGCCACGGGTCGCCGTCGGCCAATTTCTTCGGGAAAACAAATTAGCCTCGGCAATGATCGATATCAGCGATGGGCTCTCCACCGATCTTGGCCACATTTGCCAAGAAAGCGGCGTGGGCGCGGAGATCGAAGCTACCGCTGTGCCGCTCGCTTCGATTGGCAAGGCCAAACGCAAAGTCGATCTGAAGTTCGCTCTTCACGGCGGCGATGATTACGAATTGCTGTTCACTGCACCACGGAATAAACGGATTCCCACGCGGATCGCAGGAATTGAGATTACTCGAATCGGAAAAGTGACCTCAGGCGGGCAGATGTTCTTGATCAGCGAGCTAGGTAGGCGATCCCGTCTCCGCCCACAAGGCTGGCAGCACTTCCGCCGGTAGCTTCGGCGGTTTGGCTAGTGACTTTCGTGCTGATGGAAGCTCTGGTTTTTCTGTAAAGCCGCCGCGGCGAAGTCTACAGTAGCCTTATGCCGTTTCCCCGATTCACCATTTTCCTGCTCACCATCGGCTGGTTACTCGCCGCGAACTCACTCGCGCAGTCGAGCAAGACTCCCGTGGTTGACAACACGTTCATCCAAAAACAGTTTGGGACGAACTGCAAAATGATCGGAATGCCATCGCTCCGCGCCGACCTGGACGGCGACGGCGTAGAGGACATCGTCATTCCGGCACGCTGCACCAGGCCGATGATGGACCAGTCGGAACGCAGCTACACGGTGGTCGATCCCTATAACGGATTCTTTGGCTACGGCAATCCGCGAATTACGACGACGTTTGCCTCGGAAGATCCGGAGCGGCGCGGCTTCTCATTGCTGGTGATTCACGGTGCCGGGGCCGATGCGTGGTACTCCGACGCGCCCAAAGCCAAGTTCATGATCGTGAATCTTCCGTTCAAAGATATTCAGGTCAAGCAACTGGGCATCAAGAAGAAGAAAGCCCGGATGGCGATCTATGTGGACGAAACCGGCGGCGACGCACAAACCTCGGTCGTTTTCTGGGATGGCAAGCGGTACCGCTATCAACCCATGGGATCGAACATGGAGTAGTGCCTTGATTGAGGAAGCGAGCCAAACGCGCGAATATTGTGTCGCAAAGTGCGCGACACATCGCGCGGCTCGCCCAGATCCCTCGCTGCGCAAAGAACGTTTGCTCGGGATGACAAAACTTGCGAATGGCTTTCGCAAATAGTCCGCAACGCGTTATAATTAAAAACGGAATGAGTACCAATGCGTTTCCAAGCTGCCAACTCGCATTTGCCCGTATGCTGGCTTCAGCAACTTGTGTGTCCGCGCAGGTATCGCGCGGTTTTGCCCTCCAATTTACGTCCTAGCCTTTTCGGCAGCGACTAGTTTCGATCCTCCCAGTTGTTGATTTTCGGTGGGCATTCTCTTGTCGGAATGCATGCGACCGACGACCAACGACGAACCACCAACGACCGGAATCTGGAGGATCCTATGGCAACTGAAACTCTCATTACACCCAAGATCAAGACAGCGCTGCCCGGCCCGAACGCGGTCCGCGTGCTCGAAGGCGACCGGAAATATATTTCTCCGTCGTACACCCGCTCGTATCCGCTGGTGGCGAAACACGGCAAGGGAATCGTAGTCACCGACGTGGACGGCAACGAGTTCTTCGATTTCTCCGCCGGCATCGCCGTGCTTTCCACTGGTTTTTGTCATCCGCATGTGGTCGCAGCTATTCAGAAGCAGGCGGGCGAACTCATTCACATGTCGGGCACGGATTTCTATTACGAGCACATGGTGGCGCTGGCAGAGCGGCTCTCGAAGATCGCTCCCATGCCCGGCCCGCACAAGATCTATTACGGCAACTCGGGCACGGAAGCCATCGAATGCGCGCTGAAGCTGGCGCGTTATCACACTCAGCGGCAGAACGTCATCGCGTTCTACGGCGCGTTTCATGGCCGGACGATGGGTGCATTATCGCTGACCGCTTCAAAGCCGCAGCAGAAGCGGCGTTTCGCTCCCTTGGTTCCGGGAGTGACGCATATTCGCTATCCCAACGTCTACCGCGATGCGGGGACGCAGGATCCGGAAGAGTACGCGGTAAGCTGCGCGCGTTTTCTTGAAGACAAACTTTTCCGCACCACGCTTCCGCCGGAGGAAGTGGCTGCGATTTTCATCGAACCGATCCAGGGCGAAGGCGGTTACGTGGTTGCTCCCACTGCGTTCGTGCAGGAGTTGCGGCGTATTTGCGACAAGCACGGCATTCTGCTGGTGGTGGACGAAGTGCAGAGCGGCGTTGGCCGGACCGGAAAATGGTGGGCGGTGGAACACACCGGCGTGCATCCCGACATGGTTTGCCTCGCCAAGGGCATCGCTTCGGGCATGCCTTTGAGCGCCACTATTACCAAGGCCGAAATCATGGACTGGGTGCCGGGTTCGCACGCGTCCACATTTGGAGGAAATCCGGTGTGCATCGCCGCGGCCCAGGCGACGCTCGATGTGATTGAGCGCGACGACCTGCTGCGCAACGCGACCAACGTTGGCAATTACATGCTGAAGCGCATGTCGACCTGGCCGCACAAACACAAACTGGTCGGCGACGTTCGCGGGCGCGGGCTAATGATTGGCGTGGAGATCGTCAAGGACAAAAAGACCAAAGAATACGCAGCGGCGGAACGCGACCGCATTGTGCAGACGGCTTTTGAACGCGGAGTTCTTTTCCTGGGTTGCGGCCCGAGCACCATTCGCATCGCGCCGCCGCTCATTGTGACGAAGGAAGAGTCTGAAGTGGCCATGGATGCTCTTGAAGAATCGATTTCGATCGTAAGCAGGGGCAACTAGGGCGTTGGGCTGGGGACGGGAATCCTCCTCCGTCCCCGATTTTTTCCCTACAATAGGCGCCATCGTGTGGAAAGGAACCGTTCAATCCATTCATATCGCGACCGCCGCGAAAGCGCCTATGGAGAGCGTGGAGCGCGCGCTGGCGCTGCCTGGCGCCGGCCTTGAAGGCGACCGTTACGCGAACAAACAAGGCACGTTCTACAAGCCACTGCCCGATTACGAGTTGACGCTAATCGAGGCGGAAGCCATCGAAGCGGTGAACCGCGATTACAAGATTGACCTATCCGCTGGCGAGGCTCGCCGCAATATTGTGACTCGCGATGTGCCTCTGAACCATCTGGTCGGGCGCGACTTCACAATTGGAGAAGTCCGGATTCACGGCATCCGACTCTGCGAGCCGTGCAGCGACCTCGAAGCGCTCACCGGCAAGCGCTTGATCAATGCGTTGATGCACCGCGGCGGATTGCGCGCCCAGATTCTGAGGAAGGGCGTCATCCGCGTAGGGGATGCGATCGAAGATTGTTGATGAGCAGAGAACGGACGTCCTCGCCGTTCGTACCATCCATGCGCTGCCAAACTTGCCATGACCAGCCGCTTCCCAACTCGCGTTCTTGTCGTGCTAGCCGCAACCTTGGTGTTGTGGGCGTCGGCATTCGCCGGGATACGCGCCGGGCTGCGAGCTTATTCGCCGGGACAACTTGCGGTGTTGCGCTTTCTGGTCGCATCGACGGTTCTTGCCATTTACGCGAGCAGCGCGCACTTTCGCCGTCCGCAATGGCGTGACGTTCCGGGGCTGGTTCTCAGCGGGATCATCGGCATCAGCTTCTATAATCTGGCGCTGAATTACGGAGAGACGCGAGTCAGCGCAGGTGCAGCCAGCTTGCTTATCTCTTCCGTTCCGATCTGGACCCTCTTGATTGCCAGTTTCACTCTGCACGAGCAGCTTTCGATCCGGACATGGCTGGGAGTGCTGGTGAGCTTTGCTGGCGTGGCTCTCATCGCTAGCGGTGAAGGTCAAGGCATTCATCTCTCGCCACAGGCCCTCACCATTCTGGCGGCGGCCATCACGTCCGCCGTGTACATGGTCCAGCAGAAGCATTTCCTGGGGCGGTATAGCGCCCTCGAGTACACAGCGTATTCGATTTGGGCGGGAACGCTATTTATGCTGCCGTTCGGCGGAGGATTGTGGCGGGCAATGATCGCCGCTCCAGCGAGCAGCACTCTGGCAATCGTTTACCTTGGCATCTTTCCCGGTTCGCTCGCGTATGTCGGCTGGGCGTATGTGCTGTCACATGGTCCGGCTGGGCGCACTAGCACGTTGCTGTATCTCACTCCTGTGTTGGCGATTGCGATTGCGTGGATCTGGCTGGGCGAAGTGCCGCGCACGCTGACGCTGGCTGGCGGAGCGATGGCGATGGGAGGAGTTGTGCTGGTGAACATGAGGGGAAAAGATGTTTCGGCGCAGGACAGAGGGGCTGCCTAAGCGAAGCGTGAATGGTCTCTTTTGAAACGCAAGGGATCACCCAAATCGAATTTAGTGACAGCGGTCACAACGAAAATCGGCCTTCCGCTGCTAGCCTGAACTCGATGTCCTCCGGCCGCCTCACTCACGGCACCATTCGTATACTCGACTGGCTCGCAACACGGACGCTTCCGCCTGATCAATCTCCCATCCATCAACGTACCGGACGACGCGGCGAGGAAGACGCTTACTTCTATTTGCGCCGCCAAGGATACGTCATGGTCGCGCGGAACTATCGCTCCTCGCATCATCGCGGAGAAATCGATCTGATTGGGTGGGACAAAGATGTGCTGTGTTTTATTGAAGTCAAAACGCGGACCACGCGCGACGTAAAGCCCGCGGAAACTGCTGTCGATCGGGACAAACAGCGCGCCCTGGCTGCGGTTTCACGCGATTACCTTCGGCATCTGGCACTTCCGTGCCAGTGGCGTTTCGATATAGTGAGCGTATATTATGAATTACGAGCCAACCGGCCGGTGTTCGAACTCTTCCGTAATGCCTTCCCCGTGGGCTAGAATAAGGACTTTGTGTTCGCCTTCATATTGAAAGGATTTAATCCTTGCCTGAACTAAGAAAAGATCCAATCGTAGGCCGCTGGGTAATTATTTCGACTGACCGCGCCAAGCGTCCTACAGATTTTGCCCGGGACGCGGTAAAGATCAAAGGCGGCTTCTGCCCCTTCTGTTACGGAAACGAAAGCAAGACCCCGCCGGAGATCCAGGCGTATCGGCCGAACCCGAATGGCGGGCCTCCGCCGCAGCGCGACGCTCCGGGATGGACGGTCCGCGTGGTGCCGAACAAGTTTCCCGCGCTGGGGATCGAAGGCGGCCTGAACCGCCAGGCCGAGGGCATGTTCGACAAGATGAACGGCATTGGGGCACACGAAGTCATTATCGAAACGCCCGACCACAATGCCACGCTGGCGACGTTGCCCTCAAAGCGAATTGAGGACGTTCTGTGGACTTTCCGCGACCGCATCCTCGATCTGAAGAAAGACCGGCGCTTCAAGTTCATCCTGATTTTCAAGAACCACGGCGAAGCTGCCGGCGCTTCACTCGAACACGCGCACTCGCAGCTGATCGCGTTGCCCATGCTGCCGATTTATCTGACCGAAGAAATTGAGGGCGCGAAGCAGTATTACATCTATAAAGAGCGCTGCGTGTTTTGCGACATCATTCGCCAGGAGATCGAATCCGGCATCCGCGTGGTGGGCGAGAACGAAGACTTTCTTACGCTCGCACCGTACGCTCCGCGTTTCCCGTTCGAGACCTGGATCCTGCCCAAGCAGCATGAGTCGGCATTTGAGAATTCGTCTTCGCACATGTTCGAGAATTTGGCGAAGGCGCTCAAGACCCTGCTCACCAAGGCGAACCGCGTGCTCGACAATCCTCCGTACAACTTGGTCGTTCACACCTCGCCGGTGCAGGACCCCGACCAACGATCACTATCACTGGCACATCGAATTCATGCCCAAGCTGACCAAGACGGCGGGATTCGAATGGGGAACGGGTTTCTATATTAATCCGACACCGCCGGAGGAAGCGGCAAAGTTCCTGCGTGAAGCAAGCGTGGAGGAAGCGGTTCCAGTAACGGTAGGTTAGGAAAGATTAGTTGCCGAGAAGAGGGCGCGGCGAAAGTCGCGCCCTTAACTATTTGGCCGGCTAGCCTTGTGTGCCGTGCCATGAACTCATCGTGCCATGCCATCTGGATGGCTTCGAGCTTGCCTTCGTTGGACTTTTTGGGATCGTCCTTGAAATCGGGCAGTTCAGTCACGTAGCGGTGCAGGTCGGTAAAACGAACGTTCAAGGGATCCAGCTCCGGATGATTTTCGGACAGCAGGATTCCGATGTCGAGTGCGTCATCCCAGGTGAGTTCTTTGGCCACTAGTGCTCCTCGGAAACGTAATTCCGGTTCCATGCCGGAATCTCAACTACGACTTTGCCAGGCTTGTTGATCACCGCCTGGCAGCCGAGACGTGAATTTAACTGAAGATCGGCAGCCATGTCCAGCCGGTCAGCTTCGTCATCTTCCATTTCCGAGAGGTTCTCGGCGCCTTCCTTGACCCACACGTGGCAGGTGGTGCAGGCGCAGTTGCCGCCGCAGGCGTGGTCGAGCTTTATGTCGTTGTTGAGCGCGACATCGAGGATGGATTGCTCTTTGCCGTGATCTTTGTAGGGCAGCTTGCCACATTCGAATTCAACCGTCTTGCCTTCGGGGAGAAACGTCACCTGAACGGTGTTTTCACCCGGCGTGTCCACGGTCGCTGTACCACTGGTTTGATTTTTTTCAGTCATGTCGTGTTCCTAACCCGTGTTGCCCCTGTATTCCTCAGTGGTCTCGGTGTTTAAAACCTTGACCAGAGAAGGCACAGGGATCACAGAGACTTCACTTGAAATCCGCTTTCGCAACCGGATGTCCTGCTTCCGGCGCCTCGCCCATGTCGGCTTCGGCCATGGTCTTGCCTTTGAGGGCGGTGCTGACGGCGCTATCCATCATCAGTTCCGCCAGACGCATCGTGCCCTGATTCAACGCATCGATCGCCTTGCGAATGGCCGCATAGTCGTCCTCTTGCTTGGCCTCATTTAGGGTCTTTTCAAACTTTGAAATCTGCCTTTTCTCGTCGCTGGTCAATTGCGCCCACGCCGGACTTTGCCTGGCTTTGTCGAGCGCCGCCTGAATCGTCCCCGCCTCATTGCGCGCTTCCACCAGCTGTCGCTGGCGAAAATCTTCCTCCGCGTAATCGAAGGAATCGAGAATCATGCTCTCAACCTGCTCGTCAGTCAGACCGTAACTGGGCTGCACTTCGATTTCCGCTTCTTTGCCGCTGCGCTGCTCGCGCGCCGACACGTGCAGAATGCCGTTAGCGTCGATCAGAAATTTCACTTCGATGCGCGGCATTCCGGCGACCATGGGCGGCACACCCTTTAAATCGAAGCGTGCGAGAGAGCGGCAATCTTTGGCCAGTTCGCGCTCGCCCTGCAGGACGTGGATCGCGACGTTGGCCTGCCCATCGACTTGAGTTGTGTAGTACTGGGTCGCCGAGGCCGGGATGGTCGAATTGCGCAGAATAATTTTGTCGGTCACGCCGCCGGCTACTTCGATCCCAAGCGAAAGCGGAGTGACGTCGAGCAACAACATGTTCTCGGTGGCTTCCGAGCCGCCGCCCAGGATGTTCGCCTGTACCGCGGCGCCGAGTGCGACCACTTCGTCGGGATTGAGGTCAGTGTGCGGCTTGCGATCGAACAGACCTTCGACCAACGAACGCACTTTCGGAATACGCGTCGAGCCGCCAACCAGAACGACTTCGTCAATCTGTTCCGGCTTCAAGTTGGCATCTTTGAGGGCCTGTTTGCAGGGGCCGACGGTGCGATCGATGATTGGCTGGATCAGCTGTTCGAATTGTTCGCGTGTGATTTCACGCCGGTAGCGCTTTCCATCCGGGAGTTCGATGTCAAGTTTCGTTGCGGGCTGCGATGACAATGCGATTTTGGCTTCAATTACCGCCTTGCGGATTGTGGCCACGGCCTCGCCGTTGCGCGAAAGATCGGCACCCATGTCGCCGCGAATGTCGTCGAGGGCGATGCGGATCAGCAGATTGTCGATATCGTCGCCGCCGAGGTGCGTGTCACCGTTGGTTGCCATGACTTCGAAAATCCCGTCGTGCAGCTTGAGGACGGAAATATCGAAAGTTCCTCCGCCCAGGTCGTAAACAGCAATGATCCCGTTCTGCTTCTTGTCCAACCCATAGGCGAGCGACGCGGCGGTCGGTTCGTTGACCAGGCGCAGAACATCCAATCCGGCGATACGGCCGGCATCTTTGGTGGCTTGCCGCTGGGCATCGTTGAAGTAAGCGGGCACAGTGATGACCGCTTTGCTCACCGGCGCGTTGAAGAATCGCTCGGCATTGCGTTTGAGCTGCCGCAGAATAAACGCCGAGATTTCCGGCGGCGTAAAGGTCCTTTGACCCAGCTTGATGCGCAGCACTTCTCCGGGATGAATGTCGTCGGCGAGTCGGAACGGAAAGAGTTTCAGTTCTTCCTGAATGTCTTCAACTCCGCGCCCCATAAGGCGTTTGACGGAGTAGACGGACCGCTCGGGGGTTTCGATCAAATACCTGCGGGCGTCATTGCCGACAATGATCTGGTCGTTCTCGTCCAAGGCCACGACCGAAGGAACGAGATTTAATCCGTCCTCGCCCGGGATCACGACCGGGTTCTCGCCCTGCATGTACGCGACGAGAGAGTTCGTCGTGCCGAGGTCAATTCCGATGATGCGATCAGAGTTCATAGCAAATGCGGAAGTTAGAAGTAGGAGTGCAGAGGTTTCTCACTTTCGACTTCTACTTTCTGACTTTATCCTTCGAGCACTTCGTTCACATCCCTCACCAAATTCCGGATGTAGTTCCGCCGGTTGAGCAGGTCGAGCATCTTGTTCAGGACTTTGCGGCGTTCTTCCTCCGAGCCTTTGTCCACTAGCTTGTCCCACTCATTCCAAAGTCCCTTCAATTCGTGGAGAAGAGCTTCGTGCTTCTCTTCCAGTTCGAGCTTCTGCCGGCCAATTTCTTCCAGCAGCGCAGGATCGTCTTCGCCCAGTTTCTTCTGCGCGCGTAGTTCTTCGAGCTGCATATTGAGTTCGAAGACTTCTTCAAGAAGATCGGGCGGAACCACCTGCTTTTTGACTTCTCCGCTTGCGCGCGCCTTTTCAGTGGCGGCTTTCGACTGCTCTTCCAACTCGATGCCTTCCAACCGCAGCAAATATTCGGTGCGCTTCACGGGATCTTTCAATGTGCGGTAGGCGTCATTCAGCAGGGAGCTTTGTTCCAAACTCCAGCGCTGTTCGCGGCTTTCGGCCCGGGCGTAGATATCAGGATGCAGCTTGCGGCTCAGTTCGTAGAATTCGCGTTCCAGCGTCGCAGCGTCAATATTCAACTTTCGCGGGAAGCCGAAGAACATGAAGTAGTCCGCAGGCACTGGGGGCTGGGCAGCTTGCCGCAAGCGCTGCAGAAATGCGTAGCCCGCATCTCGCCGCACGACCAGCAGGTCGAAGTAGTGTCGCCCGGCATGATCAAATTCGATTTGGATTCCTGACTCGCCATAAGACACATTCGCCTCTGCACTTCTTACCGAAGAAGAAATGGACGCCGCGGCAACGACATCCGGGCGAACAAGACTGTTCGCCCCACACGATTAGCCCGAGAACGAAGTGCCGCACCCACAGGACTTCGTGGAGTTCGGATTTACAAAGACAAAGCCTTGCTGCATGAGCGTTTCCTGGTAATCCAGCGTCATGCCGTGCAGGTAGATGAACGACTTGGGGTCGACGAAGACCCGCACGTCTCCAAACTGAAAAATCCGGTCGCGGTCGCGCGGCTGCGTGTCGAAGCGGATGTTGTAGCTGAGGCCGGAGCACCCGCCGCCCTGCACACCCAGGCGCAGTCCGCCCTGCTCGGGCGAAATGCCTTCTTTGACGATCGCCGTCCGGATCCGCGCTAAGGCCTTGTCGGTGACCTGAACGCCTTTGGCCGGACTGGTCGCTTTAGACGTTTCTTCGGTGGTTACGCTCATCTTCTCCGCACGCGCGATGACGCGCGCACCTACACCCTTTGCGCGAGCGAGACGCTCGCGCCTGCATCAACTTACTTCGCCGCCACCGCAACCGGACTCGCCGTCTCCTGCTTTTTCTTCCAGTCGTGGATCGCGGCCCGGATGGCATCTTCCGCCAGCACCGAGCAGTGAATCTTGACTGGAGGCAGTGAGAGCTCTTTTACGATCTCAGTGTTCTTGATCGCGAGCGCTTCGTCGACGGTCTTGCCTTTTACCCACTCGGTGGCGAGCGAGGAAGAGGCAATCGCCGAGCCGCAACCGAAGGTCTTGAACTTCGCGTCTTCGATGACGTTGGTCTGCGGATTGACCTTGATCTGCAGCTTCATAACGTCGCCGCATTCGGGCGCGCCGACCAGGCCAGTTCCGACTTCGGAGCTGCTCTTGTCGAGTGAACCTACGTTGCGGGGATTGTTGTAATGATCAATGACCTTATCGCTGTATGCCATTTATATTCTCCTGAGCTTTCTCATTGCGCCCGTGGCGCGTAATCTCTAATTTCTCTTTAGGTGACACGACCGAAGTCGTGTCGTTCCCATTTACTCAGCCGCCCACTTCACCGACTTCAAGTCGATTCCCTCTTTCGCCATCTCGTACAACGGCGAAAGTTCGCGCAGCCGAGTTACGGTTTCGACCACACGGTCAGCTACATAGTCGACTTCCGCCTCGGTGTTGAACCGGCCAATGCCGAAGCGAATCGAGCTGTGCGCCAGATCGTCGCCCGCGCCAAGGGCCTTCAACACATAAGATGGTTCGAGTGTTGCCGAGGTGCACGCCGATCCGCTCGAAACCGCGATGTCGTTGATGCCCATCAACAGCGATTCGCCTTCGACGTACGCAAAGCTGATATTGAGGTTTCCTGGCAGACGATGTTCCATCGATCCGTTGATGTAGCACTCATCCAGCCGGCTCATAATGCGGTCGCGCAGCCGATTGCGAAGGCCGGCCAGGGTGCAGGATTCTTTGGCCATTTCTTCGGTTGCAATCGCGCAGGCCTTGCCCAAGCCGACAATTCCGGGCACGTTCAGCGTTCCGGATCTCATGCCACGTTCGTGACCACCGCCGTCGATGATGGCGGAAATTTGCACGCGAGGATTCTTCCGCCGCACATAGAGCGCGCCCACGCCCTTCGGGCCGTACATTTTGTGCGCGGAAATCGACGCCAGATCGATGTTCTGCTTGTTCACATCAACCGGCACTTTGCCAATGGCCTGGGTAGCATCCGTGTGGAAAATCACGCCACGCTCGTGACAGAGCTTGCCAATTTCGGCAACCGGCTGCAGCACGCCAATTTCATTGTTGGCGAACATGATCGTCACCAGGATGGTCTTGTCGTCCATGGCGCGCTTCAAATCCTCGAGATCGATCTGGCCGTCCTTCTGCACCGGCAGATAGGTCACGCGATAGCCATACTTTTCGAGGCGCTTGCAGGTATCGAGCACCGCCTTGTGTTCAGTGACCGCGGTGATGATGTGGTTGCCCTTTTCCTTGTACATCTCGGCAACGCCTTTGATCGCGAGGTTGTCGCTCTCAGTCGCGCCCGAGGTGAAGATGATCTCTTTCGGGGTCGCTCCAATTAGTTTGGCAATGCGTTCCCGGGCAATCTCCACACCTTCTTCCGCTGCCCAGCCAAAAGCGTGGTTGCGGCTGGCCGCGTTGCCGAACTTCTCCATGAAGTAGGGCAGCATCTCTTCCAGCACCCGCGGATCCATTGGGGTGGTGGCATGGTTGTCCATGTAGATGGGCAGCTTGATTCCGTTTGCGCTGACATGTTCCATCTGGGGGATTGACTTTACATCCGTGCTCATTTGATTGCTTCTCCTCAGAACCTGATCTCGCCTATGTAATGCTTACCAGCTCGTTCCCGCCTTTCGGCTCCAACTCCTCGTGCGAATCCGGGTCATCCCGCATCTCTGAAATAGAGATGCTGCGCAAAACTTCCTCGATGCTCTGATTCACGCGGCGCAGCGGTTCGCGAATGGTGCAGCGTCCACTAAGATCGCATTCGCCCCGCACGGTGACGCATGAAGTAATGAAGAGCGGTCCATCGATCGCTCGAATCACTTCAAAGGCGCTAATCGAATGTGGATCGCGAGCCAGCGTGTATCCGCCGTTCATTCCGTGCTGCGATTGCAGAAGTCCAGCCTTCACCAGGCGCTGCAAAATCTTTGCCAGCGCCTCCGGCGGAATTCCGTAGGCTTCAGCCACGTCTTTAGCGCTGCGTGCTCCCTTTTCCGCATGCTCCGCCAGATGTTTCATGGCCATCAAACCGTAGTCGGCCTTCTTGGTCAGCTTGAGCATGGCGGCAGAGCATGTCCGACTGTTTAGGTCGGATATAACAATATTAACGCCGAGGAGACGCTTCGCGCAACCCCATGCAGGGAACGGTAAGAACCAGCACCGAATGGTAATCCCTTTGGGCTTAACGGCTTAATAGAATACGACCGTTTTGGTCGTGTTTTGGGACAGGACGACCCAGTTCTCGCTCAGCGCTCGTACCACGTTCATCGATTATTAACACGCGAGACTCTTGACAACCCCCTAGGCGAGGGCTAAGAATACCGCCAAATTCCGGCATTTCCCGCGGCGGCGCCCGCCGACGAGACCCGGTGCTATGAACTTTAATCCCGCCGTGGCAGGTTTCCCCGAAGAGAATCCCGATGAGTGAATGTAAGCATCCCAGCGTCCGAGTGGTCTCCCGTGACGAGGACGGTGAATTTGTCGAGTGTCTTGAGTGTGGTCAGGTCTTCGATTCCAGCGAATTCAAAGATATGGACATCGAAGAGAACAGGCTGAAAGAAGAAATGTGATTTTAACCTCGCCGTCCGCACAACACTTCCCACGATGTCCGTCTGTGTTCGATGTGACGGAGGTAACCTTACGTCCACACCAGCGCTTGGGGCATAGTTGGAATAACTTTGTGCTCGGCAAGCGTTAGGGGGAATTGGTGTCGCGAATGGCGTTGGTGGTGGATGATTCCATGCTCATTCGGCACACGGTGTGCCGCTTTCTTGAGCAGCGTGGTTTCACCGTAGAATCGGCGACGAATGGGCAGGAAGCGCTGGAAACGTTGCAGCGCATTGCCCCCGACATCATTGTCACCGATATGCAGATGCCGAAGATGAGCGGCAGCGAACTGATCACTGCCCTCAAGCAGCAGCCGGCGACGGCCGGGATTCCGGTTGTAATTGTGGCCGGGAAACAGAGCGGCTTCGACAAAACCGAGAAGCGCGCCGACTTCGCGATCTACAAAGACATCGACATCGAAGATCAGTTGGGCAACGTGCTCGACGCTCTCCTAGGCGAAAAAGACGCCAGCAAAACAGCTAGAACCTCGGCATAGCCTGCTGCCCGCTCGCCATTACTTCAGGCTCATTCCCGCTTCCGCGGAAAAATCCATGGGGGCAAAATCTCTCGCCAGGAATTTAGGATAGGCCGCGGCGGCGATCATGGCTGCGTTGTCGGTGGAAAGCGGTCGCGAAGGAAAGTACACCGGCAAGCCTTCCTGTGCGGCAGCCTGCTCGAATCTCTCCCGTAATTCCTGGTTGGCAGCGACGCCTCCGGTAACGAATACAGTCGCGATTTCACAGGCTCGTGCCGCGGCCAGGGTTTTCCCAACCAGATCCTCGACCATGGCCCGTTGAAATGACGCGACGAGGTCAAGCGTCTGCCGATCGCATGAGGACAGATAATCGTCCGATTTCGGGTTCGAAATACCGGACAATTTTTGCCGCCGCGCCTCGATGGCTTCCCTCAGATTGTGGGTGTCCACGTAGCGCAGCACGGCCGTCTTGATCCCGCTGTAGGAAAAATCGAAGCGCGGGCCATCTTTTTGGAGATTGCCTCGATCATTGCGGTCGCGGTGCTTGATTTGCGAAGGTGCAAAATTCACGGCGTTGGGATTTCCGTGGCGCGACAAGCGGTCAATCACCGGACCTCCCGGATAGCCAAGGGCGAGCAGCTTGGCTACTTTGTCGAAGGCCTCGCCGGCGGCGTCGTCGCGAGTGCGCCCGATGTTCTGATAGGACCAGCTTTCTTCACGCTGCTGCGCCAGATAAAGATGCGTATGGCCGCCAGATACGACGAGAGCCAGCACGGGAAAATTGAAATCGCGATTCCCTTTCTGTCGTTCCTCCAACAACACCGCGTGAATGTGACCTTCGAGGTGATTGACGGCAATCAGCGGCTTATCGAGCGCGAAAGCCAGCGCCTTGGCATAGCTGATGCCAACCAGTAAGGCTCCTGCCAGTCCCGGCCCCTGAGTCACAGCCAGCGCGTCGACGGACTCATAACTCTGGTTGGCGTCGGCCAACGCTTTTCGCACCACTGGGACAATCGCGCGCAGATGCTCCCGCGAGGCAAGTTCGGGCACGACCCCACCGTAAGGCTGATGAGTCGCAATCTGCGAGAAAACTGCATTGGAGACGATTTGTTCGCCCGAGCGAACCACCGCCGCAGCGGTTTCATCGCACGAACTCTCTATGCCGAGGATGTAGGCGTCGGCCATGCTGCTTTCAGGCTAACAGACCCGCCCTCAGTTTCTCGCCAGCAGCGTCTGCCCGGGATCGATCACAATCTTGCGCGTGCCGGCAGGTGCCGTGAGGTGAAACGTGGTCTCATTGCCGTCAGCAAATACCCGGCCGAGAAGAATCAGCTTGCTGCCGTGCCCCGCGTACAACGGAACCGGCGTAACTAAATCTTCCGGGGCGTCTTTCTGCAGGATCACGCCCGTGACCGTCGTTCCTTCTGATTTGTCGGTGTACTTTACGTTTTTCAACTGATAATGCGGCACCGCTGTCCCATTGATCCATCCCTCGTAAAACCAGTCGAGCGACTTGCGGCCTTCATACCAGAGCGAACGCGGCAATTCCTCTTCGAAGACTTGCAATAGCTGGCGGGTGGTAATGGCTTTCCCTTCGTATCGGTCCCGTACTTTGCGCAGCGCCCGTATGAATGGATCGGCCTGCCCAGAACTACCTTTCCTCTCGCCGTCTTCCATCATGTGGTGCAGCATGTAGAAGAGCCAACTCCCGCGCCCGTAGCTGATGTCTTCATACCCGTCGGGAAACTGGGAACAAGAAAGCCGCGTGCCCAGCGTGACCGGACCGGCCTCCATCAATGCCACGCCGGCTTTGTTTTTTTGCACGAGGTTGTCGCGGTAGCCGTTCATGATGGCGCGAAAGTCCGCCGGCTCGTCGGTCTCCATCAGCATCAGCGAACTGTAATTGGCCAGCGCCTCCGACATCCATTGGTCGCGATAGCCTCGCCACATCACCAGGTCGCCCCACCACTGATGCGCCGTTTCATGGCCGACGACTTCGCGGATCAGCGCCTTCTCCACCGACGACATGTGCAGATTCGACTCTTGCTCCGGAGTCAGAAACGACAAGCTGGACAAGAAAATCAGCCCAGGCCAACCCTGGCTCAGATTGCCGGGCTTCTGCGTCAAAGAAAGTTCGTGGAACGGATACGGCCCGAAGTCGCGAGAGAAAACTTCGACCGCATGGGCGGCGGTGTCCGCCACCATCTGTTCATTCTGAGCAGGGGAGAGGGGAGCCGCAGTAATGACCACGGGCGGCTGCACGCCGCCAACGTCAGGGATAATCTGCGTTTGCTGTTGGGGGAAACCGCGCTCCATCGATTGGGCTGCATAGACGGAGACGGTTACATCGCCGGCCTGCGTGCTGGCCCGTTGATACTTTCCCAAGTTAAAGCCGGCGATCGGAATGGCTCGCTCCGTCACCCATCGGCCCACTTGCTCTCCAGGTGTGACCACAGACTCGGAATCAACAGTCCGGGTAGGCCCGGACGCCCCCGTCCGGGCGCTCGGGCGGACGAGGGCGTCCGCCGCTACGTGGGTCTGAGAATCTACCCGTTTGCCGGTTGCCACCAGCGTCCATCCCGGGGGGTAATGAAATTCGAGGTCGAAATTCGACATCGCGATGCCGCGATTGGGGTACCAGGTGCCACGGGCTCCAACATAGAGCAAGCCGGAACCAGCCTCAGAAAGCACTTCCCCGCTATAAACGAACCGCAGTCGAATTCGCTGCCCGGTTTGAATCGGCTGCGGAAAGACAACCGCAACCAGGTCGTTGCCGCGTTTCGATAGCTGGGTTCCTTCCATTGCCGGATTGTGGATAAATTCGACGGGTTCGCCATCGGCTTCGACCTCTTTGACGATCAAAGTCCGGGCCAGTTCAAACAGCGCCGCGCGCTGCCCGCCTCGTATTACCGTCAGCTGCAACTCGGCTTCTGCGTTCATCGTAGTGGGCGGTTTGATCTCAGCCCGAATTTTGAAGCTGGAAATTTCGATTGCGTCGCTTCGGCCCTCCTCGGTTGCAATCGAATGGCTACTAGCACCCGTGGTTTTATTTCCCGGCAGCGAGAACGAACTCCAAACATCGTAGAAGTTGAAGCCTTCGGCCATGCGGAATTGGCCGGTCCAAACTTGCTCCGGAGCGTGCGCGTCGTAGTAGACATCGAATATTCCCTGCTTCTGTCCCTGCAGTCGCGCGTGGAGAAAGCGGTCGTCAGCTGCAGTATTGTCGGCAGCAAGCAGCGGCGCAGGCTTGCCGCCAATGGGAAGCACTCGGCTAAAAGTCATGAACAGGCGGAGAGCGTCGATTTGTGCCAGTGTGCGCGCCATCTCTCCCCATTGCGCGATGAATGCACTGCCGTTGTCCGTTGTTCTGAGATAAGGCTGCAGCTCCGTAAACGTGTCGTCGTTGAAGCGGAAATAGCCGTTGACAAAATGCTCTTCCAGGATCGCCGACCCGGTAAACAACGCCATCGAACCGCGCTCAGCCTGGTTGGGCGGAAGCAGCAAAACTTCGCCATCGCCCTCGAAAAACGCTCCCGTGACCTTGCCGGCTGCATCCTGGGTGAACGCGATGGTGCCGTCATCCAAGGTGATCGAGAATCCCGGCCGGTCGAGCGAGACGTTGCGGGCATGGAATACGCGAGCGGGATCGAGGCCCACGCTGCCCAATTCCAGAAACAGTTTCTCGGCGGCATTGGTCGCCACTAGCGGAGCGCGAGTCGAAGCGGTGTTCTCCTGAGGAGTCGGCTGATTCTGAGCACAAGCAACCGCGGCAATCCACAATGACAAGAGTGGCACCAGCCACCGTGTCCCGCCCGTCGGTTGCATGACCTTAGTCACCTACGTCGTCCACCGGCCATTCTCTAGAATGCGCCTGAGTGCGCACAATTCTCATTTTCTGGCTGTTTTTCGCTTTTCAGTGGATAGCTACACCCGCCACATCATCGGCGGAAGTTATCCATCTGAAAAACGGCCGAACCATCTGGGCCGACCATGTGCACGAAACCGGCGATCACGTTGAGTATGATGTGGGCGATAATACCTATTCCATCCCAAAATCGTTAGTTGCCCATATTGACTCGGGTGGTGCGCCGCCCGATCACGCCCAGCACCCAAGCTCGCCGCCTGACCTCCCGGCTTTCCTGCCGACCGAGGCCCTGCCCGACAACGCCGCCCTCATCAACAAAGTCATTCCCGGCGGATCCGTCGATGATAACGCGCTGGCCGAACTCGAAAAAAACGCCGACGCTGCCACCGTTGCCGCCGCATACTTCCTGGCCGGCAAACATGAAATGGAGCACGAGAATTTCCCCGCCGCCCACAAATACTTAGACACCGCCGTGCGCTACGACGGCCAGAACCCGACCATCTTGAATTACTACGCCTCGCTTTTGGTAAGAACCGGGAATGCCAGCGAAGCGTTGCCTTATGCGGAGCGAGCAGTGCGAGTGGCGCCCGATTCACCCGATACCCTGACAGTGCTCGGCTACGTCCAATACGCGTCTGATCGCGAGGCGGAGGCGATTCGCAGCTGGAAGCGCTCGCTCGAGCTGCGTCCCGATGCCAATGTGAAACTCCTGTTGGCCAAAGCGGAGCGGGATTCGGCGGCGCAAAACAATTATTCCGAGCATGAGAGCGGCCACTTCACGCTGCATTACGAAGGCTCGAAGACGCCGGATTCGCTGCGCGAGCAGATTCTCGACGCGCTCGAAACCGACTACGACGACCTGTTGCGGCAATTCGGCAGCGCCCCGCGCAGCAGCGTTCCGGTGGTTCTCTACACCGACCAGGCTTTTTTCGACGTCACCCAGGCCCCCTCATGGACGGGCGCGGTAAACGATGGGAAGCTGCGAATTCCAGTGCAAGGGGTCACTGCAGTCACGGGCGAGCTCGCCCACGTACTTAAACACGAACTCGCGCACTCGTTCATCAACCAGCTTTCCGCCGGGCGATGTCCGCAGTGGCTGAATGAGGGCCTGGCGCAGGCCGCCGAGCCGCGCAGACTCTCAAATGGCCCTCGTCTGGCCGAACTTTTTCAGGCGCAGCGGGAAATCCCTCTGAACCAACTGGAAGGCAATTTCATGCGATTTTCCGGGCCGGAAGCCACTCTGGCTTACGACGAGTCCCTGGCTGCGGTGCAATATATTCAAGACACGTACGGAATGAGCGACCTGCAGCGCATTTTGGAACGTCTGGCGGAGGGCAGTTCGACCGAAGCCGCCATCCGCGCCACCGTCCACTCCGACTATGCCCAATTAGAGACCGATGTCGGCACATATCTCGCTGGCAAGTACGGGCGTTAGGCGCGGAGTCAACTTTCCCTTTACCTCCAGCCTGCGACTGTGCTAAGTTGCGCGAAGCCTATGGGGTTGCTCAATCTTTCCAAACGAAAACCGCAGCCAATCCGGTATCCGGTGCAGGCGCCGGTGCCGGAGTTGCAGCAGGCCGAGCTGGCTGCCGTCTACTACAGCCAGCGGATGGGCGGCGATTTCTATGATTTCATTCGCGTCAGTCCAAACCGGATGCTTTTCGGGCTAATGGACGTGGCTGGCCGGCTCGAGGACAATCATGCCGTGGTGAACGCGGCCCAGCAGACCTTGCGCTCCCTGGGATGCGAGCTTTTTGCCCGGGAAGATTTCAACGCCGCCGAGAGCATGATTGAGCTCTGCCTGCAGCTCAACCGCGCCGTCATCGAAGCTTCCGACGGGGTGCGCCCCTGCCCGGCATTTGCTGGCTGTTACGACGAGGATTTGGGAACCATCACCTATTTCAACGCCGGGCATCCTGCTGGCCTGGTGCGCGACGAAACCGGAATCGCCGAACTCCATGCCACCGGGCTTCCGCTTGGACTGTTCTCTCACACCACTGTAGATGTTTCCACCGTGGTCTTGCCGCCCGGAGCCGGTTTGCTGCTCGTCTCCCGTGGCATTGTCGAGGCAAAGTGCGCCGGCGAAGAGTTCGGGTTGCAACAGGTCAAAGCTGGATTTGAGGAGTGGGAGATCGGCCCCGCGAAGGGCAGCTTTGCCAGTCGATTCTGGGACGCGTGCAGGATTACATGTGTGAGCCGCCAACCCACAACGACGTAACGGCGCTGGCGTTGGTTCGCGCTGCCGCCGCAAAACCGGTAACAATCGGCGCGTAGTTTCGACAACTCACTGCGCTGGCCCTCGGCAACCCTTAGGCGGTAAAATCTATCTCACCGGAATACCCCTATGCGGAAGTTCTGTTCTTGGGCCGTCTTTGTCCTTCTCGTCTCGCCTGCCTTTGGCGGCGAGGTGGTGGAGGAGATCGTCGCACGCGTCAACAATCAGATCATTACCCTGACCGAGTTCGAACACTCCAAGCAGGAGCTGCGCAAAGAAGCCATGCAGCAGGACCCGGTGAACGCCGACAAGCTGATTGCCGAGAAAGATAAGGACGTGTTGCGCGATCTGATCGATCAGCAACTGCTGCTGGAAAAGGCGAAAGACCTGGGCATTAACGCCGACACCGAACTCATCAAAAAGCTTGACGAAATGCGCAAGCAGATGAACCTGGAGAGCATGGAAGACCTGGAAAAGGCCGCCGAGTCCCAGGGCGTCTCTTTTGAAGACTTCAAACAGAACCTCAAGAACCAGCTCGTTACCCAGCAGGTGATTGGCCGGGAGGTCGGTCAGCGCCTCAACATCAGCAAGGAAGATGAACAGGCATACTACGAGGCTCACAAGAACGATTTCGCCCAGCCGGAAGAAATCAGGCTGAGCGAAATTTTGATCTCGACCGACAAAAAGCCCAACGACACTCGCAACCAGAATCAGATCATCGAGGACGCGCAAGCCAAGGCGAACAGTGTGCTCGAACAGATCAAGAACGGCGCCAAGTTCGACGAGCTCGCCAAGAAAAACTCCGACGGCGCGGGCGCGGCCGATGGCGGCGATATTGGAATGTTCAAGCGGGGCGTTCTAGCCAAGGAACTGGAAGACAAAACCTTCGCCATGAAAGTGGGCGAAGTTTCCGAGGTGACTCGCGCCAAACAGGGTTTCATTATCCTGAAGGTCACCGAGCACCAGGAAGCCGGTGTTCCTCCTATGAGCCAGGTTGAACAACGCATTCAGGACCAGGTCTACATGCAGAAAGTGCAGCCCGCGCTGCGCCAATATCTGACCAGGCTCCGCGAAGATGCGTTCATCGAGTACAAGCCCGGCTATCCTGACACTGGCGAAAGCCCCAACCAAACCAAGCCGATCGAGGTCTCCAGCAAGGATGACAAGGCCAAGCCGCTCAAAAAGAAGAAAAAGTTCGGCATCTTTTAAGGTAAGCTGGTGAGCGCGGTGGGACTGCGAGCGTGCAGCCCTGCCCAGCGGACGGTCGATGAAAGAATTTTTCCTCTGCGAATGTAGCCACCACGAAAACAAAGTCATCACTTCCAGCTTCGTGGTGATTGTCAAACAAGTAAAACCGAAGAAGACGGGAGAGCCCTATCTGGCATTGACCCTGGGCGACCGTACCGGCCAGATCGAAGCCAAAATGTGGGACAACGTCGAGGACTCTATCGACGCGTTCGAGCAGGAAGACGTGGTCAAAGTGAAGGGCCTGCTCAATAAATACAAAAACCGTTTCCAGATCACTATCCACAAGCTCCGCAAGCTGGAACAAGCGGAAATCGATTTCTCCGACTATCTGCCCAAGACCACAAAAGATATTGGCGAGTTGTGGCGGACATTGGCAGAATTCGTTGCCTCATTTCAGAACCCGCATCTCAAGGCGCTGGTCGAAGCTTTCATGTCGGACCCCGAGGTCGCGGAAGCGTACCGCAACGCCCCCGCGGCCAAGACGCTGCATCACGCCTACATCGGCGGGCTCCTCGATCACGTAGTTTCGCTCTTTCGGTCCTGCGATCTGCTCTGCCGGAATTATCCACAGATCAACCGTGATTTGGTCATCACGGGAGCGTTCCTGCACGATATTGGCAAGATTCACGAGCTGACGTACAACCGTACTTTTTCCTACACTACGCGCGGCCAGTTGCTCGGACACATGATTATCGAGCTCGAAATGCTGCAGGCGAAACTGGCGCAGTTCCCCGACTTTCCGCCCGAACTGAAGACGCTGGTCGAGCATTTGATTATTAGCCATCACGGCCAGTACGAATTCGGCTCTCCCAAACTCCCCATGTTCGCCGAGGCGCTCTTGCTGCACTATCTCGACGATCTCGATTCCAAGCTGGAAGCCATGCGTGCACAATTCGAACGCGAAGGCGGCGTGGAGGGCGCGTGGACCAGCTACAATCCGTCGCTGGGACGTCCGCTGCTGAACTCTGCAAAATTCCTGGAGAGCAACCCGCCGGCTGCGGCCGCCGCTGCTGCAGCCAGCTCCGAGGCAAGCGATGGCAGTTCCGCATCCACGCCGAATTTGCCGGGGCTGGAATTAAAGCCGGTCAAGTCCTAAACGGCAACCGGTAGATCGCTTGTGGCCTACCTTGAATCCCAGTTTTGTCCGGCGCCATCCCGACCCACCCCTGACTGTGCTTTCACACTCGCTCGCCGCGGTATTACACTGATATGTCCTAACTCAGCCTTCGTCTGCGGCATTCATTGGAGATTCTCATGGCAACCGCTACCACGCGACTCAATCCGCTTTCCTACCTCACCGATCAAATCAACGATCTCAAAGCTAAGGGAACGCACTTTCGCCTGCGTGTGCTTGACGATGAGCAAGCCCCGGTTTGCACCTTCGACGGAAAGAAAGTCATCAATCTTGCCTCGAACAATTACCTCGGCCTGACCACGCATCCCAAGTTGCGCGAGGCTGCGCTCGAAGCCATGCGCAAGTATGGCGTTGGATCGGGCGCCGTCCGCACTATCGCCGGGACGATGAAGATCCACATGGAGCTGGAAGAAAAGATCGCCCGCTTCAAGAATGTGGAAGCCTGCGTGGTGTTTCAGTCGGGATTTGCGGCGAATGCGGGAACGGTTTCGGCGGTCCTGGGAAAAGAAGATTTCATTATCTCCGACCAACTCAACCACGCGTCGATCATCGATGGCGCCCGGCTTTCAAAAGCCAAGATTCTCGTCTTCAACCATAAAGATATCGCCCACGCGGAGCAGCAGCTTGCCAGCGTGAAAGATCAGCCGGGGAAAAAGCTGTTGATCAGCGACGGGGTTTTTTCCATGGACGGCGATATTGGCCCGTTGCCGGCCCTGTGCGAACTCGCTGAAAAATACGGCGCGATCATGATGGTAGACGATGCGCACGCATCCGGCGTGCTGGGCCGCAATGGGCGCGGAACGATTGACCACTTTCACGTCCACGGCCGCGTGGACATTCAGGTCGGCACGCTTTCGAAGGCCATCGGCGCGCTCGGCGGATACGTCTGCGGCACGCGCGATCTGATCGACTTCCTCTATCACCGCGCCCGGCCGTTCCTGTTCTCTACTTCGCATCCGCCGTCTGTGGCGGCGACGTGTATCGCTGCTTTCGACGTGCTGGAACAAGAACCGCAACTGATCGAGGCGCTCTGGGACAACACCCGCTTCTGGAAGAAAGAACTCGGCCTGCTGGGTTTCAACATCGGAGGCGTGAACACGCCGGCCAGCGAAACCCCGATTACGCCCATCATTATTGGCGACGGCAAGCTGACCATGGACTTTTCGCGTGCCCTCTTCGACCAAGGCGTGATGGGCACGGGCATTGCGTTTCCGACCGTGCCCGAAGGCAAGGCGCGCATTCGCACCATCGTGACCGCGACCCACACCAAAGATGAACTCGAGCAGGCGCTGGTCGTGTTGAAGCGCGTCGGCAAGAGCATGGGGATTCTGGCTTGAAATCTGCCGTCCGCAGCCACCGCGCATGACTTCACAACTGCTCCGAATCCTGGAAGTGGTTGCCTCCGCAGCCACCGCAGCCAGCCTGATTTATTTTTGTTTGTGTCTCTGGGCCGCCGCGACATTTAAACGCCGCAAGATTGGTGCTTCTGCAAACCTCGCTCCGGTTTCGATTCTCAAGCCGCTCAAGGGCACCGATCCCGAGATGTATGAAAGTTTCCGCAGCCAGTGTCTGCAGGATTATCCGGAATACGAAATTATCTTTGGTGTCAGCGAGGCCGACGATCCCGCGATCGCATTGGTCGAGCGGCTGAAGTATGAGTTTCCGCAGCGGGCGATTCGGTTGGTGGTTTGCCGAGAAGATCTTGGGACGAACACCAAAGTCAGCAATCTGATTCAAATGCTCCGCGAGGCGCGTTACGAAAATCTCGTTGTCAGTGATAGTGACATTCGGGTATCGCAGGATTATTTGCGTCGTGTGATGGCGCCGCTTGGCGATCCTGCAGTTGGGCTAGTCACGTGCCTCTACAGAGGAATCGCGGCGGCGAGTTTGTGGCCGCGCCTCGAGTCGCTCGGCATCAGCACAGATTTTGCTGCCGGCGTGCTAGTGGCGCGCCAGATTGAAGGCGTGAAATTCGGGCTGGGCGCAACCATGGCGTTTCGCCGCCGCGAATTGCAAGCCATCGGTGGCTTCGAGGTGCTGGTGGATTATCTTGCGGACGATTATCAATTAGGCCGGCGCATTGCCTCGCTTGGATTGAGAATCGAGATTCCCGACGTTGTCGTCGAGACATTCTTGCCTCGATACACTCTGCACGAGTTTTTCGATCACCAACTCCGCTGGGCGCGAACGATTCGCGATTCCCGCTTCTCCGGCTACGTGGGCATGGGAATAACCTACGGTCTGCCCTGGGCGATTCTGGCGTTGCTGCTGGCTCGTGGCGCGGCATGGGCGTGGGGGTTGTTAGCGATCGTTGCAGCGATGCGCTGCGCAGTCGCATTGAGCGTGGGGCGCGGTGCTTTACAGGACCGTCAGGTGACGCCCGGGCTTTTCTTGCTGCCGCTGCGCGATGCGATCGCAGTCATGGTGTGGCTGGTCAGCTTTGTTGGGCATACGGTGACTTGGCGAGGGAAACGATTTAGGCTGCAGAACGGAAAACTGACTCGTCAGTAGGAGCCGTGCGAGGACGGGCGTCCTCGCCCGTCGCTAAGTTGCGAGCTGTACCAGGGAATCTTGTTGAACTGCTCCGCGGATGTCTTGCAATAATTTCTCAGCGAAAGCGACGCACTTCGACTTTTCAGGTACAATCGTGACGTTCCGCGACGGATATTCGTTGTAGGTCTGCCCATCGAGTTCACGGCCGTTTCTGGCCTTGCGCACGCCACCCCATTGCTTGAAGAAAAATCGCACGCCCTGCTCGCGACACTGATCGCGAACCGAAAGCACCCACTCGCGTTCCATCGGACGCGCGCCTGGCCCGCTTTCTCCGCCAACAATCACCCACGAAATCCCCCTCAGATCGATTTCTCCGAGGTCTTCGAGCAGAGGTTCAATCGACAGAAAGCGAACTCTCGCAGGAGCCTTCCGCAAATGATCGATCCGGGGCAAGCCGTATTTGCGGTCCTCGACGCTCACGCCCCACCAAATATTCTCTTGGTTTGCGGCGAACCTAAGCTGGGTCTTGAGCATGTCCCGCATTCGTTCCGACCGCTTGGTGAGAACCTGATACGTGTGCCAGTTGGCAGTCGCCATCACGCGAGCAACAATCTCGACGTAGCTGTCGGGAACGCCGGGCTGGAACAGGTCGCTCATGGAGTTCACAAAAACGAGCTTGGGCGAGCGCCAGGAGAACGGCTCCGCCAGCTTTTCCGGCACCAGTCGCAGGTCGAAGCCCTGTTCGTAAGGATGTCCTTCCACCCCGCGAAAGCGCTCGGCGAACGTCTCGGCATAGCAGTGCTTGCAGCCGGGGCTGATTTTTGTGCAGCCACGTACCGGGTTCCAGGTGGCGTCGGTCCATTCGATGTGGGAGTTGAGAGACATTCACCAGTCCTCGAAAGATTGCTGATCCGTACTGTACTTCAAGACTTGATCCCAAAACTTGTAAGCACGCTCATTCCTAGAAAAAAGAGCAAGGCGATATAAACGCAAGTTCTTCTCAGATGATTTAACCTCCTTCATGGTGAAGAAGGGAGGTGGTATATAGTTCAGCGTTGCCATGCTGCTTGTAAATTCATCCGCTAAAAATCTCGTAAACTTGACGGCATCCCACTGCGCTGTGGCCCAACGTTCTCGCCAATTACTTGATCCAAGAAATTTATCGATTTTATCGGCGTCTTCTTTGATGTAATGTTCATAATTCCGGTTCGCATCCATTCCCAAAGCCAGTAAGACTAAGAAATCCACGAACCGGTCTTTGGCCAGCGCCCGTATAGTTTCGAAATTCAAACCGATGTCGAAAGGATCCGCAAAACAAAGCGTCAAGACCGTATTTTGTGCGGATGCACGAGGGATTTCCGCAAGAATTTCACGGGTGCGCATATTGCAGTTGCCGAGGACGTACGCAACTCTCAGATTCGGTGCAATTTTTCCAGATCTGGTCTTCAAGTCCTCGAGATAATCGGGCCGATCTTCACAAAACACATACTTGTCGAACGGGTTCTTCAGCTTCAAAGCAAACACCGGCGAACCCGCTATTAGCTTCTGGCTGTTGCGTATTCGGCTATACGCTGAGCCCGCATATAACTCCACGTAGACACGCTGGTCCCATTTGTTTTTCATCCCTGATGAGAACAAGTCGGCATACAACGAGACCAGACGATGCTTTGTCTCCGCCCAAGCGCCCACCTCTGGGAAACTCAATCCATCATCTATGACAGGGTCGTCTGACACGGGCAAAACCCTCATTCAGTCTGATTCGCTTTATATTCGCCCTTACGTTTATTGTTACATAGAGTCTTGTTCGCCAGCAATAGTAAAGGCTCACAGCGGTATATTCCCGTGCTTCTTCGGCGGGGTTCCTTTCGCTTGGTTTCCAGCATCTCTGGGAATCCAGAAATCGCGCCATCACCCAATAAGATGCTTATATAGTGCTATAATCGCATCATGATTGATGTGACGCAAGACATCCATTCGCTGACCACATTCAAGCGCAACTCCTCGGGTCTGATGAAGCGCATGAAGAAAACCGGACGCCCACTGGTGCTTACCGTGAACGGCAAGGCTGAGGCTGTGCTGCTCGACGCCAAAGAGTACCAGCACGTGGCCGATCACCTTGACGCGATTGCAAGCGTCCGTCAGGGCCTTCTGGAGGCCGAGCAGGGCCTCGGTCAATCCGCCAAAGAGGTTTTCGCCGAGATAAGGCGTGAGACGCGACCGAGGAAATGAGCTATCACGTCGTCCTGACTCCTAGAGCAAAACACAATCTCAGAACGATTCATCAGTACCTCTATCAGCACGCACCGCACGCTGCCGATGATTGGCTGAGCCGCGCCGAGCGAGCGGTGAATAGTTTGGGCCACCATCCAGAACGTTGTCCGCTGGCTCCGAAGAGTCTTTCATTTGGCAAACCCATCCGTCAGCTGTTTTTCGGGTCGGGGAACCGAGGCACGTATCGATTTCTCTTCGTCGTACTCGGTGAATCGGTTTACATACTGCACGTTCGTCACGGATCGATGCTTCCGCTGTCGCCGGGCGAATGATGTCGCGGTGCCGATTTCTCTAACAACTTTGGCGGACAAGAGTGTCCGCCCCACACGAGCTATAGCGGTATATTCCCGTGCTTTTTCGGCGGGTTTTTATCGCGCTTGGTCTCGAGCATCTCCAGCGCCTGGATCAGCTTCTTCCGCGTCTCTCGCGGCTGAATGACAGCGTCCACGAAGCCGCGCTCGGCAGCAATATACGGATTGGCAAAGCGCTCGCGGAATTCGTCGATTTTCTTGGCGCGAACTTCGGCCCGGTTTTCGGCGCGGTCGAGCTCGCGCTTGTAAACAATGTCGACAGCGCCCTCTGGCCCCATCACCGCAATTTCGGCCGTCGGCCACGCGTAGTTCACATCCGTGCGGATATGCTTTGACGCCATCACGCAATACGCGCCGCCGTAGGCCTTGCGCGTAATCACGGTCACCTTCGGCACGGTCGCCTCGGCATAGGCGAACAGCAGCTTCGCACCGTGACGAATAATTCCGCCGTATTCCTGAGTCGTGCCGGGCAGAAATCCGGGAACGTCTTCAAACGTCACCAAGGGAATATTGAAGCAGTCGCAAAAGCGCACGAAGCGCGCGCCTTTCACCGAGGCGTTAATATCCAGCGTGCCCGCCAGGAACGCCGGCTGGTTAGCGACAATTCCAACCGAGCGCCCGTTCAGCCGCGCGAATCCCACCACAATATTTTTCGCGTAGTGCTCATGCACTTCGAAGAAATAACCGTCGTCAACCACGGCATGAATCACGTCTTTGATGTCGTAGGGCTGGTTCGATTGCTCAGGGACAATCTTATCAAGCGCCGAATCCTCGCGATCGGCGGGATCGGTGCAGACTTTACGCGGCGGGTCGTCGATATTGTTCGACGGCACGAAACTCAGCAACTCGCGCACCATCGACAGGCATTCCGCATCGTCGTGAGCGAGAAAGTGCGCTACGCCGGAGGTTTCGTTATGCGTGGTCGCGCCGCCGAGCTGATCCTTGGTGACCTCTTCATGCGTCACCGTCTTAATCACGTCCGGGCCAGTGATGAACATGTAAGAAGTCTTGTCGGTCATCAAAATAAAATCGGTGATCGCGGGCGAATAAACCGCGCCGCCGGCGCACGGGCCGAGAATTGCGGAAATTTGCGGAATCACGCCGCTGTAAAGCGTGTTGCGCAGAAAAATGTCGGCGTAGCCGCCGAGCGAAAGCACGCCCTCCTGAATGCGCGCCCCGCCGGAATCGTTCAAGCCGATGAGCGGCGTGCCCATTTTCGCGGCGAGGTCCATCACTTTGACGATCTTCGCCGCGTTGGCTTCGGAAAGCGATCCGCCAAAGATTGTAAAATCCTGCGCGAACACAAAGACCAGGCGGCCTTCAATGCGGCCGTATCCGGTAATGAAGCCGTCACCGTAATATTTCTGCTCGGCCATGCCAAAATCGTTGGAGCGGTGCGTCACCAGCTTGTCGGTTTCTTCGAAGGTTCCTTCATCAAGCAGAAACTCGACGCGCTCCCGCGCCGACATTTTGCCTTCTTTGTGTTGCCGCTCGCGGCGTTGCGCGCCTCCACCTTCTTCGGCAAGATGGTCGCGACGTTTTAGTTCTTCCAGTTTTTGTTCGAGGCTCATGTGAGGATTATATTTGGCAAGGGCCACAGCGGCGAATTGGTGCGACTCCAGCTCAGCACGACCGACCTTCGAGTCACCAGTTACACTGTTCCTGAGCCTTCCGCCAACCAATGACCCGGACCACGCCTCCAAGCCGCTATGCCGTAGTCTTCGCGTTTGGGCTGGTCTACCTTTTCTGGGGATCCACCTACCTCGCAATCGACATTGCAGTCGAACAGATTCCTCCGGCGCTTATGTGCGCAGTGCGGTTTTTTGTGGCGGGCATTTTCATGCTGGCGTTCTGCGGACTGCGCGGAAAAACCATTTTCTACAGCTCGCGCCAACTGGGAGAAATGGCCGTGGTGGGAGTTCTGCTGCTCGTGGGCGGCAATCTTACGCTTTCCTATGCAGAGAAACACGTCGCATCGGGACTGGCAGCGCTAATTCTGGCGGTTACGCCGCTGTGGTTCCTCGTGCTCGACACGCTTCTGCTGGGCGACCATCATGTTCCGAGCAAAGGCAAGATCGGGCTGGCTCTGGGAATCGTGGGGCTGGTGGTGCTCTTGTGGCCGGAACTCATGGCCACAACTTCATTCGGTCGAACTGAGCTTTGGTCGTCGTTGAGTCTGATCGGCGGCTCGTTCAGTTGGGCACTTGGATCTGTCTTGGCGAAGAAGTGGAAGTCGCCGGAGGTCGAGCCATTTTCCGCGATTGCGTGGGAAATGGTTTTCGCGGGCATCGCGAACTTTATCTTTTCGATGCTAGCGGGCGACCTCTCGCGCGTGGTATGGACTGCTCGCGGTATCGGGGCAACTCTCTATCTGGTGGTTTGCGGCTCGTGGATCGGCTATAGCGCTTATATATGGCTGCTCGGGCATGTGCCGACTTCGAAAGTATCGACATACGCATATGTGAACCCGGTGGTCGCGGTTTTTCTGGGATGGCTGGTTCTGCACGAGCGAATCGACGCGTATATTCTCACCGGCAGCGCGGTGGTAATCGCGTCAGTGGTTCTGGTCACGAGCGCGCAGGTGACGAGCAAAACGCAAAGCCGTTCTGCGGAGTTGGCAGAATCTGCTGGCAGCTAGATTTCTTATTCCGTTCCGCTTTCATCGTCATCATCGGTTGCTAACTCAACCTCACGTCCTCGCACCGAGTATGTGACTTTTTTGTCGTCAGTTGAGACGAAGGTCACCCGCGCCGGCCGCCTTTGCCACGTTGGCGCCGTGCAAGGCGCACTCGAATCATCCGATAAATCGCCGAACGGCTTGTCCAATACCGGTTTTCGCCGGCCAAGTTGGACCACAGTGGCGTAACTTTTCTTGCCGTCCGTCGAGGTTCCGCAGTAGGCAACGTAATCACGATACCAACTCGCGAGCGAAAGGTTCTGGCTCGAATTGTGGCAAGCTCACCTGCGATACCCGCCCGCTTCCGCGGTCAACGATGATCCAACCGCTGCGTTGCCAAACCCACTGCGGAGCCGCGCTGTCCGTCGACACGCTGTCGTTCACGCGGAGAACGCGCTGCACCACGAATAACCGTTCGGTGATTTCATGGGCAGCACCAAAAGTGAATTCTTTGAGCTTCCCGTCGACGTATAACGGTCGCGCTTTCAGCTTTAGCGGCTGATCTTCCGAGGGGCCTATCAACACATCGACGGTCATCCATTTGCCGAAAGTGATGACGTGCGGTTTGGAAGTTGCGGAGAGCGTTCCGGACCAGACAGTCAGCAGAAACAACATCCAACATGTTCGCTGCGCGATCCGCATAAGAGCGAACTTAAGCCCGAATCGTGCAGGAATCCAAGAAATTCGCCGTTTCCGCAAATCTGCCTCCCCAAAACGGGAAAAACGAATTACCCCGTGTACCCGAGGTCTTTGTACTCCTTGGGGTACTCTTGATTTTTGTCGAAATCCGTTACAATAAAGTTGTTGCGCTGGACGTTGTGGCATGAGCTTTCCCCTGCAACCTTCGATTCTTCGTACGCTCCGCCCGCAGTCTCCTGAAAACCCCGGTGATCGCCCGCTGCGGCTGCGCGCTCCTCGCGTGCTGGTGGTGGACGACAATCCCGATCTCATGGTGCTGATGCGGGAGTTGCTGGAGACGCGCGGCTATGATGTGATTGCTGTGCCCGATGCCGAGCAGGCTGAAGCCGAAATTCGCCGGCAGCCGCCCGACTTGATTCTTTCTGACGTGGTCATGCCGGGGAAATCCGGATACGAACTTTGCCGTGAACTGAAAGAAGGGCCCGGCCACGCGCCTGATCCCCTTCGTACTGATTACCGGTTTGAGCGATCGTGAAGATAGGCTGCGCGGAATCGAGGCGGGAGCGGACGACTTTCTCAACAAGCCGATTTTCTCCGAAGAGCTGTTTGCGCGGGTGAGGTCTCTACTCAAACTCAAGGAATTTACCGACGAACTGGAGACCGCCGAATCTGTGTTGTGTACGCTGGGGCTGAGCGTCGAGAGCCGCGACCCCTATCTCGATGGCCACTGCGAACGCCTGGCCAACAATGCCAGCAGTCTGGGCCGCCATCTCGGGTCTGGACGAGGAATCGGTGGTCGCGCTGCGGCGGGGTGGTTTTTTGCACGATCTGGGAAAGATCGGCGTCCCCGACGAGATTCTCAAAAAAGGATCGAACCTGACTCCCGAAGAGTGGACAGTGATGAAGCAGCATCCGGTCACCGGAGAAAATATCTGTCGGCCGCTGAAGTCTCTGCGACTTGTCCTGCCCATCATTCGCAACCACCATGAACATAGCGACGGCAGCGGTTACCCGGATGGACTGAGGAAGAACGAAATTCCGCTGCTGGCGCGGATACTGCAGGTGGTCGACGTGTACGATGCGCTGCGTACGGCCCGCCCTTACAAGCCGCCTTTGACTCACGAGCAAGCGGCGCTGACAATGCAGAAGGAAGCTCAGTCAGGCCTGTGGGACCAGGAACTGGTCAACGAATTCTTTGTGCTGTTGGAGCAACGCCGAGTCGCGTAAAGCGGAATTTTCGCCTCAAAACTTATTCCCATATAAAATTCCCTTGTCGTCGCCGAGCGGTAACGCAGCGACCGCACCATTGTCCTCACCGACCTACAGCATTATCTTGCCCGCCTATAACGAAAGCGAGCGCATTGGCGCCACGCTGGAGAAGATCTCCGCTCACGCCACCGAGCAGGGATGGAACGCAGAAATCATTGTCGTCAACGACGGATCGAGCGATGGTACGGCCGCGGTCGTTCGCGGCCTGGCTGCGAGGTGCCCTGGCGTGCAATTAATTGAGAATCCCGGAAACCGCGGCAAAGGCTATAGCGTGCGCAACGGGATGCTGCACGCGAGTGGAAAGATTCTGCTGTTCAGCGACGCGGACCTGTCTTCTCCGATCGCCGAAGCCGACAAGTTATTCGCCGCCATCACCGCAGGGGCCGACGTTGCTATTGGCTCACGCTGGCTGAATGCGGAACTGCAAACCAAGCGGCAGCCGCTTTACCGGCAATTGTTCGGCCGCATTTTCAACCTGGCATTGCGTCTTGGTCTCGGCCTGCAGTTTAAAGATACCCAATGCGGATTCAAGGCCTTTAACCGCCGCGCTGCGCAAACTCTGTTTCCGTGGCAGCAGATCGAACGCTGGGGATTCGATCCTGAACTGCTTTACCTTGCCCGCAGGTTTCATCTCACGGTGCAAGAGGTCCCGGTAGAGTGGGCGCACCGCGAAGGCACACGGCTCAATCCATTTCGCGACGGTTTGCACATGCTGATCGACATTTTCCGCATCCGCTGGAATGCCTTTTGCGGAAAATATCGCGCTCGCAAGGCGACTACCAAAGGTTCCTAGCGAAAACAAGCGCCTGACAACCAGCCTCCACCGGGGTGCATCCAAAGCGCTTTCCCGGATTCGGAGGACGATGTGAAGGCAATTATTTCTTTCATCTTTGTTGCTTCCCTATTGGTGGGCGCAGCACAGGCGCAAACCAGCGGGAACGCATACATTGGCTATTCTTACCTCAACACCGATCTGCCGGGAGGACGCAATAGTCTGAACGGCTGGAACGGCTCGGTGGAAGTGAAAGTACTGCCGTTTATCGGCCTGGTCGGCGACTTCAGCGGAGATTATGGATCTCAGGACATTCCGGTTGCGCCTTTTACCAGCGTCAACGCCAACATCGCCCAACATAACTTTTTGTTCGGCCCGCGAGTTTCGTTTTCTGTGGGAAAACTGCGTCCCTTCGCTCATGCGCTGATCGGCGCCTCGCATATCAGCGAGAGCGCAACCAACTTCTCCGGCTCCGATACCTCATTCGCAGACGCGTTCGGCGGCGGCATCGATTATCACTTGATCCCGCTGATTAGCTGGCGCGTCCAGGTCGATCTTCTACAAACCCGCTTTTCCAGCACTACGCAGGAGGACGTGCGCGTCTCCACCGGAGTCGTGATTCATTTCTGAGCGGAGCGGTCAGCCGCGGCCGAGGACTTCTTGCGGTGCACCTTCGGAAGCCTTGACTGATGAAGCTTGGCCTAATAAAGACTGGGCAGATGCGGTCTTGATGATTTTCTCCAATATCTCCGGCACTTCAAACAAGGCCCGGTTGGAGTAGTTACAGGTGTTGCAGCTGATCTCGCTCGATTTTGCGCGGTCGAGCAAACGCCGCACGCCGGGTCCGATCTCACGGAAGTTTTTCAAGACAATTCCGTAACCGTTCTCCGTCACCCATTGCGCGTTGTACCGCTCCTGCGGCAAAGTCGTCGCGTTGCATTCGACAATTACCGGCAAGTGGAACTGCAGCGCCTCACTGATCGAACCCGGCCCGGGCTTGCCGATGAAGAAGTCGGCCAGTGCCATATAAGACTCGACATCGGTGGTGAACCCTTCGACAAACATCGGCTTTTTCGTCTTTAACTTTTTCAGCTCGGCGGCCAGCCTCTGATTGTGGCCGCAAATCATGATCAGCTGGACTCCGGCATCGCTCACGTTCAGCCGCTTTGCGATATCGAGCATGACACGCGAACCGTGTCCTCCGAACAGAACAATTCCGGTGGGGCAATTTGGCTCGAGGCCCAGCCGTTTGCGCTCCGCCAACCGATCAATCGATGGCTTCTGATAAAACTTCGGTTTCAGCACCATGCCCGAGGTCGCAAAGATGCGGCCTGCCGAGTGCCCCAACGCTGACGCTTGCGCTCTCGCCTTCTCTGGCCCCGACAATCAGATATTGAGATTCGCGCTCGATCCAGAAATGCGGCGGATAGTCCGCCAGGTCGGTGAGCAAGGTAACGAATGGGGTTCCACTTCCCTGCAGGCTCGCGGCAAGTTCGCGATTGAAATGAGGAATGACCGAGAGCAAAAGATCAGGCGGCTCCTGCTCCCACTGCGCCCGCAACTGCTTCACGATTTGAGGGTGATAGAGCCGGATCGTCGCCTGCAAAACTACCAGCAATTGGCGGGAAAATCGCGTCCAGCCTTTGCGCAAAATCAGGTTGTACGCGTCCTCGATCCGCAGGCCGGTAAGGCGCCGGAGCACGTCCAGCGGCCCAAGCAATTCCTGAAAGTTAAGAAGCGTTACATCCCACGGGGCGTCTTGCGAAACCAGTCGGCTTTTCAGCGCCTCCGCTGTGGCGCGGTGGCCGCCGCCCGCGTGATGGAAAACAATGGTCAGTTTTCGCAAGATTCACCCGAACGCCGGGCCTGGCTCAGCTGCCGACATTCTCATACTCCGCATCTTCTTTTTCTCCAGACACCTGGGCAAGTGCCGAGTCTGTTTCCGCTTCTTCGATCAGGTCGCGGTCATCGTCGCCGCGCACATACTCGTGAATCCGCACTCCCGCATCGTCAATCGTGATGTAGGTCGGCACCGTGTCGACCCATCCGCCGGAGTTGAATAGCTGATCCCGTCGCGCTCCTGCTGCATGGCCGCGTGGGTGTGGCCGCAGAAAATCCGGTCAGCCCTGCCGCAGCCGCGCGTGAAACATCGCGCCCGAAGCCACCTTCGCCGACATCCGCAGCCAGCGCGTGTTCAGGCGATCGATCATCCGCGCAACGGCTTGCCCTTCAAGTCCAGCTTCTGAAACTGCAAGTACAGCAGCGTGCCGAGATAACTCAGGCGAACATTGTTGACCACCAAGCGATCGAACTGGTGCCCATGAATCGCCAGATGCCGCTACCCGGCAAACTCCCAGGCGTACTCCTGATAGACCTCACTCCGACCAGGTGCGACATGATGTCGGCGAGACCCGGATCGTGGTTTCCTTCGACCCAGACCACTTCGATTTTTCGCTTGGGATTCGACAGCTTGCGGATATAGCCGAGAAACTTCCAGTGCTCTTTGGTGAGGCGGCCAAAGTTGAGGTCGGCAAAGATATCGCCCAGAAGAATCAGGCGGCGAAAGGAATTTTCCTTGAGCACGCGAGTCGCGTCGCGGGCCCGGCTGCACTCCGAGCCCAGGTGGACGTTGGAGAGGATCAGCGTATCGTAGACTGGCGGATCCATGCCCTACTTTTAGTGCAGTGGTGTTAAAGGATGATGAAAATGCCGTAATTATGCGGTGAAAATGGTTAATACAAAGGTAACCCTAGGGTGAAAACGGGAACCAATGCTGCACTTTTTGATTACGACCAAGGTAATTTGCTGCTAGCGGACAGACTCGATAGGGTCGAATCTGGGATCAAGCCCCGATTATGAACCTGGACGCCCACCCGCGATTTTCTCTCGCCGCCACAGTAATTGTGCGGGAGACTGCGCATGGGCCTGCCGTTCTGGTTCAACTGCGGAACATCAGCCTGAGCGGTTGCTATCTGGAAACGCCGCGGCACATTCCCGAGGGCGCGAGGATTCGAATCATCCTCGAAGCCCCCAAGGTTCGCGCCGATGTTTGGGGCGTAGTGCGGCGCCGCGATGAAGACGGCCTGGGAGTACAGTTCACCAACGGTGCAACCGTGGAGGACTGGAAGCGGCTGGAAAGCTTCATCAAAGAACTGCAACCCGCGCCTGCAACCCGCGTCGCCGTGGCCGGCAATCAAAGTTAACTGGAATTATTTCTGCGCCGGTGGCACATATTCCGGCGGCGGGGCCACGCCTTCGCCAAAGAAAAACTGCTCCATGTGCTTCAGGATCGCTTCCTGATCTTCGCGCCGTGCCGGATTCAAACGATACTCGTTCAGCAGCATTTTGCAGAACTCCATCCACATATTCCAGGCCTGCTGTGAAACGTTGTCGTAGACTTTTCGCCCCAGCTCGTTATCGAACGGCGGCTCGTCGAGGCCCGGAAGTTCCTGATGCAATTTGACGCAAAAGACCTTGTGTTCGGCCATAGTTTCCCCGGTTGTCAGTGTCACAAAAATTATCTCACAGAGTCCGAAAGCGCAGACGGAGGGGTTGGCGGAGTGCGAGCGGAATGTTCTCTCGCCTCTTCTCATTCCGACGGATTTCAGCCCGTAGGAATCTGCCTTTTTTTTCAATTTGAAACAACCGGCAAATTTGCTAGAGTCTAGACCTTGGTCGCAGCTCCCAGCTAAGCCAACAGACAATATTTATTCAAGACAAAACTGCAAGTCGAAAGGCAGATGCATGCCGAAATGCGCCTCTTGTCGTTTCACCTATGTCTACACCTTGGCGATCGTTCTGCTTTGCTTCTTCTCGTTGAGCACTTTGGCCGTCGCCCAGGCAGCCTCTCCGGGAATGCCCCCGGGAATGAGCACCGTCCCATATACGTATAAAGGCCAGAATTTCGAGTTCCGCATTTATCGCGGCGAAGTCATGATGGTCATCAAGGATAACTTTCCCGTTCTAATGATCACGCGCGGCACGCCGCGTCCCCTCTCGCAAGACGCCAACGCAGTGAACCTGGCCGAAGAAGCGCTTAAGGCCTACAAAGCCGGCACTCCTTCTGCGGCAGCAGGGTCAGCTCCCGCGAGCGGACCCTCCAACCCATCATCGGGTCTTACCGTCGATGGCGTCATCGCGCTTCTGGATGCGGGTCTTTCCGATGACCTGATCATCGCGAAGATTCAGAAAAGCAATCAGACGTTCGATCTCAGCACCGACGACATGATCCGTCTAAAGAAAGCCAAGGCCAGCGATGCGGTCATTAAGGCAATGATGAACTCGGCGCCCGTGGCAGCTTCTGCTTCCAACGCCACCACCGCACCCGCGGTCGCCGCTACGTCCCCGGCCCCCGAACCAAACGCGGTGGCTGAAAATCCCAACATGGGTAAGCTGCCCAAGGAAGGCTTCATGGCCTCCATCGGTCATCAGACCAGGAATGCGCTTCAAGGAAAGTCGGTAATCGATCGACTGAGTATGCGCAACATCCTGCCGCAATGGGACTCAAACAAGAAGTTAGACCAGCAATATCCTCATATTGCCATCACCGTACTCTACGCTCCCATGGGATCAACCGACGACTATCGCGAAGTCCTTCGCCGCAAGGGCACGCTTCCCAACTGCTTCAAGCTCAAAGCCGTGGTCTGGCTGGACGCCTCGCGCTCCAAGAATACCGACGAATTTGACTGGTGCATCGATCACGACATGTTCATGTCGGAGCTGCAACCGACATACTTGATGAGTCTCGCAGCGACTCACGCCGATTACGGCCAGACTACCGGCGTCAACCGCACCGACGGGCCGCAGCCGCCGGACAAGCTTTTGCCCAACGACCGCGCCACCCTCGACATGGAAGCCAAGACGAATCCGCAAGGGGCCAGCAAAGACTTGAACCTCGATCAATTCAGCCTCTTCGCGATCATGTTCGCCAATGTTCGCAAGGACCTCGGCGAAACTCTCGGTGCAGACGGCGATTATCGGGTTTGGGTCGCTACGATCAAGAAGGCTGCCGGACCGCCGCTGTTCTAGAAGTTCAAGGTTCTTGGCAGAAACCATCTGCCCTCAATTACTCAAACTCCACCACGATCTGATTCACTTTCACCGCGTCTCCCTCTTGCACTCTCACGCTCTTCACTTTGCCCGCGTGGGGCGCCGTGACATTGGTTTCCATCTTCATGGCCTCAAGGATGATCATGACTTCATTGGCCTGAATCTGCTTACCTGCCTCAACGTTTACCTTGATGACGACGCCGGCCACGGGGCATCGGCAAACCTTATCTTCGTTAACGTTCTCCTCGGCGGCCGGAGGTGGAACCGGAGCCGTGGCTGCCCGGCTGGATTGCAGTGTCGAGGGAACCACCGCATACGGCCCATAGTTGGGCATGCGCGGCTGCGCATCGTCCTCGATTACCTCCACTTCAACCTCATACTTCTTTCCATCAATTCCAATCTGGAGCTTCAAATGAAGTCCTTCCCTCGATCGGCTAAAACCTTGCCGCTAGCCTCTCGATCGCAAATTGTGGGAGGCCTGAACGAAGATGCGCCCCTGCTGTGCCCATGGGTTCACAATTTCATACGGCGACTGCAACATTCTGGCCGAGCGAATCCGGACCTTCTTCCCCAGGAAAGCGGTGACTGCGGCTGCCATTACAACCAGCAGATCGGGAGTGATTTCCTCTTGTGGAGGAGTCGCAGACACTGCGGCCTTGCTTGCAGCGGCAGGCGCAGGCTGGGTCATGGCCGCCGGAACCGGCATGCTTACTGGGGTTTGGATCGACGCAGCCTTGCTCAGTTCGGCGATCTTCATTTCGAGAGACTGAACCGCCTCCCGTAACGAGCCAATCTGGCGTTCCGAATCCCGCCTGAGCTTTTCGGCCCCACGCCGGAACGCACGTCTGGAAATGGCAAACGTGATCCCGCATGCCAGCGCCAGCAAAATCAAGAGAAGAAATAAATCCACCGCATTCAAAGTCACAAGAATTCTCGCTTCACAAAGGAATCAAACCGTGCTTTTTGGGCGGACGCAGTTCCCTTTTCGCGTGCAGCGATTCAAGTGCCTGCGCCAGATATTTTCGAGTTTCCGCAGGCTCGATTATGTCGTCGACCAGCCTGCGACCAGCTGCGAAGAACGGATTGGCAAAAGTTTCTCGATATTGCTCGATCAGTTCCTTGCGGCGGGCGGCTTTGTTCTCCGCCTGGTCAATCTCCTTACGGAACACGATCTCAGCTGCACCTTCCGCCCCCATCACGGCAATCTCTGCCGTGGGCCAAGCCACCACGCGATCCGCACCCAGGTCTTTACCGCACATTGCCAGGTACGCGCCGCCATAGGCTTTTCGCAGAACGACGGTAAGTTTTGGGACCGTAGCAGCCGAATACGCGAACAGCATTTTCGCTCCATGACGAATAATGCCGCCGTGCTCTTGTTCCACTCCCGGCAAAAATCCAGGCACATCCACAAAGGTCAAAAGCGGAATATTGAAAGCGTTGCAGAACCTCACAAAGCGGGCGGATTTGTCGGAAGCGTTGATATCCAACGCGCCTGCTAGCACGCTCGGCTGGTTCGCAACGATCCCGATGGGGCGGCCTTCGAGACGGGCAAATCCGACGACGATGTTGGGCGCAAACCCAGGCTGAATTTCGAAAAAGTCCTGATGGTCCACGATGCGAGTAATGACGGTGCGCACATCGTAAGCCACCTTGCTCTCAACCGGGACCAGATTGTTGAGTTCGGGGTCGCTATCGCTGCTCAGGTTGTATGCCATCCGGGGTGGATCTTCCATGTTGTTGGAAGGCATGAAGCTCAGCAATCGCCGGCAGAGCATCAGAGCTTCCTCGTCGTTTTGAGCCAGCAGGTGAACCACGCCAGACTTGTTCATCTGGGCCTGCGGATCACCCAGTGGCCCTCCGGGGTTACCACCTCGCCAGTCACCTGTTTGATCACTTGCGGGCCGGTAATAAACATCTGCGCCTGCGCCGTCTGTATGACGAAGTCCGTGAGGGCTGGACTGTACGCTGCGCCGCCAGCGCAGGGACCGCAAATGAGAGAGATCTGCGGAACCGTTCCCGATAACATCACGTTGTTATAAAAAACCCGGCCGTATGCCGCCAGACTGTCGATGCCCTCCTGGAGGCGGGCGCCACCAGAGTCATTAATAAAGACAAAAGGGCTGCCGGTCTTCAGTGACAGCCGCATCATGTCGGCAACCTTATCGCTGTGAACTTCACCGGCGGCGCCCCCTGCCACAGTGAAGTCCTGACTCGCTAGATGGATCAGCCGCCCATCGACGGTGGCACAACCGGTTACGACTCCGTCAGCGGGCATATCTTTTTCGGCCATGCCGAAGTAAGTCTGGCGATGGCGCGCAAATAATCCGATCTCCTGGAACGAATTCCGGTCGACAAGTTTGTCGATTCGCTCGCGCGCCGACAGCTTGCCAGCGGCGTGTTGCTTGTCAATACGCTCCTTACCGCCGCCCTGCTCAACCTCTGCCCGCTTCGCGCGGAGGGTGGAAATCTTGTCTTCAATGCTCTTTCGTTTTTGCTCTACTGCTTGTGCTTCCTTCGCCATTCCGGCTCCAGTCATTTGAACCTGAAAGTTTCTAACTTCCAGGCGCTACGGTCACACGGTGCTCGTGTCCATCCAGCGTAATTACGTAATTAACGGTGTTGCTTAAGGGGTGCGCCACTCCTCCCCCAGCCGGCGCCTTCTGCTCCGTAGCTGGCGTTTTCTTGGCGGGATCTTTGCCAACATTTTTTCGGCCTTCCGGGCGAGTCTTGAAAAACTTGGGCGCCACCTGGGGAAACATCGCGTAGGTCAAAACATCTTCCTCAGAGCCATTGCTGCCTGGCAGCGCCTGAGCAGCTTGCTTCAGCGACTCCCACTCTGGCTTCAGCAAATCGGCCGGCCGGGTCATGATCGCCGGCTTCTTGGCATATGCCTCCGCCTGCTTCAATACCTCGGGATTCTTCTCTCCCAGGGTGCTGCCATAATATCCGAGCATCAGGTCTGCAAATTCGCCCGTCAGCACTTTGTACTTGCCCATAAGCACATTGAAGACTGCCTGCGAACCTACAATCTGGCTCGATGGCGTCACCAGTGGCGGGTAACCGGCGTCTTTGCGCACCTTCGGAACCTCCTCAAGAACCTCATGCAAACGATCGCCCGCGCCCTGCCCCTTGAGCTGGCTTTCCATGTTAGAAATCATCCCGCCCGGAATCTGGCTGGTGAAGATCTCGGTATCAACTCCAGTCACCTCGCTGAAAAATTCGCGGTATCGCGGGCGAATGGAAGCAAAATACCGTTTTACCCGCAAAACCCGTTCGAGATCGATACGCGTCTCATAGCCCGTGCCCTCAAGCATCTCGACCAGGCTCTCGGTGGGATTGTGCCCCGGGCCCAATGACAGCGAACTAACCGCCGTATCGACGATGTCACAACCCGCTTCGATGGCCTTCATCAGCGACACCAGCGTCACCCCGGTGGTGGCATGTGTGTGACCTGCACCAGCGTGTCAGAACCGCAGGCCTGCTTGATCTGTTTGACCAAATCGTATGCCGGTTGCGGCTTGAGCAACCCTGCCATGTCTTTGATGCAAATCGAGTCGCAGCCCATTTCCTTCATGCGCCGCGCCATCTCGGCGAAAGCCGAAATTGTGTGTACCGGACTGATGGTGTACGAAATCGTTCCCTGGGCGTGCTTACCAGCCTTCTTTACGGCTTCAATGCTGGTCTTGAGGTTGCGCAAATCATTGAGAGCATCAAAAACTCGGAACACATCCATTCCGTTGGCCGCCGCCTTATCCACAAAACGACGGACAACGCCATCCTCATAATGGCGATATCCGAGGAGATTCTGTCCGCGCAACAACATCTGAAAGCCGGCTTTTCGGCAACAGCTTGCGGAACATCCGCAGACGCTCCCAAGGATCCTCATTCAGAAATCGGATGCATGCATCAAATGTCGCCCCTCCCCAGCATTCGACCGACCAGTACCCGGCGTTGTCGATGTCCTCACAAGCTGGCGCCATGTCATCCATGGCCATGCGCGTAGCCATCAAACTCTGGTGAGCATCTCTAAGTGCCAATTCTGTGATTTCCACCACACGAGCCATTTTCCAGTCCTCCACTCCAGTCTAATGGTTCTGTCGGATGGCGTACGGTCGAGTTTGCAAAATCGAAACTGATCGAATCCCAATTCAGGGCGGTGGCCCAGCCTTCCGCGTTTTGTGCGGAGGCTGGAGGTGTTCAATCATCACAGTAATTGCCCATCCGTGGTTGTTAATCTGCGCGCATGCCTTGGGGATTGAAGCGCTATCACCAAACGCGAAACCTGCACTTCATCACTTTCAGCTGCTACCATCGCGCTCCGTTGCTGGGCACTGCGCAGGCGCGAGACATATTCTTCAGCCGGTTCGAGCAGGCGCGTTGCTCGTACGGTTTCTACGTGGTGGGTTACGTGGTCATGCCCGAGCACGTGCACTTACTGATCAGCGAGCCTGAGCGGAGCAAGTTGGCGGTGGCTTTACAGATGCTCAAGCAAGCGGTTTCGCAAAAGCTGCGGCAGGGGTCAAGGAATCCGTTTTTGGCAGCCCCGGTATTATGATTTCAACGTGTGGAGCGAGCGCAAGCGGGTGGAGAAGTTGCGCTACATTCACGAGAACCCAGTGAGGCGCGGGCTGGCGCAGAAGCCGGAGGATTGGCGGTGGAGCAGTTTTCGGCACTACTTGACGGGCGAAGTTTGTGGAGTGGAGATCGAGTCGCAATGGACGGCACGGAAACGCGAGCGCATGGGAATGTATCTGACGATGATTGCGCGGCACGCATGATCTGGCTTCGCTGCGATTTGGAGAAGGTGTCCAAAGCTTGGTTTGGGGCGGGATGCCCGCTGTCTCTCGTCCTCGGGTATAGCGCTCGAAATCAAGTAAACACGGGCGCCCCGCTTCTCGTTGGTTTTCCAGAAATGGCGTCTGTCGGGGACTAGTTGTCGCCCCGCTAGCGTTCCTTACGCCACCGCTTGTTCGTTCTTCTTCTCATCCTTCGGCTCGACGCCACTCTGTCCCGCAACCGCATGATTGAAATCGAAATCCGTAGGGGCCACGCCGGTAATGAGCCGCGATCCGCGGCTGAACGTCACGTCCTGGATAGCCCACTGAATGAAAACCAAGATGCGGCTCTGGAACTCGACGATGTACGCGAGGTGGATAAAGGCCCACACGATCCACGCCGGCAGGCCCCAAAGGTGCACGCCGAAAGCGTTGGCCACCGCGGACGCCCGTCCAATGACTGCAATATTTCCTTTATCGAAGTAGTTGAACGGTGCTGGCTTTGGTTTGCCTATTACTTTCCTCATGATCGCTTTCGCGGCGTAGGCCCCTCCCTGCATTGCGACCTGCGCCACCCCTTGCAGCGGTTGTCCATGTTTGTCGATAGAGAGAGCCATATCTCCGATGACAAAGACGTTCGGGAAAATTGGCAATGGTCAGGTCCGGGCCGACTTTGATCCTTCCGCCACGATCGGTTTCCGTGCCGGTGCGCTGCGCCAGCGTTTTGGCGAGTGGAGACACGGTCACGCCTCCAGCCCAGATCACGGTTTTTGTCGACAGCGTTTGGGTGGAACCATCGGCCTGATAGCTTAGGCCGTCCTGAGTGAGCTCATGCACCCGTGCGCCCATCTTGGTTTGCACCCCAAGTTTCGCGAGTGATCGCACGGCTTTCTGCGCCAGGTCTTCGGGAAATGCCATCAGCACACGCGGCGATGCGTCCAACAAAATAATCTGCGCATCCTTGGGATCTATAGAGCGAAAGTCGTGCTTGAGCGTCTGCCGCGCAATCTCGGCAATCGCCCCACCGAGTTCAACGCCGGTACGAGCCTGCTCCGATGATGGTGAATGTGAGCCAGGCGCGGCGTTGAGCGGGGTCGGGCATGCGTTCCGCGACCTCAAATGCGTAGAGGATCTTGTGCCGAAGGGCGGCCGCTTCTTCGACGCTCTTTAGTCCCGGAGCCCACTTCTGCCATTCGTCGTGTCCGTAGTAAGAGGTTTGCGAACCGGCGGCGACGATCAAAAAGTCATACGGGAGACTGGCACCGTCGGCGAGCCGCACGCTCTTCGCTACCGGGTCAATGTCCGCCACCTCGCCTAGCCAGACACGGGTATTTTTCTGGCGGCCCAGGATGCCGCGTATCGGCGCGGCGATGTCGCCGGCTGAGAGCGAGCCGGTGGCATGTTGATACAGGAGCGGTTGAAACAAGTGGTAGTTGCGGCGGTCAATCACGGTTACATCCACTGGGGCGGATTTCAAAGCCTGCGCCGCGGACAGGCCACCGAATCCGCCGCCGATGATAATGACCTTCGGGCGTTCACCCATAATGCCTTCCTCTCATACGTTTTGTCATTCCGAGCGCCTGCTTTTGGCGCGAGGAATCTGCTTTTTCCGAACGGCCCGCAAGCAGATTCCTCGCTTCGCTCGGAATGACAATTGTCAACTGTGTGCTCGCACTACTTTCGCCGTCGAAGCAAAACCACAACCGACCTTGGCGCCACAGAATAATTCGGGGCGTGCAGAGGCTCGCCGCGCTCTGAGAAATCGTCAGGGATCGCCAAGGCAGTGTCCACAATGCGCATCCACTCTTGTGCCGTTCCTTCCTGGAGCTTTCCTTCTTGAATCTGGAACTCCAGCTTTTCCCAGTACGCGTTGACCATCACGTAGATGTCGTCATCGTCTTGAGAAGCTCCGTGCAAGCAGAAGGCCAAGGAATGCGAATCGTTTGAGAGATCAGCCCTCTCGCCGGTTCCATACCAGATCACATCCTCACGCCAAAATCGGCTGCGGCTTAACGAGGGATGACGTTTACGAAAGGCAATCATGTTCTTAAAGAAACGGAAAACATCTCGATTCGTCTGCAGCTGGCTCCAGTCCAGCCATCCGGTTTGGTTGTCCTGGTTATAAGGGTTGTTATTGCCGAATTGCGTGTTCAGAAATTCGTCGCCGGCCCGGAACATTGGGGTCCCATTCGACAGCATGAGCAGACAGAAGAAATTCTTAACTTGTTTGCGCCGCAGGGCCAGCACTTCGTCCGGCGCACCTTTATCGCCCTCGTAACCGCAGTTCCAGCTGTAATTGGCGTCCGTGCCGTCCTGGTTGTTGTTACCGTTTGGCCAGTTGTGTTTTGTGTTGTAAGCGACGAGGTCGTACAGCGTGAAACCGTCATGAGAAGTGACAAAGTTGACACTCTGGTAGGCGTGATAGGCATCGAGGCGGTCATCGGGGAAAAGATCGTCGCTGCCGTAGACGCGGCGCATGAGCTCGGGAACCAATCCCGCATCGCCTTTGACGAAACGGCGCACGTCATCCCGAAACCGCCCGTTCCATTGCAACCAGGTTATGCCGGGGAATCCGCGGCCGAGTTGGTAAGCGCCTGTATCCCACGGTTCCGCGATCAGCCGTACCTTGCCAAGCTCCGGGTCGCCGGCGATATCGGCAAAGATCGGGGCGTGTCCCCAGTTGAGAGATCCATCCGCATTGCGGCTGAAGACGGAAGCGAGATCGAAACGGAAGCCGTCAATCTGCATCTCGCGTTTCCAATAGCGCAAGCTGTCCATCACCATCTTGCGGACGTGTCCCCTGCCGAAGTTCAAGGTGTTGCCGGTACCCGAGTAATTTGCATAGGGGTTGGTTGGGTCGGACGACATCATGTAGTAGCTTGGGCTGTCGAATCCCTTGTAGCTGTAAATTGGGCCGCGGTGATCTCCCTCGCAGGTGTGGTTGTACACCACATCCAAAATGACCCCAATGCCTGCCTGATGAAACGCCTTCACCATGTTCTTGAATTCGAGGTGCTGGCAGTCCGCCCCGGTACTCGCATACTGCGCATTTGGTGCAAAGAAATTCAAAGGCATGTAGCCCCAGTAGTCGCCTTCTTGCGGATCGCGCTGGAAAATCGGCATCAGCTCGACAGCGGTGATCCCAAGCTCTTTCAGATATGGAATTTTTTCCACCAGTCCGGCATAGGTTCCGGCACGAAATGGATCTACGCCCGAGTTGGGATTTTTCGTGAAGCCTTTCACGTGAAGCTCATAGATGATTGCGTCCGACTCGTGATGCGGACTGCGGCTTTCCTCCCAATCGAACGTTGGGTGTGGGGCCGGCAGCGCGCCCAGCGGGGCTTTCCCTGCATTTGATCCCTCTCTCATCGCCAGCTTGCGATCAAAATCCGGAGGGAAGAATACGCATGTAGCGTACGGATCAAGCAAGACCTTGTCTGGGTCGAAGCTATGAATGTAAGCAAGCGTCTCACCTGAGACCGAGTATCCGTAATAACGAGCGCCACGAATTTCGCTGAGCGGGATGCGGCAGTGCCAAATCCGCCCTGACTTGTTGCGGAGAAAGTCGAAACGGTAAGCGAGCAGTGGATTGATCAAGTCGCTGTGCGCGTAGAGCAAAAGCGTGACGCTTTCGGCATGTTCTGCATGCACAGCGAAGTTGAACGCTTGGTCATGTTCAACCCAGGTCGCGCCCAGCGGCAGTGGACTGCCTTCGACCTGTTCCCAAGTCAGGCGTCCCGGCGGTGTCATAGTCGGCGCGGGAGGAGCCGCGTGCACTTTAGGCGAAGAATTCACTTGGCCTCTTTCTTTTTGCGATCAACCTGCCCTCCCAGTGGGAGACCCGCGTTGCTGAGACGGAAAGATCCGATCACAAGATTCTGCATTTTGCGTTCCAATTAACATTCGATAGCCATCGCTGTTAGTTCCGCAACATTTATTCTCGGACCGGCAGTGGCTGCGCACCCCGGGCGGTGCGAGATGACAGGTATTCGTCACATGCCAAAGTTCCTCCCGGAGTTCACTAATTACCACAAATTCCAGTCCTGCAGATTCAGAGAGTTGGCTCTGGGTAGGAATGGGCGTGGAGTTGCAAAAATCGATGCACGGAAGCCTGACGGGCTCTGTTCGGCCAGCTGCAAAGTAAAAGCGACAGAACGACGGCGCCTGAGGAGCGTCTGAACACAATGGCAACTTCTCCAATACCGGCAACTGCGCCCCCGCCAAAGGTGGTTGAGCCCACACCTTCAGGTTTCAAAGCCGCCTGGCAAAAGTATGGAACACCCTTGCTCGTCCTGCTTCTGGCCATCGCCATTATTGTGACCATTACGCGCGACTGGAATGGCTGGGAAGGCGGCCGGGTCGAGCAAGTGACGAACGACGCCTACGTTCGCGGCGATCTCACCCCGCTCAGCACAAAAGTTCCGGGCCTGGTGCGCGAAGTCAACGTCAACGACTATCAACAGGTGCACAAAGGCGATTTATTGGTCCAGCTCGATGACGACGACTACAAGGCCCAGGTGGCGCAAGCTGTGGCCGGCGTCGAAGCTGCGAAGGCGGCGATCGAAAACAACCGGCGGCAGCGCGACCTTCAGGATGCAAAGATTGAACGGGCGCTTGCTGGAATCGACCAGGCCAATGCTGAGATCGCAGCCGCACAAGCAGGAAAAGAGGCTGTCCAGGCGGACGTGACGCGCACGCGTCTGGAGCGTGCCCGCCAGGAGGCCTTATTCAAGTCCAATTCCACCACGGAACAGACGGTGGAAAAAGCAGTTGCCGATGAAGAACGCTCCTCCGCGCAATATGCCAGCCGCGATGCGGATCTGGCTCAGGCTCGCACCTTGCTGCGCAGCAATCAGGCTGCGGCAGAAGCGGAGCGGCGGGGTAAGGCTGTACTCGAGTCGCAGGACATCCAGCTGGTTGCGGACCTTCATGCCAAAGAAGCCGCTCTCGAAGTCGCGCAAGTCAACCTGGGTTACACACGAATTCTTGCGCCCGCCGACGGCACAGTCGGCGAACGCCAGGTCCGACCTGGACAACTGGTTGCGCCGGGGACCCAGGTGATGGCATTCGTCGAAAACACACGGTGGGTAGCCGCGAATTTTCGTGAGACCCAGTTGACCAATATTAAAATCGGCGACCCGGCGGAGGTCCGCGTTGATACTTATCCCGGCCAGGTTTTTAAGGGGAAAGTGCTCGAAATCGCGCCCGCAAGCGGCTCGCAGTTCGCGTTGCTTCCGCCCGACAATGCCACGGGAAACTTCACCAAAGTGGTGCAACGAGTGCCGGTCAAGATTGCGCTCGATGACCCATCGCTGACATCGCGGTTGCGACCAGGGCTGTCTGCCGTCGTAACTGTCCGCACACGGCTCTGACGGAACAAATGATGGCTTCCTCTACCATTGCCGTACCCCCGATTCAGATTGCGCAGACCGCCGCTGCCGCGATGCCGAGCGAGATCTCCAAGAGTCCGCTGCTCGGGATTCTGGGTGTAATCACCGGCGCTGGCGTAGTCACGCTTACTGGACGCATGATTTCGCTCGGTCTTGCCGACCTCAAGGGAGGTCTGGGATTTGGTTTCGACGACGGCGCGTGGATCAGCAGCGCCTACAACATTGCCCTAATGTTCATCGGGCCGTTTACCGTGTATGTCGGGGCTTTATTCAGACCGCGGCGAGTTCTGTTCCTTGCCGCGACTTCGTTCACATTGATCTGTCTTCTAACTCCGTTCATCCACAGTTACAGTCTGATGATCGTCGCCATGGTCTTGGCCGGGCTTACGTCAGGCACGTTCTATCCCCTGACGCTGACCTTTGCTCTGCGCAATATTCCACTTCGATTTCTTCCCTATACCATCGCGCTGTATGCGACGTTTGTGGACGGTGCCGTCAATATTGCGCCATCGCTGTACGGTTGGTACCGGGACCACCTTTCATGGCACTGGATGTTCTGGAACTCCGCGGTAATTACGGCGTTCATGATGCTGTGCGTCTACTTCGGAATTCCCAAAGCGCCGGCAACAAAGAAATCAGGGCCGCCTCCAAGCTTTGCCGGTTTTCTGTACTGGAGTGCGGGACTGGCGGCGCTTTACGCAGCCGTTGATCAGGGCGAGCGGCTTGATTGGTGGGGTTCCGGCCTTTTCAACGCATTGTTCTTCGGAGGCGCGTTCCTGGTTGTCTGTGCCATCGTGAGCCGCTTGCGAATGCCCAACCCTCTGATCGCAGTGCCCTACATTCGGCAGTGGAACACGATCCTGCTGGGCGTCGCACTGTTTTTCTTTCGATTCTGTCTGGTGTCGACCATCATCTTGATTCCGCAGTCGCTGGCAATTCAGGGATTCGTCGCCGATCAGATCGGCCCCGCGATCCTTTGGAGCGCTCTCCCGCTTGTTTTCATCGCGTTCATTGCCGGGCTCCTGCTGGAGAAAAAAGTGGACTCCCGTTTCCTGCTGGCCTCAGGTTTTACGTGCATGGCGTTTGCCTGTTATCTGAATGCGGACCTCACCAGCGCCTGGTCGGCCTCGAACTATTACCGCACCGAACTACTCATGGGTGTGGGACAGGCATTCGCCTTTATCGGACTGGTCGGAGCCATCATTCTGCAGGGAATTTTTTCAGGAGGGTTATCGAAGCCGCAGTGGATTTTGACCTTCTCCGCATTTTTTCACATCGTGCGGCTATTTGGAGGAGAACTGGGCGCGGTTTACATGGGGCACTTCATCGCTCAACGGGAGAAGTTGCACTCGAATCTACTCGGCTTGCACGTACAAAGCGGGAACTGGATCACGGATACCAATATCCACCAGCTGGCGGCGGGACTGTTCGCGAAATCGTCTGGAGTCGCGGCGGCCACCGGGCGGGCAGTTGGCGTCATCAGCGGCCGGGTTCGTCTCCAGGCTTACACGCTGAGCATAAACGACGGGTTTTATCTCGTGGCTTGGGCGTGTGCGGTCATGCTGATGTTCGTTGTCTTGCTGCGCAGGTCTCCACTGAATTATGGCGATCTCACCGCAATTCAGGAACAACTGCACGCGCCTCAGGAGGCGAAGCCATGACCGCTCATAAAAATCCGCCCAATCGCGTGTTCTGCCAGTGGGCGAGGGTCTTCGTCTTTCTTTTCAGCCTGCTGCCATTTGCCTTCGCGCAACAGGCGCAACCGAACGTCCCACGTCGTCTCAATCTTCACGAAGCTGTCGAGCTGGCGCTGAGGCACAATCACTCGGTGCGCATCGCGGACCTTCATGTCGAGGAAGAGCAACACGCCAAGGAAGTTGCCAGAAGTTCCTACTTGCCAACCATCCGCAATGACAGTGCGTTTGCCCATGCTACCGATACGGAGTTCATTGGCATTCCCGCAGGCGGCCTGGGCGTCGTATCAAATAGCGCCATTCCCTCCCGCGAGTTGATCATCAGCCAGGGCGAAAAGAACTTCATCGCGAGCGGCACGGGGCTGACCCAACCGCTCACCGAACTATTCAAAATCAAAGCAGGAAATGACTCGGCACGCGCGGACCTGAACGCGAGCCGTGAAAAGGCCCGTGGCGTCGAGAACGATGTGGCCCTGAAAGTGCGTCAGCTTTACTACAGCATTTTAGTCGTGCAGTCCAAGCGCCAGGCCGTGGAAGCCAAAATTCACGCCATCGAAGACCTGCAAAGTGAGCGCGTCCAGCAGGTCAAGTACGGCAGCACCCTCGAAGTAGATCTCATCGACAGTAAAGCCCAGTTACTGCAGGCCAAGCAGGAGCAGTTGACGACCGAACTGCAGCTTTCGGACTTGCGATTGCAGTTCAACGACGTCATGGGATTTCCCCTCCAGACTGACATCGCCCTCGACCCTGATGTGCCGGCGGCCCCCGAAAGCTGCGAGCGCGAGCAATGCATAAAGCTCGCCCTGGATTCGCAACCGGAAATCACTGAGGCACGGGCTGAGGTGGAGAAAGCCTCCGCCGGCGTTCGCGCAGCCAAGCGCGAATATATCCCCGACATCGAAGCGTTCGCGCGGTACAGCTACCAGGAAAACGTGCCGTTTCTCGCCCGTAACTTCGGGACCTTCGGCGTCCATTTTGGTTATGACTTGTTCGACGGCGGCAAGAAGCGGGCCACACTTCGGGAACGTGACGCACAGTTGGCACAAGCCAAGGAAAACTTGGCTCGAATTAGCGATGAAGTCGAAGTACGCGTGCAAACTGCCTACAACAAGGTGGAGCGTACCCAGCAAATGGTCGCGGTTTCCCAGGAACTGCTTGCCACCCGCCAGGAGGGCCGTAGAGTTTCCGCACAGCAGTTACAACAGGGCGTCTATCTGCCTTCGCAGGCCGACGCCGCTGCCGCGCAAGAGTTTGAAGCCCAGACGCTCCTGCTGCAATCTCAACTCGAATACGCTCAAGCCCAGGACGAACTGACCGACGCGATAGGACAAACGGCAAAGTGACTATATTCATTGAAAAAAGGCCGCTTCAAAGATTTAATGAAACGAATGCCAATTCACATCATCACCACACGTGCGGCTTGTCGGAGCTGACACATTCGGACTGCGGAGCCTAAACAGGCTCAAAACGGCGGAGTAGCCAAAGCTTCCCTGCGCCTGTTTTAGCTCGCCTAACGAGACGCCAATAGAAGGAATCAAAGGAGATCAGAATGGCAGCGAACCCTCAACCCCAGGTCAAGAAACGAGCAGCCAAAAAGACCGCATGGCAGGCTCTGACGGCGCACCACAAGGCGGTTTCAAAGCTCCACTTGCGGCAGTTATTCGCAGACGACCCCAAGCGCGGGCAGCGCATGGCAGTGGACGCGCTGGGTCTATACCTCGACTACTCCAAGAATCGGGTAACGGATGAGACCCTCAAGCTCCTTCTGCAACTGGCCACAGAGTCCGGTTTGCGCGAGCGAATCGACGCCATGTTTAGCGGGGAGAAGATCAACATCACGGAAAAACGAGCGGTGCTGCACGTGGCTCTACGTGCTCCGAAAGATGAATCGATCCTTGTGGACGGAAAGAATGTCGTGCCCGAAGTCTACGCTGTGCTGGACCGGATGGCTGACTTTTCCAACCGTGTGCGCAGCGGCGAGTGGAAGGGGCACACCGGAAAACGCATTCGTAATGTCATCAACATCGGAATCGGCGGTTCTGACCTTGGTCCGGTCATGGCATACGAAGCGCTCAAACACTACTCCGAACGCACGATGAACTTTCGCTTTATCTCGAATGTGGATGGAACGGATTTCGCCGAGGCGGTGCAGGATCTCGATCCGGTGGAGACGCTATTCATCGTCTCGTCAAAAACTTTCACCACTCTCGAGACCATGACGAATGCTCAGACCGCTCGTGCCTGGGCGTTGGCCGGACTCGGAGGCGATCAGAAGTCGGTCGCAAAACACTTTGTCGCCGTGTCGACCAATGCAACTGAAGTCTCGAAGTTCGGCATCGATACCGCCAACATGTTCGGCTTCTGGGATTGGGTTGGCGGACGCTATTCCATGGACTCGGCCATCGGCCTTTCGACCATGATTGCCGTCGGCCCGGGAAACTTTCGCGCCATGCTGAACGGTTTCCACGAGATGGATGAGCACTTTCGCACCGCTTCCTTTGAGGCCAATCTGCCGGTTCTCATGGGCCTGCTGGCGGTGTGGAACAACGATTTCCTCGGTGCAGAAACGGTCGCTGTCCTTCCCTACGAGCAATACCTAAAACGCTTTCCCGCCTATTTGCAGCAACTGACGATGGAGAGCAACGGCAAGCATGTCACGCTGGAGGGCAAGCCTGTTGCGCACGATACAGGTCCCATCTACTGGGGCGAACCCGGGACCAACGGTCAACACTCTTTTTATCAACTGATCCACCAGGGCACGCGCCTCATTCCGTGTGACTTCATCGGATTTGCGAAGGCTTTGAATCCGCTGGGCCGCCATCATGACATGCTGCTCGCCAATGTTTTCGCCCAGACGGAGGCGCTGGCATTTGGCAAGACGCCCGAGCAAGTGAAAGCGGAAGGAACTCCGGATTGGCTGGTGCCGCATCGCGTCTTTGAAGGCAATCGTCCGTCGAACACGATTCTGGCTGACCAGCTCGATCCCGAAACGTTGGGCAAGCTCATCGCGCTTTACGAGCACTCGGTGTTTACGCAAGGCGTGGTCTGGAACATTGATTCGTTCGATCAATGGGGTGTGGAGCTGGGCAAGGTCCTGGCGCAGCGCATCATTCCAGAACTGGAGAATCCCGTCGAACCCGCGCTTAAACACGACAGCTCAACCAACACTTTGATTCGCCGTTACCGAACGATGAAGGAACGGCAATGACGGCAATTGGAACTCTCAATGGTCAACCGGTGAGATCAGGCGCGATCGAAAGCGTCGCGTAAGCCGTAACGCAGGTGGCGCATTGAAGCAAACGCAATTTTCAGAAAAGGAGAACTTATGCAACTCGGAATGATAGGACTCGGCAGAATGGGCGCCAATATGGTGCGACGGCTGATAAAAAAAGGACACGCTTGCGTTGTGTTCGACAGGTCGCCACAAGCGGTTGCCGATCTGGCCAAAGACCATGCGATGGGAGCAGATTCTCTGGCCGACCTGGTGAAGAAGCTTCAGAAACCGCGTGCAGTATGGTTGATGGTTCCGGCGGCGGTTGTCGACCAAACCATCGCTGACTTATTGCCGCACCTCGAAGCAGGCGACATCCTGATCGACGGTGGAAACTCCTACTACGTCGACGACATTAAGCGCGCAAAAGAACTCGACCCAAAGAAAATTCACTACGTTGATGTGGGCACCAGTGGCGGTGTGTGGGGCCTGGAACGTGGTTACTGCATGATGATTGGCGGCGAGAAGGAGGTCGTCCAGCACCTCGATCCGATCTTCTCGGCGCTGGCTCCGGGAATCGGCGATATATCGCGCACCCCGGGTCGCGAGAAACTCGACGGCACTTCTGAGCAAGGCTATCTGCACTGCGGCCCGAACGGCGGCGGCCACTTCGTCAAGATGGTGCACAACGGAATCGAGTACGGAATTATGGCGGCTTATGCGGAAGGCCTGTCGGTGTTGCGCTCGGCGAATGTTGGCAAGCAGCAGCACGGCGCTGATGCGGAAACAACTCCGCTACGCGACCCGGAACACTACCAGTTCGACTTCAATCTGCGAGAGGTCGCGGAAGTGTGGCGCCGCGGCAGTGTCATCGCCTCTTGGTTGTTAGATCTCACAGCAAATGCTTTGGTTCAGGATCCAACGCTTTCTAAGTTTGCGGGCAGGGTCTCCGATTCCGGCGAAGGCCGCTGGACGATCAAAGCTGCAATCGATGAAGCGGTTCCAACTCCGGTGCTCACCGCCTCGCTGTATGAGCGTTTCAGTTCACGCGGCGAAGCCGACTACGCCGACAAACTGCTGTCCGCGATGCGTTTTGAATTCGGCGGGCATCTGGAAAAGCCGAAAGGTACATCTGAGGCTGCTTAAAGGAGAGATATTCATGAACAATTTCCACTCGGACGCACTCGTTTTCTTCGGCGCCACCGGCGATCTTGCCTACAAAAAGATTTTCCCCTCGCTGCAAGCCATGGTGAAACGAGGACACCTTAACGTTCCCGTGGTCGGGGTCGCCAAAGCGGGATGGAATCTCGATCAGTTTCGCGCTCGCGCGAAAGACAGCCTCGAGAAACATGGCGGGCTCGATCCCATCGCTTTCGAGAAGCTGATCGGCTTGTTGCGGTACGTGGACGGCGACTATCAGGACCCGGCAACCTTTACCGCACTTCGCAATGAACTCAAAGATGCACAACGCCCAGCGCATTACCTGGCCATTCCGCCGGCGCTGTTCGAAACCGTGGTCGAGCACTTGTCCAAGTCGAACTGCGGGCGGGGCGCGCGGGTCATCGTGGAAAAACCTTTCGGCCATGACCTCGCATCGGCGAAGGAACTGAACCGGGTTCTGCTTGGCGCCTTCGACGAAGCTGACATCTTCCGCATCGATCACTATCTTGGCAAACGAGCTGTCAACAACTTGCTGGCGTTCCGTTTTGCCAATGCATTTGCCGAGGCATTCTGGAACCGCAACTACATCGAGAGCGTCGAGATCACCATGGCGGAGGAATTCGGCGTGCAGGGCCGCGGGGGATTTTACGATCAGACTGGAACCATCCGCGACGTGGTCCAGAACCATTTGTTTCAAGTGTTGTCGAATCTGGCCATGGAGCCACCCGTCGGTTTGGACAGCGAGTCCGTCCGCGACGAAAAAGTAAAAGTGCTGAAAGCGATTCCAGCCATCGAAGAGAAGGACCTGGTGCGTGGCCAGTTTGCCGGCTATCGCAACGAAAACGAAGTTGCGAAAGATTCGCAGACCGAAACCTTCGCCGCGGTGAAATTGGAAATCGATTCCTGGCGCTGGAAAGGCGTGCCGTTCTACATTCGCGCTGGCAAGTGCTTGCCCACGACTTGCACCGAAATTGTTGCCAAGTTTCATAAGCCTCCGTCATTAATTCCGGACAGTCAGTTAGTAGAAAACCATCTGCGGCTGCGGTTGAGTCCGGAGATTACCATCGCCATGGGAATGATGAACCTGGATCCCAACCAAGAAGGGTTCGCTCTTCAGAGCAGCGAGATGATGGCCAGCCACTCTCCAACCCCTGATGAGACGGACGCGTACGAGCGCGTGCTCGGAGCAGCGATGGAGGGGGACAGTACGCTGTTTGCCCGCGAAGATTATGTCGAAGAGGCATGGCGGATTGTCGATCCCATACTCAAGAACAACACTCCGGTTTATCAGTACGCCCCCAAAACCTGGGGCCCTCAGGAAGTCGAGCGTGTGACTCCACCGGCAGGCTGGAGCAACCCCGGCGAGAAGAAAACATTCGCGGTCACAAGAGAGGCAGCCTGATGAAGATCGAAATCTATGCCGATGCCGACGCCGTCGCCCACGCAGCTGCGAAGCTCATCGCGAAAGAAGCGCGAGATGCGTTTGCTGCTCGCGGCAAATTTGTCATGGCGGTGAGTGGGGGCAAAACCCCGTGGATCATGCTGCGCGATCTCGCACAGCAAGATGTGCCGTGGAAGGGAGTGCATGTCTTCCAGGTGGATGAAAGGGTCGCGCCGGAAGGCGATCCCGACAGAAACCTCACTCATCTGCGTGAAAGCCTGATCGAGCATGCACCTTTACAGCCGGAACAAATTCATGCCATGCCGGTAGACGCTAACAATTTCGAGGCGGCTTGCCTGCGATATGCACGGACTCTGGTCGAAATCGCAGGTTCCCCGCCTGTGCTCGATCTGGTTCATTTGGGACTCGGACCCGACGGCCATACCGCGTCGCTGGTGCCGGGAGACCGGGTCCTCGACGTGAAAGATGCAGACGTTGCACTCACGGGCATCTACCAGGGACGTTGGCGCATGACGCTGACATATCCGATTATCAACCGCTCCCGTCGCGTGCTATGGCTGGCGACCGGAGGAGAAAAAGTTGGAATGCTTGCTCGCCTGCAAGCTGGAGACGTTTCCATTCCAGCCGGGCGCGTTAGCAGAGATCGTGCCGTCATTTTGGCGGATCGCGCGGCCGCCGGCCAAATTGCCAAGGAATCGAAGACAGAAGTGGCTTGAGCCTGTTTATTGTCTATTGCAGCGTTCACGGTCATCGCCAATGCCGGACTGGCTTTATCGCATGGCCCTCGTTCATTGCGGACGGAGCGGGATATTCAGCTTGCGTATCCGATACGCCAGGGTCGTCCGCTTCATGCCCAGTAGCGCGGCTGCGCCATTCGGACCACCGATTACCCAGTTGGATGCTCGGAACGGCGCGCAGCACGTGTGCACGCTCCATTTCTTCCATCGTGCTCAGTTCCGAACTGGCCGTTTGGACGGCAACAGCCGGTTGTAGCTCAGCCAGAGGCGGACGCAGGACGTTCCCCGGCGATAGAATCACCGTCCGCTCAATAAAGTTCTGCAGCTCTCGCACATTGCCCGGCCATGAATAACTCCGAAAAGCTTCCATCGCCTGGGCGGGAATCGTTTCAATGCGCCGGTTCATGCGCCGGGCGTATTCGTCCACAAAATGGCGCACCAGAAGCGGAATGTCTTCGCGGCGCACTCGCAAAGGTGGAACGGACAAGGGGAAAACATGCAGGCGATAATACAGGTCGCTTCTGAACCCCCCGTCTGCCACCATCTGCTTCAGGTGCCGATGTGTGGCCGCGATCACGCGAACATCCACTTTCTGGGGCCGCGTGCTGCCCAGCCGTTCAAATTCGTGCTCCTGCAGGACGCGCAACAGTTTGGCCTGAAGTTCGAGAGGAATGTCACCAACTTCGTCCAGGAACAAAGTTCCTTTGTCCGCCAACTCGAAACGGCCGGGCTTCCGCATGATGGCGCCGGTGAACGCACCCTTTTCATGCCCGAATAATTCGCTTTCCAGCAAGCCGGAAGGTATGGCGGCGCAATTCACCTTTATGAACGGCCGATCACGCCGGGCGCTGCGATTATGAATGGCCTGGGCGACGAGTTCTTTTCCGGTACCCGTCTCTCCCAGAACCAGTACACCGGCGTTGGTGGGAGCTACGACCTCGGCTTGTCGCAGTAGACGTTGCAGGGCCACGCTTCGGCCGACGATTCCTGCAAAGCTCGCCTCAGGGCCTGGTTCGTCGATGGGGTAAGTCCTCTCCTGGGGCCCCGGCAACACTTTCGCACTGTTGTAAAGCTCCACGAACGGCACCTGGGAGTGGGTTTCTACACAAGGTGTCTGCGATGCCAGAACCAAATTCGACCGCGCTCATAGTTAACTCCTTTGTCCAATCGAAAATAAAGGCACCCAAGTGGCAGGCAATTCTCGCTTGCCATGTCACCCCGCGAGTCATGCTCTCAGGATGATGCTCGGGAAGTCCTTCAAGAAACTCTGAAAAACCATGAAAAATTCAGAATCAGCCACTGGCTGAACGTATAATGCTGCCTGATTACCGCGAAAGTGGTAGCGATCCATCACCCAATCAGTGAACGGGAAAAACCCCAGATTGCGTGATGTCCTCCTCGGTGGGGTGGTTCAATCTCAACTTGGCGGAAATGTCAGCCTCCCAAGGGGGATGTGGCGTGTTAGATCGAAACGACCTGGCTTCGACCGATGGGGCCGATCTGCGTCTGATCAACCTCCCGAGATTGGGCAATGTCACCAGGCGCAGAGAATCGGACTCGGCCGGCAGTTACTTGTACTGTTTCGGGCGATTTGTGCTGGATCCCCGAAGGCGCACACTATTTCGTGCCGATACACCCGTTCTTCTAACCTCCAAGGCATTCGACGTCCTGAGCTTCCTGGTTCGAAACCCCAACCGATTGGTCACCAAGGAGGAACTGCTGCAGGCCGTCTGGGCTGACACCTTCGTGGAAGAAGGGAATCTGACGCAGTACATTTCGCGTATCCGCAAGGCGCTAGGTGACTTGGAAGAGGGCCGATGGATCGTGACTATCGCTCGGAAGGGATACCAATTTGCGGGAAATGTGGTTCTCTCTGATGAAGCAGGCCCAATAAGCCAGGCCGCGGCTCAGGTTAATGTGACCGAGACATTGCGAACGGATGTGTCACCCGCCTCCGAGCTTCCAAAGATAGAGATGGTTGCAAACACGTCCAGTCCCCCGCGCAAGGGTGTGGCTGTGGCCTCGGCAATTTTGCTTTGGGCGTTGGCGGCGGGCGTCCTGCTCGCGGTTGGCGCGCTCAGTTTCTGGCGCTACGAAGTCTACCGCCATCGAATCACTCTCGCTCCCACAGATACCATCGTGCTGGCGGATGTGGATAACCGGACGGGCGATCCGGTTTTCGACGATGCACTGAATACGGCGTTACGCTATGAGATGGCTCAGACGCCATACCTCAATGTTCTCGGCATTGGAAAAGCGTATGCCACTCTGGCTCAACTTAAGCTTCCGCCGACCACCAAGATCGCGCCCGAGATCGCACGCCAGATCTGCAGTAAAACCAACAGCAAGATGGTGATCTCCCAATCGATCGCCGATGCCGGCAACGGCTATCACCTGGAGATGAGAGCGCTCGACTGCGGCTCGGGAGCAACCTTGGCCGAGGAGCAGGAGGACATCAATAGCTAGGAATGAAGTCAGTCCACGAGTCTGGGAGTCACAGCAGTGCGCCTTCGCGCGAAGCTCGGGTGAGCCCTCAGATTCGCTGGCGCGCTTCAATCAGCCACTGGAAAAGGCGCTCAGCGCTTCGCTCGAAGCGCTCTGCAGATCGGCACTGAAGGGACAAAGCTCTACTTCGCGGGCGACTTGAGGGAGCGATCAAACTCTATCAGCGAGCCGTCGAACTGGATCCAAATCTTGCCCTAACGCTATGGGGCGCATGGGCGCGGCCTACTATATCTCGGTAACACTGGAGTTATCGGCGGCTTCATACACGCGTGCGTACCAATTCCGCGACCGATTGACCGAGAAAGGACCGGTTGAACACCGAAATCGATTATTACGGCCGCGTGATCGGCGACTGGGAGAAAGAATATTCTTCCGTGCTTCGTTTTTTAAAAATATTTCCTCGGGATGTGTTCGCTCGTGCCAACCTCAGCGGCTGCATTTATGTCATCTCGGCCAGCCCGACCGCGCCGCTGACGAAGCGGCTGAGACTGCGCGGTTGCAGCCAAGCGCATATTATTTCGGTAGCGCGATACAGTCCATCAGGTTCGCAAGCAGATTCAATGAGGCAAAGTCATGGCTCGCCAAAGCGGACGCCCTTAAGTTCGACAATTCACTAATCCGGCGGGAGAGACTAATTGTGGCATTCGCTACCGGCGACCATGACAACGTCGAAAAGATACTCAAGCAGGAGGAGGCGAGGCAGTTATCGAGAAGACATCTTGCATGAACATGCCTTGATCGAGATTCAGCAGGGTCGCTTTCACTCCGCCGAACGTCTGCGCCTGCAGGCTTTGGGGGAACCTCGAAGGCCAGCAAGCTGACAGGTGGGTGAGTCCTCTCGGCGCTGGAGAATGCCGAAGTCGGAATGGACGTGCAAGCTCGACGCTATGAAAGCAAGGCAGCTGGAAGCCCGCTAGACGGGGTGACAAGATTGTCCTGGCGCTCGCGCTCGCGCAGATCAGGACAAACAGAGGAAGCCGGCAGACTCGCAGACCAAATCAGCGCGGAAAGGCCCGAAGACACGCTCGTGCAGCATTACTTCATTCCCACGATCCGGGCCGCGATCAAGCTGCAGGCAACACGATCCGGCGGCCGCCATCGATCTGCTCCGCGGCACTGCCAAGTACGATCTGGCGTTTACGGGATCGTTCGATTATGTTTACCCCGCCTACATCCGCGGACTCGCCTATCTGGAGCTCGGCGATGGCCAAGTCGGCCGCGGCTCAGTTCCAAAAGCTGATCGATAATCCCGGCTTTAGCGTGAGATATGTCATCGGGACCCTTGGCCTGGCTCCAACTCGGCCGCGCGCAGAAGATGATGGGCGATAACGCATCCGCCCGCGAATCCTACGAAGAATTCCTTACCATTTGGAAGGATGCCGATCCCGATATTCCCATCTATCGGCAAGCCAAAGCCGAGTATGCGCAGCTCTCAAGAATGTAGGTGATCGAAAGCGACGGTTACGGAACTTCGAATCTGCCGCTCATCGCCGAACTCTGTTTGGTGCTCAAGCGGAAGTGATCGAAGCGGTAGCCTGCCTGGCGAAATCCCGAGCGCAGCGAGGGACGTCAACGCTGGTGGGCCCTCCAGGATTTGAACCTGGGACCGACGGATTATGAGTCCGCTGCTCTAACCGCTGAGCTAAGGGCCCGTATTGAGATTCTATCGCAGCCGTAGGTCGCGCTCCGCCATCGTTGGCCGCCAGATGCGAGGAAAACGTTCGCTCAGCAGCAGCTCCAGTAACTGCGCCGCGTCCCGCGCATCCGTCTTCTGCTTGCGCACTACCGACGCCCGGATCTGCGCCGCATCCCCGATCCACAGCTCATGCCCCAACTCGGCCAGCAGGCGCTCGAACCAGCGGGTGTGCCCCGTGGCCTCGATCCCCACTCGTACCGGACTCGCCAGCGCTGCGTAGAACGTTCGTGCTTCCCCGCTCTCATGCTCTAACCGGCGCTCCACCAGCTCGCCAGTCTCTTGATCCAGCATCGCAATCTGCTGGTAGCGCGTATCTAAATCACAACCTACAATCTTCATGTGCTCGGCTCCTTTCCTCCGAGCCCTGGTTGCTTGAGCGCACCAAGTTTACTCGGCGGACTGGGAGCCGACACGGTTATCTAATCAGCCCAAAGCCAGCGCCGTTTAACTACTTCGATAAAGGAAATATTGCAGTCATTGGGCGAGCGTCTGCGGTGGCCAACGCTTTCGGCGTGCACCTTTGGGGACTGCCGGCGTGGATCGTGTGGGCCTTCATCCACCTCGCGTACATCGTCGAGTTCCAGAGCCGCATCTTGGTTTTCATTCAGTGGGCCATCCAGGACGTGACTTTCAGCCGCGGATCGCGGCTCATTACCGGTGCAGCCCCCACCGATTTCAACTTCAATGATGCGGTTGCGGGACAGAGTGGCGTCGAGCCCAGGGTTGAGAAGAAGAACGAAACGGCGGTGGCCTAGCCGAAACTGAGGCTGACGGGCGGGGTAAATGGAGTGCCCCGCTCAGGCCGATTTTGGCCTGAGTTGGGCAGTTCGACTGCCCGGAGCCTTGTCATGCGACAAGTCGCGCTAGCAATCGTTTATCAAAAGTCGAGATTCTTTCCTTCTTCATCTTGGCTACCCAGGATTTGAGCCATTGCTTCACGTTCTTCTTGCGACTCAATGCCAGAAGCCGCGCCGACACGAGCATTCTCATGTCAAGGTATGGCCCGTTTTTTACGGAGTCCCACCTGGTGTTGAGTCGAATCTTGTACCGATCGGGCACTGCGTTGAATTTCAGGATTCTACGTACAAGCCTGACCATGAGGCCGAGGGGGTTCAACAGAAGCGCAGCGGCCGCCCTTCGCACTTCGGTGAACTCTCTTCTTCCGGCGCTCGCATAGATAATAGCGGCAGCCCGTATCAACCGTGAAGGAAGAGCGCGCCGACGATCTCGAAAGCCTGGCTTGAGATCCGACAGATCACCTCTGGTGCCAAACCTGAGTATCAGTAGGCAGGCAGGCGCAGCGAACAATTCATCTCGCCGCCCGTCCAGCACCTCGGTAAACGCTGTTTCGGCCATCCGTAGAATTCGCAGAGTACTGTGGCTTGTTGCCTCGACTCTCAGAAGGCTTTCGAGCAACAAGAGCGGAACATCCTTATGTATTTGCTGTCGATGAGAAATAACCGACCCAATGAATTTCAAGTATTCCGATGTTGAACTAGAGCATCTCATGTAGCTACTAATGCGCTCCGCAAGGGTCGGGTTTTTCAGAAGGACCGGTGGCCCACTCAAGCCCGATTTTGGCTTGAGTGGGGCAGTTCGGCAGCCGGACGAATTCTGCCGCTCTATTCTCTTCTCCAGTCCTGAAGCAGGTCCCTCCGCTCCGCAGGTCATCGCGTTCGCGATGATCTGCTCCGGTCGGGATGACAGAATTTGGAAGATGTGAACATTCCACATTCAAGCCAGAACCAGACTTGAATGGGACACCTGTCCCAACAGGTGGAGGCGCTGCGACTCAGGTCAGTTTGCAAAACCGCCCGCAGGACTGGCGCACCGGGCTGTCTTGACTTGGTCGGTGGCTACTAACGGCCAGCGTGAGAGCCACCGTCGACGTGGATGATCTCCCCGGTTACTTGACCTGCTCGCGCTAGATAGAGAACTGCGCCGACGATGTCTTTTACCTCTGTAATCGTCTTCATTGGCTGCCTTGCCGTAAGAGATTCTTTTGGAACATCCTTGTGCATTGGCGTGTCCACTTCGCCGGGAGCCACGGCGTTGAAGCGAATGCCTTCCTCTGCATACTCGATGGCAAGACTCCGGGTCACAGTGTTCAAGCCTCCTTTCGTGATCATCGAAACTGAGGCATTTACGCCCGCGATTGGCTGATCCGCAAGTGCCGCTGTGATACCCACAACGTTCCCCGACTTCTGTTTCAGCATCTGCTTCACCGTGAGTTGAGTGATATAGAGGAATCCCAGGAGGTTGACTGAAACTAAGGCATTGAAATCCTCAGTGGTAAAGTCGGTGAACGGCTTGGTGCGGTAGATTCCGGCATTATTGACGAGAACATCAATGGTTCCGAAGTGCTGGATCGCCGCTTCCACAACTTTGGTCGCCGTCTCCTGCTTCGCGATATCGCCCTCGACCAGAATCAGGCCAGGCGACGCAGCCAACGCTCGGCTGGCATTGAGAGATGTTGCGACCACGTTATAACCTTCCTTCAGGAAACCCTCGACTAAACCCGAACCTATCCCTCCAGATGCTCCCGTGATGATCGCTGTTTTCTTGTCTGCCATGCATTCTCCACTCGTTCGTCCTCAGGGACGACCCATCACGTGCAGATGCGCGTAAGGCGAACCTGCCCACATAATGTATGCGCCATGATCCCGGTGGGTGGTCGGGAGTCCCGTGGTCTTTGGGTCAAAGGGCAACATAATCATCCAGTGAGTGACCGACATGGATGGCAGGACTTGTGGTGTCGTTCGGGTCGGAGTCGCTGCGCTGGGTGGCTCCGGCGAGCATGTAAGTAATGCCAGGAACCGTGTTCGTCGGCTTGGGTTTGTGCGCTTTGGCATCGTCGAACCATTGCAATGACGCTGCGTCGACACACATGGCTGGCTCCCCGATCACTTCGGGATTGCCGGGCATGCAAGTGAAGCCATTGCCGCCGTCGCGCAGGACCACAATTTTTCCATTCGCGTCGGTGTCAATGATTCTTGCCGATTTGGCGATGTCGTCTGGTCCGGCGGACATCGCTCGCGCGATTTTTGCCTGCGTGGCATCGCCGGTGCCCGCCGATTGGCTACCCGCAGCGGCGGTGGGAAGCTCAAGCAGACCCGCCGCGCCGAATAATGCAAAGCCAGCCAATACCAGCAAAGTCGGTTTTGATCGTTGCAGATTCAATTTTTCGCTCCAGTCAGGACCCGGTGGCCTACTCAAGTACATTCCCACTCAAGACGCTGCCTTCATCTGCTAAAGCCTGGCTACGCTCAGCACGGCAGAGAGTGTGTGTTCCTGCCCCGGCGCCAGCGTGACCGCGGCGCCCATGATGTTGCTGGCTTCGACGCAGAGAAACTGCTTCCATTCGCCCTCACCCAGGTCGCGCAGTTTGCTAGCCCCTTCTTGCCAGGGATTCCAGACTACTGTGGTGCTCGAATTCGTCTTCTGCAGTCGAATTCGCCGGCACAATTTCGGATCGAGCAAATCGACAGCGTTCGGGGTATTTATAAACGCGTTGTCGGTTTGCGAAGCGATAGTCACATCACCGGGCTGCGCCTTCTCCTCGTTAGAGTCGGTATTGTCGAGAAAGCGCGCCCCATCCAGCCCCTGTAAGCGCACTGTCCCAACATCCGCGACTCGATTGTAGGTGTGCAGTGCTTCCTCGAAATGAAACGGCGTTTTGCCGGTATTAATACAAACCAGTTCCAGCTTGAGTTCGGGACCAAAGGTGACCCGGTGAACCAGACGAAATTTCCCCGGCCACCAGCGCCAGGTTTGCTCGTCGCTCTCAATAAACATGGTTACGGCGACTCCGCCCTTATTCTCGACGATTGAATAAAGTTGCCACGATCTTGTGCGCACGAATCCATGGGCTGGAGCCTGGGGATCGTCTGCCTTGGCGCGAAACCACGGAAAGCAGATCGGGATTCCACCTCGAATGGCCTGGCCCTCTTCCCACCGCGATTTCGAGCTCAGAAAGAGGACTTCTTCGCCGCCGGCAGGACGCCAGGAAGTCACGTGCGCGCCGTGCACGTAGATCTCGCCGTGCGCAAGCGGACTTGTAATATCGACTCGCGGCAGGCCGCCGTTGCCTTTGCATACCCGCGCGACGTTGGAAATTCCGAAGCGGCGATCCAGTTCCGTTAAGTCCAAAACTGCATTCATATTGCTTTTGTCCGAAGAGTCAGAAACAACAACGGTCAGTTGCAAACCGAAGACCAATTTCCAAACCGCGAGCTACGTTAGAGAACACACCCATTCCGGGCGAATTGCAACTTTGCCGCCGCTATCCGCTGACAAGCATTTGGCATGTGACGAACATCTGCGGTCAGCCCCAGAATGATACCGTTGTCGTGGTGGGTGCGTGGGTCTTAACTGCATCTAAAACCAATCTGCTCGACGGATGTGCAAACCCTTCGAGTTTGGCACGGCGGATGCGATGGCAGTGTGTGACTTAGACGCAAGCCTGCGAAAGGAAAGCTTCATGCTGAAATCATCACTCTTGATTATCGTTTGTGCAGTCGCGTTGCCGGCTTTTTGCGAGTCCCCGGCGAAGTATGAAGTGGCCACAATCCTCGACGTTCAGCCGCATCGATCTGCTGGCGACACCTCGTCATCCGCGGGCGCAAGTTACGATGTTTCCGTTAAAGTTGCCGGCACCATTTACCTGACCCTCTACACCGACACATTGGGCACAAGCACAGTGAGGCATGCGGCCGGCCGACAACTCTTGGTGCACGTTTCAAAAACCACCATCACCTATAACGACATTTTGGGCCGGTCGCAAGAGGTGCCGATCATCAGCCAGAAGCCGGCCCGAACTACTAGCCAGTCGAAGTGCTTGTCCAAGTATTGTGACTGAATAATGAGCGGAATGATTGGCACCATCGAGGGAAAAAACTGTGGGAGAAACATCACGAGTTGTGGCCCGGCCTTCAGGCCGGAATTTAGGTGTTAAGCCAAACCTGAGTGGTGGTGCAAACGAGAGACTCAGTATGAGTCACGAGCTTCCCGTCGTCCATTTGGCGCGGCATGGCAATACAGCGTGGACACGCTCCGGGCAGCACACTGGCCTCACCGATCTGCCTTTGACCCCGGATGGGGAGCGTAATGCCGTGCGGCTGGGAGACCGGCTAAAGGGGTTGACCTTTGCCAAAGTTTTTACCAGTCCGCTCCAGCGAGCGGCTCGAACCTGCGAGTTGGCTGGATTTGGGGCTGCGGCCGAAACTGATCCAGACCTGGTGGAGTGGAACTACGGAAAATACGAAGGACTGACGTTTGCCCAGATTCTGCAACAGCGCCCGGACTGGGACCTGTTTCGCGACGGTTGTCCGGGCGGCGAATCGCCGCAACAAATTGGCGAGCGGGCGTACCGGGTGGTGCCCAACGGATCCGGAGCGTGCCTGGAAACGTTTTGCTCTTTTCGAGCGGGCACTTTATGCGCGTGCTGGCGGCGTGTTGGCTGGGTGTGGGCCCGCTGGCGGCAGATTTTTTCTGCTAAGCCCCGCCAGTCTCAGTGCGCTCAGCTACGAACACGATCTGTCCCGGCCTGCGGTTCGGTTGTGGGACGACGATCGCCATGTGGGAGCGTGAGCAACAACCCGCGTAACCTTTCAATACCGTAAAGAATCAATATCAGAAAAACAGATTGCGAGGTCCCCAGAATGAGTACTAAAACCGTAGCCCAACAGAAACCCGCCAAGATCGTTCCCATAGCCAAGCCGGAAGATGCTTCCGAGCTTTTCCGTCGGTACGGCGGCGATATGTTTCAATTTACCGAGGGAAAGGGCGCCATTTACGAACGACATCTAGTTTTCGATCGTGCCATCGATCCCAGAGTAGCGAGCGCCCTTGAACGATTCGAAGCCTTTGCGCATTCTGTCCGAGACATTCTGGCACAGCGATGGGTGCAGACCAAAACCACTTATGAGCAACAGAATGCCAAGCGGATTTATTACCTGTCTATGGAATTTCTCCTCGGGCGTTCGCTGGTCAACAACGTCACCAATCTTTTGCTTGATCCGTTAGTCCGAGATGTTGTTCAGGAGAAACGGATCGATTGGCTCGAATTGATCGAGGAAGAGCCGGATGCCGGCCTGGGTAATGGCGGCCTGGGACGGCTTGCCGCGTGTTTCCTGGATTCGATGGCCACCATGGAGCTCCCTGCAACCGGCTACGGTTTGCGATACGAGTACGGAATGTTTCGGCAATCATTCGTGAATGGCTGGCAGCAGGAGAGTGCTGACAATTGGTTGCGCAACGGTGACCCGTGGGAGATCTGCCGCCAGCATGAGAAAGTGGAGATTAAGCTAAACTGCAGCTTCAAGATGCACGACGGAACGGTTGAGCTGATTCCGAATCGGCCCTCCAGCCTGTGGGGAATTCCATTTGATCGTCCCGTGGTTGGATACGGAGGAAAGACCATTAACACTCTCCGTCTCTGGGCCGCCGCTGCCCCCGACTTCTTCGACTTTCAGGAATTCGGCACAGGAGATTTCGTCGGTGCGCTTTCTGGAACCCTGGAAGCGGAATCGCTGACCCGGGTGTTGTACCCAGACGACTCCACAACGGCGGGACAACAGTTACGCTTCATGCAGGAACACTTTCTGGTCGCGTGTTCTCTGGCCGACTTGATACGCCGTTTTCTTCGGCACAACACGGATTGGGAGAAGTTGCCGGAGAAGGCATCCATCCAGATGAATGATACACATCCTTCCATGTCAGTCGCCGAATTGATGCGCATCCTGCTCGACGATGCGCACCTTGATTGGGATCATGCCTGGGACCTGACCAGGAAAACGCTAGCGTATACCAATCACACATTGCTGCCCGAGGCCCTGGAGAAATGGCCGGTGGCGTGGTTTGAAACTCTTCTTCCGCGCCAATTGGAGATCATTTACGAGATCAATCGCCGGCTGCTCGATGAGGTCCGGGTTCGATTTCCTGGAGATGAGGGCCGGATTGAACGCATCAGCCTGGTGGAAGAGAAGCCTTCGCGCAAGATTCGCATGGCAAACCTCGCTATCGTTGGTTCGCACAGCACGAACGGAGTTGCCGCCGTCCACTCAAGATTGTTACGCACCACAACGGTTAAAGATCTGGCCGAACTGTTTCCTGAACGTTTCAACAACAAGACCAACGGCGTCACGCCACGGCGCTGGGTGCTGGAAGCGAATCCGGAACTCTCGGGAGCAATCACCAAAGCGATTGGCGAGAAGTGGATCACCGATTTGAACGAGCTCAGAAATCTAAAAGGGCTCGCCGATGATCCGGGGTTTCAGAAGGAGTTCCACACTTCAAAGCGCGAGTCCAAAGCAAGATTCGCCGATTGGCTCAAAACGACATCCGGACAAATCGTCGATCCGGACACAATTTTCGATTGCCAGATCAAGCGCATCCATGAATACAAGCGCCAACTGCTGAACGCGCTGCGAATCATTGTTTGCTATAACCGCTTGCGGGAAAATCCTAACCTGGAGATGGTGCCGCGCACCTTCTTCTTTGCCGGAAAAGCTGCGCCTGCCTATAAGCTGGCCAAGCTCATCATCAAGTTCATCAACAATCTGGCAGGCACGATCGATGGAGACCCAATCGTGCGCGGCCGGATGAAAGTGCTGTTCCTGCCTGAGTACAATGTCTCCCTGGCGGAGCGTTTGATCCCTGCGAGCGACGTCTCCAACCAGATTTCGACCGCGGGCTACGAAGCCAGCGGTACCAGCAACATGAAGTTCATGATGAATGGGGCTCTGACCGTGGGCACGCTTGACGGGGCTACCATCGAAATGGCCGAAGAAGCCGGCAAAGAGAACCTGTTCCTGTTCGGCCTCACGGTAGAACAAGTGCAAAACAGCCAAGCCTGGTACAACCCGTATTGGCACTATGACCACGAACCCCAGACGCGAGCCGCGCTGGACCTGATCTTTTCTGATTACTTCAGCCGCAACGAGCCTGGGATTTTCGCTCCGATTCGCGATACTCTGCTCACCAACGGCGACCATTACATGCATCTGGCCGACCTCACTTCTTATGTTCAGGCGCAGGACCAGCTCGGTGATCTTTACGCCAATCGCGCCGGGTGGGCGCGAAAAGCTATTCTGAACATCGCCAGCTCAGGAAAATTCTCCAGCGACCGCACCATTCACGAATACGCAACCGAAATCTGGAAGGCGGAACCATGCCCAGTAGTTTAGAGAGACAATCCGTCGCAGAAGGTCCGGCGATTTCCCCACTCGCCGGGAAACTCGCGCCCAAAGAACTGCTGATCGACCCTGCGCGCTTGCAACGAGACTATTACGAGCGCAAGCCCGACGTAACCGATCCCAACCAACTAGTCGCTTTCGGCACCAGCGGACATCGCGGCTCTGCGTTTCGAGGCACGTTTAACGAGGCGCACATTCTGGCAATTACGCAGGCCATCTGCGAATACCGCAAAGGCCAAGGAATCGACGGTCCTTTATATATGGGGAAGGACACCCATGCAGTTTCCGAGCCCGCACAGCGCACTGCCCTCGAAGTGCTGGCGGCGAATGGGGTTGAGACCATCATCCAGGAAAACGACGGCGTAACTCCGACGCCCGTGATCTCGCGCGCCATTCTCGTCTACAACCGCGGACGGAAGGAACACCTAGCCGATGGCATTGTAATCACGCCTTCGCACAATCCGCCCGAGGACGGCGGCTTCAAGTACAACCCGCCCAATGGCGGCCCTGCAGATACGGAGGTAACCGGCTGGGTACAAAATCGCGCCAACGATTTATTGCGGTCCGACAACAAAGATGTAAAGCGCATTCCTTACGAAAGGGCCATCCGGGCAAACGGCACGCATCAGGAAGATTTCGTCATGCCGTTCGTTCGCGATCTCAAGAACGTTGTCGATATGGACGCGATCCGCAATGCGCGTTTGAAACTTGGAGTGGATCCTCTGGGCGGCGCTTCGCTGCCATATTGGGATCCGATCAATTCGACTTACGGACTGGAAGTGGAAGTCGTGAATCGAAAGATCGATCCGACCTTCTCATTTATGACGGTCGATCACGACGGCAAAATCCGTATGGATTGTTCCAGTCCTTACGCCATGGCCAGACTGGTCGGTTTGAAAGATCAATTCCAGCTGGCCTTCGGAAACGATACCGACGCGGACCGGCACGGCATTGTAAGTCCAAGTGCGGGGTTGATGAATCCCAATCACTATTTGGCGGTAGCGATCCGATACTTGCTCACACATCGACCGCAGTGGCGTCAGGACGTCATCGTTGGAAAAACACTCGTGAGCAGCAGCATGATTGACCGAGTGGTCAGCAAACTTGGGCGCCGCTTGTCCGAGGTGCCCGTCGGCTTCAAATGGTTTGTGCCGGGACTGGTCGATGGCTCGTTCTGTTTCGGCGGAGAAGAGAGCGCGGGAGCCAGCTTCCTTCGCAAGGATGGCTCTGCATGGGCAACAGACAAAGATGGACTTATTATGGTGCTGCTCGCGGCCGAGATTACCGCCTCGACCGGCAAGGACCCCGGCGAACATTACCGCGAACTAACGGCGGAGTTCGGCAAACCGTATTACACGCGCATTGATGCGCCGGCCACTCCGGAGCAGAAAGCAAAATTGCAGAAACTGACTCCGGAGGCGGTGAAGGAATCGGACCTGGCGGGCGAACCCATCGTTGCCAAACTGACCAAGGCGCCCGGCAATCAGGCGCCGATAGGCGGACTGAAAGTTGTAGCGAAGAGCGGCTGGTTTGCGGCACGGCCGTCCGGCACGGAAAGCATCTACAAGATTTACGCGGAGAGTTTCAATAGCGAAGCCCACCTCCATGCGATTCTGAGCGAAGCGCAGGAGATTGTGAGCAACGCACTCGCCTCTGGATCGGGTCAATGAATCACAGCAGCGGAGAAATAACAGTTCCACCGTTTCCGCCCGAGTACCGTGCTTCCGGCTTGCTGTTGCACGTGACTTCTCTTCCTTCGCCTTACGGCATCGGCGATCTTGGACCGTCGGCGTATTCATGGGTCAACCTGCTCCATGATGCCGGCCAGGCTTGGTGGCAATCCCTTCCGATGGGGCCAACCGGTTATGGGAATTCGCCTTATCAGCCGATGTCGTCATTTGCTGGAAACGCTCTGCTGATCAGTCCTGAGAGCCTGATATCAGACGGCTTGCTGACCGAGAAGGATTGCGAATCTCACTTCCCTTCCGATTTCGTTGATTACGACGCTGTAATTCCTTTCAAAGTCCATCTTCTCCAACTTGTCTGGGAGCACTTCAAGTCTGCAAACCGCACGGATCTGCAGGCGGAATTTGATGAATTCCAGAATAAGCAAGAACATTGGCTGGACGATTACGCGTTGTTCCGCGCATTGAAAGCGAAGTATGACGGAGCATATTACCTCGATTGGCCGGAAGAGGTGGTTCAGCGTCGACCGGAAGCTTTGGCGAGTGCGCGCCGCGAATTGGCGGATGAAATCGAGCAGGTCTGCTTCGCACAGTTCCTGCTCTTTCGCCAGGGAGATCGACTCAAGGCGTATGCGCATTCGAAGGGCGTGAGACGGATTGGTGATTTGCCTTTCTTTGTCTCTCCGGATTCCAGTGATGTCTGGGCGCACCCGGAATTATTTCTGCTTGACGAGCACCACCGTCCACGCTTCGTCGCCGGCGTTCCTCCCGATTACTTCAGCGCACAAGGGCAACTGTGGGGAAATCCCGTTTACAACTGGGACGCGCAGCGCGCAACCGGGTACCGATGGGCCATCGATCGTATCCGCGCTTTGCTGGATCACGTGGATGCGATTCGGCTGGACCAGCTTCCGCGGATTTTCGGCCGCCTGGCACGTTCCCGCGGGGGCGTCAACAGCTCAGACGGGCCAGTGGGTACCGGTCCGGCACGGACTTTTTTCAGGCTGTGTCTCGGGAGTTGGGCGGCTTGCCCTTCATCGTCGAAGATCTCGGAATCATTACTCCGGATGTTCGGTCATTGCGTGACCAATTTCAACTTCCGGGAACACGGGTTTTGCAGTTTGCTTTCGACGGTCATACCGACAATCCATACTTGCCTCACAACTTCGTCAGCAACACTGTCGTCTACACCGGCACCCATGACAACGCGCCAACTCGGGAGTGGTATGAAGAATTGCCTGACTATCAGCGCCAGAACTTCTGGAACTACCTCAAGCGAGCACCCGGCGGAAGCCCTGACGCGGCGCCTGCACTGATGGATCTGGCATGGTCGTCGAAAGCAGCGCTGGCAATTGCTCCGTTACAGGATGTGCTCAACCTCGGGGCGGAAAGTCGCATGAATGTGCCTGGACGGGCGTCCGGAAATTGGGGCTGGCGGTGCCGCGAAGACATGCTGTCGTCGTCAGGCTTCGAATGGCTGCGTAACTTGACCGAGTCTTCGAAGCGTTCAACTGCGCCGGCTGCAGTCCAAGAGCGAACTGTAAGAAGCGAATTCAGTCCAGTTCCGGCGCCTCAGCCTTAGCTTACGAGCACTTCTCTATTTGACTCCTGTACGTTCGTCAAGACCATATGGCATCGCCGAAGGGCCTTCCTCCCGCTCGACTAACCTGGTCACTATCGCGAACAGGCCGCTCACCGAGATACCGCACATCAACACGCCCGTGACACTCTCAACCGGCCCGAGCAGACGCCAAACCCCCGGCAGAATCACGTCCCCATAACCGACTGTCGAATAGCTGGTGGCTGAAAAGTAAAACGAGGACTCCCACGACGGAAAGCAATACCACCGGTAAAACACCGACCAGAAGGAGATCTGTGCAAAATGGAGAACCATCACGAAGGTCGAAAACCGAATCATCAGGATGGCACCGTGCAATGGACTCAGCCGGGCCATCCCGCGTTCAATGCTGGCTCTTGCCCAGTGAATCAGCACCCCCATCCCGGCGCACTGGATCCAGAGCGTTAGCGTAACCAGAACAACCGCAGTACCAGCTTCGCGGCCAAAAGTCATCATTCTCCATTCGTGGGCGGTCTGCGAACGCCTGGACTTCGGAGATGCACTTTCTCCTCCAAACGAAAATGGTTCGCCAAGGAACCCACAAGAAGCCCGAATTCATCGAGTAGTTTGTCATCTGCCAGATTATTGTCCCCAGCCTCGCGTATTGCGCTTAAGGATTTGCGCTTATCGCCGCTTCTAACTCTTAGCAATTGTGTGATTCTGCTCCCATTTGGCCCTCCGTGTTCGCTGGAGGTTTGAATGCATCACCACGGTTCACAGGAACTTGAATCGTTAGACGCTTTACAGGAGGAATCGAGTGGCGACTAAAGTTGCGATCATTTACTACAGCGCTACCGGCACCACGTATCGGTTGGCGCGCGCAATCGAACAAGGCGCAAGCGAAGCGGGCGCGGATGTTCGGTTTCGCAAAGTGCGTGAACTCGCTCCTGATGAAGCGATCGCCTCGAATCAAGGATGGGCTGCTCATCGACTTGAGTCGCAACATGTCCTGGAAGCAAGCCTGGACGATCTTGCCTGGGCCGACGCAGTGATTTTCGGAACACCAACGCGATACGGCCTGCCCACAGCGCAGCTGAAACAGTTCCTGGACACTACCGGCCCACTCTGGGTGAAAGGCGCCCTGGTCAACAAGGTCTGTTCTGCCTTCGCCTGTTCAGGTACGGCCCACGGTGGTCAGGAGACGACCATCGTCAATCTCAACACCACCTTCTATCACTGGGGCGCAATTATTGTTGCACCGGGTTACGCCGATCCAATTCAATTCCAGGCGGGCAATCCCTATGGGGCGTCATTCACCAGCAACAATGGTGCGCTTAAACCGGACGAGACTGCGCTTGCGTCAGCGCGCTTTCAGGGTAAGCGTGTGGCGGAATTGGCTGCCCAGTTCATTGCCGGACGAAAGCCTCTGTAATTACCATGGACGAGCTACGACTCGCTCCTGCATTTAGCGAACAGGCGGCAGAAGTCCGCGACGGTCGCGTATGGGATTGCCTGTTCTCTCCCGGTTTTTCGAGGTGAGTGCTTCATTTCACATGGCCACCCCTGCGGGTGAACTTGCCAAGGATGAACTCCTGGGCCAAGCTGGCGCCAATGCGTTCCGCCGTGCCGATTGCGAAATTTCCAAAGACTAGCCTGGCGCCTCGATTCGACCTGGGGTAATAAAAGTTCGCGAGTCCGGCGGATGCCAAATCGCCTCCCAAGCTGGAGTAGTTCGGTCCCCACGTTCCATTGTCGTTGCGAGTGACGAACGGGCTAAGCACGGCATGACGAATTCGAGAGCGGGTTGTACCCGTTCCCTTGTAGAAGTAGCGAGGGTCCTGGTGCAACAGCGACGGTAGTATCGCGCCACCGATTAGGATGTCGGAAAAACCGTCAGCGGTAATTGCGCCCACCCGCTCCCCGAACGGGCCCCAGCCCTGACCGTAGTGAGGGCTGTTTGCGGCCTGCTTGGCGCTGGCCACAAAAAGAACTCCCGCAGCCGTAACCGGATCGACTGAGATCTTCAGCGCAAGCTTGAATTTCATCTTTGCGGTGAGCGGTTCGGCATTCTGATCGTAGGTGACATAGAAGTTCGGAAGGATTCCGAAGACCCGTTGTTTTTCCTGCGCTTTGAACTGCTCGGTAGCGACCTCTGCCGGATCGTAATTAACTTTAACTTCCGTACGCTGGGTCGCAATACGAAGTTGAACGGGCGGCATAATTTTGAACTGTCCCGGATCGAGCGTGATCAGGGGCGAGATCCATGGCTCAAAATCGTTTGCGCTGATCGTAATCTGATACGGCAATCCTGGCGTTACACCCTGAAATTCGAAAAAACCGTTTTGGCTTGTGACAACAGTTTGTCCGTCACCCGAATCTGGCCCTTTGAGCAGAACCGCCGCGTTACCCACGGTATCGCCGTTTGCATCGGTGACCGTGCCGACGACAATTGCGCCTTTAGCGGCTATAGTTTGGGTGCTCTGCCCCGCCATAGGTATGGAAAATGCGACCGTCAGGCTGAACGCAACGATTAGACCCATATCAAGGCGTTTCAAGAATCCTTCTCCCTTCTTAGCAAGTACTTAAGGCAACCCGCATGCCAACCCGCGAGTGCACCCGCTGAACTTTCTTTTGTGGAGATCGCAAGCGTTGAGGTTGGAAACATCGAAGCGGAGCCAGGGAGCTGACTGCCTAATCGCTGGGAACAACAACCGCGGGGAATGAACCGCACATGGAAAGAGAGCCGAGTCCGACTACTCAAAGGTGAGCCGCGGAGAACCTACCAGCTTGAGCGGTGGTTACTGCAGAGGTTGGTACGCAGCGCAGGCTGCCTGGCTGCCCGATGGCCCCGAGCCGGTTGCAGTGAAGCGGATGACCGCGTCGGCGTTCGAGCAAAAGCCGCGCACTCCCGTCTGGCTCAGAATTGCAGGCACTCCATCCAAGGTGTAGCCCAGAAGAATCCCGCCAACGGCGGTGCCACCCGCATCGGCGAAGTAGTATCCGCTCTTTGAGGAGCCTGCGGCCGTGGCCTGTGACAAGACCCAGTCGACCAGACACGCATTTGTAGAAGTAGGAGTCGTGCAGCCGGTCGAGGCGCTCGGCCCCAGCGCGGCTATGGTTGAGGAAAATCCGGTCAGCGGAAACGTGGATTGGTACGCAGCCTGGGCGGTGTTCAATGTGCGAATCGAACTGACAGCGGAAGATTCGTTCGCGGCAATGCGCGCCCGCAAGAGATTGGGTATGGCGATCGCGGCGATGATCAAAATGATCGCCACCACGATCAGCAGCTCGATTAATGAAAAGCCCCGTTGCTTCCGCATCTCCGTCACAGTCTGACTAATGATTTTGGCGCCAGCGTGCGGCGAAACTCCCGAATGGTTATCGCCGGACGAGCAATTCCGCGATAACTCCTGCTATTTGTGATGGTACGTGCTGGAGGCTTACCCCTCCGAGAGTTTTTGCACTTCAGGGATTACTGAAGTGTGAAAGTAACCTTACGCGGGGTTTGCCGGTATGGTTTCCTCAGAGTTACCAAGGTTCCCGCATAGAGGGCTAAGTTGTTGTTGCTTCAGCAGATGACGTGCTATCCCTAGTCTTTGCACTCCGCCCCAGGGCGGACGGCACATTGAGATGGGTAGCGAATTAGCAGGCCAACGACTGTGGTGGAAAGACTTGAAGCCGGGCGCCAAAGGCTTTATCAGCCTTGTGGTGTTGCTGGGCAGCGGGGTGCTGCTCTACGGGTCGGTGCACCAAACCAGCCGCAACATTGCAGAATTCATCTGCTATCTCGGAATCGCCAGCCTTACTTCGCGAATGCGCGTGAAGCTGCCGCGTATCCCCAGCACTTTGTCGGTGAGCTTCCTGTTCATTCTCCTCGGCATTTTGCAGCTGAGCTTCTCCGAAACTCTGCTTCTTGGTTGTGCTGCGGCCCTGGTGCATTGCTTGTACCGGGGCAGGCCGAGCGCCATTCAAGTCACGTTCAACCTCTGCTCGGGAGCGGTTTCGACCGCACTGGCTTACGGCGCTTTCCACTTTGTCACGCCGCGTTACATCCAGAGCAATGTGCTGGCTTTGGGGGTGGCTGCCACCGCGTATTTCATCGCCAATACCGGTTCGATCGCGGCGGTCATCGCTCTTACTGAATCGACTTCCCTGCAGCGGATTTTCCTCGAGTGCTATTTCTGGTCGTTCCCCTATTACCTGGCAGGAGCGGGGATCGCCGGCGCCATCGGGTGGTTCGATAACAACTTCAACTGGGAAACCTCCCTGCTGATTGTGCCATCGATTTACATCATCTACCGCTCGTACCGGCTCTACCTGGGACGGCTGGACGCGGAACGCGAGCACGTCGGCGAAATTGCTAACCTCCACCTGCGAACGATTGAGGCTTTGGCGCTGGCCATCGAGGCCAAGGACCACACCACACACGACCATCTACAACGGGTGCGAGTTTATGCCATCGAGGTCGCCAAGAAACTCGGCGTAAGCGGTGCCGAGTTGGAAGCTCTGCATGCGGCCGCGCTGCTGCACGACATTGGCAAACTGGCAGTGCCCGAGCACATCATCTCCAAACCTGGACGGCTCACTCCGGAAGAGTTCGAGAAGATGAAGATCCATCCGGTGGTGGGAGCGGAAATTCTCGAGCGCGTACGCTTCCCCTATCCAGTCGTGCCAATTGTGCGGGCCCACCACGAAAAGTGGGACGGCTCCGGCTATCCGTACGGCCTGAAGGGAAACGAGATCCCGATTGGGGCGCGCGTTCTGACCGCCGTCGATTTTCTCGACGCTCTCGCTTCGGACCGCCAATACCGCCGGGCCCTGCCCCTGGCGGAAGCCATGCAGCGCCTGGTTTCGGAATCAGGCAAAGCATTCGATCCACAGGTAGTGGAAGTTCTGCAGAAGCATTATCGCGATCTCGAGCAGCGGGTGCACAGCCAAACCAGCAAAGACAACGATTCTCAACTTTCCACTGGAGTGAAGATCGAACGCGGAACCGCGCCGGCAGCGGGTTTCGAAAAAGCTCAGGCGCCGGAGCACTCGAGCGGCGAAGCCACGTTCCTTTCCTCGATTGCAGCCGCCCGGCAGGAAGCCCAGGCACTGTTTGAGTTAAGCCAGGACCTGGGCGCGTCGTTGAGCCTTGGAGAAACGCTCTCGGTTTTCTCCGTCAAGCTGAGATTGCTGGTGCCTTACGACGCAATCGCAATTTACTTGATCCGCGATCAGGAGATGGTCCCCGAGTACGTAAACGGGGACAACTTCCGGCTCTTCTCTTCGCTGCGGATTCCGTTTGGGCAGGGGCTTTCCGGCTGGGTGGCGCAGAACAAAAAACCTATCATCAACGGCAATCCTTCGGTCGAGCCGGGATATCTGAACGATCCCTCCAAGTTCAGCACGCTGCGCTCGGCTTTGGCGGTGCCGCTCGAAGGAGTGAGCGGCGTCATCGGCGTGCTGGCGCTCTATCGCGCGGAGCGCGATGCATTCACTTCAGACCACCTGCGCATTCTTCTCGCTGTCAGCTCGAAGATGGCGTTGGCCATCGAGAACGCGGTGAAGTATCAGCAAGCGGAAAGTTCGGCCACTACCGATTATCTGACCGGGCTCCCCAATGCCCGCTCGCTCTTCCTGCAACTCGACCGTGAGTTGGCCCGCGGCAAACGCGATTCGAAATCTCTCACCGTGATGGTTTGCGACCTCGATGGCTTCAAGAAAATCAACGACCGCTTCGGCCATTTGGAAGGAAATCGTGTTTTGCGATTGTTCGGCCAGGCATTAAAAGAAAGCTGCCGCGAATATGACTACGTGGCCCGCATGGGGGGAGACGAATTCGTTCTGGTTGCGCCGGGCCTGACCGCGGATGTTGCCACCAAGAAAGCCGAGCAACTGCAACAGTTGGCCAAGCAGGCAGGATTGGAAGTTTGCGCCGAGGACATACTCTCGCTGAGCGTCGGCCTGGCGATCTATCCGGAAGACGGCAGCAATGCGGAGCAACTTCTGGCCCAGGCCGACCGCCGCATGTACATGGAAAAACAGCGCCGGCCCTCGCGCAAGAACCGCCGCGTACACGCCCGCATGAAATGCCGCGTCACCCTCGAACTTCACACGGACGCTGGCAACGCGCCGCTCTTCGGCAATTTGACCGACGTTAGCCTGGGCGGCTGCTATGTTGAAACCAGCGCAGTGTTTGCGCCCGGTACCAAGCTCAAACTGCTGTTCACCACCAATGAAGGACAGTTGCAGATCGAAGGTTCGGTCACTCGGCTAGACCTGGGATCAGGCGTCGCCGTTCAATTCGATGAACTCAAGCGCGAAGCCCGCGACAATATGTTCCGGGTTCTCGAATTCGTGCAGAACACCACCATGGTCTACGAGAACCAATATCTGGCTTCGCTGTTGAAACGCTGAAGTCGCCGCGACACTTTGATCACAGCACAGCTTAGCGGCTGGCGAGCCCTCCCGCTGTTTCCGCTCCGTCAATTGTATAAACCTGGCCGGTGATATAGGCCGCGTCGTCTGAGGCGAGAAAAGCAAACAAGGCCGCAATTTCTTCGGGCTTGGCGTGCCTTCGCAGCGGAATCTTGCGATTTACTTCCTCCAGCATTTCGTCGGTGTATTCGGCCCGCTGCATCGGCGTCAGCACATAACCGGGCGCCACCGCGCACACTCGCACCCTGGGAGCAAGTTCCAGGGCCATGCTCTTGGTCAACTCGATGACTCCAGCTTTCGTTGCGTTGTAGTCGGCATAGTAGGGCTGCCCGACAATGCCGTTGGTCGAAGCCGTTTGCAGAATTACGCCGCCACGCTCCCACATGTGCCGCGCCGCGATCTGAGCCATGTAGAAAACGCCGGTGAGATTGACGGCAATGACACGTGCCCATTCTTGCGGAGTGATCTCAAGAAAATTGTGGCGAATGCTGATGCCGGCATTGTTGACAAGCACGTCGACGCCGCCCATCCTGCGGACGGCCTCATCGAACGCGGACTCGACTTCTTCGAGTTTGGAAACATCTGCGCGCAAAACGCCAACAAGTTCCGGCAGCTCCCGGTGGATTCGCTCCGCTGCTTGCGCATCCCGATCCAGCACACACACCGCCGAGCCTTCTTCGAGAAAGCGTGCGGCTGTGGCTGCGCCAATGCCGCTGGCGCCGCCGGTGATCAGGACGCGTTTTCCTTTGAGTCCTCGCATTAAGTTCTCGTGACTTTAGAGTGAGGGTTCAGAATAGAACGGGTGGCATGAAATTGGCTAGTAAGACGCTTCTGCGCTAAAACGGCTTGCCGCGAAACAGCCAAATCAATTCAATCACCAGAATAATGACCACCGTCAGCTCCAGGAAAAACGCCCGGCTCTGATTGAACTGATCCACCATAAAGCGATAGAGCTCCTCCGCGGTATTGCACTTTCTGCGTGACCAGGTCTTTGTAGTCGGGAACGCCGACTTTCAACGCTGCCAGCTTGTAGAGACGTGCCGAAAACATGTCACTCAAGAACTTGATCGCATTGTCGGCGTGCTCGGTGAGTTCGTTGACATCCAGTAGAACGGTGTGCAGTTTGGTTGCGGCCCGCGCCAACCGCCAACGAGCCAAAATGCCCGTGCCTTCATCCAGCAACGGCGTAGACGCTCTCCAGTTCGCGAGTCAGAAATTCATCGTAATGGCGGAATTCCAGCAGCTGCGAATTCGCGTATTCCAAAAGTTGGATCGCAGTTTCGGCGCCGGCTCGGTGTCGTAAAGAAACGCCGCATTCCAGCCGATCACGGCGAGATCGTTTGGATAATACGAAATCCGGGATTGCAGAATTTCGTTGCGCTCGCCATCGGAGAGCTTGCGCGTCTCGCCGCGCACGATCTGCGCAATTCGCGCGCCTTGAGTCTGGCACAGCTCGGCCGCCGATGGGAGCCCGGCCATCTCGCGCACATGAAAAATAAAGTAGTCCTCGCTCAGCCATTCGGTGTAAGGCTTGACCAACGCCGGCGCCGCGCGCTCTCAGCTTCTGCGGGCGATGCGGGAGGCATGCGCCGGCGAAATCCACGTCCCACACCCAGCGGCTGCCGAGGCGAACCAACGTGTCCCAATCGCCGGAAAATGGCAACTCCAGCACCACGCTCACCACGCCGTAGTCGTAATACTTGATCTGGCCTTGCAGCCGCTCGCCGCTTTCGAGCACCAGAGTCTCAATGGGTTCGACGACCGGCGGGCGCTCGTAACGGACGTATCCCGGCGTCGGGTGCTTCAAGGCCGGGGTGCTCAACTGTGCGGGCGCCGAAAATCTGCTGCAGTTGGTCGAGATGGATCTCTTCGCAAACATCGAACTGGATCAGCACCAGAACCGATCCTTGCAGCGACGCATCAGCGGTCGCAGCCGCTGGTCGGAAATTTCGGTTACGGAAATCGCCGAGCTCGGTAACGCGCGGCATGACGTTGACAGCTATTCTCCCAGAAAATCGGCGGAGTGGCGAGGTTCGATATAAGTTTTCGTTATGAATCATGTTACGGCGGCGCATTGCGGCTATCAGCAGCGTGCCGGCGGCGGCAATGCCTGCTATTCCAAGCGCGCTGCGCCTCATGGATTCCCGCAGTTCCGCTCTCTGCGCGACTCCACGATCAGCGTTCTGGATAAGCCTTGCGGAGTTGGAGTGCTCGTTACATCGCCATTTGGATCACTTCCGCCAGATGCACCGCGTGGCGATCAGTGGATTGGCGCGATCTGCTCGCGGCAACTGAAGCCGTCGGCGATGATCAGCGAATCGGGCGAAGCGGCGCGAACCGCGGGAAGGAGTTCCAGTTCGCCGACCGCCATGGAGACGTCGTATTTGTCTTCTTCGAAGCCGAACGCTCCCGCCATGCCGCAGCAGCCCGGGGCAGGCGCATGGAAGTCAATTCCCATTTGCGCGGAGCACGGTCTCTTCGGCCGTCATCTTCATGACGGACTTGTGATGGCAGTGGCCGTGGACGCAGCGCCCGCACGCGGAAGTTCGGCAGGGCGGAAATTTTGCCTGTTGCTCCAGAAATTCGCTCAGCAGAAAAATCTGCCGCGACAAGCCATGCGCGCGTTCGTCGTGAGGAAACAGATTCGTCAGTTCGTCGCGGAAAACCGCCGCGCAACTCGGCTCAAGAACGACGAGCGGAATTTCCGCTTCAATCTCCGGTGCAGCACATCGAGAATTTCGTAGCAGTAACGCTTTCGCGCGATCCAGCATTCCCCAGTCGTACAGCGGACGCCCGCAGCACAGAACTGGTCTTGGGAAGAGCACATGGAATCCCGCTGCTTCTAGGACTTCAACCGCCGCCTTGCGCGGTGTGCGGGAAGAAAATAATTATTAAACGTATCCGGCCACAGCAGAACGCTTGGTCCGTCAACATTCCGCGGTGCCGGCGAGCGAAACCAGCCGCGAAAAGTCTCGTGGCGCGAAAGCTGGGAATTCTGCGTTCGTGAGCGACATCCCAGCGACAAACTTCGCGATGTCCCGCAGCACCGGCAACTGCGTCGTCAGATTCACTAAACCGGGCGCATTCGAGGCAAGGCGCGCCCACATGTCGATGTTGCCGAAAGCATAGGCGCTGCGGGGACGACCGCCGTCCCTCGTAGTAGTGCGAAAGAAATTCCGCCTTGTAAGTGGCCACGTCAACTCCGACTGGACAATCGCTCTTGCAACCTTTGCAGGCCAGGCAAAGATCCAGCGAATCTTTCACGTGCTCATCCTGCCAGCCGTCCGCGAATCACTTCGCCCTTCGTCATCTCCCATAGCAGGTGGGCGCGTCCGCGCGTGGAATGCTCCTCCTCGCCGGTCACTCGAAAGCTGGGACACATCACGCCGCCGTCGTAGCGCCGGCATTTGCCCACTCCAACGCAGCGAAGGGTCGCACTCGCAAGGCTGCCGTGGTCTTCTGGAAACTGGAAATGCGTCTGCGGCTCCCACGGACGGTAATCGGCGCCTAATCGCAGGTTTTCATCCAACTTGTATGGCTCGACCACCTTGCCCGGATTCATCTTCCACCCCGGGTCCCAAAGCGCCTTGAATTCTCGGAAACGCCTGCACCAGCTCCGGACCAAACATCTTCGGCAACAATTCCGCGCGCGATTGCCCGTCGCCGTGCTCGCCGGAAAGCGATCCGCCATAGCCGACCACCAAATCCGCGGCTTCTTCCACGAACTTGCGATAGTTCGCGATGCCCTGCTGCTGACTGCAGATCGAAATTGATGCGCATGTGGACGCAGGCATGCCCAAAGTGTCCGTACATGGCGCTGTGGTAGCCGTAGCCAGTCCATCAGTTTGCGTCAGATCGCGCAGATAGCTGTCCAAGTTTCTCCGGCGTGCAACCGCCGAATCTTCCCAGCCTTCCCACTCCAGCGGTTCGCCGGGAACGTGAGAAGTCGCGCCCAGAGCTGATTCCCGAACTTCCCAAACGCGCTTGATCTGCTGCTTGTCGGTGAACAAACGCATCTGCGGAGGCGCGGGGCTTCGCCGACAGCGCCTGCATCAAGCTTCGCGCTTGCGATTCGGCTTCGGCCTGCGTAGCGCCGCCAAATTCTGCCAGCAACCATCCTCCGCCCTGGGGAAGCAACGCGAGGCCTTCAGAGTTGATCCCCTTGCGCCGCGTGTATTCGACCAGCAGATCGATCTACGCCTTCGAGCCCGATCGGCCCGTGCGCCATGATTTCTGGCACGCGATCGGCGCATTGAAAAATGTCCGCATAGGCCAGGACCAGCAGCACGCGCTCGGGCGGGCTTTCCACCAGGCGGCAAGACGCTTCCAGCACCGTGACGCATGTGCCTTCCGAGCCCACCAGCGCCCGCGCCACATGAAAACCATTCTCCGGAAGGAGATAATTCAGGTTGTACCCCGAGACCCGGCGCGGAATGTTGGGATAACGCTGCCGAACCAGATCGGCATACTGGTCTCGCAACTGCTTCAGGCCCCCGTAAATCTCAGCCCGCCGTCCGCCTTCGCGGATGATTCGTTCCAATTCCTGGTCAGACTGTCTGGCCGACCTTCATCCGCAGGCCGTCGTAGGTCAGGATTTCAAGTTCCTCGATGTTGTCGTCGGTCTTTCCCGCCATCACCGAATGCACGCCGCAGGAATTGTTGCCAATCATTCCGCCAAGGGTGCAGCGGTCATGAGTGGCGGGATCGGGCCCGAAGGTCAGGTGATGTTTCTCGGCGGCATTGCGCAGATGGTCGAGAATCACTCCCGGTTGAACTCGGGCGATGCGGCGCATGCGGATCAATCTCCAGAATCTTCGCCATGTACTTTGAGAAATCGAGGACCACGGCGACATTGCAGCACTGGCCGGCCAAGCGAAGTGCCTCCGCCGCGGCAAAGAATGGGCGCGCCGAATTCGCCGCGCCATCGCGATGGCGGCGATAACGTCGTCCGCGTCGCGAGGAAGGACAACTCCAATGGGCACTTGCCGATAATTTGATCCGTCAGTGGCATAGAGAGCGCGGCTGCCGTCGTCGAAGCGTACTTCACCGCGCAACGCGTACTGCGCAGAGCGGCTCGGCAGAGGCCATGGCATCGACTTTCGCAGACTTGGAGGCGCGGGCGAGTGCCGATGAAATCGGATGGGCTGGCGACGGTTCCGCTAATCACTGGAGCTGCCTGTCACATTCTTGCCCCTACACTCGCAATTTGAATCAGCGTCTTATTGCCTTGTGACTCGATGTTGATTGTCACTAGGCTGTTCTTCTCGCTAGAGACAATCGTGTAGTGGTGCCTGGCTCGAAACGCTGACATTCGCGTTGGGAAACTTCGCTTTGTAGAAATTCGCGACTTTGTCGGCCGGGTCGTCGCTCTCAAATTCCGCAGCGAAAGTATGCACTCCGGCAATCTCCACATTCGCACCATTGCTCTTTAACATGCGCGCACCGGGATAAAGATCGACACCAAGATCGCGGGAAACATCGGAAGAATTGGTGTTCGATTGTTCCGAACGGGCTCTCCACGCGGACGTTGTCGCCATTTTGTCGTCACGTGAGTGCGGCGAGCGATGTGCAAACCGATGACGGTCAGCGTCCCGATGGCCACTGCGCCCAACACCACGACTGGCGACGACAACGATGAGGACGATCTTGAGCGTTTTGCTCTGAGCGGGATTTGCCGCGACCGGGGATGAAGGTGGGCCGTCGAAGCTGGCGGGGCGGGAACCCCAGCTTGCGCCGCGCCGCACTTCGGACAAAACTTTACGTCTGTTTTCCAGATTGGTGCCGCAAGAATTGCAGAAGGCCATAATCACCTCACGATCAACTCATGAAAGCGACTATACGCCCAAGGGGAGAATGCTTCTTACGCGTGTCCCAGGGGGCGAGTAGCCGTAATCGGCCAGGCTCAGCAGCAGCAGAAGCAGCAGCCAGAAGATCGAGGCGAACGATGACCATCTTGGTCAGCTGTTCGCTGGCGTACTTCACGTGCATAAAGAACAGGACCACGAGCAGAGCCTTGCAGGTACGCAATCAGCCAGCGCGACGACGGTATTAAACGGGCCGAGGTCGATAAAGGCACACGCTGGCGTCACCACCGTCAGGACCATCAGCGCGATCCAGATCGCGTAATACATTTTGCTCGGAAGAATGTGTTCAGACATGACGCTCACCTCAGCGGTTTCCGGTCGATCAGATACAGCAAGGGAAACAGATAGATCCAGACAATGTCCACAAAGTGCCAGTACAGTCCGCCAATTTCAACCGGCGTGTAATACTCGGGCCCGAAACGTCCCTTGACGCGTAATAGAGCAGGAACGAAAAAATTCCGATACCGATGATCATGTGCAGCGCGTGCAAACCGGTCATGCGCAAAGTACAGCGAGAAATAAATCTGCTCGTGGGACTGGATCGATGTGCAATCTGGGGATAATCGCGGACCAGATCGCTGGCATCGAACGACGATCCCGGAATGTGATGCTCTTTATATTTGTCGTACCACTCAACGCCTTTGATCCCGAGGAAAGCCAAACCAAAAATCAAGGTGAGGACGCAGAAGAACGATCAGCAAGTTGCGTTTGCCCATCTGTGCCGCGCGCACGCCCAGGGCAACCGTCAAGCTGCTGCAGATCAGGACGATGGTGTTGATGGTGCCCAGCCAGATATCCAGGCTTCGGCTGCCCGCTGCGAACTCGTTGTAGTAGTTCAGAGCGGTAGACCAGGTAGGCGCAGAACATCCCGCCGAAGAACATGATTTCGGTGCCCAGAAACAGCCACATGCCCAGCGACGAGGCGTCGCGCTGCTGCTCGCACGCTGGCAAAATGGTGGCGCAGCTCCGGTCCGTGGTGCTCGACCGCGACTGGACTATCGCTCAACCGAAACCTCCTCGCGGCGCGGGAATCTGGTCGTAGTTGTAGGCCTCCCAGGTCACTTCCGGCATCTCCTCAAAATTGAATGTCGGCGGCGGGGACGCGGTTTGCCATTCCAGACCGGCTGCGCCCCAGGGATTGTCGCCGGCGATCTTTCCGTATCGCATCGACCACAGGAAGTACACCATGGGCAGCACGTACCCCACGGCGAGGATCGTAGAACCGGCGGTGGACAGGACGTTCAGCACCTGGAACTCCGGCGGATATTGCCAGTAGCGGCGCGGCATTCCCATATAGCCGAGAATGAACTGCGGGAAGAATGTCAGGTTGAATCCAAGGAAAACGATCGAAGCCGCGGCAACTTGCCCAGCCACTCCGGATACATGCGACCGGAAATTTTCGGCCACCAGAAATGCATTCCGCCGAGATAGCCCATGACCGCGCCGCCCACCATGATGTAGTGAAAGTGCGCGATCACAAAGTAGGTATCGGTCACGTGCACGTCGATTCCGAGCGCAGCCAGGAACAAGCCGGTAAGTCCGCCCATAGTAAACAGGCCGATAAATCCGAAGGCGTACAGCATCGGCGTGCTGAAGGTGATCGAGCCTTTGTACATGGTAGCGGTCCAGTTGAAGACCTTGATCGCCGAGGGCACCGCAACCAGATAACTGAGGATGGAAAAGATCAGCGCTGAGTAAAGCGAAATTCCCGCCACAAACATGTGGTGCGCCCAGACCAGAAAGCCAAACACGGCGATGGCAATGCTCGACAGCGCAATCGCGTTATAGCCGAAGATGCGTTTGCGGGTGAAGCACGGCACAATTTCACTGACCACGCCCATCGACGGCAAAATCATGATGTAAACCGCGGGATGCGAATAAAACCAGAACAGGTGCTGAAACAGCAGCGGATCGCCGCCGCGCGTAGGATCGAAGATTCCCAGATGAAACGCGCGTTCCAGCACAACCAGACCAGCGTGACCGCCAGCACCGGCGTGCCGAGCAACTGGATGATGCTGGTCGCGTAGTGCGCCCAGATGAACAGCGGCATGCGCGACCACGTCATTCCCGGCGCCCGCATACGGTGGATGGTGACCACGAAGTTCAAACCGGTCAGAATGGACGAAAATCCTGCGATGAAGATTGCCAAGCCCAGCCTCGATCACTTTGGTGTTGCTGAAAGCGGTGCTGAAGGGCGTGTAAAAAGTCCAGCCGGTATCCACGCCGCCGGTCACGATGCAGTGCAGCATGAGCAGCCCTGCGGCGACCAGGCAAGTACCAGCTCAAAAGGTTGATTGTGGGGAAGGCGAGATCTTTGGCGCCGATCATCAGCGGCACCAGAAAATTTCCCGAGCACGGCAGGGATCGACGGAATCAGGAAGAAAAAAATCATCACCTGGCCGTGCATGGTGAACAGCTTGTTGTAGGTATCGGCCTGCACCAAATCGCCGGCCGGAGTCAGCAGTTCGAGCCGAATCAGCAGCGCGAAAAATCCGCCGATGAAAAAGAAGAACGTGATGGACATCAGATAAAGCAGCGCGATCCGTTTGTGGTCCGTGGTGAGCAGCCAGGAGCTTGATGCCGTACTCCTTATTGAGGTAATTCTCGCGTTCGGTGCGTGATCGCTGCCGTCGCCATGGCTATTCCTTCGGTTGTCCTCCGGTTGTCACGCTGGACCGGTTTGAGGCTGGGGTTGCCCGCCGCTCCTGAAGGCGGCGGGCTTAACGACTTGACGTATGCCACCAGGGCCGTCAATTGTTCTTCACTAACCAGTCCTTGAAATACCGGCATAATCGGCTTAAATCCGCTCACGACTTTTGGCCGCGGGACTCAGAATCGATTCGCGAATGTAGTTCTCATCCGCCATGACCGTGCGCCCATCCTCCAGCAGCACGGGCTTGCCGAAAACGCCCATCAGATTGGGGCCGCGTCCCTGAACGTCAGAACGGTGGCACGTGGGACAGCCAAGCTGCTGAAAAATGTTCCGCCGTTCGCCGCGAGCGATCCGGAGTGCTGGCCGCCGGCGAGCCATGCCTGATACTGTGCGGGCTCCATCACCACAATCTCGCCAATCATGCCGGAATGCTGCGGTGCCGCAATATTCCGCGCAGAACAGATGGTAAATGCCCGGCTTGGTGGCGCGGAACCAAGCGGTGGTGTAGCGGCCGGGCAGCACGTCCTGCTTAATGCGAAACGCCGGCACATAAAAGCTGTGGATCACGTCCTGCGAAGTCATGATCAATTTCGACGTCGCGGCCGACGGGAACATGGAGTTCGTTGATTTCGCGCTGTCCCTCTTCATGCTCCAGCTTCCACATCCATTGCTTGGCGACGACGTAAATTTCGGTCGGCCCCGCGAGGCGGCGTGCGCTCCTGAAAATAAATGATCGCGCCCCACGCGAAGATGACCATGAAGATCCCCAGCGGAACTACGCGACCAGGTAATTTCGAGCGGCGTCGAACCTTCGATCTGTTCGGCTTCGCCGCCTGGTTGCGGCGACGAAAGCGAATGGCGAAAATGATGATCATGCGTGAAGATCGCCAGGCACATGAATCCGGTCAACACGCAGCAGAAAGATGAAGAGCGCATCCACGTTGCCCGCCCCGGTGGAGGCCGCGCCGGCCAAAATGGAAAATTATCGAACATAATCTAAATCGCTCGCTTCGCTGCGCTGCTGTTCCGCCGGCGAACCCATCCGGAACAGCACAATCAGAAAAGTTCCCAGGACCAGGATGGTCGCTCCCGCCGCCAATTTCAGAATGCGGCTGACTACATCGCTCCATATTTTCCGGTGTCGGGTCGTAGTGGTAGCAGTACAGCAAGACTTCATCCACCACGCTGCCGATCTTGCCCTGCGACGCCTGCACCAGGCCCAAGCGCAAATCTTTGGGCGCGAACTCGACGCCGTAGTAGTACTGCGCAATCTTGCCCTCGGCGGCGTCAGAACCATGATGGCAGTGGCGTGCGCAAACTGGCCGGTTTTCGGATCGTACTCATATTGAAAACCAGCGGCTTTGGTCAGTGCGTCAATGGACTCCTGCGGCCCGGTGAGGAAGTGCCAACCGTCGGCAGCGCCCGGCCGGCCATATCGTTTCATGAATTCAGCTTTCTTCGCGGCTCGCCATCTGCCGGCGTTTCGTGTGGATCGAAGCTCACCGTGAGAACGTCGAAATCCTTGCCAACATCGAATTTCAGCACCCGCAGTGCGCTTTCCAGGCCGCTCAACACTTCTCCGCACAGCATGGGGCATTGGTAATAAACCAGATTCAGAGATCATCGGCTTTTTGCCGAAGTAATCTCCCAGCCGAACGGCTTTGCCAGTCTCATCGCGGAACGTGAGATCGGCGGGGATCTGATCGTTCAAATGTTGCTCAATGCCGACGTTCTTCAGACCCGGTGGCCGCAGGTTCGCCGGGGGCGACATAATTCCCTGCGTCATTCCCTGGCCAAAAGCGGCCACCGCAGCGAGCTACGCCAAGGGTGCAGAATCTCGCAGCGACTCGGAATCTCATGGTCGCCGTAATTTTTTGAAATACTGCATCACTGTTTCTTGCCTTTCCCGACTCGATATTGCTGGTACCGCATGCTGTGCGGCTTGATTCACGGTACGTTGATCTCCGAAGGCGGAACTTTCCGATTTCGGCGTAGTCGGAAGTCCGCGTTGCGCGATCACTGCATGGCGCGCTCAATCGGAATTCGTACTACTCCCGCTTTCTGGTCTACCCAGCCATAACTGTTGAGCTTTTGTTCCTCCTGCAGAAGAAAATCGTTGATCTCCAAGCGTTCGTTGTTCTCCAACCGCGGCCGGGAAAGCGTTTGATCACGTCCGGCGGTACATTGCGGGTGTTCGCCGGTTTGTCGCACCAGTGGATCTGCGGGGGTTGGTGCTTCGCGTCATATGCATCCATCGCATCGGTAGAGGCCGGCAGAGCAGAACGCTACCAAGACCAACCCACAGCCAGCCCCACCAGAAAAGTGTAGACGCTCTGCGGGCTCAGGTCCTGGTGCTCGAATCCGCTTTCCGCGGCTTTAGCGTGTCTTACTTCCTCAGCCATGCACGGGCTCCAAACTTCCTTGGCGTCCACGTCATGCACCGGCAAAAGCGGCAGCGAATTCAAATTGCGGAAGAAAAACCATAGCCACAAACCGCCCATCGCGACGGGCAGAACAACATCAGCCCAGCTCACACTGAATCGCGTCGAGAAATTCGGCTCGATGATCCAGAACAAATCCAGATAATGCATCAGCAACATCCAAGTCGCCAGCCAGACCATCCGTCCGATATCGCGCTTGAAGGAGCGCGAAAGCAGGATCACGAATGGCACCGCGAAATGGAACACCACCAGCCACAGTCCGACGAAGCCCCAGCCGCCATTCAGCCGCCGCATGTACCACGTAATCTCATCCGGCAAATTGCCCGCCCAGATGATCAGCCACTGCGAAAACGTGAAGTATGCCCATACCATAATGAACGTCAGCATCCACTTCCCGTGGTCCTGCACAAAATCCGGCTTCAGCCAATCCGACATCGGTTTGTACTTCACCAGAATTCGCTCCACCACCACCGCGAAGCACATGGCCGACAGCAATTGTCCGATCAAGATCACCAGGCCATAAATGGTTGAAATCCAGCTGGGGTCGAGCGACATGACCCAATCAATCGCGGCAAAGGAAACCGTGAAGGCATAAAGAATCAGCCCTGGCCCGCTCAGCACTTTGAAGCGAGTGTTATCTCGAAGCGCGGGGCTGAATCCTGTTCCCGCGACCACTTGGTCAGGAAGAACGACAGCAGGTTCCAGATGGCGAAGTAGATCGCGGCGCGCACAATGAACCCATTCACCGAGAGATATGATTTCGTGATGTCTTGCAAGATGCTCCCGGAGATGCTTATCGGCAATTGAATCCAACGGACGCGCCCAAATGTAAAGACGTGGAAGCCCGAACAGAATTGGCATGAATAAAATTGTCATCAGCGGCACACAGCGCATGGCCGCGCCCAGAATCCGTCGAATCACCGTGCCCCAGCCGCCGCCCGTCAAGTGGCGAATCATCAGGATTACCATCGATCCCAAGGTCACGCCCAGCCACGCCATGAATGCGACCAAGATAACCACGGAAGAACTCTTCGGGACGCAGAAACGCACCGCCGATTGCAATCGCGGCAAAAATCAGCCCGATAATCAGCGAACGCCCCTGGATGGTATGAGCGACCGGCGGTGCCATGGTCTGCGAGATGGTTTGCCCGCGCCGCGCTCATTTCGGCTCTTCTCCCTTCCCGCGTCGGGCGTCGACTGAACTCTGGCGGCGTGGCCCCGAGCCCGGATCACCGCGGAACGCTGGCGCCGGCGAAGGCACTTTTTGTCCTGCCGGGATAACATCTGGCCGCGCGCATTCTGGCTCAATTGCAATGCTCGGATGTAGGCGACAATGTGCCAGCGGTCTCGCGTCGGAATCTGCGAAGCATAATCCGGCATGGCGCCAAACCCGTTGGTCATCACGTCGAAGAAATATCCCAGCGGCGCCTTGCGCAGCCGTTCGGTGTGATACGAAGGCGGATGGCGGAAACCGCGCTGCACAATCATTCCGTTGCCATCGCCCAGTCGCGAGTGGCAAGGAGAGCAATAAATATTAAACCGTTCGCGGCCACGCGCCAGCACCTCTTGCAGTCACGGGAAACGGCATGTAATCGCCGGGGCTGTAGCCCATTTTCCCGGTGTAGAAATACGTATCCTCATGCAACTGTCCACGCGCCACCGTTCCTTCCACCGGGGCGCGCGCGGAGCGCAGGTCGGTATAAAAATCGCTCCTGGCCAGCGGCTTGAATCGCGGCTGGTCATGCATGTCCTGGCGGCATCCGGCCAGCGCCAACAGCAGCCAGCAGTCCCAGAGGCAAATTTTCCGCAGCGAGTCCGCATGGTCTAGCTGGGCACCTCCGAGATGGCGCGCGGCTCCCAGACTCTCCAGAAAACGCCGCGTCTCGCGCTGGCTTGTACTTCGGATCGGAAGAGAACACGATCAGGAAAGAACCGATCTTTCGTGGCAAAGGCAAAGCGGGGCACGTTGAACACCGGGTGATAGGGCATCGGCAGCCCATTCAGCGCCAGCATGCCGAAAACCGCCGAGAGCACCGCGCAAACAGGATCGTCATCTCGAACGTCACCACGATGAACGACGGCCAAGAATGATAGGGCTTCCCGCCGACATTGACCGGATAGCTGACGGTCGCGATCCACCACTGCAGCAGATAGCCCGAAAACCCAGCCGATCAATGCCGCCGACAAGCGTCACCAGCGCCACGCCGTTCTTGTGAAATCCGATGGCCTCCGCCAAGCCTTCGATGGGAAACGGAGTATACGCATCCATCTTCTTGATATCCCGGCTGCATGGGTGCTATGCGGCAGCGGCGACCAGAGCGGTGGGAGAATCAAACTCCGCCATCATCCCGTAGATCGGCGTGCGCTTCATTCCTTTACCTCCGCTTCAGGCAGCAAGGTTCGCATTTCAAAAATCGAAATCATGGGCAGCACGCGCAAGAACAGGAACATAGCAGGCGACGAAGAAACCCATGCGTGCCTATGAACGTCACCCAATCCCAGCGCGTGGGATAATACATTCCCCACGACGAGGTCAGGAAATCGCGGTGCAGACTGACCACAACAATAATAAACCGCTCCAGCCACATGCCGACCAGGACGACGCCGGAAATCAGGAAAAGCGCCAGCGGACTGGTGCGCAGTTTCTTGATCCACAGCACCTGCGGAATAACGATATTGCAGGCAGAAGCGCGAGATACCAGAAGCGGTACGGCCCGTGCAGCCGATTCCAGATGCAGTAAAGGCATCGTAGTGGTTGCCGCTATACCAGCCCATGAACGCTTCCATGCCATAGCCATAGGCGACGATCAACCCAGTCGCGAGCATGACTTTCGCCGAGTTCTGCAGGTGCCGCTCGGTGATGAAATCTTCCAGGCCGTAGAACTTGCGGATGGGAATGGCGAGCATCAGCACCATCGCGAAGCCGGAATAAATCGCGCCGGCGACGAAGTAAGGCGGGAAGATGGTGGTATGCCAGCCGGGCACAATGCCGATGGCGAAATCAAAACTCACGACGGTGTGCACAGAGAGCACCAGCGGCGTCGCCAATCCCGCTAGCAGCAGATAAGCAGTTTCGTAACGGCTCCAGTGCCGCGCCGAACCGCGCCAGCCCATGCGCGAGAATTCCGTAGATGATCCTTGCCGCGGGATTATCGGAGCGGTCACGCAAGCGTTGCGAGGTCTGGAATAAGTCCGATGAACCAAAACAGCAGCGAAGTCGTGGCATAAGTCGAGACTGCAAACACGTCCCACACCAGCGGGCTGCGGAATTGCGGCCAATAGTTCATCGTATTGGGATACGGGAAAAGCCAATACGCCAGCCACGGCCGGCCGAGGTGCAGCACTGGAAACATTCCGGCGCAAGCCACGGCGAAAAGTGTCATCGCCTCGGCGAAGCGGTTGATGGAATTTCGCCACGACTGGCGCAAGCAAAAGCAAGAATGGCGGAAATCAGAGTTCCGGCGTGGCCGATACCGATCCACCAGACAAAATTGACGATGGCGAATCCCCAGCCGATGGGAATATTGATGCCCCAGATGCCAACGCCCCGGACGAACAGATAGCCGATTGCGTACAGCATCACCATCGTGATCAGGAACGCGACTCCGAATCCGACCAGCCATCCGTTGGAAACCGGACGAGTCAGCACAATCGAACTGATCTTGTCGGTGACCGTGGCAAAGGTATGCCCCGGCTCAATGACGGGGGCCTCGCCCGCTGCCAATTGTTCTGTATGTTCGTCCATTACCCGTTCCTAGCCATCTCTGTCATTCCGAGGAACGAAGCGACGAGGAATCTGCTGTTACTCCAATCACAGAACCCTCGCTACACTCGAGATGACAGCTCACGCTCATCCTTCCAACTCCGGGTTCGGATTGCGAATTTCGGCCAAATAAGTGGTTCGGGGCCGCGTGTTCAAATCCTCCAACAACCCGTAATTCCGGCTCCGTGCTTTCAGTTTCGAAACCCGGCTCTCGGGATCGTTGATGTTTCCAAAAATAATTGCGTTCGCCGGACATGACTGCTGGCACGCGGTCTGCAATTCGCCATCGGCGATCTTTCGGTCTTCGCGCTCTGCATCGATGCGGTGTCGCTGATGCGCTGCACACAGTACGTGCACTTTTCCATCACGCCGCGGCTGCGCACGGTCACGTCGGGATTGCGCATCATCTTGTACTGCGGCGTCTCCCAATCCTGAAACAGCAGGAAATTAAACCGCCGCACTTTATACGGACAGTTGTTCGAGCAGTAGCGCGTGCCCACGCAGCGGTTATAGACCATATCATTCAGGCCCTCCGTGCTGTGCACGGTTGCGCCGACGGGGCAAACCAGCTCGCACGGTGCGTTTTCGCACTGCATGCACGGCACCGGCTGGAAGTACGCCTTGGGATTATCGCGATCGCCCTGGTAATACGCATCGACGCGCAGCCAGTGCATGTGACGGCCTTTATGGCATTGTTCCTTGCCGACGACCGGAATGTTGTTCTCCGACTGACAGGCGACGATGCAGTTATTGCATCCCACGCAAGCATTCAGATCGATCGCCATGCCCCAACGGTAGGGCTCTGCTTGGTACTGCGCTTCATAACCGGGATAAAGCGTGAGCGCGGCCGGAGGCTTGTCTTCCTGCGCAAAGTCGGGCTCTTTGCGATATTCATCGAGGCTGCGCGTGCGCACCAGCGGCCGCGTGTAGCCATCCGGCGTCTCCATTGACTGATAGCCCTGGGTCGACGCCAGAATATATGTGTCGCCGGTCTTCGAAATCTTCACGCCACTGGCGATCCAGGGCGTTGCGCTGTTGCGCAGCGGATAGAAATCAAATCCCGCGCCAGTTCCAGCCCGTCCAGCTTGTTTGCGGCCGTAGCCGAGAAAAACCGTGATCGAATTGTCCGGATGCCCGGCCTGAATCCAAACCGGCGCTGTGATTTTCTGCCCGTTCAGTTCCAGCGATACCATGTCTTCCGACTTTGCCTGCAAGCGCTGCGCCATCGCCGGGCCGAACGAGCACGGGATTGTCCCAAGTCATCTTGTTCATCGGCTTGGGCAATTCCTGCAACCAGCCGTTGTTGGAGAACCGGCCGTCGTAGATGGAAGGATCGCGGCGGAAGTTGATTTCGATGGCATTCTGCGGAACTGCGGCCGGCGCGGGCAGATTGGTGGCCTTGACCGTCACGTTGATGGGAGCAAACGCCGTGCCTTCAATCCAGCCATCGTGCAGCGACTTGCGCCAGAACATTTCAAAATCCGACCCTGGATGCTGCGGTTTCCAGTAACTTTGCACCACGTCGTGGCCGGTGGCATCGTGTTGTCCCGCGAGCAGCGCGACCACTTCGTAAACGCTTTTGCTGTTGTAGAGCGGCGCAATCAGTGGCTGCTGGATGCTGACCGTTCCGTCGTACGCGCGAGTATCGCCCCAAGCTTCAAGATAGTGCGCTTCACTCAAGTGCCACTGGCACAGTTCGGCGGTTTCGTCCTGATAAAGCCCGTGATGCACGCGGAAAGGAATGTTAGTGTTCTTCAGCGCGTCGGCGAACCCGAAATCGGCAGGCGCATCGTAAACCGGGTTTCCGCCGAAAATGAACAGCATGTCCACCTTGCCGCCACGCATGTCGGCGACAAGTTCTTTGAGCGAGTCGGTCTGGTTGACGGGATTCGCATTGACCGGGTCGGTATAGAAAACAGTTTTGCCTACATTGCTGAGTTTTTCATTGATGGCGTGGGCAAGAGCGTGAACCGCTGGCGGCTGGTGATCGCCGGCGATGACGACACTGGAACCGCCATGCCCCTGCAGATCGCGCAGCACCGCGTTCAGATACTTGGCGGTATCACCGGCGAAAGTGCGCTGGCGTGAGCTAATTCCGATTCCCGCTGCAACCGCCGCGGCGAAGTCCGGGACTTCGCTCGCTCTCAGCGGCAACCGGTGGTCCGCCTTCGCCCCTGTCGAACTCGGCGTGCTCTCGACTACATAAAGCCGGTTCATCTTGCCGGAATCGGGGTCGCGGCGCTTGGCAAAATCGCGGACATAACGAACATTCCCCGGAAATCCCGCATAGAGGAAATCTGCATCGAGCGAGAGGACAACATCCGCCTTCTCGAAGTCATAGCGTGTCTCGACCGGCTGGCCGAACGCCAGCTTCGCACCTTCGAGAACGTTGTCGCGATTGACCGGCTCGTAGACATGCCACTTGGCCTGCGGATACAACTTAAGGACGGTACGCAATTGATCGGCGAGCGTGGGCGAAGAAATGGTCGGCGTGAGAATGCGAATGCCCGCGCCCTGCAATGCTTTCTGCGAATTGAGCGGGCCGCGCAGCGCCTCCACAAAATTTCCCCAGGTCTGCACTTCGCCCAGGTGGGTGTTCGTCTGCGAGCGATCGGGATCGTACATCCCGAGAATGGAAGCCTGCGCAAAAATATCGGTTCCACCGAGGCTCGCGGGATGCTTGTCGTTGCCTTCGATTTTCGTGGGCCGATAAAGATTGCTCTCCACCAGGATCGGACTTGCATATCCGCCCAACGTGAATGCAGTAGCGAAGAACAGCGGCCGTCCCGGAATTACTTCCTCCGGCTGGCGCACGTAGGGGACAATCTTCTCCATCGGCTGCTTGGTGCAGGCGGTCATTCCCGCCATCGCCAGCGAAGCACCCATCAACTTCAGGAATCCGCGGCGCGAGACATCGTCCAGCCACTCGGACGCACCCTTGGGAAATTCGCGGTGCATCATCTCCTGGAAGTCTTCGCTCCCCGCGAGTTCTTCCAGGCTGCGCCAGAATTCCGGACCTTTGGTCTCGGCGATCTGCGCCTTCGCGGTCACGAGGTCGAGTTTGTCCTTCTTTCCAGGGCAAACTTCTTCGCGATGCTGTTTACCGGTTTGTGAGTCGTTCGTCATTGATTCGTTCTAGCGATGGCATGTCGAACAGCTGGTGATGTCCGCCACTGTCCGCAGCTTGTATTTCTTCACCAAATCCGTGCCTAGCGCGAGTTGGTCCGTATACTCGTGACCATCCACCGTCAACGGCTTGAAGGTGGATGGCTGCTCGTAACGCATATTGAAAACCTGGTCGCGCGGACGAAGATACTTCGCTGCATCGCGGTGACAGTCCAGGCACCACTCCATCTGCAGCGACGCGTAGTTGTACATGAGCGGCATGCGGTCCACCGGCCCGTGGCAGGTATTGCAGCCGACTCCCTTATTGATGTGAATGCTGTGGTTGAAGTAAACAAAATCGGGCAGGTCGTTGACCCGCGTCCAGACGAGCGATTTGCCGCTGCGGAAACTTTCGCGCACCGGTTCAAGCAACGCGGCATTGGTCCAAATCTGCGAGTGACAGTTCATGCAGGTGCGCGTCGGAGGAATTCCGGCGAAGCTCGACGTTTCGACCGAGGTGTGGCAATAGCGGCAGTCGATCCCCAACCCAGCCACGTGGTGCTGATGGCTGAACGGCACCGGCTGCGGCCGGGCGACCCCCGCATAAGTGATATAAGGAGAGCGCTGCAGTTCGAGGACTGCCCAGAGCAACGCCGCGATCAGGAAAACCGCTCCATAAATCGTGGCGCGAGAAATTGTGTTCGTGCTGCGATGAAAAATCTGCATAGACAGAGTCTTCTGTGCAGTGGGAACGCCACCCCTTAGTTCCCAGATTTTTGGACCGTTACGGCCAGGCTCATCAAAGATTTTTGTTTCTCAGTTTGAAGAATCGAAATTATAACAGTTCGGAGCACGAGCGTGAGGGTCGCTGCGAGTTTTTTCTGTTCGCACCAATAAATCTGCTTTCAGTAATGGGACGAAGGCAGGCTTGCGCTTCATGCGAAAGGAAAGGCATGCTGAATACCATCGTCGAAGCCAGCCAGGCGCTGCGGAATCGCGAGATTTCTCCGGTTGAGCTGACAAAAAATTGCCTGACTCAAATTGAGAAGCTGAATCCTGTCCTCAACGCTTTCATCACGGTCACGCCGGAGTCTGCGTTGAACGAAGCCCGCGCGGCCGAGCAAGAAATTCAACGTGGCGAGTGGCGCGGGCCGCTGCACGGCATTCCGCTCGGATTGAAAGACATTATTGACACCGCCGGAGTGCGCACTACGGCCGCCAGCGCGCTGTTCAAAGACCGCCTTCCTTCTGAAGATGCGGAAGTGGTGCTTCGGCTGCGGCGCGCGGGAGCGGTTTTCCTCGGCAAACAAAATCTGCACGAATTCGCTTATGGGGGTAGTTCACTTATCAGCCATTTCGGCGAGGTACGCAATCCCTGGAACACGGCACATATCGCCGGAGGATCCTCCGGCGGATCGGCGGCGGCGGTGGCAGCCGGCCTTTGCTACGGAGCGATCGGCACTGACACCGCCGGCTCCGTCCGCGAACCGGCGTCCCAATGCGGGATCGTCGGATTGAAAGCGACATTCGGGCGTGTCAGCGCGCGTGGCGTGTTTCCACTATCGCCATCACTGGATCACACTGGCCCGCTGGCCAGGAGCGTTGCGGATGCCGCCATACTTCTGCAAGCCATCGCGGGATATGACGCGGGAGATCCAAATTCCGTGGACGCGCCGGCAGGCGATTATCTTGCTACTCTTGCCGAATCGAAAAAACTGCGCATTGGAATTCCACGAAACTTTTTCTTTGATGACCTCGACCCGGAAGTCGCGGCGGCGGTCGAGCAGGCAATTGTGGTTCTGAAATCCTTGTCCGCGGAAATTCGCCAAATCGACCTCGACGTTCCGACCGGCCGCACCCTGCAAGCGGCCGAATCTTATGCAGTCCATGCAGAGATCATTCGACGGAGTCCCGAGCTGTACCAGCCGGAAACGCTGCGACGCATTCGCACCGGAGAACATTTCACGGCGCTGGAAATTGAAGTCAGCCGGCGCGAATTGCAACGGCTGAGAAAAGAAATTGTAGGCACCTTCGATGGAGTCGATCTGCTGGTGACCCCGACCACGCCGATTCCGGCGCCCAACGCCGATGAACTGAAACAAAATCCCGAGCTCTTGCGACCGCGCGAAATTGTTCTGCTTCGCAATACTCGGCCCTTCAACGTCTGGGGCCTGCCAGCCATTTCGGTTCCCTGTGGATTCACGGCAAACGGTCTCCCGATCGGCCTGCAGATTGCCGGCCCGCACTGGGGGGAATCCAAGCTGCCTGCAAATGGCGTATGCCTACGAGCAAGCCACCGATTGGCACAAAAAGCATCCGGCCCTGGGTTAGCATTCGTGCGGCATTGCTAATATGGTTTTGTGCCTGTGAGAATGGCAAGCAATAAAATCGAAATTGTTCACTCCTCCGTTTTGAAGCGTATTCCCTGGCTCGTCCACGGTTTTTCCACGCGCGTTGGAGGATTCTCCTCGGTCTACGGCGGCAAGACCCTGAATCTCGGTTTCACCAAACACGATTCGCGTTCGGCGGTCGAACGGAACCGCACAGCATTTCTCAAGCAACTCGGCGCGACTGATGGAAGAAAAACCTGGCCGCTGATAACTCTGCGGCAGATTCATTCCGACATCATTCACCACGTTTCTGCACCATCCAAAGAACCATTGTCCGGCGATGGCCTAATTACCTCCATTCCGGAATTGCTGATCGCAGTGCAAACTGCCGACTGCATCCCGGTCATTCTGGTCGACTCTAAACACCGTGCCATTGGCACATTTCACGCTGGGTGGAGAGGCACGCTAGCGCGGATTGTCGAAAAAGGTTTGGGAGAGATGCGGCGCTATTTCGGAACCGAACCCAGCGATGTGCGGGCTGCCATCGGCCCCGGCATTCACAGTTGCTGCTACGAAGTGGGGCCGGAGGTCAGGGGAAAATTCGAGTCTCAGTTCGCCTATGCCGGCGAGCTTTTTCACGAGACCAAGGAGTCCGACGCGATTCGAGAGAAATATCCGCTGCTCTTTCTGAGCGCCCGCGCCCCTGGACACACTCCCATGCCCACCAAGCTTTTTCTCGATTTGGTGGAAGCGAACCGCAGGCAGCTGATTGAAGCAGGGGTTGTGCCAAAGAACATTACCGCCTCAGAGCTGTGCACCGCGTGCCGGCCGGACGTGCTCTTTTCACATCGCGCAGAAAAAGGCGTCACGGGACGGATGATGGGAGTGGCGGGACTGAGAAAACTTTCCTAGGCCCCAATTTACTTCGCCGCTTTCAACCTCTTTTCGAGCGCATCGACTTCGTCATTCATTCCCTTGGGCAAGCGGTCGCCGAATTTGGCAAAGTGTTCCCGGATTCGCGGAACTTCTTCGAGCCATCCCTGAACATCGACGTTCAGCAGCTTGGCGACACTGGCGGCGGGAAGATCCAAACCCTTGGTGTCAAAATCCGCTGGATCGGGCAACCGTCCGATGGGCGTCTCATTGGCATGGACTTTGCCGTCGCAGCGTTCAAAAACCCACTTCAGCACGCGGCTGTTTTCTCCATAGCCCGGCCATAAGAACTTGCCATTCTCGTCCTGCCGGAACCAATTCACGTAGAAAATCCTGGGCAGATTGGACGACTTCTGACCGATCTGCAGCCAGTGCGCGAAATAATCGCCCATGTGATAGCCGCAGAATGGCAGCATGGCCATGGGATCGCGGCGCAACTGGCCGACTTTGCCAACTGCCGCGGCCGTGGTTTCGCTGCTGGCAGTGGCGCCTAAGAACGTCCCGTGTTGCCAACTGAGCGACTCGATCACCAACGGAACAATCCCGGCTCGCCGGCCACCGAACAAGATGGCGTCGATCGGCACGCCTTTGGGATCTTCCCACTCCGGTGCAATCACCGGGCACTGCTTGGCCGGAGCGGTAAACCGGGCATTCGGGTGGGCCGCTTTGCGACCGGAGTTCGGGGTCCACGAACGCCGCAGCCAGTCCATCAACTCTGCCGGCTTCTCTTCGGTCATTCCCTCCCACCAGACATCGCCGTCCATCGTCATGGCGCAGTTGGTAAAGATCGAATTCTTCGTCACGCTCAACATGGCGTTGGCGTTCGATTTCATGCTGGTGCCCGGGGCCACGCCGAAGAACCCATACTCAGGATTAATGGCATAGAGCCGGCCATCGGCGCCGAATTTCATCCAGGCGATATCATCGCCGACCGTCTGCACCTTCCAACCAGGGATGGTCGGAATCAGCATGGCGAGGTTGGTCTTTCCGCAGGCCGAGGGAAACGCCCCCGTCATGTATTTGACCTCGCCCGACGGGCTGATCAACTTGAGGATCAGCATGTGCTCCGCCATCCAGCCTTCATCGCGGGCCTGCACCGAGGCAATGCGCAACGCATGACACTTCTTGCCCAGCAATGCGTTGCCGCCGTAACCTGAGCCGAACGACCAGATCTCGCGAGTCTCGGGAAAATGGCAAATGTACTTTTGTTGCGAGTTGCACGGCCAGGTCGAATCCTGCTCGTTGGGCGCAAGCGGAGCGCCAATCGAGTGCAGCCCGCGAACAAACTCCCCGTCTTTGCCCAGCGCCTCGAGCACGTGCTTCCCCACTCTCGCCATAATGTGCATACTCGCGACGACGTAAGGAGAGTCGGTGATCTCGATACCAATTTTCGCGATTGGCGAACCGATCGGACCCATGCTGTAGGGGATGACGTACATCACGCGGCCGGCCATTGAACCGGCATAAAGCCGGCGCAGCGTCTCTTTCATCTTTGCCGGATCTTCCCAATTGTTGGTCGGGCCAGCGTCATCTTTACTGAGAGAGCAGATAAAAGTGCGGTCTTCTACGCGGGCGACATCGGCGGGATTCGAGCGTACCAGAATGCTGTTTGGGCGCTTCGCGGAGTCGAGCGGAATAGCGACCCCGGCGAGCGTCATGAGCCGCAGCATCTCCTGGTATTCGGCGTGCGACCCATCGCACCAGTGAACGCCGTCGGGCTTGCACAGCTGCGCCGCTTCGTCCACCCACTCCGTCAGGCGCTTATTGCGGCTGGGTGCTGCTACTTCCATAGTGACGCTGGCCATTATGGTCGCTCCTTCAAAGTTACGATCAGATGCTTGCAGCGCGCACGACGCACACCGGCACGGCAATCCACGATCTGACCGACCTAATATTGTGCCTGTTTCCGGCGAGACTTCCAAGTATGTGCGGGGTACGAAAGGTCGAACCGACTCCCACAATGACACGAATTTAGATCGGGATTGAGGTTTCGTTACCGCGAAGGTGTGGAGTTTACTTCTTCCGCTACTACAGCTTCCAAGTGTTCAAGGGTCTGCGAAACGGTGAGGGAGTACATTTCCTGCCCCATCCCGTCCCCGGCTGCCAGCGCGGTTTTCAGAAAGTGTCCGGCGATTTCGATGGCCAGGGGGTCGGTAATCATCTTTCCGGTACGGTTCTGGTACTCCACCCACGCGGGATGCGGCAACGCAATCCACACCGGCCTTCCGTCGACCAGGAACTTGATGTCCACCGCGTCGGCGTGACGCGTGGCAATGGCGACAATCAGCGCCTGATAGATGCAATGCACTTCCTTCTTGGTCCAGCGGTCGATGGCGTGAAAGTCGTTGTACATGGCCAATGAAAACTATAACGAAGCGCGCCATGCGGAGCAAACCGCGGCTTGCATTATGATCGTGGCTGGAAATCATTTTAGGTGGGAATGAAGAACCTGGGCATTCTGCTCTCCGGACGCGGCTCGAACTTCGAGGCCATCGCGAAAAACGTCGCCAGCGGCAAAATTCCTGACGCGCGCATCGCAGTGGTCATTTCCAATCGCGCGGACGCCGGCGGGCTGGAGATTGCCCGCAAGCTGGGTTTGACGTTGCTCGTTCTCTCGTCGAAAGGAAAAGACCGGGAAGAACACGATCGCGCGATGGCGGCTGCGCTGCAGGAGCACAAAGTCGACCTCATCTGCCTCGCCGGATACATGCGACTGCTCTCGCCCTGGTTCGTCAAACAGTTTCCCCGCCATATTCTGAACATTCATCCCTCGCTGCTGCCCGCGTTTCCTGGTCTGGAGGCGCAGGAGCAGGCCTTCGCCTACGGGGTGAAAGTCAGCGGCTGCACCGTGCATTTTGTGGATGAAGAACTCGACCACGGGCCCATCGTCGTTCAGATCGCAGTCCCTGTGCTCGATTCAGATGACGAGCACACCCTCGCCGCGCGCATTCTTGAGCAGGAGCATCTTGCGTATAGCGAAGCGATCAAGATCGTACTGCAGGGCGAGGTCAAAATCGTCGGAAGAAAGCTTTACCGCAAAGAACGCTAAGAGAATTATTCGCAAAGGACGCAAAAGATATTCCCGAAACGGCACCTAAGAAGTTTCCTTTGCGCATTTTGCGGTCACCTTGCGCATTTTGCGGTTTAAGATTTTACCTTGCGGAATACCGACCTCACGCCCGAGATCATCGGAGCGGCCATCAAGATTCACCGCCGTCTCGGCCCGGGTCTACTGGAATCGGCGTACGAAGCCTGTCTTGCCTACGAGCTCCAGAATCTCGGCTTGGGCGTTGAACGTCAGAAGCCCGTCCCGCTGATCTACGACTCCGTCAAACTTGACTGTGGCTTCCGGGCCGACCTGGTCGTTGAAAACCGGGTTGTAGTTGAAACGAAGTGCAAGGAAGCATTGCACCCAGTGGATGAAGCGCAATTACTTTCACATATTCGCTTGCTCAACATTTCTGTCGGATTGTTGATCAACTTCCACGTGGTGCTCCTCAAAGACGGAATCAAGCGCATGGTGAATAACTATCGAGACCTCCAAGATGCCTCTTAGACGTTAGTCCCTGCCTGTCTTCGCGCTCATTGCGAAGCCTTCGCGTACTTTGCGGTCAAAGGCTTCACACACAAGTCCGCTTATAATGATGCTTCCCATGCCAAACTTCGCCCCCGTAGACGAACAGCTCGCTTACATAAAAAAAGGCGCTAACGAAATCATCCGCGAGTCCGACCTGCGCGAGAAGCTGGAAAAATCCCGCGCCTCCGGCAAGCCGCTGCGGGTGAAGCTCGGCATGGATCCGACTGCGCCCGACCTGCATCTCGGCCACACCGTGGTGCTGCGCAAGCTCAAACATTTTCAAGACCTCGGTCACACGGCGATCTTTTTGATCGGCGATTTCACCGGCATCATCGGCGACCCCACCGGCCGGTCGGTGACCCGCCCGCCGCTGTCGCGCGAGCAAGTCGAACAGAACGCGGAGACCTACAAAGCGCAGGTCTTCAAAATTCTCGATCCGCAGAAAACGGTCATCGACTTCAACAGCCGCTGGTTTTCACAATTTTCTTCGGAGCAGTTTATCCGTCTGACCGCCAAGTACACGGTCTCGCAGATGCTCGAGCGCGACGACTTCCACAAACGGTTTCTCGAGGAGAAACCTATTGCCGTGCACGAACTGCTTTATCCGCTAGTCCAGGGATACGATTCGGTCGCCCTCGAAGCCAACGTCGAACTCGGCGGTACCGACCAGAAGTTTAATCTGCTGGTTGGCCGCGAACTGCAGCGCGCCTACGGACAAGAGCCGCAAGTCGTACTGACAACGCCAATCCTCGAAGGCCTCGACGGCGTGCAGAAAATGTCGAAGTCGCTGGGCAACGCGGTCGGCATTCACGAGCCGCCGCTGGAAATGTACGGCAAAATCATGTCAATCTCCGATGAAATGATGTGGCGCTACTACGAACTGCTGACGGATATGCAGTTGCCCGAGATTGAAAGAATGAAGCGGGAAGCTCATCCCATGCAGGCCAAGAAAGAGCTTGCACGCAGGATTGTGGCCGACTTTCATTCTGCTGAAGCCGCCGCGAAAGCAGCCGAAGATTGGGCCAAGCAATTTCAGAAAGATGAGGTGCCGGAAGAGGTTGCGACGGTATCAGTTGCCTACTCTGATGTGGCCCCTGCTAGCCTAGATGGGGTTGGCGATCACACTAGTGCTGGATTGGCAGGGATCAGCCGTGCAGGTGATTCTGTTCGCGTAAAGCTTGACAAATTGCTTTTCCGGTGCGGCCTCGCAGACTCAACGAGTGACGGATCACGAAAAATCAAGCAGGGCGCTGTTCGAATCGATGGCCAAGTTAGAACCGAGCCTGTCTTGATCTTGAAAATACCGGTTGAGTTGACGATTAGAGTAGGCAAGTCAATCTGTAAAGCTGCAATTAGATAAGACACGGTCATCGTGGGGACAGCCGCCCCCGGCTGTCCGGCGAGCGCAAGCTCGCAGGTCTTTCGCCCCAGCAAGGAAAGACCGCACTGCGGAGCTTTGCTCCGCCCGACAGCCGGGGGCGGCTGTCGCCACGCATCCCTGATGTGGGATTCACCGGCAACTGCGAGCTCAGAAAACTCAAGCTGGCCAACAGCAAGCAAATACAATTTTAGTTGCGGACTTTCCGTGGTCATGCCTAAGGCTTTCTACCGACGACGACTCCCCCACCTGCAGCGCGACGACAAACCTCACTTCTTGACCTTTTGCACCCACCACCGCTGGATGCTTCCCGAGCACATTCGTTCTCTTGTGCTCGACTGCTGCCTGCACGACCATGGTTCGAAAATAGATCTCCATGTTGCGGTCGTTATGCCGGACCACGTTCACATGATTTTCACGCCGTTGACTGCCGCCGAGAGGCTGGAGGTCTACCCTCTCGCGGAAATTACCGGCGCGATCAAGGGAGCATCGGCGCACAATATCAATCGAGCCTTGGATCGCGAACGGCCCAGTCTGGCAGGCAGAATCGTTGGATCATGTTCTGCGGTCTTCCGAGAGCCTGGGCGAGAAGGTCCAGTACGTGCTGGAAAACCCGGTTCGTCGAGGTTTGGTTGATCAGTGGAAGGACTATTCCTGGATCTGGTACAGGCAATCTTGCAGTCCCTATGCACCAGAGCGACAATCGCGGTAATCAGACAAACCCTGTCACCATCTGCGGGGCTTCGCTCCGCCCGCCAGCCGAGGGCGGCTGTCGCCACGCATTCATCAACATGGTCGCCGAAGGCCCGCTGCAAGCAATGAGAATCTGTCACATCCCCCACTTGCACCATGCTTTACACTAGAGCAGTTTGGCGCTATGAAACTCTCGGTCGTCATGCCCGTCTATAACGAACGCAGGACGCTGCGTGAGGTGGTCGAGCGCGTCCTCGCTGTCCCGCTTGAACTGGAAATTCTTTGCGTGGATGACGGTTCGAAAGACGGCTCACGCGAGATTCTGGCCGAATTACATGCCCACGATCCTCGGGTGCAGGTCTTTCTGCAGCCCAAGAACATGGGCAAAGGGGCGGCCCTGCGGCGCGGCATTCAGGAAGCCACCGGCGATTTTGTGATCATTCAGGACGCCGACCTCGAATACGACCCTGATGATTATCCCGCGCTGCTGGCCCCGTTGATCCAGGACAAAGCGGATGTGGTGTACGGCTCGCGCTTCCTGGGAGCGGCGCCGCATCGGGTGCTTTATTTCTGGCACTCGGTGGGGAACAAGATACTGACCTTGCTTTCCAACTGCCTTACCAACATCAACCTCACCGACATGGAAACCTGTTACAAAGTTTTCCGGCGCGAAGTGATCCAGTCGATTCCGCTCGAAGAGAACCGTTTCGGCTTCGAACCGGAAATTACCATGAAGATCGCCAAACGCCGGCTGCGCATCTACGAGGTCGGCATCTCGTACTGGGGACGCACTTACGAGGAAGGTAAGAAAATTAATTGGAAAGATGGATTTCGCGCCTTGTGGTGCCTGCTCAAGTATTCGATCGGCGAAGACGCAGTGAAGACTCACTCGGCGTCACACCCAGCAGAACTTCCCGACCGCTCCGGCTCCGCGAATCCGCACGCATAGCAACATAAATTTACAGATTACTGCGATTTCGATGTACGCATGCGGCAAATTGCGCGGGAGTTTTATCGCAAACATTTGCATATTGTCGAGGAGTTGAATAGGCTTTGTCGGAATAAAAGCCTAAGACGTGCGCCATGAGTCATTTACCGCGCGCACTCCGGCATGCAAAGGAACTTGAATTGCAGCGTTTCTTGATCGGACGGCATTTGCCCTAAATACATTGTCCGGCGTCGATTTGCTGTAGTAATCTGATACCCGCTGCGACGTTAAGGTAGCCGCTTCCGAAGTCCGCGTCATCCAGTTTTCATTACATGTTTCCGGAAGGCTTTGAAATAAGCGACTAAGTAGATAGACATATTGAGGAACCGGGAGGTTCACGGATTTGAACGTTTCGACCAGTCATCTTATCGCGCCGCACGGCGGCGAACTTGTAGATCTCATTGCCAAGCCCGAACGCTCCGCCGAATTGAAGGGCCACTCTCGCGAATGGCCCTCGTGGGACTTAACTGCACGCCAGCTTTGCGATGTAGAACTGCTGCTCAGCGGCGGATTCTCGCCGCTCACCGGTTTCATGACGCAGAAAGATTACGAAGGCGTCTGCCAGGACATGCGGCTCAGTTCCGGCGTGCTTTGGCCCATGCCCATCACCCTGGATGTGAAAGAAGACTTTGCCAAAACCCTCAAGCCGGGATCGAGCAAAATCGCGCTTCGCGATCCCGAAGGTGTAATGGTCGCGGTGCTGCATGTCGAAGATGTCTGGCAGCCGGACCGCAAAGCCGAAGCCGAGTCTGTTTTTGGGACGGTCAGCCCCGCTCACCCGGGCGCGGACTATGTTCTGAACAAGGGCAACGCCTGGTACGTTGGCGGACGGCTGGAAGGCATGCAGTTGCCTTCCCACTATGACTTTCGCGCTTTGCGTTTGACTCCAGCGGAATTGCGGGCAGAATTCTCCCGTCTGGGATGGCGCCGCATCGTGGCCTTCCAGACGCGCAACCCCATGCACCGCGCGCACGTTGAGCTGACCTTCCGGGCCGCGAAAAAAGTCGAAGCCAACCTGCTCATCAATCCTTCCGTAGGAATGACCAAGCCCGGCGACGTGGATTACTTCACCCGCGTGCGCTGCTATCAGTTGCTGCTGGCGAAGTTCCCTGCCGGCACGGTAAAGCTTTCTTTGCTGCCTCTAGCTATGCGCATGGGTGACCCGCGCGAGGCCATCTGGCACGCGCTGATTCGCAAGAATCACGGGGTGACGCACTTCATCGTCGGACGCGACCACGCTGGTCCGGGCAATGACACCAACGGCAAGCCGTTCTACGGTCCTTACGAGGCTCAGGAGCTGTTCAAGAAGCATGAAGCTGACATCGGCGTCACCATGGTCCAGTTCAACATGATGGTCTATCTCGAAGACCAGGACCGCTACGTGCCCGACAACGAAGTGCCCAACGGCTCACGAGTGCTAAACATTTCAGGCACCGAGTTGCGGCGCCGGCTGAACGATGGCGGCGAGATTCCGGCATGGTTCACTTATCCCGAAGTTGTCACTGAGTTGCGGCGCAGCTTTCCGCCCCGCCACAAACAGGGGGTGACGATTTTCTTTACCGGCCTTTCCGGCTCGGGCAAATCGACCATCGCCAACGTTCTGCTGACAAAGTTCCTCGAAGTCGGCGGCCGCCCGGTGACGCTGCTCGACGGCGACCTAGTCCGGAAACATCTTTCCTCGGAACTAGGTTTTTCGAAAGAGCACCGCGATATCAACATCCGCCGCATAGGGTACGTGGCGTCGGAGATCACCAAGAACGGCGGCATCGCAATCTGCGCTCCCATCGCACCTTACGATGCGACGCGCAAACACGTCCGCGAACTAGTGGAAGCCGTCGGCGGATTCATCCTCGTCCACATTGCAACCCCGGTGGAAACCTGCGAGCAGCGCGACCGCAAAGGTCTCTATGCTAAAGCGCGGGCGGGAATCCTAAAAGAGTTCACCGGCATTTCCGATCCTTACGAGGAGCCGAAAGACGCCGAGGTGAAGATCAACACGGCGGACTTGTCTCCCGAGGAAGCGGCGCAGGAGATCATTTTGCACCTGGAGCGCGAGGGCTTCATCGGAGTCAATGGAAACCACGCGTGAGTAGTTTGTAGCGAAGATTATGCTTTGGACTAAGATCGTTGTCGGTTTCGTGGTCGGCACGTTGATTGGCATGACCGGCGTGGGCGGTGGAGTTTTGCTTTTGCCGGTGCTGATCTTCGTCCTGCGCGTGCCGCCCATCATCGCCGTAGGGTCTGACGCCCTCTTCAACTTCTTCACCAAAATCGGTTCAAGCGTCGTCCATCTGCAAAAAGGCACGGTCAAACCCAAGGTTGTGGCGTTTCTCGCGTTCGGCAGCATCCCGGGCTCGGTCATGGGGGTGAGTTTGCTCGGGCACCTGCGAACGGTTTACGGCAGCGGGGTCAACACATTCATCACCACGGCGGTGGGAATTCTACTGATCTGTGTTCCGACGCTTCTACTCTTCCAGACGCAAATCGAAGAGCACGTCGCCCACCGCCCGCCGACCTTGAAATCTCTGATCGGGGTATCGGTGATTGGGTTGCTCGCGGGGTTTCTGGTGGGTATGACCTCGGTCGGTTCAGGCAGCATTATTATGATGCTGCTGCTCTTGTTCTACAGCTTCCCTCCGAAGATGATGGTCGGGACCGACATTCTTCATGCCGTATTGCTCACCGGCGTGACCAGCTTTTTGCACTGGAGGCTGGGAAATATCGATCCGTACCTGGTCGGATCGCTGCTCATCGGTTCCATCCCCGGAGGTATTTTTGGTTCGTATTTAAGTACGCGCATGCCGGTGCCGTGGCTGCGGCGTATTCTGTGCACAGTTCTGCTGGCCACCGGAGCGCGAATGCTGTGGGCCTGAACTGCTGAAAACAATCATGACAACTCATTCTCACTCCGAAACTCTGCAGCGCATTCAGTCTGCCCTCGAAGCCGCCCGCCAGGTGTTCAGCCGGTTTACCGCCGGCGCCATCGACGCCGAATATAAAGCCGGCCATGACCCGGTCACCGAAGCCGACCGCGCTGTAGACGCAGTTCTGCGCAAGGAATTGCTCCGCGATGGCGAAGGCTGGCTCTCGGAAGAAAGCGTGGACGATTTATCGCGTCTCGATAAGAGTCGGGTGTGGGTGGTCGATCCGCTCGACGGCACCCGTGAATTTGTTGCCGGCATTCCGGAATTCTGCGTTTCGGTGGCGATGGTCGAAGACGGACGCCCGGTGGCCGGAGGAATTTGCAACCCTGAAACCGACGAGATCATCCTCGGCGCACTGGGAGCGGGCGTAACTCGCAATGGCGAACCGGTTCAGACCAGCCAGCGTTCAAAGCTGGATGGTGCACTCGTGCTCGCCAGCCGCAGCGAAGTCAAGCGCGGCGAATGGCAAAAATTTGAAGGCGCGGATCTGAAGATTCGCCCAATGGGATCGGTCGCGTACAAATTGGGCCTGGTTTCGGCGGGATTGGCGGACGTGACGTTCACCCTGGTTCCCAAGAACGAGTGGGACGTTGCCGCCGGCATCGCCTTAGTTGAAAGCGCAGGCGGATTCGTGGTCACTCTCGATGGCAGCCCGCTGAAGTGCAACAGCCGCGATCCTTTGCTCCAGGGCCTGATTGCTTGCGGGCCAAACTTGGCGGATGAATTGATGGCGCGACTGGGCATTCAGGCGACGGCTTCGCACCCGGTCAAAGCGTAATTGACATTGTCGTCCTGAGAGGCCTTCAGGCATCGAAGGATCTACGAACGCCTCTCGACTTTCCCCCTTCACGGCAATACCCGGAACGGAACGTTGCTGGTCAGTACCCCACTGGGCGTGGTTACGGTGACGTATCCTGTCGTCGCGCCTTCGGGCACAGTGGCTCGGATGTAGGTATCGGAAATCACAGTAAAGTTCGCCTGGATTCCATTGATTGAAACACTGGTGGTTCCAGTGAAACCTTCCCCCAGAATTGGGCCGGTTTGCCCGACCTTGCCCGCGAAGCGAACAAAAGTCACGAAAACGCCGAGGCCCATGTCGAGGCCGAACACGGTCCCACAACCGTAAACCGGATTGCAAGTTAAGTCTCCACCGAGTGCAGTCGTTCCGTAGAACGAGCCAGTAGTGGCCTGCAGAAGGCCGCTAAGCGGCATGTTTCCGTCGGGCCCGTCGAAGCTGTGCAACGTCGTCAACGTGCCGCCGGGAGTAATTGAGAACACCGTGCCACCATAGTCGGCTCCATCCTCCGAGGTAGTTCCGTAGAAGTGGCCGTCGGTTCCCTGCACCAGTCCGGCGTCAGGATTCTCGCCATCGTGACAACAGAAGCTGTATAAGTTCGTCACCGTTCCGGACGGCGTTGCCTTGAAGACGGTTCCACCGTCGAAGCTTCCGCCTACCAGGGTCGTTCCATAGAAGTTTCCGTCGGAAGCCAGCGTCAATCCGTCGAACGGACCCGCTCCATCGCTCGAATCAAAACGGTGCAGGATGGTTAACTTGCCTAAGGAAGTGATTTTGAAAATCGTGCCACAGCCGTAAAACCCAAAACATCCCACTCCGCCTTCACTGGTTGTTCCATAAAGGTTTCCATCAGGCGACTGAATGAGCGGAGCAAAGGGAAAGGCACCGTCGCCGGGACTGGCCCTGAAAGCTATGCAGTGTCGTAAACACTCCCTTTTTTGTGATTCTAAAAATCGTGCCCCACGTATATCCCGTATGAACTTTAGCGCCGCCATATACTGTCGCCCCATACAAGTTGCCGTCGGTTCCCTTCGACCAGACCGGACTCCGGGTCTTCACCATGTAGTCCGTCAAAACTATAGAGCGTAGTTAATATCCCTTCGGGGGTAAGTTTGAACACCGTGCCGCATCCATATCCGTTGCCACAAGTCTTATTGCTGCCGCCGTCCCGCGTCGTGCCATAGAAGTTGCCATCCAGAGCGAGGATTACGCCGCCCACGGGAAAGAAACCATCCATACAGAGGCTCAGGGAGCAGAAGCTGTATAGCGTCGTCAATACCCCCTGCTGGGTTATCTTGAAAACTGTCCCGCATCCCCCTGGACAATTCTGATTCTGATTGGCACCTCCCCCTCCTGTGGTGCCGTAAAAGTCCCCATCGAGTCCCTGGACGAGCGCGGGGAAGGTGGTGACCTGGCCCCATTAGTGCCTTCGAAATCCAATAATGTCGTGAACGTTTGTGCCGGAGCAGCAATTGCCGTCGCGGCCCAAAGTAGAAGCACACTCCAGGCCGTTTTCCACCCCATCGATTGCATCATTGATGACCTCCGGGGCGCGGAATGCACCGTTCGCGGCCTGTTCGTGCGAGAGACAAGAACCCGGACTGCATCGAGCCGCAAGAGAGGGAAAAACGCGCTCGTCGCGCAGCACAAGTATCTTCTGGTAAGGGCTTGCGGTCAAGGACTTTGGCTGGCTTATAGCCCTGCGAGCGCCATCTTTGCGGCGTGAAAGCCGCACATGCCGTGGACTCCGCCGCCCGGCGGAGTCGAAGACGAGCAGAGATAGAGTCCCGGCAGGGAAGTGGCGTAGTGTCGCCGCGTGGGACGAAACAGAAACTGCCGCAAATCCATCAGCCCGCCGCCAATGTCGCCACCAACGAGATTGGCGTCCATAGTTTCGAGATCGCCGGGAGAAAATACCCGCCTGGCCAGCACGCAGTCACGGAACCCAGGCGCAAAGCGCTCGATCTGATTTTCGATGAGCGGCAGCATATCGAATTTCGATCCGTTGGGAACGTGGCATAAACCCATGCCGTGTGCCTGCCTTCTGGGCGCGCGCGTAGGATCGAACAGGCTGGGCTGCGAAAGAATCATGAACGGCCGCTCGGCGTGCTGGCCAGTGGCCATCGCCTCTCTCTGACGCGGCAATCTCCGCAAAGCTGCCCCCGATATGGACCGTCGCTGCCCGCAGGCATTCTTTCGCCTTCCACGGAATCGGCTGCACAGAGCGTAATCGACTTTGAAGACGCCAGGGCCGTAACGATAACTTGTCCAAGCCGCCTTCGATACTCCGACAGCTGGCTTCCAGCGATTTTACCAATTGCCGCGGGGCGACATCACAAAGCGTCACTTCGTAGCCGCGAAGCGCTTCCAAACTGTCGATCCGCGAAGACAGTCTTCACCGTTCCGCCAAGTTTCGCAAGATGCGCACACAAGGCATTCGTAATCGATTGCGACCCGCCGCGTGGAATCGGCCAGCCTACAGCATGCGCGCTGACTGCCAGCAGCATTCCAAACGCCCCGCTCAACGGTCGTCCAGACTTAAGAAAAGAATGGGCAGCCAATCCGGCGAACAGCGCTCGCGTTCGCTCCTCGCGAAAACGATCGGCGAGCGATGACCTGCCGAACGAAATGCATTCAGCCCGAAGCGCGCCATCAACAAAGGATGCCGCGAGAACACATGAGTGGGCTGACGTAACTCTGGCGGACGAATTCCTGCCAATGCTCGGCCAACGGCCCCACCAGCCGCGCGCCAGGCTTTCCCATCGAGACCCAAGGCGCGCTTCGGCGTCGTCCAGATCACGCTCCAAGACCACCGCGGTTCCATCGTCCAGAGGATGAGCAACAGGCGCGGGCGAATGAATCCATTCCAGTCCATAATCGCGCAGCGGCAGCGAAGAAAAGAACGGCGAGCCGACCGCCCAGGGATGCACTGCCGACCCGAAATCGTGTCAAAGCCAGGCAGCGTCAATTCCATGGTGCGCACGCCGCCGCCGGGAGTCGGCTCGGCTTCGAACACTTCGACCTGAGCCCGGCTTGGGCGAGCACAATCGCGGCAGCAAGGCCATTGGGCCCGGCGCCGACGACACACGCTCGATGGCTCATTGGTCTAGCCTCAAGCCCCTGCCCACTCAAAAGCAGATTCCTCGAGACCGTGTCTCGGAATGACAAGGGTCAGGAGTAGGGGCAGCACCTCTAAAAGCTGCGTTGTTACCGATCGAGTTTCTTCGTGTTCCTTCGTGGCCTTTGTGGTTCTCATTCGACTCTCACTCCCGCGGCGCCATATTCGGCATCTCGATCGCCACGATTTTTCCATCGGCTGGCGCTCTAGCAGTGGCGCATACAGGCCCAGCATCTCGCGCCGCCACCACGCGCCCGTCAAGCGTTTCTCTTCCATAGTAGTAAACCAATATTGCCAGAGTACGGCGCGAACGTACGCCGGCGGAGACTGCGGGAATGGATTCCCTGCAAACAACGCCAGCACATCTGTTCTGCTCGAAAGCAGCTTTACTTCTGTGTTGGGCACGATCGGATACTCGCTCCATCCGCCGAGAGAAGCGAACCACAAGTTCCAGTCAAAGCGCGGCTGGTAGGGAGCATAGATGCCCGGCGGCTGGTCGAGATCCTGCGGCTTGTAACGGAACTGGTAGGCGTCCAGTTCTGCCCATCATTTGATCCCTGAAATTCGATTTCATATCGCCCGCGCGTCATCACCGCAAACAAACCATAGCGATTGGCAATGCGAAACGGCTCCAGCGCGGCAACCGGCGTAGTCGGCAGCGGCGACGCCGCCAGAACATCCAGAGCACGCCAGCCGTGGTGGCGTAGAAAATCCAGAGCAGAATCGCCGAGGCCAGCGAGAGCTTGATGCGTTGTCAAGTGGACCGCCAAGGAGATTCCGGTCGCACCGGCGAAACGGCCTTCTCCAGGATCTGGCGTCTGATGCGGCCGGAACTTTTGAGCTAAGCCAAGCGAACCAAAATCGTCATCCAGCAACAAGAATCCGAGCGAAAGCACCAGGTAATTCAGGAACGTGTAATTCGCGGTCAGGATGACACCAATCTGCCACGCGGTGACGATGAAGAATAACACAATCCGCCAGCGGCGCGGGAAGAAGAAACATCCAGACCAGGCCCAGTTCCATCACCAGCGTCGCAACGCGGTTGCGAACGCATGAAACCAGTGCGGCAGATGTTGCACATACCAGCCGATCCACGTGGGCAGCGGGCCATTCTGGTAGTACTCGTCCATGGCGGTGAAGTTGCGCCATTCCACGATCGCCGCTCAGCAGCTTCACCGCGCCCGACTCGAAGTAAATCCGGAACCACTCCCACTGCAGCAGAAACATGCTGGCGCGCGAAGGCGGATGGGCGCTCCCCACGCCAGGGCGAAATCCCGGAGGCGCGAAGAACAGCGAGATGAAGCCGGCTTCCAGCAGCATGCCGTCGGACTGATATGCCGGAAAAATCCTGCGCCGCGCTGACGAATGAGAGAAAGCAGACGAAGCAAATCACCAGCATGCCGCGCGGCCAGAGATTCAGCACCAGCAGCAACGATGCCACCATGCCGATCCAGCAGGCCGCCAGCAGCATGTGCGAACTGCTCGGAAAACCACAAAAGCGTGGGCGCATACCAGATGCGGGCGACATGGCCAAGCGACTGCGCCACGGCTTGCAGATATTCGTTGGCGGGCAGAATTCCCTCCGGGCCGATGAGGCCGCGAATTTGAAAAACCAGCGAGTAGAATGCGGAGAAGTAGATGAGGCCAAGGGCGCGCAGAAAAATCCAGCGCGGAATCAGGCGTTCGGATGCGCCGTGCTGCGAATCAAACAGCCAGCGGTAGGCGCGGGGCCAGTCCATGTGGGCCGATTATAGAGGAGTTCGCACGCACGAGGACGCGCGCGCCTACATGGGCACGACTCCACCGCGCTAGAGCTTACACAGGAAGTAAATTCGGTTCTGTCCAATCCCATTTTCCGGTGTCTCTCGAAAGCTGCCCGATGGCGCGAACCAAGCCACGAATATCTGACGGGGGAATCGTCTTCTCATCGACCAAGATGACCCCGCCGTGCGGCCGACCTTCCTCCGCCCAGCGCTTGAGCAAGGGAGGAATTGTTCTCCGATCATAGGTAACCAGGGTCAGACCTTGCCGAAAAGCCTGAGACAAGCAGGCAACGTCATCCTTGCCCATAAAATCGCCGCCTTCCCACTCTGACATATACCGCACCACGAGAGCGGGATGGCGACGTCTCAGGCCATCCGCCACATCTGGAGAGATGTGTTCATCGAGAAGGAGCCCGAGCATGTTCAGCGCCGCTGTGTCTTACGCGGACGTGAAGCCGTGGTCTGGGGCAACATGCGCTTCAGGGTCATGAAGTCGACCGCCTCGTTCTCGGCGATCGCTTCCTCAATCTCCTGGGGAAATGCCTCGGCATAATTGACCGCTGCTTTCACCTTAGCTTCCAGCCATCGGAGATGCCTGGCGACGGCAGCTATCTTTCCGTCATAGCTGCGAAGCAGGGACAAAACCTCCCAGACGGCCAGCGTGCTTCCCTGGATATAAGCTTGACGCCCCGCGGGCGAATCGCGGAAGTCGAGAAAAGCGAACTCGGATCGCCGCAAGCCTTCTTCCACCAGGCGGGCGCTCGCGTCGCTGGGTGTCCACCCATGCCGACGGGCAATCCGCTTCAGACGTATTCCACTCTCCACCGGCAGACGCATGCTAAGAACAACGGACCAGTTGGTTTCACGCATTTCCCTTCATAGTGTAACTGTTGTAGCATTTTGAACGGACGTGACGCGTGTGCGGCATCTATTGGATTTGGGGTTTAGCTGGCCCGCGCGAGGATACTGCCCACACACCAGCAAAGCAAAACCCCGTCCCAGCTTTCGCGGGGACGGGGCACAAGGAGCGGGAAGAGATCTTAATCCGCGGCGGCGACTTGACCAACCACGGCTGCATCTGGACGGCGCCGAGTAGTGCGGTTCGGCGGCAGGCCGGCATCGCGAATCTTGTAGAGCAGCGCGCGATAGCTGATCGAAAGCGCCCGCGCCGCCTGCTTGCGGTTCCAATGATGCGCCTGCAGAACTTTCAGAATCACTTTGCGTTCTAACTCGCGCGTAGCCTGCCGGGTCAGCTTCTTCAGCGAAATCGGGCCATCGAGATTGATCTCGGGATTGAAAATTTCGTCGTTGTTGCGCGCGATCAAGTCGTTGCTGATCACGTCTTCGCTGCCCAGGATTACATACCGCTTCATCAGGTTTTCCAGCTCGCGGATGTTTCCCGGCCAATGATACTTCTGCAACACGCCCATCAACTCTGGAGAGAGCGTGCGCGCGCGGCAGTTGTACTTGCGGTTGTAATACTCGAGGAAGTAGAGAGCGAGATCTTCGATGTCGCCACGGCGCTCGCGGAGCGGAGGCAATGTGCAGGTTGACGACGTTAATGCGGTAGTACAAATCCTGCCGGAAGGTTCCACTTTCGATCTCGTCTTCGAGATTGCGGTTGGTGGCGCAAACGATGCGGACTTCGACTTTCTTGTCTTCCTGCGCGCCGATGCGGCAGAACTGTCCATCCTGAAGAAGTTGCAGCAGCTTCGATTGCAGAGCCAGGTCGAGTTCGGAAATTTCGTCGAGGAAGAGCGTGCCGCGATGCGCCATTTCGACGCGGCCGGGCTTAGAGCCATAGGCGCCGGTGAAATGCGCCCTTCTCATAACCAAAAAGTTCGCTTTCGAGCAGCGTTCCCGGGATGGCCGGGCAATTCACTTTCACGAACGGCCCCGTTTTCCAGGGCGAGAGGCCGTGAACCATGCGCGCGATAATGTCTTTGCCGGTGCCGCTTTCGCCGTGGATCAGGACCGGAACATTGGCGCTGGCCACTTTGTCCATGCGGCTGCGCAGGGCCTGCATGGCGTCGGACTTGCCGAAGATGACCGCCTCAGGCGGAAACTCCCCTAGGGATTGAACCAGAGAGCTGAACGAATTTGCTTGTTTGCAAAGGCATACTCACCTCACTGCTACCCAACCACGGAAGCATGGAATGTGCACCCTGACCGCCAAAGTTTGTGAACTCCCGCATCTGGAGGCAAGTTCGGAGTTAAGGTATTACGAGTTAATTACTTAGAATGAAAACTGAATTGGTCTCGCCGACCTCTAAAGCGGGTGGAAATTATGTCTCATGACGCAGCGGTTTGGGTAGGAAAAAGTTTTCACATCGGAGAAATAATTTTCTTTCGGATAGATCGGGGCTGCGGAGGCCTCCGTTCACGCAGGGGATGGGAGAACTTAACACCCAACAATTGATATCTGTTGGCGTGGCCCTCCCACACGGTCTCTGGCTCGTAAGTTCCGGCAGCCTTGGGTAAACTCGCTGTAGGCATGAGGGGAGCGCTGGGAATTTCGAGCGAAACCACTGCCGAGAGCGGCAAAGCGCGACGCACCGCCACCAATGCCCCGCCCGCGGAGACATTCAGAGCTGTGGCAAACTCCAGCATATCTTTGCCGGCTTCATCCGAGGTGCGAACAAAGACAGGGATCGCCAACGGCAGGCGCGGCCATTTTCGGCGGTCTTCCACCGGTTATTTGGCGGGCTAGAATAGGCACAATACGGCCATGGCGCGTGACTTCTACCGCACCTCTGGGGCCAAATCGACTGGCGGAGCTATGAGGGGTTCACGCCGGCAAATACCAGGCGGACTCCGCGTTTCTTATCGAAACCGGCCGATAGCAACTGAATTTAGCTTACTATTAGCTTTCGCTTTGTCTTTGCCGTGGTTAAGACCCAACGTGCTCGGAATAAGTACTTTCGACTGCATACTTTTGCCCATGAATGGCAATTTGCTTGCGTTTTCCGATTGACAGCACCCCACAGCGTGGCATACCATCAGCTGAGTTCCCCTCCCTCTTCAAAAACCACTGAGGCGACATGGCCGTGGTGCCAGAAAATCCGTGTCTCTCCGAGTCCGAGTGCAGTTGCGGCGACGAACACCGGATTTGCCCAGTGAAGCACGATTTAAACGGAACCTTGTCCTGAACCGGCCTGCGCCGAGGAACTGCTGCAGCAGTACACCCAGCTGCGGGAGCGGTTTGCGCGTACCACCAACGCCCTGGCCTCGGCGGCCCACGACCTTAAGACTCCGCTCGCGATCCTGAACGGCTACGTGGAACTGCTGCAGAGTGAAAAGCTGGGTGAACTCAACGAGCGTCAACGGATGTGCTCCACGACATGAGTTCCAGCGGACGGCGCTTGCAGCAGTTTATACAAGACTTTCTCAGCTTCAGCGTTATGGAAACCGGCGAAGTAAAAATGCATTACGAGATGGGAGATTTGAACGCCTGTCTCTCGGAAGTTTGCCGGTTGTGGTCGCATCCTTTCCAGCAAAAAGGTCTGGCGCTGTATTTCCTGGGCAACGACAAGCTTACCGAATTTGTTTTTGACTCGGCGAAGGTTGAGCGAGTGGTTTCCAATCTTTTGGACAATGCCTCGAAGTTCACTCCCGCCGGCGGGACGGTATGGCTTCACGCCGAACCGTATATGTGGGAGCGGCGAAGCGCGGAGCAGTCGGGAGTTGTCAGCGACCGGCGGCGTTCAGCGAGCGGCTCGCCGAATTCTGTGAAGATCAGCGTCGCCGATACTGGCCCCGGAATTCCTCCCGAATATCATATTGAAGTGTTCGACGATTTCTTCCGGCTGCCGCACACCGAGCCTCAATCTGGCATGGGGCTGGGCCTCGCCATTGCGCGCCGTCTGATCGGCAGCATGGGTGGGAAGATCTGGGTGGAAAGCGATCCCGGAAGCGGCTGCAAGTTCTCCTTCATCATTCCCCTTCGTCCACCGAATACCGAAAATTCAGGACAAAACCAATGAAAGATACCGCCAACATTCTGCTGGTCGATGACGAACCAGGGATGCTGCGCTATATCCGCACTCTATTGGAAGTCGAAGAGTACAAAGTTGAAACCGCGAGCACCGGCGAACAGGCTCTGGAGCGCGTGCAGAAAGGCCTGCATCCGGACCTGGTCCTGCTGGATCTTCTGATGCCCGGAATTGATGGTTTGCAGACCCTTGAGCAGCTGCGCCAATTGCGGCCGGGAGTGAAAGTGGTGATGTTGTCCTGCGTGGGCGACACGCGAAAAGTCGTGCAGGCCATGCGACTGGGCGCCTTCGACTACCTTACCAAGCCGTTTCAGAAAGCGGAATTGGATGCGGTGGTCGATCAGTGCCTGGGAAGCAATCAGCAGAATTATCCGGGAGAAGTCGAAGAACTGGCAGACGACGTATTTTTTGTGGCCGCGAGTCCCGCGATGCGCCGCTTGCGTTCGGAAGCGGCTTTGGTCGCGAACGTTGACATTCCGGTTCTAATGTTGGGCGAAAGCGGCACCGGCAAGGAAGTGATGGCTCGACTGATTCACAAACTTTCTCCGCGCGCGCATCGGACATTCCTGAAAGTAAACTGTGCGGCGGTGCCGAATGACCTGCTGGAGAGCGAATTGTTCGGCTATGAAGCCGGCGCATTCACCGGAGCCAACCATCCCAAGCCGGGAAAATTCGAGCTCTGCAACAAGGGAACGATCCTGCTGGACGAGATTGGGGAAATGTCAACCGCGCTGCAGGCCAAGTTGCTGCACATTCTGCAGGACGGGCAGTTCTCCCGCCTGGGCAGCCGCTCGGTTATGAAGGCCGACGTGCGCATTCTGGCCGCCACCAACATCAATATTCCGGAAGCGCTGGCCAACAAGACGCTGCGAGAAGATCTTTACTATCGTTTGAACGCTTTCACTCTGAATGTTCCGCCACTGCGCGAACGCAAAGAAGAAATCCCGATTTTGCTGAAGCACTTCATGGCGCACCAGGCCGAACGTTACGCGCGCGCTCCCTTGCCACTTACGCCGGAGCTGCTGCAGGCTTGCATGGAATATCACTGGCCGGGCAACTTGCGTGAGCTGAGTAATTTCGTGAAGCGTTACCTCGTGTTGGGAGACGAAAAGCTGGCGATCAATGAATTGCGCCCCAAAAGCGATGGCAATGGCGCTCAGTTCGCCTCTGCCGCGGCGGGCGATTCGAGCAATGGAGGTCTAAAGTCCCTGTCGCGCAGCGCCAAGGACGGTGCCGAAGCGGAAGCGATCGCAAAAGCTCTCAATCAGACCAACTGGAACCGCAAGCAGGCCGCTGCATTGCTCAAAATCAGCTACAAGGCCCTGCTGTATAAGATTCGCCAATACGGAATCGCCGAGGCCAAGAGCCACAGGCTGTCGGCGGGCGCGTAGAGTTAGTGCGCTTACCTGTAGCACGACCAGCCTATTGAACCACCAGGGTCACCGTGGTGCTGCGCGTGGCCTGGTTCGAGGCTGCACTGATAGTCACAATGTAAGTCCCGGCAGGCGTTCCCGACGTATTGGTCGTGCTCGTCGATCCGCACCCACTCAGCAACAGATTCAAGCCAAAGAAACAGCCCAGCAGTAAGCCAAGGACTATGCGCCGGCGGCGTGGCGACCCACCGATGTTGAGGGTGAGAAACACCAATCCCGTAAGCGGCAGCAAGCTGGCGTAAAACGCCCCTTTGCGCAAGAGTTCAGTGATTGTAGTGACCCGCATCGTCGTATTAATTACAACAGCGGTGCTGGCCGGTCCGGTAGCCAGGTTAGGAATGGGATTGGTAGTTTCCACGCAGGTTGCGCCGTTTGGCAATCCGGCGCACGAGATGGAAACACTGTCTGGAATGCTGCCAGTCGGCGTGAGCGTGGCAGTAAAGTTGGCCGGAACACCCGCCTGAACCGTCGCGGTCGTCGGCGCGATGGTGAGCGTGAAATCGTTGACCGTGACAGTGGAATTCGCGCTCACCAGCGACGACCCGGAAATTCCCGCGGAAGCGCTGTTCGTCAGAGAAACCGGACTGGTGGATGGCGTGGTCGGGGCGGTCGGAATCAAAATTACTGTGATGGTCGCGGTCGCATCGGAGTTTAGCGTGCCGACGTTGCAGAGAACCGTCCCGCCGCTGGCCGATCCGCACGTACCCGGACTGGAGGTCGCCGACACAAAGCTCGCGGGCCCGGTTGCCGGCAGAAAATCGGTGAAGGTCACGTTGTTGGTGGCATCGCCAGTGTTGGTGAGCGTGTACTGAAATGTAATCTGGTTGCCTACGCCTACCGGCGAAGGCGATGCGGTAACTTGCAGACCGAGACTGGTGATCGGCCCGAGCTTGCTCAGGAACGCATCGCTGCCACCGCGCAGAGTGGGCTGAAACGGCATGACTACGGGGAAATTCGATGACGTTGTCTCGCCCGACACATAGCTTGCGCCCTGTGGATCGACGGCGATACCGGTGCCATAGTCCGTGCCGGTTCCGCCGAGGTAAGTCGCGTAATGACCAGCCCCATTTGAAAGCGTAGAGGAGGTGTCGATGCGGGCAACGAAAGCGTCGCTTGATCCGCCTCCGTAGGCAGCCTGGACGGGATTATTGACGTTCGGGAAAGATCCCGGTGCAGCGTTTGTGGTGTTTGTCCAGCCCGTAATTCGAGCGCCCTGGATGGTGTCTACCGCGACCGCCAAACCCACGTCGTCACCGGTACCGCCGAGGTAGGTGAAATAATCGAGCGGAACCAGGCCCTGCTCGTTACCCGTGTTGGTGGGGGGGCCAAACTTCACCAGGAAGGCGTCGCCTCCGCCGCCATAGGTGGGTTGGAAAACTCCGGTGCCCTCGGCCGGGAAGTCGGTAGAATCCGTCGAGCCGGTTACATACGCGTTAAAACCTGAATCGACAGCGATGCCATTCCCAATGTCGTCTCCAGTGCCGCCAATGTAGGTCGAATAGATCAGTTGCGTCCCCGTGACGGCGGTAGGATTCAGCTTAGCCACGAAAACGTCGTACGCACTGACGTTGGTCGGACAAGTGGTCACATCGGGCGAGTCCAAACAGCCCTGGAATGCGTTGAGGATGGGGAAATCGTTGGCGGCTCCCACGTGCAGATAGCTGGTTCCTCCGGTGATGTAGATGTTGCTGTTCACATCCACAGCCACACCTCCACCGACGGCCGGCGGCTCATCAGAACTGGGACGGATCGAATTGCCTCCGCCAAAATAAGTGGAGTAAGGAACGCTCGATGTTCCTGCCAGAACCGGATTTATCTTGGTCAGGAAGAACTGAATAGTGGATCCGGAGGCCGGCGCCGTCTGAAATGCGCCCACCGTCGAAGGAAACCCGGTCGTGACTTCGGTAGAAGTTGTCGTCCCGGTCACATAAGCGTTGCCCCCGGGATCGAGCGCTACGCCTGTGGCGACATCGGTCCCATTGCCCGACAAATAAGTGGAATAGAGCAAAGTGTGTCCCGTGGGATCCAGCTTGCTGGCGAACGCGTGCTTGTTGGCCGGGCTGACCGGGCTCGATTGAAACGCGTTCGCGGTCGGAAAATTCGTCGAACTGGTGTTGCCGGTAACCACCACGTTGAAGGCCGTGTCCACCGCAACTCCCGCGGTAGTATCGACGCCGCTCCCGCCGAGATAAGTCGCGAACAACTCCGTCGATCCGGTGCTGTTGAACTTTGCGACGAAGATGTTGGCAGTCCCTTTCAGCGAGGATTGAAATGGTGAACTGCCGACCGGGATCGGGAAGTCGACAGAGGTGGTTGACCCGGCGATGTATGCATTCGACGTTGGATCGACGGCAACCGCCGGGCATCCTGCGACCGGCGTGGCCGGATGACCGAGAATGATCGAGCAGGCTTCCTCGCCGCTGCCGCCGAGATAAGTTGAATAGCTGAGGATCGGATCGATGACCAGTGTGCGGCTGCGGTCGTAGCCGCCAACTTCAAAACCAACTTCTCCATCGGCGCGCAGCATAAACCGGCTCACGACGGCTTGCTCAGTGTCGCCATTTTTTTGATAGGCGCGCGGAGCATGCATGGCCACCGCCCCGCCGGGAAGCGCCAGCACGAGGTCACCGGCTGCATTGATGCTTGCGTGTTGCGCGCCGTCAAATTTGAGGGCGACCTGGCCGGGCTCGCTGCCGGGAGAAACTTCGAAATCGTATTCCAACCTTCCCTGATTGCCGTGGAAGACCAGATCGATGCCGGGATAGATTTCGCGATAGCGCACGCTGGCGAACTGCTGGATGTCGCGGTGCCACTTTGCGGGGTCGTTGCCGATGAAGTAATTGCTGTGGCCGGGAAGCTGATTATCACCCTGAATTGCGGAGTGCACATTCGCGCCCGCCAGCTTCATCCTCAGCGCCGAGAAATCCAGCGCGTGTTGAGTCTTGTTTGCGCCGTCGCGCAGGGCGAGAAGCGGACCATCGCCGGTCAGAAACAGGCCATAACCGCTGCCTCGCGCCAGGAATTTAACGCGGGAATCGCTTTGTCCCTGGTTCTGCTCAAAGATCAACGGCAGATTGCCATAGGCGAGGCGAGCGCCCGCGGAGGCGGACTCAGATTGCACCTTGAGAGCGGTATTTTGATGATGCCACGTCGTACGCGCTACTCGCGACCCCAGCGCCACGGCAACCGCGGCCACGACGGACAAGAACGCGATCGCACCCAGGACATACCCCGGCCAACATGCTTTCCCCAACCGACTGCGATTCAATCTCAGGGCCTCCTCGGGATATCCCGGCTTCATGGAGAGAAAAAAGAAACGGCGCACAAAGCGCAGTTCACCGCCATGGGCCGCGAACAGGCGTCTCTGTGAGCAGAAATTTTTCCGCGCAAAAAGTAATTAACTACTTAAACATCTGACGGATAGCCTGTCAAGCAGCGATGCCACTCTTTTGGCCTCGCGATGGTCAGATGCGGGAACCACAGCCCGGAGATGCCGCGACGAATCGCGAAGCGGACAGCTCACTTCTTCCTTAAATCACCTCTTTTTCTGATCACTTCTTTTTCAGATCTTCTTTTTGAGATCTTCGATTTCGCGGCGCAGGCGTCCGTAGCGGCGCAGCAGATGCGCCAGGTAGCCGATGTGAATTGCCCAGGTGGCAAGATAAGCGGCATAAAGAAAGTTCATCGGGCGCCTCGCGGTTCCAGCAGAGATTCGAGCGCTTGCGTCTCTTCGACTTCGCGGCTCAACACTTCCAGCCGGTAGCGCGACCAGCACACCAGAAAGGCGAAGCAGAGAAACGCCAGCCAGTTGAGCAGGAGCACATGCAACATGCGGGGATCAATCGACCCCCCGCCGCCGATGACCGGCTGGGGATGCTGGGTGCGGAAATACCAGATCGAAAAATAAACCAAGGGAACGTCGAGCGCCCCAAACACGGCAAGGGCACCGCGGCAAGCATCGGCGTCTGGCTGCTGCTCGAAAATCGCCGCAGCATGAGATAGCTCACGTAGATCAGCCACAATAGCAAGGTCGAGGTTAGGCGCATGTCCCAGGTCCACCAGATTCCCCACACCGGCCGCGCCCACAACGGACCTGTCGACCAGAACAACGGTGCAGAAGACGACGCCGACTTCGGCCGAGACCAGCGCCAGAACATCCGCGCGGTCGCCAAAATACTTGCGAATGCCGAAATAAAGGATCGCCACGCCAATTCCGGTGGAAGCGACGGCACCGGGCTCGACGCCAAGCGGCAACGGCTTCACGACAAACGGAACCACGCAGCAAACCGCCGTCACGAAAATCACGACAAGATTTACCATGCGATCCGCAAACTGATTATTGCGAACCAGGTAATAGACGGAGGCCAAAAAGTTGATCGAAAAAAGCAGAAACGCAGTCCACGCCGAGGGCACATGATAGTAAAAAATCCGCTGCACGTTCCCCATGGTCTGTTCAGTGGGCGCCGACACCAAAGCGGCGTAGAGGGCCTAGCTCAACAGCCCGGCAGTCAGTACCGCAAGAATGGGGAATGCGCGTTTCATTCCGCGTGCAGAACCAGTTCGAATAAAAGGAGACAGACTGTAGTAAACACCACATCGTAGGCGGCAAGCAAGACGATCCAGAAGCGGGCGGAAAATTCGCCGGTCAGGATTGAGGTCGTGCCCTCAACCATCGCCAGCAACGCCGGAATGGAAATCGGGAAAAGCAAGAGCGGGAGCATGATTTCGCGGCTGCGGGTGCGGATCGACATGGCCGCGAAGAATGTCCCGTTCACCACCAGCGCCCACGTTCCGAGAATTGCAACAAAGAAAAGCTGGTACGCGGGGCCCAGAGCGCGCAGGTTGTAAAAGACGATGAAGAGCGGCGTCATTAGCGCTTCCAGTACCGAAACGAAAATGAAGTTTCCCAGCGCCTTGGCGAGAAAAAGAGAGTTCGCCGGCGCCGGCGACACTCGATACGCGTCCAGCACCTGATTGCGCAGCTCTCTCGCCCAGGTTTGATTCAGCGCCACCACTGCGGAAAATAAAAACGCGACCCACACCAGGCCGCCGGCAATTTTTCGTGACTCTTCGGCGGTGGGATCGAACGAGAAACTAAAGATGACCACCACCAGCAGCGCGAAGAACAGCATGGCGTTGATCGCGTCTTTCGAACGCCATTCCAGGCGAATGTCTTTAACCAGCGTGACGCGCGTGAGGCCTGCGCTCATTGCGCCTCTTGCCCCTTCGTGGATCGGAGATCGCGTGTGCGCTTCACGATCTGGCCGGCTTCCATCCACACAAATTCGTCCGCTGCACCTTCCAGCAAAGGCGCTTGATGAGTGACCACGAAGATGGTCTTGCCCTGATCGCGTTGAACTTTGAGCAGGCCGACCATTTCGGCTGCGGAGTTCACGTCCACATTCGAGAACGGCTCATCGAGCAGAAGAATTTTGGGGTCGCTCAGTAGCGCGCGTGCGAGTGACATGCGTTGCCTCATGCCTTGCGAATACTGCCCCACGGGACGAGGCAGCGCCGGATCGAGTCTGACCGTCCGAATCACTTCCTCGCAGCGCCGGTCGTCAAGAATTCCATACAGGCGGGCGAAGTACCGCAGGTTTTCCATGCCGCTCATTTCGTCGTAGAGCAAGGAAGCATGGGCCATGTAGCCGATCTGCGGGCAGACTTCACGGAGGTTCGAGGTTCCGAGGATGGAAATCGTTCCGCGCGTGGGAGCAGTCAGACCTGCGAGCGAGCGCAAGAGAGTCGTCTTCCCCGCTCCGTTGTCGCCGAGGATGGCGTAGAGCCTGCCCGGGGCAAACTCGGCCGTCACTCCGCGCAATGCTGCGAACCTTCCAAACTGTTTGACGAGATTGGTGACGGTGACGATGGACGGCAAAGGCGAGGCGTCAGGCTTGGCAGTTCTCACCACCAAGGAAGATAGCGAAAGCGATCAGCGAAGTCGAGTTGGGGGATGTGTTCGGGCAGTGGCGCTCTTTGTCAGGCGTGCTTTGTCGGAGGTCAATGTTTCGTAACTTTGCAGTAAATTGCAGCACATTACTCTTGACGAATTCCCACCCTTAACTTGCTCGAAATCCCCTTATCCCTTGCCCTCTCAAGCAATTCCGCAATAGCGGAAACTTCGCAACAATGGTATAAGGTTTGCATCTTAACGCGTTAGGCGAGATGCATCCGCCGGAGCCCCGCTGTGAAAATCGCCGTCGCCAAAGCCGTAAGGCTTTCTTCTCTCTGGCCGGAAATATGCCTGTTGGGCTTCGTCCTGGCTTCTTTCGCCACAGTGAGCCACGCCGCAGATGGAGCAGAAGGAATCGCGGCCCGCACCAATGTGGCAGTTCCCGCTATTGCCATTGGCTTTGTTGGCGGATTCGTTCACCCCGACGATGCTCGCCACGCCGACGGCCCAGCTTGCACATCGGCTGGCTGCCACGTACGGGCGCCAAGTGCATTCCGAAATTTTCGACAATCATCATCGCAAAGAAGCCTATCTCGCCATTCACCGCTGGCTCGATACCGATGAAGACGGCGAGCTTTCCGCCGGCGAGCGGGCCGCCTCGCGGATCGTCATTTACGGACACAGTTGGGGCGCGGCGGCCGCATTAGACCTTGCGCGCGATCTGCAGCGCGAGAACATTCCCGTCCTGCTCACCGTACAGGTGGACAGCATTCATAAAATGGGGGAGGACGACCGAGTCGTTCCGTCCAACGTCGCCAAGGCAGTAAATTTTTATCAGACTCGCGGCTGGCTGCACGGGCGTCCGCAGATCGCCGCGGCTGATCCTTCGCGCACGCAAATTCTTGGACAGTTTCGTCTTGACTATCCCAAGATGCCAAGCGAGTGCCGCGATTATCCCTGGCTGACCCGCCATGTATTCAAAGGACACACATCCATTGAGTGCGATCCTAACGTTTGGACACAGGTAGGCAATCTGATCGCCGCCGCGTTGTCCGGCGACCAAGCGGGATCCACCAGCGCGGCCGCCCTGCGCTGACGCCCACCGCCAATTCTCTCTAGTTGGACATTCCCGTCGAACCGCTGGGCTGGACTTGCGTCATGCTCTTCGGCGGTTGGCTGGTGGGCGCGCCTTGCTGTTGCGGCGCATATTTCGAGGCGCACTTGGCCTGGAGCGCCTTGGCGTGAAAGACGCCGTCGCGTCCGAAGCTGCCGTCAGCCAGGGCCTGAGAGTTATCTTTGAAAGTATCCGGAGGAGCTTCCGTACCGCTATACACCACCGGCAACAGCTGATCATTCTCCAGAAGCGTGAACTCCACTTGCGTTCCGTGGCGCTTTATGGATCCAGGCTGAACGTTGCCGGCGACGCGCAGCCGCTTGGTGTAGGCGCTGTCGCCCATGGTGTGCAGTTCTTTAATGGTGACGTAATAACTCTTGCTCTCCTGCACGCCGGTGTAGGCGAGGTATCCGAGCGCGACTAAAATCACCGCGACCGCGCCGCCGAACTTCAAGTATTTGCCCGCTTCGCCTGACAACGGAACTGTCGACATTGACCCACCCCGCTTCTAGTACAAACTGTATCGCCGCGGTGAGGGTGGGTCAAGGAGCGTTTCAGGCTGGAATTATTCCAATGTTAGAGGGTTCCCTCTACCACACGCTGCACGCATTCGCCGCCACCATTGGCTGGCCCGCTTTGCAACCCCACGCCTTCTCGAACTCGGGCATGTTCTGCGACCACGCCATCTACGCGCCAACTGCCGGGAGAATGCGGGTCGGTCGTCACCCTCGCCCGCGCCGTTTCGGGCGTCCGCTTCTCGCACCACACTCGCGCAAATCCCAGGAAGAAACGCTGCTGCGGCGTGTAGCCGTCGATCTTCTCGCGCTTCTTTCCCGGTCTTATCGTCGGCGATCAGTTGTTCAAGCGCCTTGAAGGCAATACGCGCGCCGCCATTATCGGCGGTGTTTTCTCCCAGCGTAAGCCGGCCGTTCAGCTTCAAGATCATCGACGGCGGTAAAGCTGCTGTATTCATCGGCAACGCAGCTGGCGCGCTTCTCGAATTCCTTGCCGTCTTCGGCCGTCCACCAGTCGCGCAGATTGCCCTGCGGGATCGAACTTGCGGCCCTGATCGTCGAAGCCATGCGTCAGTTCGTGACCAATCACGACGCCGATGCCGCCAAAGTTCACCGCATCGTCCATCGATTTATCGAAAAACGGCGGCTGCAGAATGCCGGCGGGAAAGTTGATGTCGTTGCAATTGACTGCTGTAGTAGGCGTTGACCGTAGGCGGCGTCATGTCCCATTCTTTGCGGTCGAGCGGCTTGCCGATTTTTTGCAATCTGCGCGCCTCGACTCGAATTCTGTTAGCGCGCTCGAAGTTCCCCAGCAGGTCGCCACGAACGATGGTCGACCGAACTGTAGTCGCGCCACACGTCCGGATAGCCGATTTTGTTGCGAATAGCTTCCAGCTTGACCTTGGCCTGCTTCTTGGTGTCAGCGCGTCATCCAGGGCAGACCCTGGATGTCTTCGTCAAGCGACTTTTCCAGCGCATCCACCATCTTCAACATGCGCTGCTTGCCGTCGGCGCCGAAGGTGATCTCCACATATTTTTGGCCGAGGGCTTCGCCGAGCGCGTCGTCGGTAGCTCGACACAGCGCTTCCAGCGGGCTGAATTTCCTTCTGTCCGGTGAACGCCTGCCGCATCTTGAAATTCGCATCGACAAATGGCTGCGAGAGCCAGGGCGCCGAACGGCGCAGCAAATGCCAACTGACGTAGGTCTTGAGATTGTCCAGCGACTCGACTGCGAGAAGTCCGTTCACCTGCTTGAAGAATTCGGGGTTGCTGACATTCAACTCCGAAAAACTGGGCGCGCCCACGTCGGCAAAATAGCGATCGAGATGGAAATTCGGGGCCATGCGCTTCGGCTGCGTCCATGAGTCATTTTGTGGTCGCGATTCTTAGGATCACGGCGCAGCGGTCCGGTCCATCGAGGCTTTGGCCAGTGCGGTCTCGATCCGCAAAACAGTTTGTGCCGATTCGGCCGCCTGCTGCGGCGATTGCCCGGCCAGCGTAAAGACCTGGGTCACGTATTCCACCAGGTGTTTGCGCATGTCTACCATGCGGGCGTCGTCTTTTATGTAATAGTCGCGATCGGGCAGCGATGAGGCCGCCCTGATCGATATAGGCAATCACCTGGTTCGCATTGTGCAGGTCGGACCCGGAATAGAAATTGAATAGCGGGATTGACGTCCAATCAGATGACTAGGCAGACGGCGTCCATCAAGCGCGGTTTTGTCCTTCACGGCGGCGATGCGGTCAAGATCGGGTTTCAACGGGCTCGCAGACCTTTCTCGTTCACCGCCTTCTCGTCCATGCAAGAGCCATAGAAATCGCCGATTTTCTGTTCGATTGGAGTGCGGCTGGGGGCATCGACCGAGGCCTTATCGAGAATTTCGCGCAAGCGTCACAAGATTGCGTTCGTCGAGTTCGGTAAAGCTGACCCACTGCACTGGTCGGCAGGAATTTCGGATTTCTTCAGCCAGTTACCGCAGGCGTACTGATAGAAATCGTCGCAGGGATCGAGGCGTCTTATCGATGTTGTCGATGCTGAATCCCGGCGCGGGCTTGTTTGCCGAGCTGGTTTGTGCAAAGGCGGCAAGTGCCAGGAACAACGGCAGAACGAACAGAAGACGGCAGAAGCGCATAGGAGTATCCTCGTTGATGTCGATGAAAACGCGATTGTAAGCCTGACGCGGTTGGACGCACAAGGCGGTAAATAGTAAGCGGCTTCGGGGGCGGAAAGAGCGGAACCGCCGGAGATTGCACTTCGTATCACTAACGGGCGGGAAGGTTGATGAAAAGTTCGTTTAAAGTAACGCTGATAGCCAGCCTGATCGGCACCGCCGTTGGCCTCTGGGCCTGGGGATCGAACGCCGCGCGCTCGATCTGGCCCGAGCACCCGCAACTCGCAGCTTTCTTTCTCACTCTTGTCGTCACTCTCGTAGTTCAGTTCGCATGGCCAGTCGACAAATCGAAGGCGTAGCCGCTTCGCCTTTATCCACGACTTGCAGTGTTCCCCGTTCCGCGGCGGTATAATCTAACCTTCAATAAACTTTCTCCCAAGGTGGTAACGGATGGCTCCTGGTAATGGTTTCCCCAAGAATGGCAATGGCAACGGCGTTCCGCCTACGCGCAGCGAATGGATCGCGCGCCGCAAGGCAGAGAACACGGATGGAAATTTCTCCCAGATGCACTATGCCCGCAAGGGCTTGATCACGGAAGAAATGGAATACGTGGCGCGGCGGGAAAAGCTGGCCACCGAACTGGTGCGCGATGAAGTCGCGCGCGGACGAATGATTATTCCCGCCAACATCAACCATCCGGAGCTCGAGCCGATGTGCATCGGCGTGGCGTCGCTCTGCAAGATCAACTCGAATATTGGAAATTCGGCTGTCACTTCGAACATTGACGAAGAACTCAAGAAGCTGCACACCTCGGTGCATTACGGCGCCGATACGGTCATGGATCTTTCCACCGGCGGAAACATTCATGAGATCCGCGAAGAGATTCTGCGCCACTCGCCGGTTCCCATCGGCACGGTGCCGATCTATGAAGCCATCTCACGAGTGAAACGGATCGAGGACCTCGACGCCAGTGTCATGCTCGAGGTCATCGAAGAGCAGGCCGAGCAGGGCGTGGATTATATGACCATCCACGCCGGCGTGCTGGTGCAGTATTTGCCGATGGTTTCGAAGCGCATCACCGGAATCGTGAGCCGCGGCGGCGCAATCCTGGGGCAGTGGATGGCGCACCATCACAAGCAGAATTTTCTCTACGAACGATTTGAGGATATCTGCAAGATTTTCGCCAGGCACGATGTCAGCTTTTCTCTGGGCGATGGCTTGCGGCCCGGCTGCATCGCCGACGCCAGCGACGAAGCTCAGTTCGCCGAACTGAAAACGCTTGGCGAACTGACCAAAATCGCCTGGAAGTACGACGTGCAGGTGATGATCGAAGGCCCAGGACACATTCCGCTCGACAAGATCAAGGAGCAGGTCGAAAAAGAAAAAGAGCTTTGTTACGAAGCGCCGTTTTATACGTTGGGGCCGCTGGTCACCGATATTGCTCCTGGCTATGACCACATTACCTCGGCCATCGGCGCGGCGATGATTGGCTGGCACGGAGCGGCCATGCTGTGTTACGTCACGCCGAAAGAGCACCTGGGTTTGCCGAATGAAAAAGACGTGAAAGATGGAATTATTGCGTACAAGATCGCTGCGCATGCGGCGGATTTGGCGCGGCATCGTCCGGGGGTGCAAGACCGTGACGATGCCCTGAGTTACGCGCGTTATAAGTTCGATTGGGAGAAGCAGTTCGCGCTCTCGCTCGATCCGGAAACCGCGCGGGCGATGCACGATGAGACGTTGCCCGACGAGCAGTATAAAGAAGCGGCCTTCTGCTCCATGTGCGGCCCGAAATTCTGCTCGATGAATTACTCGAACAAAGTCGACGAGTACAACAAAGAGGTCCACGGGCTGGAGAAGAAAGATTACTCAGGGCTGGTGGAGAAGCTGGTGTCGATTAAGTAATGCTCACGTAGCGGCGGACGCCCCACGGCGGGCTTAGCGCGTGAGGTTCTTTACTGCTTGTTGTGAACCTGCTCCGACCACCACTTTTCGTCGTTCGCCTTTTGTTTGCTATACTGATTCCGACTTCAAAATGGAGTCAAAGAATGAGGACCTGCAAAGGACGATTCAGCGCGGAAGTCGTGGCTCTTTTGGAGGAGGCGTTCGCAAGGGAGGGGGCGACCGCATTCGCCACGTTCGGTACATACGCCTGCGCGGCTTGTGGCCGCGACGGGCTTCTTGCCAAGGAATACGGCGGCGCTTGGTATCCCGAATCTCACGACCCACCACCACGCAGGCGCGTGAATCCATCGTGTAAGTCCGGTCACTACAAGACTGTAACGCGGTGACGACACAATCAAATCAGGCGGATCTGCAATGAGGGAAGTGCTCGCTACAATAATCCCGGCCGTTATTGGACTCGCAGGTGGTCTCGCAGGCGTTGCGCTTGGGGCGAAGTTGAATTTCGATGCGGGCCACAGAACGTGGGTCCTTGATAACAAGAAATCAGAATGGCGCGAACTGTTGGACGCGGTTCAGCAGGCTGTCATAAGGATGGCGGACGCAATCTCTGCCGAGCGGGCGGACGATCTTGCCAAAGGCGTCCAGCGCGTCTTTGTTGTATTAAACAACCGCATGTTCATCGCCGACACGGTCGCGCGTGAAAAGCTCGTAGATCGATGGGATCGGATCAACCGCTGCGTCAACAAGGTCACGGTCCCAACTTACCGACCTAACGAACAAGACATGCTCAGCTTTGAACACGAAAGTAAGACGTTCAAGGAGCATCTGATTGCTTTGAGTCGGAAAGACCTTCGAATCTGATATCCGCATGAACCGCAGAGGCAGCGGTGGAAAGTGATCGCGAGCCGCTGCGGCTCAGTGAGCAATCGCAACGTCTTCGAGCGTAACCCGCCTGAATACGTTCGGGTCGCCCAGGCGTTTCACGGCGTCGAGAACCTCAATGCCTGCCAAATGTCCATCGGCGTCATAGTCGGCAGCGATGCCTTCACCCAAGTGCTTCGTGGTCACAGTAGTCTCTTTGAATCGGATGTACAGCGCATCCACGTTCCGATCGTAGGTGATTCTCATATCTACATTCTAAGCTCTGAATTCCGCCACGCCGTCCCATATCAACTGCACCGCGATGGCCAGCAACAGAAAGCCGAAGATCCGATTGATCGCTCCCGAGGCGCCGGGCCCGAGGCGTTTGACCATCGGCCCGCCGAGGCGCAAAAACAAGTACACGACCAGGCCGAGCGCCACGATGGCGATCACCATGCCAACGTAGGCGATCATGCTATCGGCGTGTGCCGCAAGCCCCATTACGACACCGATAGAACCGGGACCGGACAACATGGGCATCGCCATCGGGGTCAGAGAAATGTCTTCTTTGCGGCTGGCTTCAAGGCTTTCTGCCGAGGTCATGCGGTCGTTGCCGGTGACCATGCTCCAAGCCGAGTTGGCCACGATCAATCCACCGGCAATCCGCAAGACCGGCAGTGAAATTCCGAAGAAGACCAGAACAAAGCGCCCGAAAAACAAAAAGACCACCAGAATGGCGATCACGTACAGGGCTGTCTTCAGCGCAGTCATCTTTCGCTCGGCGGGAGCAAAGTCCGTCGTCAAAGAAAAGAACAGTGGCACGGCGCCGAAGGGATTGACGATCGGAAACAGCGCCAGAAAGGTTTCGATCGCCGCCGTCGGCAGGTTCTGGAGAAAAGTTGGAAATACGGGCGCGGCCATCGGTGGTGAAAACAGCTTACCAGCATCACGCCCCGCGGACTACCTTCCGCTCTCAAGCACGGAGGCGGCCTTGTTCAATGCCGCCGTCAGCGCAGCAAGCTGTTGGCGGACCTGGTCGAGTTCGCGAGCGTCAATCGCCTCGTTCACTCCCGGAATCACGGCAGGCGCATAGCCCGTGTACTTTCCCGGCGCATAAATCGCGTGGCGAAACCACGGCCGGTTGGGAAGGCCGCCGGGCAATAGAAACGCGCGTTCCGTCTGGCGCAGAGCGTCATTGAGTTTTGCAGCGTCGCGCGGCGGATTCATCTGGCGCTTCAGGATTTTCGCCGCCGCCTGCTCAAAGCGGTTCGCTGCCTCGGCCGCCTCGGAGAAATTTACCGCGCCGTGGCCAAAGTTGGTTTCAGCTTTCTTCTTTGCAGTTTCAACGTAAGCCACTACTTCTTTTCCGTACTCTTCGTAGTCGTAAGGAAGAATATCGGCGTCGGCCATGCGCAGAACTTCCAGACCGAACACCCGCGCCATCTCCTGCTCATAAACAAAATTGGGATCGGCAAAACGTTTAAACCAGTTGAAGTTGTCGAAGGCCGAGTGATAAACACCGTAGGGGCCGGAACTGGCAATGTCGCTGGACGGAACACCGAGGTGCTGAAGGAAGACCGTGTAATCGGAACCGCTGCCCAAATCGCCGACCGGCGCATCGGCGCGGACTTGCGCAGTCGGCAAACGGCGGTTTGCGCCTACCGCTTCGGTTGGCCCTCGCTCCGACTCGGCACCCGGCTGATTCGCCCGCAACCAGTTTTCATAGACGGTGCCGCCTTTGGGGCTGGGCACCGCCTTAGTAAGATCGCGTAGAAACTGCTTCAGACACGGCGCGGCAGACGCGCCAAATTTTTCTCCTGAAACTGCGGTATCGGTATTGAAATAGGCGACGGAGTTGGCTAACTCGCTTTCATGCTGTTCTCCCCACTCGGTCGAACCCATAATTCCTTCTTCTTCGCCGTCCCAACTGGCAAAGACGATGGTCCGCCTGGGCTTCCATCCAGATTTCAGCAGCTCGCCGACGCCGTGCACGGCTTCGAGCATCGCAGTCGTACCGCTGTTGGGATCGACGGCGCCGTACACCCACGCGTCGCGATGATTGCCGGCGACCACCCACTGATCTGGATAGTCACTTCCGCGAACGCGGCCGACAACGTCCCAAATCGTGCGGTATTGATAGTCCTGCTTGAGGTGCAGCTTGACCTTCACCGAACCGGGACCACGTGATAAGTGAACGGCAGCGCGCCTTGCCACTCGCGCGGCGAATCTGCGCCTGCGAGATGTTCAAGGATTGGCCACGCGTCGGCATACGACAACGGCGTAGTTGGAATTTTCGGCACTTGGGCCGATAGCTCCGGCGGAGTGCGGTCTTTATCCGGCAGCGACGGGACGGAGGCGATTCCCGGCGTGGTGGGATCTCCGGGAAATTCGAACATGTACCCGATCGAGCCACGCTGCACTCCGGTCGCGGGACGCCACGGCCCCTCGGGATATTTGTCGCCGCGCCGCCAGCCATCGTCCGCTGGATCGGAGTAAAGAATCAGCCCAGCGGCCCCGCGTTCCTGGGCGATTCGCGCTTTGACGCCGCGAAAATTCTGCCCGTAACGGGCGATGACAATCTTGCCCGCGATGTCGATTTTCAACTGCTTCAACTTGTCGAAGTCTTCCAAGGTGCCGTAGTTCGCGTAAACGACTTCCGCCTCCACATCGCCGGACGGCGACATGGAAGTAAATGGAGTTATCACTCGCGGATCGTCCGCCAGCGGATCCGACTCGACATGCTCGCGCGACGGACCGTGCATGTGAACGCCGGACGGCGCGGTCACATCCACGCTGATTTCCGAGGGGTAATTGAACCACACGCGGTACTCAACAATCTCCGTGTCCAACCCTGCGGCTCGGAACTTTCCTGCGACATAATCCGCCGTGGCTTTGTCCTCAGGAGTTCCGGCAACATGCGGCGCCTGGGTTAAAGTGCGCAGATGCTGCTCGGCGAGTTTCGGGTCGGGAACGGCGAGAAAGCGCGCTTCGATCGCAGATTCAGCGGCTGAGTCGCGGAATCCGAAGATCGCCGAAGTTTCGTGACCAGGTGTGCCGCCGATTTCGCCGCGCTCGGTTGCGACCATTGTGAATAGGAAAAGTGTGAGGACTAAGGCGGAATGAACTTTCATCGAGCTCCTGCGCCGGCCGGCTTGTGGGTCATAAAGAAATTAATGGTAACGCAAGCGAGCAGTCTGCGCCTCGCGCGGGGTCAGAGGTAGACTATTGGGATGGCTGTCAAAGATGCTACCCAACGCTTCTCTTCGCGGGTGGACCACTACGTTCGCTACCGGCCCGGATATCCGAAAGAAGTCATCGAACTGCTCACACGCGAGTGCGGACTAACGGCCGACTCCATCATCGCCGACATTGCCTCGGGAACTGGAATCTTCACGCGGCTTCTGCTGGAGAATGGCAATCGCGTCTTCGGCCTCGAACCGAATGCTGCAATGCGCCAGGCAGGCGAGGAATTTCTGGCGGGCTATTCGGAATTTACCAGTGTTGCAGGGGCCGCTGAGGTCACGACGCTCGCCGATGCCAGCGTACACTTCGTGACGGCGGCGCAGGCTGCGCATTGGTTTGATCGCGAAAAAGCTCGCCGTGAGTTTATGCGGATCCTCAAGCCGGGCGGATGGACAGTGCTCGTCTGGAACGAACGGCAAACAAGTTCGACACCGTTTTTGCGAGACTACGAGCAATTACTGCTGAAATATGGGACGGATTACCAGGAAGTCCGCCATGAACGCACGACGGATGAAATCGCGGACTTTTTCAAGCCGTCAGATTTCGAGACACGGAGCTTTGAAAACGATCAGGAATGCGATTACGCCGGGCTGGAGGGACGACTCTTATCGTCGTCGTACGTTCCGGGCCCGGAGGCCGCGAATTATCAGCCCATGCTGCGCGATCTCCGAGAGATTTTCGAGCGCCATCGGCAGCAGCGCAGAGTTGTGATGAAGTACGACACGCGCATGTTCTATGGACGGCTGGGATAATTTACGCTTGCGTAGGAGAGGACTGCTTCGTCCTCACACCGGCACGCGGGCGAGGGCGCCCGCGCCACACAGAAACCCGCCCAGACGCCATCCATCTGCTCTAATAACCGTACGGAGCGCGCACCATGCCTGACGAAAAATCATTTCACATGACGCCGGAGGAATTCCGCCGGCACGGTCACGCGGTAGTCGACTGGATTGCCAGACTATTACGAGCGCATCGAATCTTTCCCCGTTCTGTCACAAGTTGCGCCGGGACAGATTCGCGCATCTTTGCCGGCTCATGCCTCCGTCGCAGGGCGAGCCATTCGACGCCATGCTCGCGGACATCGAAAAGCTCATTCTCCCCGGCATTACGCACTGGCAGTCGCCGAATTTCTACGCTTACTTTCCGTCGAACGCATCCGGGCCCTCGATTCTTGGCGATCTGCTCTCTTCGGGACTGGACGTGCAAGGCATGCTTTGGGCCACCAGCCCGGCTTGCACCGAAGTTGAAACCCACGTTCTCGACTGGCTGGTGGAGATGCTCGGCCTGCCGCAGAAATTTCTTTCGACCAGCAGCGGCGGAGGCGTCATTCAAGACACCGCTTCGAGCGCATCTCTTTGCGCGCTGCTCGCCGCACGCGAGCGCGCAACGAACTTCTCCAGCAACCGGCGAGGTTGCGACGGCAAGCTGGTGGCTTACACGTCGAACCAGGCGCATTCGTCGATTGAAAAAGATGTGCAGCGTCGCCGGATTTGGCCGCGAGAATCTGCGACTCGATTCGCTGTCGACGAAAATTTCGCGATGCGGCCGAATGCTCTCGCGCGGCTGATCGCGCAGGACCGCCGTGCCGGGCTGACACCGTGCTTCGTCTGCGCAACCGTCGGCACTACATCCTCCAATGCGATCGACCCGGTGCCGGAGATCGGGCGAATCTGCCGTGAGCAGAACCTCTGGTTGCATGTGGATGCAGCCATGTCCGGAACGGCGGCGGTTTGCCCTGAATTTCGCCGCATTCAGAATGGCGTGGAGCTGGCCGACAGTTACGCTTTCAACCCGCACAAGTGGATGTTTACCAACTTCGATTGCGATTGCTTTTATGTGGCCGACCGCAAGGCCCTGATCCAGACGCTAAGCGTGCTGCCGGAATATCTGAAAAACAAAGCGACGGAATCCGGAGCGGTCTTCGATTATCGCGATTGGCAGATTCCGCTGGGACGGCGCTTCCGCGCACTGAAATTGTGGTTCGTGATCCGTCACTACGGGGTCGAAGGCTTGCAGCACCATGTTCGTCAGCACGTCGCCCTGGCCCAGGAGTTCGCAAGTTGGGTGCAAGAACGACAGTCGTTTTGAAATCGCCGCGCCGGTGCCGCTAAATCTAGTTTGCTTCCGCCACAAAGCGGAGATGAAGCCAATCAAACGTTAATGGACCGGCCTGAACCGCAGCGGCGGTCTTTATCTTACGCACACCAAACTCAATGGCAAGTTGACGCTGCGCCTGTGCGTCGGCCAAACCAACACACAGGAACGCCATGTAAAACGGGCATGGGAGAGGATTCAACAAGAAGCTGGGAAGCTGAACCTCCAGTCGCATCCCTAGTTCGAGTGGTTGGGCGGCGAGGGTTGGGGCGCGAGCGATCCAGCACTTGCCGGCGCCGATGGATTAATGCCGAAATCCCAGAGGAACATATTCATTCCCTGATGGCCTAACAGTTCCACCACTGCATATTCTCCTGGCTCGAGCGGAGCCGTCGGTGTGACCTTGACCCAATTGCCGGTCAACTCCTGGCTGGTGGTCGGCACCAGATCTTGCTGCTGGCTCGATCTGCCAAGCGGGCTGATCTTAATTACACCCACGATTCGCTTGTCTTTTTTCACCTGCGCGCGAACGATGTGAAAGCCGGCCCCAGGGCTGCTCTGGTTGCTGAGGTTGCTCCGGGCGCACTGGCCCGGCGGATGTATCCGCAGATGGATTCAAGCTGATATAGATGGCGGGCAGCGTCGCGTGGGCTTGCAGCGCGGCGTGGGCCCCATCTAGTTCGATGGTCTGCTTTGCGCTGCTGACCAGGATGGGGATCGCCATAGCGCGAATCATGTTGTTCCGTCGGTTGCGGTTGACTTCGCTGCTGTTCTGCTGCATTTCGATCAGCTGCGGGTGGCCTTGAAAAGTATCGAGCAACAGTACGCCGCCATCTTCCGGCAGGTGCAGCCGCGGCGCAACCTCGGGAGTTTTGGCCTCCTCAGCCTGGCGTTCGGCCGCCATTTCGCGGTCCAGTTCAACGGCTTCGGGCGGAGGCACACCGGCGGCGCGGTCTTTTTCAAATTTTGAGGTCGCTTCCCAATCGACCATGGAATCCGGCACTTCTTCCCATTCGTTGCGCTCGGCGCTCAGGTAGCGGACACGGTCGCCCTTGATTTCATACTGGCTCACGAGCTGGTAGGAACCGTCTTTGAGAATCAGACGCTTGGCTTGCTGGGCGAAGGCGGGGGGTACACAAGCGAGCAACGCAACAGCTATGAAGAAAAGACGGCCTAACTGGCGCGCGCGCGCAGGCAATCTAACCCCTCCCGCCGGTTGAACGAACGCGCCTGGGGTTGGGTATGCCCATTTCTTTTCGAGCTTCTGCGCGACGGTCGGCAATTAGTTCTTCTGCGAGTGAAACGCCAGCGGGCACGCGAGATCGAACAAGCCCCTGAGCATTTTTGATGCGTTCTCTAATGCTTTGCAGGCTCTTTATCGAAGGTGAAGATGTGCGGTTCACTCACCCCATGATACTCGTCGGCCGATGCCTTTTACCAAAGAACCCAGTCTCGCCGGGTTGTATTTCCGATCCATTTGCATTTTTCTGACAGCCATTTCTTTCCACAGCCCTTTCTGGCATAATTGGTCGTGCACCCATCCTGCACAAAATTCCAAAGACAATCTAGGGCGAGGAAGCGATGTCGGCGAAGTACATTTTCGTGACAGGTGGCGTGGTGTCATCTTTGGGCAAGGGTCTGGCGGCAGCGTCTCTGGGCTGCCTGCTCGAAAGCCGTGGCCTCAAAGTCAACTTGATGAAGTTCGATCCATACCTCAATGTCGATCCGGGGACCATGTCGCCGTTTCAGCACGGCGAAGTCTTCGTGACCGACGATGGCGCAGAGACGGCCTTGACCTCGGCCATTATGAACGCTTCACGCATGCCAAGCTCTCCCGCGACAACAACTGGACCACCGGCCGCATCTACGAGCAGATCATCGCCAAGGAGCGGCGCGGCGACTACCTGGGCAAGACCGTCCAGGTAATTCCCCATGTCACCAACGAAATTAAGTCGGCGATGAAGAAGGTGGCGCAGGACGTGGATGTGGCGATCGTCGAAATTGGCGGCACGGTCGGCGATATCGAGTCGCTGCCCTTCATGGAAGCCATCCGCCAGATGCGCCAGGAACTCGGCCGCGAGCACACCCTGTTCGTGCACGTGACCCTCGTTCCCTTCATTGCCGCGGCACAGGAACTCAAGACCAAGCCGACCCAGCACTCGGTCAAGGAACTCCTGAGCATCGGAATTCAGCCCGACATTCTGCTTTGCCGCACCGACCGCTTCCTTTCAAAAGACATCAAGTCGAAGATTGCGCTCTTCTGCAACGTAGAAGAAGAGGCTGTTATCACGGCGAAAGATGTCGCTTCCATTTACGAAGTTCCGTTGGTGTTTTCGCATGAGGGCGTGGATACCTTAGCGATGCGTTACCTCCGTCTGGAGACAACGACCAGCGATCTCAGCAAGTGGGAAGACATTGTTCACCGCGTTTATAACCCCAAGGCCACGGTCATGATCGGCATCGTCGGCAAGTATGTCGAATATGAGGATTCCTACAAGTCGCTCAAAGAGGCTCTGGTTCACGGCGCGCTGGCGCATAATCTGAAACTCGATTTGAACTGGATCGAGGCAGAAGGTCTGGAAGCGGGCGACCGCGCCTGCGAAGAGCAACTGGCAGATTACGACGGCATCCTGGTTCCCGGCGGCTTTGGCAAGCGCGGTATTGAAGGAATGTTGAAAGCCATTCGCCATGCCCGCGAAAACAAAGTGCCTTATTTTGGAATTTGCCTGGGAATGCAGACAGCTTGCATTGAATTCGCGCGCAACGTGTGCGGACTGGCGGAAGCAAATTCGAGCGAGTTCGATCCTGCGACCCCGCACCGCGTAATCTACAAGCTGCGCGAATTGCGTGGCGTGGAAGAGCTCGGCGGCACGATGCGGCTTGGCGCGTGGCCGTGCAAGATCGAACCGGGGACGCTGGCCCACAAGGTTTATGGACAGGCCGAGATCAGCGAACGCCACCGCCACCGTTACGAATTCAATCGTGAGTATGAAAGCACGCTGACAGCAGGCGGGCTGCGAATCTCGGGATCGACCCCCGATGGAACTTACGTTGAGATGATCGAACTTTCCGACCATCCGCACTTCATCGGATGCCAATTCCACCCAGAGTTCAAGTCCAAGCCGCTCGAGCCGCATCCTCTGTTTAAGTCGTTCATTGGCGCATCTTATGAGAATGGGTTAAAGCGCCGGACGGACAAAGTGGCGGCAGAAGTTGAAATGTTTCACCGTCCGGAAAAAGTGGGAAGACGTTAAGTCGCGACTACGGAGGGCAGAAGCCTAACAGAGTGTATGATTTTCTCTGTGTCTCCGTGGTGAATGTTTGACTGTCTCTTTCCAAGTCGAAGGCGTTCGCGTTGGCTCCGGCAACTTGTTTCTTATCGCTGGGCCTTGTGTGATTGAGAGCGAAGAACACGCTCTCTTCATGGCGGAAGTGATCAAAGGGGTCACTCGCTCGCTGAATATTCCCTTCATCTTCAAGGCCTCTTACGATAAGGCGAACCGCACTTCGATCCGCAGTTTTCGCGGGCCGGGCCTGACGGAGGGCTTGCGCATCCTGAAAAAAGTGAAGGACGAGGTGCACGTGCCGGTGCTCACGGACGTGCATCAAACTTCTGACGTGCCCAAAGTCGCAGAGGTTGCAGACGTGTTGCAGATTCCTGCGTTTCTATGCCGACAAACCGACCTGATCGTCGCCGCAGCCATGAGCGAGCGCGCGGTGAATATAAAAAAAGGCCAGTTCGTCTCGCCCTGGGACATGAAACACGCAGTCGAGAAGTGCCGCACCGCCGGTAATGACCGGGTCTTTCTCACCGAGCGCGGGTCGAGTTTTGGCTACAACAATCTCATTGTCGATATGCGATCGTTGGCAATCATGCGGAAGTTTTCCCCGGTAGTGTTTGACGCCACGCATTCCGTACAACTTCCCTCCGCCACCCATGGCGATGAAGACACGCCAACCGCCAGCGGCGGTCAGCCCGAATTTATTCCGGTGCTGGCTCGCGCCGCGGTCGCCGCGGGAGTGGACGGACTTTTTCTCGAGGTTCACGACAATCCCAAAGAAGCCAAGTCTGACGGCGCCAATGCCCTGCCATCGACCAATCTGCGGGGGTTGCTGAAAGAAGTGCTGGCGGTGCAGCAGGCGGTGGAAGCGGCGCACGCGACGCCGTAAGTGGAGAGCCCCACCTGTCGCAGGCCGACACCAGGCAGTTACAGAACCTTAAGGCTGCGCCAGGCAGAGAAAGTCCCGCAGGGACGAACTAGCTTAGCCCAGCGCGGCAGCGCTGGGTCCCCGTAGGGCAACTTTTCAAGTCCCGGAGGGGACGACCCACTAACCGAAAACGTAAACCAGGTCGTACGCAATGCCGTGACGGCTTAGCAACTCGATAAACTCTTCTTCATAACTTTGCTTCGCGTGATGGATCGCTCGATTCGCGATATATGCGATCACATTGTCTGTATGCGACGCGCTCACGCTGAAAGCGCCATATCCTTCCTGCCAGGCAAAATCCTTGCCGGTCGAATCTGTTTCGTTGAGCCATTTTGAAGAGCAGGCTTTGAACGTCTGGATGGCCTTGGATAACGAGATCGTTGGAGGGATCAAAAGAAGCGAATGAACGTGGTTTGCGACACCGCCGATTTTGATCGCTTCGAAACCGTGATTGCGAGCGATGCCGGCCATGTATGGCCAGAGTTTTTCCCGGAGAGATTCGGTTAGGCGCTTCTCGCGGTTTTTCGTGCTGAAGATGAGATGAATGCGGTTACTCGAATATGAGTGCGACATTAGCCGTCCCTCCGGGACTGGGATCTGTCTTTCCTTCGCACCCAGCGCTACCGCGCTGGGCTAAGCTGGCTCGTCGCTCCGCGACTGCGATTCACCAAGCCGGCTGAGACCCACCCAACGGGTAACGCTAACTGGCGAGGCGTCTCTTACCAGTGATTTCCGTCACAATTGGGACGCAATTAATCACATGGGTCCATCTTTGGGAAAAGCGCTCCATACCATGAATCTGCTACCATCCCTCCTCATCTAAGAATTTTCGTCGTGCGCGTATGCATATTGTCACCACCATCGCCGGGCTTTTCGTTATCCTCACGGTCGTGCTCGACGCCTTTGAGACGGTCGTGCTACCGCGGCGGGTGCAGCGGCATTTCCGCATTTCGAATTGGTTTTACCGGCGAAGTTGGACGCCGCTGGCGCTGGGTCACCCGGCACATCAAGTCTGCGAGCCGCCGCGAGAACGTTCTCGGCTACTTTGGGCCGCTGTCGTTGATTTTTCTGCTCGCGCTCTGGGCGGCGGGATTGATCTTCGGCTTCTCCCTCCTGCAATACGGCGCCGGCGAACATGTGCAACTGAACAATGAGCCGATCACTTACGGGCGCCTGATTTATCACAGCGGCGAGACTTTTTTCACGCTGGGCTATGGCGACATCATTCCTACGTCCGCGATCGCCCGCGCTCTCGCCGTACTTGAAGCCGGCATGGGCTTTGGGTTTCTGGGCACGGTGATCGGTTACTTGCCGACGATTTATTCGGCATTCTCGCGGCGCGAAGTGGGGATTTCCCTGCTTGATGCGCGCGCCGGCTCGCCGCCAACCGCGGCGGAGCTGCTGGCGCGTTTCGGCCGTGTTCCGCAACAAGCCATGCTCGACCAGGCGTTGCGCGAGTGGGAGCGATGGTCGGGAGAAGTTCTTGAGAGCCACATTTCGTATCCCGCGCTCAGCTTTTTCCGCTCCCAGCACAGCAATCAATCGTGGTTGGGCGCGCTCACCGCAATGCTCGACGCAACCGCCATCATCATCGCCGGAATGGATGACACGCGCACCGCGCAAGCCAAAGTCACCTTCGCAATGGCCCGCCATGCGGTGGTCGATCTGGCACAAGTCGTCAAGGCAAGCTACGATCCGCAATTTCCTGACAGACTTCCGCCGGAGGAGAGGGCGCGCCTGCGGCAGTATCTTTCAGGCCGCGGCATCACTCTGAAGGAAGGGCCGGAATTCGAGGAAAAGCTCGCGCACCTGCGCTCACTCTACGAACCTTATGTAGCGGCGATGGCGCTCAATTTGTTGATTACCTTGCCGCCGTGGATGCATCCGGAGAAGCGCCGCGACAACTGGGAAGCCGGCCCGTGGCGACTGTGCGATTCAGGCCAGGAGCCTTGCCGCGCTCGGACGCAAGCCGGAGTTGCCCGTGCGCGTCGAAGAACATTTCTGAGATTCGATTGATGAGCACTCCGCTTCGGGCTGCTAAGATTTCCTCTTCTCATGAAACATATTGGCGAAAGCGTGGTGCGGGTCGAAGCCGAGGCATTGCGGGCGCTTGCCGATCGCATTGCCGGTTCGAATGGCGGCAGCGTTCGACCAAGCGGTGAAGCTGATTTTCGGTTGCAACGGACGGGTGGTCGTGACCGGCATGGGAAAGAGCGGGATTATCGCGCGCAAGATTGCTGCAACTCTGAGTTCAACGGGAACGCCAGCGATGTTCATGCATCCGGTCGAAGCGGTGCACGGGGACCTTGGCATGGTGGTGCGGGGGGATGTCGTACTTGCGCTCTCGGCGAGCGGCGAAACCGAAGAGATCCTGCGCCTGCTGGCGACCCTGAAACGGCTGCAGGTGCCGCTGATCGCGATGACGTGCGATGAAATCGCGGGCGGGGGCGCCCGCACCACACCGGCTTCGACTCTGGCGAGCGCGGCCGATGTTGCGCTCGACTGTTCCGTTGCCAAGGAAGCCTGCTCGCTCGGGCTGGCACCGACCGCCTCCACCACCACAATGCTCGCTCTGGGCGATGCGCTGGCGATGGCTCTGGCGGAGAAACGCGGATTCAAGGAAGAAGATTTTGCCAATTTGCATCCCGGCGGGAGGCTCGGCAAAAAGCTGGCGAGAGTCGAGTCGCTGATGCACACGGCTGACGCCGTGCCTCGAGTCTCGCCCGACACGAGAATGCCGGACGTGATCTATGAAATGTCTCGGAAAAAATTGGGAGTAACGACGGTTGTCGAAAAAGAAAAATTGGTCGGCGTCATCAGCGACGGCGATTTGCGGCGACTGCTCGAAAAGCGTGGAAAAGACGTGCTCGACCTTACCGCAGGCGAGTGCATGACCAGAAATCCCAAGACGATCAGCGCGCAGGAATTTGCCGCGACAGCGCTGGCGCTCATGGAAGAGAAGAAGATTACCTCTCTTGCCGTGATCGATCGCAATGGCAAGTTGGAAGGAATCGTTCACCTGCATGACTTGTGGGGAACGGAGATGATGTAGGAATTGAATCATTGAGTGATTGAGTCATTGAAAGATTTGAGAATTTGCTGTGAATGCGCTGGAGAAAGCCGAAGCGTTGAAAGATCGCACGAAGCAGTTTGCGATCCGGATCGTGGCAGTTTCGCGTTCGTTGCCTCGTTCCCGAGAGGCGGACGTTGTCGCTAAGCAGCTATTGCGATCTGGGACTGCGGTGGCGGCGAATTATCGGGCGGTTTGCCGCGCACGGTCAAAGGCAGAGTTTGTTTCGAAAATGGGAATTGTCGTGGAAGAAGCTGACGAGACCGTATTCTGGATCGAGATGCTGGCCGATACCGGCCTCGTGCGCGCCGAAAAGCTGGCCCTTCTGCTGAAAGAGGCCAACGAACTGCTGGCGATCTGCGCTGCATCGCTGCACACTGCCAAGTACAATAAAGAATGACTCAATGAATCAATCTCTCAATGAATCAATCCTATGTATCACTACGATCCGAACATCGCATTGGAAGAACTGACAGAAGAAGCAATCCTGCCCAACCCAGTCCACGTTCGTGACATGATTTTGCGCAAGCGGTTGTCCGCAGACAAGTCGCTGGAACTAAATCGGCTGTTTGTTGAATATCAGAAATTTTTCGGCGAGACGCAGAAGCTGGGGAAAGAGATTTTGAAGCAGTTGGCGGGGTGATGGCGCTTTCAGATAGGCACGCGTTCCAGCGGCACAATGAACTGGATCCCCTCCACGCGCTTGCCTTGCAAACGCTGATCATTGGTAACGAAGAGGTCGACATTCGCAGTCGCAGCGCAGGCGAGCTGAATGGCGTCAGGGGCCCGCACTGAGCGGTCGCGTCGAATCGAAGCGTATTTCTTTGCTGCATCGAGGTCAAATGGAAGGAGCAGCGCCGCGCTTGCGATCGCATCCTCGTACGCCCGACAGCGCACAGCATCGCCGCCTTCAAGTGTCTTCACAAGAATTTCGCCCAGCGTCAGGGTGGAGGTGAGCAGTTGATCGCCTCTAGCCAGCATGCTCCGGCGGAGACGTTTGGTGGCCCGCGAGAGTTCGTTGTTGCCTTCCAAGAAATAAATGAACAGATTCGAGTCCCAAAAGATTCGGCTCATTCCCAGCCCTCACGTAAGCGACGTACGTACTCGTCCGCAGGCTCGTCGGCCCAAAGGTACTTTCCCGAACCATAGAGGGCAAGCAGCGGGTCGTTTTCGACAGCTCGCTCAGCGGCTTCGGCACACCAACCGCGATACCACGCGAGTAGCCCTCTGAACCAATTCTCTGGCAGGTCCTCCGGTTCAGGTGAAACCTTGCCTCCCTCTCGTCCAAGATGATAGGGGTCACCAGGACGGAAGAGACGACGGCGCCCGGCCCCGGTTTCGAAGAGCATCCTGTAGCGGCCTGGATTTGGAGGACGATTGGCGACGCAATGCTGCACCACATGCACATAGAACCCGGGTCGCACCGGGCCCAATTGCCTGAGCTCTTTCGCAGACCGCGCGAATTCCACTATCTCTTCGATCGAAAAGTCCACGCATTCCGGGTGCCGCTGATGAAGCATGAGTGTCGCAGCCCAAACCTCGTCGGCCAATTTGATCGTCGGTCTAGCGCTCGCGACTGTCATAGGGAACGCCTGCGGTGCTGGCCCCCTTGCTCTTCGAGATTGCGCAAAACTTTGATGATCGCTGGCTGCTTTTCGGGTGGGCACGGATTCTTCCGGACATCGGGATCAAGCCGGTTAGGTGCCACACGTAACCTCTTGCCGGAAAGCTCAAGGACATGGGCAATCCAGCATGTTCTTGGAACAAAGCCGTGCGTAATTTTCACTTCTTGTTGTATTGACCTGTACGTCGCCATGGTCGCCCTCTCTACGATGTAATTACATTATTACCTGTTAATGATGAATTGTCAAACAATTCCTCGCCCTAAGTGGCTGTCTTTGCAATGTCCAAGCATGCCAGCGGCACGAGGCGATCAAACGATGCTCCCCTCCCGATCATTTACAATACTCACTTCCCTGCTCCTCAGGACTCCTAACTATGCACCGCTGGTCGGAACTGTTTATCCCTACGCTGCGCGAGGCTCCGGCAGATGCCGAGGTCGCCAGCCACAAGTTTCTGGTGCGGGCAGGCTACATTCGCCAGCTTGCCGCCGGCATCTACTCATATCTTTTTATCGGACAACGGTCGCTCAACAAAATCATCGGCATCGTCCGCCAGGAAATGGACAAGATCGGCCAGGAATTTTATTTGCCGGCGCTGCATCCGCGGGAACTCTGGGAAGTCGAGCGGCCGCTGGGCGGTGATGGGCGACAATCTGTTTCGCCTGAAAGACCGCAAGGGCACCGAGCTCTGCCTCGGCATGACCGAAGAGGAAGTCATGACCGAGATCGCCCGCAAAGAACTGCGCAGCTACAAGCAACTGCCGCAGATCTGGTATCAGATTCAGTCCAAGTTCCGCGACGAGCCGCGGCCGCGGGCTGGGTTGCTGCGGGTGCGCCAGTTCACCATGAAAGATTCTTACTCGTTCGACATTGATGCCGCCGGGCTCGACATTTCGTACAAGAAGCACTACGACGCCTATTGCCGAATCTTCGACCGCTGCGGGCTGAAGTATCTGGCGATTGAGGCCGACTCCGGCGCGATGGGCGGATCCGACTCACAGGAATTCATGGTGGTCACGCCTGCGGGTGAAGATCAGGTGGTGAGCTGTAAAAGCTGCAACTACGCCGCAAACCTGGAAAAAGCTACGTCGAAGCTGGACTCGGTGCAGGACCTCGCTCCCGAAGGCGACGGCAAGCCGCTCGAAGTTCACACGCCGGGCCAGAAGACGATTGAAGATGTCGCGAAATTTCTGGGGGTGTCGCCGAAGAACAAGATCAAGACCCTGGCCTACATGTCGGAAGAAAAAGAGGCCAAGACCGGCAAGGTGCGAACCCGGGCTGTTGTGGCGCTCATGCGCGGCGATCATCAACTGAACGAAGCGAAATTTTCCGGCGCGATCGGCGGCAAAGCTTCGCGGCCCATGCAAGAGGAAGAGATCAAGCAGCTTTTCCATTCTCCTGCAGGATATCTTGGGCCGCTGGCCGTGGATTGGGCACGAGGCCTGGACGATGTGGCCAAACCGCTGTTGCTGGTGGATAAAGCTCTTGAAGGCCGCGTGAATCTGATCGCCGGCGCGAACAAAGAAGGTTACCACGTGAAAAATCTCACGCCCGGCAAGGATTTTCATCCGACGGCTTACGCCGATCTGCGAACCGTGAGCGCGGGCGAAGCCTGCCCGAATTGCGGCGGGCCGCTGCGCATCGACACTGCGGTCGAAGTCGGCCACATCTTCAAGCTGGGATACAAGTACACCGAATCGATGGGAGCGCGGGTGCTTGATCGCAACGGAAAAGAAGTCATGCCCATCATGGGCTGCTACGGCATCGGCATCGAGCGCATTCTCACCGCGGCCATCGAGCAAAGCAATGATGAAAACGGCTTCTGGCTGCCGCCGCAGATTGCGCCGTTCGAAATTGTAATTACTCCTACCAACGTAGGCGACGAGAAGCTGAGAAGCACCGCCGAAGACATCGCCCGCCAACTGGAGGCCGCCGGCTTCGATGTGTTACTAGACGACAGGGACGAAAGGCCAGGGGTGAAGTTCAAAGATGCTGACCTAGTGGGCATACCCTTTCGTGTCACCGTGGGCAAAAAGGTTACCGAAGGCATAGTTGAGGTCGTTCATCGCTCGACTCACGAAGTCCGCGATGTTAGCATCGGCGCAATAACTGAGTATTTCAGGAATTCGCGGCCGGCACATTGATGTTCTCCTCCCCGATGTGTGCTGCCGGGTTTGGAGCACATGATGGGCACTCTCAAACTGATTTTCGGGGTTTTCTTCATCGTCACATGCGTGTACGTTGGCTCGCAACTGATCCCGATTTATTACGCGAATTACGAGTTTGAGGACGTCGTCAAGACTGAGGCCACGTTGGAGACCTACACCACCAAGCCTGAATCCGATATTCAGGACATGATTTACAAAAAGGCGCAGGACCTGCAGATTCCGCTCAACAAGGAGCAGATCAAAGTTACGCGCCGGGGAACGACCGGCACCGGATCGCTGACCATTCGCGCGCCTTACGTGGTTCACGTCGACTTCCCCGCCTATCCCGTGGACCTGCATTTCGATCCATCCACTGAAAACAAGAGTCCTTTCTAGCCGGTTGGTGAAAGTTGCGTGATTTAGAATAAGAGCAGTCGATCCCTGGCACTGCATTCCCGGTTGTGCTTTTGAAGTTGACCGAACTTGCTCTGGAGGGCTCGGCGAAAGCTCTGGGATAACGGATTCTCAACCCGCGTCATCTCACTGGAAAGTGGGCGATTCTTTCCAGGGCACGGGCGCACTGCCAATTCGAAGTGGCCATTAAACTCAAGATCCCGAAACGAAAGAAAGGCCAGCAGGGCGAGGGAACATACCTCCAGGATCCGATAATCCGGATCGCGCTGATCGCCTTCGTAGTCCTGTCGGTTGGATTCTGCGGCTGGTTCTGCTACGTCTACGTTAAGTACGACCGCATTATTCAGGCGCGCTTCCGCGCGCCAGTTTTCAGCAACTCGGCGAAGATCTATGCCCGGCCCAATGCCGTCCGGGTCGGCGAGAAGATCAGCGCTCACGAGATTGCAGAGCAACTTCTGCGAGCGGGCTATGTGGAAGACAGCGGCTCTCCCATGGGGTCGTATCGCCTGGTGGGCGGTGGAATTGAAATCAAGCCAGGCCCCAGTCCTACCACAGCCCGGAACCGGCCACGGTACGCTTTGAACTCGGTAAGGTTTCAAACATACAGGGCAAGAATGGCGATCTGGAGGCGTACGAACTCGAGCCGCAGATGGTGACTGCCTTCGACGTCGAACAGCGCGCCAAGCGCCAACTGGTGAAGTACGATGAAATTCCGAAAGTCATGGTCGATGCCGTCCTCGCTATCGAAGACCGCCGTTTCTTCCAGCACAGCGGGGTGAATTTTGCGCGCATGATCGAAGCGGCGTGGATCAACGTCATGCACGAACGCCATGCCCAGGGCGGATCGACCCTGACCATGCAGCTCTCCCGCGGTTTTTTCCTTACCCCCGAAAAAACCATCCGCCGAAAACTGGCGGAGATGATCATTGCTGAAGAGCTGGAACAGAAATTCAGCAAGCAGCAGATTTTCGAGTTTTATGCCAACTGGGTCGATCTCGGCCAGCGTGGGTCGTTTACCATCAGCGGATTTGCCGAGGCGTCACGCGCCTACTTCAACAAAGACCTCAAGGACATTACTCTGCCGGAAGCGGCGTTGCTGGCCGGCATCATTCAGCGGCCGAGTTATCTCTCGCCCTATCGGCATCCCGACCGAGCCCTTGACCGCCGCAATCTGGTGCTCGATTCCATGGTCGAAACTCGCGCTATTTCCCGGGAGGAAGCGGACAAGGCGAAAGCTTCACCCCTCAAACTCGCGCCCCCGAATGTGGAGGCGAGCGATGCCCCCTATTTCGTCGACCTGGTTCGCGACAGCCTTACCAGTCGGATCAGTGAACGCGAATTGAATGAGCAGTCCTATCGGATCTACACCACGCTTGATCCCGATCTGCAGCAGGCGGCAGCGCAAGCGGTGGAAGCCGGAATCAAGCTGATCGATGAACAAGTCACGCGTCGGCGCACGAAAAAAGTGAAAATCGAGAAGAACAAATACGAAACCACGGTCGAGCCAGGGCCGCAAGCGCAGGTCGCTCTGGTAGCCATGGATCCGCATACCGGCGAAGTGGTGGCGTTGGTTGGAGGAAGGAATTACGGCTTCAGCCAATTGGACCACGCCGTCGCGAAGCGGCCGACGGGATCGATCTTCAAACCGTTCGTCTACGCGACAGCGATGAACACAGCGGTGAGTGGCGGCAATCCGGTGTTCACGCCCATTTCCACGATTCAAGATCAGCCAACCACTTTCGCTTACGGCGATCAGATCTACGAGCCGCGCAATTACAAAGAGGAATATCACGGTCAGGTTACGGCGCGCTATGCACTGGCAATGTCGCTCAACAATGCCACGGTTGAACTGGCCCAGGAGGTTGGCTACGACAAGATTGCCGATCTGGCGAAGGCTGCTGGAATCACATCCGTGAAACCCACGCCGGCGATGGCGCTTGGCGCCTACGATGCAACTCCGCTCGAAATGGCGGCGGCTTACACTGTGTTCGCCAATTCCGGACTGCGGGTCTCTCCAGTCATGGTGAATTCAGTACGCAACGCCACCGGCGATGTGCTTTTCGACAACAAGCCGGACACGCGGGAGGTGCTCGATCCACGCGTGGCCTTTGTAATGACCGACATGATGGAGGGTGTAATCAACAACGGCTTGGGCTTTTCCGCTGTCCGTGGACGCGGCTTCGAAGCCCCCGCCGCCGGCAAGACTGGCACCTCCCACGATGGATGGTTCGCAGGCTATACCAGCAATCTGCTTTGTATCGTTTGGGTTGGATTTGACGATTACAGCGATCTGCACCTCAGCGGAGCGCAGACTGCCGCGCCCATCTGGGCCGAGTTCATGAAGAAAGCGGCTGTCCTGCCGGAGACTTCCGACATGAAGTCGTTCGTCCAGCCGACGGGGGTAGTGGACGTGCAGTTGGATAAGGCGACCAATTTGCTGGCGACCCCCTCCTGCGCCCAGACTTACACGGCAGCTTTCGTCATCGGGAACCGAGCCGACCACGACTTGCGATCAGGGCACGGGCATCAAAGGGATGTTTTCACGCATCTTTGGATTAGGTGGGGAAAAGGCGCTGCCTCCGCCTGCCCCGAGCTGGTCCGAATAGCTCGAACGGTGCTCAGGCGGCAGTTCAGAATTCCAGCCCTCCGCCTGCTACCGAGGAAAAAAAGAAAAAGGGGCTGTTTGGCAAAATCGCGGGTATCTTTAAGGACGATAAGAAAGACGATAAGCCTCCCAACCCTCCGCCGCCTCCGGCCGACAACAGCGACACGGCGCATTAGCGTACTGCAGTGAAGATTGCCGAGCCGGTGGGGCGAGCGAGGTTTGGTTACGACAAGGGGTGACGTTATGCGGAGTCTCAGTCTCAGCATTTTGTCGTTGCTTCTCTTCGCGGGCGTTCCGCTATGGGCGCAAGCGAATAACGAGATCGTGCAAGTTGTGACGCCGCCCGGCCCGCGAACCGGTGCCCCTCCCGCAAACGCGACGGTCGAGGAGCTGGAATCCCAGGGCGATGAACTTCGCGCCCAAAAGTCCTACTTCGACGCTATCGACTACTACCAGGCCGCTCTCGCCAAAGATCCCAAAAACGCGCGCATCTATAACAAGGCTGGCATCGCTGAACTGCAGATGTACCGCTTCAAGCAAAGCCGCAGACGCTTCGAGCGCGCCATCAAGCTGGACCGCCAGTTCGCCGACGCTTACAACAATCTTGGCGTCGTCTATTACAAAGAGAAAAAACTCGGCGAGGCCATCCGGCAATATCAGCAGGCCATTCAGCTGAAGAGCGACATAGCATCTTATTACAGCAACCTGGGCGCGGTGTTCTACTCGCAAAAAGATTGGGACAAAGCCGCGGCAGCTTATGGCCGGGCGGTGCAGCTCGATCCGGACATTTTTGCGCGGACATCTCGGTCGGGAGTCGCGGCCCAGCTGACAACCCCGGAGGAACGGGCGCACTTCGATTATCTATTGGCCAAGCTTTTTGCCCAGCAGAACGACCGCGAGCGGTCATTGGAGTACCTGCGCCGCGCCATCGAGGACGGCTACAAAGAAATCGGCGATGTTTACAAAGACCCGGCTTTCCAGAACCTTCGAACCGACGACCGCTTTACCCAGCTTATGGCTGCCAAACCCACGGGCATTCCCGAATAGTTGTTGTTGTGCAAGCGCATCAATAATTTACACAATTTTACAAATCCCTTACGCAACTTTTATAGGAGGCCGGGTTTAATGTTACAAAGACTCCTGAAAACACAGGGTGAGTAAGGAGAACAATAGCTCATCGGTTGTCGACCCGAGCACGCCCCAAGCAGACAACCGGTGAGCTTTTTGTTTCTAGGCTCTTAGCTATTGGCCCTTGGCTTTCAGCCAAAACCCTGCGCGTATATAACGATTGATTTCAAGGCCGCCGACGAAAGTCTGCGTTTAAGCTAAAGGCAAAGAGCTAGCCGCCAAGAGCTTTCGGGCTTCTCTCGCACACATACTCGCTGACCACGCGCTTCCACCTGCCTTGCGCCTTTAAAATGAATTCAATAGCGTCCCGCAAGGCGCCGTCCCCACCGGCATGAGGGGTAACGTAGTGCGCCTCTTTCTTCACTTCCGCCCGGGCGTTGGCAACGGCAACGGCAAATCCGCAGACTCGCATCACCGGTAGGTCAATCACATCATCACCCACGAAGCCGGCTTCGCTTGCGGCGATTCCCTCCTGGCGAAGAATTTCCTCAAATACGGTCCGCTTGTCCTGAATACCCTGGTGAACGTGCTCCAGCCGCAGATCGCGCGCGCGCAATGCAACCGTCTCGGAAACGCGCTTGGTAATCAGCCCAGTCTTGATTCCACCGAGGCGCGCCAGAGAAATTGCCGTTCCGTCGTGCGCGTGAAAGCCTTTGGCTTCGATCAGCGTCTGGCTGACGAGTCCAAAGCCGCCCTGTCCGCCATGCTTCGCAGGATGATCGAGTGTGGTTTGTTCGATCCCTGCGGGAGCGGGAAAAATGAACAGCTTGCCGTCGGTGAGAACGCCATCAACGTCGAAAAGCAGCAACTTGATTTTTTTCGCGCGAGCTTGAGGAGAGAGAGATTTCGGCATGAAGGGCGATTCTAGCACTTGAGCTTTGAGCCATCAGCCTTCTGTAGGGCCGTACCCCCACGCAGGACTCCTGAGCTTCTTATCGCGAGCCTTAAGCACCAGCCTACGGTATATACGCCTCGGTCTGGTTCGAGTACGGGCTTTCTTGCCCCGCTGAATCCACCGACGTGGTCACATAGTAGTAGGTCACTTCTGCGAGGACTGTGTAGTCCGTGTATGCGGTCGCGGAATCGAGAATGGAATTGATCTTTGTATAAGGCCCGTTGGTTTGAGTTCCCCGATAAACGTTGTAGCCCACAATCTGCGGCGGCGATGGGCTAGGGTTCCAGGAGAGACCAACGGAATATCCCGACTGGGTCCCGTTGCCAGTCAACGGAACGCTCACCAGAAGTCCGGAGGAATTCGAGCCGGAGACGGTTGCCGAGTATGGATTCTCGGCCTGCGGCGCGAAGGTGACATTTAGAGGAAAGTTTTGCCCCGGATTGAGAATGATTGGCAATTTCGCGTCAACCGAAAATCCAGTGCCCTGAATTCGCCCGCGAGTGATTTGGACGACGGAGCTGCCATTGTTGGTCAGGCACCACGGGCAACGTGGATTTTGTGCCGATTTGCACATCGCCGAAAGCGAGGTTCGACGGATTAGCGCCGATTTGCGCCGCGGCAGAAATGCTCAGCAACAAAAGCGCCAAGGCAACAAAACTCAAACGCAGAGCCGCGAAAACGCACGACTGGCAAGGCTTCTGGGGGAGTGGCATATGGGAAGTAGTTTGCCGTGAGACGTGAAAACGCGAAAGATACCGGGAGTACATTCCAGGCCGGTGCTGCGGGCCAATTCTGAACCGGGAATTTGCCACAACCCGGATGCGCAAAAGTCGGTGCTACTCTACGGAGAGTGATCCGTCGGCCTGAGTTCGCGCAACGTTTCGCGACTGCGATCGTGGTGTTTGCGTGCCTTTGTGCACCTTTGTTCGCTGCATCAACAGGGAAGCATGGCTGGTCTGTTACGTGGGAGCCGGCGCGGCCGGTCAACGGATCGCCCATTCTGTTTCGCGTCCGACCGCCGGGCAAGTTCACGTCGCTCTCGGCGAAGTGGCTCGATCACGACGTGTACTTCTCACTCGATCCCAAGAGCAAAACCTGGTTCGGCATCGCGGGGGTGAGCTTGGAAACTCATGCCGGCAAGTTTCCGCTGAGTTTGAGCGCGGAATCCGCAGACGGAAAAGCGGTGACTTGGCAAAAGTTGGTCGCAGTGGGCAAGGGCAAGTATCGCCAGATCGCGGTGACCGTTCCCAAACAATTCACCGAGCCCAGTCCGGAGCAGCAGCAGGAAATCAAAGAAGAGCAGACGCTCAAGCATGAGGTGTTCGCCAAGTCTGCGCCAGAGCGCGAGTGGGCTGGCGATTTTCTGCCGCCGGTGAAAGCGCAGATTTCCGATGTATTCGGCACCGCGCGTGTGTTCAACGGTGAAACACAGAGCGTTCATCAGGGGCTAGACTTCGCAGTGCCGACAGGCACGCCGGTGGCCGCTCTCAACCGCGGCAATGTCATCCTTGCGCGCCCGCTTTTTTTCGAAGGCGATTGCGTTGTGATCGATCACGGTCAGGGATTAATGACGATCTACATGCATCTTTCGAAAATCGAGGTGAAAGAGGGCGAGCAGGTTGATCGCGGACAGGAGCTCGGGCTCAGCGGCGGGGCCCGGCCGCGCCACCGGGCCGCACTTGCACGTGGCGGTGCGCTGGCAAGGAATATATCTTGATCCGGCGACGTTGCTGAAGCTGAATCTACCTTGACCGCCCACGTAGGGGCGGACGCCCTCGTCCGCCTGGAGCACAGCTCCGCTAATCCATGGCCGCAGAAAGCGGTGAGGGCATTTCATCGGGATGGACCGCAGCGCCGTCACGAAACATTACTGTCTTTCCTGAGATTGCCGGAACCCGCTCGCCGGGCACCAGAATTCCCACCAGGTTCAGCGGATCGGCCGCCGAGAGCACAATCGTTTCTCCTGTCGGCGGCATTTTTCGTGTCGCCCGCAGCGACTCGACAGCGACCGGCAAGGCGAACTGTTCGCCGAGGAATCCATCGATAAAACGCCCGCCGCGAATTTCGCCTCGATCCTCAAGCCGGCGAAAACCGATTTGCAGCTCGCGCCATTTGGGGAGATTGGTCTCGCGGGCCAGCAGGTCGCGGAAAACGATTCCATAACGTTTCAAGAGCATCCAGCAAGTGGCCTCGACTGCACGATTGCGCTCGACGGCTTGCTCGGTGAACAGCAATGCCCATCGCCCGGTACTGTGCCGAGGACGAGCAGTTCGGCCGCGCCCCTGTCCGGCGCGGCGCTTGGGATCGATCAGCGAGCGCAGATTATCGAAGCCATCAGCCGTTACGATTCCCGCTGCCACCAGTTCCCAGAGCGCGGTTTCGACTTCTGCTTTGAGCCGCTCCGTCCCGCGCACGATGTCAGCGAAGAACGACGCACCGCGCTGCCGCAGGAATTCCAGCACCTGTTTCCCGCCATCACTCAATCCTCGCGAAGTCGTGCGGTCGGGTTCAGACTGATGCGGAGTCATCCAGTCGGCTTCTTCGCGAATGAAAAACGTAATTGGCGCGACGCTGGTCGGAATCACCCGGCGCCGGCCATTCGCGGAATCATCCAGTGTTGCCGGATGCGGCGAAAGCCGGCCCCAGCCTACAGCCCCCGTAAGGCAAAGCTGGTCGAGCCATTCCGGCTCGTAATCGGCGATGCGTCGCACCAGAATATGCCGCTCCCATGCGCTGGCGGGAATTTCAAAGCCCTGAAGCTGACGCAAGACCTCGAGGGTGGCGCGCTCGCCCAGCACTTGCGTTCCCGGCGCCACGTGCTGCCAGCGCAACAGCCATCGCATGAACTGGGCGGCCGTGACCGGCTCAATCTGCTTACGCAACGTCGCGACGGTCAGCCGGTGAATACGGGCCAGCAACCGCCGCTCGCACCACTCCAACGTTTGTGTAGGGACGAGCGTCTCGCCTGCCCGAGTCGCGCGAAGCTCGACGGGGCCAGGTATATGCTGCCCGGCGAAATTTCCTCTTAACACCGCGCCGCTGGCTTCCATGCGCAATAGCGCTTTTTCGATCTCCGCGGCTGGGAGTCCGACAAGAGAACCGAGATGTTCGGCAGTGACCGGGCCTAAGTGAGACATCCAACCGGTGACCAGCGCAAGCAGTACATCATCGCGCGACGCGACTTCGCCCGAAAGCTCCGGCCGAATTGGTTCGAAGTTCGCATCCGGGAAGACGACAGAAAATGCCTTGGCCCGCTCGGAAGCGACCCAGTAATGTCGGCCATCGTGTGTGGCTGTGGTGGCGCGCCCCTGCTCAAGCAGCCTTCGAAGGAAAGCGTCCCAGCCGGCAAGCGCAGGCTCAAACGCGGCTGCGGAGCTTCGCTCCGCCGGGCGGACGAGGGCGTCCGCCCCTACGTGAGTCGTGGAGTGATTTGTTGGGACTGCGATCAGCGTGTGTAGCACATCGTGCAATTCGTCGGCGTCGCGCACGTCGGGCCAGGCTTCTTCGCGGCACCTGAGCAATCGCTGCCGAATCGAGTTTCCCAACTTCCTCCAGCACCGACTCCGGCAAGACCCTGCGCATCTCGACTGCCCGCGCGCGTCTTTCTTCGAGGGGAGCGTCGTCGAGGTACGCATAGGGGTTCGCATTCAGAATCTCGTGCGAAAACTGCGACGGCACCGGCGTGTCGACCGCAATCAAACGAATGCGGCCTTCTTCCATCTCTCGCAGAAGATGCTTCAAGCCTTCAAGATCCATCGCTTCGGTAAGCACGTCCTTCATCACTTCTTTCACCAGCGGATGATCGGGAATCTGAATGTCGCCGGTGATATTCTCCTGGCAAGCGGCAACGTCGGGAAAAACCGAGGCCAAAAGATCGTCCGATCTCATGCGCTGAATTTGCGGTGGAACCTTCTTGCCGCTCTGAAAGCGCAGCAGGGCCAGGGAACGATTCGCGTCCCAGCGCCAGCGTGTGCCAAAGATCGGCGAGGCCAGCGCAGCTTGCTCCAAAATCGGCTGCACAGTTTCCGCGTTGAGAAAATGAAAGACATCCGCCAGAGGAAAACTGTGCTGTTCGGCGAGCGCGATGTTCAAGCCGTTGTCGGTGGCTGCAGCTTGCAACTCGAAGTTGAAACTTCGGCAGAAACGCTTGCGCAGGGCGAGGCCCCAGGCTTTGTTGATGCGCCCGCCGAAGGGCGCGTGGATGACAAGTTGCATTCCACCAGCTTCATCGAAGAATCGCTCGGCGATGATCGTCTTCTGTGTGGGCACGTCGCCCAGCACAGCGCGGCCCTGCAGGATGTATTCGATCATCTGCTCGGCGCCGGAGTCGTCCAGCCCGCATTCTTCTTTGAGCCACGCGATTGTCTCGGCGACTTCTGGCTGAGCGGTCGAGAATCCAACCGGAAAAATGTTTATGAGCCGGGTGCTGATTTCTTGGCGAAGATCAGCGATGTGGAGCGACAGCTCTTGTGTCCGCGCGGGCGCCTCGCCCAGCCAGAAAGGAATGGTGGGCGCAGATCCGTGCGCATCTTCGACCAGGACGCGTCCCGATTTGCCTTCCACCCTCCGAATCCGCCAGGAAGTGTTTCCCAGCAGCATGACATCGCCCGCGTTGCTCTCCACTGCGAAGTCTTCATCGACGGTGCCGACAACAATGCCGTCGGGTTCCGCAACCACGGTAAAGAGCGCCGTCTCAGGGATTGCACCGCCGCTAGTGATTGCGGCCAATCGGCTGCCGCGCCGCGCACGGATTTTGTGGTTCACCTGATCGCGATGCAGATAGGCGCCGTAGCGTCCACGGCGGGCCGCGATTCCTTCAGAGAGCATTTCGAGCACAGCGTCGAAGATTTCGCGCTGAAGATGGCGGTAAGGATAGGCACGCCGGACGAGCGAGAAAAGTTCGTCTTCGTTCCAACCGTCGCTTGCGTCATCATTCGAAGTGCGTTCCGCCGCACACGCCGCCACAATCTGCTGCGCCAGAATGTCTAGGGGCGACTCTGGAATCGCAATGCGGTCGAGGTCGCCCTGCCGGATGGCGCGTACCAGAGATGCGCATTCCAAAAGATCGTCGCGTGTCGTGGCAAAGAATCGTCCTTTGGGGATTGCTCCACGCCAGTGTCCGGATCGGCCGACCCGCTGCAAGGCGACCGCAATCGCCCGCGGAGAGCTAATCTGCACCACTAGATCCACGTTACCGATATCGATTCCCAGCTCGAGCGAAGCAGTGGCGACCAGCACTTTGATCTGGCCTTCTTTGAGTTTTTTCTCTGCGGTCAGCCGCAGCTTTCGCGAGAGGCTGCCGTGATGGGCCGCGACGTTGTCTTCTCCCAGACGCTCTGCGAGATGGTGCGCCACGCGTTCAGCGAGCCGGCGCGTGTTGACGAACACCAGAGTTGACCGGTTCTGCTGCACCAGGTCGGAGATGCGGTCGTAAATTTCCTCCCACATTTCATTAGTCGCGATCGGCCCAATCTGGCTGGCAGGAACTTCGACCGCAAGGCTCAGCTGGCGCTTGTGGCCAACGTCTGACAATCACCGGAGTGGGGCGTCCGTGACCCGCGAGAAAGTGGGCGATTTCCTCGATCGGTTTTTGCGTGGCAGAGAGGCCAATGCGAGGAACCACACTATCATTCAGTGCCCACCTTCCCCCCTCCCCCCCTCAGGTGCGGTGCCCGTTCCTCAGCGCCTCCAGCCTTTCCAGCGACAACGACAGGTGCGCGCCGCGCTTGTCATCGGCGACCGCGTGAATTTCATCGACGATGACCGTTTCCACGTCGCGCAGAATCGCGCGGCTCTTCTCGGCAGTGAGCAGGATGTAGAGCGACTCGGGCGTGGTCACCAGAATATGCGGAGGATTCTTGAGCATTGCCCGCCGCTCGTGCATGAGCGTGTCGCCACTACGGACCGCGGTGCGAATTTGCGGCATCAGCAGGCCGCGCTCGCCTGCCATCTGGAGAATTTCGCCGAGCGGGACTTCAAGGTTTTTCTGAATGTCGTTGCCCAGCGCTTTGAGCGGAGAAATGTAGAGCACTTCCGTGCGGTCGCGCAGGTCGCCCGCAAGAGCTTTGCGGACCAGTCGATCAATGCAAGCGAGAAATGCCGCCAGCGTTTTGCCGGAGCCGGTCGGCGCCGCGATTAGTGTCGTGTGCCCGGCGAGAATGTGCGGCCAGCCTTGCTCCTGCGGTTCAGTGGGCGTACCAAAGCGCCGGACAAACCAGTCCCTGACAAGAGGATGGGCCCAAGCGAGCGAGGCAGGGAAGGACGACATTGGGAATATTGTAGCCGGGAGGCTAGAGATTCGCAAATTGTTCGCCTATAATGAAACAACCATGCCGAGGAAAAGCGATACAAGCATCGAGCCGCTGCGGGTGGAAATCCGAAGCGCAAAGTGCAGACAGAGCCTGCGCTTTCGCAGTCAGAATTCGATGATCTGATCAGGAGACTTCGGGGTTCTCTCAAAGGGAGGGATTCAATGGTCGATGCCTTGCACAGGGAGCGGCGCGCAGACGATGCGGGGAAGGAGCGGAATAGAATCTGCCTGAGCTTCCACTTCGAAGGATATAAACCGCGGGCATGACAAAATTTGGTGAACCTGGTCGGGTTCGAACCGACGACCTCTTCCATGCCATGGAAGCGCGCTCCCAACTGCGCCACAGGCCCACTGCGGTGGGACAACACAATTCTCGCCCAGGTGGTATCGATAGTCAAACGTTACCAAGGAATGGCAGCGTCCTCTGAGTTTTACGAACCCGGCAAAACTGAGTATCCTGACCTGAAGAAGCCATGAGACTTGCTTTCTTACCTGCTTGCATTGTGTTGGCTGGCGTTGCGGCAGCGCAAGGTTCGCCCGCAGCTTCCGCACCGCCTGCGGTGTCTTACAGCTCTGCCAGCGAGCTAAATCAGTTGCTCTTGCAGTTACAGCAATCCGCGCAGTCGATGCAAGTGAATTTGGCGAGCCTGCGGATCGAAAAGTGGAAAACGGACGCCAACACCAAACAAAGCACGGCCAACGACGTCGAATCGCTTCAGCGCAATTTGAAAGACGCGCTACCGGAGATCACCGGCCGGTTGCGAGGTTCGCCCGAAGACCTGGCCACGACTTTCGAACTTTACCGCAATCTGGACGCCCTTTATGACGTCTTCAGCTCAGTGGTCGAATCTGCAGGAGCTTTCGGAACACGCAGCGAATATCAGAACCCTGCAAAACGATCTGCGCTCGCTGGAGACCGAGCGGCACGCTTTTGCCGATCGCACGGAGAAACTAGCGACTGCCAAGGAAGGCGAGATAACCAATCTGCGCACCCAACTGCAAAAGGCGCAGGCTGCTCAGGAAGCCGCGCCACCCAAAAGGGTTGTGGTCGACGATACGGAAGTGCCGAAGCCGCCGGCCAAGAAGAAATCGGCGGCGAAGAAGCCCAAGCCGGCGCCACAGCCAACCGACGGAAATCAGCCCACGAATCAGCAACCTTCACAGTCTGCGAATCCGCCGGCAAACCCGTAGCCGCGAACTTTCTTCTATCCCGATGAAAAGATAGTTCTTTAACCCGGAACTTCCAGACCGTTCTCGGGGTCTATACATAAGTAGGGCGGGATGTTAGGTGTTGTCTGCCCCGGCGCAGTTTGTTTTGATATGGAAGCGAGCCGAACGCGCGAGTATTGTGTCGCAAAGGCGCGACACATCGCGCGGCTCATCCAGAGCCTTCGCGGCGCAAAACACGCTTGCTCAGGATGACAAAACAAACTGCCCACACCGTTTTTCTGTAGGGCTGGCGAGGGGAAAAAACCTATAATTGAGGCTAGGCCAGAGTTGTTGTGGCCGGAGTAAAGCATTGGGTGATCTTGCTGGAGCAATTGGAATCCGCACTCAAGAGTCGGCCACTGTTGCCGAACTGAAGGCCGGTTCCGAACAGGCTTATGCCTGGCTGATCGACGAATTCAGCCAGCCGATTTACAGCCTGGTTTATCGCATTCTGACCGATCCTGCGGACGCGGCCGACACCACGCAGGAAGTTTTTCTCAAAGTATTTCGCGGCATTCACCGCTTTCACGGCGAATCCAGCCTGAAGACTTGGATCTACCGCATCGCCCTGCACGAGGCCTCCAACAAGCGGCGCTGGTGGTTCCGCCACAAATCGCGCGAGACTTCGATGGAGCCTTCAACCGCCGATGCTGCACCGGCTTCGGCCCTCGAACAGTGTTTGGTTGACGATGGCGAGTCGCCGTTCGAAATGGTGGCGCATGAAGAAGTAAGGGAGCGGGTCGAACAAGAACTGGCCCACGTGCCCGAGCCGTTTCGAACCACGGTAGTGCTGCGCGATCTGGAAGAATTGTCGTATGAAGAGATTGCCGAGATCACGCAAGTTTCACTGGGCACGGTGAAGTCGCGGTTGACCCGCGGGCGCAACGCGCTCAAGCAGAGATTGAAGTCTTACGCGCGCGAGGTGGGTCCGGAGCTGGGCTTGTTGGAAGTGGAGGAGACGAGCACCAAGCCCTGCTCGCGTGTTGCGTGCCGGACACGGGAATTCGAGGTTGCATCATGAAATGCTTCCAGGCCAAATCGTTGCTGTCGCCTTATCTCGACGGAATCCTGACGGGAAAACAGATGCTGGCTTTGGGCAAGCATTTGGAATCCTGCCGGAATTGCGCTCAGGACTATGCGGCGCTGCGCCGAGCCCAGCAATTGCTGGCGCACGCCGGACGCAGAAAGGCTCCGGATGACCTGGCACTGAAGCTGCGGCTGGCCATCTCGCGGGAGGCTGCGCAATCGCGCGGCGCGAGGCTCGAGGGTTGGCGCATTCGCGCAAGCAACCTTCTCAACCCCCTTATGGTTCCGGCAACCGCCGGGTTAACGACGGCTGTCGTCATGTTTGGACTTTTAATGGGATTTCTGGCGGTGCCGCTGCCCGTCAAGAGCGCCGACGTTCCGCTCACTTTCAGCACGACTCCGCAATTGGAAGAATCGGCCTTCGGAACCACGGTCGATTCCATGAAAGACGATTCTCTGGTCATCGAAGCCTACGTCGATTCCAACGGCCGGGTGCAGGACTATCGTGTACTCTCTAACCCGGAAAACCCGCGAGAACTGCCGTCGCAGGTGAAGAATATGCTGATCTTCACCACGTTCCGTCCGGCGACCTTCATGGGACGGCCGACGGCGGGCACGGCGGTGGTGTCGTTTTCCAAGATCAGCGTCAAAGGCTGATCGCTTGATTGACCCTCCGCGCAGAACCTCTTAAACTGGCAAGGTATCCCTCACGTCTACCCCACTCCCGGAGGAGGTTTTCCTGGGTCATAGAATTCGCAGCGCTGTGATTGCTGCCCTGCTTGGGCTAGCCGCGCAGGTGTGTTTAGCCGACAATCCGCCCAAAGTATCGCTCGACAGCAGTGAAACTCTCTTCACCGTGCTGGCCGGGATCAATGCCTGCGGCTACGATTCGGAACTGGCAATCTCGGACCCGCTGCGGGCGCAAATCCGTGCGGAAGTCGCCAAAGCCAGCCAGGCTTTCGATCAGGCCAAAGAGGAGACCCAAGTGCTCTGCCAGTTTTACCAGGAGCACATACAAGCCGATCAGTCGCACACCCTCTCGCAATATGTGTCGCTGGCTTTATCTCTCGAGCCTCCGCCCGGACTGGCATTCAAAGGAAAAGAAGCCGATCTTCCGCCCGATGCCGCACGCGTGGCGGGCATCGTGCCAATCCTGCAAAAGTTTTATGACGTGGAGGGATTGCACGCGATCTGGGTGCGAAGCCAGCCGGGCTATGCGGCCCTGACCGCCCGCTATCACGAACCTCTGGCCAAGGTCTTGTTCGATACCGAAGTTTATTTGAAGCTGCCGTCAGCGGGATATTTGGGACGGGGTTTCACCGTTCTGATCGATCCTTTGGGCGCTCCAGGGCAAACCAATGCCAGGAATTACGGCGCGGATTATTTTGTCGTGATCTCTCCCGGCGCGGACAACGCGCTCAAAACCAACCAGATTCGCCATACTTATCTGCATTACCTGCTCGATCCGCTGAACCTGAAATATCCGGGGACGATTGCCCGCTTGAAACCGCTGCTCGATTCGGTCAAGCACGCTCCTATGGACGAAAGCTTCAAGGATGATGTGTCACTGTTGGTGACCGAATCGTTCATCCGCGCCATCGAGGCGAGGATTACCGGGCCCGGCAAAACTCCGGAAGTAGAGCGCGAGCACAACGTCCAGCTTTCCATGGCGCAGGGGTATATTTTGACCCAGTATTTTTACGATGCGCTTATCCAGTTTGAAAAACAGCCGATCGGCCTGCGCAACGACTATGGCGCGATGATCGATGGGATCGATTTACGCAAAGAGCAGAGACGTGCAGCCCAGGTGCAGTTTGCCAGCCAGGCGGATCCTGAGTTGTTGCGGCCGGCTCAAACGCCGCAAGGGAAGCTCCTGATTACAGCTCAACAGCGTTTGTCGGTGGGCGATGCCCAGGGCGCAAAGGCGCTGGCACAGCAAGCCTTGGACAACAAGACCGAAGACCCTGGCCGGGCGCTCTTTATTCTGGCGCAGGTGGCAACTATGAGCCGCGATATGCAAGGCGCGCGGAACTATTTCGAACAGGCTTTAGGAGCGGCTCATGAACCAACGGTCGTGGCTTGGTCGCACATTTATCTGGGAAGGATTTTTGATTTGCAGGAAGACCGCGAGGCGGCCCTAAACCAGTATCGAGCCGCATTGAGCGCGAGCGACACTTTGCCCGAGGCCAAAGCGGCTGCCGAACATGGGCTGCAGCAGCCTTACGAGCCTCCCAGCCATTCGCAGGACACCAAGAATTGACACTCTGCGCGGACGTTATCAAATCGCAGAAGGAGACAGAATGAAGCACATAGGCTTGCTATTGGTGATGTTGGCAGTCACAAGTTTCACCGTTGCACAGCAACAGCCGGCATCGGGCCAGCAAACCGCGCCCAACGCACAGGCAGGAGCGGCGCAAGCGCCTCCGGCCGTAAAACGTCCACCTCAGGCCAAAACTCAGGCCGAATTCGACGCATATCAGGCCGCGGTGAAAAATTCCGCCGACCCGGCTGCCATGGAAAAATCTGCAGACGACTTCGCCGCCAAGTTTCCTGACAGCGAGCTCAGGAGCATTCTTTATCGCATCGCCATGCGCAGCTACCAGAACAGCGACGCCAGCGAGAAAATGGCGGGTGCCGCGCAGAAGCTGCTGAAGATCGACCCGGATGATCCCGAGGCCTTGGTCAATGTGGCCGAAGTGGAAGTCGAGCACACCCGCGACACTGATTTAGACAAGGACCAACGGCTCGACGACGCTTTCAAGGATGCGCAACGTGCGCTGCAAACCATAGAAACCGATATTCCTGCTGGAGTCCAGATGCAGCAGGTTGAGATGTTCAAATCGATGGTGCGATCCACGGCCTACTCGATTCTTGGCGGAGTTTCGGACCATCGCGAGAAATATGCCGACGCCGAAGATTATTACCGCAAGGCGATTGCAGCCGATCCCAGCCATGTGGATCCGGTGCTGGTGCTTCGGCTCGCCCTCGCACTCGATAAGCAAGCCAAATACCCGGACGCTCTGAAGGAAGCCAACCATGCCGTCGAGTTGACCCAGGAGAACACGGTACCTGGAAAGTTGGCGCGGCAGGAGCGTGATCGGTTAGTGCAGTTGACTGGCGGAGCTAACCCAGGGACGGCTCCGGCTCCCGCTGCTGCGAAACCTCCCGGCGGAGGCTTCTAGGCTAAAAAGGCGCTTTGCACGCGGTTCTTCGCGCCCGTACGCTGGTACAAGGAATGACGAAGTTGCGTACCATCTCCGACCTCGAGCAGAGCCTGGACTATCATTTTGTTCGCCACGACCTTCTCCAGCAGGCCCTCACGCACAGCTCCCAGGCACGGGAGTTGGAGTCTTTGCAGCCGCCCACCGCAGCGCGTGTCGGCGACAACGAACAGCTTGAGTTCCTCGGAGATGCCGTTCTCGGACTGCTAACTGCTGAGGAACTGTTTCATCGTTTTCCGCATTTTCGGGAAGGCGAACTGTCGAAGCTGCGGGCTCATCTGGTCAGCGAAAAGCATTTGATCAGGGTTGCCAAGCAACTGGAACTCGGCGAATACCTGCGTTTGGGACGCGGGGAAGAAAAAAGCGGCGGGCGCAACAAGACCGCATTGCTGGTGGATGCTCTGGAAGCTGTGCTGGGCGCGATGTATTTGGATGGCGGGCTAGATACGGTTCGTCGCGTGGTGCTGCAACATATCATCGCGCCGGAACTGGAGAACCTGCAGCGTAGCGGAACCATGTTGCCGCTGACCGATTACAAATCGGCCTTGCAGGAAAGGTTGCAAGCCGCAGGCTGTCCGCAGCCATTATACGTTCTGGTGAAGGAGCAAGGACCGGAACATCGCAAGACGTTTACCGTGGAAGCGCGCCTGCACCGTGCCACCCGCGCTGCGACCGCGGACCTGGTCGGGCGGGCCGAGGGTTCCACCAAGAAAAACGCGGAGCAGGAGGCGGCGCGGCAGTTGCTGGAACATTTGACGGCGCTGGCCGAAAATCCGGTGGGGAGCAGCCCCGGAAAGCCCAGCATCTCCTCTGAGTCATGACGGACGTAGTGAAAAGGCGTACGGATTGGTTGTCGTCGCTGCAATCTTTGTTGGCCACGATTGTAATCGCTCTGTTCGTCATAACCTTTGTAGTACAGGCTTTTCAGATTCCGTCCGAATCCATGGAGAAAACTCTGCTGACCGGCGACTATCTGCTGGTGGACAAGTTGAGTTATGGCGGCGCCAGTTGGGACGGACGCATTCTGCCCTACCGCACCGTGCGCCAGGGCGATATTGTTGTGTTCCACTATCCCGTGCACCCCGGCCAGCACTTCGTAAAGCGGGTGGTGGGAGTTCCGGGAGACCATCTGCGGCTGGTCAACCGGCAAGTCCAAGTAAATGGCGTTTTCCTGAACGAGCCTTACGCCATCCACAGTTCGCCGGTGCACGAGATGTTTCGCGACGAGTTCCCTCGCGGCAATCTTGTGCCACAGGTTGAGGCGCAATGGTGGCTGCAGATGAAAAAATTGGTGGAAGATGGCCAGCTGATCGTGCCTGCGGGAAATTATTTTGTGCTGGGCGACAATCGCGATGACAGCGCCGACAGCCGCTACTGGGGCTTCGTTCCGCGCGAGAACATCATTGGACGGCCCCTTCTGATCTACTGGTCGGTGGCGGGCGTTTCCGATGACGTCACGACTTATTCCGCGCCGGGTGATAAGCTTTATCATTTCGCATACGCGGTAAGCCATTTGTTTCAGATCACGCGCTGGCGACCGCACTTTCCGTCTCGTCAAGTAGCGAATACGATCCAAGGAGAAAAAGCTTGGCAAGCAAGAAACCGACCTCTGAACCAGAAAAGCCTCGCGAGACGACCGTCGAATTCCTTGCGTCGCTCGCGGCAGTGCTGGTGACCGGTCTTTTTATCATTACGTTTATCGTGCAGGCGTTTGAGATTCCCTCCAGCTCAATGGAGAACACCCTGCTGATCGGCGACCACGTGTTCGTGAACCGCGAGCAATTTGCGCCCGACACCCGCTGGGTTGGGCCGCTGCTGCCTTACCGCGATATCCACCACAACGATATCGTCGTTTTCCTGTCGCCGGCTGAGCCTGGTTTGTACGTCGTGAAGCGGATCATCGGCATCCCCGGCGACCGCATTCATCTGCGCGATGGCGTGGTCTACCGGAATGGCGAGAAGCTCGATGAGCCGTATGTGATCCACCAGACTTCAGGAGATGTCACGAACCCTTACCGGGACAACTTCCCAGCGGTGGCGCCCGCCGAGTTCAACAACGTGACTCCGGAGTGGCAACTGGCGATGAAGGAGCACATGGATGGCGACGACCTGGTGGTTCCACCCAACAGCTATTTCGCCATGGGCGACAACCGCGATGTCAGCTACGACAGCCGCTATTGGGGATTCATCCCTAGGCCGAACGTCATTGGGCGGCCCATGTTTATCTATTGGTCGTTCCAAACCCCTCCCGATCAATATCTGCAGCGAGAAGTGGGTCAGCGGCTTGGTTTCCTGGCGCATGTAGTCATTCATTTTTTTGATTTAACGCGGTGGAACAGGACGCTTCAAACCGGTGCGATGAGATGGCTCCGCTCCAGCCGCGGGATCCTGATCGGCAGCGTTGTTCTGCTGATGCTGCTGTTCCTTTTCCGTCCCGGCGCCGATAGACTGCGGACCCGGATCGTCAGCTCGATCAGCCAGGCCCTCGGACGCCAAGTCGAAGTTGGCTCGGTACATGTGCGTCTGCTTCCGCGGCCAGGCTTTGATCTGGAAAGATTCGTGGTCCACGACGACCCCGCTTTCGGCGCAGAACCCATGTTGCGCGCGGATGAAGTCGTGGCCTCCGTGCGGCTGCGGTCTTTGCTTCGAGGAAAATTGGAGATCGCCCGCCTCAGCCTGACCGAACCCAGTTTGAATCTCGTAAGAAATTCAGAAGGACACTGGAACCTGGAAAGCATTCTGCAGCGCAGCGCGCAAATCCAGGCCGCGCCTACCAGCAAGGCGCCGTCGGAAAAGCGGCTGGGCTTTCCTTACATCGAGGCCAGTCGCGGCCGCATTAACTTCAAGTTCGGCGCGGAAAAGAAACCGTACGCCTTGACCGACGCTGATTTCTCTTTATGGCAGGATTCGGAAAATAGCTGGGGCACGCGGCTGCAGGCATCGCCCGTCCGCACTGACTTCAACCTTACCGACACTGGCCTGATTCACGTCAACGGAAGCTGGCAGAGGGCGGTTGCGCTGCGCGATACGCCATTTCAATTTACCGTCTCATGGGAACGGGCGCAGCTTGGCGAACTCGGCAAACTCGCTTACGGCAACGATGGTGGTTGGCGTGGCGGGCTGAGGATCTTAACCACGCTCACGGGAACTCCCGCAAACGTTGCCATTCTTGCAGAGGCCTCGGCCGATGACTTCCATCGCTACGACATTGTGGGAGGCGGAATTCATCTGGCGGCGCAGTGCAGCGGGCAATACAACTCATCCGATAGAACTTTGTCTGACATCGCCTGTCACGCCCCGGGCCCGGAAGGAGCGATCAGTATTGCTGGAAACGTCGCCAACGTCTTCGAGGCCCGCAGTTATGACGTTGCAGTCACGGTGCGCGGATTGCCGATTCAATCGGTCGCCAACCTGGTCCGGCACGTCACGCACGGTTTGCCCGATGATCTAACGACAACCGGTCAGATTGACGCCAAACTGATCGCCCAGCGCGCGCCTACCGAAGCACAAGGACGCTGGACGGGCACCGGCGAGATTTCAGATCTGCTTCTGGCTTCGCGAACTACCAACAACATTCTCGGCGCGCGTAACGTGCCTTTCAGCCTAGCATCGGTTGACGAGTCGAGTCTCCACAAGAAGAGTATCTCTCGCCCTGAGACCCATATCGATATCGGACCTGTACGTATCGCCTTGGGCCGATCAGCCCCGGCGACGGTGCGCGGAAGAATTACCCGCTCCGGTTACAGTTTGGAACTGCAAGGTGAAACCGAGGTTCAAAGCCTGTTGCAAACCGCTAGGATGGTGGGCGTTCCAACTCTTCCCGTGCAGGCGGAGGGGTCGGCGAAAGTTGATTTGAAAATCGGAGGCGACTGGTCAGGACTGGCGCCTCCTAGAACTATGGGCACTGCCCAACTCACGTCGGTGCGAGCGCAGGTGCGAAACTGGAGCGCTCCTTTGCAGATTACTTCAGCCGATGTCACACTGCTCCCTGATGAAGCCGTGGTAAAGAACATCACTGCGCAGGCCGGAGCAACCTGGCACGGCTCGCTGACGATCCCGCGTCCTTGTGGAGTTCGAGCTGAGTGTCCTATTCACTTTGACCTGCACACGGACGAGGTTGTCCTGGCGCGCCTCGCCAATCTGCTCAATCCGGCTGCACGTCATCAACCGTGGTATCAGTTTTTCTCGTCATCGCCCGGCACGCCGTATTTTCTAACGGCGAACGCGACGGGAAGAATTGCCGCCAATCGCATCGTGCTCCCTGCCCTGTCGGCCACGCAGTTTTCTGCCGATGCGGAGCTGAAGGGTGGCATTCTACGGCTATCAAAGATGCGGGCCGACGTGCTCGGCGGGCATCACAGCGGAGAATGGCAGGCGGACTTTACCGCCAAGCCCCCGCAATACACTGGGAGTGGCACTCTCGAACGGATTTCTCTGCGCCAGCTTTCCCTGGCCATGCACGATAATTGGATCAGCGGATCGGCCGACGCAACCTATCAGGCCAGCGCCTACGGACTGAATGAAGCCGAACTGTTCGTCTCTGCGAAAGGCACACTCCACATCGACGCGTGGGACGGGCTCCTGCCACACATTGCGCTTCAGGAAGGCGCTTCGCCGCTGCAGATTCGGCGCCTGAGCACCGACCTGTTTTTTCAGAAACAGGAATTTACCGTCAAGAACAGCCGCCTGGAGACGCCGGACGGCCAGTATCAGATCGGCGGGACTGCAGGTCACGTCCTGGATCTGACTCTCACGCGCGAAGGTGCGCCACGGCTGGCGATCACCGGAACGCTGGCCGAGCCGCGAGTTTCGCCAGTGAACGCGTCAGAAACCCGGGCTGCTCTTAAACCCTGATTGCGGGTAGATCACGGCGCAAATCCCGCGCCTCGCAAGACTTTTCCCGGCTTCGCGCCCGTCATTTTGCCTTCTGCAATCACCGCAACTCCGTTCACCAGCACGTAGTCCATTCCCTGCGACAATTGATTGGGATGGTCGAATGTGGCCAGGTCACGAATCGTTTTTGGATCGAAAACCACCACATCGGCCCACATGCCGGCCTTGAGAACTCCATGATCGGTGAAGCGCAAGCGCTGCGCCGGAAGCGCGGAAAATTTTCGTATGGCGTCCTCCAGCGTCAGCTTATGTTCTTCCCGAACATATTTGCGCAGGATGCGCGGAAATGTCCCGTAGGCGCGGGGATGCGGATGCTCCTCGCCCAGGATTCCCTCGGGCGATGTGCCTTGCGAATCGTTGTCAATTGAGACCCAGGGCTGCTGCAGCGCGAGAACAACATCCGGTTCCGACATGCCAGATACCACGACCAACGTATAGGCTTTGTCCTCGATCAGGAAATCGAACAGCGCATCCATTGGGTCTTTATTCCAGATTCTTGCAATCTCGGCCAGGTTCTTGCCTTGCAATGGAAGCAGCTTGGGATTGAGCACCGCTGCAATCTCGACCGACTCCGGCCCAGGGATCTCCTGCCACTCGTTGTCCCAATCTTTCGAAGGCGTTAGCAGGTCTTTGCGGATGCGGGCACGGGTCTCCGGGTCTTGTAAACGCTCGATTAATTTTCGGTCGCCGCCATCGTGCGCCCACGGAGGAATAAATGCGGAAAGACCGTTCGACCACGCGGTATAGGCATAAGTATTCGCGCTAACGTCAATTCCCTGCCCACGGGCCGCGGTGATTTTTCCGACGACTTCCGGCATGCGTCCCCAATTCTCTTTCCCCGCGACTTTGATGTGCCAAATCTCAACCGGAATGTGCGCTTCAGTGCCGATACGCAAAGCTTCGTCGATGGCCGGCAGCACAGCATCGCTTTCGTTCCGCATGTGGGTGGCGTAAATTCCGCCGAACTTCGAAGCCTCACTCGCCAGCGCAATCAACTCATCGGTCTTTGCATAAGGAGCCGGAGGATATTCGAGCGAAGTCGAGACCCCGACCGCGCCATCGCGCATGGCTTCCCGCACCAGAGTTTTCATCTGTTCCAACTGTTCAGGAGTGGGTTGCTTGTCGTCGTCGCCCAGGACCATCCGCCGCACCTGTGTCGCTCCCACGTAGCTGGCGAGATTAATGCCGATGCCTTGTTTTTCGAGTCTCGCGAAATACTCGTGGAACGTGCGCCAATCGGGAGTAACCCGATAATGCTCATAAATCGCGCGGTCAAACCTCAGGATTGCATCGTTAACCGGAGCTATCGAAGTGCCTTCGCCGGTAACTTCGGTGGTAATTCCCTGAAAGATTTTCGAAGGCAGGCGCGGATCGACAAGAATGGTCAATTCCGACTGCCCGAGCATGTCGATAAAGCCCGGCGCAACTACTTTGCCGTGAGCGTCGATGGTCTGTTTTCGCGGCTGCGCTACGAGGTTTCCGATCGCAACGATCTTTCCATCGCGGATGCCAACGTCGCCGGAATACCACGGCGAACCCGTGCCATCGATGACGTGACCGTTGGTGATCACGATGTCGAAGCTTTGCGCGAAAGCCAACTGAGAGAGCGCAAGCATCAAACAGAAGACAAACTGCGCTGCGACGTTTCTATTCATCGATCCTCCGTTTATACTTTCTCGCCAGCGAACCTCGCCTGTCTGCGCAATAGCAGCCCGACTCCGCACCAGATCGCCAGCGCCAGCCATTCATATCGTGTGAAGTGTCCTGGGACTGCCGGCACGATTTTCATCAGGATCATGAGAGAGCTTATCAGCACCCCGGAGATCGCAATCCATCGCTGTGCGGCCGCCGGCTTCATGCGATAGTACGTTGCACAAGTTCCCAGCCAGCCAATTGCCGAGGCGACCGAGCCGACTTCAGTGATTGGAACCAGGACTGCGTCTCCCAAGAGCATGCAGGCAACCGTGGTCAGACCAATCGCGAGCACAGCCACGTCCGGGGTACGATTTCGCGGATGAATCCGCGAAACCCGCGCATCGACCATGCCGAAGCGGCCCATGGCGAAGAGCAGGCGGCTCGCTGCAACAAAACTTCCGTTGAAAACTTTGAACAGCGACAGAAGCGCTGCAGCCAGAATCACGTTGACGATCCAGCGCGCACCGACCGCGTGCTGAAAGGCAACCGCGGTCATGAACTTCTCGCCCGTGAGTTGCCGCCAGGGCGCCACGTAGCTTACGGCGGCGATGACCGTCACATAAAATAGCACTCCCACCACAATCGCCATCCAGATTGCACGCCAAAGCGTGGCGACGCGGAAATCCGGACTGGCTTCTTCCACGCCTTTTACCACCGACTCGTATCCGGTCATGAAATAAGGAACGATTTGCATGACCAGCAAAACCGATACCAAGCCGCCGTGGGTGAAAAGTGGCGGAAAGTTGCGCGGCGAACCTTTGCTGACTCCAGCGATCACAAAGACGACAAACAAAGCCAGCGTCCCAAACGAAGCCCAAGTTTGAAAAGTGGCGCTTAGCCGGACTCCGCGATAATTCAAAAGCGTGATCAACCCAATCAATCCCAAGCCAACGAGTAAATGAGGCAGGTAAACCGGCCTTCCGCCGATGCGATACATCTCTATCGAGTCGAGGGCCGGAAAAATATATCCTGCAATTTTTCCCACGGCGACTGCTTCCCAGGGGCAGACAATGAAGTAGGCCAGCACCATCATCCAGCCGGTGGAGAAGCTGACGACTTCCGGAAAAACTTTCGCGGTGTAAGCGACTTCGGCTGCAGTATCCGGAATGAGCGTGACCATGCGGCCGTAAACGTAGCCGATGGGCAGTAGCAACACGCCGCCGATCGCGAACCCGAGCACTCCTCCCAGCGACCCGCCGCGCAACAGCCAGTCGTCCATCACGACCAGCCATCCCACGCCCACCATGGTTCCCCAACCCAGGGCGAAGTAGTCAGTCAATCGAAGTTTGCGGGCAAGTTCGATCACGCGATAAGTCGCGAATTATAAGGCATGCCTGGCCAGTTCTCCTCGCCCCGTATGGTATGGTTTTTATTTTCCCCCATTTTTCTGCGAGGCTCTATGCCCCGATACGAATACCGCATTCTCAACCCAATCCCGGCCGCCGAAAAGGCTTTTCTGGCCTGGATCGATCATCTCGACCGCGAGTTTATGAACCGCGATCCCGAGCACCGGCGCATCATCGTGCGCAATGCGCTGCACGAACTTTATCTCAGCCGTCCGCACCGAACGCCCGACCCGAGCACGCCTTTGGCGGAGCAAGTCATGATTCATTCCTTTGACCCCGCCAATGCCACGCTCGAACCCGAATATTACGGCGATGTGGACGCCGGGAAATATGCCGAGCGCAAGCCGCTGATCTGGTTTTGGATGATGTACGACCGCTCGCCCGTGGGCTTGAATCACTGGCTGGGATATCGGGTGCGGGCCATGCTGGCGCGCCACATCTTCAAGCACATTGGCAAGAATGTGAAGCTGTTTCACGGCATTGAATTTTCTTACGGTTACAACCTGACGATTGAAGATAACTGCACTATTCACAAGTACGTCCTGCTGGACGATCGCGGCGAAATCATCATTCATGAAGGCACGTCGATTTCCGATTACGCGAATGTTTACTCGCACACGCATGATCTTAATGACGGCATGCTTGTGACCAACCAGAAGACCGAAATCGGCCCCAAGGCGCGCATCACTTATCACGCGACCGTGCTGAGCGGCGTCACCGTAGGGGAGCATGGATTAGTGGGATCGATCGGCGTGGCTTCGAAAAACGTTGAACCATTCCACATCGTTGCAGGGGTCCCGGCCAAGCCGGTGAAGGTGAAACCGATTGCGCCGGAAGAACTGCAGAAGAAGTTCCAACGGTAGGAGTAGAGCGTGATTCCGCTGCTTCCGCACCTACATGGTAGTATCAAGTCCAACATCGAATGACCCTGCAACACGTTGACATCCTATTTCAGTTGATCGCATTCCTGTTCGCTATCAGCGTTCATGAGTCCGCTCACGCCTGGACGGCCAACCGTTGCGGCGATCCTACGGCCCGCATGTTGGGACGGGTCACACTGAATCCGATCAAACATATCGACCCCATCGGCGCCATCGCCCTGCCGCTGATGGCAATGTTGACGCACTTTCCGGTCATTGGCTGGGCCAAGCCGACACCGGTCGATCCCCGCAACTTTAAGAATCCGGTGATGGACGATATTTTGACCTCGGTCGCCGGACCGGTCAGCAATTTCATCGTGGCGACCGGGGCGACCATCCTTCTGGCCGTCATTTCTGTCGCGGCGCCCAATGGCCGATTGATCGTGCAAGGCGCAGTCAGCGGATACGCGCTGAGCAACTCGGCCTTTGTACCTGCTAGCCTGCTGCTCTTCGCGTTTCTGGAGATCAATGTTGTGCTGGCAATTTTCAACCTCATTCCCGTCCCCCCGCTCGACGGCAGCCACGTACTGCGCCATTTTCTTTCGGAAAATGTGCGCCGGGTGTATGACACAGTGGGAATGTTCGGTTTGATGGCGCTGGTTTTCTTTGGCGGAAGTTTTCTGATGGCGCTGATCCGCCCAGTTTTGTTTCTTTATATTTCGATTCTGATGAAAATCTGATGACTGATTCTCGTAAACGCGTACTTAGCGGCATGCGCTCGACCGGCAAGCTGCATCTGGGAAATTATGTTGGCGCCCTGCAAAACTGGGTGCGCCTGCATGACCAGTATGACTGTTTTTTCTTCGTCGCCGATTGGCACGCGCTCACCACCGATTACGCCGACACTTCCCGCGTGAAGGAGAATTCTGTCGAAGTGCTGCTCGACTGGCTCGCCGCCGGGCTCGATCCCGAACGTTGCACCATGTTTATCCAGTCGCACGTGCCGCAGCACGCCGAACTGCATCTGCTGTTTTCGATGATCACGCCGCTGGGATGGCTGGAGCGCGTTCCGACCTATAAAGAGCAGCGCGACAATATTGTGGATAAAGACCTCGGCACCTATGGATTTCTCGGTTATCCGGTGCTGCAAGCGGCCGACATTCTGATCTACAAAGGCGATTTCGTTCCGGTTGGCGAAGATCAGGTGCCGCACGTCGAACTGACGCGGGAGATCGCCAGAAGGTTCAATCAGTTTTACGAACTCGATGGGAAGGCTGTCTTTCCTGAGCCTCAGCCGTTGCTGACTCCCACGCCCAAGCTGCCTGGCACCGATGGCCGCAAGATGTCGAAGTCGTACGGCAACACCATCATGCTGACCGATCCCGAGCCGGTGGTGCGGCAAAAGTTGAAGACGATGGTCACCGACCCAGCCCGCGTGCGCCGCACGGACAAAGGCAATCCCGATGTCTGCCCCGTGGGCGATTTGCATAAGATCTTTAGCGATAAGGAAACGATCACCAAGGTCAATGAAGGCTGCCGATCGGCGGGGATCGGCTGCATCGAGTGCAAGGGCTGGGCGGCCGATGCTCTGGTTAACATCCTGAATCCCATGCAGCAGCGCCGCAAGAAATATGAAGACAATCCGCGGCTGGCGTGGGATATTCTTGAGGCAGGCTCGGCCAAGGCCAGAAATGTCGCCGACGCGACCATGCGCGAAGCCCGCGCGGCGATGGGCATGTCACTGGAATACGAATCGCCGAAGCCCGTTGCGGGAGCCAAGTAGTTAGCCAATGAATGGAGACATAAAGTTACGCGATGGCACCACCGGGCTGCCGGTTGAAGTTCGGTCCGCCCCCGGAAGCAAGTCTCCGGTACCGCAAAACGACTTCCCTTTTGCCGTCTCCGTCACCGATGTTTACAGCGGCCCGCTCGATCTTCTGCTCGATCTAATTCGCAAGCAGGACGTCGACATCTACGATATTCCCATCGCCAAAATTACCGCGCAATATCTGACCTACGTCGAAAAGCTGCGCGAGCTGGATGTAAACGTCGCGGCCGACTTCATCTACATGGCTGCGGTTTTGATCCATATCAAGTCGAAGATGCTGCTGCCCCGCGATCCCGTGGCCGGGTCGGAAGAGCTCGAAGATCCGCGGAACGAGCTGGTCAATCGCCTGATCGAGCACGATAAATTTAAAGCAGCAGCGCAGATGCTTCTGCAAAAGCAGCAGGTCGAAAACGCGATTTTCTCCAATCCCGCGATCAAAGAATTCATGGATGCAGAGGGCGCCGAAGCCGAGCTGGCGGTCGAAACCATCGATCTGGTGAAAACTTTCCAGCAGGTGCTGGACCGGCTGCGCAACCGCCCGATGCTCCAGGTGAACGAGGAAACGGTCACGGTCGGGCAGATGATTAATTACCTGCGCCAGCGGCTGAACCTCGAAGAGCGTCCGATTCGGTTGAAACAGCTTTTGCGCAATGTCGATTCTCAGCATGTCTTGGTTTGCATGTTTCTGGCGCTCCTGGAACTGGTGCGCTTGCAGGCGATCCAACTGCGGCAGGAACACATGTTCGGCGAGATTCTGGTTCGCAAGCACGAAAACTTTGAAGGTGTAATGGCCGAGCACGCGGCGGTTCGCGACGACTGGAGGTAAGCTAGTGGCTAGCAGCTAGAAGCGAATTATGAGCCTTAACGCCAAAATCGAAGCAATCATTTACGCGGCGGAAACTCCAGTGACGCTGGAACAAATCATGGAGCTGGTCAAAGAGTCCGCTGGCGAACAGCGTGATGCGACCGCGTTCAAGCTGGAAGTGCGCGGGGCGTTGGAAGAACTGATGGCTGACCACTATTCTCCGGATCACGGCATTGAAATTCGCCAGGTCGCCGGCGGATACCGTATGTCCACCAAGCCCGAACATCACGATGTGGTGCGGGCGTTCGCTAAGAGTCTGAAGCCGCCGATTCGGCTTTCGCTGCCGGCGCTCGAGACCCTCGCCGTCATCGCTTACAAGCAACCGGTTACGGTGCCGGAGATCAGTGAAATTCGTGGCGTCGATTCCGGCGGAGTCATTGCTACTTTGCTTGATCGCAAGCTGATCACGACCGCAGGCAGAAAGGCCGTGATTGGGCGGCCGATTCTTTACAAAACGACGAAGGAATTTCTGTTGCGCTTTGGCTTGAAGGACGTGAACGAACTGCCCAGCATGGAGGAGTTCGAAAAGCTGGTGGCGGAATCGTTTCAGAGCGATTTGCTGCCGGCTGAGAATGAGGCGGCTGGAACATCAGTTGAATCCGAGCCAGCTAAGCAGGAGCAGTTGGTGACAAATCAGTCGAACTCAACGGAAGACGATTCGGCGGCGTAAGACCTAAAGTTCAGCAGCTTGTCATCCCGAGCAACGCGAGGGATCTGCAGTCTGCGCTAACGAGGTAACTGCCGATTCCTCGACACGCTCTCGTCGCGCAAGCGCGACTACGAGCGGCGCGGAATGACAATAAGTCTTGTGCATCTTCACTATTTCTTAGTCAAAACCACACCATGCCCGCTGAACGCCTGCAAAAAATCATCGCCGCTGCCGGAATCGCATCGCGCCGCAAAGCCGAAGAACTGATCTCCGGCGGCCTGGTCTCGGTCAACGGGCAAACGGTCACGGAACTGGGCAGCAAAGCCGATCCCGAGCGCGATCACATCCGGGTGCGGGGAAAGTTGCTGCACGGCGCCGAACGTCACGTCACCTTGTTGATGAACAAGCCGAAGGGGTACGTGACTACGGTCCGCGATCCCGAGGGTCGTCCGACGGTAATGGATTTGCTGCGCGGCCTCGGGGCGCGCGTCTATCCTGTCGGCCGGCTCGACTATGCCAGCGAGGGCCTCCTGCTGCTCACCAACGACGGGGATCTTGCTCATCGCATGATGAATGCGGCGTCGCACGTAGCGAAAACTTATCTTGTCAAAGTTGCCGGAGTTCCGTCACCCGAAAACCTCGCCCGCCTGCGTGAAGGCATCTCGATTCCCGGAGCACGGGGGAAAAGAGTTCGCACCGCTCCGGCGAAAATTCAGGCGATCCGCGAGTCGGCCAATCCGTGGTATGAAGTGACGCTGATCGAGGGAAAAAATCGCCAGATTCGCCACATGTTTGAGGAAATCGGACATCACGTGGAAAAGATCAAGCGCGTAAAGTATGGGCCGCTGCAACTGGACGTGCATCCCGGCGAGTATCGAAAGCTGGCCCCGGACGAGGTGGCAAAGTTGAAATTATTGGCTGCATCGAAGTCACACAAGGTGACACTCTCCCGCCAACGTGGTAAAGATTAAGAAAGCCTTCATGAGCGACTTTAGCCAGCTTGTGCCCGAGCATGTGCGCAGCCTGGGCGGGTACACGCCGGGAAAATCGCGCCGTCAAGCCCAACAGGAGAGCCACGTGAACCGCGTCATCAAAATGGCGTCGAACGAGAACCCGTTCGGCCCGTCGCCCAAAGCGGTGGAAGCCATGCGGGCGGCCTTAAACGAGGTCAATTTCTATCCCGACAACGATGCGATTGAACTGCGCGAGAGGCTGGCCGACTACCACAGCGTGACGCCTGAGCATATCGTTCCGACCGCCGGCTCAACCGCTTTGCTGGGAATTATGGCACGGACTTTGTTGCGCCCCGGCCTGAATGCCATCACCAGCGAGCGCAGCTTTATCGTGTATCCGATTGCGACGCGGGCGGCCGGCGGCAAGTTGATCACTGTGCCCATGCACGAAGATGCATTCGACCTCGACGCGATCCTTGCGGCGATCGACGGCAACACGCGGCTGATTTATTTGTCGAATCCGAACAATCCCACCGGAACGATTGTTGACGCCGCCGCGATCGATCGTTTTCTTAGCAAAGTTCCTGACCATGTGATTGTGGTTCTCGACGAGGCCTATTACGACTTCGCACAGCACTTTGCTGCGCAGCGCGGCACGCTCTACTCGCATTCAATCGATCACGTGAAAGACGGGCGCAAGGTTGTTGTGTTGCGAACTTTTTCGAAAGCTCACGGGCTGGCTGGGGTACGCGTGGGCTATGGAATTGGCCCGACGGAATTGATGTCGTACTTCGCGCGCGTGCGGACTACGTTCTCCGTGTCGTCGGTGGCGCAGGCGGCGGCCTTGGCCGCACTTGACGATCAGGCGCATACGGAAAAAGCACTCGCCAACAATGCAGCTGAAGCTCCGCACATCACGGAGGCCCTGTCAGAATTGGGATATCGCGCCGTTCCTACCTGGGCAAACTTCGTTTACTGCGAGCTGGGAGAAGACGCCGCTGCGGTGGCCAAACAACTGCAGGCCGATGGCGTAATTATTCGGCCGCTAGGCCCATGGGGAGCGCCAACGGCAATTCGCGTCACGATTGGCACACCGGAACAGAACCGGATTTTCATGGGCGCGTTCAGAAAAGTGATGGCGCGGGCAGCGGTAAAGTAATTAGCCTCCGCCCGCCATGGGCAGCCGTGCTGCCCCAAACAAGCCAGCATCACTTCCCAGCAAGGCCTGCGTGATGATCGTCTTCGTCGTGCTGTTGGGCTTGACTTTCGCCGAAGCTCCCTCGGCGGGCGCCGCGTAGGGCGTGGTCGCCGCGTAGACCATGGAGCGGCGATGCAGTTCGTCGAAGATCGATGGCGCAAACGCATCCCACGCGTTCGATACTCCTCCACCGATCACGTAGATCGGCAGATTCAGTGCATTCACCAGATCGGAAAGCACAATTCCCAGCGCCCGTCCGACCTGGCGAAAAATATTGCGGGCGGTTTCGTCGCCTTCGATGGCAAGGTTATAGATCACCTTGGCGCTGAACTCTGGATCGGAACCAGCGGCGCGCGCCAGTTGCGGCGCAGAACCACTGGCGATCGCTTCCCGCGCCATTCGCACCACGGCAGTCGCCGAAGCATAAGCTTCGATGCAGCCGCGATTACCGCACCCGCAGAGCGCGCCGTTGGGTTCGACGGTGGTGTGGCCGAACTCTCCCGCCATTCCTGTCATGCCATGCCAAACGCGCCCACCAAGCACCAAACCACCGCCGACACCCGTGCCCAGCGTGAGCATGGCCATGTCTTCGAAATCGCGCGCGGCCCCGAGCCATTTTTCGCCCAGCGCCGCGGAGTTCGCGTCATTTTCCAGGATCACTCGCGCGCCCAGGCGCTTTTCAATCTCGTCGCGCGCCGGATAGTCGGCCCAATCCGGCAGGTTGGGCGATTCGCTGACCATGCCGGTTTTCATGTCAATGATTCCCGGAACGCCTATGCCGATACCCAGCAGCTTGCCAGAATTTTTGTGTTTGTCGGCGACCCCCTGAATGGCCGAGCACATATCGTTAACCACGCGGTCGCGGCCCAGCGCAACCTGAGTGCCAAGTGTGACTTTTTCGAGGAGCGTACCTCGCTCGTCCACAGCGGCGATGCGAAGGTTGGTGCCGCCGAGGTCAACCCCGATGGAGAAATTGTCCATTGATGAAGTAGACAGCGTATCACAACTTTTCTATTAAAACGTTACTGGCGCGGCGATAGATTGAGCCAGCCTAGCGCTGACACCTCGGGCAATAATGGCTGCTGCGGCCGGCAATGACGATTCGCTTCACTGGAGTCTTACAAACCAGGCAGGGTTGTCCTTCGCGTCCATAAACGCGATGCTGCAGTTGGAAAAATCCTTCTTCGCCGTCAGAGTCAACGTAATCCGAGATTGAAGACCCGCCGAGCGCAATCGCCTCCTTGAGAACTTCCTGCAAAGAAAGATACAAGCCCCGAAGTTCTTCTTTCGTGAGAGAAGCAGCGCGGCGGCGCGGTCGAATGCCGGCTCGAAACAGGGATTCGTCCGCGTAGATATTGCCGACGCCGCTTAGCAGCTTCTGGTTCAACAGAGCGCTCTTGATCGGTGTCTTGCGCCCGTGGAAAAGAGCAACGAATCGCTCCAGCTCAACTTCGAGCGGCTCCGAACCGGGCGCCTGGAATCCGTGGGCGACGCTCAGGCGGCCGAAACGGCGCGGGGCCGACGAACCTCAACTCTCGGCCGGAAGCGAGCCTGGCGATGGCGTGGGTATGCTTTTCAATCGCATCTCCCGGCTTGCAGACCAGCATTTGTCCCGTCATGCCGAGATGGATGATCCACTGAGAGTTCTTCGATGTAGGCGCGGGCGTCTTCGCCCGCGCATGGCCGACACGACGCCCCTTCTTGACCGCCGAGGACGACCGTCCTCCACGCTTCTTCTCCAGATCAATAACAATGTGCTTGCCGACGCGGCGAACTCCGGCAATCTTGCTCCCTTCGAGCGTCGCAGCAATTTCCGATGCGGGAGATTTCAGCGGCTCCGGCTTGCTTCCGAGCCACACGGAATCAATTACGTCCCCCGTAACTCGGTTCGCCAATCCCCGCGCGATAGTTTCGACTTCAGGAAGCTCCGGCATAGGCCGACAGGGAGCCGAAATTGCCCGCGCCCCCTTGGGTAAGTTATCATTCTCTGTACACCTCTGCTCTTAGAATCCCGCGCGAAATCAGGCCGTTTTACCAGTGAGCGCGAGCGTGTGCGGCTTCAAACGTGGCGCCTGAGCGAAATTGGCGGCCGCGGCATTCTGCGTTCTGGAGTCTCTCTTGAAGAGCGGCAAAACTGCAGTCATCGTAGGCGCCCAATGGGGCGATGAAGGAAAGGGTAAGATCGTCAACGTCCTTTCCGAAAACTTCAACGTCGTCGCCCGCTATGCCGGCGGGCACAATGCCGGCCACACTGTGGTCATCAATGGCAGGAAATTTGTTTTACAACTGGTGCCGAGCGGAATCCTGCGGCCTGCCTGCCGCAGCGTCATTGGCAACGGCGTGGTCTTCGACCCCATGGCATTCCTCAAGGAAGTGGACGCGCTGATCGCGACCGGCATCAAGGTCGATGGCCATCTTTTCGTCAGTAATCGTGCGCACGTGATCCTTCCTTACCATCGCATGATCGAATTGGCGTCGGAGAACGCGCCCGGGCGGGTGAAAATCGGCACCACTTCTCGTGGCATCGGCCCCGCCTACGAAGACAAGATGGGACGCCGTGGCCTGCGCGTGGCCGATCTGCTCGATCTGCAACTGCTTTGCACCCACATTGAAAATGCCTGCCGCGAAAAGAACATGATCGCGCACGCGCTCTTCAATTCTGAGCCGCTGGATCCCGACAAGATGTACGCAGAATATGCCGCAGCCTCGGCGCGCATCGCGCCTTTCGTTTGCGACACTGCATTCTTGTTGAACAAGGCCCTTTTGAACGGGGAGTCTATCCTGTTCGAAGGAGCACAAGGCACCATGCTCGATATTGACCATGGCACATACCCCTTTGTGACATCTTCGAGCGCAACGTCCGGCGGCGCGGCCACCGGAACCGGTGTCGCTCCCACGGCGATTGAAAGCGTAATCGGAGTCACGAAAGCTTACTGCACACGCGTCGGCGGAGGCCCCTTCCCCAGCGAAATCCAGGGCGCGGAAGGCGATTTGCTCCGCCAACGGGGCAACGAATTCGGCGCGGTCACCGGACGCCCACGGCGCTGCGGATGGTTGGACTTGCCTCTATTGCGCTACGCTGGCATGATTAACGGAATCAGTTGGCTCGTGGTCACCAAGCTGGACGTGCTCGACGAGCTGGCCGAGATTCCGGTCGCTGTCGGATACAAAATCGACGGCAAGAAGACGGACGAAGTGCCCGCACAGGACTCTGGCTTCGGCAAGATTGAATGTATTTACAAGAAAATGTCGGGTTGGCGTAGCTCGACGCTGGGCATTACGGAGATGGAAAAGTTGCCAAAAGCGGCGCGCGAGTATCTTACATTTGTGGAGAAAGAGAGCGGCGCGCGCATCGGTATGGTTTCAACCGAACCGGGCCGGGAGCAGACGATCTTCACCCAGGAATTTGTGGGGACGCTGCGCGAATTGACCGGAGCAAAAACCAGGGCACAGGCAAAGAAATAGAACGGAGTTCGCAATGGTCGTTCTGGCTGTGACGTGGATGGCGAAGGCAGGTCACGAAGAGGAAGTGGCCGCGATTTTTTCCAAGCTCACCGAGGAATCCCGCAAAGAAGCTGGCTGTGTGATGTATGTTGTGCACCGGCACAAGACCGATCGCCGCCGGTTCTTCATCTACGAGCAGTACAAAGACGATGCCGCGCTCGAAGCCCACCGCGCCGCGCCCCACTTTCTGCAGTATGCCAGGAAAGAACTCCCAAAGCTCGGTGACCGGATTGAAGGGCAGCTGTACGAACCGCTAGGATAGTGGCCGGCAACTACGCCCCCGAAACCCTACTTCCCTTTGTCGGCCATCAGCACGCCGGCCGATGCGTAATTTTCCTTAGGGACTTCGTTAATAGTCACTACCACAGCCTCGCGGTGCGCATTCGCTTCTTCCACCATCACGTCGGTGATGCGCTGCGCCAGCTTGCGCTTTTGCTCGGTGGTGCGGCCGTTCAGCATGGTGATTTGAACTAGAGGCATGGAGAGATCCTTCACTTGGTTCACGATGATGTCGGCTGGATTCAGCCCGACACGTCACTTTGCCAATTCGTATCCGGCGAAGAAGAAACTCAGTTCGAAGCGGGCGGTTTCATCAGCGTCGGAACCGTGGATTGCATTATGCTCAATGTCCGTGGCCCACTTTTTGCGGATCGTGCCTTCTTCCGCGTTCGCCGGATTGGTAGCGCCCATGAGCTGGCGCAGGTCGGCGATGGCATTTTCTTTCTCCAGCGCCAGCGCGACGATTGGCCCGCTCGACATAAAGTCGGTCAGGGAGTTGTAGAAGGGCCGATGCGCGTGCACCGCATAAAACTGCTCCGCCTGGTGCTTGGAAATTTCGAGCATCTTCATGGCGAGGATGCGGAACCCTTTTTTCTCGAACTGTTCAATGATGTCGCCAATCGCGTTTTTGCGCACGGCATCCGGTTTCACGATCGTCAGAGTACGTTGCAGAGTCTTCATGTTTGGGTTCGCAGAGTCCTTGATTGTTAGATTCTGTGGCTAGTCGTTCGTCCTTCGTCGTTGGCTGTGCCGCCAGGTTCGACGCGAAATCCAGCTAAACTTTCACACCCATGGATGCCAGCACCATGTCGCCGATATCGGCGGGAGATTTCGCCACGCGAATGCCGGCGGCTTCCATGGCTTTGATTTTCTCCGCGGCCGTACCCTTCCCGCCGGAGATGATCGCCCCTGCGTGTCCCATACGGCGTCCCGGGGGCGCAGTCTGTCCGGCGATAAAACCGGTGACCGGTTTTTTCATCCGCGTCTTCACGTACTCAGCAGCGGTTTCCTCGGCGTTGCCGCCAATTTCGCCGATCATCACCACGGCTTCGGTTTGCGGGTCGCGGTTGAACAATTCGAGAGCATCCAGGAAATTGGTGCCGATAATAGGATCGCCGCCAATGCCAATCGCCGTCGACTGTCCAACGTTACGGGTTGTGAGCTGATACACGGCTTCGTAGGTCAGCGTTCCAGAGCGTGAAACAATGCCCACCGGGCCCTCGCGATGAATGCGTCCGGGCATGATGCCGAGCTTGCATTTTCCCGGCGAAATAATTCCTGGACAGTTAGGACCGATCAGCCGCGCACGCCGGTTCTGCAGAAACTCCCACGCGCGCACCATATCGAGCGTAGGAACGCCCTCGGTAATGCAGACGATCAGTTCCATTTCCGCGTCCGCCGCTTCCATGATTGCGTCGGCTGCGGCCGGAGGAGGAACAAAAATGAGCGAAGCATCGGCTCCGGTTTTGTCCACCGCTTCCTGCACGGTGTTAAAAATCGGCCAGCCTTCGTGGGTCGTTCCACCTTTGCCAGGAGTCACGCCGCCAACGATTTTGGTGCCGTACTCGGCGCAGGCCTTGGCGTGAAATGTACCTTCTTTGCCGGTGAGTCCTTGCACGACCACTCGCGTCGACTTATCGATCAGAATGCTCATAATCTCTGCCTATAATGGACGATTGACGGGCAAGAAGGCCCGCTATAAAGCTAACCGCGCGCGGCGGCCACTACTTTTTCCGCCGCATCTTTCATGGTTTCCGCAACAATAAAGTTCAAGCCCGACTGCTTCAGAATTTCGCGCCCGGCCTCGACATTCGTGCCCTCCAGTCGCAGCACGATCGGCAATTGAATCTGCGTTTTCTGCGCCGCTTCAACCACGCCGGTCGCCAGCGTGTCCACGCGCAAAATTCCGCCAAAAATATTGATCAAAACCGCCTTCACATTCTTGTCGCTCAGTAGGATTTCGAAAGCATGAGTCACTTGCTCGGCATTTGCGCCGCCGCCGACGTCCAGAAAATTCGCCGGCATTCCGCCGGCATACTTGATGATGTCCATGGTCGCCATCGCCAATCCCGCGCCATTCACCATACAACCTACGTTGCCGTCGAGCTTGATGTAATTCAGACTGTACTTTGACGCTTCAACCTCCAGCGGATCCTCTTCCGTAGTGTCGCGCAACTCGCGAATGTCGGGATGGCGAAACAACGCATTGTCGTCGAAGTTGATTTTGGCATCGAGCGCGAACAGACGGCCATCGCTGCAACTGACAAAGGGATTGATCTCCATCAGCGAGGAATCGGTTTCCTGAAAGGCGCGATACAGGCCGGTCATGAAGCGGACCGCTTCGTTGATCTGCGGCGGTTTCAGACCCAACCGGAAGGCCAGCTTGCGCGCCTGAAAATTCTCCAGGCCCATGCCGGGCGCGATGTATTCTTTCAGAATCGCATCGGGATTTTCCGCCGCGACCTGCTCAATTTCCATGCCGCCAGCAGCGGAGGCCATGAAAACCGCCTTGGCCTCGACCCGGTCGATCACGATCCCGAGATAAAGTTCTTTTTCGATCGGCAGAGTTTCTTCGATCAGCAACCGCCGCACCACGCGGCCTTCAGGGCCCGTCTGATGCGTCACCAGAGTCATGCCCAAAATTTTTCCAGCAAGTTCAGCAGCTTCTTCCACAGACTTCGCGATTTTTACGCCGCCGCCTTTGCCGCGGCCTCCAGCATGAATTTGCGCCTTGACCACTACGCCGCTCGCACCAGCGTTGAACAGGTTCTTAGCAGCCGCCTCGGCCTGCTCGCGGGTCTCGGCCATTTCCCCGCGCGGAACCGCGACCCCGTATTTCTTTAGGATTGCTTTCGCCTGATACTCATGAATTTTCATATATGAATTCCCGATCGACGCGCGGCTGGATCCACTTTGCAGCTTCCGATTGTAGGCAGCAACATTCGATTCTATAGAAGCGTTTTGTTTAGGGCAAACCTTGTAACCAGAATTTCACCGTGCGGTGCCGTTTCCGAACTCGATCCGGGTCGCTCGATGCTACGCTAGTAGTCGCCGATGATCGTCGATATTCTGCATCGCGTGGCAAATCACCGCCAGTCGCTCTCCCGCAGCGAGGCCTGCAGCGTGATGTCGGAGATTCTCAGCGGCGAATGCACGGACGCGCAGATCGCGGCCCTGCTGGTCGCGCTCAGCATGAAGGGTGAGACGGTTGAGGAGATTGTCGGCTTTGCGGAAGCGATTCGCGCCGCTGGCACATCGTTAAGCATCAATCAAGATTCCGCGGTTGACGTCAGCGGAACCGAGCGGGATGCGCTCGTGGACACCTGCGGCACCGGCGGCGACACCAGCGGAACTTTCAATATCTCTACAGCAACTGCATTTGTCGTCGCGGGCGCGGGAGTGCGCGTTGCCAAGCACGGCAATCGCAGCGTTACCTCCAAGTGCGGCTCAGCGGACGTGATGGAAGCACTGGGAGTGAAAATCGATCTCTCGCCGGTGCGGCTGGCTGCCTGCCTCGAAGAGGTCGGTTCGGCGTTCTTCTTCGCCCCCGCGATGCATTCGGCCATGAAATACGTTCAGCCTGCGCGCCGCGAACTTCGCCTACGGACGATTTTCAATTTGCTGGGGCCTCTCACCAATCCGGCGCGCGCCACCGCGCAGGTGGTTGGCGTCTACTCGGTGGAACTGGTCGAGAAGCTGGCCGAGGCGCTCAGCATGTTGGGATTGCACCGGGCGATGGTGGTGCATGGACTCGACGGGCTGGATGAAATTACCATCACCGGGCCAACTCGTATTGCGGAAGTCCGTGAGGGAAAAGTGATGACTTACGAAGCCTCGCCGGAAGAGTTTGGAATGAATCGTGGATCGCTCGACGACATTTCCGGTGGCGATGCGGCGGAGAACGCTGCAATTATTCGTGACATTCTGGCGGGAAAGAAATCGGCGCGGCGGGATGTGGTGCTCTTAAATGCAGCGGCGGCGTTGGTGGTAGCCGGCAAGGCCGGCCATCTTTCCGATGCGGTTCCGTTGGCGGCGAAGTCGATTGATTCTGGGGGCGGCGCGGAAAAGTTGGTGGCGCTAGCGAAATTCACCAACTCTCGTGAGTAATCAAGAATTCTTAGTGCTTCGATCGAGATGAAAATTGCTTACTGTTTGGCCGCCTCTTTCTTCAGGCGCTCGATCTGCTGCAGATGATTCGGCCCGTGAATGGCCATCTTCTCGATCATCTCCGCAACTGTAACTTGCGCCTTCAACTCCGGATGAAACGCTGACTTCTTCAGATCGTCCGGCTTTATTCGCCGCAATAACTGCAATGTCGCGTAGCGATTGAGTCCATAGAGCGCAACCAGTTCCGGCGGCGAGGATTCGAGATATCCCAGATGCTTGGCCCACGCGTCCTGATCGATCGGCGCAATCACCGGGTCTTTATCCGCCAGCATCTGCCGGATGCGATAGGAATACAAAATCTCCATGTCCGCCAGGTGGCCGAGAATTTCCAGGATGCACCACTTCTCCGGCGATGGCTTGTAGCGCAGCACTTTGTCTGGCACTCCTGAAACCGCGGCCGCGATCTGCTTGGGACTCTTCTCTGCCGCCTCGAGGTGCTTCTTAAGTTCTGTCTCAGTCATAGAAATTTTGTAATTCAGTAATTGTGTAATTTAGTAATTTTCAAGACCCCAGCTCAGATCGATTAAAAATTCACCGGTTACAAATTACTCAATCTGCACTTTCTGCATCCACTGCGCCACCTGCACGTTCCATCCTAATTCTTTGGTCATAGTTTCGCGCAACTGCGCAGAAGCCGCCGGATCTCCGTGGACGAGATAAGTTGTCTGCGGCTTCCTGGGAAACGTTCGCAGCCATTGCAGCAATTCGGGCGTGTCGGCGTGGTCGCTGAACTGTTCGAGCGCCGCGATCTGGGCATGGATAGGCACGATCTCGCCATAAATTTTTACCTCCGGCGCGCCGCTCTTGATGGTAAATCCCCGCGTTCCCTGCGCCTGAAACCCAATAAAGATGACTGTATTTCGCGGATCGGGCAACCGCTGCGCCAGGTGGTGCTGAACCCGGCCTCCGGTCACCATTCCACTCGCAGAAACAATGATGCATGGATACTTGCAGTCGTTAATTTTCTTAGATTGCTCCGGTGTTGACGCAAACGTGAAACCCGGCCACTCCAGCGGCGATCCGTATCGGGCTAGCAGTTGGCGCGTCTCCTCGCTGTACTCCTCGGTATGCTTCAGAAAGATTTCGACCGCCTGGATTGCCATCGGGCTGTCGCAGAAAACCGGGATTCGCGGAATTTGACCGGACTCGATCAGTTCCTTCAGCATGAAAAGAAATTTCTGCGTACGCTCGACGGCGAATGCCGGAACGATCACGCTACCGCCACGCTCGGCGGTTTGGCGAATCAGCGCTGCCAAAGCCGGCCGCGGATCGTCGGTCGGGTGCTGACGGTTGCCATAGGTCGATTCCATGACCATCAAATCCGCGCGTTCGCCTTCCGTGGGACCGGAATACACGACCTGCCCAGGCGCAATTTTGTGATCGTGCACGCGACCGATATCGCCGGTGAAAAGCAACTGGCGCGTCTGGCCGTTCGTCCGCAGGGTCACCTCGGCCATCGCCGAACCTAAGATGTGGCCTGCGCGCGCAAAACGAAAGGAAATTTCCGCACATAATTGCGTGCTTTGCTCCGGCTGTACAGGACGAAAGTATCGCAGACACTCCTGCGCATCCTCCAAGGTATAAAGCGGCAGCGCGGGATCATGCTTCGATTTCTTGTGTTTGTTGTAGAACGCCGCATCTTCTTCCTGCAGATGGCCGGAATCCGGAAGCAGAATTCCGCATAAATCAATGGTCGCGGGGGTCGCGTAAATCGGCCCGCGAAAACCATTCTTTACCAGCCTTGGAATCCATCCGCAATGGTCAAGGTGAGCGTGCGTGAGGACGACAGCGTCGATGTCATGTGCCGGCACCGGCAGTGGCTGCCAATTGCGTTCCCGCCACTCCTTGGGACCTTGAAACATTCCGCAATCGACAAGGCATTGATAGCTCTTGCCATTTGAATCGCCGTTGGTATGAATGAGGTGCTTGGAGCCGGTCACCGTTCCCGCGGCCCCGAGAAATTGGATATAGGCCAAGAAATCTCCCCTGCAGACAAACTACCACGGAGGCACAGAAGCGCGGAGAAACCGAGTTGCCAGACTCGAAGGTGACCTACTCTTGCGGCGTTTCTGAACTGTATAAGTGTTGTTATCGACGTCGCTCTCCGGCACGCTACCATCGTTCACCGTCACTTCCTTCGGCGCCGATTGGGTTCGGATGCGAATCGACGCTTTCGATTTGCCGTGCACCTCAAGCCGTTTGCGAATTTCGGTGCTTTCCGTCTGCAAGATAATCGGCACTTCCGCGCCAGCGCTGCCCAGGTTTTCGACCAGGATCGTCACCAGAAACCCGCCGCTCTCGACCGGAGTCGAAAACACCGATGCGACGCGAAAGTCAGGCAATCTGCGGTCGTGATAAACCCAGTCGTCAAAAAACCATTGCAGGTCGCGACTAGATTTCTTTTCAATGAGCTTCTGCATGAATGTCGCCTCTTCGCCCCGGCTGGTGTCGTAGCCGAGCAAGGCGTCGGTAAGCGCGTTGCCGGTCATGTCCTTCAACATCCACCAGATATACATCGACTTGGTCTGCAGAAATAGATCATCAGGCGCGGTGACAAGAGACCAATCCGATTTATCGCCGGCTTGCTTTTCACCTTCGAGCAAAATCGATTTGTGCGCCTCCAGATAGTCGAGCGCCGCCTGCCGTCCTCTCTGCGCTTCGATGAGCGAAACCTGCGAGTAGTGGGCCAGGCCTTCCTGAATCCACGGCCGCGCGGACGGCGCCGATTGCCGCGCCAGCGCGTAAACGATGTCGAGTTCAGTCTGGTTGGTCATCGGAGAGCGGAACGGCGTCAAGAAAATCCCTTGCGTGACAAACGGGGCATCATCTTCATCGGCAAGCCCAAAGATCTGCAGATTCGCCGAGCTCTTCCCCAGGCGCACTGGATCGATCTTTGACGCGGCATCGGCATAGCTTTCGGCTGCATCCTGTTGGCCAATTAGGAAGTAGACTTGGGCGCGGTCATTGACGGTCAGGGTTTGATAGTTCGCAATCACTAGCGTCGGAACAGCCAAGGCCAGCGGCGACCACGAGCAATTGGCGACGCTCAATTGCTCTTGCTTTATCTGCTGGGAGCTGTCTGTCTGCTGGCCATTACAGTAGAGCGCGAGAGGTTGATCGGAGTTTCCATAAAGATACGATAGCTTGACGCTAAACTCGGTTTGGGTGTGTTTTGCAATCCAGCGTCCAACCGCCTCCTCGACGCTGTTTCCCTCCGACAAACTCGCGGCCTCTGTGGCAATCGGATACCACGCCACATAGCCGATTCCGCGGACTGCACTAAACGATTTGCCGATCTGGTCCCAATCGCTATGTTTGGCTTTGTCGGCGGGAACGCCAATGCGGGTGAGCCGTGTGGCATCGAGTGGAATAACGCCTTCGTATCCGATGTCGAGTTCTATGCTCCCCTTCGGTGGAACCTCGCGCGCTAGCGTGACTACCGCTTCAGAGAGCGCGCCAGTGTGGTCAATGTCTGAGGTGTATTGGTGGCTCTCGAACTGCGCTGGTTCTCCGCCAACTCGGACCGCCTGCCAATTCAGGGATGAAGAAATCTGTAGCGCCAGATTTTTCTGCGCGATGGCCGAATCGTTGCGCAACGTGATTTTGCCGCGAACCGCCAGGTGCTGCTGTTCAGGTTCCACGCGGACATCCAGATCGTACTTAGTGGAGGTGAACGCCTCGCGATCCAGGGCGAAGGCTTGAAAAGACAAAACACAGAGGGCACAGAGTACACCTAGCAACTTCATGCCGACTTCTTTCGCCGTTGCCGCACGACTTCATAAAGCACGACTCCCGCCGCGACTGAAACATTCAGCGACGGAACCTTCCCCAGCATCGGAATGGAGACCAGAAAATCGCATTTTCGCGCGACCAGGTCATGCAATCCCTTCCCCTCCGCACCGAGCACGATCGCACAGTCCATGTTGTAGTCGAGCGAGTCATAAGATTGCGGGCCGCGCTCATCGAGGCCGACTGTCCACAGATTCTTTGCCTTCAGATCTTCCAGCGTCCGCGCAATGTTCGTGACTTTGGCGATCGGCAAATGCTCGCTGGCGCCGGCGGAAGCTTTCGTAACCGCCGCAGTTACGCTCGCGGCGCGGCGCTCCGGGATCACGACTCCATCGGCGCCGGCAGCGTCGGCAGTACGGAGAATTGCGCCGAGATTGTGCGGGTCCTCGACTCCATCCAGCACAACAATCAGCGAATGCTCGCCGCGCTTGATGGCAATCAGATCGTCGAGATCGTTATATTGCTTCGCCGACGTGACCGCCACCACTCCCTGGTGCCCGTTATTGCCGGCCATGCGGTCAAGTTCGTCTCGCTCCACAAAACGCACTGGCACTCCCTGGCGACGACACTCGTCAATCAGGCGCTGAAGCCGCAGGTCGTGGCGCTCTTTCGCGACGCCAACCCACGCAAACGCCCGCCCGCGCGCCTTCAAGGCCTCCGCCACGGAGTTAATCCCGTAGATGTAATTCATGAATGTTCAGTGTAACAAGGTGTTGGGGAACATGAACCGGCTCCGGGCTTCCCCTCATCTATGGAATGCTAGACTTTTTCAGGGAGGGAATTTGCAGAGACGTCTACGTACTTTCTGCGGTTCGCACGCCGATCGGTAAATTTGGCGGTTCGCTGGCTTCAATGACCGCTGCCGACATGGGCGTGGTCGCCGCCAAAGCGGCGATGGAGCGCGCTGCTGTTCATCCTGACCAAGTCGAAGAGACGATTTTCGGCAACGCTCGCCAGGCTGGTGGAGGCCGAATCCCGCCCGGCAAATCTCCATCCGCAGCGGTATTCCCCAGGAGGTTCCTGCCTACACGGTGAACAAGGCTTGCGCTTCTGGGATCAAATCGATCTCGCTCGGATTTCAGGAAATCGCCACCGGAAATCTCGATTGCGTGCTCACTGGAGGGACCGAATCGATGTCCCGGTTGCCGTACTATCTTGACGGCGCGCGCTGGGGATATCGTCTCGGCAACCAGGAACTGGTCGATGGCATGTACCGTGACGGATTTTTCTGCCCCATGGCAAAGATGCTCATGGGTGAGACGGCCGAAGTTCTGGCCGAGCAATACAAGATCACACGGGAAGAGCAGGACCAGTTTGCCCTGTGCTCGCAAACCCTTACTGCAAGCGCAATCTCAGCCGGACGTTTTAAAGAAGAACTCGCCCCGGTCACTTTGGAAAGGAAGAAAGGATCTGAGGTGTTTGCTCGCGATCAGCATCCGTTCGTTGGCGCGACGATTGAGAAGTTGGCCAGCCTGCCCCCAGTCTTTTCGCAAACCGGAACGATTACCGCAGGAAATTCGTCAGGGATCACGGACGGAGCGGCCGCCATCGTCCTCGGCGGCGACGCGTTTGTAAAGAAAAATAACCTGAAGCCGCTGGCCCGTATTCTGGCGGTAACGTCAGCCGGAGTGGATCCGCGAATCATGGGAATCGGCCCGGTTCCGGCCCTCAGAAAGATGGAGCAGAAACATCAGCTGCGGCTGGCCGATTTTGATCTGATTGAGCTGAACGAGGCGTTCGCGGCGCAGGTCCTTGCATGTGATCGCGAGCTGCACTTCGATCGCGAAAAGCTCAACGTGAATGGCGGAGCAATCGCCCTTGGCCATCCCATCGGTTGCACCGGAACGCGAATCACCGTCACGCTGCTCCATGAAATGCTGAAACGCAAAGCCAAGAGAGGCGTGGCGACATTGTGCGTCAGCGGCGGAATGGGCATGGCGTTAGCGATTGAGAATGTGGCCTAGCAACCCTGAGCTTTTTGAGCAATGATCTTCGTCCTCGACAATTACGACTCTTTTACCTACAACCTGGTCCAGTACCTCGGAGAACTGGGCGCCAACGTCGTGGTACGCCGTAACGATCAAATAACGGTCAAGGAGATTGCCAGACTGGCGCCGAAAAAAATCCTGATCTCGCCCGGCCCGTGTACTCCGCACGAGGCGGGCATCAGCATCGAACTAATAAAAAGTCTTACCGGCAAAATCCCGATTCTGGGGGTCTGCCTCGGCCATCAGGCGATTGGGGCGGCATTCGGCGGCGAAATTGTGCGCGCGTCCAAACTGATGCACGGCAAGACTAGCCAGGTGATGCACGACAATCGCACCATTTTTCAAGGTCTTTCGCTCCCTCTCATCGCCACTCGCTATCATTCGTTGATCGTGGACGAACGAAGTCTCCCCCAAGAACTGGAAGTCAGCGCATACACCACCGACGCGGACGGATCGCGCGTAATTATGGGCTTGCGGCACCGGGAGTTTCCCGTCGAAGGCGTGCAATTCCACCCGGAGAGCGTGTTGACCACCGACGGCCGGCAATTGGTCAAGAATTTTCTACAGATGGCTGGCTAAGCCTCAGTCTTTACCAGACGAAAGCGGCGGTACTTTCGTAATTCCCGGCGCGCTCGAAGCACGATTATCCTAGCTTCATCCCTCCCGCAGGCGATTGAGCCAGACTTTTGTCAGAAAGGCCTTCGTGCCTCTACCGGGGGATGTGAGCCATGCCAGACAAAATCGGGCGTTTTGATATCGTTAGCCAGATCGCCCAGTCCGACTATAGCGTCGTCTACAAGGCCTCTGATCCGGAGACGGGCAGTTTTGTCGCCCTGAAAGCCATCAATCTGCAACCGTTGGGCGAACAGGCCGCGACCCTGGTCAAAGAGGTCCTGGCAGAGGCGGAAACTGCCAAGGTGCTCAACAGCCACAACGTTGCGTCGCTCTATGGCGCGGGCGAGATGGACGGCCGGCTCTGCGCCCTGATGGAATACGTGCAGGGCAATAGCATCGCGACCATGCTGGAGCGCAAGGAAGGGTTCTCGATCTGGGACCTGCAAGACATCGCCCGCCAGGCTTGCCAGGGATTGGACGACGCTCACGTTCACAAAGTAATTCACCACAGCCTGGAACCCGCGAAAATCATGGTGCAGTGGGACGGAATCACCCGCATTCTGGGCTTCGGCATTTCCACGGCTGGAGATTACGCCGCCCAGGTTACCGGAAAGCCGCCGCAGATTCTGCATTACATGTCTCCTGAGCAATTGCGCGGCGATCCGCTGGATGCGCGCTCCAACCTGTTCAGCATCGGTGCGATTCTTTATGAAATGGTGACCGAACAGAAGGCATTCAATGGTGAAGAAGCGGACCAGGTACGCCTGGCGATCATGGAAACGGCGCCGCCATTGCCGAACCACGTTAGGCCGAAGGTTCATCCTGGCCTGAGCGCGGTCATCATGAAGGCGCTCTCCAAAGCACCGGATGAGCGCTATCAATCGGGGCAGGAACTGATCAACGATCTCGAGAAGTGCAAAGACAGCCCGGCAAAGGCCACCACAACTAAGAAGACCATTGTCGCGAAACCGTCGGTGCAGAAGCCTGAGCCAAAGCCGGTCGCGGCGCCGCCTGCCCCAGTCGCCAAGGCTCCAGCTCCAGAGGCTGCTCCGCAACATTTTGCGGCTGCCGCTGGCCATGGCGGCGAGAGCGTTACTTCAACGCCTCAGCCCTGCATGGATTCTTCTTCCGACTTCATTACGACCTGCGTGAAGGCGACGATTGAAAGCGTCTCACGGGAGACCGCCACTCAGTCAGCGACCGCCGAACCGCCGGAGGTCGAGAGTCCACGTTTTACCGTCGATCCGATGATGGACGAAGCCCGGCAGGCTGGCGGCAAAGGGCGCAGCTTTTCGGAGATCGAAGAATTGCCGCCCCTCAAAGAGGCCTATGTTCCGCCTCCGGTTCACCACGAGCAGCCGGAGCCGGTAGAAGAGGCCAAACCATCGATCATTCAGCGTGTCGAGCCGGAAAAGCCGAAGGTGCAGCCGCGCGAGATTGCCAGGAAAGCTGTTACCGAGATCAAAAAGACTCCGCCGAAACTGTTTGTGTATTCGTTGTCGGCTGCGGTCGCAATAATCCTGATCGTGGTGATCGGCCTGGTGCTGCACATCCGCTCGGCTGACTCGGACGATGACAACCTCCAGCCACAAACCACGGCTTCGACCAGCAGCACGCCTCAAACTCCGCCAGCGGCAGCAACAGCCGCGACCACGCTCCCGGCGCAGGTCGTTCCCCCGCCTCCGGTGGAGACAACGCCACCGGTTTCAGTGACCCCGAAGTACAGCAGGAACGCAAAGAAGAAAGCGAAACCACTTCCTGCCGCTCCGGCCATTGTGGCCGGCCAGTTGAGCATTGAGTCGCTTCCTGGGGGGGCGCAGATCCAGATTGACGGGCAGTCGGCCAGTTCGCCAACTCCGTTCAGCATGGCAGGAGTTTCGCCCGGAACGCACAGAATCACCATCAGCAAAGACGGCTATGCCACTGAGACACGCACCATCGAAGTCAGCGCGGGAAACACTTCAAACCTCAGCGTCCAATTGACGCTTTTGACCGCAACCGTTTCGCTCAATAGTACGCCGGAGGGCACCGAAATCTGGATGGACGGCAAGGACACCGGCCGCACCACCCCCGCGCAATTCTCCGTCGACAAGCCGGGCAGCCATACGTTCGTCTTCAAGAAACAGGGCTACCTCGAACAGAGCAGCAGTGCCAATCTGCAGATGGGCCAGGCTTCTCATCTCTCCGCGACGCTCCAGGCCCTGGGCAACACCGACGACATTAAAGTCGGCGGCAAGTTCAAGAAGCTGTTTGGTGGATCGGAAACCGCCGGCATGGGGACGGTCAACGTCAAGACTCAGCCCAAAGGCGCGCAAGTCGCGGTCAACAACCGCATCGTGGATAAAATGTCGCCAGTGGAGTTCTACCTCAATCCCGGAACCTACGAGATCGACATCACGCTTTCCGGTTTCAAGAGCGTGCACAAAGTCGTGAATGTCGACAAAAACGGAAAGGTTGTCATCGACGAGAGCCTAGACCGGGAGTAGGTTCTCTTTATTCGCGTCTCACTGAATCAAGCTTTTTGAGCAAGATTCTTTTACGCCACGAAAACTTGCCCTGCGCGAGCCCCGCATTGACCAACTGCGTTGATCTAGTACAATTTTCGAGTTCAAGTACAATGCAGGCTTCCCGCCATGGCCCAAGTCACTCCTTTTCGCGCCTTGCGTTACGACCCTAAACAGGTGAAGTTGGCCGAGGGCGTAACGCAGCCCTACGACAAGGTCACGCCCGACATGCAAGACCGCTATTACGCCGCCAGCCCGTACAATCTGGTGCGAATCATCTTAGGAAAGCACGAGCCCTACGACGGTCCGGGCGAAGACGCCTACACCCGCGCCGCTTCTTATTTTCAAGATTGGCGGCATCACGAGATCTTTCTCCCGGATTCCACGCCATCCATTTATGCTTACCGGCAACGTTTTACCGCGCCGGGCATCCACGGGGATCGGGAGCGCGTTGGGTTTATCGCGCTCCTTCGTATTGAAGACTATTCTTCCGGCGTGGTTTTCCGTCACGAGCAGACGCTCAGCAAGCCCAAGGCCGACCGTTTGGAACTGCTGCGAGCTACACGGGCGCACTTCGGGCAGATATTTCTGCTGTATTCAGATCCCACTGGCGAAATCGAAAGCACGCTACCCCTCGGATCGCAGCCGGAAGCCGACTTCAGCGACGAATTTGGGGTCCAGCAGCAGCTCTGGCGGATCGGCGATTCCGGCGCGATTGCAAACATCTGCGGTAAAATGAGCGACAAAAAGCTCATCATCGCAGACGGCCACCATCGCTACGAGACCGCGCTCAACTATCGCAATGAACGTCGCGACGAAGCGAGCCCCGGCGCAGGCCCGAATGAACCCTACGAATTCGTCATGGCAACATTCGTCAGGATGGAAAGTCCCGGCCTGGTGGTTCTGCCCACGCACCGCGTGGTTCACGGGCTGTCTTCCTTCTCCATGGATGCTCTGCGCGCCCAGGCCCGTCCCTATTTCAGCGTGGAGGAAGTTGATCCCGGAATCGATGCAGCGCGGGCCAGCGCAATTCTGCGGGCCGCCGGACGCACCGGCACGGCGCTGCTGGCAGTGGCCCATGACCGGGCGTTTTTGATCGATCGTCCGGCAGGAAATTCCGATGTTTTCACGGGTCTGTCTCTGCGCCAGCAATCGCTCGATGTGGTGCAACTGCACAAATGCATTTTGGAAAAAGTTCTCGGCATTTCGGAAGAAGCGATTCGCAATCAACAGAACATCCGTTACATCCGCGACGCGGGCGAGGCACTGGCGCAAGTGCGCCAGCATCGCGCCGACGTGGCATTTCTCATGAATCCTGTCCGCATTGAGCAAGTGCGGGACGTCGCCTTTACCGGCGAAGTTATGCCGCAGAAGTCCACCGATTTCTATCCCAAGCTGCTCAGCGGCCTCACGGTCTATGCCCTGGACTAGCCGGCAATTCTCCGGCAAAGGCCATCAGCGAGTAAACAGCGCTAGCGATCTTCGGTTGTAAGATCGTTCTCGGGATGAATTTTGTCTCTGGCAGGCCGCGGAAAACCGGCACACTGTGGCTGGCAGTCGCCGTTCTGCTTGCGTTTGCCGGCGTCGTTCTCAGTGCTGGCGCTCCCGAGCAGAAGCGCATCTCCGTCTATTCGACTGCGGCCAATTATTCCCTTCCCGTCAGCGAGCAAAATGGCCGGGATTACATCGGGCTGCTCGAAATCCTCGAACCGCTCGGTAGCGTGAGCGCGAAGGCCAACCGAAATCACTGGAAACTGCAGTACAACAACGTCGCCTGCGAGTTTGTCGCCGGCAAGAAAAAGGCCCGCGTCCGCGGCAAGGATTTTGACTTGCCGGCCAATTTTCTCCTCGACAATGACCGCGGCCTGGTGCCGATCTCCAGCCTGGGCGTGTTGCTGCCGCGGATTCTCGGCGGCCCGGTGACCCTTAACGAAGCCGCCCGGCGATTGTTTATTGGAAATGTTGGCGTCCACTTCACCGCCGAAGTGAGCAAAACGACTCCGCCAAGACTTGTCATGAATTTCACCTCGCCGGTAAACCCGACGATTGCGACCGAGCCTGGGAAATTACGCATGGAATTTTCTCGGGAAGCGGTGGTCGCACCCGGTTCTCCAACGCTAACCTTCGATAGCGCGGTGATTCCCTCAGCCACCTTTCAGGAAAATAACGGAGCAGCGGAGTTGGTGGTGAACAGCGCCGTTCCACTGATGGCGAGCTTTAGCAATGACGGCCGCACGATTACCGTAGGCCCGCCAGCGGCTGCGGCACCTGCATCTGCCGCGGCCCCGGCAGCCAAGCCTCAGCTTCCAACGGTCTCGAATGCGGGCGCGCCAACTCCCGCCTCTGCGCCGCCAGGCCCCGCATTGCTGCGTTACTTCGCCGTAGTAGACGCCAGCCACGGCGGGGATGAGCGCGGCGCCGCGCTCACCGACCAAATCGCAGAAAAAGACATTACGCTGGCGATGGCGCGCAGTCTGCGCCAGGCGCTGGTAGCGCGAGGACTCGCGACCCTGCTGGTTCGCGATGCCGATATCACCCTCAGCACCGACCAGCGCGCCGCAATCGCCAATGGCGCGGCGCCGGCGATTTATATTTGCATTCACGCAAGCTCTGAGGGCCACGGCGTTCGCCTTTACACTGCCATCCTCCCCGCAGCGGGCGAAAATCACGGTCCGTTCATCGATTGGAACACCGCGCAATCTCCCTTTCAGCAGGCCAGTCTGACAGCTGAAGAAGGCGTAGCGGATGCGCTCAAAATCAAGAAAATTCCGGTCCGCTCCCTGACTGCGGCCCTGCGGCCGCTGAACAACGTTACCAGCGCGGCGTTGGCGGTTGAAGTCGCGCCCGAGAAAGACGATACCGCACAACTCGGTACCCCGACGTATCAGCAATTCATTGCCGACGCGGTGGCGGCGGGCATCGCCGAGGTCCGCGACAAATTGAAGGTTGAAGCGAAATGATCCCTCGCCATCTCATCATCGCTGTGGTTGCAATGGTTTTGGTCGCACTCGGAATGGGCTTCTACGTTTGGCGAATGCCCCGCCATGCTAGCGAGAAGGCATTGCCAGCCGGCGTGACCCAACCGGTTGCACCACCGGTCGCAGGCCCAACGGAACGCGTAACGCTCTACGTCGCGTACGATGCGAACGGAACGCTCCAGGCACAAGTTGCCAGCATTCCTCTCCCCGCGGGTCGTCAGGAACGCGCGCAAGAACTGCTTCGCGCCCTGCTCAACATCTATCTCGACAAATCTTCCCCTCATCCGTTGGGCGAAGGCTCTGAGATTCGCGACGTTCTACCTCGTCGACCCCGGAATGGCCGTGGTGGATGTAAACGCGGCTCTCGCCAATCAACATCGCTCGGGAGTTTTGGTGGAAGAGTTGACGGTGGCGTCATTGATCGAAACCCTTTCTGCAAACATTCCCGGCATCACGCGCGTCAAAATTCTGGTGGACGGCGCCCAGCGCGACACCCTTGCCGGACACGTCGACCTGACCAACTTTCTCGAGGTCGCGGCGGTCACTCAACTTGCCGCGCAACTGCAGAACACGCCCTAAACGCGTGCTTCGCTCGCGATCATTTACAATCACCAGTCATGATTTTTCGCTCCGACAATCGTTCTGCCGACCAGATGCGCCCTGTCAATATTGTTCCCGACTTCATCAATACCGCCGAAGGCTCGGTCCTGATCGAGATCGGCAACACCCGCGTAATCTGCACTGCTTCGATCGAAGACACCGTACCGCAATTCATGCGCAACTCCGGACGGGGCTGGATCAGCGCCGAGTACAGCATGCTGCCGCGTTCGACGCTGACTCGCACTCCACGGGAAGTCGTGAAGGGCCGGCCCAGCGGACGCACCCACGAAATCCAGCGTCTGATTGGACGGTCGCTTCGCGCGGTTACCGACCTCGATCGCCTCGGCGAGCGCACGATTTGGATCGACTGCGACGCGATTCAGGCCGACGGGGGCACGCGCACTGCTTCCATCACCGGAGCCTTCGTGGCTTTGGGACTTGCGCTGGAAAAGCTGGTCGAGGCAGGAACTTTGACCTCAGTGCCGCTGCGCGACTTCGTGGCCGCCATAAGCGTGGGTATCGTCGACGGCGAGGTGTTCCTCGACCTTTCCTATGAAGAAGACTCGCGCGCGGAAGTGGACATGAATTTCGTGATGACCGCTGGTCGCAAAATCGTCGAGGTACAAGCCACCGCCGAGCGTCAGGTTTTCGACGACCAGCAATTGGAGAAGATGCTGGGGTTGGCGCGGCAAGGCGTGAACGACCTCATCGCCAAGCAGCAGGCGATTTTGGGAACGCTGACGTTGCGACAGTAAAGTGTGTTCACCCATCACGCCACAAAAGGGTTAGAATGTTTGGGTTTTCGTGCCAATGGCTTTAGGCAACCGCACTCATAGGAGGAATTTATGAAGCTCACCCCTGGAAAGCTGGCCGGTCTCAGGAAAGTCTCGAACGACCGTGGCGTGATTGCCGCGGCTGCCATGGACCAGCGCGGATCGCTGCAAAAAGCCCTGGCAAAAGAAAAGGGCAGCCAGGTCAGCGACGCCATGATGGAAGAATTTAAGTCGCTGGTCACCGAAGTTCTTACGCCTCATGCGAGCGCTATTCTGCTTGACCCCGAGTGGGGACTGCCAGCGTCCAAACGCCGCGCCAAGAATGCCGGCCTGCTGCTGGCGTATGAAAAAACTGGATACGACAAGACCGGTCTCGGTCGTCTGGGAGATTTGCTGGACAGCTGGTCCGCAAAGCGACTGAAGGAAGCCGGGGCCGACTGCGTCAAGATTCTCCTCTACTACTCACCGTTTGATCCCAAGGACGTGAACGATAAGAAGCACGCCTGGGTCGAGCGCATTGGCGACGAGTGTCGGGCCAACGATATTCCGTTTTTCCTCGAGTTTGTGGGATACGAAGAGGGGGCCGACGAAAAAGGTCTTGAATATGCCAAAAAGAAGCCGGAAATCGTGATCGGCAGCATGAAAGAATTCACCAAAGACCGTTACGGCGTGGACGTGCTGAAGGTCGAAGTCCCAGTCAACATGAAGTTCGTGGAAGGCGTGAAATGTTTTGCCGGCCAGAAAGCGTATAGCAAAAAAGAAGCCATCGACCTGTTTCACAAAGCTGCAGGCGTGGTGACCAAGCCGTTCATTTATTTGTCCGCGGGCGTAAGCAACGCCGAGTTCAGCGAGACTCTTGAACTGGCGGGCGAATCTGGTGTGAAGTTCAATGGCGTGCTGTGCGGCCGCGCCACTTGGAAGGAAGGCATTCCGGTCTACGCCAAGCAGGGCGCCGACGCCTTCCGGAAATGGCTGGAGACCGAGGGTGTAAAGAACATTAACAACGTGAACAGCAAACTCAAGGCCGCGACCTCGTGGCACTCGATCTACGAAGTGGGGGCGATGGCGGGAGCATAGGTGGGCAGCAATCGGATGGCATGGCGGGCAGTTTGCCCGCCTTTTTTATGGCCTTCTACCGATACACATAAATGTGATATATTTACACATTGAGAGGTACGCCCCATGCGGACCAATATTGAAATTGACGATCGCTTGATGCGCAAGGCAATGAAGATCAGCGGCGCTCGCACCAAGAAGGCGACAGTAGAAGCCGCGTTGAAACTGCTCGCGGACACCTACGCCCAAAGTTCCTTCCGCAGGTTTCGCGGGAAGGTGCAGTGGGAAGGTGATCTCGAACAATCCCGCTTGAGCCGTATCCCTGACTGAACCTCATGGTAATCGTGGATACGACCGTCTGGATTGATTATCTACGCGGCGCCGAAAATCCCGAAACCGATTGGTTGAACCAGGAAATGCCGACTCGCCGCATCGGACTCACTGATTTGATCTTGTGCGAGGTGCTTCAGGGGATTCGCCAGGCCGGCACTTTTCTGGAAATTCGCGATGAACTCTTGAGCCGCTTCCACGTTCATCAAACCGGCGGCAGTGAACTGGCCGTCGCCGCGGCGCAAAATTATCGCAGCCTACGCGAACACGGCTACACCGCCCGCAAGACCATCGATTGTGTCATCGCCACCTTCTGCTTGCGTATGGGCTATCAACTTCTCCATCGCGACCGGGACTTCGATGCATTCGAGCGCTTTCTTGGACTACGAGTCGGTCACATCCCAGGTTTCTCGCTAGAGTCGAGGGCCGCTTTTTCTCGCCGGCCAATAACTCGGCGTATCGACATTCACTTTCCAGCCAAACTGGCCGTAATACTGCGGATATTTCCAAACCAGGAATGTCCCGCCCCTACGCGGCTACTCCCACTCAATCGTGCCCGGCGGCTTTGAAGTCACGTCGTAGACTACGCGGTTCACGCCTTTTACTTCGTTCACGATCCGGCTAGAAATCGTTTTCAAGACTTCGTGCGGCAACGGTACCCAGTCAGCGGTCATGCCATCTTCGGAATGCACGGCGCGGACCGGCACAGGTATAAGCGTAGGTGCGCTGATCGCCCATCACACCGACCGACATCACTGGCAGCAACACGGCAAAAGATTGCCAGATCTTCGAATATAAACCGGCTTTCTTGATTTCGCCGACAACGATGTCATCGCACTCGCGCAGAATTTCCAGGCGCGCGGGCGTCACCTCGCCAACAATTCGCACCGCCAAACCCGGCCCAGGAAACGGCTGCCGCTGCAAAATTTCCTCTGGCATACGGAGGTCGCGGCCAATTTTGCGGACTTCATCTTTGAATAATTCCTTCAGCGGCTCGATTAGCTTCAGCCTCATCTTTTCCGGCAATCCGCCGACATTGTGGTGCGACTTGATCACTTGCGACGGCCCGCGCACCGAGCGCGATTCGATCACATCGGGATAAAGCGTTCCCTGCACCAGCCACTTCACTTTGCCTTCTTTTTTCTCGATGCGCCGCGCTTCCTGCTCAAACACTTTGATGAATTCGTTGCCGATGATCTTGCGCTTCTTCTCCGGATCAGTCACGCCAGCCAGCTTCTTCAGAAAACGGTCGGTCGCGTCTACGGCGTCGAGATGCAAGCCCAGGTTGTCGCGCAGATTTTGCTGCACTTTTTCGAACTCATTCTTACGCAGCACCCCATTGTTCACAAAAATGCAGGCCAGCCGTGAGGGGCCTTTGTCATCCCGCATAGCGCGATCGACCAATGTCGCGGCTACAGCCGAATCGACACCGCCGGACAACGCGCAAATCGCCCGTCCTGTCCCGACCGTCTTGCGAACATCGGCGATCGTCGCGTCGATAAAGTGCTGCGCCGTCCAAGTTGGTTTCGCGCCGCAAATTTTCAGCGCAAAAGTTCGCAGAATGTCGGTCCCGTGCTGGGTGTGGTGCACTTCCGGATGGAATTGCACCGCCCACATCTGGCGTTCGGGGTTTTCAATCGCCGCAATCGCATTCGGCGAACTCGCGGTCACATGAAATCCGGGAGGCAGTTCCACTGCTTCGTCTCCGTGCGACATCCAGACGTTGAGAGTGCGCGGCACATCTTCCAGCAAGCGCGAGTCGTCTTTAATTTCAACGTTGGCGTGGCCGTATTCACGCTTGTCCGCGGCGCGAACTTTTCCGCCTAGCGCGTGTACCATCAATTGGAATCCGTAACAGATGCCGAGCACCGGAACTCCCAAGTCGAAAACGCGCCGGTCCATCCTGGGCGCGTCCTTGTCGTAAACCGACGACGGTCCGCCGGAGAGAACTATGCCCACGGGCGAGTAACTTTTGATTTCCTTCAGGCTCGCGGTGCAGGGCAGGACAACGGAAAAAACGTTTTGTTCACGGATGCGGCGCGCAATTAACTGCGAATATTGCGCCCCGAAGTCGAGGACAACAATGGATTGGGTTTCCACGGACGAGTTTCTCAGATCGGCGCGTAACTGTAAAGCGGCTTGTGCTCTACGGCCCTGCCACTACGAACACCGGATTCTGCGGCGGCGGAGCCCCGCCAGCGTTGGCCGGTTTCTGGGCGCTGAGTGGCGCCGCCATCTGCAGTAATAGAGTATCGTTCGAGGTCTGAATGATCGCTATATTGCCGGCATCGCAGTTCGCCGCGTAAACCCTGGTACTATCGGCGGCAGCGGCGACGGAAAGTTCGGACCATGTCCGCGTCGCACAAGCCGCCTGGGTTGAGACGCTGGTGAGCGGAATGATCGCCTTCACGCTAAGATCGGCCGTTCTCAGCACCGTGACTTGCGATGTCACGACACTGTTGCTTATCGCCGTGCTCGAAACGTAAATTCGCGTTCCATCCGGCAAAGCGGCCACTGAAACCGCGTTGGGCACCGCGGCTGTGCTGGCCGTCAGCGCGTCGGTTGTGACATCGAGCGAGGTCAACGTGCCCGTGACCGGATTGGTGACATAAATGCGGTTGAGGTTCGGATCGTAAGCCATGTAATCGGCGCCCACGCCAACTGACGCGGTGCCGACCACAACGTTCGTTGTCGTATTAATCGCCGAGACAAAGCCGCTGCCCTTGTCGAGAATGTAGACCCTCTGGCTGTCCGAACGGGCGAGCGCCCACACCGGCGAAACCCAGGGAGCACCGGCGCTGGCCACGATCGGCGGATTTACCGTCTGATCGACCGGATTAATGCTGCTGACCGACCCGACGACGGTAGGGTTGCCCGCGTTGGCAACGTATAGCTCCTGTGCATTCGGAGTTTCAGCCAGCGACACCGGGTTCGTTCCCACCGTTAGCGTGTTAATGACCGCGTTATTGAAGATTGAGACGATGGAGACGGTGTTATTGCCGGCGTTGGCCACGTAGAGGTTCGTTATTTCCGCGGTGTTCACGAACACCGGACTCGATCCTGCCGGCAGGCTGATGGTCGTGACCGGTGCCGGAACCCCGGGCGAGAATTCGGAAACCGTATCGTCGAGACGGTTCGCGACGTAGACCCTCGTACCACTCGCTACGATTGCGGCGTGAACCGGAATTAGGCCTACCGACGCCTGAGAAACATTCGAGTCGCCCGATACGTCAATAGTTGTGCTGGCGCCCGAATTGTTCGTACCGTTATCGCTCAACACAACGGCCACATGGGTAAAGTTAGGGTTCGGCTGCGTGGGAATGACCGGCGTCGCCACAGGACGGTAATAGTCGCCACACCCTAGCCAAAGGGCGATGAGAGAGATAGGTGCAACCAGGAGGAGCGTACGCCGCACTCTCATTGGCGCACCAACTGAACAGTCGAACACTTCATAGGTTCCGGAAGGGTTCTATTCTAAAGGGAGTGCGCGGAATGTGCCAGCGGCGTAGGGAAGCAGGTGGCACTCAGCTTAATTAACCACGGAGGACGCGCAGGAATACGTGGCGCCTACCCGCGTGATCGTTTCCTCGCGCCGGCCTCTCCTGTGGCTGCTGCCGGCTTCTTTTTGCCTTCCATTTGCGCCAGGCTCTGTTTGAGCGCGGACATGAGATCGACCACAGGCGCAAGCTTTTTCGGCTTTTCGATTTCGACGACCTTACCGCCTTCGAGTTTGGTCTGAATCAGATTCTTGAGATTGTCCTGAAAAGTGTCGTGGAATTTTTCCGGGTCCCAGTCGGCCGCCAGCGCCTCGATCAGCTGATGCGCAACTTTCACCTCGGCATCCTTCAGTTCCACGTCCGGTGGGCCAAAGCCTTCCACTTCCCGCACTTCTTCTTTGTAATACATGGTGTGCAGCATCAGTCCGCCTTTGTGCGGACGCAGAAAAACCGTGTACTCGCGGTTGTGCATGGTCAGCTTGGCAATGCCGACGTATTCGCTCTCTTCGAGCGCCTTGGTCAGCAGCGCATAAGGACGGCGGCCCGCTTCTTCCGGCATCATGTAATACGACGACTCAAAGTAAACCGGGTCCACCTCGTCGGCTTTGACAAACTCCAGGATCTCCATCGTCTTCGCGGTCTGGGGCTCGACCTTCTTGATCTCTTCAGGATCGATGACGACGTACTCGTCCTTGCGATACTCGTATCCCTTGACCATGTCGTTGCGGTCGACCACTTCGCCGTCTAGTTGGCAAACATATTGCTGTTTGAGGCGAGATTTGTCCGTCCGATGAAGCATGTTGAAGGAGATGCCGGAACTGCGCGCGCCGGAAAACAGGCGCACCGGAATTGAAATCAGACCGAAGGTGAGATATCCCGACCACACCGAAGCTGCCATAGGTTTCTCCGAAAAAGCCCGCTCCGAGGAGTTGGCGTGTGCCCTGCCAGAGCCGTACTGCCTCGTGAGTTTAAACTACAACTAGCTTTGGACGCAGATAAGGTCGCAGCGGTAACCCAGTTTCAAAGCACGACGGAAAGTGGCAGGACAGAAAGCGGCGCAAGCGGTAGTGTTTACGAGCTGGAGTCCCGCGCCCCCAGCGCGTATAAGCTGCTGTTTGTCAAGGACTTGCTCTTTCGGAGAGGCGGTCGGATTGATTTCGGTGCAACAGGTTTGGATGGCCGGGGCGGTCACTTTAGTTTTCACCGCTCTCGGAAGAGTGCTGCGAGGCGTCAGCTTTTCCGGCGCGATCGCCGGAGCCGTCCTTTGTTTCGCGATGTATGTGGCGGCCGGGCCGGGCGCGATAGCAGTACTCGCCTCGGTTTTCGCTCTTACCTGGGTCGCCACGCGTTTCGGCTATTCGCGAAAGAAACATCTCGGCACCGCAGAAGATAAGCAGGGTCGAACTGCATCGCAGATTCTGGCGAATCTCGCCGTGGCCGCGGCTTGCTCGATCCTCTCGGCTATCACTGGTAAGTCCGTTTTTCTTCTGGGCGACCGCTGCCGCCCTCGCAGAAGCGGCGGCTGACACGGTCTCAAGCGAACTGGGCCAGGCCAGGAACGAACAGGCCCGCATGATCACTAGTTGGCAGGTCGTCTCTGCCGGAACCAGCGGAGGCGTCACCGCGACCGGAACTTTGTGTGGCCTCGCGGCTGCCTTGCTGATCAGCCTGGCCTCGTTATGGGTTCGCCTGCTGCCCGGCAAATGGCTCGGAATTTCCTTCTTAGCCGCCGCTTTGGGGATGTTTTTCGATAGTCTTCTCGGCGCAACGGTTGAGAAGAATCATTTGCTCAACAACAATGGCGTGAATTTTCTCAGTACCTTACTCGCGGCGATCGTCGCCGTGGCTCTGGTATAGAAGCCGGTTTGTTACTGTAGTTCCTTGTCGATCCACCCCCACCTCGCTGAAAATGTCAGCACCGCCCGGCAACGGGACCGCATCAGAAATAGGGACTCCATGAAAGCTAAGACTTTTATCTTTGGCTGCGCCCTGGCGCTCGCTCTTCTGCTATTCGGCCAGCATCGCCAGAATTCAGTTCCCGCCCCTGAGTTCCGTCAGATTCTTCGACCTCAGCCATACGATCAACGCGCAGGCCCCGACCTATGAGCTTTCGGAGAAACCCGTGTTTCGTGCGACCGTGGTCGCGACCGTCGCCAAGGACGGCTACTTCGCCCGCGAGATTTCCCTGCCCGAGCACTTCGGAACCCACCTCGACGCGCCCGCGCATTTCGCTCCCGGATTGTGGACGGTCGACCAAATTCCGCCGGAACGCCTGCTTGCGCCCGTGGTTGTGCTGGACGTAACTGCCGGCGCAAAAACCAATGCCGATTACCAGGTTTCGGTCGAGGACATCGCGCGCTGGGAGCAGGCGCACGGCCAGATTCCCCCAAACACCGTGGTCATGGCTTATACCGGATGGGGCACACGCTGGAATTCAGCGAAAGATTACCGAAACGCCGACGACAAAGGCACCATGCACTTCCCCGGATACTCACTCGATGCCGCCAAGTTTCTGGTCGAGGCGCGCAATGCTTTAGGCTTGGGTATCGACACTCTCAGCATCGATTACGGGCCGTCGAAGGACTTCCCCGTGCATCAATACACCCTGTCGCACAGTCTTTATCACCTGGAAAATGTTGCCAACCTCGACCGCACTCCGGTAGACGGCGCCATCCTCGTAGTCGCTCCCATGAAGCTCGAAGGGGGATCGGGCAGCCCGGTGCGGATCTTTGCGTTAGTTCGCTAAAGTTCTGCAGCTTTCCGAACCTCCCGCAAATCTAGATAACACGATCGCGACGCGCATCCGCCGGCGATTCAACCGAGACATAAGATGACAGACCCGCGTTATCCTATCGGCAAGTTCCAATTCGAAGGCTCGACGAACGAGGCACAACGCGCAGAATTGATCAGCCACATCGAGCAGACGCCCCAGGCATTACGGGCCGCTGTGAGCGGGCTCTCGCCTACACAGCTTGAGACGCCTTATCGTGATGGCGGCTGGACGGTGCGGCAGGTAATCCATCACGTCCCCGAGAGCCATATGAATGCCTATATTCGCTTCAAGCTGGCACTCACCGAGGATGAGCCGACAATCAAGCCCTACATGGAAGACCGCTGGGCCAACACGCTGGAAGTCGCCAACACTCCACTCGAAACCTCTCTTTCGCTTCTCGATTCCCTCCACGACCGTTGGGTGCGCTTGCTGCGCACTTTGAAGCCGGAGGACTGGAAACGTACGTTTCGTCATCCTGAACTGGGTACGGTCTCTCTGGAAAAGAACTTGGCTCTCTATGCCTGGCATGGACGCCACCACGCGGCGCACATCACCGAGTTGAGAAAGCGGATGGGCTGGTAATTTGCAGCAGACTGTTATCCCTTGACGTCAATCTTCCATAGCAGATAGCTGAACGCCTCGCGCAGCACGGCTTCCGTGCGCTGCCATGCCGAGTGCGGACGCGAATCCGGCCGTGGCGCCACATACACCTGCACACCTTCATGTTGCAGCAGCTTGCGAATGCGAAACACATGATATGCATCGCTGACCGCGATCACGTTTCGCATGTGGTTCGCCCGCAGAATCACCGCCACTCTTGCGGCCGACTCCGCGGTATCCGAAGCCTGGGTTTCGGCGATCAGCGCGGTGTCCGGCACTCCGCGGTGCAGCAAATAATCGTGACCAACGCCGCCTTCGCTGTAGCTGGGATCAGCCGCTGCCCCCCCCGTCGTGATGATGGCTGGAGCCACGCCTTGTTGGTAGAGATCAAAAGCGTGATCGAGGCGGGCGCGGTACACCGGGGACGGCCGTCCGGAATATTCCGCCGCACCGAACACGACAATCGCGTCGGCAGGATGAAGTTGTTCCTCAGAGGCGGTGTGCACGATTGCGCTGCAGATCGAAGCGACGTAGGCGGCGAACGCAAATACCGCCAGAGCGCAAAACCACAACAGGGTGTGCCTGCTTCCAGCGCGCGTTGATGCTACGCTCATCCCTCTGCGAAGAATTCGGAGATGTCCTGCACCGGGATCGCGCCTTCGCGCATGATGCGCCAGCGCGCATCCTCATCGGTAAGGTCGACAATGGTCGAGGCCACTTCACGCGGCGAGGTGCCTCCATCCACGATGATGGAAATCCGCCCCTGCAGTTGATCGCGAACCGCTTCTGCGGTCGTACACTCAGACTCGCCGCTGAGATTGGCCGAGGTCGCGGTAATCGGAATACTTGCAGCTTGCACCACCGCCAGAGGAATCGCCGCGTTCGGCACGCGCAATGCCACGTTGCCGGTGTTGGCCGTGACCTTGAGAGGCAGCCGCGAGGCGGCTTTCACGATAATGGTCAGCGGCCCCGGCCAATATTTGCGCGCCAGCCGGTAAAATTCCTCGGGCAGCGGCCGTGCCAGTTCCTCCGCCTGGTCCACGTCAGCAATCAAAAGCGACAGCGGCTTGTGGCGGGAGCGCGACTTGATTTCATACACCCGGTCCACAGCCCGCAAGTTAAACGGGTCCGCCGCCAGACCATAAAACGTGTCGGTCGGCATTCCTAAAACTTCGCCGGCGCGAACCTGGTCCGCTGCGTAGCGGATCAGCGAAGCTTCCGGGTTGTCTTTGTTGATCTTGACGATTTCTGCGTGCACACTAATTGATCCCAAAAGATGTAACGGAAGGCGAAAGTTAAGATACCACAGTCGGGGATGCCGAGTAAGCGAAAGCGTATCATTCTGGCATAGGCCAAGGCACTTGACCCGATCCCAAACCAGCAACGATCTGCGCCGCATCGAGGGCCGCCACAACGCCTTAGTCAAAGAGCTGCGTAAGGCGTTTGCACGCTCGGAAGCGGACGAAGATGGGCTTTGCGCCATCGAGGGCTGGCGAATCATCGACGAAGCGATTCGCAGCGGAGTGAAGTTTCATGCTGTATTTTTCAGCGCCTCCGCGGAGGGCCGAGCGGACCGCCTGTTGCCGCAACTTGGCGCGCATGTGGAAAAACTTCTGCTTCCGGACGATCTGTTCTCCAGTGCCGTTCCAACTGAAACTCCGCAAGGAGTGGCCGCTTTAGTGCGCTGGCGGGAATCTTCTTTCCAAGATGTGCTGGCTAAGTCGGAGCACGAACCGGTGCTGGCAGTCACAGGCATTCAGGATCCTGGCAACCTGGGAACGATTCTGCGCTCTGCCGAGGCGTTCGAAGCCGCCGGAGTGCTATTGGGCGAAGGGACGGTCAGTCCTCTCAACTGGAAAGCAGTTCGCGCCTCGGCAGGATCAGTTTTCCGGCTGCCTGTGGTCAAAATACACTTGGAGGAAACTCTAAAACGATTGCGCGAACGCGGAATTAAGCTGGTCGCAACGTCCTCGCACAAAGGAACTCCGCTCCAGGATGCGGCGCTAAGCCTTGCCAGTCGCGATTTTTATTGGCAGTGAAGGCGCCGGCCTGCCGAGCGATCTGCTCAAGGAAATGGATGAGATCATCGCCATTCCGCACTCGTCCAAAGTCGAATCGCTGAATGCCGGCGTGGCGGCCAGCATCGTGCTCTACGAAGTTTGGGGACGCAGGAAATGAAACTTGTCACCACAGAGACACAGAGTCACAGAGAAAACGCAGAAAACAAAGATCTCCGTACTAGCCCTATCATCCGCGCTGCCCTTGAAGTCCATCGACAACTCGGTCCGGGGCTGCTGGAGTCAACCTACGAAGAATGCCTCTGCCACGAAATGCATTTGCGCGGGCTAGAGTTCAAACGTCAGGTCGACCTGCCAATTTCATATAAAGGCCTGAAGCTGGACTGCGGCTACAAGATCGATCTGATTGTTCAGGATGAAGTGCTGCTCGAACTCAGTTCAGTGGAAAAAATATTGCCGATCCACCAGGCCCAGCTTCTTACCTATATGAGGCTGGCCGAAAAGAAGGTCGGCTTGCTAATCAATTTCAATGTCCCGTTGTTGACGCAAGGAATTATCAGAAGAGTACTTTGATCTGTTTTCTCTGTGACTCTGTGTCTCTGTGGTGAAAAGGTCTTTCTGTGAAATAAGCTCATGAGCCTGTTTCAACCCATACCGAACCGTGACGATTCCGTTGACCGCACTCGTCCGCTCGCCGACCGTATGCGTCCACGGTCGCTCGATGAGTTCGTCGGCCAGGAGCACCTCATCGCTCCCGGCAAACCTCTGCGAACACAAATCGAGCGCGACGACATCGGTTCACTCATCTTCTGGGGCCATCCCGGCACCGGCAAAACTACGCTGGCGAAGATCATCGCGCGCATGACCAAGGCGGATTTCATCGAATTTTCCGCTGTGCTCGCCGGGATCAAAGAAATCAAGCAGGTGATGGCGGACGCCGAACGCGCCAAGCAATACGGCACCCGCACCATCGTCTTCATCGACGAGATTCATCGCTTCAACAAAGCCCAGCAGGATGCATTTCTGCCGCACGTTGAAAAAGGCAACATCCGGCTCATCGGCGCGACCACCGAGAACCCTTCGTTCGAGATTATTTCCGCGCTGCTCTCGCGCAGCCGCGTTTATGTGCTCAAGCCTCTGACTGAGCGACAAATCGTGACGCTCCTTCAGCGCGCGCTTCAAGATGAAGAGCGCGGCCTCGCCAATTTCAAGCTTCGCGCGAACAATGAAGTCCTGGCCAAAATCGCAGCTTATTCCAGTGGCGATGCCCGCAGCGCCTACAACGTGTTGGAAGTTGCCGCGACGCTGGCTCGCGGTACTCAGGAAACCGGCGGCGAAATCACCGATGAAATTGTTCGTGACGCCCTGCAGAAACGCGTCCTGCTTTACGACAAGACCGGCGAAGAGCACTACAACCTGATCTCGGCGTTGCATAAATCGGTCCGCAACAGCGATCCCGATGCCGCGCTTTACTGGCTGGGCCGCATGCTTGAAGCCGGCGAAGATGCTCTCTACATCGCGCGCCGTGTGGTTCGCATGGCAGTCGAAGATATCGGCCTCGCCGATCCAAGCGCACTTTCTCTGTGCATGGCCGCGCGCGATGCCGTGGATTTCATCGGCATGCCGGAAGGCAATCTCGCGCTGGCCCAGGCCGTCGTCTATCTTTCGCTCGCGCCCAAATCGAATGCGCTGTACATCGCCTATTCCAACGTCCAGCGCGACGTTGAGCAAACCGCCGCTGAGCCGGTCCCGCTGCACTTGCGCAACGCACCCACCGGACTGATGAAAAATCTGGGCTATGGCCGCGATTATCAGTACGCCCACGATCTTGACGACAAAGTCGCCGACATGCAGTGCCTGCCCGACAATCTGCGCGACCGAGCCTACTACCATCCCACCAACGAAGGCAGGGAGAAGCTGATTCGCGAGCGAATGGCAGACATTCGCCGCAATCGATCCCGCGCTCCCAAATCTGGCCACAAGCCACAAGAAAAAGAATCTTGACCGCAAAAGCTCAAATCTCTCATTAGTAAGGAAACGGTCAGCGGGATCTAATCCGGGGGAGAACATGGCAACCAGCACTGGACTAACGATGGGCGCTCCTTTTGCAGCAAATCGGCTGCCGATTGCACAAATCGAAGACTTGTTGAAACTGCAAAAGGCAGCCCAGCGCATTTCGTCCATCCTCGATCTCGACGAACTTATCGATAAGGTCGTGAACGATGTTGCCCGGTCGTTCGGCTGCGTTGATGCCGACATCTACCTGCACAACCGGGAACGCGGGGAACTGGAACTGGCCTGCGCGCACGGCTGTGCCGGCTGCGCTGTTCATGGTGATCGCCATAGCCTGAAAATTGGCAAGGAGGGAATGGTGGGATACGTCGCCGCTACCGGCCAGATGCGCTATGCCCCCGACGTGCGCAAGGATCCGTACTACATTGGCTGCGAAGAGTCCACCCTTTCCGAAGTTGCCATCCCGCTTCATGTCGATGGCCAATTGATCGGCGTTTTTACCACCTCGCATGATCAACTCGACGCTTTTCCGCCCGAGCAGCTCCGGCTTCTTCAAGCTCTGTGCAGTGATGTTGCGATCGCGGTGCACAATGCCCGCAGGTTTCGCGAGGAACAGCACCGGCGGAAACAACTGGACCGCGAGGCAGAGGAAGCTCGCGCCATCCAGCAGAGCTTGTTTCCCAAAAGCACCCCGCTTGTGCCTGGCTTTTCCATCTCCGGCATATCAATCCCCGCAGGCACCGTGGGCGGAGACTGGTACGACTTCATTCCTCTCGACGGCGGACGCTGGGGCCTGGCTCTGGCTGACGTGTCCGGAAAAGGCACCGCGGCCGCCCTGCTGATGTCGGCCACTCGCGGCATGTTGCGATCGCTGGCCGAAGCTGCATGTACCCCGGCAGAAGTCCTGACTAAATTAAATCGTTTGCTGGTGGAAGACTTTCCTGCCGGAAGATTTGTCACCATGGTTTACGGCGTGCTCGATCCGGAAAAGCGAACGCTGACCTTCGCCAACGCCGGGCATTTGCCGCCTCTACTGATCAACGACGGCACGAAACGCGTCCTGGACACGGAACGAGGCATGCCCCTCGGTCTCGGTTACAGCGATTTTTCCGAAGTCCAGGTCACACTGCCGAAGGGATCTCGCCTTCTGTTTTATAGCGACGGTATCACCGAAGCCGAGAACAACCGGCAGGAAGAATTTGGTGTGGCTCGCTTGCGCGAAGCGCTCTCCCAGCAGACGGTTTGCGCCGAGACGATTGTGAACGACGTACGGCAGTTTGCGGAAAGTGGTCTCACCGACGACGCCACCATCGTGCTCGTGATGGGTTGAGGTCAGCCAAGCCTTGCGCAGTGCTCTTTCAGAATGCACCGGTCCATGACGACGAAAATTCCGGCACTGCGCGCCCTTTCAGCCGCCTCCTCATCTACCACATCTTCCTGCATCCAGATTGCGGGCACCTTCAGCCGGATCGCCTCGTCCACAATTTCGCCCACAAACTCCGCACGGCGGAAGATATTTACAATGTCGATTTTCTCGGGAACCTCGCGCAGAGACGCGTAAGCCCGCTCGCCCAGCACTTCACTCACCTGCGGATTCACTGGAATGATGCGGTATCCCTGCGTTTGCATATACGCCGAGACTCCGTGGCTGGGGCGTAGCGGACTGTCAGAAAGTCCGACTACAGCGATGGTTTTGGCGCGACGCAAAAGGTCGGCAATAGGATCATTCGAAGCGGCGGCCATACGGTATTGTAGCGGCGCAAAGCGGCCACGCGTCAATGTTGAGGTCGGCTAGCTTTTCTTGGTGACGTCGAGTTTTTGCCGGAACATCTTCAGCGCCAGCTTCCGGACAGTATCGGAGACTTCCTTGTTTCCGGCAAGATGCCGCAGGTCCTGGGTCAGCAGATTTTTCATCAGCCCGAGAGAGACGTCAATCGGCGTGCGTGGGTTGAACGTAAGGTTCCGTACCACGGGGTACAACTTCATGAACCGGCGTTTCATGGGAATCGCGCGCAGCACTGCCTCCAGCACGTTTTTCTGGCTGGCAAATTTTTCTACTTCGCCGTCGGTGACCTTCGGAGATTCCAGCACCGCGAGCGCGACAATCTTGGTGCCGTCGCGGATCAGGATCGAGCGCTCTTCCTTCGAGCCTTTCACCGCCAGATTGATGCGGCCTTTCACGTCCAACTTGGCAATTTTCTGCAGCGCGCTGCCGCGCTGCTCTTCCGCGCTCAAAATCCATTTCTTGGAGACTGCCTTGCGCGCGGGCGCGGCTGCCGCACCGGCAGTCGAGGTTGCCGTCACGGATTCGGCGTGAACTTCCTCCGCTTCTGCTGCTGTCCGCTCATCCGCGAAACTCGCAGGCTGAAAGTTCTTTTCGTTTTCAGCGGCGATTTCGGCGGCGTGCTCCGCCATGAAGGCGTTGAGAACCTCGTCATCTTCATCGGAATCGCCGTCACTGGAGGATTCAACGGAACCTGACTGCGGATTCGACACTCCTGTCTGGGCGCTCTCACCCTCACCGGGAAGCGCCGAAAGCTTTTCCTTGACCGCTCCCACTTCATCCGTCCGTAAACGGGCGTTGGCCAGCAAAGCGCTCAAAACTTCCCGCGATCCATTTACCCGCTCGCTCTGCAGAAAAATCTCCACTTGCTCACGGGTCGCTGCAATCGACAACCTGACCAGCCGCGGTTCTTCGACCGCCGGATTCTCCAGCAGCAGCGGCAAGAGCGCGGGCCGCAGATTTTCCGGATCAATAAAGTAATCCAGCACTGCTTTCGGCGTCGTCGCACTTGACGCCACCGCGCAGGTTGCGGCCACATCCCACCCCGCCAGTGTGAGCCTTGCTTGCTCGCCGAATACTTTGTTCTTGGTAGCGAGGTGAGCCAGGATTTCGATCATCTCCTCATTCGGCACCAACAGCGCACCCTTGGCGGCAAACTGCATCAGGTTCGAGGGCACCGCCGACTGGCGAATGAGATCAATCATGCGTGGCATAAGAGTGTTGGCGACTCGGAATCGTCCAGTTATAGGATTACGCACCGGACAGGCCTTTGCCAGATTTTTCGGGGCAGGGTAGGTTACGAAAGAATCGTTTTCGGGAATTGCTTTTCGACCTTGCGGCGGCGCTGCGACGCCCGCTTAAGGTCGGCAACCACGCGCTCTAACTCATTGACGATGCGGTTCGGCTTGCTTCGACGAAACTCCTTCGCCAGCGCTCGGTAATACCACAGCGTGCCCTCGCGTCCACCGTTGAAGCGCGGCCAGATCTTCTCGCCGATCTCGCGGTAATCGGCGAGAATGTGGCGGGCGTTGTGAAGTTTGTCGGCCGCCGACACTAGCCGAGTATCCGCATCAGCCATGCGCAAATGCTTAAGGTATTTTTCTCTGCGCTCCCGCCATGGAAGATCAATTTCCTGGGTGCAGCCTTCGACCACATGCGCTACGCGCTTGCCAAAACGCCGCCGGATCTCCTTCAGCATCGGCGCGCCGCCGCAGTCTTCCACCACATCATGCAGAAGCGCGGCGATGGCCAGATCCTCGTCGCCGCCCGCTTCCAGGACCAGGCTGGCCACTGCGATCACATGCGAGATGTACGGCGCTGGCGTGCCCTTGCGAATTTGGCCGGCGTGTTTGCGCGCCGCAAAAACCAGCGCCTGCTCAAAGCGCTTGCCGAGGTTCGTCGCTTTCACAGCACGAGACTGCCTCACACCGCCCATTTCTAAGAAACCGGCTTCCCTTCCCGCCGCATTCGCAAATACGCGCGAATGAACGGGTCCAAACCGCCGTCGATCACACGATCCACGTCACCCACTTCCAGCTTCGTCCGATGATCCTTAATCAAGCGATAGGGCTGCAGCACATAGGATCGAATCTGCGAGCCAAAGTCGATGTCCAGCTTGGAGTCTTCGATCTTCCTGCTGGCTTCGCGCTTCTTGTCCATTTCGTATTCGTAAAGTTTGGAGCGCAACATGCTCATCGCCCGCTCGCGGTTCTTGTGCTGCGAGCGCTCGTTCTGGCAACTCGCCACCAGTCCGGTAGGAATGTGGGTAATTCGCACCGCCGAGTCGGTCGTGTTCACGTGCTGCCCGCCTTTTCCGCTGGAACGGTATGTGTCCACGCGCAAGTCTTCCGGCTTAATGACGACATCGATGCTGTCATCGATTTCCGGCGACACGTACACGCTGGCGAATGAAGTATGCCGCCGCTTCGCTTGATCGAATGGCGAAATGCGCACCAGGCGATGTACCCCGGTTTCGCTCGAAAGCAGCCCGAACGCATACTCGCCGTTCACTGCGAATGTCGCCGACTTTAACCCGGCCTCTTCGCCCGGTTGGTAGTCGTACAAGACCGTCTGAAATCCTTGCCGCTCCGCCCACCGCAAATACATGCGCAGCAGCATGTCCGCCCAGTCCTGCGACTCCGTTCCACCCGCTCCCGGATGGATGGTCACAATCGCGTTTCGCGCGTCGTTCTCGCCGGAAAGCAGCGTTTCCGTTTCGAGATGATCCACTCGCTCGCGCAGCGAATCGATTTCACGGCGCAGATCGGCGTCTACCGATTCGCCTTCGCGGGCCAACTCGAAATACGTGGCAATTTCATCGCTGCGGCGCGCGAGATCGCGTTCCGTGGCCAGCATGTCTTCCACTCGCTTGCGCGAGCGCATGACTTGCTGCGATGTCTGAGGATTCGACCAGAAAGCGGGGTCGGCGGTTTGCTTTTCGATTTCCGCTAATTGCTGACGCAGAGTACCAGGGTCAAAGGTACTCCCGAAGTTCGTGGACTTTCTCTTTCAGCCCGGAATATTCCTGCTGCAGTTCTTCCACTGTGCTCATGGTTCTGCCTTGACGAAAAATGGGAGGCGCATCACCAGCGCCACTAGAGAAATTATCGCACACAGGTAAGCGAACCAGTCTCCGTGGCGCGTGTAGAAAGTAGTTACATCCGAGATCGCATACGCCGCGGTCAGCGCCGTTCGCTCCTTGCGCGGAACGCTCGCGACCACGCGGCCCATTGGATCGATGAACGCCGTCACCCCGGTATTCGTATCGCGCAGCAGCCAGCGGGCATTTTCCACGGCACGCATGCGAGCCTGCTTCAGATGCTGCGCGTAGGCGCCGCTGTCGCCGTACCATCCGTCGTTCGAAATGTTCACCAGCACCTGTGCGCCGTTGGCGGCGAATTGGCGAACTTCGTCCGGAAAAATCGATTCATAGCAGATGAAAACGCCGAGTTTCGCCCCTCCTGCGTCAAGCGGCGCGCGCGACTCGCCTGCAGTAAAGTCGCCGACCTCTTTGGTCAATCCGCCGGCAAAAGCGAAAATCTTTTTGAACGGAACATACTCGCCAAACGGCACCAGGTGGATTTTGTCGTAGCGTGAAGTCCATTCGCCTTGCGGACTTACGAGCACGCCAGAGTTATAGAACTGCGAGGCCGGTCCCGCGCCGCGCATTCCGATGCTGCCCACGAGCATCCACGCGTTCGCTTGCTGGGCGAGGCTGGTAACGGCATTGCGAAAAATCGGATCACTGGTATAAAACGGCGCCGGCGACTCCGGCCACACGATTAAGGTTGGACGTTGCCCGCTGGGCGCCGACAAACTCGCTTGCGCGAGATCGTGCAGCGTCGAATCGAAATAGTCCTTGGTCCAGTCGGCGCCTTCGAGAATCGGCACATTCGCCTGCACCAGGGTTGCCACTTTGTCGGTGGAAGCCGGAGCGGCAGGAACACTGATGAGACTTCCCGACTGCAGAATAACTACCGATACCAGTGCGGCCAGCAGAACGCCGTTCCGCTTCTCGCGTCCGACCATGAACGCCGCAGCCACTGCGGCATTCACCAGCATGATTTCGAAAGAGATTCCGTAAACTCCGGTGACAGTCGCAATCCTGGCCAACGGAATATTATCGACCTGGCAGGTGCCGAGCAGGTCCCAGGGAAATCCCGTAATGCGGGTTCGGGCCAACTCCACTGCGACCCACACTACCGGCGAAAGCACCAGCGCCCGCCGGCTAAAAGGAGAATTTCCGGCGAGCCAACTGATCAGCAGTCCAAACGCTCCGTGATAGAGCGCAAGATACAGACAAAACAAAATCAGAATGCCGATGGCCGCGGGAGTGTTCACACCGCCGTAATGGCGCATCACGCCATAAATCCAGTAACAAGTTCCTGCATACCAAACAATCCCGCAGGCGTATGCAAGAAAAAACGCCTGCACCGGCCTCGCCGGAAGCAGTTTGATCCCAGCCCTTATCTGCAGCGTCTCCGGCGCGCGTGCCCGCAGCAGAGCAATCAGGACTGGCGCTATTGCGAACCAGCAAAGCGGATATAAGTTCGGCAGCGGGAAAACCAAGATCTGCAGACCTGCAGATAGAAGAACGAGCAGCCAGGCGCTGGAATGAATCTGACGCACAAAGCAGGATAACAAACCGCTGGCGGGTTGACGGGCCTCTCTGTGCTCCTCTTTTTTTACGTCTTCTCGTCCAAGCGATGTCTAACGAACGTCACGATCTCATCCGTCACATACCTCGGCGGGTGCACACGGAAGATTCGACGCCCAGTCACCGGCTTCAGCGAAACATTGGTTCACGCGGTTTGCGAGCTGTCATGCAAAATGACCGCATCGGCCCGGTTCAGGAATTCCTGCGCCGATTTCTTAAAGTCGGCCGTCGACGGATCAAGCACCGTGAGGTAAAGGCTCGGCCGCACGAATTTCAAAATACTGTTCGACTCAAGTATCACGTTCCGCGATTCCTCCAGCTTTTGCCGGACTGTTGGCATCGCCTCCGCCAGCCGTCCTTGCTCAGTCCGCACCCACCACGCATGGCGCGCACCCGCCAGCAGAAAACGTGACGTGTCCGAATCGCCCGTGCGATCGTTCTCTTCCGAAATCGCCCACGAGTGGTCGTCGGTCGCGCAATGGCACGATTCGCCATTCTGCGAGCAAATCCCGTGCCCGTATTGAGTGATTTTCATCGCGGTTCATCCATATTGCGGCAGCGCGGCAATCAAACCGGCTACCACGCTGGTCTTGCCCACGCTCCGAGAATGCCCGCCAATCACTACGATCGCCATACATTTCGCGGTCGAGAGCTTGCCCTGAGGGAGCGCAGCGACTCGAACCGCCATTCGAGTTATTCTTTCTTCGCCAGCCGCGCCAGCAGTGCCAGTTCCTTCAAGTACTGACGAATCGGCCGCGCCGGCGTCCCCCAAAACAAGATCCCTTTGCCGCGAATGATTTTCCGGCTGGGAATGCCACTCTGGGCCCCCAGGATCGCTCCATCCTGGATGCGAACGTAATCGGCAATGCCCACCTGGCCGCCGATGATCACGTTATCTTCAATGACGGCGCTGCCCGACAGTCCCGCCTGCGCCGCAATCACGACATCACTTCCAATCTGCACATTGTGTCCGACGTGGACCAGATTGTCGATCTTGGTGCCGCGGCCAATTCGCGTGACAACCAGAGCACCTCGATCGACGGTCGCGTTGGCTCCGATCTCCACGTCGTCTTCAATTTCCAGTCGACCAATCTGGGGAAATTTTTCATAACGCCCGGTCTTCGCATCGCGCGCGTAGCCGAACCCGTCACTCCCCAGCACCGCACCAGCGTGAACAACCACGCGATTCGCCAGCCGCGTTCCGGGATATACCGTCACATTCGGATAAAGCTCGCAATCTCTCCCAATGCGCACACCCGTCCCGACGATGCATCCCGCGCCAATCCAGGTTCCATCTCCGATCTCCGCGCCGGCGGAGATCACAACTCGTTCAGCAATTGTGACTCCTTCACCCACCTTGGCCGACACATGAACTATCGCGCTGGGATGAACGCCGGGCGCTCGCTGCGGCTTGGGACAAATCAGGTACGCGGCCCGCGCAAACGCCAGGCGGGGATCTTCGGAAATCAGCAGCGGCTTGGCAAAAGTCTTGCCGGACGCAAAATTTCCAATCACCGCGCAGGCCGGCGATTGCAGCGCAACTTCCAGATTCTTCTCGTCCTGCGCAAACACCAGGTCGGCGGCCGTGGCTGTTTCAACGCTCGCAATGCCACTCACCGCGACGCTCCCATCGCCGACCAACCGCGCTTGAACAAATTCGGCGATTTCCTTGAGCGTCCGCGCCATTGCACCTTTGTATACGTTTGCCGCAGGAAAGAAAAGTCTGGGGCTAAAATGCGGTTATGGAGCGAAAGGTTTTCTGGATTTGCTTCGCAGCCCTCGGCTTGCTCGCCGATTTTCTTCTACCGCTCTGGTGGGGACTGCTTGCGACCATCCCAATTGCGTTTGTAAGCTGGTGGGTGGCATATCGCAGCGACTGGTTCTGAGCCGCAGCTTTTCTTGATTTAACCACGAAGGACACGAAGTAACACAAAGGGGAAATTCCGAATCCGAGACTTTGTGACCCTTCGTGTCCTTGGTGGTTGAGAAACTGGACACCACCTATGGGGCTAATAGATCGGCGGCTCTCCCTCCGGCCTCGTCTTCCATCGGCGATGCACCCACAGCCATTGATCGGGATATTTCCGCACGTAAGTCTCGATGATCTTGGTGAACAACGCCGTGTTCGCAACCGCATCCGCATCATCGTCGCCGGTGCGCACCAACTTCACTGCCGGATCGAAGCGCAAGCGGTACTTGCGCAGCGCCGAATCCCACACGGTAAATCCCGGGCCCACCGCCGCGTCCGTGCGCAATGCAATCCGCGCCAGCCCACTTGCTGTGCAGGCAGGAATGCCAAAGAAATCCACGAACACTCCTTGCGGCGGCGTCATGTTTGTGTCCATCAGAATGCCGACAGTCTCGCCGGCTTTCATCGCCGAAAGCAAGCCGCGGACAAAATCATCTTTATCGACCATGGAATTGCCGTGCATGGTGCGATATTCCCGCGTCAGGCGGTCAAGATAAACATTGTCCAGCGGACGCATGACCACGTGCAGTGGATGCCCGTGCAGCGAGTGGGTGAATGCAGAAAGCTCCCAACCTCCCAGATGCGCAGTCAGGAACAGCACGCCTTTGCCCTGCGCATACGCGCGCTCAAAGTTCTCGAAGCCGTCGTAGACCACGACTTTACTGACGTTCTCCCGCGTATATTTTGGAAAAAGACAGACCTCCGCCGCCTGCCGTCCGAACGAAGTAAAGACGCCGTGCAGGACTTTCACCCGCTCGCGGCGGCTTTTTTCAGGAAATGCCAGCTCCAGATTTCTCATCCCGACGCGGCGCAACCGGCCGTGCAGGATGTACACCGTCCAGGCAATCGCAACGCCCGCCGCGCGCGCCAGCGGACGCGGCAACATACCTACAAACTTGATGAGGATCCAGGCAAGCGCGTACTCGATTCGCTGACGCATTTCGTGCGGAAGGGCTGACGGTAGCACCGGGGAAAAGCGGTGTCAAACACGAGCGCTATGCAACTGCCTCATAAACGTGGTCCGGCGGGTTAAGAAGAACGGATATAATTGCCACCCTAAGGCGAACCGGACGCATGAATTCTACGCTGGGGATCATCTTCGTCATTGTTGTCGGATTCATCGGGGTAGTCTACAAGCTCGACAAGATCGTAGCGTTGTTGCGAGAGATTCGTGACCGCCAAAATCATCCCTAGAGCCTCAGCTCTCGAACCGCGGAGTGACGCATTGCCGCGCTGCACCGCTCATTTCGTCGCTGCGGCTTTGGCCCACTTCGCCAGCGTTTCGAGAAATGGATACGCAGCCGCCGGCGCCGGAACCGCTCCTCCGAGCGATGCCCGGTTCGTCACCATGTGGCCGTAGAACTCGCGCGTGGCGTCTTTGTCTTGCCGGATGACCGCCCCATCGAGCGCAATGCCAGCAAATATGCCTCGCGCCCTTGAATAACTGAGGATCTGCGCCCGCAGCTTCCAATCGGTCCCAGCCGCCGCCTGACGCCCAACCGGGCCGGCGGCGACACTCGCATCCGCTCCCAGCTTGAACTGGCTCGAAAGCAGACGGTGCATTCCATCGTCATTCATTACCAGCATGACCAGATCCACCGCCTGCCCGCCGATCTGCAGGCCGAAACTTCCGCCTTCCACTCTAAAGAACGCCGGCGCGCTCCATCCCTTGGGATGGCGGCAACTGGCAACGCCTCGTCCATAGCGTGCGGCCACAATAAAACCGCCATTCAGCATGGTCGGCACAACCGCGACGCACTCCGCCGAGGCCAGCACGTTTTGCGGTATGCCCTGGTCGGGCGCGCTCTGGATTTCGTTCAACACGTCTGCCGCGGCCTGTACGCGGTCCGCAGCTTTAGTCTGGTTTTCGTCGGCGGCTAAGGCCGTCAGTGCACAGCAGATCGCAATCGCCAGCGCGAGTTTTTTCATTCCTGGGATTCTCCGAGATGGAACTGCACCAATTCTACGGGATTCGCCGATGTGGAAAAGAGTTGTGCCGTAAGTCGGTGGCGCTTTGCTATTGCGCGGTGAAGACGAAAGCCTCGCCTGGTTCAGGTTGGCAACCACCACGGCAAGGTGGCGTCGTCGGTGCGTAAGGTGCTCCGATGACCCCTGTTGTTCCACTGATTCCGACGCTCTCACCAAAGGAATCTTGGGGCTCGGCAAATGGAATTGATAACTTGAGTGTTGGTTTTGAACTGTTCTTCCACCCACCCGGTGGTTTTACGAAGACGAAAGCTGCTCCTTTGAGCCCTGAGGTACCTGGGGCTCCGCCAACCAGCGCATTGCCGCTGATGGATGTTGACGTGCCGAATTGTCCGCCGTTTGATCCGTCGAACAGCTCAGCCGTTTGACCCATATTGGTTCACCCATTCTTGGGTTCAACGAAAACGTACACTGCACCTCCTGCGACTGAACTGCTTGGTGACCCAACCCCCACGGTATTACCGCTGACGGAGATAGACCAACCAAACCCATATCCAATCTGGCCGTCCGATGCCGAGAGTTCTGCAGTTTGATTCATATTCCTCCAACCGTTTGCCGGCTCCACAAACACATACGCCTCTCCCACCCGAAGACGGCTTTGATCTGGCGCTCCGACAACAACCGTCCGTCCACTGGTGGAAACCGACGAACCGAAAGTGTCAGCGTTAAATCCGTCCGACGGGGCCAGTTCCGCAGTCTGAGTCATGTCAACCCACCCGCCATTTGGCTCGACGAAAACATAGGCTTTACCGAGCATAGGAAGCCTGTCAGCCCGGGTGCGCCCACGACGATCGTATTACCGTTGATTCCCACGGCCGATCCAAAGACTGACCTAGCTGTTCCGTCCGAAGCAAGCAGCTTCGCTGTTTCAGTCATGTTGCTCCAGCCAGAGGCCTGCTCAACAAACACATATGCTGCGCCCTGCGCGACGTTGCCGTTAACGTCCAACCCTGAGTCTCCCACAACAATCGTATTTCCGCTTACCGCCACACTGCATCCAAAACAGTCCTTGAATTGTCCGTCGGAAGCAGTTAGTTCAGCGGTTTGGGTCATGTTGTTCCACCCATTAGCAGGCTTAACAAAAACATCAGCGGCACCCGAACCCTGTCCTGCCTGGAAAGCACCAACCACCACTGTGTTTCCGTCAATCGCTACCGAAGTGCCGAATTGATCGTTGTTCGCTCCATCCGAGGCAGTAAGCGTGAAATCCTCGGTCGCGACGTTTCGGTGCATCGCCGCTTTGATGCTGGCCTGCGCCCCCGGGGGCAGGTCGGCGAAGCTAGTCGTCTTACCGTCTGCGGCAAGAGAATTCAGAGAACAAATCAGACCATGCAGGCGATAGCTAAGGGAGCTGGCTTCGGCATCGGTGCCGCCTTTCGATTTCGCGCAGGAATTTTAGCGTAGATGTTCGTGGGATGTATATGGGGCAAACGGCCCTAACGGGGATCAGCCGTCCAATCTTCGCTTTCGGGTGGCGCAGCACCTTCGGTGCTGCGAATCGTGGGGCATTCCCAAGGAACGCGCGTTAGCGCCTGAGGGAGCTGTTGAGGTTGCGCCTCATCGGCGCGTTGTCTGAAGCAGCGGATCTGGTTCGCAGCGCTGAAAGCGCTGCGCCACCCCAAGGCTACGCCCCCACATATAGGCAAGACGGCCCTCATGGCGGCTCAGCCGTCCAATCTTCGGTTTCGGGTGGCGCAGCACCTTCGGTGCTGCGAATCGTGGGACATTCCCAAGGAACGCGCTTTAGCGCCTGAGGGAGCTGTTGAGGTTGCGCCTCATCGGCGCGTTGTCTGAAGCAGCGGATCTGGTTCGCAGCGCTGAAAGCGCTGCGCCACCCCAAGGCTACGCCCCCACATATAGGCAAAACGGCCCTCATGGCTTGCGCACGCGTGGGGCGTCTTTCTAACGCTGCCCAGCGCTTCGCCTTGGGCTAAAGTATTTCGCCCCCCCGGGGCTGGGCCCCTGATAGCTCTTTATTCTGGCTATTCCTCTCAAACCCTTGTCTTTCCGAACCGCTTCAGCGGTGAGGAATCTGCTGTTCCATTGGCCTGCTCAAAAGCAGATCCCTCAAGGCTATAAAGCCTCTCGGGATGACAAAATGCGTCTGGGGTTTATGGCTGAGGCCGCAGTATTTCAAGAACAAAAAGAATGGCGATCAAGGCAAGGAGTTTCTTAGCGCAGGATGCGAGAAAACGTGGCCCCAAATAAATTCGGGGTCGGCAACGGTGACCCTAAATCTCCGCTCCCAACCCCGTCTCCCAGGTTCTGTGGTAGGTGAACCGAGTATGCTTCAAGGGGCAAAGACGCACAAGATTACGAGGGTCATCGTACTAAGGTAACTTCGGGGCGGCGAAGGATTTCCCCAACCTTTCTGTGGGTTTGCGAAGAACGCCGCCGCTACTTGGCTGTAACCAGGGAATGCGTGATGGCGTGCACCGACAACGCAATGCGGTTCTGGACTCCGACTTTGCGCATCAGCTTGGCCACGTGGGCCTTCACCGTGCGCTCTTCAATGCCCAGGGCAGCGCCGATTTCTTTGTTGGAGCGTCCGGCCACCAGCATCTCGAGTACTTGCTTTTCCCGATCGGTGAAAGTGACCCGCCCGTTGGGGAAAATTCGCCCCGGAGACGACGAAACCCGCTCGATGAACATCGAAAGCACGTGCCGCGGCGCCCAAACCGAACCGTCATTCACTACCCGAATCGCTTGCACGAACTCGGTTGGCGAGGCAGCTTCATCCACATAGCCTTTTGCGCCCGAAGCAATGGCCTTCAGCACCGTCTCTTCGTCCATGCCTGAGCCGGTCACAATAATGCGAAGGTCGGGTCGTGTAGCCTTAAAGCTGGCCATCACGTCAAACAGGTTTTGCCCCGAGCGGTTGCCCAGGAGGATGAGGTCTACGTTCTGTAGGGTCGCAATCTCGGCAAGCGAGGCCGCAACCAGTTCGAAATCCGGTTCGTTGTCAAATAATGCACGGAACCCCACAAACCGCAGGGGATCGCTTTCAACAACCGCAACCCGGATCGGTGTTTTCTTTGCCAGCGCAGTCTTCGTTCCTGCAGCAGATTTCATAGCGTACCTACAAGGATAGATGGGCCTAGAATAGCTTCATTGCCCCGCGATAGAAAGCATCGTAAGGGACATTACAATTACGGCAGTAATGCCGCGCAAATCCAGAAAATGAGGAAGAAAAGTGATGAATCGAGGTTACTTTGGGGTGATTCGCTGGATGCTCGCCATCATTCTCGCAACTACGTTGTTATTTGCTGCCGCACAGACCGCGTACCAGCCTAAATTTCCTGGCGATCCCGCGCGTTCCGAATCCGAGGCCGGAGCCCTCGGCTACATGCGAACTTTGCTTCGCGCCCAGCACACCTATAAAGCTAAGCATGGCCACTACGCCTCGTCATTGCCCGAACTCGTCCATACCGGCACCTTCACCAAGCGCATGACCAACAGCGACCGCGGCGATTATCAGGTGACTTTCCAGTCGCACAAAGACGGATTTGACCTGATGCTGACGCCCAAGCACCTGGACGCGGAGCACCGTTCGTTCTTTTCCGCCGAAGATGGCGTGATTCACGCCGCCGAAGACCGCGCCGCCAATGCGGATTCGCCGAAGCTGAGGTGAGTGTCACCGTTCATCCCAGTTTCCTTTGTCATCCTGGAGGCGCTTCAGTGCCGAAGGATCTTACGACGGCCGGGGGCCGGCAACGGCTCGGAAAAGCGCTCACCCGCCCGCCTTAATCTCCACCGCTCTTCCATCGTGATAAGTAATTCGCAGCGGTTTGCCGCCATTGGGATAATTGACCACTTTCGTCTCTCCGCCGCCGGCCTCGGGCACGCCCATCCCAATGGCGAAATCGGCCTGCAGTTCGTTCATCCCCGGCTGCACCTGATGCTTTTCGATCGCCGCCCACGCCTCCGCCGGCCAATGTTTATACAACTCATGCGGGTCCTGGATGTATAGCATCTCGTCCGAATAAATCTGATAATTGTCGTTCTTCAACGAGCCAATCGGAAACGCGTACAACTTGCCCTCATCCGCGAATACCGCCATCACCTGTTTCTCGTTCGGCGCTTCCGGCGCCGTATCCAGCACTACGTCTTTGATCTGCAATTTCTGGATCGGCAGCAACAGCCCCACTTCATGGGAAAAATCCGTGTGCCCGTTGCGAAAAGGATAGACAGTGTAGCGATACCCCTCCTTCACCCAAACCGGCTGCTGCGTGAGTTGCCGCGCCGACTTCAAGTCGTACGGATACAGCTTCTTGGGGACGACGTAATAGTCTGGATTGAGGGACGGCACGATCTTTATAGTCGCGGGGACATTGCTCTCATGCCGCTCATAAAAAATATAGCCGGCGCGAATGGCAGCGACCGCGATCGCCAGCGTCAGCACCAACTGCACCCTTTGCTTGGTTTCAGGACTCATAAAAGAAAGTCTACCCCTCTGTAAGGTAGAATCTTAGAGGAGCAATTCATGTCAGCCGTCACCCAGGACGAAGTATTCAGCGCCCTCAAACAGTGCTACGACCCGGAAATCCCCGTGAACATTGTGGATCTGGGCCTGATTTATGGCGTAAGGCTGGAGCCGGTCGCAGAGACCCCGGCGCCAGATTTACAGAAAAAAGACGCGCAGGATGTGACCATAGATATGACGCTGACTTCGCAGGGCTGCCCGGCTCACGTCATGATCGGCGAGCAGGTGAAGTCGCGCCTGGAGCAGTTGCCCGGCATTCGCACCGCCAAAGTAAACGTCGTCTGGAACCCGCCGTGGACGCCCGACCGCATCAGCCCGGAAGCCCGCAAACAGCTGGGCATCGAGTAATGACTAGACCGTAGAGCAGCCCTTGATACCCCTTGTCATTTCGAGCGAAGCCGTGTGATTCGCTGAAGCGAGTTATCTGGGAGTAGTCGAGAAACCTGCTTTTGGGGAGGGCGTTCGGCATAATTGCCCCGTACCAGCCCACTGCGTGGTGCTATAGATGTTTCCAGCGTGGTCGAAAGTCAAAGGCGCGTCAGGGTAACCGCCGGGATGCGGCGCATAGCGATCTCCGGTCAGCGTACGGGGGAGGGCCGAACGGCGCGGACTTGAGGATGGTACCGCGGATTTTGCGTCCGTGTCTATCTGAAGATATGTCGCCCGCCCCTTGCAAAATCGGCAAGGAGCGGGGCACCCAAACACACCCCTCGGAACCAAACTTCGCCCGCTCGCGTATCATCTTCTGTCAGCCGCCAGAACGTCTGTCTGGCGTCAGGAGAAGCTTATGCATCGCTTCGCGTTATTCGCGGCCGTCGTCGCCCTGCTTGCAGTTCCCTTCGCCCGTGCCGACGAGTGGTCGAAGACCTACACCATTACCGACAAGCCCGACTTGCACGTCGAGAGCTCCGACGCCAATCTTCGCGTCGACACCTGGGACAAGAAGACGATCGAGGTTCACGTCACTAGCAGCCGCTACAAGATTGGCGAAGACGGAATCCGGATTCTTGAGCACCAGGCCGGCGACAGTGTGCAGTTGGAACTGCGCTACCCGCATCACGTTTTCAACATTCAAATTGGCTCCAGCCGCGTAGATGTTGAGGTGCACATGCCGCGCGAAGGCCGCGTCGATCTCCACACCGGCGACGGATTCATCGAGCTGGCGAATTTCAAGGGCGAGATGGACCTGGAGAGTGGCGACGGTCACCAGGAAATCAATTCGGTGGATGGAAAACTGCGCGCCAAGACCGGCGACGGACACATCCGCGCCACGGGACGCTTCGACAGCCTCGATCTGAACACCGGCGACGGACGAATCGAGGCCCGCGTTCTGCAAGGTTCGGCCATGACCTCAGGTTGGACTATTCATACCGGAGACGGCAACGTCAGCTTGCAGCTGCCCGCCAACTTCGCCGCCGATGTCGATTTGCACACCAGCGACGGCCGCATCGAGGTCGAGATGCCGGTGACGGTCGAAGGCCGCATGGGTGGAAAAGATATTCGCGGAAAGGTGAATGGCGGCGGAAATTTGCTGACCGTCCGAACTGGGGATGGATCGATCAAGATCGAGAAGTCGTAGAGCGCCGTTTGCATCTGCTTTCGCGCCCTTCGCAGACTTTGCGGTTAAGATCTTAAAACGCAAAGGCCGCTAAGGATTCGCAAAGTTCGCAAAGAGTTATAGAGAAGAGTTCGTCTTTGCGTTCTTCGCGTGACCTTCGCGAACTTCGCGGTGAAAGCTTTTGAACGCAAAGAGCGCGGAGAAAGAATCGTTCAGCGTATGTCCCCGGGACCGGGGTTGTAATAGAAATGAAAGCGCAGCGCTAGATACTGGCCTTTGAACTCATCCGGCAGAGGTGGGAACGGACTGGCCCCGGTGATTCCGCCCCAGGCCGCGCGCGTCCAGCGCCACGTCGCCTGAAGTGCCACCCTGCTCCAACTGCATTCCGGCGATCTGTCCGTTCTTGAGAATGGCAAATTGGATAGCAACTTTGCCTTTCTTCATGATGGGAGCGCGGGCGGATTCCGGAATCAATTCGTACCAGCTCACCCTCACATCATGGACGACGCGCGCCAGATACGGGCCGAAATCCACGCCCATGGTATCGCTGAGAATATCCATCGGCCCCATGGTCGCGGTCGGCTGGCGTCCGCTGAACTGGCCGTAGTCTCCGCCGTCGCCGGAGTACGCTCCGCGATTGGCGGCAGCCGCCTGCGCTGCCTGGGCGATCAACTCTCCCGCCGACATGTTGCCAGTATTAAAGTTTGGTTTGGGCGCAGATGGCAGCGAAGGAGTTTGCAATCTCACGTTTGGGTTCGATGGCGGCGGCACGGGGAACGATTGTTGCTGACCCGCTTGAGGTGCTGCCTGGTTTTGCGCAGCGGCGGGCGGCGCAGGCTGCTGCGCTGGGGGCGCGCTCGCGCCGGGGAGTCCGGGCCGGCGGCTGGCTTGAATAATCTTCCTAAGCTCGTCGCGGTTCAGTTGCGGCGCTTTCGAAGTCGCAATGCGATCTTTGTCAGAGAGAATTTTGGTATCGGGATGCTTGGCCACCTTCTGCTCGTCGGGCGGCAATTCCAGGAAGGTCGTGTCTTTGTCGTTGGGAGTGACCGGAACATTCATGACCGTGGTATGCCGTGGCAGCAACTCGGCAAGCCGGTTCGAGTTCACCACCAGCAATACGACGACCAGGTGAACCACCACTGAAAGCCAGAACGCTTCGCGACGCCGCGAACGCGAAAGGTCATCCTGCAGTTGGAGGATGAGGGTGGGCGCTTCGGTGATCTCGCGGTAGGCCGACTCCCAGTAGCGCGGATCGTAGGCGGCGTTTCCCTGGCGCTCGGGAGGCGCGGAAGAAGCGGGATCCGCTGGCGGAATTTGCGTGGTCGGCATTCGAACTAATTGATTAGACACGAACCGCGGGACATTCGTTGTAGCCTCGCTTGCATCTCAGCTACCCCGGGAATGCCTGCTCCACATCAGCGGCCGATAAGCTATTTTCGCATCTTTTTCGCGGAACTGCGAAGATTTGAACGCCGGAAGTTACCTCAGAGTGCATCAAGGAAAACCGGTTGAGATTTTGCAAGAAATTTTACAAACATTGACAATTGTGACCGACCCCTTAGCTGCGAAGCGTGTTCAGGTTGATCTTTTCTCCGTGTTTGCGGATAGCGGCGTCGATGTCGATAGCAACCGCCAGGGCGCGGCGGCCGTCCTCGAGGCTAACTGTGGGCGTGGACCGGGTTCGAACCGATTGCAAAAATGATTTCAGCTCGGCGTGCAACGGCTCCTCCTGCACCGAGGGAAGCTTGGCCATCTGGATTTGCGGATTGACCGAGGGGACGGCGGTCGGCGATCCCTCGCCGACGCTAAAAACCAGCGCGTCCTGCCGGCCATAGTCGAGAGAAACGTATTGCCGGGGCTGAAAGAAGCGCAGCTTGCGGACACGCTCGGTCGAAACCCGGCTGGCAGTGAAGTTCGCTACACAGCCGGATTCGAATTCCAGGCGCACGTTGGCAATATCGACTTTGCCAGACAAGATGGGCAGACCGACGGCGCGAATTTCTCTTACTGGCGAACTCACGAACGAAAGCACGACGTTGAGATCGTGGATCATGAGATCGAGGACGACGTCGACATCGAGCGAGCGCGGCGTGAATATACTGAGGCGGTGAACTTCAAAAAACATGGGGCGCGTAATGATCGGCGACGCGGCGCGGACCGCGGGATTGAATCGCTCGAGATGGCCGACCTGCACGATCCGCCCGACTTGTTGACTCAGGCGGACCAGTTCATCGGCCTGCGCTAACGATGCGGCGACCGGCTTCTCGATCAAAACGTCGATGCCAGCTTCCATTAACTGGCGCGCGGTCTTGAGGTGATGAATGGTTGGCACCGCGACCGTGGCCGCTTGAATCTCCCGGTGCGTGGTGACGAGTTGCTCCACCGATCCGAAGGCGCGGCAGCCGAATTCGCGCGCCACGGCGTCGGCGCGCGCGGTATCGGAATCAACCACGCCGACGAGCCGCACCGGAACGCCTTCCTGTGCAAGTTCACGATACACGCGGGCATGGTTGCGCCCGAAAACACCGACGCCAACCACGGCGACAGAAATAGGATTCTCCGCCAACCTTCCAATTCCCCTCGGGAAGCATTTGATTAGAACACAGAGAAGCGGAGCTGCGAAACATCGTCGGGCTCATTCGTGCGCAAATGTAGCGGGGTTCCCCAGAGTTGCATCTCGATAAAACGGGCCTGAAAGCCGAATTTATCGGAGAAGCCGAAGCTTGAAATCGCTTCGCCATCGGCGAAGAGCCCATGAATTTCTTGGAGCTTGTAGAGGCGTGGCGTCTGGGTCTCCGCTACGGACATGCTGTCGCCGAGGGTGAAAGTGATCGCGTCCTGTGGGAGAGTTGAGAGCGGCAACACCAGCGCAGCGGGGCGGGAAAGATCGGGGAAATAAGAAAAATCGCCCAGGAAAAAATACATCGGTGGCGCCAATCTCCGTTGCAGGACCTTTCTGGCCTCTCCGGACAACCATGACTCCGTGGCGCGACGGCGGGCGAGATAGCCAGCCTTCAGCCTTGGCCGAGTGGTGCAGCGCAACTGGTCGAGGATGAGTTCGGCTTCACAATCGGGCAACGCGCACAGATTGCGACAGGCGCCGCGGGCGGGATCGTAACGATGCGTGACCACTTCCGGCATTGCGATCAAGCCAACTCCCGAGCTTAGCGAAATTTCTTCAGCAGCGCGATCTGCCCGGCGTGATAGAGCTCGTGCTGCACGATCCCGCTGAACATGTAAAAGTAATCGTAGTACTCTTCCTTCTTGCCGGGGCACCTGTTCCTGCAGGCGCGAATCCGGGAACGCTGCGACGGCTTCGACCAGCTGGTCGTGAGTTTGCTTCACCGCCTCAATGGTCTTGCGCCAGGCGGCATCGCTCGTGTCTTTCACCGGCGGAAAGTTCTCCTCGTCACTTAACTTTACAGCTTTGCCCTGCGTTCTTCGCAGAACGGCGTCGTCCCAGGCGGCAATGTGCAGAACGAGTTCCCAGATGCTGTGCGCGTTCTTCACCGGATGAGCTGCGGCGGTTTTCGAGTTAACGTCGGCGAGCAACTCGAGCAATGCGTCGCCATGCCAGGCTTGACCTTCAAAACCTCGGCGAATTTGATCAGCGAGACGAGCAGTTTCAGGCATGACTTTTTTCTCAAGCCTTTCCTATAAAGTTGTCATTTCGAGCGAAGTCGAGAAAACCGCTTTTCGCAAGCCTGATTTGTCATCCCGAGCAAGCGTTCTTTGCGCAGAGTGGGATCTGGGCGGGCCGCGCGAGGTGTCGCGTTCGTTGCGACACAATAGTCGCGCGTGTGGCCCGCTTCCCTATTAGACTGCACCCGACGACAAAGGCATCTCCCTCGACTGCGTTGTTCGATCTGCAAGCGCATCAAACATTTACTCCGCCACCAAGGCGATGCCAGCCGCATTCGCCGACTCTATCACCCCATCGCCATCCAGCAGCAAACACTTCCCAGCATCCACCGCCAGGCAGGTCGCGCCTGCCCCGCGCATCACTTCTATCGTTTTCACTCCGATCACCGGCACGTCAAAGCGCATATCCTGATTCGGCTTGGCGATTTTCACCACGGTCAGTGCGCGGCTCAAAGTAGAAGCATCCGCTTCCAACGACTTCATGATTTCCCCCGCCCGCTGGATGGTCGCGTCGGTGCCTTCCATCGCCTCAACCGCCACGCATGCGCCTTCAGCGACGACCACAGTCTGGCCAATATCGTATTGCGCCAAGTGGCGGGCGACGCCGCGACCGTACGCGATGTCGGCTTTCACCGCGTCGCTTGCCGACCGTTTGGTCAGCGTTCCCGGCTTGGCAAGTAGCGGCTCCAGCAATGCCGTGGAATTTTCCAGCGTGATGCCTTCGTCGGCGAGGACTTTCGCTACCGCTCCGAGCAGCGCGTCGGTGTTGCGGGTGCGAAGATTGAGCAGCAACTTGGCCAGCCGCCAATCCGGACGAATGGCGGAAAAAATCTGCTTATGCTTCACCTGTCCCGCCATCACTGCTCGGGAGACGCCTCGCTTTCTGAAGGTCTCGATCAAGCGGGAAAGTTCCCCCAGCGAAAGCCAATGCACCGCCGCCGCCCCGCGCGATTCAATTTCAGGAAAGGTTTCTTCTTTGATCGCAGCGACCACCACGTCGAAGCCTTGCGCCCGCGCCGCATCCAGCACAAGAAACGGGAATCGCCCGTTGCCCGCGATGAGACCGAGTTTCTGTTTGGAAGCGGACACGGAGAGAGTCTAGCACTCACGAATCGACGTTCAATCTTAAGCGTTGCTAAAGGCTAGAAGCTAATAGCTAGAAGCTACTTAATCACTCCCCGCTCCGAGCCTTCGATAAACTGGATCAGCATATCGATGTCGTCTCCACGGTCGGTTCGGCCTTCAGTTTCTCCAGCGCCTGCGAGGTATTCAACTTCGACGCCAGCAGAACTTTGTAGGCATGGTGAATTTTCTTGATCCGTTCTTTGCTGAAGCCCTGCCGCTCGAGTCCAATCGCATTCAGACCATACGCGTGCGTGCCGCGCTCGGCAGCCGTTTTGGAAAACGGCAAGACGTCGCGTGTGATGGTTGTTCCGCCACCGATAAACGCATAAGCACCGATGTGTACGAAGTGATGCACCGGGCAAAGCGCGCCCACCACGGCATGATTCTCGACCGTCACGTGGCCGCCCAGCGTCGCCGCGTTCGCCATAATCACGTGGCTGCCGATTTTGCAATCGTGCGCGATGTGAGTGTAGGCCATCACCAGATTATGGCTGCCCACGCGGGTCAGCCCGCCGCCTTTGACTGTTCCGCGATTGATGGTCGCGTATTCGCGGATGACATTGTGGTCGCCAATCTCCAGCCGCGTGGGTTCGCCGGCATAACTCAAATCCTGTGGTGCGAGGCCGATCGAGCAAAAGGGAGAAAACTTATTGTCGCTGCCGATCTTTGTCGGCCCTTCGATGGCGACATGCGAGAGAAGCTGGCATCGTTCGCCGATCTCGACTTCGGGCCCGATCACGCAGTACGGACCAATCTCACAACTCGGAGCAATGCGGGCGCGAGCATCAATAACAGCAGTAGGGTGTACTTTCATCTGGCTGGAGCGGGCGTGAGCCACCGACATCGGCGTTATCCGCCTTCCATCACCTCGGAGTATCCGCCGCGCGCGCGGGAGCGGGGAATCACGTGACAGCTGACCGTGGCCTCGGCAACCAGTTTGTCCAGCACGTAAACCCGGCCATACATGCGGACGGCGTTTTTGTGCCAGACTTTCACTTCGACTTCCAGCCGTAACTGGTCTCCGGGAACCACCGGGCGGCGGAACTTGGCGCGCTCAATTCCGGTAAAGACCACCAGTTTGCTGTCGCGGTCCTCCAGTTCAAGGAGGATGAGGGCCCCGCCAGTCTGCGCAATCGCCTCGACGACCAAAACGCCCGGCATGACCGGCGCGCCCGGAAAGTGGCCGAGAAAGAAGGGCTCGTTGTAGGTAACGTTCTTGACGGCAACGATTCGCTGCCGTGGCGTCATCTCAATGACGCGGTCGATCAGTAGGAAGGGATAGCGGTGTGGCGTAAGATTCATCAGGTCGACAATGTCGAGCCTGGCTTTGACCGCTGCAATCTGGGTTTCGGGGTGCCCCATTTTTGACATAGCTTTCCTGAGTGAAGCGAAGATTATACTGTACCGCGCCTCCAATCGTCTTTAAGGTAGCATCATTCATGCCTAAGAAAGCAGTGCAGCATCGTCCAGTAACGGAAGTTGACACTCCCACATTTTCCGACCGGCTGCGTTTTTTTGAGGAAAGACGCGATCAGCTCATCGAAACCATCCGGCAGTTGGTCGAGGTCGAATCGCCGAGCGACAACAAGCAGGCTGTGGACCGCCTTGGCTCGTTGCTGGCCGGGCGGTTCGAAAGGCTTGCCGGGCACTCGATGTTTCATCGCACGCCCAATTTCGGCGACCATTTACAGGTCGACTTCGCGGGCAAGGCCGGCCAAAAACCGGTGCTGCTGCTCGGTCATCTCGATACCGTCTATCCCCTCGGAACTCTCAGCACCATGCCGTTCCGGATGAGTGACGGCCGGCTGTGGGGTCCGGGCGTGTTCGACATGAAATCGGGAATTGCATTCATGCTGCACGCAATCGAGGCGCTCCGAGCGTGGCACGGCGACGCGTTGCCGCGCCCGGTCACGGTGCTGCTGGTTTCCGATGAAGAAGTGGGCAGCGACACTTCGCGCAAAATCACGGAAAATCTAGCGCGAAAATCCGAGGCAGTGCTGGTGCTCGAGCCCGCGGCCGGATCAAAAGGCGCGGTAAAAACTGCGCGCAAGGGCGTCGGCGAATACACGTTGAAAGTCACTGGCAAAGCGGCACATTCCGGGTTGGATTTCGAAAAAGGCGAAAGCGCGATTGTAGAACTCGCAAAACAAATCATCGCCATCTCCAAACTGGCCGACGTGAAGCACGGGCTCACGCTCAACGTTGGAACCATCCAGGGAGGGACGCGAACCAATGTCGTTCCGGCGGAAGGCAGCGCGGTGCTTGATGTGCGTATCGCCAAGATGAAAGATGCGGCGGGAATCGTCCGCAAGCTGCGCGCGTTGAAGCCATTCAACCGCAAGTGCAAACTCGAAATCAAAGGCGAGATCAATCGTCCCCCGATGGAGCGAACTCCCGGTATCGTCGCACTCTACAAAAAAGCCGCGGAGATCGCGAAGGAGCTGGGCTGGAAGCTCGAAGAAGCTGCGGTCGGCGGCGGATCAGATGGCAACTTCACCGCCGGACTGGGCATTCCCACACTGGATGGTTTAGGCGGTGTGGGCGAAGGCGCGCACGCGACCCACGAATCGGTGCTGATTTCCGAATTGCCGCGCCGCGCCGCGCTGCTGGCCGCATTGATCGAATCGGTGTAGGCCGAAGGACTCCAGCCACGGCGCGTCTATCGTGCTAGAATCGCTGCCCGTAGGCAAAAGTGCGGATTTTCGAGGACTCCTATGAATGTTCGACGATCGTTCCATTGGTTATTTGCTTTGGTTGCTATGTTCTGCTTCGTGAGCGCAGCGGTCGCAGTCGACCCGGTTCGTCACGTTTCTGCGAAGGTTCCGGTACAAGGGCAGAGCCGTGAGCTCGCTGCGGAGCGCGCTGCCACGGCGCCATCACAAGCGGGAACTGGCATTGTGGCGAGACCGCCGAATCCGTGGAAATTGCTGGCGACTATTCCCGGCGCGGTCATTCACGACATCGCCTTCCCTACCCCGCAGATTGGATACGCCGTCGCCGAAGGTGGACAAGTCTGGAAAACGACCAACGGTGGTCTGAACTGGACAGAAATTCTGAACGCGAATTACCCCTACTACTGGTACGGCGTGAACGCGTTTTCTGCGACCGACCTCGTGATCTCGGGCATCTACGATTCCTCCACGTTTTATGGCCTGATCCGCTGGAGCCACGACGGCGGCCAAACCTGGACCAGCGACATTCAATTGACCAGTACCGGCTTTGTGCAGCGTGTGCGTTTTGCCAACAGCAACGATGGGCTAGTTATGGACCTTGTCGACGGCGCCACAAACTCCGCTTACTACACTACCGACGGCGGGGCGGCAGCAACCGACTGGACGCAGGTGGATGACAATCCCGACGGGGGATGGTTTGGGCTGGAGTACAGTTTTCTAAAGAATCTTCATGCCCGCGCTTCTGGGATCAATTTCTGCACCAGCCTCGATGGTGGTGCGGACTGGAATTGCGGGCCGTCGGTGGACTCGGTTTTCGACGGGCCCGTGTTCTTTGTTAACGACAGTGACGGATGGGTCGGCGGCGGCGAAATTTCTCCCAATGTCGAAGGCTGGCTGCACCGCACCACCGACGGCGGCAATACCTGGAGCGGACGTGTTCTGAACACCCCCTGGCCGATTCGCGAGATATTTTTTCTGACGCCGGAGATCGGATGGGCAGCGGGCGGAAATCTCTATACCGACGTGGGCGGCATTTACTTCACCTTCGATGGCGGTCAGACCTGGTCGCTCGACGTGAACACCGGTCACGAGATGGATGCGTGCGACGGGGGGCATATCGGCAAGAAAGCCCAGATCTGGTGCGCCGGGTACGACGGTTCTTTCAGCGCCCAGATTTATACTTTGCAGGGAACGTTACCCTGAAACTTTGACTCTGCCCCCGCAGAAGCCTAGAATTTTTGCTAGGGGTGGACAGCACCAGACCGTGCGCCGCTGAAACCGGCAAACCCCGAAAGGAAGGCATTTATGGGCGGTAAATTGGGTTTGCCCGAAATTCTGTTGATCCTGGCGATCGCGCTGCTGATCTTCGGCCCCAGCAAACTGGCCGATCTGGGCAAGGGACTCGGCGAAGGCATTAAGAACTTCAAGTCGGCGGTAAAAGATGGCGAAGACGGCCAGGACAAGAAATCGTAGGTTCTCGTGTGGCGCGGACCTGCCCTGAGCGTAGTCGAAGGGGCCCTCGCCCGCGGCAGCCTTACTTAGGCTGCTCCGCGCTCCCTCAACATCCGGTACACCAGCGACACCGGCAGCCCCACCACATTCGGGTAGTCGCCTTCAATGCGCGTGATCCATCGGGACGCGATGCCCTGGATGGCATAGGCCCCGGCTTTATCCATCGGCTCGCCGGTGGCCACGTAGAAGCGAATGTCATCGTCGCTCAGCACCGAAAATGTGACGTTGGTGGTTTCTGAGCGCGTATCTTCAAAACCAGTTTTCGGTTCGGAGTCCTGAGTTCTCAGTTGCGGGCCGACGAGGCAGACGCCTGTAATCACCTGATGCTCGCGCCCCGAAAGCATTCGCAACATGCGCGCCGCGTCCTGCCCGTCCGCCGGTTTCTCAAGAATCTTTTTTTCGGTAACAACAACGGTATCGGCGCCCAGCACAAAATCACCCGGTCGCTGCCCGGAAACTGCCTGCGCTTTCTCACGCGCGAGACGTTCTGCGTATGCTTTAGGCAGTTCGTCTTTTTCAGGAATTTCAGGCACGTTCGCTGGCTGTACCACAAACTCAATTCCTGCGTTGCGCAGCAGTTCCTGGCGGCGTGGCGAAGCGGAGGCGAGCACTAACATTCTTGCTCGGCCTTCGTCCGGCGCAACGATTCCAGAAACGGCTGCCCTTTCGCTTCCAGTTTCTGCTCCAGGCGTTTGGTACAGTCACAGTCGCCGCACGCCCAAGCCTCCGTGCCATTTTCGTCGCGACACTTTCGACGGTCATGCGCGTCTTGCACTTTCGTCAGCTCAAAATATTTCTCCCAATAAGGACGCTCTTCCAGCAGCGGCGTCGGGCAATAACACACCTCCACCCAGCGCGCAGTGTCATCGGCGCACAACCGCGCATCTTTCATGTTCCGCAAATATTCCCCTTCGGCGACCGAGCCTTGCCCCAGCGTTTTGTCCTCAATCGCCTGCAGCAAATCCTGCTCGCGACCTGCCTTTACCTTTGCTCGAACTAAATAACGCATCTTGAAATTTTACTCCGTGCCTCTGTGGCTCTGTGGTGAACGATTCGCTGATAAAATCAATACTTCCATGGATGCCGCTTTCCTCCGCAATTTTGCCATCATCGCGCACATCGACCACGGCAAGTCCACGCTGGCCGACCGGCTGCTTGAACTAACCGGATCGCTGACCCAGCGCGAAATGCAGGCCCAGGTGCTCGATTCCATGGACCTGGAGCGCGAGCGCGGCATTACCATCAAAGCCCACGCTGTCCGGATGATGTACACCGCGCAAGACGGCCAAACTTACCAGCTCAACCTCATCGACACGCCGGGCCACGTCGATTTTTCCTACGAAGTTTCGCGGTCGCTCGCCTCCTGCGAAGGCGCGCTGCTCGTCGTTGACGCTTCCCAGGGCGTCGAGGCGCAAACGCTCGCCAACTCTTATCTCGCCATCAATCACGGACTCGAAATTATTCCCGTCATCAACAAAATCGATTTGCCCAGCGCCGACATCGCCCGCACCAAAGAAATGATCGAAGGCACCGTCGGCCTCGACGCCAGCGACGCCGTTCTCATCAGCGCTAAAACCGGCCAGGGCGTGCCCGACGTTCTCGAAGCCATCGTCAAGCGCATTCCGCCGCCCAAGGGCGATCCCGAAAAGCGGCTGCAGGCGCTGATCTTCGACTCCTGGTTCGACTCCTATCGCGGCGTCATCGTGCTCGTCCGCGTCTTCCAGGGCACCCTGCGCAAGGGACAAAAGATCCGCCTGATGTGGAATGGAAAGGTCCTGGATGTGGAGGCGCTCGGCATCCAGTGTCCCAAGCCGGTTGAAATTGAAGAACTGAAGGCCGGCGAGGTCGGATTCCTCGTAGCCAATATCAAGACCGTGTCCGACGCAAAAATCGGCGACACCATCACCGACGAAAACAATCCCGCCATCGAACCTCTGCCCGGCTTCGAAGAAATCAAGCCCATGGTCTTCGCCGGACTCTATACCGTCGACGCGCACGAACACACCCAACTGCGCGAGGCTCTGGAAAAACTCCGCCTCAACGATTCGTCTTTTTTCTTTGAGCCCGAGAGCTCTGTCGCCCTCGGATTCGGCTTCCGCTGCGGCTTTCTCGGCCTGCTCCACATGGAGATCATTCAGGAGCGCCTGGAGCGCGAGTTCAACCTTGAGCTCATTACCACTGCCCCCGGCGTTCGTTACAAGATCTACAAGACCGACGGTGAAATGGTTGAAGTCGACAATCCTTCCCGCTGGCCGGATCCAAGTGAGATTGCCAAGATCGAGGAGCCGGTGATTCTGGCCACCATTCTTACCAACGAAGAATATGTCGGCGGAATTCTCGCTCTGGTCGAAGAAAAGCGTGGCAAGCAGAAAAGTTTTGAGTACGTCAGCTCCTCACGCGTGATGTTGCAATACGAACTGCCGCTGAACGAAATCGTCCTCGATTTTTACGATCGCCTGAAATCAGTCTCTCGCGGCTACGCTTCCCTCGACTACCATCTTGCCGATTACTGGCAGTCGCCCATGGTCAAGCTCGACATTTTAGTGGCCGGCGAGCCGGTCGACGCACTTTCCATCATCGTGCACCGCGATTTCGCCTACGAGCGCGGCAAGGCGCTCGTCTCCAAAATGCGACAGCTGATTCCCCGGCAGATGTTTGAGGTCCCCATTCAGGCATCGATTGGAGCAAAGATCATCGCCCGAGAAACCGTGCACGCCATGCGCAAAAACGTTTTGGCCAAGTGCTATGGCGGCGACATCAGCCGTAAACGAAAGCTGCTCGAAAAGCAAAAGGAAGGCAAGAAGCGCATGAAGCGCATTGGCCGCGTGGACATTCCGCAAGAAGCGTTTCTCGCCGTGCTCAAGGTCGGCGAAGACAGCAGCTAGCGACTCCCAGACTCATAATCGGGCTATTCGCAAGTTCGGAAGCACAAGAGCCGTCTCAACGATTTGCCGCACGCATGATGCGCGAGAGAGTGCGTTCTTCACTTATCCTGCACTCCCACACACGAAGGACGCTCCAGCCAGCCTTCCGCAGTTTCCGAGACACCCGTGCATCTCTCCGGCGATTGGATAAGATTTTTGGCTTCCAGAATTTCGTGTTGCTTTTTGACGGGCGGTCGCAGCGAGTACATCCGTGCCAGAAGCATCCATCAACGAACAAAGCGACCTTGGTTTTCGGCCATGCGAAGTCCGGTTTCCCGGCGACTGGCCACTGCTTCCTGTAACCGTGTATTCCGCGAAGGCGGAGGAGCTTCTCCACCTTGCGCTCCGTCGTACCTCCCGACGTGCGGACGGAGGCCATGATTTTCGACCGGACTTCCCGCGTGACCCTGTCCATTGCAGTCGCGACTAACGACTCGCGTAGGATTTCAAATCCTCAGGCTCGATGGAATCTGCCGGGACGAGTTGATAGTGCCGCTCCTCCACGATTTTAACTTCCTCGCCTCTCATGGCAAGCTCGAAAAGGGCGATAACGTCATCCTCCATGAACTGCGAGGAGACTGGCCGACACGTCAATGTGGGGAACTTCTGGCGGCAGCAAGCAAGGTCCTGCGCGGTCTGAATTGTGGCGAGTTTATCGCCCCCGCCCTTTGCTTGAACGGGAACGACGAACTGGTGACCGTTTCTGTTGATGCCAACATAGACCTCATCAATCTCAATCTGACCCATGTTCGGAACGGTGGTCCGAAGATGGCTCTGGAGCGAGTACGTCGTGATGCCGAGGAAGATGTCTATCAATCGGTTGTAGCGAACCTTGGCGAGAAGCGCCTGCTCGTCACTCAGGGCATTCGCCGCGATAATTTCTGGCGTTGCGTCAGGAATCTTGATGGCCAGAAGCTCGGAGTCGGGTATGATGCGACTGACCTTCGCCAGTTTGAATCGGTAGCGAGAGCGCCCAGCGGGTTCGATAATCCACTCTTTACCCGCCGTCGCAGTCCTGACGATGTCATCCGGCAGAGCCGTCCGATATCGAAACGAGTAGATTACGTCGCCGAGATTGTCGGGCAGCTTGATGTTGAGCTTCTTCGCGTTGGTGTTGAGTTCGTTCCGCTCAAACTCGAACTCAGTCATGCCCTTCTTGAAATGATCGTGGAATATCCGGCCGATTAGGGCCTCGTAGCGATTCGGCTTTGACTCAGGCATAGGCGAGTTCGATGTTTCGTTTCCTCGGTGGGACGACGTTCGACGGTACACCATAGCGTTCCGCTGCCTCCGACATGCTTAACGACAGCAGCGCTGGGTCGCCGAGTTGGGGAATTGCATTCGTAACGCTTGGCCTCAACGCTTTCGGCAGCGCAGCAATGACACGAAGAGCAACGGCTCGGGCGAGAAGCGGTGGGACCGAATTGCCGATCTGCCGAAACCCGTGCCACTTGGTGACATGAAAACGGAACCAGTCTGGGTAAGAATGCAGACGGGCCGCTTCGCGCACGGTGATACATCTCGGAGTGTGCGGATGAATTGGTCGCGGTGAGGTGAACGCGCCCCGGTCACTCGCCGTTCCAGCCCGAAGCGTATTGCAGTATCCCTCGGGGTCTAGCTTGAGAAATCGACTGACTTCCTCGACGCACCCGCGCTGGGTCCTGCTGAATCTCTTCTGGGACTCTGGGGTGTGAACCGTTCGCAGGCTTGAGGTCAGTTTCAGGGTTCGCCTGCCGTTTGCCAAGGTCAGACCCTTCGCGTACTCACTCGGACGACCGAACTTCGCCTCAACCCAATCTCTCTTCAATAGTTCGTCGTACTCTTCGACTTCGGGGATGTCGCCGATGGCATCCCAGACTGTAGGAGTCAATGGCAGTTTGCGAATGTCGCGGATTGCTCGGTCAGGCTGATGAGTCGGTTGGGGATAGAACGGCAGCGGTGACCCCGTTCGAGCACCGAGGATGAATAGTCGCTCACGGTCTTGTGGCACGCCGAACCAAAGCGCATTCAGGACTCGATAAGGCTCGACGATGGAATAGTCGATTCTCTTGAACTCGTCTATCAACTCGTGCAGAAACCTCTTGTGATTCCCGATGGTCAGCCCTTTGACGTTCTCGAAGACGAAATATCTCGGCTGTAGCTCCTCGACCAGTCGAACATAATGCGACACTAGTTGATTGCGTGGATCGTCGAGTGCTCGGTACCCGATGAGGCTGAAACCCTGACATGGCGCACCACCGATGACCGCCGCAATGTCAGCTCGTCCGATACCCGAATGCGACCTGATGTACTCTCCGTCAATCTCGGTGACGCTTCGACATATCGTCGCGCAATTTGGGAAGTTGAACTCGTGGACCGCTGAGTGTATCGGATCGTACTCAACTGCAGCACGAACCTCGAATCCAGCCTGCTGAAAGCCAAGGCTGAGACCGCCCGCCCCAGCAAACAAATCGACTGCTATCGGGTGTTCTGCCATGTGATTGAAACCTAAATGGCCCACTATCGTCGACGCAACTCTGAACAATCGCGATTCTGTGGAAATCAGATACTTCTGCGAGTAGTGTGTCAGTATTAAGGGCGAATGTAAAGCGAATACGATAAGGGGTGGGACGTGGACAAGAACCGCTGACCCATGACGGGATATCTGGCGACTCTGGACCGCCTCTTCCCACTCCAGGAATCCCCCCACTGTTCTCACTTTTTCACGCAAGCTGCTCGAAAAGCAGAAAGAAGGCAAGAAACGCATGAAGCGCATTGGCCGCGTCGATATTCCCCAGGAAGCATTCTGGCCCGTGTTCAAGATCGGCGAGGGCCTAGATATGACTATGGTATAATGACCATAGTCGATTATGAAAACCATCCCTGCTGGAGCCTTCAAAACCAATTGCCTTGCACTCATGGATGAGGTCAAGGCTCGGCGAGAAACCATCGTCATCACCAAGCACGGGCAGCCGGTCGCCAAGCTCGTGCCAATCACCACCGACGCCGACGAAATCTTTGGCTTTTTCAGCGGCCGCGGCTCCGTAACCGGCGACGTCGTTGCTCCTGCGCTTTCGCCGGAGGAATGGGGCAGCCTCGAGTGATTTTGGCCGACACTCATGTCGTTTTGTGGCTGGCCCTGGAACCGGCGAACATTTCAAAAAGAGCGCGATCGGCCATCGAAGAAACCCGTCAGCACGGTGAGGGGCTTGGAATTTCCGACATAACCCTGTTTGAGATCGCCGCTGCGGAGCGAAAAGGCCGGCTCAAACTGCAAACGACCCTGGAGATGTTTCTTTCTGAAGTTGAAGCCCGGTTCACCATTCTGCCCATTACCGCTCGCGTCTGTGTTCGCGCCATGGCTCTTCCGGCCTCTTATCCCAAAGACCCGGCTGACCGAATCATCGCCGCCACCGCGCTCGTCGAGGGCGTTCCGCTCATTACGGCCGACGGAGAAATCCGGCGCTCCCGAGCTTTGCGTATCATCTGGTGAGCGCCGGAACCCCTCGGTCGAAGTGACGAAATCCCTTGGATTTTCCGGCAGCCGCAAGCTTGTGCCCTATCGCATCTCTGCGGCATCCAATCCTTACGATCGCAACCAGGAGGCCCAAGACCTATGTCCACGCTGAACGATCGTCTTCAGGAATTCAAAACCACGTTTGAATCTGGCGCGCCTCCTTACAATGCCCCTCGCGAAGCGGTCGAGATGATGCATCGCGCAACCGCCGAACTCAAAGCATCTGGCGCGGAAAACAGCGCACTCAAGGTTGCAGACCGTGCTCCGGAGTTCAGCTTATTCAATCAGGATCACGTGCAGGTGGCTTCCGCTGAGCTTCTTCGGCACGGACGCTGGTGGTGAGCTTCTTTCGCGGCCACTGGTGACCTTATTGCATGATGGAGCTGGAGGCTCTACAAGAAGTGGATTCCGACGTCCGGGGCTTGGGAGCGCGAACCGTCGCCATCACACCTGAACTTGAAAGGTATACCCGTGCCGTGCACCGGAAGCTCAATCTGACGTTCGACCTGTTGTCCGAACCCGCACCTCAAAGTCGCGGAACAATTCAGACTTGTTTTTACTCTGCCCGACTATCTGCGGGAGCTATATGCGTCGTTTGGCAGCACTCTGGATCGCTTCAACGACGAGCCCGAATACCGGTTGCCCATGCCGGCGCGCTACGTAATCGATTCCAAAGGTGTGATTCGCGCAGGCGATGTGAATGCGGATTACACGATTCGGCCCGAACCCGCAGAAACCGTCAAGCTGCTGCGGTCGCTGTGAGGTTTTGCCCGGGTGGGGACGAGCTCAGCTCCTTCGGATGTGACTCGCGTGAGGCGGACACTCCTGGCCGCCCAAAATGCTCGTGGGGATCGGGGTTTCGGATGTGCGGATTTCGCCTAGGCGCTAGCAGCTCAAAGCCGCGTGCATCAAAAATGTGCAAATCTCAATGGTTGCACCGAAGTTTACATTCGAGAAAAGCGATTATTAAAAAATGTTTACAAACTGGTAATGTCACTTGATCGTGTGACTTAGTGGGGACGTCGAGTCCAATCGCGCCCTCTATCTCACCGGGATATTTAGCTCGTCGATCTGCACGACTCACAGTTCCACAATATTTTCCACAGCGGCATGTTCAAGGATCACGGCCAAGTACGTGCGTAAAGAGCAGCCGCTACGAGCAATGATCGGAGATCATTCGTCGACGCCAGCCCCGCCATGCGCCAGCGAGTCGAAGCGGGTTGAGCCTTTGAGAAACGCCATTTTGACCGTCCCCGTCGGGCCGTTGCGCTGCTTGCGGATAATCAGTTCGGCAATACCGTTGAGCGCAGGATCGTCGGGTTTGTAGACCTCTTCGCGGAAGATGAAAGCCACCACGTCGGCGTCCTGCTCAATCGAGCCGGACTCGCGCAGGTCGGCGAGTTGCGGGCGATGGTCGGATGAGCCCCGGCTCTCAGGTGCGCGGCTTAACTGCGAAAGCGCAATCACCGGCACTTTCATTTCTTTGGCCAGGGCTTTCAGTCCGCGGGAGATGGCTGAGACTTCCTGGGTACGATTTTCGTAGCGGCGGCTGCCGCCCGACATGAGTTGCAGGTAATCGACGATGATCAAGTCGAGCCGCCCCTGCGACTGCAAAAGCCGCCGCGCCTTGGCACGCATTTCGCTGAGCCCGATGCCGGGCGTGTCGTCGATGAAAATCGGGGCCTTCACCAGTTGCTCAAGCGCGTTCTGGACTTTGTTGAGGTCGTCCTTCCAGAGCGAACCGGTGCGGAATTTGTGGGAATCGACGCGGGCGAGTGAACAAAGCAGGCGCTGCAGGAGAGCTTCGCGCGACATTTCAAGCGAGAAAACGGCAACGACTTTCTGGTCGATGATCGCGACATTCTCGGCGATATTGAGGGCCAAAGAAGTTTTTCCCATCGAAGGACGCGCCGCAACGATGATCAGATCGGACGGCTGGAAGCCGCTGGTCATCTCGTCGAGATCGCCGTAGTGAGTTTCAAGGCCGGTGATGCGCTGGCCGCGCTGCAGCAGCGCGTCGATTGATCCGAAGGACTCTTTGACGATCTCTGGGACGCTCATAAAGCCGCGCCCGATGCGCTTCTCGGAGAGCTGGAAGATCGCGGCTTCGGCGTCGTTGAGAATTTCCTCTGCGGGATCGGCCTGCTCAGACGCGCGTGCGATGGCGGCGTTGGCGGCGTGCATCAAGCCGCGAAGCAACGACTTGTCGCGGACGATCTTGATGTAGTGCTCGATGCTCGGCCGGTCAGGGACGCCATCGAGCAGGCTGGAGAGATAGCCGACTTCGCCGATGGCCTCGAGTTCCTTCTTGCGGTCAAGTTCTTCGGCAAGCGTGATCAGATCAATGGGGTGAGAAGAATCCGCCAGATCGACCATTCGCGAATAAATCCGGCGATGGGAGTCGAGCGAGAAATCTTCGGCCTTCAGATGCTCGGCGGCTTCGTTGAAAGCGTGATTATCGAGCAGGATTGCGCCCAGGATGGAGCGCTCGGCTTCGACGTTGGCCGGAAGGCTATGCGCGAGAGTGTAATCAGTGGTGGCCAACGGTTCTCCCGAAGAAAATATGACTCGGTTGCGAATGCGATCTTACCGAGATCACACTTGTGGAGGATGAAGAAGTCGGCGGAAAAAACGGGACAAACAATCTTTTTCTTGGCTGCATGTTTGCTAACGGAGATTGTAAGGAAAATTATAGCGAAGAAACAGCGAAGCAGGTTCGGGATTTATCCGCGTAGATCCGCGGCAAAAATGTTTTTTTGCAAATTATGAGCGGCCCAGCCCAGCCAGCCGGGCCGCTTCGCACGTGGGATGTCTTGCCTGCCCTCACCGCACAAGGCAGAGAGGCGGCGTCTCGAAACCGCGCTCACGAGGGAGCACTCGTTTCTCACGCACCCTGCAGCCGGCTTCTGGCAGACGGGGATCCGACCAGGGCCGTTTGCAGCAATTGCTTGAGCCGGCAGAGCAGTCCTTCCGTGAGGAGGGACGCCTGAGGAGGCCGCAACGCCTAGGTCACCGCAACGCGCATGGCGCATCTGGGAAACCTTCCAGCAGTTCACCCTCGAGAACCACCGGAGACGACCGGCTCATCAGCAATTCTGGCAGCGCTCTTAAGACATCTCACGTTTGCGCTGGCAGGCACTTTGCTTGAAACCGGGGGCAAGCTGCAACAAAAAATTGCACCTGGGTTGTGCGAAAACTGTGGAGGAAGAGAGTTCTTTGTGGAAGGAGATGGAAAAAGAGGAGAAATCTGGTGTCGCTTTCAGCGGCTGCCAAAAAAAAGGAAATTCATCCCGGCCATTGCAATGTCCGCTTCCCTTGCGCGTCTCGCGGTTGATTTGTGTATCTAGTATCGTTATACTATACACAGTGATCAAGAGTCTTCGGCACCGCGGCCTGGGAAAGTTCTTTTCACCCGGCTCGAAGGCGGGGATTCAGCCCAAGCACGCGAACCGTTTAAGACTTCAATTGTTTGCCTTGGATAATGCGCGATCGCCGTCGGACATGAATGCTCCGGGTTGGAGATTGCATCCGCTCGCCGGGTCGCTGGCAGGGCGCTGGGCGGTGAGTGTTAGTGGCAATTGGAGGTTAATCTTTGAGTTTGATGGCAACGATGCGGTGCTTGTCGACTATGAGGACTATCACTAGGAGCTAGCAATGAGAATGCACAATCCGCCTCATCCTGGGTTGGTGCTCCGCGAGTATCTGGGGAAGATGCCGGTTTCCGCGGCGGCCGAACACCTGCGGGTAACCCGCGTGACGCTGTCTCGCGTGTTGAACGGCAAAGCAGGAATTTCTGCCTCGATGGCGCTGCGTCTTGCAGCTGCCTTGGGAACTTCGCCCGAACTGTGGATGAACATGCAGGGCCAATACGATTTGTGGCAGGAGAGCCGGCGCAAGCAGCCGCGCGTGCAACGGTTGGAATCCGCCATAGTCGCAACTGGAAACTAGGAGCTCGCAAGTTCCCCGCCCTAAAGTCGCAGAGAACGCTGCCTGACAAGAACACCTGGGATTCCTCGTCGCCGGGCTCCTCGGAATGACAAGTGGTTGGTGGAAAGTAAAGAAAAAGGGCGCGATCCCTCGCGCCCCATTTCTGCATTCCCATTTCTTACTTTTGAACCCTAGTCGTGCACTCCGTCCATGAACGCGCGCAGCTTCCGTGAGCGCGAGGGATGACGCAGTTTCCGCAGCGCCTTGGCTTCAATCTGGCGGATGCGTTCGCGAGTCACCGCAAATGACTGCCCGACTTCTTCAAGCGTGTGTTCGCTGCCGTCTTCCAACCCAAAGCGCATCTTGATGACTTTTTCCTCGCGCGGGGTCAGCGTACGCAGCACCTGCGAAGTCTGATCTTTCAAGTTCACATTGATGACAGCCTCGGCGGGCGAGACAACCGCGCGGTCTTCGATGAAATCGCCGAGGTGCGAATCTTCTTCTTCGCCGATCGGCGTTTCGAGCGAGATCGGTTCCTGCGCGATCTTCAGCACTTTGCGCACTTTCGCCACAGGAATGTCCATCCGCTTGGCGATTTCTTCCGAGGTGGGTTCGCGGCCGAGTTCCTGCACCAACTGCCGCGAAGTGCGGATCAGCTTGTTGATGGTTTCGATCATGTGGACCGGGATGCGAATGGTACGCGCCTGATCGGCAATGGCACGAGTGATCGCCTGCCGGATCCACCAGGTGGCATAGGTCGAGAACTTGTACCCGCGGCGGTATTCGAATTTGTCCACGGCCTTCATCAGGCCGATGTTGCCTTCCTGAATCAGGTCGAGGAACTGCAAGCCGCGGTTGGTGTACTTTTTGGCGATGGAAACGACCAGACGGAGGTTGGCCTCGATCAATTCACGCTTGGCCTGCTCCGCATCCATGTCGCCCTGGATGATCTCGCGCTGGGTGCGCTTGAGTTCCGGGAACGAGACGGCAGCTTCCTGTTCGATTTTCTCGAGTTCGGCGCGAATGGCCCGCGACTGCCGGCGATATTCTTTGCGCTGCTCTTCACTGCGGGTGGCGTCCGCTTTTTTTTCGAGGTTGATGGACTGGCGATCGTGCGAGCGCATGGAATCGACGGTCTTGTTGACTCGGTCGATCAGGCGCTTGCGCTCGGTGTTGGTAAATCCGAGCTTGCGCACGCACAACGACACTTCCACGATGGCGCGGGCGGTGTTCAGGCGGTAACGACGGTAGTCCTTGGGCCGCTTTTTCTGATTGACGGCGGCGAACTTTTCCATCAACTGGTTGGCCTTTTTGTAGGCCTTGGCCAGCTCGTCAATCTTGCCAGTGAAATCCTTCAGACGGTTTTGCAGAATTTCATCGGTGATTTCTTCTTCATCGAAGGTGACCACTTCCTTGATGGAGCGGACACCTTTTTTCAGGTCTTCGCCCATGGCCAGCAGGTCATTGATGACGATGGGGGAGCGCGAAAGCGCCTTCAGAACGCGGAGTTGGCCGCGCTCGATGCGCTTGGCGATTTCGACTTCGCCTTCGCGGGTCAGCAGCGGGACCGTGCCCATCTCGCGCAGATACATGCGAACGGGGTCGTTGGTTTTTTCCAAAGCACCGGGCGAGAGGTCGAGTTCCATGTCCTCGCCAACCTCTTCGGAGTCGTCAAACTTCTTGTCGAACGCGGCGGAAGGCGGCTTGGGGCCCTCCAGCACATCAATGCCTTGCGTACCAATGGTGGTGAGCAGATCGTCGAGGTCTTCGGGAGAGTGCACGTCGTGCGGGATGAGATCGTTCACCTGGTCATAGGTCAAGTATCCCTTCTCCTTCCCTGTATCGATCAGCTTTTTAATGTCTTCGTACTTGTCGTCAAGAGCCAAGAGAAATAATCCTCAGTCGTCCCCGGAAAGGGACGTCAAAACGTCTTTGAAATGGTGGGAACGGAAAATGGCGAGCGAGCGCCGACACAAACCTTCAAATTGTAGCACGAGACCACTGCAATTGTTAGCGCCATCTTCCCGCCGCTGCCCTATGTTGCTCGCCGTTAATAAGTTAGATGTCAAAACCGCCTCGTAAGTTTCAGCCTCAGGCGGCGGGAGGCGATTCGCCCTCCAGAAGCCCTGGATCCATAAGCGCCCGCTTGAGGCGTTCCCGTTCCCCGAGCAGGAAGCGCAGTCGCTCCGGCTCTAACTTGCTGCCCGGCTTCAGTTCACCTTGAACTTGCTCCATCTGCCGTCGAATTCTGATGCGCCGGAGCCCCCGGACCGCTCCCTCGACCCGTTCCGCGGTCAAGTCCTCTTCTTCTTTCATAAGGATGGAGGCCAGCAGGCTGCGGTCGGAATCTGTCATGGAAAGTGACATGGGATCGGCCGGTTCCGGAGCGGCAAGCAGTAGTTCAACCAGGCTTTCCGTAGCCAAACCGTGGTGAAGCTGCTCATTTTGCAGTACAAACGCCGCCTGACGGGCGGGATCGAATTCCTCGTCGGCGCCCTCGCGGGCTGAAATGTGGTCGGCGGTGGTCATTTGGCGGGCGGAAGTAAGCGCCCGGATGAGCACTTTTCGGCGTCGGTGACTTGGCCTTCCAACGGCGTTTTGACGGCAGTGGCGGAGCGCTTCGTCGCAGCATGCTTCAATTCCTGCCGGAGCACAGCGGAGTCGATCGCGAGTTTCTGGGCGATCTCGCGGGCAAGCTCATCGCGGACAATGCGGCTGGGAACACGCTGGATGTGGGGCAGCAGATAATTGACGGCTTTTACTTTGCCTTCCCCACTGCGGACGCCGAACTGCTGTCTCGCGCGGTCGATCAGATAGTCGAAATACGCCTGCGAAGCGCGGAGCGCCTGCGCGTAGGCGTCTTTCCCCTTGCGGCGGATGAAGAGATCGGGATCGAAACCAGGCTCTAGCGAAAGGACCTTGATTTGGAATTCTTCTCCCACGAGTAAGCCAAGCGTGCGCTCGGTGGCTTTGGCACCGGCGGTATCGGGATCGAAGTTGACGACTACGTTCTTGCTGAAGCGGCCAAGCAATCTCGCCTGTAACTCAGTGAACGCCGTGCCGGAACTGGCAATTACATTGTGAAAGCCAGCGGCATAGACCGAAATGCAATCCATCTGGCCTTCGACGAGAATCGCGTAGTCGAGTTTGCGGGTGGCCTCTTTGGCGTGGTCGAGGTTAAAAAGCACGCGCGACTTGGAGTAGATCGCGGTCTCGGGAGAGTTCAAATATTTCGGCCCGGCCTTTTCGTCCGTTGAAAGGGTTCGGCCAGTGAAGGCGATGACGCGTCCGCTCTCATTGCTGATGGGGAACATGACGCGGTTGCGAAACTTGGAATACATGGATGCAAGCGAGGGCTTATTCTCCGAACTGTCATCCCGAGCGGAATCGGGCAACTCGTTCGCGAGTTGTCCGGTGGAGTCGAGGGACCCGCTGTTTTGCTGAGAGCCGACAGCCGGCGGCTGATGGCTGTCTTTTTCTTTCCACGAAAACAACCCACTTTCGCGCAGGACTTCTTCGTCGTAATCGGCTTTGAGCCGGTCTTTCAGTAGAAAGCCGGAATCGGGGGCGAAGCCGACGCCGAAAGTTCGGATCATTTCTTCATTCAGGCCGCGTCCAGCGAGATATTCGCGCGCCTTCGCGCCTTCGGGCCGCCGCAGATATTCCTTAAAAAAATCACTGGCGCGCTCGTGAACTTCGAGCAAGATAGTCCGCAGCTTGGCATCTCGCTCCTCGGTCGGACTGCTGTAGATCGCCCTGGGCAACGGAATGCCGAGCCTTTGCGCGATTGCTCGCACCGCTTCCGGGAAAGTAATGTTTTCGATCTTCTGCACGAAGTTGAAAACGTCGCCGGAAGCGCCGCACCCGAAGCAGTGAAAAAACTGGCGGGTGGCGTGAACGGAAAACGACGGCGTCTTCTCGCTATGGAAGGGACAAAGCCCCGAATAATTCTGCGCTCCGGCTTTCTTCAGCTTGACGTAGTCACCGACGACGCGGACGATGTCAGCCTGCTGCTTGAGTTCGTAAGCAAAGTCTCCAGGGTTGGCCATGAGCAGAGCCGTGCGGAGCAATTGTGCGCCAGAGCTGGGCTGAAGGGAATATAGCAGCGGCGGAGTTGTTTTGGAAAAGCTGTGAATATTAGGAAGTATTGGTTGAGAGAGTAGGAAAAGTAGTTCTCGCGAAGATGTCATGGTGAGCGGAGACCACCCGGTCGCTTGCGACGGCGGAACAGTAGCCCGAAACAGAACCGCCGATTACACTCTCAGCTCCACCACGGTCGCACCACCTCCGCCCTCGTTTTGCGGCGGCTCGGCGACCGACTCCACATGAGGATGCGACTGCAGATATTGCCGCAGCGCCTTGCGAAGAATTCCCATGCCGCTGCCGTGGACCACGCGCACGCGTTTCCTTCCGGCAAGGAAAGCACGATCGACGAATTTTTCTACCTCACGCGTCGCTTCGTCGACGTTGCGGCCGATCACGTTGATCTCTGACGGGACGTTTTCGTTCTCAGCTTCGAGCGAAATTGAAATGCCGCGGGCGCGCGCGGCGTTCACCGGGGATTCTGAAACACGAGCCAGCACTTCCGCGATGTCGTCGCGGGCGATCCGCATTTTCATGGCGCCGATTTCAACTTCGAAGTGATTCTCGTCGAGTCGGCGAGTAACTGTCGCGGGCCGTCCGACGGACTTGAGCTTGACGGTGTCGCCTTCGGAAACATGTTTGACCACTTGCGGCTGGGCGTGAGGATCGTCTTTGTCCGCACCGGTCGAATGGGCCACGACTGCCGAATCAAATTGTTCGCGAAATTCGCGGCGCAATTTGGAGACTCGCCGTTCAGCATCTTTCGAGAGCTTTTGCGAAGCCACGCGGTCCTGAATGGCGTTGACCGCCTCGCGGGCGTGATATTCAAAATCGCGCAGCAGGCCTTCGACTTTCTTCTCGAGCTCTTTGATCTTGTTCTGCTGCTCTCGCTTCCCTTCGGTTGCCAAGCGGGCTTTTTCCCGCTCCACTTCCTGTGCGCGTTCACGGAGTTGAAACCGTTCGGTTTCGGCCTGACGAAGTTCTTCATGCAGGCGATCCAGGAACTGGCCAACATCGCGGGCCTGGGAACCGAGCCGGGCGCGCGCCTGATCGATGATGGCGGGATTGAGCCCTAGCCGCTGCGCGATGTTGATTCCAGCGGACGCGCCGGGCACACCGATCTTCAATTCAAAAGTCGGCTGCAAAGTGACTTCGTCGAATCCGACCGAGGCGTTCAGCACGCCGGGCGTGTTGGCGCCAAAAACCTTCAGCGAAGTGTGATGGGTGGAGATGACCGTGATGCAGCCGATCGTCCGGAAGTGTTCGGCGATGGCGACAGCGAGCGCCGCGCCTTCTTCTGGATCGGTGGCGGAGCCGAGTTCGTCGAGCAAAACCAGAGAGTCCGGGGTTGCAGTGCGGGAGACGAAGTCAATATTCGTGACATGGGCGGAAAAGGTTGATAAGTTCTGCTCGATGGACTGATAGTCGCCAATATCGGCGAGCACGGCGTCGAAAATGGGGAGCTCGGCGCGGTCGGCGGGAACTGGAATTCCCGATTGGGCCATCAGGGCCAACAGGCCGAGGGTCTTGAGACCGACAGTCTTGCCGCCAGTGTTGGGGCCGGTGATGACCAACTCCCGAAATGCGCCTTCCATTTCAATGCTGAGAGGAACTACCTGTGCGCCTTTCAACTTTAGGTTTCGTTCCAACAGCGGATGGCGCGCCTTCCACAGGATCAGCCGAGTTTGGCCCGCGTCTTCTGCAAGAAAAGTGACGGCGGCACAGTTATAATCGGCGGCGAATTTTGCTTTGGCAAACTGCAACTCCAACTCGGCGAGAACGGCCATTGCGGTCAGAACTGCGTCAGCGGATTCACCGATACGGCGGGTCATTTCGAGCAGAATGCGATGGATCTCTGCCTGCTCTTCATCCATCAGGCGCACGAGTTCGTTATTTTGCTCGATGGTTTCGAGCGGCTCGATGAAGACGGTTTGGCCCGAAGAACTCGCGCCGTGCACGACTCCCTGCACGCGCCGTTTCTGCTCGATTTTGACCGGGATCACAAAGCGTTCGCCGCGGATGGTGATCAGCTCATCCTGCACGGTGCCGCCTTCGGCGAGGCGGCGCAAATAGCCACGGAGCGATTCCTGGATCGAGCGGCGCTGTTTTTCGATTTCGCGGCGGATGCGGGCGAGTTCGGGCGAAGCGCGGTCATCGAGCGTCCCGTCGGGAAGAATTTTGTTGCGGAATGCCCGCAGGAAGTCGGTGAAGTCGACGATGCCGGCGGAGAGATTCGTTACCGCCGTCCATTCTCCCCGCATGGCTGCGGGCGGTTGACGGGAAAGTTCGCGCCACTCTGAGGCGCGGTCCACCACGAGCAGCACGTCTCGGATTCCAGCAATTTCGAGGGTAGCGCCGCCGATCCGCGACTTGTTCAGTTGCGTGGAGACATCGATAAGCGCGGAAAAATCGAAGCCTCCGCCCACTCGGCGAAACTCACGGATTTCAGCGGTCAGCTGGTGCTGGTTCTCGATCCATCCGCGATCGCGCGACGGTTGTAGCGCGGAGACGAGTGCCTGCCCCAGCGGTGAGGCGGCGTAGCCACGCAGCAGATCGCGCAGCGTGTCGAACTCCAAAACGCGCGAGCTGGTATGGGATAGCGGTTGCGGCATCGGAATTATCGTACAGGACTACAACCCACGGAGACACCCTGATTTGCCTTGAACAGCGTGCCTCCTAAGACCACTGCAATTTCTGGTCTGTGACGGGGTCACGTTAAAACCATTGCAAACACTGGCGATTCGGCGCTGTGCAGGCAAATTCGCAGAGTTGCTCTGCTAGAATCAGCGTGTCGGTGGAATCAACCTCCACCGACAAGAAAGACTTCTATGGCTTTTCCGGTTACCCGTCTTCGCCGCTTGCGCCAAACCGAGGCAATTCGCAACCTGGTGCGCGAAACGCGGCTCACCCCCGAATCATTCGTTTATCCCATGTTCGTTTGCCCAGGCGAAGGAATCCGCAAAGAAGTACGGTCGATGCCGGGGGTTTGCAATCTGTCGGTGGATGAGGCGGTCAAAGAAGCCAAGCAGGCGCACTCGCTGGGAGTGCCTGCAATCATTCTTTTCGGCTTGCCGGAAAAGAAGGACGAAGTCGCAACCGGAGCGTGGGAAGAAAACGGGATTGTGCAGCAGGCGGCGCGCGCTATCAAGCGCGAAATTCCCGATCTCATCGTCATGGGCGACGTTTGCTTGTGCGAATACATGTCGCATGGGCACTGTGGGATCGTGCGTGCGACGCATCCGCAATCTCTGGGAGCAGCCGTAGCAACGCCGCCGGGAGTCGCGACCGAATACGAAATTGTCAACGACGCGACGCTTGAGCTTTTGGCACGCACGTCAGTTTCGCTGGCTCGCGCTGGAGTGGATATCATCGCTCCCTCTGACATGATGGATGGCCGCGTGGGCGCGATTCGCAAGGCGCTCGATGCCGCGGGTTTGATCAATACGCCGATTCTTTCCTACGCGGCAAAGTTTGCCTCTGGGTTCTACGGACTATTCCGCGAGGCTGCCGATTCGACACCGCAATTCGGCGACCGGCGTTCGTATCAGATGGACGGGGCGAACCTACGCGAGGCCATGCGCGAGATTGAACTCGACGTTGAAGAAGGCGCGGACATGATTATGGTCAAACCGGCGATGCCGTACCTGGATGTGATCGCTGCAGCGAGAGAAAGATTTGACTTGCCGCTGGCGGCATATCAGGTGTCCGGCGAATTTGCCATGATTGAAGCGGCGTCGCGCAATAACTGGATTGATCGCGAGCGAGTAATGTTGGAATCGCTGCAGTCGATTCGCCGCGCCGGCGCCAGCATCATTCTCACCTATTACGCGAAAGAAGCGGCAAAACTGCTAGGTTAGAAGCGCCACTCCCTGGGCTACGCACCACTCCCATAGATAGGGTTCGAATGCCCCTTATTGCGGGCTAAGTTCGAACACGACCCCATTTGGCCCGTAGTCTCCTTGTTGGTAAGGCCCGCCGTAGGTAGTTGTGCCGTAAATATTGCCGGAAGCGTCCTGGATCAAGTCCCCTTCGGGGGCCGAGCCATCGTCGCAATCTGTCAGCGAGCAAAAAGCGTAAATCGTTGTGAGCTGATTTGAGGCGGTAAACTGATAAACATTTCCGCCAGAATTGCTGGCAGCCGTCGCGTACAGCTTGCCCTGCGTCGAATCCACCAGCACACCGCCATTTGGGTAGAGTCCACTAGGGACGTGAATTTCGCCGAACTGACCATCGCTCTTGAGCCGAAACCCTCCGCCCTCGTAGGTAACCGTGCTGTATAAATTTCCGGCGCCATCGAAGCTGACGTTCAGACTGCGGGTTACTCCCTTGGACACCGGAAGCCGGAAACGCAAAAAGAGCTTTCTCTGTCCAGCCGGAAGCTCCTGGCGAAAGTTCAAAGACGACACCGTTACCCCACGGCGCGTATTTTTGCTGATACTTTCCCCCTTGCCAGGTCGTGCCATACAAGTTGCCAGCCTTATCGAACGTCACGCTGGCTTGGGGATAGCTTCCATCTGGGCAAACGCCTTTGCCACCCTGAGAGCAGAAATTGTAAATAACGGTCTCAGTCCATCCTTTGGCGCCGGGAGAGAGTTCGAAGACCACTCCACCGGAATAGCTGTAAGCTGCGCTTCCGCCGGCTTGTGCGGTGCCGTATAGATTGCCCTTAGCGTCGACCGTGAGCGTGACAAAGCGCGGGTTGGCTCCGTCCTGACATTCGTCGTTCGGCGGGGCGCAGAATGCGTGAAGCGTGCTGTACTGCCCAAGACCCAGAGCCCGAAGGCGAGAGTTCAAACACTACGCCACAGCCATCAAGACTGCAATTTGAGAAGTTTCCGCCGTATTGCGTCGTACCATACAGGTTGCCGGCACCATCGAAAACGAGCCCGCCTAACGGATTGGATCCATCCGGGCAGTTCGAGTTGCTGGCGCAAAAGGTATACAACACTTTCTCCGACCAGGTTCCATTCGAGTTCGGCGACAGTTCAAACACAGTCCCACATCCGACCCCGTAGCAAGTCGACGGCGCTGTTCCTCCGCCCATCGTCGTGCCGTAAAGATTTCCGTGAGCGTCGGCCACGAGGCCGGCCGTTGGGTACGCTCCATCCGGAGATCCTTGGAAGTGGTAGAGGACTTGTTCCTGCCACTGCGCGAATGCAGGAGCACAAGTGAGGATGGTTGCAGCAGCCAGCAGAAACAGTCTGTTCACGGGGGACCTCCGAGGGGTGATAGTCGCGAATCGTATCAATGAGGGCTGTGCGCCGCAAGAGTCGAAAGACCTACACTGTTGACGGAAAACCGGGGCCGTAAGCTACACCAGCGCGGTTGGAACGAGGCCAAAATTCCCCGCGGCAGAGGTTCTCAGCGCGCGATGACCGGGACATCCTGCTTCAGTGCCCATACCAGCGCGATGACCCAGCCAATCGCCGTCCACCCCAGCAGGAAATTCAGGACGAGGATCGAAACCGCATCGCGCTTGCTGCGGGCGAAGGCAATGATCGCCGGAAGAAGATAGAGAACGAAACCGATTCCGAAGAATGGAAGAAAGAACGCGAACAGGTGCATAAGGGTCACCTCCTGCTCATCCTCAGTCTAGCACCGTTATGAGATACGCGAAGTGCGTGGCGGAGGTTCCTGAATCCGCGGGCGGTATCGTAGAATCAGCTATTTGGACACGCCTTTATTCGTTATTCATTCCAGGGGAGCGCTACTTTGCCGGAAACTATTTATGACATTGCCATCATCGGCAGCGGACCGGCGGGCTACACCGCCGCCATCCGCGCCGGACAGTACGGGTTGAAAACTGCACTGATCGAGAAAGACGGATTTCTTGGCGGGACATGCCTGCACGTGGGTTGTATTCCGACCAAAGCGCTGCTGTTCAACGCTGAAATTTGGGACCATCTGAAGGACGCGAAAGAATTTGGCATCGAGGGAGTTGACGCGCGCAAGCTCAACTGGGCCGCGATCCAGGAGCGCAAGTCGAAAATCGTGAGCAAACACGCCAAAGGCCTCGAATTCCTGATGCGCAAGAACAAGGTTGAGACGATCAAAGGTTACGGGAAACTTACCGGGCCGGCGCAAAACGGCATTCATACGATTGAAGTTTCAAACGAAAGCAAGAATTCGCACGTCAAGACCAAGCACGTGATTTTAGCAACGGGATCGGAAGCGCGGATGTTGCCGGGGCTGAAACCGGATTCGCGCGTACTCAGCAATATTGAGATTCTCGCGCTGAAAGAAATTCCGAAATCGCTGGTGATTGTGGGCGCGGGTGCGGTTGGGGTGGAGTTCGCTTCGATCTATCGATCTTTCGATTGTGACGTTACCATTCTTGAAATGCTGCCGCGGCTGGTTCCCGTCGAGGACGAAGAAGTTTCGAAAGAATTGGCGCGGGTGTACCGCAAGCGCGGGATCACGTTTCACACCGGCGCAAGAGTTGAAAAAGTGGAAAACACTAAATCGGGCATTGCGGTAACGTTCAGCGCGGAAGGCAAGCAGCAGAAGATCGAAGCTGAGAAAATTCTGATTGCGGTGGGCCGCAAGCCGCGCACCGACAATCTTGGGCTGGAGAAAACGCGGATCAAGCCCGAGCGCGAGTTCATAAAGACCGATAGCTGGATGGAAACCGCCGAGCCTGGAGTCTATGCGATCGGCGACATTGGGCTGGGAACGCCGCAACTGGCGCACGTTGGCGCCATGGAGGGGATTGTCGCGGTCACGACAATTGCCGGGAAACCGGCCAAGCCGATCAATCCCGAACACATTCCGAACGCGACGTATTGCCATCCAGAAATTGGCAGCGTGGGGCTAACGGAAACCAAGGCTCGAGAAGCGGGCTACAACGTGAAGATCGGCAAATTTCCGTTCACGGCGAATTCGCGGGCGTCGATTGTCGGAGAACATGAAGGCTTCATCAAGATCGTTTCGGACGCGGATTACGGCGAAATTCTTGGAGTCCATATTATTGGGCCGCAGGCGACCGAGTTGATCGCCGAAGCGGTCGTCGCGATGGAACTGGAAGCGACTGCGGAAGATTTAGTGTGGACGATCCACGCGCATCCGACGCTGGCGGAAGCGATGCTGGATGCATCCAACAGTGTGTACGGAATGGCGATCAATGCATAAGAACGCCACGGATTGGCACGGATAACTCTAATGATGATCCTTGTTGATCCGCGAAAATCCGCGGCGAAGTGATTTTTATGATTTCCGTTCTCCAACTCGGCACGCTCGATTACGCCACCGGCTTGCGCTTGCAGCAGAAGCTCGTCGACTTGCGCAAAGATGACCGGATTGGCGATGTGCTGCTGTTGCTCGAACATACTCCGGTGATAACTCTCGGACGGAACGCCAAGACTGCGAACGTCATCGCCTCCGACGAATTTCTTCGGCAGAGGGGAGTGGAAGTTTTCGAATGCGATCGTGGAGGTGACGTAACCTTTCACGGGCCGGGGCAGCTGGTCGGATATCCCATTTTCAACTTGCGCGAGATGCCGTCGACTGAGGCGAAGCGCAAGACACTCGGGGCAGTGGAGTATGTGCGGAAGCTGGAAGAGGTATTGATCCACAGCTGCGCCGACTTCGGCATTCCGGCAAAGCGAATTGCAGGATTGACCGGCGTTTGGACTGAGCCCGATGGTGTGGAGCGGGGGCCGGACACGTGCGAAGAGGCAAAGATCGCTGCCATCGGCGTGCACATTTCGCGCGCGGTGACTTCGCACGGCTTCGCTTTGAATGTGAATGTCGATCTGAATTATTTCAAGCTGATCGTGCCCTGCGGAATCACCGCCAAGCCGGTGACTTCGATGGACAAAGAGCTGGGCAGAAACGTTTCGTTACAGGAGGCCGCGCATTCCGTCTCGCGCAACTTCGGAGTGGTGTTCCATTCGCAGATGCTCTGGCTCGAAGATATCGATTCGCTGATGAAAACCTCTGTCGGCGTGCCGATGAGCGTGCCAGGGGATTTGCGCAAGATTCGTGAGGAGGACGGCACGTCCTGGGCGTGACATTTCTTGCCGCTTCACTTCCTAGTTCTTTAACCACTAAGGGCACCAAGGTTCACGAGGACGCCGTTTTATGGTTTATTGGGCCATCGCGCAATCCCGGCGACATTTGGTCAATTTCCACCGTACAGTTTAGGATTCTCATAGATATTGTGGCAGGCCATCGTTCTGTAAATGACCAGGAAAAATAAAGTCTCCAAAGTTAAGCCGTCGCCGAATGGACGCGGCCGGCGATCATCGTCGCCGCCGACGGCTGCAACTGAACGCAGCTACACCATCCTCGATTACCGGCTGGAGAAGCCGCAATTCACCATTCGTCAGGTGAGAAAGAATGGCGAGGTGCAGTACGAGATCGAAGGCGATCTGAGTGCAGCGGTGCCGCCCATCCGCGAATCGAAATATCTCGACCAGAAGCAGTCGATCGAAATTTACCGTTGGATGTTGCTCAACCGGCGCATGGAAACTGCGCTCGAGAATCTTTACAAGCAGGGCAAAGTCGTCGGCGGAGTTTATTTCGGACTGGGGCAGGAAGCCTGCTCCTGCGCGTCCGCGTATGCGCTGCGCAAGGAAGACTGGCTGGGGCCGATGATCCGCAATCAGGGATCGCTGCTGGTGCGCGGCTTTTCTGCTCGCGACATCATGATGCAATACATGGCGAAGGCGGGCTCGCCGACCAAAGGGCGGGATGCGTCGTCGCATTTCGGCGATATTCAGCAGCGGCACGTGGTGGCACCGATTTCGACGCTGGGCGATCTGATTCCGGTGCTCGCAGGCGTTGCACTCGGCGCGCGCTTGCAGGGACGTAAAATCGCGGCCATGACTTACATCGGCGATGGTGGGCAATCAACCGGAGTGACGTACGAAGGCCTGAATTTTGCGGCGGTACAGAATCTTGGCCTGGTGTTGTTCGTCGAAAATAATTTGTGGGGATATTCGACGCCGGCTGACATGCAGTTTCGGGTGAAAGACCTAGCGGAGCGGTCGATTGCGTATGGAATTCCGGGGGTGATTATCGACGGCACGGATGCGTGCCAGGTTTATGATGCGGCGCACGATGCTTGTGAGCGGGCGCGGCGCGGCGAAGGGCCTACCCTGATCGAAGCGAAAATGATGCGCATGAAAGGCCACGCCATACACGATGCGGCCGAATATGTTCCCAAGCCGTTGTTCGAGTATTGGCGCAAGCGTGATCCAATTGCACGGTTCGAAGATTATCTGGTGAACGTTAAGAAATGGCTGACGAGCCAGGAGAATGCATCGTTAATTGCGGACGTTGAACGTGAACTCGAAGCAAACCGCGATTTTGCAGTTAACTCACCGATGCCTTCGCCGGAGAGCGCGGCTGGCGGAACCTATTGCGAAGATGGCTGCCACGAGATCAAACCGACATACGGAGTGCCGAAGGTGAAGGCGGGAGCGGCTATGCGCAAAGAGACGGAGGCGGCGGTACATCTTAAGTGATCGACGTGTCAGCGCTTCGAAGGCCGCCTACCGATAAACTTCCCGCCGATGGCCCACAGTAAGCACCAGGATCAACAAAATTCCTTGCTGAACCTGATAGATAACTCGGTAGTCGCTCACTCGCACCCGCCAAGTGTCGGTCAACCCAGACAGTTTCTTGCATCCCCCAGGGAAAGGGTCATCGCGTAGGGATTCGATCTTGGCTGCGATCCTGTTTCGCATCGGTCGAGAGAGCTTCTCCAATTGCCGGAGTGCAGCCGGCTTGAACTGAATGGCGTAGGCCATAGACCCAGTTTCACAATCGCAGTTTCTTCTTCACAGTCTCCCAGGGAATAGCGCCGGGCTCTTTGAGTGCCTTGAGGGCGGCCTTGACGTCGAATTCGTCCTCCAGTTTTTCGATGAGCTCTAGGTCTTCGATCGGTACCACCGCGGCAACAGCTTTCTTGCCGCGGTGGATAAGGGCCCGCTCCCCGCCATAGGCAGCCCGGTTTAGAATGTCAGAGAAGTTTTGGCGTGCGGCGCTGGCAGAGAGTTTGGCCGGCATAATTAAGACTCCGAGTACAAAACGTACGTTACGTATAATAGCGCATTTTGTACAACTTGTAAATTGGCATTTATCCGCGTTAATCCGCGGCGAAAAGCGTTTATGCCTCAACTCACTTATCTCGAAGCCATCAGCCAGGGCATTGCCGAAGAAATGGAGCGCGACCCCACTGTCTTCTGCATTGGCGAAGATATCGGTATCTATGGCGGAGCGTTCAAAGTCACTCATGGGTTCATCGATCGCTTTGGCCCGGAGCGCGTGATTGACACGCCCATCGCTGAGTCCGCAATCGTGGGCGCCGCGTTCGGAGCCGCGCTCACGGGATTGCGTCCGATTGCAGAATTTCAGTTCATGGACTTCCTGCCTTGCGCTTTCAACCAGATCGTCAACATGGTCGCTAAAGCTCACTACCGTTGGGGAGCACCGGCGCCAATGGTCATTCGTGGGCCGAGTGGCGGAAATGTTCACGGCGGGCCATTTCATTCCCAAAATCCGGAGATGTGGTTTGTGCACGCCCCCGGACTCAAAGTAGTGTGCCCGGCGAGCGCGTATGACGCGAAGGGCCTGATCAAAGCCGCCATCCGCGACAACAATCCGGTGATATTTTTTGAACACAAATATCTTTACCGGCGGGTGAAGGAAGAAGTTCCAGCCGAGGATTACATCGTCCCGCTGGGAAAGGCGCGTGTGGCCCGCGATGGCCGCGATCTCAGCGTCATCACCTACGCGGCGATGGTCCACGTAGCGCTGGAAGCGGCAGAGATGCTGGCGAAGGAAGGAATCGAGATAGAGATCCTCGATCTGCGCACGCTGTCGCCACTCGACCGCGAGGCGATCGCGCAAACCGTGCGCAAGACCAATAAAGTGATTCTGCTTCACGAGGACGTACGCACGGGAGGGATCGCCGGGGAGATCGCCGCTATCATTAATGAAGAGGCGTTTGACGCTCTCGATGGCCCGATCGTGCGGCTGACGGCACAGGATTCGCCTGTGCCCTTCTCTCCGCCCCAGGAAGAATATTTTCTGCCTAAAGTGAACGATGTAGTGAGAGAGGCGCGCCGTCTGCACTCATATTAGCTACAATCTCGATGACCGCATTTGAATTCGGGCAAGCTCTCGCCGCGAGGGAAACGATATGCGTAATTTTATTTGGGGAATCGTCGTGACGCTGGTTGCGATCGTGGTGCTTGGGCTGGTGATCGCCAACTTCGGCTTGATTCCGACCAACGCCGATGCCACGCCACCGTCGCTCGAAACTCGCATCGCCTCGAATGCGCTGGATGCCGCGATGGACCGCCACGCTCCGCGGGTCACGAATCCCGTGTCGCCGACGGATGACAACCTGATTGATGGCATGAAGATCTACACCATGAATTGCTCGCTTTGTCATGGAACGCTCGACAACAAGCCGAGCGCTCTGGAGAAATCGTTTTATCCGCCGGCGCCGCAATTGATTCTCGATCCGCTCGACGATCCCGAATGGCACATTTATTACGCGATCCGCACCGGCGTGCGCTATACGGGAATGCCGGCGTGGGGCAGGGCGCTGGGCGACCAGGAGATTTGGAAGGTCACGGCGTTCCTGTCGCGCATCCAGAAATTGCCGCCCAAGGCGCAGGAATACTGGAAGCAAGCTTATGGAGTTGGCCCTCCGGGCGAAGGCGTGGAAGGCGGACACGACCACGATAGCCATTAAAACCAGTCCGCCGGGCTTCGCTATAATTAAAGTTTCTGTTCTGCGAGATCTCATCATCAAGGCCAAGTAGAAGGGAAATATGCCGACTGATATTGTCATGCCGCAGATGGGCGAATCCATCTTTGAAGGCACTATTACAAAATGGCTGAAGAAGCCGGGAGACAAGGTGCCGAACGCGACGAGCCGTTGTTTGAAATTTCGACCGACAAAGTAGACGCCGAGATTCCCTCGCCCGCGTCTGGCGTGCTGCAGGACATTAAAGTCACGGAAGGTAACACTGGTCCAGGTGAACACGGTGGTGGGGACGATTTCGGCTGACGGGGAAGGTGCGGCAAAACCGGCGGCAGTGACGGCCCAACCGGCTGCGCCGAGCGTTCCCGCCGCGCCTGCGAAACAAGCAGCGCCCGCGCCTCCGCCTCCACCCGCTGCGCCGGTCGCATACGAAGAACAAGAACAGGAAGACCACGCCCGCTCGTCGCCTCTGGTGCGCAAGATCGCCCGAGAGCACGGCGTGAATCTCTCGCAAGTGACCGGTTCCGGACTTGGCGGCCGCATTACCAAGCAGGACATTCTGGCATTTCTCGATCAACAGCCGGCATCGGCTCCGGCAGTTTCCGCGCCGAGCGCACCGCCAGCTCCAACATCGAGACCGGTTCCGCCAACGCCTGCTGTAATCCCCGGCGATCTCGTTCCCATGACGCAGATGCGCAAGATCATTGCGCAGCGCATGATCGAGTCGCGCCACACCAGCGCCCACGTCCATGCCATGTTTGAAGTGGACATCACGCGCATTGTTGGGCTGCGCAACAAAAACAAGGCCGGCTTTGAACAGCGCCACGGCGCGCGGCTGACCTTCATGCCGTTCTTTGTGCGAGCGGCAATTATTGGATTGCAGCAGTTCCCCATCGTGAACGCCTCGACTGAAGGCGACAGCATTCGCTACCATCGCCACGTGAATGTTGGAATTGCGGTGGCGCTGGAATGGGGACTGATTGTTCCTGTCCTGAAGAACGCCGACGAACTGAACTTCCTCGGCTTGCAGCGCGGCATCACCGATCTCGGTGAACGCGCGCGCAGCAAGAAGTTAAAGCCCGAGGAAGTGGAAGGCTCGACTTTCACCGTCACCAACCCTGGCCAGTTCGGCGCAGTGTTCGGTTTGCCGATTATCAACCAGCCGAATTCGGCCATTCTTGGTGTTGGCGGCATCACCAAAATCCCGCTGGTGGTGACGGACGCGGACGGCAACGATTCGATTGCGATCCGTTCGGTGGTGCATTTGACGCTCGGCTACGACCATCGACTGATCGATGGCGCAGTCGCCGACCAATTCATGGCGTTCGTGAAGAAGACGCTGGAGGGTTGGAGCGAAGAGGTGGGATAGACTATTGTGCCTTGGCCCAGACGGACGCGTTTAGGCACTGCACCACGCCATCAATAACGGACGATAAACCGGCTTTGAATTGGTCTTGATCCACGATTTCGCGGCTCGCCAGCGCGTCTCCGGTGGACAACGCGGTTTGCAACAGCGATATCACTGCATCCTTTTTTTCCGAACCGCTCTTTGTCCCTAAAAGTCCTTCGATCGTGGTCACGATTCCTGGGATAAAGCCGATCACTTGCAACAGTGTGCTCAAAAAGTTCATGGAAGGCTCCTTTTCGATTGGATTGTTCTGCAAACTAGGTGGGTTACTTTCTCAAGTTGTGGGTCCGCAGCAAGTCTTTAATCTCCGCCTGGCCTTGCCGCAGCTCGTCCAGTTCAACTTCGCTGCGGACCCGCGCTTCCGTATTAGCGGCCGCGATTTTTTCCAGGTTCGAGACCCGAAGGACGGTTGCTGCAATCTCTGCGTCTTCCCGCGCTGTGTTCCGCGCGTCCTGAATGACGTAGCCGGCGATGGAAAGCATGATTGCCCCGAGGGCCACGAGGGCCTTGCCATCCAATCTTGTGGCCTGAACGTTGTCTGACGCTGCCTTGACCGAGGTTCGCGTTGCATTCGTCATCTCTTCCAGGCGCGCTAAGCGCTCTCCGAGATCATCGAGCTGGGATTCCTGCTCGCTGTGCCTCACCACCAGAGGCTGCTTGGCGAAGTTTGCCCGTTCCTTCGCCCGGCCTTGAACGTCTCTGTTCCAATCTTTCATGAGAGTGGATAGTCCACGTGGAGCGCGGCAGAATAGCGTGAATATTTCAGTGGCGTGGAATCGTCGTACTGCTGTAAATAATAGTCCTGGACTTGCGACAGGCGCGGAACGGTGAAGGTTTGAGCGGTAAATCGGCCCACAAGATTGCGGTCATTGCCCTGTCCCCAGCCGGAATCGCTCCAGCGCACTTCAATTCCGCCGCCGACCGGAGGAGTTGTGCCCGCGTCAACGCTAATGGTAGTTGAGGTCACCTGCGTGATCTCGGCATCGGTAAGATCGGGCAGATAGATCGATCCAACCTGCGTATTGGTCTCCGCAGTGACAATCGGCAAGCTGGCCAGCTTGGTGCCATCGAATTCGAAGGCGAGCGGCTGCGCCGCGTCATTCGCAAACATGATCTTGTAGCGGCAATGCTCCCCGTCGAGGTCGTTCACGGTGAATTCAACCTCGCGTACGATTGCTGGAAACGCCGCGTTTCGTGCTGGCACATTGACGCTCAGACCGTCCCCGGGAAAAATGTCGCTGGCATTCCCCGGCAGAAAATCGCTCCAGCATTCATACTGCCCGGTCCATGGCGTAGTAGTGGTGTCATCAAAAAGGGCCAGCGCTGCGTTCTCGCAATCTGCGTCAGTGCGGGTGAGCGGTTCTTTGATTTTGCGCACAGCGCCATGCAATCCGTCGTCGACGCCGCGTTGTTGAGCAGCGATGCTCGCGGGATTAGTCACACGCGTCAGCGCTCGGCCCTGGCCACGATAGTGAACCTCAATTTGCTGGTTCGCTGCCGGAACGTAGGCTGAGTAGAACTCGAGTTCTCCGCTCGAGGTGACGTTGCACTCCGATCCCTCCGAAAGCGGTCCGACGATCTGCGTGACATAACTCAACCCCGGCATTGCACTACGGACTTCGGTGTCGACCGCCTGGATGAGGCGGGTAAATGCGACCGAACATTGCAGGGTTGCAGCGTTCACCACTGCGTAGGTGCAGAAATCCGGGGCGGCGGAAATCACGTTGTCATAGAGCACGGTTGCGGGCGCGACTTCGGAGGCGGGATTTGTGGGATCGATATCGTGCAACTCGAGCACGATGCGCACGTCCGCCGTGATCTCCGCTCCGCCAAAACCGCTGCCCGCGGGATGAAGAGACGAATGAAAAATCTGCTGCCTGCGGTAAATTTCCTGAGAATAAATTCGAGTCGTAAGAAGGTAATTATGGCCGACGATGGTCGTAACGGCCGTCCCGGCAAGCGCTCCATTTACTAGAGCTTGAATGTTTGACTGAGAGCCGGCGGGGGTAACGCTGAAGCCGGCGAGGCAGCCCGAACTCAAGACCGGGCCCGGATACAAACCACCGAGCACCGCGGTCGAGGGCGCGGTGAACATGAAATCGCCGTGCTCCAGGATCAGGGCTCCGCCGAGCTCGATCTGTTCGACGAATTCCACGAGCGTTGCCCCGTCAGCGCCGGTTCCACCCGCGATCTGCAACTCGCCCCCATTGACGGAAATCGCCCGGTTAGGATCGGTCACATTCCAGAGCGTTGGCTCCAGCAATGTAACCGTGTATTCCTCGTCGAAGAGCGTTTTGTTTTCCTTGAAAAACGGCGTTTGCGAAAGATAAAAGCGCTCCGTGAGCCCGTCACCGATGAAGTAGTCCTTGACGTAGGCTTGCGGTTCGATCTCTCCGACGACAGTCACATCGTTGAGGAGTGCGCTACCCGGTTGCAGGAGCAAATCGGAGGGGTCAAAGTTGGGATCGGACTCGTTCAGCGCGTACACGTTCGCACCAACGGGCGAAAAAATTAGAGCGCCATTGAGAAAGTAGTAGCTGGCCCGGGCCTGAATTGCGATCTCCGCGGCCTGCTCACCCCAGGTTTCTTGCGGGTTGGACGCAAAGCCAGCGAGCAGATCCAGGTCCTGGACTTGGCTGGTGTCAAAAACGCCCGGCAACAGGCCCTCGGTCAGTTGCCGGAGCGCATTGCCCGCGCTCCGGTCAACGAAAGGGCAGCGGTCGGGAAGACGCTTTTCGTTGAGCAAGGCTTCGTCGCTCTGCGCGACCAGATTGTAGCGATAGACGGGCCCTTGTTCGCCCCATCCCAGAGAATCGAAAGTGGGCGACTGAATCAGATACCCGGTGAAGACATCCTGACCATTAGTCTTCCCCAGTGTGATTCTTGCGCCGACTACCGGCACAATAAATTCCGGAGTGTCGGCCACAAGGCTGACGCGGAGTTCCGACGGCTTGTTCAATTTGCGCACGACCTGGGGCAGCCGCGAGCCGTCGATCGAGGCCGTGTAGTCGCGCGGACCAAAGCCATCGAGATTGTCAATTTGTAATTTCATCTGGATCGAGAGATGCTTCGGATTGCTCTTGCTCGGAACCGAAATCTGAGACCCGTTCCGCTTATGTAAAGACCTATGACGAGATCAAAGTGGCCCTAGTAAATCGCAGCCATGGCTGCGGGGAAATAGCTTCGATAACACAAGACGGTCTGCCCGTCGTTTTCATCGACGTGGGGCATCGCCTGGAAGGCCGCGTGGAGAGCCAGCGCGGCGATCGGCTTCGCGATTTCTACATCCTCTTCGCGCTGAAATAGTTTGGCCCTGCTGGCTAGCGAGGCAAGATTCTGGGGAAATGACGTAGGCAGAATGGTGGTCGGGCTCAGTCGCGGATAGTGCAAACAGGCGCGACCCCCCGACTCGTCCTCGGCCACAAAAAGCGCCGGACCATTCCTGAAAGAACGACCCTCCCTCACGATCCACGAACGCGATTACTTGTTGCACACCAGCCTGGGCAGGCGGGGTTCCACCCAGCAAGGGTTGCGCCAATACTAGCGAAGTTACCGTTATCTGGCTCACGCGCCCGAGGTTAAAGGTCACCCGGCGAATATAATTGGCGTCACGGTTCACGTCGTCGGGATCGCTGACATACGCGGCGGAAATTCCCGTGCCCACATATCCGGTTTGCTGTTGATAGTCGGCATCTACCGCCACGATGGCGCCGGGCGAAAATGCGTTGACAGCGCCGGCACCCAATACGATTTCGCTGGCGCTGGATCCGGCGATGACTGCCACAGCCGGCTGCGGGGTTCCGCCCGATGGCTGTGGGTTCGCATTCGGATCGGAGGCAAGCACATTCATGTGTTCCGAGCCGCAGGCGAGGGCCATTTGCAGCTTGCCCCACTCGCGAAAATCGAACTCCACTCTGGCATCGAGCACTCCGCGAAACTGCGACGCCGGTGCCCCACGGCTTCCAGCACGTAGCGGATCGGTCGAAGGTCCCGCAGAACCGCTGAAAGTTGTCAATCCAACCGAGATCGATCCAGGGCGCAGGCGGAGAGTCGAGCAGAAAGAGACCGGACTTGCCCGGATCAAACAAACTGGGGGTTTCCGTCAGCCGGTTCATCGGAGCAAAATAAGCGCGGACGCGACGCGTGACCGGCACCATGGCTGAACGCAAGGGCGAGGTGCTCATAGGAAGTTCACCTCAGAGAAGAAGCACACCTTCAAACTAACGCTGCGTTCCAGGCGCACTGCCTCGGTGTTTCGCGGCAATCCTTCGTTCTTCGCCGCCTCGCTGCCTGAAACTTTGCCGAACTCCGGCTGCGTCCAGCTGATTCGAGTTCCGAGATCGACGCTGGGGCTTTGCGTGTAGTCGCGTTTCAACGTCCACGGTGGCTGACAAATACCGAGCAGTTCCATGTCGAGCGCAGCGAGCGCGCGCCCGCGATCGATGCCGGTCTGAACTGTGCCGAAGGTGTGATAGGAGATGATGCATTCCATCGCCAGTAGCGCCCGGCTGCCCGTCTGGCGCTCCACCAGCGTGGCCGCTCCCCACTCGATGTAGAACGCATCGGGCAAGGGCACGACGGGAACAACCATCTCGTTCTCGGCAACGACCAGGGCCGGACGAGTCACGCCATTCAGCGTGATCGTCTGGTTCGGATTCAGCGACACCAGACGATTGAGTAGCGTCATGTAAAAACTGTCTTTGGTAAATTGCATAGTTGCAGCTTTCAGAGGTCAGCCCGGCGCTTGGTTCACAGCGCTTTCTGAGAATGAATGCCGTGGGTCACTCCACTCCCGTGACTTTGTAGAGATAAGCGGTGCCCGCGAAATATTCGGGGGCAACGTTCACGATGCGGAAGAGCGTGTTGTCGTAGTTAATTCCCAGTGCGCTATCGAACAAAGCGTCTGCCGATGCTGCATTTTGCGAAACCACGGCGGCAGCAACAGCCGTGGCAGAGATCAGAAACTCGAGTTGCCTTCGCGGGCCGGTAGAAGGAGTTGTCAGGCTCCTTACTGCGACCGGTGAGAAAGTGATCTGCTGCGTTCCGGGGTCTTCCAACCCGAGCTGAGCGCCGGCATCGTTCGGCAAGGTGAGAAGTGGAAACACGATCGTGACCGCGCTGCCTCCGAGTGCCTGCAGCATTGCATCCGCAGCGTGAATCACCGCCATTGCGCCAAAACCCGATGCCGGATCTGCCATGGCTTAACCCACTTTCTGCGCCACATAAGGCGCCAGCATGGAAATCACACCCTGGTCGACCAACGTGTCGGCAAAATATTGCATATGCATGCGGTCCAGTTGTCCGGCTTTCACATTCAGCGCTGGAGTCGCCAGGGCATTGCGGACAATCTGTGCGCAGGCGAATTTCGCAGGATCGGGAATCGTACTGAACCCCGCAGTGTAAACAATGTCAACTTCGCTGAACCATAAGCCGACAATATTGAGGGGCAGCGTGAGCTCTCCGGTATTGGCGAAGTAGTCGATTGCAGTGACATCGATCGCCGTCCAGACGCCCGGCAGGCCAAACATCAGCGCCACATCCAGGCGAAGATCGTCGAAGGGCCACTCGCCGCGGCGCGGAATGCAGTACCGGCCCTGCGCTGAGACCAGCGGGATTGTGGCCGGGGCCAAGATTGCCAGCGGCAGATAGGTCAGCCGGACGGTGTTCCGGTCCGGCGGCATCCGCAGCCGTTCTTCATATTGCGTCACCGCCAAGCTGAGGCGCCGGCAGTGGGCATCGATCATGGAAGAAGCGGCCGCCACCAGCGCGTCCGGCGTAGTCGCATCAAGACCGTAGGCGGTATATTCGGTCGGAGCAAGATAGTTCATAGGGATGTCCGCAGCGGTCGCCAGTTGTCAACAGCGGTTACTCGTTGACAACTGGCAACTCTGGTTTAACGGTTGACTTTGATTTCGTAGTGCGCGTAGTTCGGGCCTTTGACCACGGGGGCGCCGAACTTCACCACCACCATTTGCGAAGCCAGCGACCCAATCATTCCCAACTGGAAAACACGAGGTACTGGATCTGTGAGCCAGTGGTACTCGATCAGGTCTTCGGTCACCACGTACGCCGGCAACACTGCGCTTCCGCTTCCTGGTATGCCGGTGTAAGGCAGCGCCCATTCCGGAATCAGCGGCAACTCTCCGGCTTGGGTGGACAGGGTTTTAACCGTCAGGCCCGCTGTGATCTCCGTAGTCGAGAGCACAACGTTAAACTCCGCCTTCATTTCGCGGTCGATCAAATCGAGCAGCACGGGGTTGGCGTAAATTGCCGTGGGCCGGACCGCATAGGACGAACTCGATACCATCTGTGCGATCGTGCCTTTGATCCCGTCCACGATGCTGTCGTTAACGGCGATGGTCGTCGTGTTGCCGCCAGCCTCGATCTGCCCAATCACACCGAAATATTGAAGCGTGGTCGGGTTGCTCAGGGAGGTATCGTTTCCGTTCCACAGCGCAACGTCGTGAGTGCGCAGCAGTCCGTCAACGGAATCCGCCAAGTCCTTGGCTTGCAGGTAAGCGAACTGGCTTTGCTGTGCGCCAACCTCCAGATCGAAGAGGTTGTAGTTGATCTGGTTGACCAGCGCCTTGAGTGGCACCGCGTGCTCCACGCGCGTCGGCGCGCCGATTGTCGCTTGAATATTGCGCGGATCGACGAAGGCCTGCGTGGCGGTTGGCGAGTTGATGGCAGTTTCTTCGAAAAAGCGCGAAGGATGGCCGGTTGCGGGGACTTGACGGATTCGCTGTCCGAAAACTCCGCGCCGCCGGCAGATGTCGAAAATCTCGGTCTGGTAACGGTCGATCTCAATCGCGCCCGGTCCAAGATAATCGGCCGCCGCATTCAGATCGATGAAGTGTGCGTTCATAGTTTCTCCTGAAAAAGAAATGGTCTTGCCTGCGGCGGCTAATCGCTCGCCGTTTGAAGCTTTGAGAAATAGAAAAAGGCACGGCGTCGCCGTGCCTTGGACCTCTTCGTTCCGCCCTTGCCCTAGTCGATCATCCCAGCCCGCGCCATCTCCGCTTTGACGGCGATGCGCTGCTCGACGCTCAACGATTGCATCGTCTTGTCGAGGGTCGCAGGATCGAACCTGTCGCCGGGTTCGGTGTTGCTCTTGCTCAGCAGCGCAGTCACTAACGGTGACAACGTTTTACGCGCCATCCGAGCCGCCTGCGCCTTCAAGTCATTGTTGGTTTTTTCCAGTTCCGCGATGCGCTGTTCGAGTTTTCCGGCCCGATCCAGCTCATGCCTCGCCTCGATGTGTGGCCGGTCTTCCACGGCGGCAACAATTCGGTCTACCTTGGCATTGAGGGCCTCCTGCTGGGCGTCGAGTCTTTCGAGGGCCCGGTCCAGCGTTTCCGCCGCCGTCGCCAGGCGATCCGCCGTAGCTACCAGTTGTTGCGTCATTTCCTCGTTCATGAATTCTCCTTTCGAGAAAAAGATTGTGAATTGTTTATCGACGTTCTTAATCAAGTTCGATCCATGTGTCCTGATAAGCAGCTTTTTCGCGGCGCAGAATGGCTGCGCCGGTAAACGTAACCTTGGTGAGCGTCCAGATCTTGGCCCGCAGATCCAGGCCCGAGCATCCGTAATTTCATACGACATTCCTAGGGCGGTGGAGGAGCGCGTTCCTGCAAGCTCGCGCCGCCCCAGTTTCCTTACGATCTCCGGGAAGTCACGCGCAAACAGATATCCGCCAAGTTCGACTAGTTTGCCCACCACCTCCGCCCGTGTCACGATTCCGACCTTTCGCCGGCTATCATGGCGGTCGAGGGACGGAGAATAGTCGAGTGCCATCCCCAGGAGCGATGGCAAGGCGCTTTCCGCAGCGGCTCGCGTCAGAACGACGCGATGTCCGCGCGACCCCGCTGGCGCCCGTTCAGACGGAACGTCGACCAGCGTCAACACTCCGCGAAACGCCTGCCGATTGGGATGTCCCGCGACCGCAGGCATGTCGATTGCCATCGATTCCAATTCAATTGTGTTCATTGCACTCTTTCTGAGAACTGGCATCCGAGCGGTTCTCTTGTGATCGGTAAAGGACGCTTACGGCGGCGGCAGCCCTCTCATTCGCCTCACCTCATTCACCGTGACCACGCCGTTCTGCAGCAGAAGGGCGTCAATTTGCGCTTGCTCCATCTCATCGCCACTAGCGTCAACGTCGGTGAAGACGAACTCCAGATCGCTCCATCCCAACTTTTTGCTGATCGTGCCCCGCGTGAGATATTCGGCAAACAACCGTGCGGTCGGCACAATCGCCTGCTGGAATGCGGCATCGCTCATCTCGGCTGCGGTAGAACGATTTACATCCTGCTCCAACCCGAGGTACTGCGGAGGAAGATCGAAAGCATCGGCAATCACGCGCAACAGAAATTCCTGCCACTGCAAACGCAAATCCGCGTCAGTCCCGCCACCAAACCGCAAGACTTCAGGCTTACTTTCGACGGACAGGATCGGCACTCGACCGGTGCCTTCAATTTCGTCCTGCCACCAGCGAATTAGCCGTTCGTGATGGTCAGGAGTCAGTCCTTGCAACCACAATGCGTATTCGACGACCGAGTTTGAAGCCAGCTTACCCGCGAATCGATGCGCTCCCAGGAACGCATTGACCGCCTCGAATGCAACTTCAAGCCGGCCCAAGCCGAAAGGCGTAAACGTGCGAGGGTTCAACCGGATGTAGATCAGTTCATCGTCATTCAGGACGATGGTGCCCTCCGGCCCCGGCTTGCCGGTGACCTGCACATACCGCGGCGAATCCGGCAGCCCATCCCAGTCGGTTTTCATACGGATGGTCGCGCCATCCACCGGCCAAAGGGTGAGTGGCTGCTGCGCATCGTCCGACTTGTCAACTTCGATTACTCCAAAGCCGCCGACAATAATGTCTTCCAGCACCTGTTCGGCAAATGAGCGGAAGGAATCGTCGGGATTGGGCGCTTCGAAGTTCGCCGTCAGAATGCTGGTGCGTGCTTCGCTGTCGGCAACGTCTGCCGGATCACGGCCGGGCCGCGATTGCACGCGCCAGCGCATTCCCGCAATACGGTCTTTGATGGTGTTGATCGCTTTGCGCGCCACCGGCGTCTCGGAAAATCGCCGCAGGTTGACCGGCGTGGGCTTGGGCATGCTGTCGGCCCGCGGACCGTAGGTCGTCAATATCGACGGGAGTGAAGCAGTCTTCCGCTTCGGCACTTTTGAAGACACTCCCGCAATCCGGCGCATTGCGCCGCGAAACGTCTCTGTGATGTTCATGATTTTTGGTGCGGGCTTTGCCCGCGGAGGTTTTTCTACAGCTTAAGGTCTATTCGCGCCATTTCGGCGATCGCGGGCATTTGCGCCGCCGCTTCAATTCTGATCCTGGCCTCTTCCATCATTCCCAGAGCGAACTGCGTTTGTTCGCTCGTGCGATCCAGTCCATCATCCACAACCGCGGTCAGCAACGAATCCGCCCCAGCGACGCTCCGAATGCCGCTCTGGATCGCCGGGTACCGTGAGGCCAGTATCACAGCCTGGCTCACGCTCGCCATCAACGAAACCGCATGGAAAATCTTGATCGAGTCTCCCACGCGATAAGCAAAGTCCAGCTTCATCGGATCACCCTTCTTGGTATACGGCGAGGCATCCAGTCTCGGCATCATTTTCAACACTCCCGCCTGCTCGAAAGCGTCCCGCATCTTCACCAGAATTTCTTGTCTTCCTCGCGCGACTCGGGCCACTCCATATTGCAGCGGCTCGACGAATAGGCGCATCAAGTTGTCTGCCTCGTTCGCCGGTTCGGACGACAAGCACCCTCCCACGGAGGACATCTGAATCGAATTCGAGAGTGACTCGCTCAAACGCTTCAGGAAAGAATCGCGACCCGCCACATCGCTAAGCTCCTTTCGCAAATCGGACTCAAGCGCCTCCAAGACCTCAATGTCGATATCGGGATCCAGGCAGCGCGCACGCCGCCAATTTCTCGTAAAACGCACATCGGTGAAATCCGTGCCGTCCGCCGCAATGACCGCGACGCCGATGTTGATGCACTCGCCTCGGACCGCGTTTGGCACATAACGCAGCACGAAGAATTCGAGTTGGCGTTTTTCAGCCATCCTTTAATTGTCCCGCCAGTTCGGAAACGGATTTCTTGCCGACACTCGAAACCCCGTGATCAGGTCCCGGACCACGGCACGGCGCTCCAGCAGCAATCGTGCCAGGTTCTCGAGTGCGCACCAATCACTCCCATACCATTCCGGAGGAATCTCGCTCGCCGCGGCCCACACGAGTTCCTGTTGCATCGTCTCAATCCGCGAAAGCCACGGCTCGAACGATTCCCATCCCCCGATGCGGGCGTACACTTCATTCCGAGCATAGACACCGCGCATCGGCGAATCCAGAAAATTCCACTCTCCCGCGTTGAAGCAATACCCCTGATCGATAAAGGACACGGTGTATTTCCGCTCGCGCATCTTACGCCAGAAGGTTGCCTGCCGTCCGTTGGCGTTGCCCGTCCACTTATCGATCGCCAACATTCCCGCGAAGGTCTCCAGGTTCCGTACTCGATCGAGCATTTCGACTGGGAGGTAATCGAATACCTGACCCTCCAGCGGGCTGACCACATACCGCGAACCGAATTGCAGCCCCGGTTGGCACGGTATGTTCTGCCCCGCCAGTTGAATGTTCAATTCGGGTGTGTGCTCGACCAGCCACTGGCTGACCTCCACGACTTGCGTTACCGGCACCGGCAACCCCGCACTTTCCGCCAGGCGCGTCGCCAGAAATTCGTTGGCCAGCACTCGCAGATGCTGGGGGTTATTGCGAAACTTTACAACATAGAAATTTCCGTCCGAGCAGCGCATCAAATGCCCTTGCGCGCCTCCCCGCATCCTTCTTACGTGTTGGACGGCATCCACCGGCAAATGGGCCGCGTCTCCTTTATTTGTCTATGTCTAAACCAGTCAGCGGTTACTGGCTGACGCTCTTGACTCACGGCGCAACATCTTATCCACAATTCGTTTCCGCTGAATGTGACGAATGAACATTGGACCAACAAAAACTTCAGCGGGTAAGAGTCAGGCCGGCGAAGTCCAGTGATTTCCTCTTCCCTGCCGTGGCCTGCCGTACCGCTTGCGCAATCGCCATCGCCATAACGCAATCGTCATGCGCTCCCGCGCTGGCTTCCGAGCGACCATCCGCGTGGCGTACAAATGTGCGACATTCCTGCAGCAGCCGAATACTTCGGAACAACGTCGGCGCAACCGCCAGCATCGAGGCAAAATTCTCAATCATCGCCGGCCGGCTTATCGCAGAGGTCAGCCAGCCTTCCTGCCCGCCCTCGCAAAAAACGTTGCCGTAACCAGACGTACGCAGGTACGCGAGCACTCCGTATCCGTGATTATTGCGCTCAACCGCTAACAAACCGCGGTTGTAGGCGTTGCCCAAATCCACTAGACGGCCCGTCAGTTCCCGCGGAGAAAAATGTCCGTGCAACTCTGCGCACTGCAACCCTGTGTTAAGTTCGATGACCTGCGCACAGGAATAATCGCCCTCCGAGCCCCCGCCTGCCGGATCCACTCCAACGATGTAGGCCTTGCCGGGTTGCGCCGGAAACCATATCTTCACTCTTCCGTTATCGCTGATCTGCCCAGGGTCCACCGCGGCGCGCAATGCCAGTTCGATCGCTTCCAACTCAAACACGCATTCGCCCGAAGCCCGAAAACAGGAGACCGCGTCCTCCGCGTATTCCTGAACCGCCAGCCCGCGCAACTGAGCGCGCTTAATTCTCCGCCAGGCGATCTGCGCGGCATCCAGGCCGGCACCCTCCATCAACTGCTGCTCTTCGGGAGTTAGCGTTCCGCACTCAACTCTGCCATCAACTCGATATTGATCGTCGTACCACCATGGAAAGAAATGCCGCGTGTATCCGGTCTCTTCGGCGTGCTGCCACTCTTCGTAGAAAACTCCACCGGCGCCATTAGGCGTCGATTCCAGGACGACCTCACCATCATTCGGCACCGCGGCCCGCAAAGACGCCAATGTCTCCTCCGGACTCCCTGGCCAGCGCGCGACTTCCGAGCAGTGTAAGTTATGGATCGTCATCCCGCGGCCGGCTTCGGCATCGGCTGCTGTCGCCACCCGATATTCGCTGTCCAGTCGCGAAAAGGCGATCTGGCGTACGTTCGCCCGCGACGGCAGCAACGCCCCCTGCCTGAGCGTCTGCGGCAGGTTCTCCCAAAAACGATGGACAATCTTGAAAATCTCCTCGGCCGACTCCTGATCGTGCGCCACTTGCACCGACACTGTTCCTGGTTGCGTAATCGTTTGCACAAAGAAGCGCGCCGCGACATACGTAGTAATTCCCAGCTGCCGTGCCTTGAGCACGATGTTGCGTTTCCCGCATTTCTGCGAGTACTCGCGTTGAGCCCGGTTGGGCGTCAGCAAAACTAGTCCGCGTGTCTTGCTGCGAATTTTCAGCAGGTTTTGAATCAGAAACTCGCGAACGGTTGGGCCTTCCCTGCCCGCAAGCGGAAGCTCAAGATTCCGTCCCAGGTGCGTGAGCAAACGCAAGTCATCGTCGACACTCGCCATTTTTCACGGCGCCCCTGCTGCCCACGCCAGCGACTCGGGCACGAACACCATATCGCCAATCTCCCAGCCCAATCCAAATTGTGTCTGATCGATTCCCATCAGGTCGTACTTGTATTCACTGCTAAGCGCCGCGCCCTGGTCGACGATTGGCGAGTTGGAAGTCGGTCTCAGGTCCACAGCTGCACCAGAGGCTGAATCGACATAGGTCGTCGTGCCGGCGTTCGATTGAGTCGTGAGCAAATAGTTCATCAGTTGTGTATTTGTCATCAGCGTGGCACCCGAGTTCTTTAGTGTGTCGAGCATGATCCCGACCTGATGGGGCGGCAATTCGTTCACGTGCCAGAAAATTCCAAACGGCACGCCCCACACAGCCGACTTGAACACGATTGCCTTCAACTTGTTCGCGAATTGCGCGTCGCTGAGATTTTGAAACCCGGGCGCAACCCCTTCGCTCAAAATGTTCTGAATGTCGATTCCGGTTGCCAGCGTCGACGCAGCATTTGGCGAGGGCTGCATCGTGCCCGACCCGCGAGATCCCGTAAACCCCGCCGCGACCGCGATCGCTTCCGTTGAAGGATCCTCATAACTGCCTGGATAAACATACATGCGGTTCGCCGGCAGGCCGGTGAGGTTCGCGTTCATCCACGCCATCGCCCAGTTCATTTCGTCGGTCATCAGCCGCGTCTTGTCCGTCAGCAACAGATAAGGCGCGGTTTTGATGTCCTGCGCAGCCACATCCGCCAGGTCTTCGCTCTTCACTGCGCCTTTCATACTTGGATCGGCGGTCACCGAAAAGACGCCGCGCTGATTCAGCGTTGCGATCACGCCGCCAAGCGTATCCAGTCCGGTCGGGACGAGGTCGGTTCCCGAGGAACTGCAAGTTCCAGTTCACTTGCGCGTTCGGATCGCCCGGCGGCGTGATAGTGAACTGTTTGTTGGAAATCGAAAGCGTTACGCTGGAAGCGGCCGTTGCCCGTGTATTGAATCGTGAACGCGTTTGGAAAAACATAATACTGATGCGACACCGAATGGCAATTCACATCCCATCCGGCATTGATCCACGACTGAAACGTCGAGAATCAACTGCTGCGACAGATCGTAGCCGGTGACCACCGCAATGCTGAGCGGAATGCCTTTCGCCTGGATCATCGGCAACAGCGCCTCAATATATTGATGCGATCCGTCGACCAGTCCCGGATCGTCGTATGTCAGCGTGATCCGCGCCGGATACCGCATGAAATCCCGCACAGTTCGGCGGCGTATCGGCCGCCACATTGTTTCCACCATTGATCGGCCCCGGTGTGCCGCCGACATCCGTCGAGATTCCCGTCGCCAAATTGTTCGCATAAAAATGACAGTGCGAATATGTCACCGCGCGCCGTGTTGTCGACCAATCCGTAAGTCCGGTTCGCGTAGCCCCGGCAATTTTTCAATTCGATCGCCGTCGCCGGATCTATCAAAGCGATATCCAACATAGTTGCGGTGCGCATCGGTGTTGTAGATGATGAATGTCTCTCGGCGTGCCCGACGGATGCACATAAAATCCAATCGGCACGGTCGCGTTCGGTACCTGGCTGTCGGCAATCATGTTCGCAAGCCATATATGGTCGCTCGTGCCTTGCACCTGCACCCCGTATCCGTCATACCAATCCAGCTTGATGTGCTGAATTTCGATGTAGCTGACGTTGTTGATATTGATCAGCGCTCTGCCCGCTCAGCATAATCGGCGTCACCGACCCGAAGTGCGTCACCGGATTCCCGCTCGCCGACCACACATACAAGTTCTGTGCGACCGGGTCGTAGTACCAGTCGCGATCGTTCGCCAGCGCACTCTGCGTGCTCTGTGCATTTCCCCAGATGCGTCCGAACTGCACGAATTTCAACTGCGAGATCGGCTGCGTCGCGCTCAGCGTGATCTGCCAGACGTTCCCTGCCGTATTCGTCCACTGCGAAGAAGTGGTCGCGTAGTATCCCGTGAACTCCGGCGGACGCCCGTTTCCATACGCATCGAACTTGATCGAGATTCCCGGCCGCGCCGCTCGAAGGCGGCGTCAGCCACTCGTTCCACACCCCGTCGCGCTTGAAAAGAATGACATCTCCCGGCTGAAACGTCGAGATTCCCACCTTCAGCAGCGTCCGCCACGCGGTCTGCGGAGTAAGCCCGTTATTGCCGTTGCTGCCCGCCGGGTCGACGTAGTACGTCGTCGCCGACGCTACGCCGCACAGAAACAGAATTGTCAATATTGTTTTCATGGCTTTCACAATCTCAATTTCTTAGTGGAGAAGCAGGTACGGCTCCGGCGACGTGGTAAAGCTGTCCGCTGGAGAGGTGAAGCTGCTCGGCAGCGCGCCGCTCGCCGGAACGATCGAATAAGAACTGTTATGCGCGAATGACAGGTCTCCCGAGTTCTCGCCGATGGTCATCGGCGCGCTGGCCTCATTGGCGTAGAGCAGCAGATAATACCGCCCCGGCGGCAGAGTCGCACTCGAAGTCCAGCTCAGCGTCACATACCCACTCGCTGTCGCAATCGAACTCCCCGCCAAAGCTCCCGTATGAACGATCAGGTTGTTGGTCGAATTCGCTACTCCCTGATAAATCCCGATGTCGTAAGTATCGCTGCTGTTGTCCGCTGTCGCGACGTAGAACGTCAGCTGCGTCGTCGTGACCGGCTCGCGCAGCGTAATTCCAAACAGATTGGCGTGGTTGGTACTGGTGTTAAAAGCGACTCCGGTCACACTGAAGTTGGTGCCCGTCGGCTCCCAGGTTGCGAGATATTGATTTGCCACAAAAGCCGTGGTGGCGATCTTGGTCGAGCTGTCGCCGGAGGAAGGCGTGGGAGCGGTCGGTGTTCCGCTGAATGTGGGACTCGCCAGCAGCGCGTATCCCTGGTTCTGAACGTAGGCCGTCGTCGCCACCGCGGTTGAGCTGTCAGCAGTCGAAGGAGTGGGCGCCTGCACCTTGCCCGTTCCCTGCGCGCTGAGGCTCAAGTTTATGTTTGCATCCGTTCCGCCCGCTCCGGCCGTCACCGTCGCCGGATTGCCGCTCGCCGCATTCGTGACATTCAGGAAATCCACGCCGCCGGAAACGTCCGTCAATCCGATCACTTGCGTGTTGTAGTTCGAACCATTGATCGCCTGCGTGGTCTGCTGAGGAGAATACAGCCCTGGCGTTTTGTTCGATCCCGAAGTGCACAGCGGCCCGACGGCATCGTCTTGAATTGCGCACGCCGTCGACTTCGCCCGAATGCCCTCCGCGACAGGATTTTGGCGGTTATATCCAAGGTGCACCAGGTTCACGTCGACCCGATTCGAGGTCGAAGTCATTTCCAGGTGATCGATGTGGGCTTGCGCGTTGTCCACTTTCACCACATCCATCACCGCTTCCGACTCGATGTTGCGGATCGCCGTGGTCGTCTGTCCGAGGTTAGTCAACGGATTCGAGAAAAAGTAAACCCCGGCAACGTCGAACCACTGCGTTCCCTGCGATGCCCCAACCGACAGATTGTTCACCTCGCGGAAGGCAGCAACATCTTCCACTGCGACGCCGATCGAATAATCAAAGTTTCCGCCGGCGATGTGGTCCGCATAGAACGAACCGTTCTGCGCTCCCGGCGTCGCTTCGTAAATTCCAACTCCGCCACAGTCGTTCACAGTCGTGAAAAATGGTCCGCTTTGCTCTTCCGACAGCAGGTTCAGGACTCCCACGCTGTACGGTTTCGCGGAATTGAGCACCGGGCCGCATTCCAGGCTGCCTCCATCGATGCCGGCATCGTACTGTCCATTTGCAGCCTGATTTTGCAGCGCGGTCTGGCCGCCAACCGTGACCAGTACGTCGCTCGCGCCAAATCGCAGCGGCTCAGGCGGCATCGTCTGTATGCTGGCGATGTGCGCGTCCGATCCCAAGGCACACATTGCTCCGTAGGGAAGGTTCCACACATATTGGCCAGGCGTGCCGTCGCCGCAATAAATCTGTAGGCCATCCACCGGCTGCAGAATTTCGTTTTCCGAAGTCGTGCTGATAGCGGGCAGCCATCCGCTGGCGTCGGGAGGATAGTTCGCGGGATGGCTGAAATTAATTGCGTTTCCTGCCCCCACCGCACTTGAGGTCTGACCTTCACTGAATGGCGTGCTCGTTCCCGTCGGCGTGGCAAAAACGTATTTTCCGTAGTACACGTAGTTGCTGGTGTTGCACGAAAAACCGGCAGGACACGATCCCGCATCGCTCAAACTTGCCGTCGCCGCCGACGGCACCCCTGATCCGCTGCCGGCTGCGCTAAAGCTCGCGGTATTTCCGTGCGAGCAGCTTGCTCCGGTGTTCGGATCCGTTGCCGGCAGCGAACACGAAGAAAACTGATACGTCGCCGATCCACTCGCCGCCAGCGCCACCGTCGGATTGCACTGCTTGTTGCTTGATCCGCACACCGCCGTGTACCACTGGAGCGAAGGTTCAATGATCGGATTCGCCGGCCCAAGATTGATCCAGGTCGCGCCGTTATCCGTGATTCGCGCAGCGAAGTTGCCGCTCCAGGAGGGAGCGCTGCCGGCGCTGCCCCCGCCGAATACAGCAACTCGAGATTGCTTCCATCCCAGATTTCCGCCGGCAGGCTGTACGCGTGGCTTGCCTGCCATAACGGAGCGTTAAAATCTGCAGTCCACGTCACTCCGCCATCCGTAACCGTGCAACTGGAAACGCAACCGTTAAACGCCGTTTGCAGCGTCGAGGGAATCGCCGTTGCGTCAAGCGTTCCTGAAGACTTCCCCGGGGTTGACACGTGATAAAAAACTGCGCCGTCCCCGTTCGTCGTGGGTACAACAATGCGTTGTCCGGGATACCAATAAACCCCACCGACCCATCCGTTCGTCAGCTGCGGTGGCCCGGGAACCGCAACCTGGAACTGCCCGTAGGAAGAAGTGAACGGACACGGCTCGTGATCGCCGGACTGAGAGAAATGATCTGGCCCGTGTTCGGGCCAGCATTTTCAATCATTGCCGCCCGTACCGAGACCACGTTGCCCGCCGTGCCTGAGCCGCCGGACATCAGCCGCCCCCACAAATTGAAATACGGAATCCCGTTCGGACATCCAATATTCCGCTGCAAGATGCTTCCCTTCCGGTTCATCAGATGGATATGCGACGATCCCGGAATATTGATGAAGCATCCTGAGAAATTTCCCGAGCCGAGACTCAACTCCGTGTTCGGGGCCAGCAATCCTACGTTAGGCGGAGGCAGAAGTTGCCCAAATTGAATGCACGATCCCTGGCCGTTCGGCTGCGTATTCGCCGGATTTGGACAAGTTCCCGTGGTGCCGTTCGTGGCCGTCGTGTAGTTGTAGGCATGAGTGGATCCCGTGTTGACCGGGTTCAGAGCCGTCTGTCCGCCAGTGCTCATCTGCACCGTGGGCACGAATGGATTGCAAGCTCCACTCGCGCACTCTTCTGCACCCGTCGAGAACTTCGTTCCGCCCACTAGCAGCGGAGCGTCACTCACCACGTAGCAATTCGTTCCGGCCCCAACTGAAACCGTTGTAGTTCCCGACCAAACCAGATTGTCGGCGGAATCCCATTCCGCTTGCACCACGGTCAGAGTTTGGCTCGGCGTCAAGTAATATGTCGCGCCCGTACAATGGCTGTCACTGCTCACATAGATTGTGACCGTCGGCGCTCCCATGGCGGCAACGTTGGTCAGCGGACTAATAAATACTCCCGCCGAGTTCTGCGGAAATGCCACGTTGCTTCCGGAAGCCGGCAGCCAGTTGATCTTCCCACCCTTATAGCCTTGGGTCGCAAGAATTGCCCGCGTGTCGGTGTAGGTCGCTCCATCGATGAAATACTCTCCGCTCACCGACGATGGCGTGATCGCGGTTCCGTTCACGCTCCCGCCGCCGCTTCCATAATTCTGGTTCTTCACCCACGCGGTGGTCGCTATGTCGTTGGAGTTGTCGCCGGTCGCTGGAGTCGGCGTTGTTGGAGCTCCCGTGAATGCAGGCGATGCCAGCGGCGCCGCGCCCGTCACTTGCGAAACCGAATAATCGCCCGATTGCGCCGTCACAACTCCCGAGCGTCCAAATACCGAACCCACCGCCCCAGTGGAGCACCCCGAATCGGTAACGTTTCCGTTCCCGTCGTTGCACAGGCCCGCGCCAGTTGTCGTACCCAGGGTTCCCGCTTCAGCGGCAACACCCGTAGTGCCGTGAGCGCCGGTCAAACTTCCGCTTCCGAAGATGAGGCTGGTGCCGAGGTAAAGGTTGTGCACCTGTTGCGTGGCTGATCCGATGTCATACACATTCGTCGTCCAGGGCTTAAAGACGGAAGTTCCGTCGATCACCCACTTCGGAGTGGTGCCGGTAAAGAAGGCGAGACCGCGCTGCTGCCCGCTGCCGGCGTAATCCGGCCCGATGAAGAAATATGTGCTGCCGCTGAAGATGCCGTAGCCAAGACGTAGACGCTCATAGTCGGAAGGATCCGAGCGCGTGCCGAAGAGGTCGAACTCCTGCGGATTGGTTCCGTTGTACTCCTGCAGGGTGTTTGCATCGCTGTTAAAAACATTGAGCAATCCCAGCTGCACCGGTTGTCCGTTGTTGTCGATGATGCGCGGCGAGTGCGTCGTGGAATCAAACCAGAAGACCCCGTAATTCGGAATTCCATTCGGCGCCGACGTCTCTGCCAGTTCGAGAACATCCGCCTGGCTGCAATTCGCGTTGCCATTCGCCTGAACGCCAGTCGCGAACGAGCCGTTGCACTGCGACGGCGTCGCCGCCAATGCCAGCGCCGTGCTCGCCTGCCCCGAAATATTCGACGTAGTGAGTGCCAACTGCTGCGTCGATCCGTTCACATTGATTACCGGCATGTTTGCGGTAGTGTCGTATCCAATCGCGCCTGTCGCCGAAGGCATATAACCCGCACCACTCGGCAGCTTCACACTCGCCGCGGTGAAATCCTGCATGCCTGAAGCGTATGTGTTCCCCTGATTGTTGAGCACCGCCTGGCTGCCAAGCGCAAAAGTGGACGAAGTTGACCCGTACGGACACTCCAGGCTGACATTGCTGCCAGCATTCTGAAACGAACAATCGAGGAAGCCGTTTTGCGCGGCCGGTGCGAACGAATTGAAATCGGGATTCGCAATCAGCGTGCTGTTGATGTACGACGACCCGCCGCTGCCGCCTAAGCCGCACGGCCCCCACGTCTGATTTCCCAGCAGGCATGTGCTCTCTCCCGCGCTTCCGCTTCCCAACTCCGACGGCGGCACCAGCCCGGCAATTAGGTCTGCCTTCACCGCTGCCTGCACATCAACGTAATGCTTGTCGGCGGCTTGACCAGAAGAGGTTGGATCCGCACTTAAAAGCAAGGCGCCGGTCATGGTTCCACCAGCGGTGCTTAAGTACGACCCGCTGCCGTTGTTCTGTACCGAATTGTCGACGTACTGCTTGTTGACTCCGTCGTTGGGGTTCACAGGATTCGGCAAGCTTGGCGGAGAACTAAACTGCTTCACTCCAGAAACAATCTCGTTCCCCGAGTTATGCACGACCGCCGAATCATTCGCCTTCGCGGCAAGCGCGGAATTCACATACTGCTGGGTCACCATTTGCGACGCCGCGCTCGAGGTTCCCAGCGTGGTTATCACGGCCGCCAGGTTCGCAGGCGACGTGCCTGGCACGATCCAATACTCCGTCTTAACGGTTCCGTCGTTTAACTGGTAGATGACCGTGTAAACACTATTGACAGGGGTTGCGTTGGCATTCGAAACCAGCGCCACGGAGAGTGCTCCGCCTGTGCCCAGCGTCACATTTGTCGATCCCGCCGCAACCGCTTGCCCGCTCGCGGTCGTAAACCCTGGCCAGGAGATCAGCAGCGTTCCCTGAGCGGGCGTGCCATCTGCCCGGTAAACCGTGTCCTGGATCGTGGTCAACGGCGGGCCTTGCCCTAGCGCCGTCGCTGCCAGGACCATCACTGCCAGGGCCATCGCAGCCAGGGCCATCGCAGCCAGGGCCATCGCAGCTAAGACCGGAAGCAATAAAAAAAGCCGCCCGGTTGGGCGGCCACAGATGCCGAACATTTCAATTCCTCCGTGCTATTTCAGAAAGTTCTGATTGTCATCACACCGTCGAACTTGCCCGTTGTTCCAAATACCGCTCAACGCTTTCCACATATACATCCGCAAAATCTGCGGTCGGACGCCGACCCTCGATCACGTCCATGGCCTCGCCGATTTTCCAGCCCATCGAACACAACACTGCCAGCGTCATCATCGGCGCCCGATGCACTCCCGCCGCACAATGAATGAACAGCTTGCTTTCTTGTTCCTCGAGAGCCTGCATCGCGAACTGCACACCGCGCTCGAAAAGCTGCGGCGGCTTCGGCTGAAAATCGTCGTCCGTGGGATTCCAAAGAACTTTGATTCCAAAGGGCTCAGCCAGCGGCCGGTCATCGAACTCGATCTGCATGTCGATGACATGCGTCACGCCGGCACGCGCGACCTCGCCCATGTTTTTCGGCGTCCAGATTCCGCCACCGACCGCCACTCGGTCGGTTATCCAGGTTAAATCCATCCCTCGACTCAGCCTGCTTCCGCGGCGTTCAATAGACTTGATGCGGGCATAAAAAGCAGCCCGGGGCACCGCCGACGCTTCATTTTACGGTATCCGCGTTGCGGGCCGTCTCCGCCGAAGGATCTGAACTCTCCGCGATTCCCAGCCGCCCCAACAAAATCTTCGCCAGCGAATCTTCCTGCGGAGTATCGTTCTCAATCGTTGCCGGATATAGCCCAACCATCTCAAACAAATATTTCAGCGCCTGATACTGGCCATCCTTCACTTGTCCGATGGTCGCGTCCACCATTTCAAGCGCCTCAGCGGTTACCAGTTCACTGATCCGCTGCCGTAAATCATCGAGCGCGCCAGCGCCGGGCCGAACCCTCGGAGCGGATTGCTTCTTGTCTCGAGGTGCTTTCGTCCGAACGCTTGCCATCCAAACGCTCCAAAAAGCAAAAGGCGCGCCCTTTGCAGCGTGCCTTTGGGAATTTTTCCCTGTCTATTTTTAGAATACCAAACCCTACAGGGTAGATGGGCCAAATTGCGCAAAATTATATTTCGCTTGTGCAGAGTCACTTGCGTCGAAATCGCGGTTTGCCGCCTCTTGACACCCATCTTCCCTCGTGGCGTCGCCGTTCACAATGCGATCCATAATGTGTTTGCGAAGGAAAATCTTGCTCACTCGATCCAGCGCCTCAGCGTAGCGGCGTCCGATTGTCTTCCTCGCATACCCCAATCGAAGCGCAGTTTCTTCCTGACTGTGTTCTTGCAGCACGATCATCGCCAGCAACTGCTGATTGGGACGTGCCGAATTCCTCCAGGCTGCGCTCGACGTTGTGAACAAAGATTACTACGTCTTCGAACGTGTGAGTCAGGTAAGCCGAGAAGCGTGTTCGAAAACACTCCCGTCCCAGCAAGGAGGGCAAGCGCCCCGCCTCCAGGGATAGGCGCATGTATCGTCGCAACAGCAGCACCGTCCGATCGCGATACAGCGATAACTCGCGCTCATCCTCCTCCTCCCGATCGTTTGGTGAGTTCAAGTCTTGGTCGATCACGGGGAGGCGAGGCGATGGATCGTTGAAGTGCAACACTCGCACACTCATGCGTTCCCCCCTTCGCTGCAGAGGAAAACGTCCTCCCTCCCGTTGATGGGCAATCGCACTTTGCCATGTCTTCCACGTTGCTGCGCGCAGTGGGCAACATAAGAGATGCAGCCGGCGCAATAAACTTCCGTCTCGCCCCGCGGACGCAGCCACAGGCTGCCGCAGTATTCGCAGTATTTCAGCTCCAGTTGCACGATCTCGAGATTTTCGACTTCCATGACTACCTCCTGAGAAAAACAAAAAAGCCCTGTGCCGATTGCTCGGTCACAGGGCCCGTTTCTGTTACGGAGAACCTGTTGTTTTATTTACTTGTTAACGCGGCGCAGGTCGATCCGCTAACCCGTCGACTGCCGGAAATATCCTTCTTCGTAGCCGGACTTCAAAACCCGGCCGTTCTGCACGATCACGCTGATCTTGCCAGTGAATTGAAGCGTTCGCAGCAACTGCTCAGTTGCCGCAGAAAGCACCTCCGCCGTTCTTACTTTACGGCGAAACTCCGCAAACGTTCTGACTTCTGTTTCCTGCTCCGGACACCGCTCGATTGCCGCCCCACGGTTAGAGATTAGATATACACTGATCGCAATGTATAGCTAATTAGTTTAGCCAGTCAACCCCCTGAAACGCAATATTTTGGTGATGACGGTCACAAATCGGCTGCGATCGGCCTGCACCCGCCGCTTCACTCTGTGGAAATCCGCGGACTGCTGCATTGCTATCAGATTCGCCTCGGTTATGCACAATAGCCATGTGCTATACTCCCGCGTATGAAATTCAAAGTTCTGCAAGAAAATCTGCGCAAGGCCCTATGGCAGCGGATCGACGAGGGCGAACTCACCGGCCTGCGTCTGGCCGAGCAGACCGGATTCAAGCAGGCGCACATCTCCAACTTTCTCAATCGCAAGCGCGGCCTCAGCCTCGAAGGCATGGACAAAGTCCTCAAGGTGCAGCGCCTCTCCGTGCTCGACTTGCTCGACCCCGACGAAGTCAACAAGCGCGCCAGCATCGCCCCGCCCGCCGAAGCGGATTTTCAAAACGTTTTTTGGTCGACAGCGCGGTTGCGGCCTCTGACGCGATCGTCATGAAAATGAACGTCAAGGAGATGCTCAAGTTCAAGAAGAGTTTCCTCCGTAGTTTGCGCGCCGAGCGCGAAGGCGGCCGCGATGACTGGGAGCGATTTGTTCTGATCAAGGTCGACGCGCGCGAGGGCATGAGCATGTATCCCCGCCTTCTCCCCGGCGCCGTGGCTCTCATCGACCGCCATTACAATTCTCTGAAGGCCTATCGCAAAGGCGAATCCAACATGTACGCCGTCAACAAAGACGGCGTCTGCACCGTGAAATATGTCGAGATTGCCGGCAGGCAATTAATTCTTCGTCCGCACAATCAAGCCTATCCGGTTGAAGTGCTGACTGCTGGATGATGGCAAGAAGCCCTCCGATTATCTGATCGGGCGGATTTGTTATGTGGGAATTGAAACCTGAGGAGCGGCCGCGTGCTGCTTCCGCCAATCTACACCGTCCCTGCAACTCGAAGGCGGCGATCCCGGCGGCAAAAGCTAGCTTCGGGGTCCATAGTCCTTCTGTTATGATCGGTTTTTTGCCGAAGTACGCTCAATGGACGAAGAAATTCCCAGTATTCGCATTCCTACGGAGGATTCATGGAGGAGACACCTGCCCTTACGACGGGCGCGCGCCGCAACGAAGACATCGCACTGGATCTCATGAAGTTTGTCGCAATGACCACCGGCTACGGCCGCGTACAGTCGTCGGGCGCAGGGTTTCAGGGCACCGGCGGCGCGGCAAAACCCGAAGAGTATGCCAATCACCTGCTCGAACTTTACGGCCAATGCCTGCAGGCGGTGCAGAACAAAAAGTAATTTGCGCTAACCGGGCACAACAAAGCCGCAGCCCAGCGGCTGCGGCTCTGGATTCGACACAACCCTAGCGCCGGCGTGCCTTCTTCTTGGCTGGTTTCTTCTTAACTGCTTTCCTGGCCGGTTTCTTTTTCGCGGCCTTGGGGGCGGCCTTTTTCTTGGCAGCTTTCCTGGCCGGCTTCGCCTTCTTCTTGGCAACGGCTTTCTTCTTGGGAGCAGCTTTCTTCTTCGCTGCCCTCTTGGGCGCTGGCCGCGACGAGCCCCCGCCACCACTGGAAACTGGTTCCGGTTCTTCCTCTTCTTCTTCCTCGTGGCTCATCGGTTCTGAAGTCGGTTCCGGTTCGCCGCCCGGCATTTCGGCTTCCTCTTCTTCCTCTTCGTCTTCGTAATCTTCCTCCAGCGACTCGCCGTAGCTGCCGCTGTCTCCAAACTCGTCCGCTTCGTCATCTCTTAAATAGAGGGTCTCGTCGTCAAAGGTCATCTTTCCTCCTCAAGGTCTTGGTACGGTCGGTCCGAATACTGCCAATGCTAAAAAGACTGATCGAATCTTATGACCGAACGGGCCGAAATTATAGCACAGCAAATTTGCGTGCCGCTGTAACGTACCCCGTTGTGGGGATCAGATGCAACTGAATATTGCACCGATGCACGGAACACTCGATCTGCCTCGTCGTTCGGCGGCATCAAACCCGGCGCGAACACGCGAAACCTGTCTCAGATTGAAATGGAAGTGTGCTACCGGCTCTCGATTAGCAGGATCATTCCGGGACGCAACGTGGCCCAATTTCGGTTGTTCTCTTTCAAGACCGCCACGCTGGTGTGGTGGGATTGTGCAATGGAGTAAAGAGTTTCTCCCGGCTGCACTTTGTGGCGTACAACTTTCCTGGCGCTGACGCTCTGTAATGTCTTCTTGGATTTCGATTTAGATACCGCGATCCGCGTTTCCTCGCCTTTCGGGGTCACCGGCAGATGCACGTACAGAACCCGCCGTCCATGTAAACCGTCCGCTTTCAGATGGTTCCAACGACGAACCATCGCCGGGGGCACGCCGAAGTTGTCCGCAACGCTCTCAACCGTATCGTTCTTGTGCACTTTGTAAACCGTCGCGTTGCGGGCGTAAGTGAGCGACTCTTCTCCTGCCGGATGCTTGCCCGGCGCTACCGGAATGATGATTTTGCTTTCCGGCTCTAGATCTTCGTCAGCCGACAAACCGTTGGCCTCGGCAATCGCCTGCCGGCTGGTGCGATACGACCGCGCCAGCGAAGCCAGCGTATCGCCGGCTGCAACGTTGTGGTAGCGCCACCACACTCGCATGTCGGGAGGAATCGCCGCGATCGTGCTGAGATAGTGTTCCTTACTCCCTAGGGGCAGGCGCAACTCGAATTCCTGGTTCTTAGGCGTCGTTAGCCGCAGCAAGCTGGGGTTCAACTGTTGCAATGTCGTCACCGACTCGTCCACGCACTCCGCCACCAGCCGCAGGTCCACCGGATAGTCGATCTTTACCGCATCGAACGGCAACGGCTTCTCTGTCATAACTTCGTCGAGTCCGTACTGCTGCGGATTCTTGGCCATAATGGTGACGGCCAGAATGATGGGCACATAGTTCCGCGTCTCCTTCGGCAGGACGTTCCGCTTGTACAGCTCCCAGAAGTCGGCATAGCCGGTCCGCTTGACCGCATTTTGTACCGTGCCCGGCCCGGAGTTGTAGGCCGCCATCGCCAGGTACCAGTCGCCAAACTCGTTATAAAGATCGTGCAAGTGTCGCGCGGCCGCCCGCGTCGACTTCTCAGGCTCCTGACGGTCGTCAACCCACCAATCCCGTTGCAGCCCATAGGCCGCCCCTCGGCTCGCCATGAACTGCCACATCCCCCGCGCACCAGCACGCGATACCGCCAGCGGACGGAAGCCCGACTCCGCTTGCGCCAGATAAATCAGGTCCTGTGGAACTCCCTCCTGCTTAAGGGTGGACTCAATCATCGACCGGTATTGTCCGCTTCGCGCCAGCGCGTTTTCAAATGTCCCTCGTCCGCGAGTGGAGAAGTAATTGATGTAGCTGGCCACCGAATCCGTCATCATCAAAGGCAGGTCCGAGTGTGTACCCTTGATCTCAGCTTCGGCTTTCGCTCTGATATTCGGATCGACCGGGTAGGAAGCGTCATTGGCTTCATCGATCGGCGCCGGTTCTGACTTCTGCTCCGTGAATCCATCCCCCTGCTGCAAAGCCTCCAGCTCGAGGCCATTGACGCGGTCGAGCAGACGATCAAACTCGTCTTGCAGCCGCTCGTCCGAGCGAATGTCCAGCGAACTTTCCAGCAAGAGATCGAAAGCGTGGTCAAAATTCTGCTTGGCCGCTTCCACGTGGCCAGCGCGATAGTTCTCTTCGCCTGCCTGATATTCCTTTTCTACCTGCGCGATGAGTTCCGCCGTTAGATCACCTTGCGGCTGAACCTCCGGTTGCTGAGTTTGTACGGTTGCAAGTGGCTTGGGATCTACGGGAGCCGGGGCTGGAGCGGGGGTTTGACTCGCCTCGAGGTTGGGGGCGCTGGCCTGCCGCGCGGGCAGGAAGGACGCCGGTCGCTGCGCTGTCTGACAGGCAACACTGCCTAAGAGCAGTGTCAAAGCCATGAGAGACAGCTTAGAAGGTTTCCCAATTCCCATATTTTCTGTTATTTACAAATATCCTATCGCCAGCAACCTGCAGGTAGAGATCACCCAAATGCTACTATCAGGAGTTGGACGGGTCAATCTGGAACTCAGGTTGTCTACGGTTACTTTTGGGCAGAGGCAAAAGGACAATCTTCGGACTCCTTTCAGCCTTCCGAACCCACCTTCAAGCCCTGTGATCTAATTGTAAACATGAGAGCCATTCAGGTTCAGCACACCGGCGAACCGGACGTTTTGCAGCTGGCCGACCTTCCCATTCCGCATCCCAAAGCGAACGAAGCCGTAATCAAAGTGGCCGCTTCCGGCGTCAACTTTATCGACACCTACCAGCGCGAGGGCCGATATAAGGTTCCGTTGCCGTTTGTCCTGGGCCAGGAAGGAGCGGGAGTCGTTACATCCGTCGGCTCCGACGTGACCTCCGTCAAGGTCGGCGACCGCGTGGCGTGGGCCGGGGTTCTCGGAAGCTACGCCGAGTATGCCGCCGTGCCCGCCGACCGCCTGGTTCCAATTCCCGCTGGCGTGACTGAGCAACAGGCCGCCGCGGTTCTGCTCCAGGGCATGACCGCCCACTATCTCTCCCATGACACGTTTCCCCTGAAGCGCGGTCAGACCGCACTGATCCATGCCGCTGCCGGCGGGGTTGGACTCTTGCTCGTTCAAATGGCCCACAGGATCGGCGCCAGAATCATCGCCACCGTTTCAACCGACGAAAAAGCTGCCCTGGCTCGGCAAGCCGGCGCGGATGAAATTATTCTCTACACCAAATCCGATTTTGAAACCGAAACCAAGCGGATCACGGCAAATAAAGGCGTCGACGTGGTTTACGACAGCGTCGGCAAGACCACCTTCGAAAAAGGACTCAACGTGCTTCGTCCTCGCGGATACATGGTCTTGTTTGGCGGATCCAGCGGTGCTGTACCGCCATTTGATCTGATCCAGCTTTCGACCAAGGGATCGTTATACGTGACCCGTCCCACGCTCGGCCACTACACCTCAACCACCGAAGAGCTGCACGCGCGGGCGAGCGCGGTTTTTGCCATGGTCGCCGAAGGCAAGTTGAAACTACGCATTGAGCACACCTACAAATTGACCGACGCCCAGCAGGCCCATCGCGATCTCGAAAGCAGAAAGACAACCGGGAAGTTGCTGCTATTGATGTGAATCACTCATTAAAACGAGTGGATAACTCTCAGTTGGGGGAAGTACTGTTCGTAGGGAGCGGCATCAAGGGTCATCAACTGGTCTGCTTTTAGAACAGCGTGCGCGGCAATCATGAAATCCACCAACAATCTCCTAGGCGATCCACCGGCGGAGCGACGGCGACGCGTTGCATATGCCGCAAAACTTTTGCCCGCCAAACGCCAGATATCCTCAGTCAGGAAAAAGTCCACTACGACTCCAGCGTCCTCTAGAAACTCGTCCACAAAGCCTGGCTTCGCCAACGGGTGAGCCGACAGTTCAACATGAACAGGGGCGCAGATTACCAAACCTCCCTCCGAATACGCCTGTGACAATCGGATTGAGATGCTTTGCGCTGGAGGTTCGTTCGACAGCAAGGCGGAGAGAATGTTGGTGTCTAGTGCGGTCCTCACTTCCGCTTGAGGTCCCCGTTGTCCCTTAGGTCTTCGATCCAGGCATTGATTCCTTTTACGCTGCCCGGAAATCTGCCCAAAGCCCCCCGGTACTTCTCGAACCGGTTCACCGCTTCCCGCGCTGGGCGAATCACTGTCCGCTCGCCCTCGATTACGAATTCCACCCGGTCCCCCGCAGAAAGACCGAGCCGCTCGCGGATCTGCTGGGGCACTGTAACCTGACCTTTAGAACTTATGGTGCTGGAGTTTTTCATCTTTACTTATGAACCCTACAGTAAAGATAGATGTCTTTACCAAATATGTCAAGATTGAGTTAAGGTCGTTGGTTCCTCGAATACCGAACCGCGTATTCAGGCACCGCTCTCCCCGCTTCCCGCCTCGGATCGTCTATCGGCGTCCCTGCCACCATCATCAGCGGAATCACTCCCGCCCAGGTGGGAAACGAATAATCCTCTTCATCGTCAATCGGCGGCCCTTGCCGTATCTTGGCTGAAAACTCATCAATTGGCAGCTGCAACACCGCAGTCGCTTTTAATTCTTTGTCGGTAGGCTGGCGAACTTCCTCCCAGCGTCCCGGCAAAATGTGCTCCGAGACCGTCCGCAATGCGGCTAACTTTTTCTCTCGATCTTCGATCGCGACCGCTTTACCCAACACGACGACCGAACGGTAATTCATCGAATGATTAAAGATCGACCGCGCCAGCACCAGCCCGTCCAGCAGCGTCACAGTCACGCAGATCGGCACACCTCTGATCCAGGTTGCGCAGCATCCGGCTGGCGGACGAGCCATGAATGAACAGATCGTCTCCGCTTCGACCGTAGCCCGTGGGAATGACAAACGGTTGACCATCGATCACAAACCCCACGTGGCAGATAAAGCCTTCGTCGAGAATTTTGTAAGCTGTTTCGCGGTCATAGACGCCGCGATGCGGTTCGCGCACCACTCGAGTGCGCTCGGTAGGAGTGGTAGCTTCGGACATTCAGGGAAAAGCTCCGGCAATCGCCAAGAATGGATGACGCAAAGAGTGTAACAGGCGAAGTGCCGTTCCCTCTGTGCTCCCTGTGTCCTCTGTGTTTGATTAAGGATTTACCCGATAGCGCACTTCACGGTACTTCAGACTGAACAATATCCCCACGATCAACAGCGCAATCGGAGTGAACACGCTGGCTTCCGGAACTGACCGTCCCACCAGTCAGCCACTTTGGCCCATGGAACGAAGCGCTGAGGAAGTTTTGATACGGCAGCAGCCCACTGTCCGGCACGCCGTAGAAAAACGTCTGGCCCCAGTCGTATCCCATGTGAAAGCCAACCGCCCACCACAAATTTCCCCTGCGCCGCAAAAACAGGCAGAACAGCAGCCCAAACAATACGACCGAGGACTCTCCCAGAATGTTCTCCCCACCATTGCCCATGTGCGCGGCGCCGAACAAAATCGAGAGCAAGAACGCCGAAGGCCAGAACCCCATGCCACTCGTCAGCGTGAACTGTCCATATCCGCGAAACGAAAATTCCTCGCTCAGCCCCACCAGAAGAAAGGTCGCCGTCCACGCCGCGGCTGAGGTGAAAACCGTTGTTCCACGAATCATTGGGCCGGACAGCCGTACGCCGTGGAAAGCGAAAATCGCCAGCAACGTGCCACTGGTAGTCAGGAAACCCCACAGCAATCCCACCCAGAAATCTTTGCGGAGCGCCTGGTTCGCAGGCAGGCCGTAGTCCCCGAACTTGCGTCCTTCGACCTTGCTCATGATCCAGGCCGCGGCGACGCTGTAGAACAATAGCGCGCCTTCCAGCAGACAGAGTTGCAGGGGAGTGATTTGCTGCAACGGCCCGGAGGCCCTTTTCGCACCGAACAATCGGGCAATCGCCCCAACGCAGGCCGCGATCGCAACCATGAGCAAGATGTAGATCAATAGCCGCCAGCCTGCGCGCAGGCCATGCGGCCCGATGAAAATCTTTCTGACCCCGGATTCACGGCGCGGGGCCGGCACTGTTTCGGGTGGTGTCGTTAAGTTATTTGTCATTGAAGGATTCCCCACCATTGTAAGACGTAAACGCTCCGGCTTAGTGTCGTCAAACTGGAGAGAACGGCGCTCTGAATACGGTTTCAGAGAAATCCGCGAGATTCGTGAAAATCCGTGGCCGGTTTTTCAGTTAAGAAGCAGGACGATATCGCGCTTCGCGATATTTCAGGCTGAAGAGAATCGCCACGACAGCCAAAACGATCGGGCAGAAGATGCTGGCTTCCGGGCCCACAGTGCCACCTGTTAGCCAGCGTGGTCGCTAAGCACCGAACTCAAGAAAGTTTGCGAAGGCTGCAGGCCGCTGTTGGGAACGCCATACAGAAACGTTTGCCCCCAGTCATACCCCAGGTGGAAGCCCACTGCGCACCACAAGTTTCTCGTCCGGCGAAGAAATAAACACAACAACAAACCGAACGACACCACCGACACCGCGCCCAAGACCGTCTCACCTTTATTATCGATGTGTGCCAATCCGAACAAACCAGAAAGCAGCAACGCCGCTGGCCAGAAGCCCATACCCGTGGTGAGTGTGAACTGCGCATAGCCGCGAAACAAAAATTCCTCAGCCAGCGCCGAAAGCAAGAATGCCAATCCCCACGCCGCCGCCGAGATCAGAATGACCGAGCCATGCATTGTCGGACCGGTCATCTTCGCGCCGCCTAGCGCAAGAATTGCGAGAAGCGTTGCGCTGGTGGCGAGCAGGCCGATCAATGCGCCAAGCCACAATTCTTTTTTGAAGGCGCGCTTGAAGGGCAAGCCATAATCGCCAAAGCGGCGGCCTTCGATCTTGCTCATGACCCACGCCGCTACGGTCACCAGCACGCAGAAGAGCGCATCGGGCACGATGATGAGCGCCGGCGTCATCCTTCCCGGGTTGAGATCAAGATGGTTGAAAAACTTCGCAACTATCATTCGAGCCACGGCGGACATTGCGACCACCATCAGCATGAAAATCGACAGGCGCCAGCCCGCGCGCAGGCCGTTCGGCCCGATAAAAATCTTTCTTGCTGCAGACTCCCGGCCCATCGCTTTCACGGTTTCGCCGCGCATTGCGATTTCGTTGTCCATTTGACAGTCTCCCCGTATTGAAGAACGAAATAGCCCTGCATTAAGTTCCCGGCAGAAGGAAAAAATGCAGCGGGTCGAGCCCCGCTCCGGTTAGAAGAAGGGATATCCGTGAAAATCCGTGGCCGGCTTCCCTACCAGTTCAGCCGCAGCGCGAACTGGAACTGGCGAGGATCATAAGCCGCCGTGGCCTGTCCCGCGTCGGTAAAGAGCACGTTCACCGCCGCGACATTAAAGCGATTGGCAAGATTGAACATGTCCACGATTCCATCTAACGTAAGTCTCTCGCCAAAATTGATTCGCCGCGAAATGCGCAGATCGTTGAAAACCGTATAGGGCGTAATTCCGGCGTTGCGGCCCAAATTGCCGTCCAGCAACAACAGCGCGTTCGGTTGGGCCAACTGTGCCGGGGTCAAATCGGCGAAGCAGGGCTCCTGGAAAAATCCTGTTGGCGAAACCGACGACGCCACCGTCGGATATCCGCACGCATTCGTCGGCGTGCCCGCCGGTACCACATTCGGACGCCCGCCGCTCGAAACAAACTGGAAGTTATCGCTGACTCCGGTGGTCAGGTTGTAGGGGCGTCCCGAAGAAATCTCGATGATCGGCGCCACTGTCCAATTGCTGAAAAGTTTGCTGCCGAAGCCGTCGCCGCTCAGCCTCCCGCTCTGATACACGCCGCTGAAAACAAACCGGTGCCGCTGATCGAACAGCGAACTTGAACGCTCGTCTTGCGGGAAGTAGCTGTCCTGCGGCGCCAGCGGTGCTTCCAGGTCGGTTGAATCGTCGATCGCGTGCGAGTAAGTGTACGACGCGAGAAATTCATAGTGGCTATTGAAGCGCTTGCGCAGATTCAGCGTCAGCCCGTGGTAAATCGAGCTGCCGTTTGAGAAGTTCGCGTCCATATCGCTGAACGGAACGCAATTGGCAAGCGTGGTCGGGTTGCAGGCGCCGTTCAGTCCTTCCGCGCCGAGCACCAGATTCGCGATTGCAACGCACGGCGCAAAAACTCCGGCCAGCGAGGGGTTCAATCCCGACGGCCTGAAATCACTGACCAGCGCTGCGGGCAGGAAGTACGCGGGCTGTCCCGGCAACCCAGCCAGCGGATTCGCGCCACATGACGCCACCGAAAGCGGGCTGGTATCGGGTGTGGCCGCGCCCGCCGCCACTGCCGCCTGCCAGTTTTTCACCAGCAAATCTCCACGCACAGTATTAGCGTTGATCGGTCGGTTTAGGTGCCGTCCGCCGTTGAAGTTGTAACCAATGTTTACTGCGAACCCTCCCCCCAGGTCACGCTCGTAGGTCAAATTCACCTGTTGCGAATAGGCGTAAACAAAATTCTTCGATTGCGGATAGCCGAACGGCTGGTTGACCAGCGGCACTCCGGCGTTGATGTAGCCCTGATTGATGAACAACGAATTGGGCAGAAACGAATTGAACGTCTGCGTGTTTGCGTTGTAACCGAATGCCAGAAACTGCCGCCGGGAAGCAATCTCCCGCCAATCCCTGAAATGTATTGCTCGCCGTCAAACTCAGCGCCGGCACCGCCGGATTGCATCCCGGCGCGGCGCCGAACAATAGCGCCTGGCCGCTTCGCGAGCCGTCCGAGGCATCTCCGAGAAAATACAACCCCAGCAGCGGGTGATCGTAGAAAATTCCGTAGGAAGCCCGCACCACGCTCTTTCCGTCACCCTTCGGGTCCCACGCCAGGCCGATGCGCGGCTGCACATTGTTGGTATCGGTTTGAATTCCCTTCTGCAAGCCAAGCTGGTTATAAGCCGCCTGCGCCAATGCATTCGGGGGCGACAACTGCGGCGGGAAATTCCACGTCGTATCGCACGCCATAATTCAAGGTCAGGTTCGGCAGCGCACCGCCACGAGTCCTGCCAATAAACTCCCAAAGGCTTGTTGGAGAAAGAGTCGTGCGGATTGCCGATGCCTTGCACATAATCCGTCGGAACGCCCGCTCCATAGGCCTGCACCGCATTCAGCGGGGGAAGCTCCCGCCCGCCGGGAACTGTCTGCGCTCCAAAGGTATATTCGCCGCCGTAGTTCACCGTGAAAGTCGCGGTCAGCGGCAGATAATTGAAGTCGACGCCAAACTTGGTATCGTGTCGGCCCACCGTCCAGGAAAAATTATCCGTGAACTGATAGCGCTGCTCGACACGCTGAATATACGAATACGGTTCGCGGCCAAAAAACGCGAATCCCGGGATGTTCACCGCAACATCACTACCGCCCGGCGCATTCGAATAGAAGTATGACAGTCCGCGCCGCGCATACTGGAAGCTGAACTGGTTCACCTTGTTGTTGCCGATCGTCCATGTGTCCTGAATCACTCCCGCCACGTCGCGATAGGCCTGCTGCGAAGTCCGCGAGTAAGCGTTTTGTCCGAACACCTGGTTCTCGCCGTTGACCTCGATTCCATTCAGCGTGCTCGGGCTCACGTTGGCGCGCACCATTACCCGATTATTCGTGCTGGCGTTGTAATCGAAGCGCAACGAATAAAGGCTGGTATTTTCAAAGATGGGGAAGTTTCCCACTTGCGACGCGAGCGTCTGAAACGATGGCGGCACGAAGCACGGCCCGGGTGGTGCGCACGATGTGGGGAAAGCCGAGAAGTTCGGGATCGGAAAGCCCGTGAGCCCTTGCATCATTCCCGTCGGCCACAAACCGTGCACCGCCATGCCGGAAGAAGCGCCCAGCAGCACCACGTAGTTCTCCAGGTTCGTCGGTCCAGATTATCGGAATCTCCGCCGCCGGCAGGGTTTGCAGAAATTGCGCCTGTTGGGGGGTCGCCTGGATCGTCCCAAAGGGCAGCGGAAAAGCTCCGCCCGCAACGGTCGCCGTGTTGAAGGGAACCAGGCCGAAGTTGTCGAGTCCAATGCTCGAGAAGCCGGTCTCGTGACGGTCGGTGAATTCGTAAGAAAAATAGTAATAGAGCTTGTCTTTCTTGATCGGCCCGCCGAAGGCCGTACCGGTTTGCACCCGCGTGTAAGCCGGATTGGGCACCGTGCTGAATGGATTCACCGCTTGAAAATCCCGGTTCCGCAAATAGCCGTACACGTCGCCGTGAAATTCGTCCGATCCCGAGCGCGTGATAATGTTGACCACGCCGCCCGCCGCTCGGCCGTACTCCGGCGAATAACTGTTGTTGATGATCTGAAATTCCTGTACCGCTTCCTGCGAAACCGTCGATCGAACGCCGTTGGTCGAGTTGTCGGTCGCGTCCGCGCCATCGACGTTCACCAGGTTCGACCGCGCCCGTTGCCCGCTGATGTTGAGCCCTGAAGTCGGCGCCGCCCCGATGGCGGGCGTATTGTCGCGCAGCACTTGCGAATCCGTGAGCGCAAAATTGATGTAGTTGCGGCCATTAATCGGCAGGTTGTCGATGCGTACTTGCTCAATCGTGTTAGTCGAAGAGGTCCGCTCGGTTTCCACTACCGCCGCCTCTGAATTTACCGTGACCGACTCTTTGGCGCCAGCGACCGAGAGCGTCAGCGGCAATGGCCCTCGCTCTGTCCGACGGTGACGATCACGTTCTCCGCCGTAAACTTCGCAAACCCGGGCGCGTCCACGCTCACGCTATAGCTCCCTGGCGGTAGCAGAACCAGGCTGTACTGGCCATTATTATTGCCAGTGGTTGAGCGCACGAGCGCCTTCGCCGGATTGCTCGCCGTCACCGTGGCATTGGTCACAAGACCGCCCTTGGGATCTTTCACCGTGACGTGCAGGTCTCCGGTCGTCACGCCCTGAGCGAAGCCGAACACTGCCGTCAAAACAACCATCACTGCGAGCACAACCAGGTTTCGCATTGTCATTGGTTTTTTCCTTGAAACCGGGGATGGACAGGCCGGGAGAGTCTTCGCCAGTACGACCTGGCAGCGAACACAAGCGTCCGAACGCCTGAAAAGGCATCAGTGCACCCATATACGCGAAAAGAAGATCGGCTGGTTTGTACACCAGCGCGCTCGGAGAATCAAGCTAAATCATTGAGGGAATTGCGTTGGTTAGCAAACTCAGCGAGAAATGCCCGAGGTTTCCTGCGCATTCGTGCGCAGCGCCCAGGCCATGCGAGGAGTGTTGTGGGAGATGCCGAACCGGCCCTTCGCATCCAGTAAGATAATTCCGCCGTGGCCTTTCACTCTCGATTCCAGATGGCTGATGGCCTCGGCCGCCGCCCATTCAGGCAAATTCCCAGCGGCAATCCGGTCGGTCGCCCACTTGGCCAGCACCAGTTTCATGATCGGCTCGCCCCATCCCGTGGTTGACGCCGCGCCGGTATCGTTGTCGGCGTAGCAGCCGCAGCCGATTAAAGATGAATCTCCCAGCCGGCCCGGGGCCTTATCGAGGGTGCCGCCAGTGGACGTTGCGGCAGCCAGGTTGCCGTCTCGATCCAGCGCGACCGCGCCGACCGTATCGTGAGAAATCGTGGGCGCGAAAAGATCCGGCTTCCCCTCCGCAGCATGTGCCTGAAACGCTCGCAGCCGCTCCACTTCGCGAGGGATAATCAAATCTTCGTTCGTGCAGAGGGAAATGCCGTGCTGCACCGCGAACTGTTCCGCTCCATCCGCCACAAAATAGACGTGCGGACTTTCGCTGAGGATTTTTCTGGCGGTGCGAATCGGATTTCGCAGGTGCTCCACGCAGCCGACTCCGCCCGCCCGCAGCGTTCCGCCATCCATGATGAGCGCGTCAAGCTGCACTCTGCCTTCGCGATTGAGAAAGCTGCCCCGCCCGGCGTCGAAAGTCTCGTCATCCTCCATGACAACGACCGCTTCTTCAACCGCGTCAAGCGACGACCCGCCGCGGGAAAGAACATTCCATCCAGCAGCCAGCGCATTACGCACTCCGTTCAGGTGCGCCTCAATCATGTCGTCAGGAATTGCCCAGGCACCGCCATGCACCAGCAGAACAGGATCGACCGGCAAGCTCCCCCCCACTAAAAATGAACGAATAGTCTAGCATTCGGGTTCACTTGAATGGAGGACGGGCGTCCTCGCCCGTCCCCGCGGAAAATTCTTGTTGGATTCCTACAGAATGTATCTCGACAGGTCCTGGTCCTTCACAATATCGGCCAGCATCTTGCGCACGTAGTCCGAATCGATCTTAAAGTGCACACCTTTTTTGTCGGGAGCGTCGAAGCTGATCTCATCCAGCACCCGCTCCATGATGGTGTGCAGACGCCGCGCCCCGATATTCTCCGTACCCTCATTCACGCGAAACGCGAAGCGCGCAATCTCTTCGAGCGCATCTTTGGTGAACTCCAGCTTCACGCCTTCCGTCTCCAGAAGCGCGGTGTACTGTTTTACCAACGACGATTTCGGCTCGGTCAGAATCCGAATGAAATCATCCATGGTCAGCGACTGCAACTCTACCCGAATCGGAAACCGTCCCTGCAGTTCGGGAATCAGGTCGCTGGGCTTAGAAACATGAAACGCGCCCGCAGCGACAAAAAGAATATGGTCGGTGCGAACCATGCCGTAGCGCGTGTTGACCGTCGTCCCTTCCACAATCGGCAGAATGTCGCGCTGCACGCCCTCGCGCGAAACGTCCGGCCCATGGCCGCTTTCACGCCCCGCAATCTTGTCGATCTCGTCGAGAAAAATAATTCCCGAGTCCTCGACGCGGTCAATCGCAATCCGCGTTACCTGGTCCATATCAATCAGCCGCTGCTCTTCTTCCTGGATCAGGTATTCGAAAGCTTCATTCACCTTCATTTTTCGCTTCTTGGTGCGCTGCCCAAAGATGTTCGGCAACATATCTTTAATGTTGACGTCCATCTCCTCGACGCCCTGGTTGGAGATGATTTCAAACGACGGGAAATTACGCTCGCGCACGTCGATTTCGACCGTGCGATCGTCGAGTTTGCCCTCGCGCAGTTGCTGCCGCAACTTCTCGCGGGTGCGCGATTGCGAGTCGCCCGATGCGCTCGTGCCTTCGAGCAAGAATCCCGCCTGTGCGGTTTCAGTCGGGCGCGGAGCGGCTGGCGGCAAAAGAATATCCAGCAAACGCTCTTCGGCGTTGAGCTCGGCCTTGTCGGAAACGTCTTCGAGCTTTTCTTCGCGGACCATCTCGATCGCAATTTCGACCAGATCGCGAATCATCGACTCCACATCGCGTCCAACATAGCCGACTTCCGTGAACTTCGACGCTTCCACTTTCAAAAATGGCGAATTGGCCAGCTTGGCCAAACGGCGGGCGATCTCCGTCTTTCCCACGCCCGTCGGCCCAATCATGATGATGTTCTTGGGAATGACTTCCTCGGACAACTCTTCCGGCAGTTTCTGACGCCGCATGCGGTTGCGTAGCGCAATGGCGACGGCGCGCTTGGCGTCTTTTTGTCCGACCACGTGCTTGTCGAGCTCAACTACAATCTCGCGTGGCGTGAGGTCGTCCAGCGCCAGCTGTTCTTCGTCGACGGTTCCAGGTAAGTAAATGGCCATAAGTCAGTGGTCGGTCACAGTTCTTCGATCGTTACCTTATCATTTGTATAGATGCACATTTTGCCGGCAATCTTCATTGCTTCTTCCGCAATCTGACGCGCCGAAAGCTGCGTCTGCTCGGCCAGCGCCTGCGCGGCCGCCTGCGCATAGGGCCCGCCGCTGCCAATCGCCGCAATCCCTCCGTCGGGCTCAATCACATCGCCCTGCCCGCTAAGCAGAAACGTCTGCTCTTTGTCGGAAACCAGCAGCAGCGCCTCGAGATGTCGCAAAAACTTGTCCGTCCGCCAGTCTTTTGCCAGTTCAACTGCGGCCCGGCCCACATTGCCGTGATATTGTTCGAGCTTCGACTCGAAGCGGCTAAAAAGGGTGAACGCATCGGCGGTCGATCCGGCAAAGCCGGCCAGAATCTTGTCCTGATACAGGCGGCGGATTTTCTTCGCCGTGTGCTTGATAACTGCCTCGCCGAGCGTGACTTGGCCATCTCCGGCCATGACAACGTTACCATTTCGGCGGACGCAAAGAACCGTAGTCGAGCGAATCAGACGCTTTCTTGCCATGAGGGTAATTCTTGATTATAGCGGAAGTGGGGGATGACTCATCCATTTTGGGATCGGCTGCGCAAAAACACTCGGAGAAATCTTGACCACTCTTAATTCCCCGGCGTAGCCTTTGAGATGGAGGAAGCAAGATGCCGGGCACGGCTAAAGACTCGCGCTTAGAATCCTTACGCTCCGCTCCGCCCGACAGTTGGATAGCCCTGTCTGAAGATGGCAACAAGGTCGTGGCTGTCGCGGCCACCTATGACGAGGCCGCGAAGAAAAGCGAGACGGCCGGAGTTTCCGATCCGATTCTGCTTCGAACGCCAAGAAGCTGGCTGTCGCTTTCTTTGTGACTTTCACCGTTCCTTACAAGAAGTTCCCCGATCCTGGTTCTTCCAGCGGAGCCGTCCATTTTGCCGTGATACCAATCAGTATTTCCTTGCCAACGAAGACTGCCCCGCGATCAAAGCGATTTGAAGCGCTCATCGATTCGGGCGCGAGCAACTGCATATTTCATGCGGATCTCGGAACCGCGATCGGATTGGATGTGACGAGCGGGGATCCGCTGAAAACCCTAGGAATGTCCCGGACCGACGTCGATCTACCTGCACAACATCTTTCTGCATGCTCCCGGGAGGAGTTGTCCTCATCCGCGCCGGTTTTTCAGAGGAATTGCCGATTGCGGCGCTGCTCGGCATGAACGGCTTCTTTGAAAGCTACAGGATCAGCTTTGATCCTGCGGCTCTTGCCTGCGCCTTGGAGCGGCTATACCAGGCCTAATCCGATCACCTGGTTTTGACGCCCCCATTTTTCCCCTGTAAACTAAGCCTTTGTTAGCCCACCCAACCTAATCATCAGAAGGGAAGTTCGTGCGCGCAGAAACCCGCCATCAACTCAAACAGGACCGCTTTAGCCAGGCGACCATGGACGTCGCCGAAAAGACCGTCGACTGGTCGGTCGAGCACAAGCAAAAGCTCATCGTCGTCGGCATTGTCGTGGCCGTCATCGTCGCCGCCGCCATCGGCGCCTGGTATTACATCCAGCAACAGGACGAAAAAGCCAGCGTCGCCTTCAGCACCGCGGTCCGCACACTCGATACTCCCCTTCGGCCGGCCAACATGCCGCCGCAGCCCGATCAGCCCAGCTTCGCCAGTTCCCAGGAGCGTGCCACTGCCGCCCACAAGCAGTTTCAGGAGATTGTGGACAAATATCCGCTGACCCACGCATCCGATTTCGCCCACTACTTTCTTGGCCTGACCTCAGCCCAGATGGGCGACAACTCCGCCGCGGAAAACGATCTGCAGAAAGTTGCCAGCTACCACAATGCGGGCCGTTTCCTCATTGGCGAAGTTCGCGCTCGCTTCCGTCTATCGAAATACCAACCGCAGCAAGCAGGCCATCGACCTTTATAACCAGATCATCGCCAAGCCCACTGCGACCGTGCCCAAAGTGACCGCTCAAATGGAACTCGCCTCGGCCTACCAGGATGCGAACCAGCCGCTCGAAGCCAAACGAATCTATGAGCAAATTAAGAAAGAGAATTCTGCCAACCAATTCGGGCAGATGGCGGGGCAGAAATTGGAAGCGCTGAAGTGATCCGCGAAACGGGAACTAGTGTAGTTTTAGAACCAGCCAGAGTGTGCCCAGCGCCCCGCTCAAAAGCGCCGCCACGTAGAGACCCGCAGCCAGCCAGTTTCGCTCAGCCGTAGAGGCATAGCCCGCAAGAAATCCCGGGGCTTCGCGGCTCGCCTCCGTGCCGTTCGCTGCGCTCCTCGCCTTCTCACAATCCAGGCACACACTCCGCGTCGCCGAGACCGGAAACCCGCACGCCGAACACTTATGAATTTCACTGAACTGCTGCGCATTCGCCAAGGGAACTTTGGCGTCCTCGACTGCGCCGTCTGCGAACTCATTCTCGGCCCGCTCCGCCGCCTCGGCGTGATCCAACGCGGTCAGCGCCATTTGCGAGAGCCGTTCCACTACCACGACATCCCGCTCCTCAAACGCATAACTTCTCTCTGCAAACAGTTGGAAGATCCCTACCGCTTTGTGCTCGCGCACCAGGGGAGCGATCATCAACGACTTGACACCCGACGCGCGACAGCTAGCTCGATCCACACGGCGGTCGTTCTCCGCGTCATCGCAACGCAAAGTTTGCCTCGTCCGAATGCTCTCCGCCGCCAGTCCCTCATCGACTAAAATCACACTATCGACTGCCGGAGCGGCTGGCCCCGCGCTGGCGCGGCAGATCATCTCCTCGCCATCGCGCAACGCAATGGCGACCGACGCACCCATAATGTACTGCGCGCGCTCCGCCAGCAGTTGCAGTGCGCTTTCCAGATCATGCTCTGCGGATTGGGTCAGCGATTTGCCGTCGTCCTCCGCGGAAAAGCGAAATAGGTCGGGTAAGTTTGGCGTACCGGCGCCGATTGCCGGCAACGCGGCCCGCCCCGGCGTGAAACCAAGATTCATCGGAGAATTCGGGTGACTGAGCACTGAGAAAATCTTATCGTGGAGAAGCGCAGATAGAAGTGCGGGGTTACCCTGGAGTGTCTCCCGAAGGTTCTAGTCCAAAAGTTTCGGGGCGCCTCGCGTCAGACCCATACCGGTCAGATCCAGGTCAACCATGCCCATCCCACCAACAGTGTCACAAGCGTGATCGGCAGCCCAACCCGAAAATAATCCCAGAAGCCAATTTCAATCTCTCCCCTCGCGCCTTCGACCACGATCAAATTGGCGACGCTTCCGGTGATGGTCAAATTTCCCGCCAGGGTTGATGCCATTGCGAGCACCAGCCAGGTCATGTGAGGGTCGGGAAAAGCCGGCACGGCCGACTTAAGCAGCATCACCGCCGGCACATTGCTCACCACATTGCTGATGACCGCAACGACTACCGCGAACACCGGCATTTGATGCAGGTTCCAGTGTTGAGCCAGATCGAGCATCTTCGCCACGATCCCGGCATTCTCCGCGCCGCCGACAATCAGAAATAATCCGACGAAAAATACCAGCAGTCCCCAATCGACCTGTTCATACAGTTTCCTCGGTTCCAGATTTCGGGTAATCAGCAGCGCCGCCGCACCCAGCGCAGCCATCATCGCCGGAGGCACGCCCACGAAAAATCCCACCACCACGGCCGTCACTACCACCGCAGGCTTGGCCAGGTGCGACGCGTCGAGTTCCGGCAGCGGAATCTTCGGTTCCATCTGCGGCAAACTTGCATTTCGAAAGTGAATCCAGTGCAGGATCGCCCAATCAAGCAACAGGCCCACCACTGCAATCGGGCCAAGATGAAGCAAGAAATCCCGATAGCGAATGGCGGAAAATGACGCAATCAACATGTTCTGCGGATTACCGGTAATGGTCGCAACGCTGCCAATATTCGAAGAAGTCGCCAGTGCCAGCAGATACGGCATCGGCTGCAGCTTCATGCGCCGGGCAATGTTCAGCACGAACGGCGCCATCACCAGACAGACGATGTCGTTTACAAAAAAAGCAGAGAGAAATCCCGAGGTGAAGATCACTGCTGGCAGCAGATGCGCCGGCTTCAAACGCCGCAAAACAACTTCCACGTTCCACTCGAAGAAGCCCGCCAGTCGCAGGTTCCCCACGATCAACATCATCGAAAAAAGTAGCACTAGCGTCGAGAAGTCGATGAAGTTGAGCGCATCCGCCGGCCGAACAATGCGGAAGGCGATCATCGCTACCGCCCCGATAATCGCCGCACCGGGACGGTCAATCTTCAGCCCAGGAAATTTGCCGATCGCAAAGACAAGATAACTGGCGGCGAAAATGACGTAGGCGGCGATGAGTTGGGCGTCAGTCAGCACCGCTGGGCTGATGTGCATCGCGTTTCAGATGCAGGATAGCAGGGGAGCGGAGAATGAGGGTTCGTGTCAAAAGAAGTTAAGCGCGCAAAAAAGCTACGCGCCAACCAGCTTTTCCAGGCCAGCTCGGTTCTGAATGACCAGGGTCGATCCGCGCAGTTGCGCCAGATGGTGTTCGCGGAATTCGCCCAGAACGCGCGTCACCGTCTCGCGTGAGGTACCGATCAATTGCGCGATCTCTTCGTGAGTCAGTGCGACCTTGATGCGAATCCCCTCTTTCGTGGCCTCGCCATCCGACGCCCACTCCAGCAGCAACCGCGCCAGCTTCTCCGAAACAGAGTGCGACAGCCCCAGCGAGCGGATCATCTCATATGCATCCTGGCAGTTGTGGCTGAGATGTTGCGCCGCGTTCAGGCACGCGTCCCCGTGGGTCTGCAGGAACTGCTGAAAGTCGTTGCGCTTGATGAAATCCAGCTGGCAGGGCTGAAGCGTTTCCGCCGTTAGTTCGTAGGGATCTCCGGAAACCGTGGCGTGCAGTCCGAGCACCTCTCCCGCTTGCGCGATCCGCAAAATCAGCGTTTTTCCGTCGCGGGAGGTGGTGGAGAGTTTCACTCTTCCACTGCAAACAATGTAGGCGCCGCGCGGATCCTGACCTTCTACAAACAGTACTGCGCCCTGCGGAAACGCGCTTGCATACTTGATTTTTTCCAGGGCCATCGAGTGAGTTCTTGGGCAGCTCACAGAAAAAACCCGCGTGCCGTAACTTGCAGATCAGGCAATTTTCGGTGATTTGCAGCCCATAGGGCACGCTCATGGCAGAAAGTCTCTTCCAGAGCCGAATATACACTATTGCTGGTTTCTAACCCAGTTCGCATCAAGGGTCCAACCCGGTTGGACGGTCATCTTTCGTAATCTCCCACCCGGCCACGCCACGGTGCCATAGTCTTACCATGCAGTCGTCCGGCCAGAAACCGCTGGGAAACCGGCCCGTTCGCGTAAAGCTCGGAGGCACCGTGCTGGCCCTCGCGCGCCTGGAGAATGGCCGGCAAATCCACGCGCGTTTGCACCAGATTTCCATCACTGGCGGCCTGCTCAACCTTGAACGACCGCTCGATGAAGGCATTCTATTCGAGGTCATCTTTCATCTCTGCACCACGACCATTCGCAGCCAGGCCCGCGCGCTGTTCCCTATGTGGGCGACGCAAGGCTACTTGCAGCCATTCGAGTTCCAGAAACTCGAGGAGAAAGATCGCAGCCAGCTCCAGGCCGACCTCGACGGTCTCTTGCAAGCTTCCGCCGCCACCGTCGTTCTCTCGGAAGCTCCGTTCGCTGGCACGTCTTCGAATTCGTAACCAGGATTTCTGGAAAAATCTCGTTCGCCTCCTCCGTTAGAATCAATGTTTCTGCTCTGTATCCAATCAAGGGAGAAAACTTATGGCCCATCTTCAGCACTCACCCCGCTTTCTGAAAATTGTCAACGAGACCCGCAAACGAGTTAAAGAAACTACCGTCGACGCCGTCAAATCCCGTATCGATCGCGGCGAGAAATTTCTCCTGATCGACGTTCGCGAAGAGAGCGAATTCGCCAAAGACCATCTGCCCGGTGCGGTTTCCCTGGGAAAAGGAATCATCGAACGCGACATCGAACAGCGTGTCCCCGACGTGAATACCGAAGTCGTCCTGTATTGCGGCGGCGGTTTCCGCTCCGCTCTGGCTGCCGACAACCTGCAAAAAATGGGCTACACCCAGGTCATTTCCATGGACGGCGGCATTCGCGAATGGCGCGAAAAAGGCTATCCTCTGACCCGCGATTAATGCGGGGTTGCCCCGCTTCGTTCACAGTACCTCGGTAACTTGCTGGCAGAACGCCGAACCTTCAACATGGGTACGGGTCTTGATGCCAAACCCATGCAGGGTGGGGCATTTTCGTAGGGTCACTATGACGGAAAAACCGGCCTCCGGGCAGGGTGCAGCGGCGACAGCCATGGCTTCGGATCGTTCCGTGGAATACGTTCTGGGCCATGCCCAGACCGCTGACAAGTTCTGTGCCGCCCTGGCCAAGATGTTCGGCGTTCGGACCAAAGAAGTTGCTCTTATGCGGCTGGAGCATGGGCTGCTGAAGTTCCTCTTCCCCGAACAGCTCAAGACCGCCGGCTCGATTCCGGTTTCCAGTTCGTCCTCGGTCGCGGCGCACACCGCTTCCAGCAGAAAAACCGAACTCTTCAACACGTTTACCAAGGCCCGTCACGCCCGCGTCTTCGAAACCGTTAAGTTGAACAGCCCGGAAGACGAGGACGACAATTCCGAACATACGGCCATTCAGAAGCTCATGTCCGCCGCGATTCTTACTCCCGAGCGCAAGGTGCTGGGCGTGATCCAGGTTTCCCGCAAGGGCTTCAACGTCGGATCGGCCGGTTCCGACTTCACCGCTAACGACGTGCAGCAGCTCGAACTCGCCACCCAAGTTGCCGCCACCATGCCGTTCATGCTGGAAGGCCCGGCGAAGTAACGGCGGTTTCACTTTCACTCTGATCGTCCCCGCAGCGCTCGATCCAGAGCATTTTTCTCTGACGCCGTTAAACTCCGCGCGGCTCCTTTCTTAAGATCTCCTAGCGCGAGCAGACCAATCGCCACTCGCACCAGCCGCAACACATCAATATTCAGCCCGGCTAACATGCGGCGAATCTGCCGGTTCTTCCCTTCGTCGAGCATAATCTCCAGCCAACTGTTCTTTTCTCCAAGGCGAAGAATGCTGGCGCGCTTGGCGTGAAGCCATTCGCCGTCAGTCCTGATTCCCCGCGTGAGTGCAGCCAGCAGCGCCTCGTCGGCGACTGCGCCAATCTGCACGTGATAGGTCTTATCTAAGTGGCTTTCAGGATCAACCACCCGCGCGGCCCACTCCGAATCGTTCGTCAGCAGCAGCAAGCCTTCACTCGCCTTGTCGAGACGTTCCAACCGGAGCAATCCACGGCAGGCTCGTATCCAGGTACGCATACACCGTCTCGCGGCCTTTTTCATCGGAAGCGCTGGTCACAACGCCGCACGGCTTATTGAGCACGAGGTAAATTTTCGCGGCGGCGGCGAGCTTTTGCCCATCTACCTCAATGTGATCGCGTTCGAGCCGCACCGGCTTTTCGGGATCGCGTACGATTGTGCCGTTCAAGCTGACCCGGCCTGCTCGAATGACGGCAAACCCCTGCGACCGTGAGCAGTAGCCCGCCTTGGAAAGAGCGCGCGCTAATCCGATTTTTCTCGCGGAATCCGTTCGGACCACGATTTATGGTAATTCACGATTTATGCTAATCGACGATTCAGGCTAACCGATGATCAAGCTTCTTTCGTTCCAGTAGAATGGGCGTCATGGTGGATGGACATCGCTTGGTTCTTTTCCTCGGTGCCGCGACGTTGCTGGCGGTTGCCCCTGGGCCGGGGATGCTCTACGTTCTGGCGCGCACCATGGCGGGAGGCCGCCGGGAAGGCGTGCTCTCGTCGCTAGGAACTTTTTGCGGAGGACTGGTGCACGTGGTCGCTGCCGCCACCGGACTTTCACTCGTTCTTGCCGCTTCGGCGGTGGCATTTTCGGCGGTCAAATACACCGGCGCCGTGTATCTGGTGTATCTGGGAGTGCGCATGGTGTGGAGCGCGAACCAGGATGATCCCGTCCTCATGGAACCGCAGCCTGTCCGCAATCCTTTTTGGCAAGGGATTGCCACTGAGGTGCTGAACCCCAAGACCGCGATCTTTTTTCTGGCCTTCATCCCGCAATTTGTGGATCGGGCCAGCGGAGGGGTGTTCTGGCAGTTTCTTCTACTGGGAGTCGTGTCCGTCAGCCTCAACACCGCCTGCGATCTGGTGGTCACCCTCATGGCAGCTCCCATTGGCGCTCGTCTGAGATCCTCGGCGACTCTGCGGCGGCGTCAGCGAACGGCCACCGGCCTGACCCTCATCGGCCTAGGCGCGTATGTCGCCATGTCGGACTCTAAGTGATTTCTGACCGTCCGGCGAAAAAATTCACAAAAGCTCTTTCCTTGCATAGAATTTAGTGCAATAATGCTGGCCCTTGAATTGCTTCAGCGTTTTAGTCGCAGGAAATCTAGGTTGGGGCTATGTGGTTAGAAAAATTGACTCTAGGAATGTTGCGCGTGCTCACGCCGCTCGGCCCGCGCTATGTAAACCCTGCTCTGTGGCAACGGGTTTACCTGCTGTGGCTGTTTCGAAATTTTCACACGCTACCGGTCAAAGTCCTAAGCCAGCGCCAACAAAGACGTTTAGATCGGATATGCGCACAGCACGGCTTCGCGGCTCTGGCCACGACCGATGTCCCCATTCTCGGAACTCTCGAGCAGCGGCCTCCAATTGAACCAGAGTCGCGTTCTCCTCGCGGGCCCGGCCGCGGTGTCGCCCAGTCAGTTTCACCCTTTGCCGCCGACTTGAACCATCGCTCATAGCGGGATCGCGCAGCAAATTCGTAGCAAAAATATAGAGAGACGGTTTCATTCAAGGACGCCGCATCCCAATTCGGAGCGAGAATCGGCAGAAAAAAAAGCGTCCTGAATGACTAGATTCAGGACGCCGCCCTGGCAGCCCTCCCCCAGAACTGCCAAAACACAATTGGATCGTAGGCGGAGGCGGTATTTCTGTAAATGCCACGTTCGTAACCGCAAACTCACTGCGAGTAACGACGAGAAGTTGACGGAAGTAACCACGCGGTCACAAGGAGAGCCGCGGCCTCGTTCCGGTCGCTTTCATGAATTCAGGGCGTGCTGCGTATTCATGCAGTCGAGGTCGGCCGGCCCTGGAAATCCAGCAGCCGTTTCGCACGGCGCGGGCAATTGATAACCGTCTGCAAATTCGTGTTACATTGAATGAGCGGCCTCGGATTGCGGTCAGGCGGGCCGCCCCGCGGCGGCTGTTTAGTCGCCGCTCTCAGCAGCCGGAGATCCAACCCCCGGGCGCGTAGCTCAATTGGCAGAGCAACTGACTCTTAATCAGTAGGTTGAAGGTTCGATTCCTTCCGCGCTCACCAACCCTCATTGCAAGCACGGGACTTAAGCAGCACTCTCGTTCCTCTCATCCTGTTTCGGAGGGGTTGGTAGCAAATCCTTTGCACGGGTGGCCCATTCAAGCCCGGTTCTGGCTTGAGTGGGAGCTAAAAAGAACGGCTTTGTACGCTTTTTGGACTGCAATGTACCACTCTGTTACCTAAACCCTTTAGAATTAGCCTTGACAGATTCTAGCTACGGCCATATAGTCACAAGCAAACCAGAACAAAAACGCCATCCCAAAGGATGGCGTCTCAATGTACCGCTGTAGCTTAATTGGATAAAGCGCCCGCTTCGTAAGCGGGAAAAACTCCGGCCCGGAGTTATGTCGGTTCGAGTCCGACCAGCGGTTCCCCAGTCAGACGACATAGAGTAGCGAACGGGCTTCATGCTGTCAAGCGCCTTGTCAGTGACTGTCGGTAGCACATGATATGTCCGGTTGAGATAGCACGTGATATGTCCGCTTTGCGGGCGGCGAGGATGAGAGACCATGCGGAGCATGGAAGCTTATCCGAGGGCCGCGATGGAGCGGGCGATGAAAGTACAGGACGTGATGTTGCAGGCGATGGCGAAGAAGATCACGTGGTGGCAGGCGGCGGAGATTCTGGGCATCAGCGACCGGCGTATGCGCCGGATTCGGGAGCGCTACGTGGAAGAAGGCTACAACGGGTTGCTGGGCCGGCGGCGGGGCAAGCCGTCGCGGCGCCGGGTGCCGATGGCGACGGTGGAGAAGGTGTTCGCCTTGTACCGGGAGAAGTATTTCGATCTGAACGTGCAGCACTTTCACGAGAAGCTGCAGGCCGAGCACGAGATCGAACTGAGTTACAGCTGGGTGAAGCAGGCGCTGCAGGGAGCGGGGCTGGTGGCGCGAGGACGCAAGCGCGGGGCGCATCGCAAACGGCGCGAGCGGCGGCCGTTGCCGGGGATGCTGTTGCACATCGACGGCAGCCGCCACCAGTGGTTTCAGGACGAACGTTGGTATGACCTGATCGTGATTCTGGACGATGCCACCAGCGAGATTTACTACGCCCAACTGGTGGAGGAGGAATCGACGGCGACGGTGATGGCCGGACTGTGGGAGGTGATCGAGCGCAAAGGCGTGTTCTGCGCGCTGTACAGCGATCGGGGCAGCCATTTCTGGCTGACGCCGAAGGTGGGCGGCAAGGTGGACTCCCATCGCCGCACGCAGGTGGGGCGGGCGTTGCAGGAGTTGGGAGTGCAGATGATCCCGGCCTACTCGCCGGAAGCGCGTGGGCGCAGCGAGCGCAACTTCGGCACTTGGCAGGGCCGCTTGCCGCAGGAGTTGCGGCTGCGCCAGCTGGAGACGCTGGAGGCGGCGAACCGGTTCCTGCGGGAAGATTACATCGCCGAGTTCAATCGCCGTTTTCAGGTCGCACCCAGGCAGCGGGGCCATGCTTTTGTGCCCTGCCGGAATCGTGACCTGGAACGGATTTTCTCGCTGCAGTTCGAACGCAGCGTGAACCGCGACAACACGGTGAGCTTTCAGAATCTGAGCTTGCAGATCGAGCGGGTGCGCTGGCGGGCGACGTTGGCGGGTTGCCAGGTGGTGGTGCATCAACACCTGAATGGAACCTTGAGTCTCACCCACGGACCGCATTGCCTGGGTCGCTATGACGCCAGCGGAACACCCTTGTCGGCCAAAGCTTCTACAGAGACGAGCAGGGGAAGGGGAACTGCCCCCTTCCCCTGCAACCCCATCCCCAAAACCAACCCCACCCAAACGGCGAGGGCACAACTTTGAAACCGGACATTTCACTTGCTACAAAAACCGGACATTTTAACTTGCTACCGACAGCGCCTTGTCAGTGACGCTAGTCATTGAGGTTTAGGGCAATCTGGCCAGTGGCTATCCGGGAGCCGACTTTCGTGGGGCTGTGGAACTCGCGCTTGTCTACGAGCATGTCCTTCACAGTCAGGAATTGAATCCGGTCGTAGCTCACCCCGTTGTAGCAATACTTGCCCGCTCGGCCAGCCTCCTCGCGCATCGCCTTAGACGGCTCTTTCATTGAGATGAATCCGGCTAGCTCGGCATTGGCTTCCCGTTCTAATACACCCCGCAACTCCCGAACCTCACTAGGCCGTACAGTGTTTCCACCCTTTACAGAGATAACCATCTCCCTCATGGCGTCTTGCGTTTCAAAATACATGCGGCCATCAATTCCCTTATCGGCAACCTTTTTCTGCATCGGGAATCCCCCAGCCCGCTCTACTGCCCAATGCTGGAATTGGAATGGATCACGCGCAAAGAGTTCCTGTGCTTGTTCAACACTGACCGGGATGCCGTCCACAGAAAATTCCTTGCCCTCAGTTAACCGATACTTCTCCGTGAGGACTTCACGAATGAGCTTCACCGCGAGAATGGCTATGTCGCATCCGATCCATTCGCGCCCGGTTTTTTCTGCGGCGTAAATTGTGGTTCCGCATCCGCAGAACGGGTCAAACACTACGTCGCCTTTGTTGCTTGACGCTTTGATGATGCGCTCTAGCAGCGGCACGGGCTTCTGCGTCGGGTAACCTAGACGCTCCTTGGCTTGCGAAGAAACCGGGCCGATGTCAGTGATGACATCTTGCACTAACACTCCAGGATTTTCATCGCTGTATCTCTTCTGCTGCGGCACCAACCCCCTTGGGGGCCAGTACACTAACCCGGCCTCTTCGAGCAAATCTAATTTTTCCTGTGTGGATAGCCGCGCAAGCTCTGTGCTCGGGTAAGCGGCTTGGAGCGCCCGCAGTGGCAATGCCCAATGCCTGCCGGAGTCGGTCGGGTTTACTCCTTTCCACGGTTTCCCTGAGTCTCCCGTCCTGATGCCAGCGCCAGTCAACGTAACTAGTCGGTATCGACCCCGATCATCGTTGAAGCGGTAGAAGTCGTCTAGATACTGCTTGTCATATTCCTGAAACACCCGGTTCCATGTGTAGCGGTCGCTGGCGGTGTAGAACAAAATATTGTCGTGAACCGGACCCCATCTCTTCGATCCGCCGTGCGATCCCGTGCGCTTCCAGATAAGCTCATTCCGGAAATTGCCGTGCCCGAAAATACCATCCATCATCACCTTGATGTAGTGAACGGCAGTCGGATCGCAGTGTAAGTAGATTGATCCAGTCGGCCTAAGAATCACCTTCATGTGCAAGAGACGCTGCACCATATAAATCAGGTAGGCAAGTAAATGCGGTTGAGTGTTCCTGAGAGCCTGCATCCACAAACGCCAGAACTCAACGTAATAATCCTCGACACCGAACTCCCGCATGAGAACTGGCATTGATCGCGCCATCGCCTCTTTTTGCGCGTCCATCTCCCATGTGTCGCAGAACGCTTCTGCCTGCTCAGGGACAGGCTTTCCTGTCAGCGTCTTATACATCAAGTTATAGTTCTGCTTGGAACTGAAAGGCGGATCAAGGTAAATCAGGTCAACGCAGTGCTTAGGCATGTGTTGCATCCGAGTTAGGTTGTCGCCGTAGTAAAGCTGGTTCATGCCGCGACCATGACCCCTAGCAAGTGGTCGAACGCGCTCTCATTTTTGCGTTGGTTGACCTTGTAGCAAGCCTCTGAGATGTAGAGATTCATATACTTTTTGCTGTAGTGGTGGTGCTGCCCATACCATGCTCGCTTCACGAGCGACCAGAAGTTTTCGATGTTGTTCGTGTGAATCATGCCATTCGCGTACTCGACAGCATGGTTAATGGTTGCGTGTAGCATCATCTCGTCCACGCGGCTGTAGCCGCCGAACTCATCGGTAATGAGAAGTGTTGACGCCGTGTCTACGAAGCGCGATATGAACTTTTTCAGCCCCTTCGACCTCAACTCACCCGGCTTCGCTGGCCTTGCAATCACGCGCCCGCCTCGCTCCATTAAGCCAATAACCGCTTGCTTTGAAGTTCCGCGACCTCGCTTATGTTTCGTGTCACCGTCGTGACGGTTGCCCTTGCGCGGCTTCCCGCCTACATAAGTTTCATCGGCTTCGACGATCCCGTACAGTAGCTCCGCTTGTTCCTGATCGTTTGCCATTGCCAAGCGAACGCGGTGCATCATGCTCCAAACGGTGGGCCGACGCATCCCTAGATCACGCGCAATCTGGCACGCGCTGGCTGATTTCTTCGCGTTGATCATCAGTCCAAGCAAAATGAACCACTGTTTCAGGGGAACATGCGTCCCATGGAAAATCGTTCCAACCGTGACGGAGAAGGCGCGGGTACAATGTTCACACTGCCACCGTTGCCCAGCCCGGTCGCCGCTGGCATGGCGGCACACTTTGTCACTCTGGCAATAGGGACACTCGGGATGACCGCGCCAACGTTTTGCTTCAAGGTGTTCAATGGCTTGCTCTTGAGTTTGGAAGTCTTGGAAGATTTGCAAGATGTTCATGTATCGACCTCGAAAACATGACCATCATGCCGTATTTATTGGTCTTTGTCAAGTCCAAAAGCGTACATGGCCGAAAAAGAATTCGTTTCGTGCAGTCGCTGCAACGAAGGCTTTGAAAATTCCCCACACAACGAAAACCGCGTTGTGTGGGCCACCCGCCACCCACTGGTCCTCGACACTCTGCCACCACTCCTCACGGCCGGCGATTACAGAAACCGCGATGACTCGCTGCTTATTCGCGTCTGCCCCGTCATCGCCGTAAACATAGATCACAAGACCCCTCCCTTTCGCGAGTTTATGTCAGGGTAGCCCAATATCCAGCCGGGCCGCCAGTGGACCAAGGTCGCCTTTCCTCAAACCATGTTAGCCTTGCGAAGAAACCAGAGGCAGCAGGAATGGCGGAGAACAAAACCAAGCCCACCAAATTAAGTGTGACGGCATTCATCGATACCCTCACGGACACGGGTAAGGGAATGCAAAATGTTTGCTATGGGAAAGACTTACGCCTTTGGGTCTTGTCACCATTGAGACATGAAAATGCTATCAGGCGGCCTCCATCGGCCAGCAAACTTCGGCGGTACTTGCGAGTGAATACTCTGGCAACTACGCGAAAGACAGCCATTTGGCAATTTAGCATCTGGGCTTTCCTCACTCTGCTGCCGCTTTCTTCTGTATTGGCCCTTGCTCAGGCTCAAACGAAATCTCTTGCCATGGAGGATGCCCGCATCTCGCCGACACTCTATTTCCCCGACGCGGCAACCGAGCTGGAGGCACGTCAGGCGCTACATGCGCAGATTCAACCATTGACGGATGAGATCACTCAATCAGATTTCACGTTCCTTGTGAAAGTGCTCGATAGGGCGTGGTTCACGATCGGGGCATTGCGCCGACATGCTGCTTACCTGAAGGTAAAATCTCTCGAGGATACTCAAGACCAGGATGTGAGGAGGGCTCAACAGGCCGTCTCAGCAGATCAGTCCGCTTTGAGCTCCGCCATCAATAGCCGACTGGAACAAGTGCCGCTAAGCCAGATACCCGCTCTGGGGCCGTATGCCTTTCTTGTATCGAAAATTCAACGCGATGCAAAGCACACTCGTTCTCCAGACAAGGAGTCATATCGTCACTCGGTGGTGCTCCCTCATGAGCAGGCGATGGAAGACGCGTATGACCGCATCGGCGAATCCCTTCGTGCCACTGGCAGCAAGAAAGACCTCTCCTCTCTCGATCTCGCAACGCGGCGCGCTGCGCTGAAAGTTCGTAACGACGCCTATAACTCAGCAGCGCCAACTTTGGCGACACTCTTGGCAACGTTGATCGATGTGGAAAATAGAGACGCGATAGCTCAGGGCTATGCGAATGCCGCAGACAGGAAGTACGACTCTCTCGGACTGAGCAGTCAGATCGTCGCTCGAACGCTGAATGCGGTCGAGGCACAATCATCCGTATACAAAAGCTACGAAGCTGTCATTGCGGATCATGCGGCGAAGAAGTTGGGCATTCCTTCCATCCTTTCGACGGAGCAGGATGTATCGTCTGCAAAACCTCAACCAATCCCTCTGGCTCAGGCAAAAAAGCTTATCTTGGAAGCGTTAGCTCCGCTTGGCCCAGACTATACAAAACGGTTCTCACAGCTTCTCGATCCTGCCAACGGCAGGCTAGATCTGACCGGCGGAAGCCATCGCGCTCGAACGGGAACCTCGATTGGTCTTGTAGATGGACCCGTTGCACTCTACTACAGCGGCTATGACGGATTATTACCATCGGTGGGAGTCATCGCGCATGAGGGCGGCCATGCCATTCATCGTGAGTTGATGAATGCGAGCGGCATTCCCGTCTACGAGCGCGAAAGCCCGCATTTTCTCTCTGAAGGAATCGCCGACTTCAATGAACTTCTGCTGCTCGATCACGCGACAAAGGTCGCCCAGAGCCCATCGCAGCGGGAATACGCTCTGGAGTGTTTGCTATCGTTTATTTCCTATGAGCTCTTTGGTTCTGCCGAGGAAGCGACATTGGAGCGCAACCTATACACAAAAGCAGTCGGACATGCACTCCTGGACCGGTCGCAGGTCGATACGATCTATCAAGACGCCATTCGACCCTATGAATACTGGCCGATGGAAGATATAGGAGCATCACGCAATTGGATGCGGAAATCGCTGCTGTTTGAAGATCCTCTTTATCTCGTCAACTATCTGTACGCCGCAATCGTTGCGGTTGCGCTCTATGACAAAACCGAATCGGACCCGAACTTTGCCGCGGAATATGAGGCATTCCTGCGTCGAGGAGAGTATGCAGACCCACAGACGATGCTGCTCTCTGTAGGCATTCGGCTTGATGATCCTGACGTCGTCAAGCCGGTAGTGAAGCTGTTTGGCCAGAGGACTGAAGAACTCAGGACTCTTTATCTGAGCGACGCCAAGTAAGCTGCTAACCCACACAGGTATTCGCTGATGTCCATAAGTCGACTGTTCTTAAGTCGTTTGAGAGTTTGAGAGCCGAATGGCCACTCCCACGGAATGATGCTGGACGGGTGGCCCATTCAAGCCCGGTTCTGGCTTGAGTGGGAACTAAAAAGAATTCGTTCCGTGCAGTCGCTGCAACGAAGGCTTTGAAAATTCCCCACACAACGAAAACCGCGTTGTGTGGGCCACCCGTCGGTGCGTCTTCCAGTGTAGCGTGGCTGGAAGAATTGTGGGCCCACGATGGCAAGTTGGATTATTGAAGGTTTGCCCGTGATCCGGCGACGTCGTGGTGGGTCAATTTGATAAAACGTCAAATGACATCGGCATCGCGCTTCATATAGCACTTGCGATCGTCTTCATGTGTGACTCGGAAGCCGAGGCGCTCGTAGAGCCGCCGAGCGGGATTGATTCTCACTACATTCAGGCGTACTGCAAGATTGAACGCAGTGGCTTCGCTAATCAGTCGCCTCATCACCTCGGTGCCGATGCCGTTGCGCTGAAACCGGCTGTCCACAAACATCTGAGCGACAAAAAGTTCATCATCTTCCGTAATGGTCTGCACCCAGCCTACGTCGGTGCCGTCGAGTGCTATGAGACGAACCTGCGTCGAGTTCCACTGCTGCCTGAAGCTGGTTTCTTGAGAGGTTCTGTCTAAATGTAATTCCTCAATGATCCATCTCATTTCGCCGAAATAGAGGCGCCGGCAGTACTCAAAGTCGTGGTCAAGAGCTGGACGCAATTCAATCGGCACCGGTCTATTCTGTAGCATTCACGCGATGGCTTCAAGGCTGATGAGATAAAGAGAAATCAAGAACCGCAAAATTCACCCTTGACATTGACCTATAATCCACTACCATATGGTTGTGGATAGATTAGGTACAACGTTTGCGGCTTTGTCCGATCCAACCCGGCGAGCGATGATCCAACGACTCTCACATGGGCCTGCCTCTGTGCATGGATTGACGAAACCGTTTGCACTTTCGCAGCAGATGATTTCAAAACATATTGCCTACCTGGTGCGGGCGCGGATTGTAATCAAGACGAAGCGTGGACGAGAGAGTGTGTGCACGCTTAGGCCAGAGGCGATTAAGACAGTCAGCGAATGGGCGATTAGCTATCGCCGGTTCTGGGAAGAGAGTTTCGACAAGCTGGAGGTAGTTGTGAACGAAATGAAAAAAACGGAGGTCAGAGATGACAAACAACACGGTTAACGAGATCGAGCGGATGGTTGTCACAAGAGTTTTTAATGCCCCACGCGAATTGGTTTGGAAGGCGTGGACAGACCCGAAGTACGTGATGCAGTGGTGGGGACCGAAGGGCTTTACTGCGCCGGTTTGTCAGATGGATTTTCGCGTTGGAGGAAAATCTCTCCTCTGCATGAAGACGCCGGATGGGCAGGAGTGCTGGAATGCGGTTGAATACCACGAGATTGTTCTGCACGAGAAGATCGTTTCCTCCATGTACTTTTCGGACTCGAAGGGAAACAAGGTTGAGCCTGCAGAATTAGGAATAGAACATGAGGCCATAGACGGTGCGTACGACGTGACCATCTTTGAGGATCTCGGAAACGGCCAGACGAAACTCACCCACATTGGAAATGAACCCATGGAGAGCGCGAAAAATAGCTGTCAACTAGAGGGCTGGAACCAGATACTCGATAAAGTTGCCGCAGTTGTTACGAAGCTAGCGCAGGCGAAATAAGAAGTTGGAGTTTTGATGATTGTCATGCCGGGACGGGTGGCCCATTCAAGCCCGGTTTTGGCTTGAGTGGGGCGCTTAAGAACGAGTAAATTGGCGGAAAACTTGAAGATGTAAAATCCCCACACAACGAAAACCGCGTTGTGTGGGCCACCCGTCCATTTCTTAGAATCTTTCTGGGAATTCTCTCTCTGCCCTAAAAACAGTCGCCACTTCAATTAACTCATTTTGGAGCCTGTACACTACGCGAAAACGTCCAACGATGACTTCGCGAATTTCAGGTTCGTCTCGCTCCGGCACAATACGTCCCGAGCGCGGGAACTGGATCAACCGCTCAACAGCAGAGAAGATTCGCGCGATGGTCAAACCTGCATAATGCTCAGAGTCTTTGGCAATGTATCCGTGGATAGCGTCAAGATCGGCAGCGATTGTGGCGACCATAGAATGCGCATTACAGTCCGAAGCGATGCTTGGCCTGATCGTGCGGAATGCCCTGGGCCCCATCAAGCTCGGCCAACCCAGTTTCGACTTTGGCCAGAAATACGAGCCGTTCAATGGCATCGTCGATGGTGGCATTTGGCGGCATCGCTTGGAGGGCCTCGATAATGCGGTCGCGGGTAAATGGCTCCTGCATGGTTCAATTGTAAACACATTTCGCGGCAGGTGGAACTACACCCTAACGTCTGCCGGGTGCACCAGAGCCTGCCCTGAGCGCAGTCGAAGGGTCCGCGTAGCCGAAGGCGAGCTAACCTGGGATTGCCGGGTATTTCCTTTCCCGGATCGGGACGATTCCTGAAATATTCTCCGCGCGAACGCGTCGCTTCATGCGATCGCGATCATAGAATGAAGCAGGGTAAACGGGCGTTTAGGAGGGTATTGCCAGTGGGTACTGGACGCCGTTTGCCAGACGGTCGAGTGGTTCTTTGCAGCCACTAAGGGTTCAACTCCCTTGCCCTCCTCGGGTCACTCGACACTGTCCAAAGGTGCTTGACAAGCGGTATATCCGGCATATCATAAAAGTGTCTGGCAAACGGTGTTCCGGTATCTTGAAGCCCCGAGCATGGCTCGGGGCTTTTGCTTTGCGCCATTTTTCGCCACGGATTTTCACGGATGAGCGCGGGGCTTGAAGTAGAGGCTGCCCCGCTCAAGCCAAGACCGGGCTTGAATGGGCCACCCGTGAGCGGCCTCGAGCGCCTTAAAGATGAGCACCGGTTTCTGCTTACCAGGGAACGCCCGGCGGTGACGGAGGTGACAGGTGGCCCACTCAAGCCCGATTTTGGCTTGAGTGGGAACTAAAAAAATTCGTTCCGTGCAGTCACTGCAACGAAGGCTTTGAAAAATCCCCACACAACGAAAACCGCGTTGTGTGGGCCACCCGTCCAGTTAGTATGGTGACGGCAAAGCTGGGCCAGCCCCCACGAGCTGAGTTGTCCCGACCTCCCAACCGCCCGCGTCTGGCCGGCTGATCGTCCCGGAGCTGTGGTAGGACCCCTTGAGCGCCGCAACGACCAAAGCATATTGTATTCATAGGGGAGACGCTCAGGTTGCTGAGCCGTAAGTACTTACCTTTTGCTCTATGTGAATTACAGCGCCAATTCACACGAATTTACTGCCCCTGTCGTCGCCGGCTCGCTGCCAATCTCCTCTCGTGCCAAGTCAGAAAACGCTGCACCGTTCCATCGGCGATTCGTGTGGGGCTGTCCACCGGCAATCGCAGCGCCGCGCGGACGCGGTTCGCGAACGGCTTCTGTCCGAATGGGTAGAGCTGAAACTTGAACACCAGAGTGAATCCTCCGGCCAGCCGCACTTCTTCGATGTAGCTCTTCGCTGCCGCTCGCACGATGAACAGCGGTCTTAGCCTGAGGTGCTCACACATCCGCATCTTCAGTTGTAGCTCATCATGCGGGATATACTTCAGAGTGTTCTTTATCTCCGCTCCGTAAGCAATGCCCTCGCGCTCGAACACGCGGTCGAGGTCATGCTCCGTTTCCCTCCACTCTCTTCCTCCGTAGGTCTTCACGTTGCGCGCGCCAGGAACGAACCCCACTGTCGCTAGTGCCTCAGCAAACATCAACTCGCCTTGCGCTCCTAATCCAGCGGTGAACGCCGGTGCTGAAAATTCGGAAACCAGTTCAATCACTCCCTGAACCTGTCGGCGCACATAGCGATGTCTCGTCGAGCGGAAAAACGTGATGTGACCGACGCCAGGCAACTCTTCACGTTCGACAGCAATCGCACCCTCAGCCACCAGTTCTGCAAGTGCGCGTGATGTTACCCAATGGAAGTACCCAGGATGGAGTCGTTCCGCTTCGCTCTGAGCATTGGGGATGCCTGTTTCAAAAAGAACTTGGAGTTGCTGTTTGTAGAACACGCTCGCTGGTTCTTCCTCGAAGAACCTACGTATCGAATTCTTCGCTTGATCGACTACCGCGTCACGCGGTCGCGCTTCCTCGTTCTCAACAATGTCCGGTTCATGGTTCGGCTCGTAATCGTGTAGCTCCCAGCGCAGATGCGAGCTTGCTGCCATCTTACCCGGTCAGCGTCGCGCCATCACTCTCCCCCTGTCAAGTACTGTGGTGATTCCTCGGGTGTATCATTCGGCGATATGGGAACGACACCGCCACTTCAAGCACCCCCACCCTTGCCAGCGGCACCAGCGCCGCAATTATCTTTCGCTGACGCTGAGCATCACTACAGTGAGCTAATCAATTTTTTCAAACACCTCGTGTGGCTCACTGGAATCGCGCTCGGAATTGTTGTGGTTGTCGGTGGGTACCTCTTCCACTCGAACCTTCAGGACAACCTGCGCGACGTAAAGGACAATGCGAGCCGGACTGCCATCGACGAATCGCGCGATGCTGTTAGGAAAGCGTTCGATGAAGAGCACGTAAAGAAGCTCGTCGAGGACATTGCGAAAGAGAAAATCGGTGCTGTCACTGACCAGATGGTCGCCGACAAGGTCAATGCAATCGCGGACAAGATGATTCAGGAACGTCTCGCGTCGAAGTACAACCTATTGAGGAGAACATCGTTCTCATCGGTCGCATCTCTGAGTGCGAGTCCCGAATTCATCTCGGATACCGGTCAAGCTACGATGAACTCATAACCATTGCACATGACACTCGCGACAAGTATGTGCGCGAATTCGCACAGGCAACTTTGACGGGTACAGCGAAGAACTACGAGGATTATTGGACCGACATCGTGAAGCAAACCGGCACGAACAGCGCGCTAGGACAACTCAGTGCCCATTGGGTGAAGCCGGGACAGCCACAGCCAACGGGACCAGAGTTGCCGAATGTTGTCGGCGTCATTAAGAGCAACGACGACCTGAACGCCGTCGCGCTGGCGTTCCTTTCTTTCCGCGAACTGACCGGCGAGAAGGTAAAGATGTTCGACTTCGCGAATGTCAATTCGTGGTGTGTTAAGAACCCTGGGAAGTGTAAATAGTGGTTCTTACGGCTTCGCCAGCCCCTTACTGACCATCACATGCGCAAAGGCTTTACTCGAAAACCACAACCAGACGCTCCCGGGCCGCTGCTCAAGAACTACATCACGCCGAGCGGGCTACAGCGCCTCAAAGATGAGCACCGGTTCTTGCTCACCAGGGAACGCCCGGCCGTGACGGAGGTGGTGGCGTGGGCTGCCGGCAACGGCGATCGCAGTGAAAACGCCGACTATCAGTACGGCAAGCGGCGGCTGCGGCAGATCGATGGCCGGATTCGCTTTCTCACCAGGCGAATCGAAGCCGCGGAAGTGGTGGACCCGGAAGCTCCGCGAGCGGGGCAGGCCGAGGGAAAAGAAAAGATGCGGGCATTCTTCGGAGCGACCGTGCGCTATGCCAATGCCGCGGGAGCGGAGCGAGTGGTGAGCATCGTGGGCACCGACGAAATCGATCTCCACCGCAATCACATCAGTTGGGTGTCACCTCTGGGGCGCGCATTGATGAAGTCGGCAGCGGGTGACAGCGTAGTCGTTCATTTGCCGGGCGGTACAGAACGCCTGACCGTGCTGGAAGTGCGTTACCAGCGCATTTCGGTGGAACCGTTCCGCGAACCACCTGGATCCGAGGCCTCGGCAAAGCGACTCCCTCGCCGACGCTAATCCACCTTGCGAAAAAGCGACGAAACGGCACAGGACAAGCAACTTTGTGGCGCTGAACTTGGGTCATGTAAAAGCGCTCCCTGCCGATAAATATCGTGTAGACCTTATTGTCCTGGTGGCTCGCGCGTGATTACTACTCCGCGACCCGGGGAGAAGTGTGTGCGCAGCTCCAGAAACGGATGGGACACTCGAAATGTTGTGGCTAGACTGAGGCAGGAAGCATGTCCGGAGTCCTGATCGCGGATGATGATCGCATATCGTGCAAGCTGCTGGGCACCCTGTTGACCAAGTGGGGGTACCAGGCCCGCATGGTGTACAACGGCGACGACGCGCTGCGCGAACTGCTGAAGCCCGATGCTCTGCCCTTGGCGATTCTGGACTGGATGATGCCGGGGCTGGACGGCGTTCAAGTCATCAAGAGATTGCGGGCCACTCACCGCGACTCCTATACCTATGTATTGCTGCTGACGGCGAAGGGGCAGAAAACAGACATTCTGGAGGCGCTGGACGCCGGCGCGGACGACTATTTGAGAAAGCCGTTCGACGCCCAAGAGTTGCGAGCCCGGCTTCGAGTCGGCGCCGATCGCATGAAGGTCGAGGGCGCACTGCGAGAGGCCGAAAGGAAGTACCGCGGAATATTTGATGATGCCGTCTTCGGCATTTTTCAGAGTAACCCAAACGGCCGCTATCTGAGTGTCAACTCCGCCATGGCCCGGATCTTCGGCTACGGTTCCCCGCAAGAGATGATCGCCACCGTCGCCGGCATTTCCCAGATGCTATATGTCGATCCCAAACATCGTGACGAGTTCGTACTCGCGCTGGACAGATTCGGAGTGGTACAGAATTTTGAATGCGAGGTTTTTCGCAAGGATGGCAGCAAGATATGGATCGTATCGAGCGCGCGCGCCATTCGCGAGCATGGCATAGTGGTCCGCTACGAAGGAATGACGGAAGACATCACCGAACGCAAGCGCTTACAGGGCCAACTGGCTCACAACCAGAAGCTGGAATCAATCGGGCAACTCGCCGCCGGAATCGCTCACGAAATTAATACCCCCACGCAGTTTATCGGAGACAACGTGCGGTTCCTGAAGGACGCCTTCGCGGACCTGAAGGGCCTGCTTGCGAATTACGAGCGGCTGTTGGCAGCCGCCCAGGGTGGCGATGCCCTATCCTGTGAAGCCATTCAGGAGATGGTGGCTGCGGTGGAACGCGCAGACACTGGTTTTCTGCTTGAGGAGATTCCCAAAGCCATCGAACAAACCATCGATGGCGTGACCCGAGTGGCGAGGCTGGTGAGTGCGATGAAAGAATTCTCCCATCCGGGCACCAAAGACAAGACGCTGGTGAGCCTGAATCACGCCATCGAAAGTACGCTTACGGTCGCAGGCAACGAGTGGAAATACGTGGCCAACCTGGAGACCGACTTCGATCCATCATTGCCTCTGGTCTTGTGCCTGCCCGGCGAGTTCAACCAGGTAATCCTGAACTTGATCGTCAACGCGGCGCATGCCATTGCCGAGGTTGTCGGAAAAGGAGGTTCGGAAAAAGGAAAAATCCGGGTACAGACGCGCAATTGCCCGGGCGAGGTCGAAATCCGTATCCAGGATACGGGTACGGGGATTTCGGAAAAAGTACGAGACCGAATCTTCGATCCTTTTTTCACTACCAAAGAGATTGGCAAAGGGACCGGACAGGGTTTGTCCATCGCCCGCTCGGTAGTGGTTGACAAGCACGGTGGAAGCATTCATTTCGAAACTGAAGAGGGGAAGGGTACAACTTTTATCGTTCGCCTTCCTCAAGATGGCAAGGCCCTGGCCGCCAATGGGGTGTCCGCGTGAAACCCGCCGGATCATAGTCCTGCACGTGCTTGAATCCTATTCCTGGTGCGTCCCCAATGCTTTTAACTCAAGCTGCAGACTCGTCACTTCCCGTTCCAACTGGGCGAGCATATCACTGGCGCGGGAAAGGTCTTGGTTGCGCCCCATCTCCTCGAGTTGGCGGGCGGCCTGCGAGGTTGCGCTCGCGCTCAAGTAGCTGGATTCGCCTTTAAGACTATGGGCTGCGCGCACCACCCCTTCGGCGTCTCCAGCCGCTACTGCCTGCCTCAGCTTGTCCAGTAATTTGGGAGACTCTTCCAGAAAAAGTTGGCACACTTCCCGGAGCAATTCCTCATCGCCTTCGATACGAGCGAGAGCTTCCGCCTTGTTCCAGGATGCCGCCTCCGCAGGCCGGTTGTGAGCTGCCGGCGCGCTCCTCAAACCTGAGAGGGTTTGCTCGATGTCAGTAAAGCGCACGGGTTTGGTAATGTAGCCATCCATGCCGGCTTGCAGGCAGCGCTCGCGGTCGCCGGTCATGGCGTGGGCGGTCATCGCGAAGATGGGAAGGTGGGTTCGGCTGTTCGCCTCACTTTTGCGGATCGCGGCAGTCGCAGCCAAGCCATCCATCTCGGGCATCTGGACATCCATGAAGACGAGATCGAATTTCTCTGCCAAGGCCAGGCCCAGCGCTTTTTTGCCGGTTTGCGCTAATACCGGAGTGTGCCCCATCTTTTGCAATACCCGCATGATGACGGCTTGGTTCACTGCGTTGTCTTCTGCTACCAGGATCCTTAGTTTGTGTGCCGATTTGCGGAGGGCGTGACGTGTAACCGGCGCCGGGCTGGCACTTATTTTCCCCTGCCGTGAGCCTAGCGCCTTAAGGATGGCGGCCATCAGGTCAGCTTTGAGCACGGGCTTGAGCAGACAAGCTGAGATCCCCAACTGCTGGCAGCGGCCTGCTTCACCGGGCGGTCCGCCGGATGTCAACATCAAGATGGTGGCATTGCGCACCCTCCCCTTCTTTATCCTTTCCGCTAATTCGAACCCGTCCATGCCGGGCATATGGCCGTCGATCAGGAGCAGCCGGAAGGGATCTTTTTCTTGCTGTGCCGTCTCGAGAGCGGCAATTGCCATAACACCGCTTTCCACCGCGCACGGCCTCATCCCCCATCCCCGCGTCATTCCGCAGAGGATCCGTCGATTGGTTTCATTGTCGTCGACCACCAGCACCGAAAGACCTTGCAACTCGGCTTCGAGTGCAGGGGCAGCGGGTTGGGCCTTGACCTCGGCCGCCGCAAAGCGCGCAGTGAAATGGAAGGTGCTCCCGTTACCTTCGCTGCTCTCCAACCAGATCTTCCCTGCCATCAAGTCCACCAGGCGGGCCGAGATGGCCAAGCCGAGGCCGGTGCCGCCGTATTTGCGCGTGGTGCTGCTGTCCGCTTGCGAGAAGGCTTTAAACAGCAGTCCTTGCTTCTCCGGAGGGATGCCAATGCCGGTGTCCTTCACTTGGAAATGGAGCTCAATGCCTCCCGCGTCCTGCGAGAGGGTTTCGATACTGACTACCACTTCTCCCTGTTGGGTGAACTTAATAGCGTTGCCCACCAGGTTGACCAGAATCTGCCGCAGGCGTCCGGGATCGCCAAGCAGTTGCGCGGGCACTTCTGGATCGGCATCGTAGGCCATTTCCAGCCCCTTTTGATGAGCCCTCACCGCCAGGGCTTTCATGGTCTCGCCCACGCAGTCGTAAAGGTTGAATTCGATCGTCTCCAGATCCAGCTTGCCCGATTCCACCTTGGAGAAATCCAGAATGTCGTTGATCACCGACAACAGCGACTCGCCGGAAGATTTCACCAGGCTCAAGTATTCCCGCTGTTCGGAGTTCAGATCTGTATCCAGAGCCAATTCGGTCATGCCCATAATGCCGTTAATGGGAGTGCGTATTTCGTGACTCATATTGGCGAGAAATTCGCTTTTCGCGCGGCTGGCCGCTTCGGCGGCCTCGCGGGCCTCTCGCAACACCCGCTCGGCGGCCTTGCGCTCGGAAATGTTGACGAAGGTCACCACCGCCCCGATTGCATGTCCGTCGCGATTCATGGGACGAGACCAATATTCGCCGGGAAAGCTGGTGCCATCGCGGCGCCACAGGACTTCATCATCCACATGGGTGCCCGCTCCACGCTGAAAGGCTTCGTAGATGTGGCATTGCTCGATGGGATAAGGCGTTCCGTCCATTCGAGTGTGGTGCATCAATTCATGCATGTTCTTGCCCTGCAGGTCCGAGGAGTCCTGGTAACCCAGCAGGCGGAGGCACGAGGGATTGCACATAGTGCAGTTTCCGTGCATGTCGATACCGTAAACTGCCTCCGGGATAGAATCCAAAATTAGCTTTACCAGTGCGCTGCTCTCTCGAATCTCTTCCTCCGCCCGCTTACGCTCGCTGATGTCGCGCGCGCAGGCGAAAGCGTACTCCTTCCCATCGAACTCCATGAAGTTGATGGTTATCTCTGCCGGGAAAACTTCCCCCTGTTTGGTTCCGAGCTGGGTTTCAAAGGTCATGGTGCCCTGCTCCTTGATCTCCTCCCAGATCGCCCCCCACCCTTCATTCGGGAAAAGCGGATTCATATCCGGAATCGATAGCGAAAGAAGCTCCTCGCGGGAACGTCCCAAGGCGCGGCAGGTTGCCTTGTTGACGTAGACGATACGGCCTTGCGAGTTCGCCCAATGTATGGCGTCCGAGGCATGCTCCAGCGAGAATTGCGTCAGCCGAAGATCCTTTTCCGTCCGCTCGCGCTCGCTGATCTCCGCTTCGGCCGCCTCCTTGGCCACGGTAAGTTGTGTATTCATGGTTACTAACTCACCGGTGCGATGAGCCACTTGCTCCTCCAAGTTCTCCCGGTGCTGCTGTAGTTCCAAGTCGCGCGATTCAATTTGCTCTAACATGCCGTTGAACTCGGTGGCCAACAAGCCGAATTCATCACGACTGAGGATTTCCGCCCGGATCGAGTAGTCGCCCTGACCCGAAACGGCTTTGGTGGTCTCTACCAAGTTAAGAACAGGCTCAGAAATGGGCTTTTGGAAGCGCGAGGCCAGCAGGAAAGCCAGGGAGAACGTGACCAGCAGCGTCACTACGAAGCTGAAGGCATAGGCCCGCATTCGCAAATGCAGCCTTTTCAGATCGGATTCGAGGTAGAGCGTGCCCACCGTCTCCCCGGCAAGCACGATTTTTCGAAACTGGATCAGATTACCGTTTTCGAACCGGGTGCTCTCGGTTTGCGGTAACGGTGGGGTAAAGGCTGAGTCTTTTGCATCCCGCGCATAGGTGGCGAAGGGTCTGCCATCGGAGGTATAAATACAGGCAGCCGTCACGTCGGGTTCGGCCCGCAGGGCTTTCAGAACGTCTCGTGCCGATTCGGCATCGTGAAAAGTCAGGGCAGCCGTGCTATTGCCGGCCAGAACGTCGCCGAGCACCGCCAGGTTCTGGGCAACGGTGTGTTTGAATGTCAGCACCTCATACGTGGCCATGGAGCAGGAAACCGCCAAGGCGGTGAAGCCGCTGATCGCCATGAACAGCGCGGTCAGCTTGTGGCGGATCGACAAATCCCCAAAATGACGCATCGAAGTTACTCCTACCGCATTTAGTCGATAACAAATTTCGCTATATTCAACAGCTTGGAACTGATCTTGAGTCCGGCCGCCTCCGCTGCTTTGTGGTTTACCTCGAACTGCACCCGGTTGTTTTCAAGAACAAAATTGATGATCCCGCCCAGTTCGGCGAAACCTTTGGTGTCGCCCACGGTGAGAACATCGGCTCCCCGCATACCTTCAAAAATCCGGTTCAGTTGCGCTTTTTCTGAGGACGCGATAAAGAGGATGTGGCACGCGCGGGCCACCTGCAGATCGACCACCTCATCGACCTGGAGTTTGCGCCCGTTTACGCTCTTTTCGTTGGTGATATTGCGCAGTTCCTGGCCGAAGGGGTTTTGCCCGTAAACGCAGATGCGAAGTGGCGCCGAGGCATCGGAGAAGCCACTCGGCGGCCACTCGACGAACTTGGCGAAGTTGTATAAGAAGGCCGCCTTGACTTGATATTCGCCAATTGTCGGGGATTGTGCCCGCATGCCGCCGAGGAACAGCACGACCACGCCCAGCACCCGCAGAACTCGCTTTGGACTCGGCATGTCCTCAACTTCTCCCAGGGCTCAGATCCACACTCACACCGCTCTCGCACAGGGCTTGCGTGCCTGGGTGTCTGGAGTCCCGCTAACCAACGACTCCCCGTCTATCAATGCCTTGGGTCGCGTCACGTTGTTTCAAAACCTGGCCGTGAGTTTTATCCGAAAGCTTCTCCCATCCTGCTGAATGGCATCTTCCGGGTCTTCCGGACGGCCAGGGTCGAAATATTTCTTGTCGAGAACATTAAAGACGCTGGCCGACACGTCCAGGTGTTTGCCCACCGTGTGTCCCAGCAGGGTAAGGTTGAAGACTTGATAGCCGCTCAAGGAATCCTGCAGCAGGGTGAGTCGTCTTCCCAGGAACTGGCCTTCGGCGCTGGCAAACACCCGTTGCTGAAACAGTGGAACCATCAGATTCAATTTCGCCACCTGGCGCGGGGAATTATCCAGCGGAGGGTTTCCGGCACCGTCGTCGTGCGCGTCCACATACTCGAAGCTGGCCTTGCCCTGCAGGCCGCTGGGGGCGCGTCCACTGAATTCAACGTCCATTCCGGTGGCTTGCGCGCTACCCGCATTCTGGTACTGGAAGTTTTCATTGGAGGGAATCTCAACCAGAGAAATCAAGTCCGTAATCCGGTTGGAATAGACGCCGCCAGCGAGCTGAAAGTACTGCCCCAGCCCTTGTTCGACTCGACCCTCCAGGCTCTGAATGTGCTCGGGCTGGAGTTTGAGATTGTCATCGTAAAAAGCCCCGAAGTCGGGAGTGATTTGATAAACGTCCGGGGCGCTAAAAGCCTTGCCATATAGCAGCTTCAGTGCGGTTTTCTGGGTGGGCCGGTAGATCAGCGCCAGCCGCGGATTGGTGGTTCCACCAAAGGTGGAATAATGGTCAAATCGCAGACCCGCATTGAAAGTGAGATGGCTGGTGATAGCGAGTTCATCCTGAGCATAGACGGCTGCTATCAGCGAGGTATTGAGGTCTTGCGTAAATACGTTGGGAGGGTTCAGAAGATCACCCTGGTCCTGGCGCAGGTTGTCTCTGATCTCGGTCCCGAATGTAAGGTGATTTCGCTCCCCCAGATCGCGGCTCAACCGGGCTTCTTCGGTCCACCAGTTTCCGCGAAATGAAAACGTGCTCAGCACAATCGGGTCACCGGCTCCGAGCGGTGCTTCCGGAACCGGCCCCTGCAGGCGAGCCTGGTCATAGCTGGTATGGGTGTCCAGTTGCCATTTTCCAATCAGATGCTGGTAGCCCAGATCGATGTACTGATGGCTGTCGATGTTGTAGTCTCTCGGGTCGTTAAATACGGCGCCGAAATAGGCTGTGGGAACGCCCTTGTCGCGGGTGCTAAACAATCCCTGAAGCGTGAACCCGTGAAAGGTAAGCGTGGCCAGGATGTGTTTATAGGATTCGTAGTCGGTGTCACTGGTAATGCCGTCGTGGTTGGCGGGAGTGTCGAACTGTGGGAAGAAGAGCGTTTGCCCCTGGCTGTCATAGAAAGTGCCGGACAGAAGAACTCCCAGACCCTGAAATTGGTGGCCATAAGTGGCCCGTCCTTCATAGGTGCCAAAGCTCCCGGTTTGAAAAGAAAGTTCCCAATCCTTCACCTGTTGAGCGTTGCGGGTAATCACGTTGATGACCGCAAAAAAAGCATTGGCGCCATAGAGAGAAGAACTGGGGCCCGAGGACAATCTCTACCCGTTCGATCATGTCCACATCCACCAGAAACTCATTTCCCATCATGGCTTGGCCAAGAACATTATTGTTGGTGCGATGGCCGTCGATGAGTAACAAGATCCGGCTGTTCCAGTCTCCCAGGCGTCCAAATCCGCGCACCCCGACGAAAGTGTAATCGCGGTCATAGGTGACATAGAAGCCAGGCACGCTGCGCAGGATGTCAGCCAGATTGCGGTACCCATATTTCTGAATTTCGTCAGCCGTAACGACAGTCACGGAGGACGGCGCATCGTGCGTGCTTTGCATGTGCTTTGAGGCGCTGTAAACCTGGATGTTGCTCAGTTCTTCCAGACTGGCGTCACTGAGGTCTTTGTTTCCCTGCTGGGCAACTGCGGTTGCGGTTAACGCCAAGCTAACAAGCAGTCGGAGCACACGCTGAAATTCCGCCCGTCGTTTTCCCGGAACTGGAGTGGCTCGAACCGCTGGAACGGCAATCGATAGTCGAGGGCGCATAGAAGTTCTCAAACCTCCGAGAAGGGATAACCGCAAGCGGCGCGTCGGCGAACCGGGGCCTACACGAACTTCTTCGGCGAGATGTGGCTTTGCTTTACTTCAGGGTGGTTACCGCCGACCGACAGGCTGCCCACCTGCGCCGGCTCGGCTTACAGGCAACGAGTCACGATCTCTTCAATCAGTCGCTCGATCAGCTTCAATTCCCGGAATCCTGCAGAAGCTGGAGTGATGTGGAATCTCCCGAATCGCAACCCAGCCCAGGTTGGTACGATCCCGTGGACTCGAAGACGTTCTAATAAGTTCACTGTGCGAACAGATGCATGGTTGGAAGAGCGGCGGGTCGGCAGGCGGAGTTATCTGCAAGGGTGCTCGGCTGCTGCGCCGCGGTTTCCCTAGGGCAGGGACGGCGCGGCAAGATTAGCGGGGTTGGGAAAGCGCCATCCGTAGTTCGGTGGATCAGATAATCGCTGAGGGACTGGCGCCGGCGGCGGCAAAGACCTCGGCGGCGTCGCGATCGGCGATCTCAAGAAAGGCTTGCACGACAGCGGGATCGAATTGCGCGCCTCCGCCGGCGCTGAGCCGCCGGAGCGCCTCTTGGTGCGGCATGCCTTGGCGATAGCAGCGATTCGAGATCATCGCGTCATAGGCGTCAATGACCGACACGATTCGCGAACCAATGGGAATTTCGTTGCCCTTCAGACCGGCCGGGTATCCATCTCCGTCGTAGCTCTCGTGATGGTGTAGCGCGTAAAGACTGGCTTTGTCGAGGCCGGGATAAAGCCGCAAGATCGACCAACTGTATTCCGGGTGCTTGTTCATCAACGCCCGTTCTTCGTCGGTCAGCTTTCCCTCTTTTTTCAGGATCGCGTCGGGGATTCCGATCTTGCCGATATCGTGCAATAGGGCGGCGACTTCAATCTGGTAGAGCTCGGCCTCCGGGATCCCCAGCCTCCTTGCGACGCGCACCGCCCACTCGGCGAGACGGGTGCTGTGGATTCCGGTTCCCAGATCGCGGAGATCGAGCAGTTGATTGAACCCGCAAATTACCGACTTGAGCAGCGCCCGCTGCTGCTCTTCCAGTTCCTTGATTCTCAGGCCGTCAAATCCTTCGGAAATGACGGCCCGAGATGGGTTCACTAAGCCTTGCATCGTTGCCCCTCGTGCGAGTTAGTTCAGCCCCAGGCTGTTGCTCCAAGCCTGCGTGGCAAGATAGGTGTCCAGGCGGCCCTTGCCCATCTGCGGATCCGAAATCTGGTCGGCGTGGGCCAGAGCGTTTGCAGCTTGCGGCTCCCAGCTCGGAGTGTTCAGGCCTCCCTGTAGCGAGAGCGAAAGATTCAATCCGCCGAGTGAGAGGGAAAGTCCGGAGTTGACTCCGGAGTTGAGATTGGCGGTTTGCAGAGCGACCATGAGCGCCGTGGTTCCGGTGACAAACGGCGTGCTGAACGACGTTCCCCAGCCTGCGGCGTAAGTGCCGAAGGGATACGTCGTCATTACGCCTTCGCCCGGAGCCGCCAGCCACACCGGCGGCGCACCGTAATTGGAGAAAGTCGAAGGCGTATCGAGGTTGCTGGTGGAAGCTACGTCGATGACGTTTTTCAAACCGCCGGGATAAACCACCGTCTGCTCGCCGCTATTGCCGGCGGCCGCGACACAGATCAGGCCATTCTGCGTGGCGTAATTGACAGCATTCGCCAGTTCCTGCGAATAGCTGGAGTAGTTGAAACTCATGTTGATGACTTTGGCGCCGTTGCCCACTGCGTAATAAACAGCGCGCAGAATGTCGGAGTCGTAGGCGGTCCCGTCCGACTGAAATGCCTTCAACGGCATGATTTTGGCTTGAGGAGCCACCAAGTGAATGATGCCGGCGGTCATGGTTCCGTGACCGAAAGCCGAGTATTGCGGATTTCCATCGAGCACAGCGACAGTCGACTGATCCAAAACCGCGACGGTGGATTGGCTGACCTGCGCCGTCTGCGTCTGGCCACCGTCGAGGACCGCAACCGTGGACTGGCTGACATCACTCATTTCCGAACCGCCACTCTGGTTGCGGGTAAAGTCGTAACCCGGCAACAACGAACCTTGCAGCACGGGATGGTTCGGATCGACACCCGTGTCGATGTCCGCGACCACAACGCCAGATCCGGCTGTGTTGAAGGCCGATTGCGTGGCGCTGGTGCGAATCAGCTGATTGCCGGTCTGAAATACATAGCCGTGCCATACCGACGTTCCATAATAGTTGTAAGGCGTGCGGTCGTAGAAGTACGCGGGCGTCGAGGTGACGGTGGCACCCTCGGTCTGCACGACCTGGTCGACCTCGACGTCAACCAGCCCGAGCACGTTGAGGTTCAGAAGCGAGAGCAGCGGCGCAAGGGCAGGCGGAAGTTGAATCATGAAGAGCTGGCCTTGCGGATCGCCCAGCGGTTCGACCGTCGAACAGCGCAGTAGGCCGCAGAGGTTCAGAATCCCGTTGAGACCCAGATTGTCTCTCACCACCAGGCGGGTTTGCGTCTGGGATGTCGCCGGCGAATTCTGCGCTGGCAGACTTTGCGCTCCAAAGCACCCCAGCAAGAACAGAGCGACGAATACTCGCAGCATGGTTAAGTGGCGGAGGTTCACGTTTCCAACTTGACTGGTTCTCATCTTTAACAACCCCTTTTGACCGGGCGTGTAAGCTTTCGTTACTCGGTCGAGTCTACAAAAACGCTTAGATTCGCAACACTTACAGCAGTAATTCTGGACTGGTGACCCTCAGCCGCGAATGCACCCCAGATGACCACCTAGTCCAAGTCCTTTGATTCCTTGGCCTTAACATGTACGCCATAAATTGGCAGCACAATCTCGTCGTTCTGGCCACGAGCAATCGCGATATAAATTCCGCTGGCTACCTCGAATTCCAGTTGAAACTCGCCAAACCGGTTAGTCTGAGTTTGGGCAATCGGCTGCTTGCCTTCCTTTACCCGCACCGCCACTCCCTCGGCCGCATGTTTGTCGGTCCGGCTCAAGACTTGCCCAACGACGCAGGCGCGGTCTTCCTGGGGGCGCGGCTCGAGGCGCAGATCGATGTAAAAATCGTCGGTCTCGTAAAGAAACTGTCTTGCTGCAACCGATCCCCGAACCCCCGCCGTCATTGGCTGCAACATCGAATCAAACACCAGCCGTACGCCCGAACTCACATGCGGCATTGCCACGGCAAACTGGCTCTTCGCGACTTTGACGACGTCTGCCGGAGGAGTGAAAACGCTTTCCTGCTTCGAAATCGCGACTACGCTGTGCCAAAGCTCAAGCGCTGCGTGACACTCCTTGCAACCGTTGTCGACGTGTTCCTGCATTTCTAGCCGCGCCTCCGGCGAAACCAGGTCTCTGGCGAAATCGGCCCAAACTTCTTCGCTGAAATGCTTCACTCATCCCTCCCAGAACTGAGGTCGCCGCCCAGTTTTGGTACTCATGGAGTAAGGGCACTAAGGGCGGCGAAAAATATAGGGTAGATTGAAAAAATTTCGGAGCTCAGGACTTGCCGACGAGAATAAACGGAGCCCATTGATAACAATGGGGATAGCTTGAGCGCAGGTCGAGCATGGCGGAGCGCAGTGCGGCCGCCTTGGCGTCCCCTTGCTGCAAGCGGCGGTAAAACGAGGTCATAAACTGTGCGGTGCTTTTGTCGTGCACGTCCCACAAGCTGAGAATCAGGGACTGCGCGCCGGCGTGCAGCAGGCCGCGAGCGAGGCCGATCAATTCGTCGCCGGCCGCTACCACGTTAAGACCGGTTGAACAGCCGCTCAAGGTAATCAGTTCAACCGGCAGATGCAGCTGGTAAAGATCGAACAAGCTGAGAAAAGAATCGCCCAGCCGGATGGCGGAAAACATCGGATTATCCTGCCGAAAACGTCCGTGAGTTGCGATATGGATCAGCCGGCTTCCGGGCCCTTTGCGGCGCAGCAATTCTTCGGTCGCGTTTCGAACCGACGAAAAGCTCGGCTTGATTCAAGACTCCCGTCAACGCCTGGACCTCGTCGAGAATTGCCGGCGCCAGTTGATCGGGAATTCCGAACACCAGGGATGTTCCGCCGGAATTCGCGGTTCTCCCCTGGCACAGCGCGTAGATGCTGGCGCTCGGCGAATAGGAAACGGTGTATCCGTCGATCAAGTATTTTGAACCGTCGAACAGCGCGTGAAACGGCACGTAGTGCAGGAGTCCGTGCGGGATGAACACGAGGTGTTTGGCCTTTAGTTGCAGGGCTATCGGGGCGATGAGTTCGTCGTACAACTCGCGAAGATGCGCCTGCGTCGCCTGTGCCAGCGAATCTTGGAAAGTTTCGAGATATTGCGGCGTCAGGTGAAATTTTGAAAGCTGGAACTGCAGCAGCCGCAGCAACTCGGCAATCCTTGTTTCTATCGTGACCGGAAGGATCTCGACGGTCTCGTTCCCGAGCAGGCAAACCAGAATTCGGTCGCGGACGCGGAAATATTCGACCAGCATGGTATCGGTGGAAATGGCCGCGCGGATGGTCGCTATCGGCACATGGGTGGGAGTCTGCAAGCCGGCCTGCGATGCCTCCGACTCGGTCGCTTCCCGCAGAATTCTCGCCAGCTCTTTTTCGCGATGCCGCGCTTGTTTCTCAAGTCCGGCGATCCGGTCGGGACTCTGCTTTTCCGGTTGCAGCTGTTCGCGTTCGATCAGGTTGTAATACCAATTGAGTTCTTCGCGTAAATCGCGGATAGAACGGACGAGATCGCTCTGCCCCGATGTTCTTTCTGTAACCGCGGGTGCGGGCCGGACGAACAAGTCCATCAGGCTGCGGGATTTCGCTTCTTCAATGTAGGTGAACGCTTCTTCCGCAGCCGGCTGGCTCTGCCCCGCCAGACACAGTTCCACGAGATTTTCGTAGACTTCGAGGCGGTTCTTGATGAAGGCAATCTTCAGTTCTTCGCCGCGGAGGTTGCCGCGCAACGTCTCGAGCGCCTTGCGCGCATTCTGATAAGCGGCATAAGCCTGGGCCGGCTCTCTTCGCGCTGAGTGAATGTTTCCGAGAAGAAGATGGGTCTGGTAAGTAAGAACCGGCGAGCCCAACTGCTCGATTTGCTGCAGCGCCGCGTTGGCGTGCTCAAAGGCTTCGGGCGCATTTTCGGTCTTTAGAGCAATTCGTGCCAATAGAAGTTGCGCCATTGCTGCTTTGCTCGTCAACTTCAGGGCCAGAAAAGATTGCAGTGCTTCGTCGCAATACCGGCGTGCTTCAAAATATCGGCCCTCGTTGAAAAAGACCAAGGCACGGTATAAATCGATAAGCGATGGCCACGCCTGATTTTTTTCTTTGACGAACATCTCGCGCGCTTCGGAGAACAGCTTGATACCCTCGAAGGCGCGGCCCCTCTGGCTGGCGGCCATGGCGGAAAATGCCAGGCACTTTGCGCTTTCGTACTGCATGCCCAGCTTGCGAAATCCTTCATACCCCTGCTGCGCAAGGTCGGCGGCTTCAGCGCTGAGATTTAATTCGAGATAAAGCTCCGACAAATCCAGATTGCAGAGCGAGTGGTGATAGGCATCGCCGATTTCTTTGGCGCTGATGCGCGTGGCCCGCAGCATCTTGATCGCACGGCTGTACTCCCCCCGTAAGTAATAAAGGTACGCAATGTTGTAGTCGGCCTGCGTCACCAGCAGCTTCATGCCGTGCTGTTCGCAAAACTGGCGGGCCCGCTGATAGGCCTCAAGCGCCTTGGCAAACTCATTCAGGCTAATGCAGCAAGTGGCGATATTGCTGAGAACAGCGGCGATTCCCTCGGAGTCTTTTTCTTCGGGCAGTCCTTGATAAGCGCGCTCATAGCAGGCCAATGCTTGGGCAAAGCGGTCCTGGCGGTAGTAGATGTTTCCGATATTGATTTCGAGTCGCGCGAGACGCCAGCTGTTTCCGGCATCGGCAAAAATCTTGCGCGCCCGCTCGCCCGCCGCGAAAGCCCGCTTGTAATCTCCAATGAGCAGCATGGGCTGAATGGAGCCGCTTAGTGTCCGCGCGATTTCATTCTGATTGCCGGCTGCATCGAACAGTGCCACGGCTCTCTCATGTAACTCGACGGCCGCAGCGTGCTCGCCCTTGGAATAAAGCACATTCGCTTTGGCGCGCAAAGCGCGGGCGCGGGATTCGTTGTCCGTGAGCTTATCTGCAAGCAGCACGGCAGTATCGGCCAAGTGCAAGGCGTGCGCAACGTCGACCCGCAACTGCTCTCGCACCTGATCGGCAAGTTGAGCAACCAACTCAGGGTCGAGCAACGCCGGGTTACGCACTATAAAATCCCGCTGAGCTGCGATGTCCCCGAGCGCGAGCAGTTTTTTGAGCAGCAATTCCTGGTCGGTTTGCCGGCGAGGCGCGTTCACTGGAATCCTTTCTCTTCCAGTAGCTGGCGCATTTTCTTCAGGCACCGGCCGCGGATGAAGCCGATCGATCCGGTGGCGATGCCGAGGTCTTTGGCAACTTGTTCGTAAGGGCGCGGCGGGTCTTCAAAAAAAAGCATGTCCACCATGCGATGGCAGCGGTCCGGCAGAGCGGAGATCGCGTCGCGCACGCTTTGCTCGCGCTGCAGTTGAAAGAGCATTTCCTCCGGCAGATTGCCGCTGGCTTGGGGCGTTTCTTCAATTTCATCGAGATTGTCTGCCAGATTTAGCCGGTCTTTTTTCCAGCGCAAACACTGATGAAAGCTGGTTTGCATCAGCCATTTGGGAAGCGCTTTCGGCTCGCGCAGTCTGTCGAGGCCGGCGAGCAGTTCAACGCACACTGCTTGAAAAACGTCAGCGGCATCGTCGCGCGAAAGTCCGAACTTGATCGGAACCGAAAAAATCAGGTTCTTATATTTGTCGATCAGCGCAGCCCACGCGGCTTGATTGCCATTGCAACATTCGCGAACCAGACGTTCGTCCGACCAGGCTACTTCGCGCGCGACTGCCGCTGCGGTGTTCATTTTCCACCGGCGGAGGAACCTGTACTGGAAACGTAATAGAGCTCTTCGACATCCCAAAGCGCAGTCGGCTCGAGCACGGCGGGCTGAAAATTCGCCAGACTCTTCTTCGCTCCCACAAGGATGTCGGGCGTGGCCAGGAACACGAAAGGAACCTCCGTCGCAACGATCTCCTGCACCTGGTCGTAAAGCTCTCTGCGCTGCTTGTACTTCAGTTCCACCATCTGCTTCTGCATCAAGCTGTCGATCTGCGACTCCCAATCGGTGGCGGGCTTCGATTCGCCAAGATGCCAGAGATGCGTGCCGCCGCTGGACAACCAGACATTCAGCTCGGGATTCGGATCGGCGTCGCCGCCGCCCAGGCCCATAATCGCGACTTCGTAATCGTAAGTCTGAAAAACGCGGTCGAGCATCGCCCGGAATTCCAGCGGCGCGACGTGAACATTCATTCCCAGCTTGCTGAGATCATCTGCAATGATCGTCGCCATCTTGCTGCGTTGCGCGTTCGAAGAGCTGGTAATGATTGAAAACTCCACCGGCCGGCCCTGACGATCGAGCAGCTGGCCATCGCCTCGCCAGGAAAAACCTGCCGATTTCAGCAGTTCGCGTGCGTGATCGAGCGATCGGGCCGGGTGAGGCAACGACGGATCGACCCAGAATTTATTCGAGGGACTTACATTTCCCCACAGCGGCGCGCCCCGGTTGGCATAAACAAGCTTGACGATGCCTTCGCGATCGATCGCGGACGAAACCGCCTGCCGGAAACGGACATCTTCAAACCACTGTTGTTTGAAAGCGAGGCTGTCCACGTTCTTGCCTTTGAGGTCGTTGAGGTTGAAGACCAGAAAGTTGTACTCGAGGCTCGGCCCCAGATCGAACAATTCAATTTCACGGCTGGAGGCGTCCTTCGACAGCAGCAAATAATTTTCTGCACTCACGCGGCTGATGACGCCTGTATCGCCGGCTTGAAAGCGAAGTACCTGCGCGTCCTCGTTGCCGACAAATAGAAAAACAATCTCGTCGAGGTAGGGCAAACGATTTTTGCTCCGGTCTACTTTCCAGAAATACGGATTGCGTTCCAGCACGATTTTCTGCCCGGCGACATATTCCTTCACGCGAAATGGGCCCATGCCCGCGATCTGCGAGGGCGGGGTGGTCAGGGGCCAGGTTTGCGCGAAGTTGCCGGACTTATACGCGGCCTCGAGCGAATGCCGGGGCAGCATCGCGAGGCTGTCGAACAGTCTCTCTGCGGCTGCGTACGGTTGTGTCAGAGTAAAGCGGACGGTGTACTGATCGATTTTCTGAACTTCGATGGGCTTTCCACCGACCACCAGCAGATCGCGCTGCGGAGAGTGGATTTTCTCATCCAGATAAACCTGGAATGAAAATACAACGTCATCGGCATCGAATGGTTGGCCATCGGAAAAACGCAAATCGCGCCGGAGTTTTAGAGTGAATACGCGGCCATCTCTTGAAACCGTCCATGATTTTGCGAGCGCGGGTTCGGTTTGTTGTGACGCGCGGTTGATATGAATCAGGTCGGCGTTCAATCGTCCAATGACTTCGCGCGACGGCGCATCCGCAGCAGTCACCGGGTTCAACGTCTTGGGTTCGCTGCGTTGCGCAATCGCGAGCGTGCCACCATAGCGGCCGGGTTCATTGGCGGTAACTTGTACCTCTTCGCCGCGCTGCGGAGGTTGAGAAACGGAGGATGCAAAGCAGGTCAGGCTGCAGGCGAAGCACAATGCCGCGCTAACCATCCAAGGATGCATCTTCATCCTGCGAGCCGAATTTCTAGGTTGAAGCAGATTGTAATTGTTCATGAATTGCATTCGCCACGTTGAAGTAACCAAAACTGACAATCACCAGGGCCAGCGCTGGAGCGAACATCCACCAGTACGAAACCATCACGTTGTATTGCTGAAGGTTCGCCAGCAGGCTTCCCCAACTCGGCGTGGGTTCACTCAGCCCCAGGCCGAAAAACGAGAGTGTTACTTCCGCCAGCACATATTGCGGCACCAGCAGCGCCGCTTGCGTCAGCAGAACTCCATAGGTGTGCGGCAAGACGTGCCGCCGCAGAATGTAAAAATCGGATGCGCCAAAGCCGCGGCTCGCGGCCACATACTTCCGTGATTTGGCGCTCAGCACGATCCCCCGAATCAACCGCGCGGGCCGCGCCCAGCCGATGGTCCCAATGACCCCGATCAGAAGAAAGAAAGTTTGGGCGGGGGTGATATGAAGCGGCAGAAATGCCCGCACTGCGAGCAACAAATAAAGCCAGGGCAAAACGAGAAAGAGCTCGGCCAGGCGCATGAACGATTCGTCGATCCAGCTTCCATAGAATCCTGAAAGACAGCCGACGATCATGCCGAGAAACAACGAAATGCCGGTTGCGAGCAGCCCCGCCGCCAGCGACATTTGCCCGCCATAAAGAATTCTTGAGAATTGATCGCGACCGTAGCTGTCTGTGCCCGCGAGAAAAACCTGCGCTGGAGCGTCCACGCCGAATAAATGCAGTTGCGACGAGATGCCCGCGATTTTGTACTTAGGTCCGCGGACAAAAAGGCTCACTGAATACTCACGGGCGCGCAACTCTTCGTACTGATACAGGCTGTCCGGAGCGGAAGCAATTTGAAAAACGAACGGACGCACATGCAGCCCACCGCGCGAATCGACAAAGTGAATATGGGTCGGTGGGGCGTAGGGAAAATCGCGGTTCTGTTTCTCTGGATCGTTGGGCGCGACGAAACCTGCAAACAATATGACAAGATGAAACGAAACCAGAACGATAACAGCAGTGACAATTGTTCGTTTCTTCGTCATTTCAGTCCGTTCTCACCCGCGGGTCGACGATCACCAACATCACGTCTGCCAGGAGACTGCCCAAAACCATGAAAAAAGTGGAAGCCATCACAATTCCGATCACAACGTAAAAGTCCCGCGACATCGAAGCTTCGAGCAGCAGCGGCCCCAGCCCCGGCCATCCAGTGATGACTTCCACTAAAAGCGATCCGCTAAGCAATCCGGCAACTGACAATCCAAAGAGAGAAATCAGCGGATTTGCAGCCGCAGGCAGTGCGTAGCGGAAGAGCAGTCTGACTTGCCCGATTCCGTGCCCGCGCGCAGCTTGGACGAACGGCGCTTGCAGAACTTCAATCATGCTTGCGCGAACGTGGCGCAGCAAAACCGGAAGGCTGGCCAATACCAGAACTGCGACCGGAACGAAGGCGTGCATCGCCATGTCTTTAGCCTTCGCGGCGGGGCTCAGGTGATCGAAGTTTGCCGAAACCATTCCGCCGACCGGGAGCAGGTGCGAACGAACAGCTACATAAAGAAGACTGAGGGCCAGCACGATTTCGGGAACCGCAATCACAAAAGACGTTCCGGCCATGCTGATACGATCGCTCAATTTTCCCCGGCGACTGGCGACCCAAATACCGAGAGGCACAGCCACAAGCCACGCGAGCGCCGTCGAGAGAACCGTGAGTAGCAGAGTGTTGCGCGCCCGCATCATTAACAGACTTCGCACTGGAGAGTTATAGGCAAACGAATATCCCCATTCGCCGTGCAAAACCGATTTCGTCCAGCGGAGATACCGTATCGGCAGTGGCTGATCGAGTCCGTACTGCGAGCGCAGTGCCGCAACGGTTGCAGGCGAAACTTGCGGATTCAATTTCATCTCGTCGAAGAAGCTTCCCGGCGCGAGAGCGCTCAATAGAAAACAGAAAATCGATACGCTGATCAAAAGCAGCGCGGCATGTACCATTCGGCGCTCGAGGTACTTCATCGCATTCCCCCGGCCCGTGCGGTCTGGAAAGAAGCTTCCAGCCTGCCAACCGCTCTCAGTAGTTTTTGAGTATGAACGTGCTGCGGATTGCCGAGAACGTGCTGCCGGATGCCTTGCTCAATGATTCTCCCGCTCTGCATAACTGCGACAAAATCCGCGATCTGCCTCACCAGGCCGAGATCATGCGATATCAACAGGTAGGTCAAGCCATGGGTAGCCCGAAGATCTAGCAGCAAATCCAGAATTTCAGCCTGCGTTGCCAGGTCGCAACCCGGAGAGCGCTTCGTCCAGGATCAAGAAACGCGGCTTCAGCGCAATCGCTCTAGCAATCGCCAGGCGCTGCCGTTGCCCTCCGCTGAACTGGAGCGGGCGCCGGTCGGCCCAATCCGCCGACAATCCAACTTCTTCCATCAGTTCGCAAACGCGCTCGCGCAACCCGGCGCCGTGATCGATACGTTGAACTTCCAAAGGTTCAGCAATGATTTCTGCAGCCGAGAAGCGCGGATTCAAAGCCCCTGCCGAATCCTGAAACACCATTTGGATCTTGGCGCGCAGCGAAGCTGCATCCCCCGAACTCAAACGAGATATTTCTTGTCCTTCAAACCAGATTTCGCCGGCGTCAGGCTTCTCCTGCATTGCCAGACACGCTGCCAATGTCGACTTTCCAGATCCCGATTCTCCGACCAGCGCCGTCAAACAGTTTGGCGCGATCTCCAGGTCTACGTTCACCAGCGCATCAATCACGAATTTCTTTCGCGAAAACGGACGGCGTTGCGCATATCGCTTGCTAAGGCCAGCGGCTTTCATCAGCGCCGGCTTTACCGCGCATCGAGTTGCTTGTTCAATGACCATAAGTGAAGCAACCCTCGGCCACGGCTTCACCGGGTGGATCGTCCGCGCATCTCGCCGCGAGCGAGATTAATTTTTTCGTGTATGGATGTTCCGGCTGTCGGAAAACTCGCGACACCCTGCCTCGCTCAACGATTCGTCCCTCATACATAACGAAAACCTGATCGGCAAACCCGGCGAGCAGCGCCGGATTGTGGGTGATGAAAAGAATCGCCGTCCCGAACTCCCCATTGATTTTTCGGAGCAGGTCCAGAATTTCGGCCTGAACGGTCACATCGAGGGAGCGCGTAGATTCGTCGGAGATGAGCAACTCGGGGCCGCAGATCAGCGCTTGGGCGATGGCCACACGATGAAGCTGCCCTCCGCTGAGTTGGTGAGGATAGGCGTCAAAAATGCGTTCAACGTCACCCAGCCGCACTCGCTGCAACATGTCGAGAACTTTTTGCTTTCCTGGCTTCCCTTCCCGCTGATGCGCTTGCAGCACTTCTGTTACTTGATCTCCGACCCGCATGACCGGACTCAAGGAGAGCCCTGGCTCCTGGAATATCATCGAAATACGCGCCCCGCGAATGTTCCGCCATCGTATTTCGTTCAACTGGAGAAGTTCTTCTTGCGCGGCGTTCTTAACGGAGGAATAGAGGATCGAGCCTTCCACACTCGCGTTCGCTGGCAGCAGTCCGAGGAGCGAAAGCGCCAGCGTGCTCTTCCCCGATCCGGATTCGCCGAGAATTCCGACGATCTCGCCCGGCGCTACATCGAAGTCGATTCGTCGCAATGCCTCGATCCGCAGCTCACCCGCGGCGTAGCTGACCGAGAGACCTCGAACACACAGCAACGATGAGTCCGCGCCTGGCGGTATGGATGATGCATTGGACATCAGACGCCGTCCCCACAGGCGGCATGTTTGAATTGTGGGGGACGACGAGGGTAATTTCTAAATTACCGAGGTAATATTAAGCAGGGCTTCCTGGCACATGAAATCCACTGAGCCTCATCTTCCCGAGCTGCCCATGTGTCCCGCCAGAAACCACAGAAAACCAGCAAAGAACAAAGTAAGTAAGATCGCCAATAGCATTGCCCTTCCCCTCCACTTCATTGTGCCCCGCGTTGCGCAAGTGCGAGGTGATCCGCATCACGCGGTTCGGTTACCTAAGAAGCCGCCTAGTTGTGACCAATAGTTACCATCTGGCACCGGTACCTCAATTTTCGTATCGAAGCAGTGCAACATTTATCTTGTGCGTGCGAGCTTGCGCGAAGATTAATTGAATATTTGACCCCGTCCGGGAAATCAAAAACCACGAATGTCTTCTCCGTATCCAAGCTTGGAATACTGCTGTTTTTTCATAAATGGGAGGAAGGATGGAGTACGTTAATCTCGGCAAAACCGGACTCAAAGTTTCTCGAATCTGCCTTGGTTGTATGAGCTATGGGGCACCGGCCACCGGGGCGGCAAAGCCCGGAAGCCATGCCTGGACACTCAATGAAAGCGAAAGCCAGCCTTTTCTGCGCCAGGCCCTCGACCTGGGAATCAATTTCTTTGATACCGCAAACGTTTATTCGGCGGGAGCCAGCGAAGAAGTGCTGGGAAAATTCCTGAAAGCCAATCTGCGGCGTGAGGCGGTTGTAATCGCGACCAAAGTCCACGGGCTAATGCGCGACGAACCGAACGGCCGCGGGCTTTCCCGCAAAGCGATTTTTTTTGAATTGGAACAGAGCCTGCGCCGCCTCCAGAACCGACTATGTCGATCTCTATCAAATTCACCGCTGGGATTACGAAACGCCGATCGAGGAAACTCTGGAAGCGCTTCACGACGTGGTAAAAGATGGCAAAGTCCGGTACATCGGCGCTTCTTCGATGTTTGCCTGGCAGTTCACCAAGGCGCTCTATCTCGCCGACCTGAATGGCTGGACGCGTTTTGTTTCCATGCAGAACCACTACAACCTGCTTTACCGCGAAGAAGAACGAGAAATGACGGGCGTATGCCGGGCCGAGGGGATTGGTGTGATTCCCTGGAGTCCACTGGCGCGCGGACGTCTGGCGCGCCCGTGGAAGAGCGAATCCACCAAGCGTTACGAAACCGATCAGTTCGGCAAAACCCTCTACTCGCAAACCGAAGAGGCGAACCGAAAAGTGATAGACCGCTTGGGCGAGGTTGCCGACCGCCGCGGGGCATCGCGTGCGCAAGTCGCACTAGCGTGGCTTTTGAGCAAACCTGCGATCTCCGCTCCGATTGTTGGCGCAACCAAGCCGAATCATCTTTCGGACGCAGTGGCAGCGCTTTCGCTGCACCTGACCAAAGAAGAAATCGCCGCTCTCGAGGAGTCGTATACGCCGCATCCGATCCTCGGATTCAATTGATATTACGCGCGGAACTAAACTGGGCGGAGTTTTTTGTCTAATCACAGATTTTCTATGCGTCGATGTGCTAGCTAAGAACTAAAGAGACAATCAACTCGCAACCACTCACATAACATCCGCCGCTCCATTGGCTGGAAGAGCAACGTCTGAGATGCAATGCCAAGCAGGAAATTTGCAGGAGGAGGAGATGGCAAAAAGCGAGAGAAAGATAGTTGAGATACACAGCAGGCGCGGCAGGATTCAAGCCGGCACTGATCCGTTTGATGTGGCATTGGGTTTGGAGGCGTGGAGGAGAACTGAGGTCATTTTCACGGCAGATGAGAGGCCCAGTTTTCTGGTCTGGCCCATGCCTCGAACCCGGCAGGCACCGGAATTCAAACCGCCGAGAAAAGTTGCCTGATCACTGCCAGCTGGTGTGCTCGGAACCCGGGGTTCGTTTCTGCTGAGGAAGCGAACCCGCGCGGTTCTGCGCGAACCTGGCGCGGTCAGTGGATCGATTGAACGCTCGGTTGTATCCACGAGGTCACGAAGCCGGCAATTTCAGGGAATACCGCCGTCAGCAAACCCAGTACAGGGCCAATGCCCAAGGTGACTAGCTTGATCCAGAAATCAGCGCCCAGTTCCCCGGGTTTTGTGTCGGTGATCCGGCTGAGCGTCGCGTCGCGGTGCATTTCTGCAAAGATATAAACGATGACGGTGGCAAGCAAGACAAACACGGCGAGGAATAGGCCGCTCAATGCCGGACGAGGATCGAAGGGATAACTGGCCACACACAGAGTGGCCGCAATAAAAACAAAAAAGATTCCCGAAGCCATGGTCCGGATGCGGCCCAGGATATTTTGGATGAATCCCAGATAGAGCAATACAAAAAATTCTTCTGCTGCCTGCACCAACTCGCCTGGAGTGGCATTAGAGAACTCTCTATGCCCACTTAGCAGAGATTTCTTCTCCTTTTGCCACCCTGGAAGCAAAATTCCATTCATCACCGCGGCCGACATGTCGGACAGGGCGAGTTGATAGTTTTCCAGAGGTCTCATATTGCCAAATTCATCCTGCTTTTTGTAGAACTGCACAAACCGATCCAGAAAGCCGGCCTCCGAACCTGACTCCGACCCTTGGTAGAATTGTGAAAAACGAAGCGCGACTTTGTTTGCAGACTCCCCGTAGTAGCCGAATTTGTCCTTGTCGTAGAACTTCTGGAACCACGCAAGGAATCTGCCCTGGCACTCGTCGCAGTTCGCCATCGCTTTTTCCAAGTCTTCATCGACGAATGATTCTTCACGCATTTGGTTTTGAAGATGGTGGAGACTCTCCATCTGCCGGGCCAAAAGTCGATAGCGTTGCTCCACCACGTTCCCGCTCATCATCTTCCAAACGGAACCCCACGAAAATCCTTTGAGAGCGACCAGCGTCCGCCGCAGCGGCAACCGATCGAGGTAAATGAGCAGTCGGTGCAGACGTGTCCAGGTGCGCATCATCTGCCAAACGTCCGCCAGCATTACAGCGGTGTAGAGACTTAGCCACAGGAAGAAGACCCTCCCCGAGATAGCTGCTCCCAAACTCCGCAGCGTAAAACCACCCAGAACGATCCGTGCGACAAGCAGAACAAACCCTAGCGACACGAGAATACGCCAAATGTAATTGCCGCCGAGCGGCGTAGCGACGGCTTCAAGTGGAGTTCCACAGTCTTCGCAACTTAGACCGCGCAGCATTGGCTTCAGAACTTCGCGGCTTGGCAACTGTGGCCGATCGTCATTGAACAAGGCCATGCCCCCGAGCGTGAACCAGAACCATCCATAGCCGCCAACAATCAGAAAAAGCAACGGAAGCAGGGGAGAAACGCCAGTAAACAGATTCAAGCTGCGCCAATAAGTGGCCACATCGTTTGCCGGGTTGAGCTGGGCGGTGATTGTCACATAAAACAGGAACGCTAATCCACCCACAAGCAGCAGGAAAACGGCGATCCAGCGCAGAATATGCGGGTTGATCGCAACTACAAACATGTACCGCAGGCAACTACAAATAAGGGCCAATAAGGAGAGCGCACCCACCACCAGGCAAAAACCTCGAATTGGAAAAGAGCCGGCGAAAGGCTCCTCCCCCGGAAGAGAACGCGCCCGACAGGCTCGCCAGCAGGGTGGGCCACAACGCGACCATCACGCATCCCAAAAGGATCAGTATTCGGTGTTTTTGGAGACTGGACTGCGGCGTCATCGGCGCGAAATATGCCAACGATCCCGATGCCAAACGATCGCGAGTAGGACGACGCGACCCGGCGGCGCAACAGCACAAGTGCCAGACGGACCAGATCGCACTGAGCCCTAGAATGATGATCGTCAACAGCGGCAGCGTTAGTTGTGCCGGAAGGTAAGAGGCGTCGGTATGCGCAAAAGGCAGGCTGCTTTCGTGGTTGAGACAAAGCGTTTTTTCATCGAGCACCGCAACCGGCCAAAGTTGTCCGTAACCCACCACTGAGATCCAAGTGGGCGGCCGGCTCGGAATGTCATGGTCCTGAGGACGCAACCACTGGGGCGGCCCGTAATCTTGAATCACAACCGAGGCTGGGGTGGTGGTCAGGGGATTGGCCTTGGTACCGTCCGGCAGCGCGAGATTATCGGAATCGAGCAAATACCGCCCAGCGATATACACTCCCTCAGCGCTGCTTTCGGGGAATATCCGATGGCGGTGGCGGGTTCGGGGATAAACTGTCCAATCTTGCTCCCAAGTCAGCAGCGGATAGGTGGTCAGCATCATCGTGCCACGAAAGCCCGCAGTTTCGGCGCTGCGGCGGAACAAGAGATCGGCATGAGTCAGCACCACGCGCGCGTCCGGATAAACCCGGTTGAAAAACCGGGTCAAGAATATCTCGTCAAGCGTATTGCTACTGCGCAGGAGGATGAACTGAATATCGTGGGCTTTCATCAAGTTCGCCATGGCGAACAGTATGGCTTCCTGCGATAAGGGATTTTGTCCTCCGCCGTAGGCGCGAATCGTATCCCGTTCCCGGTCGCTCGGCTCAGCCAGATCGTCCGGAAGCACGGGCTGGCCGCGGTTCTGTTGGCCGTTAATGGTCGACGCTTGTTGGCCATACGCGGAACGAAGCGAGGCGATGTCGCGCGGGTAGTACAGATAGATTGGGCCGTTGGGCTCTGGCGATTCGTCCCGGGGTCTTTCATTACACTCGGGCAGCGGTGGGGAAGAGTTTGAATTGCCGCTGAGCAGTCCGTATGCGGTTTCGTCCTCCGATACGATCGCCAGTTTTGTGGTGCTGTAACCTCGGCCCTTTATGAAGGCACAGTAACGTGCGATGGCCAGATCGTCATTTTCCTGAAAGGCCAAAAACTGGCCATGCAAGCTGCTTTTTTTCAGGAATTCGGTAAACCAGTCGATGCCGTCTGAAGAAGAGGTGCTTCCGCTGAACACTTTGACCGGCGAAATCTGGGTTGAACTCGGGGCATTCGTGGGAAGGGTTATCGACAAGCGGTTAATCTCAAGAAAGTTTGCAACATCGCTAACCAGGAGCAACCGCTCCAGCGACGGAAACGAGCCCGAGAAGTACGGCCCGAGGATTCGGATACTACTTTCCGTTCCTTGCGGGCGCAGGACACTGATCCATGCGATTGCATTCTTGAATTGATCCTGATCGATTCCGCCGGTTGGATTCTCACCAACGAGGAAGACCACCAGGCCTTCGTCGTATACCGACGATGGCGTGGTGGCCGCGGCTGTTCGCAGCGGACTGCTGGGCAGGGCCTTGCGGAAAACCAAAATCCCCGGCTGTTTTTCTTGGCTCGATTGCTGTCCGTCCGCCGTTTGTTGATCGGAAAGAGTATCGTACTGTCGATGTTTATCTCTCCAGGGCAGCCATGATGAATCGTAGATATAGTCTTCATCCTGCGCGGCGTATTGCAACGCATCAGTAACGCGGTCAAATAATAAGGAAAAGTGAGTGTGGACTGGATCGGGAAAAGTGGCCAGGACGAAACGCAGCGAACTGGACTGCTTGACTTGATCCCCAGTCAGCTTGGTTTCTTTGCTGGGATCGTCGTAGCAAGAACCGGGCGCAGGAACCGCTTCGGCCGGAAGGAAGTTCGTGAGCCGACGTTGCATTTCTTTGCACGCTGACTTCTGCACAGCCTGATCTGAACCGGAGGTCGTCTCGTTGCCGGCGGCGTTCGTTGTGTTTGAGCCGCTCCCAAGCGCTTCGTTACCGCCGTTGCGGCCCGAGTTCACGGCCAGACCGATCATTGCGGCCACCGCGAGCACCGCCGTTGTAAACCATCCGCCCCGTTTCATACGTCCCCTTTTGCGATCAAAAAAAGTGACATCGGAGAAATCGGGAAATTATGCACGTCGGGAGGCAGGAGCGGGAGCAAAACGCGTTTTTGTTTCAAAAACGGAACAGACGCAATTCGCTTAGACTGATCCAACGCCATGAACTCTAAGACTGCCGCTGCGCTGGATGCTACGCCGCGGGACGATGTTATGACCGTTGCCGCGATTGGAATTCTGGCATTCATCTGCACCGATATTGCCCATGAGGTGGTCGGACACGGCGTGGGCTTGCTGATTGCCGGCGGCAGATCCGGAATTCTCACTACAACCCGGCTGATTTATGAACACCAGTTGCCGAGCCCGAACTGGAGGTTCTTTGATATCGGCGGGCCAGCGGGAAATTTGACCTGGGCGGGCCTGTGCCTTCTCACCCAGCGATTGATTCGCGGCCCGGCTCCCAGGCTAAGGCTCTTTTTGTGGGCCACGGCGTGCTTCAGCCTGTTCTGGGAGTTCGGCTATCTCATCAAGTGTGGGGTTTCGGGCCGGGGAGATGCGATGGCGCTAGTCGACGGACTGAAGCCTGCTTGGCTTTGGCAAGCGCTGTTATTCGTGGTCGGACTCGGGCTCTATCGCGCTGCCATCCCGTTCATCGCTTCTGAACTTCACTTCGTGGTGAGTGGGAAGTCCCCGCAGTGGCACTCCCGCGTCGGGCGTCTTCTCGTGACTTTATGCGCCGCGGGCGGATTGATTGCCTGCGCGGGGCCGCTATTCGATCCACGCGGACGGATCGAGATACTGCACTCCGGAGCGGCTTCGATCCTCGCGTCGTGGGTTGCGCTGTTGTTTGTGCCCTCTCGTTTCGCGCTCTATCCGGACAAGAGTGAAGTGAACGGTGCCATCGAACGCAGCGTTTGGCTGATCCTTCTTGCTGGCGCGGCTTCAGCCTTTTTTGTTTTCGTGCTGGGGCGTGGCATACGGTTCGCGCTGTGAGCGATGCCTTGGATACGACTAGCTGGTTGTTGAACACCGAACAACTCCGAACCATCAGACTCCTTCTACCAAAGTGACGCGATACTTGGCTCCTTTGAACCGATGCTCGCGCGCTTCTTGATATGCCGGAGACTCGTACCAGGCCTTCGCCGCTTCAGTAGTCGGGAACTCGACGATCACCGTGCCCTCGGTCGGACTGCCTTCCAGGTCTTCGTGCCGCCCGTAGAAGGCGAGAGTTCTAATGGGATGGCCGGCTGTGGTCGCACCAACCTCTTTCATGTAAACGTCCAACTCGCGCTGATCGAGCGTCTTCTCCCGGGTAAAGACGATATAGGTGCTCACCAGTCCCTCGAATTCCGCCAGCAATGCGACACAGTTGTCCACATTTGATACATTACGCACCATCTTGGGTTCATCCACCTTCGCAATTTCTTGTGGAGAATCCAGACAGGCGATAAGGAAAGGGAATTGCCGTCTCTAATTCGCTTGAAGGGAATCTCATAATTATGAAAATCGCAAACGACGTCACGGAGTTAATTGGCCACACACCGCTGGTTCGCTTGAACAAAGTCACGAACGGATCTGTAGCCGAGGTGGTCGCGAAGCTCGAAAGCCGGAACCCTTGCGCCAGCGTCAAAGACCGCATCGGCGTGAGCATGATCGAGGAAGCCGAGCGCGCCGGCAAAATTCAGCCGGGGAAAACGGTGCTGATTGAACCCACGAGCGGAAACACGGGCATTGGGCTAGCGTTCGTCGCTGCAGTCAAAGGATACAAGCTGATCCTCACCATGCCTGAGACCATGAGCCTGGAGCGGCGCGTGCTGCTGCTCGCCTTCGGCGCGGAAATTGTTCTGACGCCAGGTCCGAACGGCATGAAGGGCGCTGTCGCCAAAGCCGAGGAAATTCTGGCCAAGACACCGAACGGCTTTATGCTCCAGCAATTCGACAATCCGGCCAATCCCAAAATTCATTTCGAAACAACCGGGCCGGAAATCTGGGACGACACCGAGGGACGCGTAGATATTCTGGTTTCAGGGGTCGGAACCGGAGGAACGATCACCGGCGTCTGCCAGTACATCAAGCCGAAGAAGGAATCGTTCAAGGCAGTTGCGGTCGAACCGGCGGACAGCCCGGTACTCTCTGGCGGAAAACCGTCGCCGCACAAGATTCAAGGCATTGGCGCGGGTTTTGTCCCCAGCATTCTGCGCCGCGATTATATTGACGAAGTTATAACTGTCACGAACGATGACGCCATCCAGATGGCGCGCCGCCTCGCCAAAGAAGAAGGTTTGCTGGTCGGCATCTCGGCGGGGGCGGCGGTGGTAGCGGCGCTCCAAGTGGCACAGCGCAAGGAGAACGCCGGGAAGCTGATAGTCGTTGTTTTGCCGGATTTTGGCGAGCGCTATCTCACGAGTATCCTGTTTCAAGCGCTGCGCGACCAGGCCCTGCAGATTCCGACGGCTGCGCTCGCTGCCTGAACATGCCACACCTCGTGGCCCTAATTCGCGAAGACGTGGCTACGGTTCGTGACCGGGACCCCGCGGCCAAATCGACCCTGGAAGTGTTCCTGTGCTACTCCGGACTACACGCAGTCTGGTTCTACCGCGTCAATCACTGGCTATGGAAACATCGCGTCCGGCTGCTGGCGCGCGGGCTGTCGCAATTCGCGCGTCTGCTTACCGGGGTCGAAATTCATCCCGGGGCGCAGATTGGCCGGCGCCTGTTTATCGACCACGGCATGGGAGTGGTCATCGGCGAGACGACAATTGTCGGCGACGACGTCACTCTGTATCAAGGAGTGACGCTCGGCGGCACGGGAAAAGAGCAAGGCAAGCGGCATCCCACGATCGAAGAGAACACAGTCATCGGTACGGGCGCGAAAGTTCTCGGCAATATTACGGTGGGGAAAAACTGCCGCATCGGCGCGGGTTCGGTCGTGCTGCGCAGCGTGCCTGAACATTCGACCGTGGTCGGCGTTCCCGGACACATCATCTTCCGCAACGGCGAACGCGTGGTAATTACCGATCCGAAGCAAATCAACGACCCGCTTTCGGAAGCGCTCGCGGCGGTGGCCGGAGAAGTCAGCAAGTTGCGCGAGCGGGTACAGAAACTCGAGGGCCCGGATGCTTCCTCTGAGCCGCTATCGGCTTCCCTGCAACGGATCATGGAAGACATCGATTATCAGATCTGAACGGGGAAGAACTAGCTATTCAAGCCCAGGATTTGGTGGATCGTTCGCAGATGTATTTGGTAGCGCTACCGGGAATCGAACCCGGGTTTGAAGATTGAGAATCTTCCGTCCTAACCCCTAGACGATAGCGCCACAGGAGAAAGTTAGTATAACAAAGCCCATGAATGAGGGCTTTTGTGGCCCGCGTGAGAGCCATCTTCAAAATTATTACCGTAGTCTCTTGACAAACTTCCGGCCCGGGAGCAATATTTCTTGTGGCGAATAAAAAGCGAATATCATTCGCCTCGGGCCGAGCCCTGCCTGATTTAGTTCCCTGAAAACCTGAGGTGTTTCATGTCGTCTTTTCCACTTTTTTCGACGGCGGAGGCAGACCCTCACGCCGTTTTTGACCAGAGGTGGCCGGCGCAAATTCGTGAACGGCTGGCGGCAAATCCCATGCTGGCAGCTGTGGTTCCAGCCTCGCAGCTCGAAGTGCGGCCGGCGCTGGAAATGGTTTCGTGCGGGATTCGCGAAATCGATGCGCTCGCCGGAGGATTGCCGCGCGGCTGCCTGAGCGAAATTTTTGGCGGAGCATCTTCCGGCTGCACCAGCTTGTTATTGTCCACCCTGGCTGCCGCAACCCAGCGTCAGGAAGCCTGCGCCTTGGTGGATGTGAGCGATGCCTTCGATCCGGTTTCGGCCGCGAGTGCAGGAGTGCAGTTTGAAAGATTGCTATGGGTGCGGTGTAGCAGAAAAAAATCGAATTCACCATCGAGACACAGAGACACAGAGGGCACTAAAGAATTTGCCGTGCAACAAATCGAAAATCATGTAGAGCAGGCGCTTCGTGTCACCGATCTTCTCTTGCAGAGCGGCGGATTCGGGCTGGTGCTGATCGATCTTGGCGACGTGCCGGCAAAAATCGCCCGCCGCATCCCGCTGACTTCATGGTTCCGCTTCCAGCGCGCCGTCGAACGTACGCCGACGGTGTTGTTTGTGGTGAGTCAGTCGTCTTGTACGCAGAGCTGTGCGGCGTTGCTTTTAAAGATGAAGGCGGCGGCAAAAAAGCTATCAGCTCTCAGCTTTCAGCCGTCGGCACAATTCCCTTCGCACGCGCAGCTTCTCGACAGGCTCCACATTGAAGCAGAGATCTTGCGATCGCGCATGCAACGCAAGCCGGTGCAATCGGTCACGATTTTTGCCACTGCCGCAAGAATGGGATGACTCAATGACTCAATGATTAAATCTCTCAATGATTCAATTCCATGCCTTTTGCCTGCATCTACGTTCCGGATTTTCCCGTGGAGGCGATCCTGCGCGCGGAGCCGGAACTGCGCTCGCGGGCCCTGGCGATACTCGAAGGCAAGGTCTCCTTTGCAAAAACTTTTCGCCGTGAATGAGAAAGCCCGCTCCGCAGGCGTGGTTCCTGGCATGACGAAAATTCAGGTGGAAGCCGACAGCAATCTGATCTTGCGCGACCGGTCTTTATCGCAAGAAAACGCGGCCCACGTGGCGCTGCTGGATTGCGCGCAGAAATTTTCTCCGCGAGTGGAAGACGTCGCTCTGGAGATGCTGGTTCTCGACCTCGCCGGGATGGAGTCGCTGCTAGGCCCGCCGCAGAAGATAGCGCGCAATCTGGCGCGGCGAGTATTGGAGCTTGGGCTGGAAAGCAACATTGCGTTGGCATCGAATCCCGATGCAGCCATGCTGGCGGCGCGCGGATTTTTCGGCGTTACCGTGATTCCAGAAGGCCAGGAAGCGGAAAAGCTGGGCAACCTGGGAGTGGAGGTTTTGTTTGCAGAACAGGATGAAGAAGCCGGGCAATTTTTGGAAACTCTGCAGCGGTGGGGCATTCGCAATCTGCACGATCTGGCTGCGTTGCCGGATGTAGAGCTGAGCGGACGGCTGGGAGAGCGAGGAATTTTTCTGCAAAAACTGGCTCGGGGCGCGGTTTCGCGAACTCTGGTACCGGCTGATTCACCATTGATTTTTGAGGAAGTGGTCGAGTTGGAGCATCCGCTGGTGCTGCTCGAACCGCTGGCGATTCTGCTGGCGGGAATGCTGGAGCAATTGTGTACGCGCCTGCAGTCGCATGCTTTGGCAACGCAGGAATTAAGGCTGGAATTGGAATTGGAGGATGGATACAAAGAAGATTGTCATTCTGAGCAAGCGCGTTCTGTGCACGCCGCGAAGGATCTGGGCGAGCCACCGCACCGCGATTCCGCAGGAATCGCAATAAGGGCGAGGCGAGCATCCTTATTTCATCGCACTCTCCGCCTTCCCTTGCCTCTGCTCGATGCCAAAACTTTTCTCAAACTTCTGCAACTGGATTTGCAGGCACATCCCCCCGGCGCTCCGATCGTAAAAATTCATTTGGCCGCAGAGCCGGCGCGGCCGCGCGCGGCGCAGAACGGACTTTTTCTCCCTCCTTCGCCGGAGCCGGAAAAACTCGAACTGACTTTGGCTAGGATTGCGGGCATCGTGGGAGAGAGCCGGGTGGGATCGTTGGAGATTTTGGATACGCATCGTCCAGAAGGGTTTGAAATGCGGCATTTCACGCCGTGCCAAGAAATCAAAAATCTTGGCCACGGATTTACGCGGATCAACCCGGATCATTTCAATGAAACATCAAAACCAAATGAACTCTCCGGGACTCAGTGCCTCCGCGGTGAGGATCTTGTCACGGCGCTGCGCAGGTTTCGTCCACCGGCGGCGGCCACGGTAACCATTCGTGACGGCAAGCCTGCGTATATTTCTTGTTCGAAACGCAGCGAAATTCAGGGCGAGATTCTCTGGACGGCCGGTCCGTGGCGCTCGTCTGGCGATTGGTGGGAGCACCACGGCTGGGCGCGCGATGAATGGGACATCGCAGTGCAGGAAGAAACTGGGATCGCGCTCTATCGCCTGGTGCGCGATCTGCTCAGCGGGCGATGGTTGGTGGAAGGAATTTATGACTGAATGAATTGAATCACTGAGTGATTGAGTCATTGAGTCATTGAGTCATTGAAAATCGCGCTAGTAATTGCTCAATGATTCAATCACTCAATGACTCAATCACTCAATTTGACTCAATGTACATTGAGCTTCATGCCCGGTCGGCTTTCAGTTTTCTCGAAGGCGCTTCCCTGCCGGAAGATTTAGTCGCGATTTGTGCCAGCCTTAATATGCCAGCCATGGCGCTGCTCGACCGCGACGGCGTTTATGGCTCCCCGCGCTTTCACATGGCAGCAAAGAAAGCAAAATTAAAAGCGCATATCGGGACGGAGATCAGTTGTGAATCGTTTCCACCACGGAGACACAGAGGAATGGAGCAAAACACAACCCTTCGCCGCGGATTTACGCGGATTTACACGGATCAACACGACAATCAAAGATCAAAAACTAAAGATTCCTCCATAACTCCGCGTCTCCGTGGTGAGTTTCGCCTCCCACTTCTTGTTGCCTCTCGCGAGGGATATCAGAACCTTTGCCACCTGCTTACCAGGATGAAGCTGCGCGCGGCGAAAGACGAAGGGGCAGTGCGCGAAGAAGAATTGCAGGAACATGCGGCCGGACTCATCTGCATGACTGGCGGGGATGAAGGGCCGCTGGCCTGGGCGCTTGTCGATGGCGGCATGGATGCCGCGCGCAACTGCGTCTCAACCCTGGTTCAAATCTTTGGGCGCAAAAATGTCTATGTCGAACTGCAACGGCATTTTCATCGCGAGCAGGAAGCCCGTAATCGCGCGGCAATCGAAATCGCACGCGCATTGAAACTTCCGCTTCTGGCAACCAATGGCATTTGCTATGCGACCGCCCGCGAGCGCGAACTCTGCGACGTTTTTACTGCGATTCGCAATCATCGAACGCTGGCCACAGCTGGGCGATTGCTCGCGCGTAACTCTGAGCGCTATCTGAAATCGCCGCAGGAAATGCAAGCTCTGTTCACTGATTTGCCTGAGGCAATTGCAAACACTGTCGAACTTTCCTCGCGTCTCGAATTCACGCTGAAAGATCTGGGGTACGAATTTCCAAAATATCCCGTGCCGGATGGCGAAACTATGAATTGGTTTCTTCGCCAGCGCACGCAGGAAGGTTTTCAAGAACGCTATAGCCGCTCTACCCCGGAATTGCAAGACCGCGCCCGGCTGCAGATTGAGCGCGAACTGAAGTTGATCGAGAAGCTGGAACTCGCCGGATATTTCTTGATTGTCTGGGACCTGGTTCGCTTCTGCCGCGAGCAGAACATCCTGATGCAGGGGCGAGGTTCAGCGGCGAACAGCGCGGTCTGCTATTCGCTCGGCATCACAGCGGTCGATGCGGTCGGCATGGGTCTGCTGTTTGAACGATTCCTTTCCGAAGAACGTGGTGAATGGCCGGACATCGATCTCGATTTGCCCAGCGGCGATCAACGCGAGCGCGTCATTCAATATTTGTACAAACGTTACGGCGAGCGGGGCGCAGCGATGACCGCGAACGTCATTACTTACCGCAGCCGCATGGCGGGGCGCGAAATGGGCAAGGTGCTGGGTTTCGATCCGGAAACTCTCGACAAAGTTTCCGCCGCGGTTTCCACCTGGGAGTATCGCGACGAGAACGACACATTCGATCATCGTTTTCGCGATGCCGGATTGGATCTCAGTCATCCGCGCCTACGCAAATATTTCGAACTCTGCGTCGCGGTGCAGGATTTGCCGCGCCATCTCGGGCAACACTCAGGCGGCATGGTGATTTGTCAGGGACAACTGGATTCGGTCGTGCCGCTGGAACCCGCTTCCATGCCCGGCCGCGTGGTGGTGCAGTGGGACAAAGAAGACTGCGCCGACTTGGGCATTATTAAAGTCGATCTGCTCGGCTCTGGGCATGATGGCGGTGCTGGAAGATTCGCTCGAACTCATCCGCAATCATTATCGCGAACAGGTCGAGCCTCGCCCATCTGCCGGCCGACGATCCCACGGTCTATTCCACGCTGCAGAAAGCCGACACCATCGGCATGTTTCAGATCGAGAGCCGGGCGCAGATGTCGTGCCTGCCGCGCCTTCAGCCGAAACGTTTTTATGACATCGTGGTGCAGGTCGCGATCATTCGCCCCGGCCCGATCGTCGGGCAGATGGTCAATCCGTATTTGCAGCGGCGGCAGGGACGCGAAGAAGTCACGTATCCGCATCCTTCGCTCGAGCCGGTGCTGGCGCGAACTTTGGGAGTGCCGCTCTTTCAGGAACAATTGCTGCGCATTGCCATGGTCGCGGCTGGTTTCAGCGGCGGCGAGGCGGAAGAACTGCGCCGCGCCATGGGATTCAAGCGCTCGCAAGCGCGCATGAAGGAAATCGAAGCCAAGCTGCGCCGAGGCATGACGGAGAAAGGAATCGCGCAGGCGGCGCAGGAACAGATCATTCTTTCGATCACTTCGTTCGCGCTTTACGGATTCCCCGAGTCCCATGCGGCGAGTTTTGCGCTCATCGCGTATGCGAGCGCTTTTTTGAAATGTCACTACCTGGCCGCGTTCACGGCGGCGCTGCTGAACAATCAGCCGATGGGATTTTATCGTCCGGCGACGATCGTGAAAGATGCGCAGCGCCACGGGCTGAAAGTGCTGCCGATCGATGTGATGAAATCGGAGTGGGATTGTACGTTAGAAGCAATTTCGGGTTTCGAGTTTCCAGCCTCGAGCAAAGATCAAAAGCAGATTCCTCGCTTTGCTCGGAATGACAAGAACGCGGACTTGAGGCTTGAGACTCGAAACTTGAAACTCGCGCTCCGTCTCGGTCTGCGCTACACCCACGGATTGCACGAAGAAGCTGCGCAAGCTCTTGTACGTCAGCGCATGCTCGCTCCGTTTACTTCCATTCGCGATCTGGTGCATCGCGTGCCGGAGCTGCGCAAAGATGAACTGAACACCCTGGCGGAAATCGGAGCGCTCAATTCGATAAAAGCCGGCCACGGATTTACGCGGATTCACACGGATCGAACGAACAATGAAGCTTCTGCGACGAAATCTCAAATTCATCGCCGCGATGCGCTCTGGCAAGTCGAACGCGCGGTGCGCCGTTCCGGCCCGCTGTTCGATGAATTATCGGAGCCCGACTCCCCGTCTCCGCTGCGGCCCATGGATGCCGAAGAACGTTTGGTGGCCGACTTTCGCGGCACCGGCCTGACAGTCGGGCCACATCCCATGGCCTATCACCGGGAACGCATGGAGAAAATCGGCGTCCATAAAGCCAGCGATCTTGGTCGCATCCCCAACGGTAGGCGTTTGCGCATCGGAGGATGCGTGATTGCGCGCCAGCGTCCCGGCACCGCCAAGGGATTTGTATTTCTCAGCCTGGAAGATGAAACTGGCGTGGCCAACGCAATTATTCATCCCGACTTGTTTCAGAAAAACCGCTTGCTGCTGAGTTCCGAGCAATTTCTGATGGTGGAAGGCACCCTGCAGAACCAGGACAACGTCATTTCCGTGAAGGCTGAGCGGGTTTTTCCCTTATCAATCACCCGCGCCCCTACTATCTCCCACGATTTCCATTGAGAAAATTTATGTTTCAAACAGATAAATTTTATTGCAGTTTGCCCCACATTCACAGCAGGACGGTTTATCATGGCTTCATACTCATCACATAGATGTGGTGGCCTGCAACGGCCAATTTTTATTGAATGTGCTGTTCATCCTAATCAGTTCCTTTCATGGACTGTATCCCTAAGGAGTAACTAGAAATGGCAAAAGCGAAAACCCCACGCACCAAAGATTCCACCTCCAATAAACAAGTCATCACTATGCCTGAGGCAGGTACTGTACCTGCGGTCCGCAAAATCGCTGCTCCCAGCAATCCCACTCCCATCGATCTGGATGACCAGATCCGCCGCCGTGCTTATGAGATTTACCAAGAGCGGGGCGGCACTCCCGGACAGGAGCACGAAGACTGGCTCATGGCCGAGCGCGAAATTCGCGGCGTTCTGGCCCGTTCCCAAAGCGCATAACTGCCTCGGCGGGCAACTGTCCGGATCGCCGTTTTGTAAGCGGAAATGACTGACTTGGCCGTTTCCGGTTGCCTCGTTCGATGGTTTCTGAAAAGATAATGGGGGCAGTCTCCCCATGTCCATAATTGGCAGCTTTGCCCTTTTGCTCGCATTGATGCTGAGCGGGTACTCGTTCGTAGCCGGAGCGCTGGCTTTGTTCCGTAAGGATGCGGCCTCGGCCCGCCTCAGCGAAACCGCCCGCCGCGCGGGAATCGCCACGTTTGCGGTTGTCTTTTTGGCCGCGGTGGTGCTGGTGGTTGCCGCCTTTGACAACGACTTCTCGATTGCCTATATCTTTCACCACAGCAATCGCGACCTACCCGGGCCTTATAAGTTCGCCACGCTGTGGTCGGGACAGGAAGGCTCGCTGCTCTTTTGGTCGCTGCTGCTGGGCGCCTACGGTCTGGTTTTAAGGCTGCGTTATAAAACCGATCCCAGATTGTTTGCCTACGCATCCGTCATTATTGCGGCCGTCCAGGTTTTCTTCCTGTTGTTGTTGAATTTCGCCGCGCATCCCTTTGCGATTATGCAAGGCTCGCTGCCGGCGGACGGCAGCGGTCTCAATCCCCTGCTGCAATATCCGGAAATGGTGATTCATCCGCCGATGTTGTATCTGGGCTACGTAGGCTTCACCGTCCCGTTCGCGTTCGCCTTGGCAGCTTTGATCATGCGCTATCCGGGCGAGAAGTGGATCCATATCACCCGGCGCTGGACGATGGTCACATGGGGATTTCTCACCTGCGGAATTTTTCTCGGCGCGCACTGGGCCTATTCGGTGCTGGGTTGGGGGGGATATTGGGGATGGGATCCGGTCGAAAACGCGTCGCTAATGCCGTGGCTGACGGGCACGGCGTTTCTGCATTCCGTAATGATGCAGGAGAAGCGCGGCATGTTAAAGACTTGGAACATGTGGCTGATTTTCTCCACATTCATGCTGTCGATCTTCGGGACGTTTCTCACGCGCAGCGGCGTGGTCAGTTCAGTTCACGCGTTCGCGCAGTCTTCGATCGGCGATTGGTTCGTTGCTTTTCTGGCTGTCATCTTCGCAACCTGCGTCTTCTTCTATGTGAAGAACCGCTCGCACTTGCGGAGCGAGCACAAACTGGAGTCGCTGGTGTCGCGCGAATCAAGTTTCCTGTTCAACAATCTGTTGCTGCTGGTGGCTTGCTTCACCGTGCTGTGGGGAACTTTGTTTCCCGTGCTTTCGGAGTGGGTGCAGGGGAACAAAGTTACAGTTGGGCCGCCGTTTTTCAATCGCGTTAATATTCCGGTTGCACTGCTTCTTCTGCTCTTGACCGCACTGGGCCCGCTGCTCGCCTGGCGGCGCACGTCACTCGAGAGCCTGAAGCGCAACTTTTTCTGGCCGGCGGTTGGAGCGATCGCACTCGGTGTATTGCTCATCGCCCTCGGTATGCGGCCGTGGAAAGACGCCTCTTATTTCTATTCCCTGATGACCCTCATGCTGGCCGCGCTGGTAGGGTTCACGGTCATTTCCGAGTTCGTCCGTGGCGGACGCGTCATCGGGAGGCACACCGGGCAAAATCTGTTCGCGTCGATGGTGCATCTGGCTCATCGCAACACCCGGCGTTACGGCGGCTACATCGTTCACTTCGGCGTGATCGTGATCATGATTGGTTTTGCCGGCTCCGCCTTCAATCAGGATGCGGAGAAGGAGATGGGCTTTGGCGACAAAATGGCCATCGGCCCCTACACGCTAGTTTGCCGCTCCTACACGCAGGACGACAATCCCAACTACGGCAGCGAGTGGGCTGTTATCGATGTTTTCAAGGGCGGCAAGCAGGTAGACACACTCTATCCCGAACGGCGCTTTTTCAAGGCCAGCCAGCAGACTTCGACCATTCCGCGCGTTCGCACCACGGCAAAAGAGGATTTGTATCTGGTGTACGAAGGACAGAACCCGGATACCGGGCGGCCGATCATCAAAGCGCATTTGAATCCCCTGGTCATGTGGATCTGGGTTGGGGTGTGGATCATGATCGTCGGCACGGCGCTTGCCCTGGTCCCGAACGCAGCGCCCGTACGAGTGCCTGCGCCCGCCCGCGTGCAGGCCGCGCCAGTGGGGGCGGGAGATTAGCCCTTTGGCTCGCCGATGAAAAAGCGCATTCTCCAATCCGTGCTGTTGACCGCTGCAGTGCTGGTTTTTCTCGGCGCGGGAGATGAAACGGCACGCTTCAACGATCTGGGGCACCGGCTGATGTGCGCCTGCGGTTGTAATCAAATTTTACTGGAGTGCAATCACGTGGGTTGTGCCTACTCCGACCGCATGAGGTCCGAATTGATGGCCGCGGTCGACCGTGGCGACAACGACGATCTCAGTCTGCAGTCGTTCGTGCAGAAATATGGGCCGACGGTGCTGGCCGCGCCAACCAAAACCGGATTTGACCGCGTGGCTTGGATCACGCCGTACGCCGCATTGGTGCTGGGCCTCGTGCTGGTTTCATTCATTGTGCGCGCCTGGAGATCGCGGCCGCTGGTGGCACCGGCGGACATGCCTGCGCCGGTACAGGGAGCCGAGCTTGAACACTTCCGCGAGCAGGCCAGAAGGGAAACCTTGCTATGACCGTGGCGCTGATGGCTTGCATGTTGATCACCGTCGGAAGCCTGCTCTATGTTTTTTATCTCCCCGGCAAGCTTTACCTCGGGCCGGAGAAGACCCGCGCTTCCTATCTGCGCGAGCGCAAGGAAGTGATCTACGAAAATTTGCGAGATCTGAATTTTGAATACCGGGCCGGCAAGTTTCCAGACACGGATTATCAGGTGATGAAGACTTCGCTTGAAGAAGAAGCCGCGGCGGTGCTGGCAGAGATCGCGCGACTGGAAGAAAGTGCAGCGACGCCGGTTATGCGGAGCAAAAAAGGAGCCAGGATTTGAAAGTTTCGAAAAATCGTGCCGAGCTTGCGCCCGGCGTGAACCCTTCGACTTCGCTCAGGGCAGGCTTGCAAGGGCGCCCGTTCCCACACAAGTTAAGCCGAGCGATCACAGCCGGCGTGGTTTTTTTTCTGTCGATCACTCTCGCGTACGCGCAGACTCTCACCGGCACGGTGACCAATGGCACGACCAACAAACCAGCCGCCGGCGACGACGTTGTGCTCCTCAGCCTGTCTCAGGGAATGCAGGAGGCCGGACGCACCCAGACCGACGCCAAGGGCCGTTTTTCCCTCAAGCTCGACGACGCCAGCAGCCCGCATCTCGTTCGCGCCATCCATCAGGGCGTAACTTACCATCGCATGGCCCCTCCGGGGACGACATCGGTCGAAATTCAGGTGTATGACGTCGCGAAAAAAGTCGAAGGTCTCGCCGTGACTGCCGATGTCATGCGTTTTCAGGCGCAGGGCAATCAGTTGCAGGGAGTGCGCCTGTTCGCCGTGAACAATGCCTCCAATCCGCCGCGCACCCAGATGAACGAACCTAGCTTCGAGTTCTATCTGCCCGACGGCGCGGAAGTAGACCAGGGGATGGCGATGACCGCCGGCGGCCAGCCGATCAGTTCCTCTCCCGTACCGCAAAAAGAGAAGAACCGTTACGGTTTTATCTTTCCTCTGCGACCGGGAGAGACGCAGTTTCAGGTGGTCTATCACATGCCTTACACGGGCTCGGCGAGCATCAATCCGCGGGCGATTTATGGCGCCCAACATTTTGTGGTGATGTTGCCGAAGAGCATGAAGTTCAAAGCCGGATCGGGAACGGCGTTTCAATCGATGCAAGACCCGCAGCAGTCGGATGCGGTTGTGCAAGTCGCTTCCAACACCAGCGTGGGGCAACCGCTCGATTACTCGATCTCGGGCACCGGCCTGTTGACTCAGGGCGAAGGCGACAATCAGGCATCGGCCAGCGGCCCTGGTCCGGAAGCAGCGGCGCCGCCGCCCCAGTCGCGGCCCGGAGGCGGGCTCGGCTCACCGATTGATGCCCCCGATCCGCTGGAAAAATACCGCTGGTACATTCTTGGAGGATTTGCTGTTGTGTTGGCGGTGGGAGCGGCTTACATCGCGCGGCGGCCTCGCGGCGCTCCTGTTCCGGACTTTGCGCTGGCCGAGATTGCGCCCCCGGTCGAAATTGCCGCGGTCCCCAAGGCGAGATCCGGCGATCGCACTGCGGCCCTGCTTGATGCGCTCAAGGAAGAACTCTTCCAGTTGGAGGTCGAGCACAAGCAAGGACGCATCTCGCAGCAGGAATATGAAAAAGCGAAATCTGCCCTTGATCAGACTTTAGAGCGGGCTCTAAAGCGCGAGGGGCGTGCATCGTCAGCCGTGAGATAATCTGCGTCGAATCTTATCAGCAATGCATAACATCTAATATTTGAGAAGTTCATGGGCAACACCTTCAAAACCGCATTTTTACTGACGTTGCTCACGCTGCTGCTGATGTTCATCGGCCGGGCCTTCGGCGGCCAGAATGGGATGATTTTGGCGTTCGTCTTTGCCGCGGTCATGAACTTTGTTTCGTATTTTTTCTCCGACAAAATTGCGCTTGCCATGTATCGCGCACAGCCAGTCACGCGCGAGGAATTGCCGCGCGCTTATGAAATCGTCGAGCGGCTGACGCAGAAGATCGGCATTCCGATGCCGAAGATTTACGTGATTCCAAACGACTCGCCGAACGCTTTTGCAACGGGACGTAATCCGAACCACGCGTCGGTGGCCGTGACCCAGGGGATTCTGAATCTTCTCAACGACGAGGAACTGGAAGGTGTCTTGGCTCATGAACTGGGCCATGTCAATAACCGTGACATCCTGATCAGTTCAGTTGCAGCGACCATCGCTGGCGCGATCACCATGCTGGCCAGTATGGGACGCTGGGCCATGATTTTTGGCGGAATGGGCGGCGACCGCGAAGAACGGCAGGGCGGCGGCATCGCGGCGTTGCTTATGTTGATTCTCGCACCGATCGCGGCCACGCTGATCCAGCTTGCCGTCTCGCGTTCACGCGAGTACCAGGCCGATGCCAGCGGCGCCCATTACACGGGCAATCCTTATGCATTGGCCAGCGCGCTTTCGAAGCTCGACGCGTATTCGCGCCGCGTGCCAATGCAGGCCACGCCGTCGACCGCACATTTGTTCATCATTCAACCACTACTGGGGATAAGTTTCGGCAATCTGTTCTCAACCCATCCTCCCATCGCCAAACGCATCGAGCGACTGACCGGACGGCCGGCAGAATTTACGCAATAGAACCGCTACTAGCTTCTGGCTCTTGGCTTCTAGCTGAGGACTACTTTCTTCCAAAAGCGAATCGCTAACAGCCAAAAGCGCTGAAACCTCGGTAATCCGTTCCGCACGGCACGTCATAGTAGAATTCCTGTAATGTCTGCAGAAACCGCCAGCGCCGTCTCGCACCATGCTGCACAGCTAGAAAGCGCGCTGCGCAAGGTCATTCGCGGCAAGGACGATATTGTCCGCCTCGCGGTGGTTTCTCTTCTTGCGCGCGGACATTTACTGATTGAAGGCGTGCCCGGCGTAGGCAAAACAACTCTCGGCCAGGCAATGGCCCGAGCCCTGGATTGCAGTTTTCAGAGGGTGCAGTTCACCAGCGACATGCTTCCTTCGGACGTGCTGGGGATTTCCATCTACTCGGCCATTGAGCAGAAATTTGAGTTCAAGCGCGGGCCGGTGTTCACCAATGTTTTGCTGGCCGATGAGATTAACCGCACCACTCCGAAAACTCAATCGGCGTTGCTCGAAGCCATGAACGAAGGCCAGGTCACCGTCGACTCACACTCTTATGCGCTGCCGCAGCCCTTTCTTGTCATCGCGACGCAAAATCCGGTCGAGCATCACGGGACGTATCCGCTGCCCGAATCGCAGCTTGATCGATTCTTAATGCGAGTCCGTATGGGGTATCCGGACAGCAATGCCGAGCGCGAGATTCTGCGCTCGGAGGCTGGCGCGGCGAAATTGGAAGATATGCATGCCGTGGTCTCGGGCGCCGATCTTTTGGAAATGCAACAGGCGTTGACCCAGATTCGCGTCGACGATTCCCTGGTGACCTACGCCCTCGCGGTGGTGAAAAAGACGCGCGATTCGGAGCACTTCTCTCTTGGAGTTTCGCCACGCGGCTCGCAGATGCTTTACCGCGCGGCCCAGGCCATGGCGTTCCTCGATGGGCGGAATTTCTGCACCCCGGAAGACTTCAAGCCACTCATGGTCCCGGTATTTGCGCATCGCGTCGTAGTCAGCGGCACCTACGGTTCAACCCTGAAGAAGTCGGAGCAGGCCGAGCAGGCGATGCGCGAGATCGTAGAGAGCACGCCTGTACCCATGTAGTTCAACTGTCAGCAATCGGTTGTCAGCTTTCAACTCTCTTGCAGGACGCTGGCATTTCGCGCCAGCAGGCCCGATAATGTTCTCCCATGTCATTTCTTCGCTACCTGATGTTGCTGGCGCTGATCGTCTGGATCGGCGGACTGATTTTCTTCGCCTTCGTGCTTGCGCCGACGGTATTTACCGTCCTTCCCACTCGACATCTGGCTGGCAATGTAGTCGCCCGGTCGCTGAGCGCGCTGCACTGGATGGGCCTTATTTCGGGCATTGTCTTCCTGGTTAGTTCAATCGCCTACAGTCAAATGTCGAAAGGCGCGGCGCGCGTCTTCGCCGGGCGGAACGTGCTGATCGTGTTCATGCTGTTGTTAACTATCATTTCGCAATTTGGAATCATGCCGAAGATGGATACTTTGCGAGCCTCCATCGGCGAAATCGATTCTGTTCCTATCGACAATGCCGTTCGCATGCAATTTGACGCGCTGCATGTGTGGTCCACGCGAGTGGAAGGCGGAGTGTTGCTGCTCGGGCTGGTGGTGGCGTATCTGACGGCTGCTAGCTTTTAGCTCTTAGCCATCAGCTCTTGGCTTACCTCGGATCGCAAGCGCATTCTCCGTCTCATCGTTTATTCTCGAAGTTGCTCGCTGAAAGCCGAGAGCTAAGAGCCTAGAGCTCATCCTATGAAAACTGGCATCATTGGCCTGCCGCAGGTGGGCAAGACATCGCTGTTTCGTATTTTGACCAGGCCCCAGTTGTCCGCACAGGCGTACGCGAACCCTCGCGAAGCGCACGTTGGCGTGGCAAAGGTTCCCGACGATCGTCTCGACCGACTGGCCGCGCTTTACAACCCGAAAAAGTTGACACACGCGTCGGTCGAATATGTCGACGTTGGCGCGATCGGCCAGGAGGCACTGAAAGAAAGCGCCTATCTCGGACATCTTCGGCAGGTGGATGCACTAGCGCACGTGGTGCGCGCTTTCGAGGATGACTCGATTCCGCACGCCGGCCCCATCGATCCCCTGCGCGACATCAAGAATGTCGAGTTCGATCTCATGGTCAGCGATCTCGGACAAATTGAAAAACGCCTGGAGCGGGTGGAGAAAGACCTGAAGAAGATGCGCTCGCCGGACCTTGAGAAAGAATTCGATTTGTTGAAGCGCGCCAAAGCGCACCTCGAAACTGAGCGTCCGTTGCGTGAATTAGAAATGACGCCCGAAGACAAGAAGCGTTTTCGCGGCTTCATGTTTTTGAGCGAGAAGCCGATCCTCTACGTTTTGAATGTGAGCGAGAGCTTGCAACTTGGCAATGATCTCGAGGAGGCAGCGGCGAAGTTCAAGCTCAAGGAAGTTGCAGGCCGCCCGAATGCTGCGGCTGCGGCCATCTGCGGCAAGGTGGAAGCGGAGTTGGCAGAGATGAGCGACGCAGATGCTGCCGAATTCCTCTCGAGCTATGGCCTGAAAGAAAGCGGGTTGGTCCGCTTGATTCGCACCAGCTACGCTTTGCTCGGTCTTATTTCTTTCTTCACTGCCGGCGAGGATGAATGCCGCGCCTGGACCGTTCCGGTGAACAGCCGCGCGGTCGAAGCTGCGGGGGCAATTCATTCCGACCTGGAGAAGCACTTCATTCGCGCCGAGACCATCCGCTGGGACCAGTTGCTCGAAGCCGGATCGGAAGCTAACGCCCGCGCGCGTGGGACGCTACGCCTTGAAGGCAAGGATTATATCGTGCAGGATGGCGATGTGATGCACGTCCGGCACAGCGGATAAAACCAGTTGCCAGTTTTTTGTTCACAGTTCTCAGTGTTCAGAAATCACATCTTTTTTGCAGGCCCGGAGGCAGGATTCCACCATGGGCCCGTCTTATCGCGACTTAATTGCCTGGCAAAAAGCGATGGATTTTGTGATTGCCGTATATGGCATCACCAAAACATTTCCTCGCGATGAGACTTATGGTTTGATCAGCCAATTGCGGCGGACTGCGGTGCTAATTCCCACCAATATTGCTGAGGGCCAGGCGCGTTACTCGCCGCAGGATTTCTTTTTCTTTCTCAGCCGTGCCCGAGGCGCTATGGTGGAAGTCGAGACCGAACTTCTGCTTGCGCAGAGACTCGATTACTTCACACCGGAAACCGGCCAGAAATTGTTGGACAAAGCCGCCGAGTTGGGAAAAATTCTGAATGGCCTGATCGCGTCCATCAAGCCTGCGGCCTGAGAACCGGGAACTGAGAACCGAGAACTGATATCATCCTCCCTCACGCATGAATCCAATTCTTCTGAGTCTGGTGCTCGGCCTTACTGCGGCCGCAGCGAACGTGTTGGGCGGGACAATCATCGTCCAAAAAAACTGGGAACGACATTACCTGCGATATTTCGTGGCTCTGGGCGCAGGCTTCATGCTGGCGACGGCAATCTTGGAAGTCTTCCCTGCCAGCCTGGAATTGAGCGGCAAAAACGCGGCCTTCATGGTCTTGGCCGGCTATCTCATCATTCATTTTTTCGAGCACACGGTAACTCCGCACTTTCATTTCGGAGAGGAAACGCACCAGGAGCAGTTTGTCCACGCGCACAAGGGATATTCAGTCCTCCTCGGCTTGGTAATTCATGCTTTTTTTGACGGCATCGCAATCACCTCTGGCTTCCTGGTTTCGAACTGGCTGGGCTGGATCATCTTTCTCGCCATTTTTCTGCACAAAATTCCCGAGGGATTTACTGTCAGTTCGGTCATGTTGGCGAGCGGACGCAGCCGGCGTTTCGCGTGGGGAGCGTCGGTGCTGCTGGGCGCCGCGACTTTCGCCGGCGTCCTGGTAATGGCGGTGTTCCGCCGAGATGTGAGTTTCGGCCTGCCGCTTTCGGCTGGGGTGACGATCTACGTCGCCGCTTCGGACCTGATTCCGGAAGTGAATCGCGAACCGGGCGCGGGAATGGCGCTGACGGTGTTCCTTGGCGTGGGATTACTTTTTGTGCTGGACCGCTTCTTCCACGGCACCGTAGTTACTCGACGACGTGCTTCGCCACATAACCCTCGCGCGCCACGACCTGATATTTCACGTCTTTTCCCTTTTGATCGTGGACCTTCAGCGGGCTGCCGTCATTGTTGATAACGTCCACTTTGAGCTTGCGGTAGAGCCGTCAAGTTTAGCATTGGTGGGGTGGTAAGCGATCAGATATTGATTGCGAATGTCGCCGGCGATGGAGTGGAAGATTTCCGGATACTCCGCCGCGAAGCGGGGTTGATAGAACCGTCCGCCGGTGAGCCGCGCGAAGGTCTGCATCTCATTGTCAGCTTGCAGGTAGTCCATTTCGCCTGCGGGAATGCCGCCTCGGGTCGCGCCCAGGCAATGTTGCATTTCACAGTAATTCCGTAGCGCCCAGCCGATGCTGATGGGGAAGATCGTCACGTCTTTGGTGGCTTTGATCTTTTTCGTGATCTGGTCAAGATTGATTTTGCTGAAGCTGTCAAAGCCGGTGCTCACCAGAATGATGTACTTGTGGCCCTGGATTCGGTCCAGGCGGTCCAGCGTATCGAACAGGGCATCAAACAGGTTCGTTTCTGAGAAGCCGGGGATGCGTAGCTGATCGATCGCGCCCATAATCGCGCTCTTGTCCTGAGTAAAGTCGACGAGAATCTGCGGATGCATATCGTAATACTCGACCGCGACCCAGTCGTCCTTCTTCAAACTGGGGCGAAGCTGTAAGAAGCCTGCAGTGCGTCGACCATGAACATATAGTTTGTCGGCAAACTCCACCAGCAAAACCGCCGTGATCGGCGCGTCCGGTGATGTTGAAATTGCTGATCGATCTGCTGCACCCCGTCTTCGTAGATCTTGAAGTTTTCCTTTTGCAGGCTGGAGATGAATTGCCCGTCTTTGGTCATAACCATGACCGGAACTTCCACCAGGGGCACGCTGACCTGGATCGAGTAGTCGCCAATGCCTTCTATCTTCTTGGGCTTGGTCGGCGGAGGCGGGGGTGGTTCTTCTTTTTTCTTGGGAATGGCGTACGGGCCAACGTCGCCCTGTGGGCCGCCCGACTTCCGGCGGGGCCCGTTGCTGGCCTGACGGCTGATCCTGGCCATGGGCGGTCGCACTCGCGAAGATCCGCTAGCCAAAACAGCACAAACCAAAAACTTTCGGACAGCATAAACCGTAAACTCATCGGAATTGTAGAAAACATGAATATCCTCTGAAAACCCTATGCTAGTATAGACGCAGAGCTTCGCGATTGGGATGTTTGGCTAGGCTTAACCCTCTCCTCCTGGCAAGACTGATGACAAACGCGCGAGTGTAATTGCTGTTCGAGGCCACGTGGGCGGGCCTCTGGGGAATACTTGTAAATGAGAACGTGTTGTTCTTGCCGCTGTCGCGCTGTGTACCTGCGATCTCTTCGTCGACTGTACTCACAAACTCCCAAGCCAACTGAAACCATAGCGGTGAGCCAGATTCATGCCGGAATGCATGGCGTGGCTTATACGGTGTTTCAGGGCACCAAGCCGGAAGCCATGGATGTAGAGGTTCTTGGCGTGTTGAAAAACGCCAACGGGCCGAAAGGCGACGTGATTCTGGTGCGGCTCGGCGGCGCGAAGGTGGAATATACCGGCGTGGTCGCAGGCATGAGCGGCAGCCCGGTTTATCTCGACGGCAAACTGGCCGGGGCGATCGCCTTTCGCATTGGCGAATTCTCTAAGGAGCCGATTGCGGGAGTAACTCCGATCGCGGAAATGCTTGAGATCAGCGCGATGGATCGCAGCCCCTCGGCGATTCCGGTCGCGGCGAAGCCGGCGGCGATCAGCCCGAGCAAGACTGCAAGTCCCGACGTGTGGACAGCGCTGCCGTGCAGGATTTCGCCAACTATCTCAGGCCGATCGAAACTCCGCTCGTCTTCAGCGGATTCTCGGAAGATGCCATTCAGCTATTCGCCTCGCAATTTTCCGCCGCGGGTGTCGTCCCGGTCATGGGCGTGGGCTCGGTCAGCAATGTGAAGCAGCCGGAGCCATTGGAGCCGGGTTCGGCCGTCAGTGCCAGTACTGGTACGTGGCGACATGGACATCGCCGCCACGTGCTACGGTCACCTACATGGACGCCGAGCACTTGCTGGCCTGCGGCCATCCCCTGATGCAGTTCGGGATGATCGATTTGCCGATGACCAAAGGCGCAGGTGCTCGCCACGTTGCCCTCGCCGTTAAACGCCTTCAAGATCGTGAATGCCACGGAGCCTGTTGGCGCATTTGTGCAGGACCGTCACACCGGAATCATGGGCGAGTTTGGCAAGAAGCCGGACATGATCCCCGTCTCGCTGACGATCCACTCCGAGTCCGGCGAAAAGCAGTTCCACTACGAAGTGCTGAATAACGCGCGCCTGAGCCCGGTGGCGATGGCTGCGACAGTCTTCAACGCGCTGCACGGCGTAAACGAATACGGCGAAGAAACCACTTACCACATGGATGGCAGCATCAGCGTGGATGGCTATCCGGATGTCTCCATGCACGATCTGTTTGCGAACGTCGACGGCGGCCAGCCAAGCGCCATGCTGGCAGCTACGTCGCTGGGCGAGCGCTTTGGCCGCATTTACGACAACCCGTACACGCGTGCCCGCAATCGGCGGAGTGCACCTCGATTTTAATGTGGTTCACGACCGCCGCTGGGCTCGTCTGGAAAGTGCGCGCACAGATATTACCGAAGCGCGGCCCGGCGACGAGATCACGATTGAAGCTATGCTTGCGGCCATATCGCGGCGAAGGCATGGTCGAGCACATTCCAGTGAAAATTCCGACCTCCGCCTCGCGAGGCCCGCTGCGGATTTTGGTCAGCGATGGGGACACTCTCGACCGCTTGCGCCATGGCCCAATGTCGTTTACCCGAAAGCTCGACTTAGCCTCGACCATCGCGTCACTGAACAAAGAACACGTCAACAATCGCGTCTACGTTTCCCTGCTCGAAGCCGATCCCGAAGCCATGATCGCGGACAAAGTCATGCCCTCGCTTCCGCTCTCCATCATGAACGTAATGGACGGCATGCGCGGCACCCAGGATATGGTGGTCTCGAATGAGTCCTCGGTAAACGAAGCGGCGACCACGCCGCTCGATTATGTGGTGGCGGGCGCGCAGATTCTGACGATCAACATCAAGTAGCTCCTGGCCGCTTTTTTCTTCCAAGCGATCATTGCGCCGGAACCGGTGTGCCATTCCGTGCTAATCTGAGTTTTCTCCCCATTTTGATGATGAAATTTCACTTGCGAATCTGCCGCTTCATTCCTTTTCTCGCCATTGTTTCCGCCGGTCTGCTTTTGGCCGAAGGAACGCGTACCTGGGAACAATGGGAATTTGAAGATCTGCTCAAAGGCACGAACCAGGGGGTTGCGATTCTGAGCAGCGGCGGGCTTGAGCTTGCGCCGGCCTTCAAAGCTCTTTCGACGACGCCTTCGAGCTATATCTGGTCCATCGCAGCGGATGGCAACGGCGATCTCTACGCTGCCGCTGGTTCTCCGGCTCGCGTATATCGCATTACTCCGGATGGCAAGTCGGCGGTGATTTTTGAGCCGCAGGAATTGCAAGTGCAAGCCATCGTGGTGAGCAAGAGCGGTGCGATCTATGCGGCGACAAACCCCGATGGGAAGATTTACAAAATCGAACGAAGCAGAGTGGGTGCCAAAGAAAATGCCGACAAAAGCAAATCAGCAGTCGAACCGGGCTGGAGCGCGTCGGTCTATTTCGATCCCGGCACCAAGTACATCTGGAACCTGGCGCTCGATGGCACGGGAAATTTATATGTTGCGACCGGCGACCAGGGACAGATTTTCCGCGTCGCGCCGAACGGCGAGCATTCCCTTTTCTTCAAGAGCGACGAAGCGCACATCCGCGTGCTGGCGTTCGACGCGAAAGGCAATCTGATCGCAGGATCCGATGGAAGCGGATTGATCTATCGCATCGCACCCGGCGGTGATGGATTCGTGCTCTACAGCGCACCCAAGAAGGAAATCACCGCGCTCGCGATCGGGCAGGATGGGAATATCTACGCGGCGGGCGTGGGCGAAAAGCGCTCAGAGCCAACGGCGACGGCCTTCCCTTCCGCCATCGCAATGCCTCCGACGACGCCGGCCGGCTCCGCGCCGAGCGGCGCAGCGACTGCCCCACCTGCCAGTTCTCCCGTCCTGATTTCTCTACCGTCGACTTCTGCCAGCGGCGGATCGGAGATCTATCGAATTTCGCCGGATGGCTCGCCCGCCCGGCTTTGGGCTTCGCGCGAAGACCTGGTTTACGCTCTCGCCTTTGACCAGCGAGGGCAACTACTGGCCGGAACCGGAAATCGCGGACACATTTTTGCGGTGATCAGCGAAGACCAATTTATCGATCTGCTGAAAGTGAGCGCCAGCCAAGTCACAGCGTTTGCCCAGGCTCCCGACGGCGGACTTTATGCCTCGACCAGCAATCTGGGAAAACTCTTTCTGCTGAGCGCTGCGCCAGCTACCGAAGGCAGCTACGAGAGTGATGTTTTCGACGCGCACATTTTCTCGCGCTGGGGACGCGCCGAGTTTCGTGGCGCCGGCAACGTCGAACTGTTTGCGCGCAGCGGCAACGTGGACAATCCCGATCGCAACTGGAGTGCGTGGAAGCGGATCGATCTGCAAAAAGAGACGGCCATCGCCGTCCCTCCAGCGCGCTTCATTCAGTGGAGGGCGGTGCTGCACGCGGGCAATCCTGCGCCGCGCGTGGATAGCGTTGCCATCAACTATCTTCCCAAAAATGTCCCGCCCGATTTCGACGACGTCAGTGTACAAGTTGGGGTGCGCTATCAGTCTTTGCCAAAAATCAGCGGATCGGACACGAGCGGCCAGCGCTTCGATGCGCCGCCGACCTCTACACGTGACCGCGATTCCATCGGCGTGAAGTGGAGCGTGCACGACGACAACGACGACCAGATGGTCTATTCGGTTTACTACCGTGGGGACGGTCAGGATCGCTGGCTCTTGCTGAAGGACAATCTGAGCGACAAATTTTATTCCTTCGACGCATCTTTGCTGCCCGACGGCGGGTACAAGGTCAAAGTTGTTGCCTCGGATGCGCCATCGCATTCTCCGGGCCAGGGACTCACGGCGGAGCGGGAGAGCGCGCGCTTCCACGTGGATACGACTCCGCCGCTGATCAAGAACCTGACGGCTTCTGTTGAGGGCAGCCAGATTCATGTAGGCTTTCGCGCTAAGGACAGTTTTTCGCCGATCAAACGCGCGGAATATTCCATCGACGCGGGGGACTGGCAGTTTGTCGAACCGGTCGACCAACTCAGCGATTCGAAGAGCGAGAGCTACGATTTTCGGGTGCCGATTCCGGCCACCGGCGCTGACAAGAACCAAGCCACCAGCGTCGAGCACGTGGTCGTGGTGCGCGCTTACGATCGCTTCGACAACATGAGCGCCGCGAAGACCGTCATTCGCGGAAAGTAGAAATACAGCCGAGGGTTCGAAGCTAACCGCTCTTCGATCCCACGCTGATGCCGCCCACCTGATCGGCGAGGCGCAACTCCGGAAATTTCCACGCCCAGATGGCGATCACAACCAGCGTTCCGACTCCTCCCAGCACTACCGCCGGGCACCGTTCCGAACCACGCCGCCGTCAGCCCTGACTCAAATTCACCCAACTGGTTGGAAGCGCCGATGAAGAGCATGTCGACGGCGTTCACGCGACCGCGCATCTCGTCAGGCGTGCCGAGTTGGACCAGCAGCGCACGAATGACCACGCTGACCATGTCGCTGGCGCCGCATAGCAACAATGCGATCAGCGAAAGATATAAATTTCGCGAGAGTCCGAAAACAATGGTGAACACGCCGAATCCTGCGACGCACCAAAGCATGGTTTTTCCGATGTTGCGTCTCAGCGGACGATGGGCCAGCACAATCGCCATGATTCCGGCGCCGACTCCGGGAGCGCTGCGCAAGAGTCCCAATCCCCACGGCCCGGTTTTCAGGATCTCGCGAGCATAAACCGGGAGCAGCGCCACCGCTCCGCCCAGCAGCACGGCAAACAGATCCAAAGAAATGGATCCGAGAATCAGCTTCTGCTCCCAGATGTAGCGGAAGCCCGCGAGGATGGTGGCAAGATTCGCGGGCGGCCGGCGGCGCGATTTCTCCTGGGCTTTGATGCGCAGTGTGGCGACACTGGAAACGAGCGCGATCGCCATCGCGGTCGCGTACACCGCTGCCGGGCCACGAAAAAACGCATACAAGAGTCCGCCGACCGAAGGGCCCAAAATGGTCGCCCCCTGGAACACGCTCGAGTTCCAGGCGACAGCATTCGCGAAATGCTCTTCGGGGACTAATTGCGGCAGCAGGGCGCGCGTCGCCGGAAAATTAAACGCCCGGACCGTTCCTAGCAGAATCACCACTGCGAATATGTGATGGACTGAAGGCGATTCGATCAGGCTGAGCGCCAGCAGAAGTCCCGAGCAAAGCGCAAAGCCCGCATAGCAGATCATTAGCAGGCGGCGGCGATCAAAGCGGTCGGCAGCGTGACCCGAAGCCAGCATGAAGAGCACGCCGGGAAGGAATTGTGCCAGACCCACCAAGCCGAGATCAAGCGGCTTGCGGGTGAGCTCGTAAACCTGCCAGCCGACCGCGACCGACTGCATCTCCAGAGCGAGCACAATGATGAAGCGCGCCGTCTGGAAGTAAACGAAGTCGGGGTAACGAAAGGCAACTGTGCCGGAGAGCCTGGAGTCGGCGGTCGTAGCCATGTTTATTTACTTTACAATGACTCTCGCAAAATGACTCGCGCACTTGCCGATGGATGGCCATGACTTCAGCGCTTAACTTGCTCGCTTGGCTCGCGTGCGTGGTCTATTCGACGATTCCGCTTTTCTGGCTGCTGATCCATCCTTTTACCGAGTATTGGCGGTCACGGAGACGATCACCGTACTTTGTCTTGCTTCCCGCGTGGATGGCGATGTGGATGGTCGTGGCCGTTGTGACGGCGCGCTGGCGGAGTGTGGCGTTCTACATCGCGCGATGGCCGTGGGCAGCAGGCAGCGCGTTCTTCGTTCTTGGATTGTGGTTGTACTTCGAATCTTCCAAGGGGTTCAGCGCGCAGCAACTCAGCGGATCGCCGGAGCTTGTTAATGGACACCGGCAGCAGAAGTTAGTCACGTCGGGAATTCGCGCTCGGGTGCGCCATCCGGTTTATCTGGCGCATCTGTGCGAGATGCTGGCGTGGAGCGTGGGAACGGGGCTGGCGGTTTGCTATGGACTGACAGCGTTCGCCGTCCTCACGGGCGCGGTGATGATTCGGATGGAGGACAACGAGCTGGAACTCAGGTTCGGCCTGGAGTACGCAGACTACAAAAAGCGCGTTCCGGCGATCTGGCCCAAGATCGGTCGATAAAGGATCGCCGCCACCGCACCGTATAATTTGAGGAGCGAACGACGGACCGACGACCAACGACGCAATGCGCTTCGAACTTTTCATTGCCTCACGCTACTTACGTGCCAAGCGACGCCAGGCTTTTATTGGCGTCATCACCGGTATCTCAATCGCCGGCGTGGCGGCTGGCGTGGCATCGCTGGTGATCGCGCTGGCCATCAACAATGGCTTTCGGCAGGACCTGCAAGACCGACTGCTGGGCTCGACTTCGCATGTCAACCTGCTGCGAATCCAAAGCGATGGAATCAAGAATTGGCAGCCGCTGATGGATCGTCTGGCGAAAGAGCCGCACGTGGTGGCCGCAGCTCCAGCGATTTATGAGCAAGTTCTGATTTCGCGCGGCCCGCGAGCACGGGGCGCGGTGCTGAAAGGAATTATTCCGGCGGATGAAAAGCGAGTCAGCGATCTGTTAAGGACAGTGACAGCCGGATCGGGGGAAGCGCTAAGTGAGCCCAGCACGGGCGGGACGCTCGCGCCTACATCGGCGGACAGGAGTGTCCGCCCCACACAAGCCACCCCCGATCTTCTGGCCGACGTTCAAGCTCGCCTGGACGCGATGCCTCCCATCATTCTCGGCAAAGATATGGCGGACGATCTGGGCGCAACCGTCGGCTCCGTGGTTCTTGTCACCAGCCCACAGGGCGAACTCACGCCGTTTGGCATGGTTCCGAAATACAACCGGTTTCGGGTTGCCGGTATTTTCAATTCGGGCTTCTACGATTACGACTTTTCCTGGTCGTTTGCGCGCCTGAGCGATGCGCAACGGCTGTTCGGTCTGGACGATGAGATCTCGGTGCTCGAATTCAAAGTCGACGATATTTACCGGGCCGGGCAAATTGCCAGCGCTCTGGAGCAGTCGGCCGGCAAGGGATTTATGGCAACCAACTGGATGGAGCAGAACAAGGCCATTTTTCGCGCTCTGCGGCTGGAGCGGTTGGTGACATTCATCACTATTGGACTGATCGTCTTCGTTGCCGCGCTGAACATTCTGATTTCTCTGATCATGATGGTGATGGAAAAGACCCGCGACATTGCCGTGCTGATGTCGATGGGCACGCGGCGCTCGCAGATCCGGCGGATCTTCATCGGCCAGGGTCTTCTGATCGGCGTGGTCGGGCACGGCGATTGGCCTGGTGCTTGGTTACACGCTCTCCTGGCTTGGCGGCCATTACCGTCTGCTCGCGCTGGCCCCTGAGGTCTATTCCATCGACTACGTCCCGTTCGCTCCGCGCGCCCTGGATGGGGTGCTGGTGGCGCTGGTGGCGATTGGCGTCTCCCTGGTTGCCACGGTCTATCCTTCCTGGTCGGCGGCGCGGATTCTGCCCGCCGAAGCGCTGCGATATGAGTAATCGAGCGTTACGACCCAGGCCCTGGCCCCAATCGTCTCCGATACCTGCCCGCAGTGACCTCAGTCACATCGGGATTTGACTTTTCGGGAGTAGAGTTTTCTCAGCGGCTCCGGCGATGCGGGCCGGAACACGCGGGTGCTGCTCGTGTTCTAATGGGATGGGCCGACCAGGGCCTGACAGTCGATTCCTGAGACGGAGAGCACCACAATTGCATCTAAAACTCAAGACTGTGCTCCGCATTGAGAACCTGGGAAAGGTATTTCGGTCGGGCGCGTCGGAGTTGATGCTCTTTGAAAACTTATCGTTCCAGGTAGAGCAGGGCGAAATGCTCGCCATCGTGGGCGAATCGGGCGCGGGAAAAAGCACATTGCTGCACATTCTGGGCGCGCTTGATCGGGCTTCGCAAGGTGACGTATACTGCGCAGACTTGCGGCTGGCTTCGCTTTCTGAACAGGCCGCGGCCGACTTCCGCAATCGCGAGATTGGCTTTGTCTGGCAGTTTCACTATCTCTTGCCGGAGTTCACGGCCTTGGAGAACGTTGCCATGCCACTGCTGCTTCGAGGAGAACTTCAATCGGCGGCGCGAGCAGAAGCTCTCTGGTGGCTCAAGGAAGTGGGATTGGAGAAGCGCGTCGAGCATCGCTCGGGAGAGCTCTCAGGTGGTGAGCAACAGCGAGTGGCCCTGGCGCGGGCATTGATTACGAAGCCCAAGATTCTGCTGGCGGACGAGCCCACGGGAGACCTCGATACGCGGACGGCGGAAGCGGTGTTCGAATTGATTTCCCGGCTGCATCGTGAGCGGGAGTTAACTTCATTGCTTGCCACTCACAATCTAGCTTTTGCCCGCCGTTGTGACCGCGTGCTGCGGTTGCAGAATGGCCGGATCGAAGAGGTAGCGCCGGAGGTACTGCCGGCATAGCACGTTGTGAGTAATTGACTTTGGATCGGGCGTGCCGGAATGATAAGTATGAATGCAACAGCGTATGCGTCAAGTTGCAAAGTCTTGCGGTCAAACGAGTCTTGCATAATGACGAACTTGCTATTGCGCAGACGTAAGATGTGGCATAGCAGATTGCACCATGAACCGGGCCAGAGTGGCGCGAAGGGGAGCTTGGAGATCAGCTCTTTTTGCGAGCTCCAGGGGGTAGGGTTATATGTTTGAACGTTATACGGAGAAAGCCAGGCGCGTAATCTTTTTTGCGCGCTATGAAGCCAGCCAGTTCGGTTCTCCTTATATTGAGACGGAACATCTTCTGCTGGGACTTTTGCGCGAAGACAAGGCCCTGACCAATCGCTTTCTGCGCTCCCATGCCTCGGTGGAGTCGATCCGCAAGCAGATCGAAGGGCATACCACGATCCGCGAGAAAGTCTCGACCTCGGTGGATCTGCCGTTGAGCAATGAATGCAAGCGGGTGCTGGCCTATGCTGCGGAAGAAGCCGAACGGCTTTCGCATAAGCACATTGGAACCGAGCATTTGCTGTTGGGCTTGCTGCGCGAAGAAAAGTGCTTTGCCGCCGAAATTCTGCACGAGCGCGGCCTGCGGCTTTCTACGATTCGCGAGGAGTTGGCCCGCACCAGCCAGGAAAAAGCCCAGCCACAGCGGCAGCGCGAGTCTTCGCTGTTGAGCGAATTCTCTCGCGACCTGACTCAGGCCGCGATGGATACGCAACTCGACCCGCTGGTTGGACGCGAAGGCGAACTGGAGCGCGTGGTTCAGATTCTGTGCCGCCGTACCAAGAACAATCCGGTTCTGATCGGCGAACCGGGCGTTGGCAAGACTGCCATCGTTGAAGGTTTGGCGCAGCGCATCGCGGATGGCGAAGTTCCGTCGTTCCTGGCGGACAAGCGCATTCTGGCGCTGGATCTTTCGTTGATCGTCGCCGGCACCAAATATCGCGGCCAGTTCGAAGAGCGCCTGAAGACCATCATGAAAGAATTGATGGAGTCGCAGAATTCCATCATCTTCATCGATGAGTTGCATACCCTGGTGGGCGCGGGTTCGGCGGAAGGTTCGCTGGACGCGGCCAACATTCTGAAGCCGGCGCTTTCACGCGGCGAGATTCAGTGCATCGGCGCGACCACTCCGGGCGAATATCGCAAGTCGATCGAAAAAGACCGCTCGCTGGAACGCCGTTTTCAGGCGGTGAAAGTTCCGCCGCCCGATGAAGCCAACGCCACCAAGATTCTGTTCGGGATCAAAGACCGCTACGAGAAGTTTCACGCGGTCACTTATACCGACGACGCCATCAACTTTGCGGTTTCGCATTCGAACCGCTATATTCCCGACCGCTTCCTGCCGGACAAGGCAATTGACCTGGTCGACGAAGCCGGCGCCCGCGTAAAGCTGCGCCAGACTTCGCTGCCGGAAGAGATCACCGAAGTCCAGAAGCGCATCAAGTTCATCGTCCACCGTATGGAGAACGCCATCGCGAACCACGAGTTCGAGAAGGCGCGCTTCTACTCGGACGAAGAACGCAAAGAGCGCGAGAACCTGCGCGCTCTTCGCGAAAAATATCACCTCGATGAATCCTCCACCGGCGTTGTCGGCCGGGAGGACATCGAGGACGTGGTATCGCGCTGGACCGGCGTGCCGATCACTTCGATCAAGGAAGAAGAGTCGCAAAAGCTGCTGCGCATTGAAGAAGAGCTGCACAAGCGCATCATCTCGCAGGACAAAGCCATCGTGGCTCTGGCTCGGGCCATCCGCCGTTCGCGTGCTGGATTGAAGAGTCCGAACCGGCCGATCGGCTCGTTCCTGTTCCTCGGGCCTACGGGCGTCGGCAAAACCGAAGTCGCTCGCACTCTGGCGCAATTCATGTTCGGCAGCGAAAAATCGCTGGTCCGCTTCGATATGTCGGAATTCATGGAGAAGCATTCGGTCTCGAAGCTGATCGGGTCGCCTCCGGGATACGTCGGCTACGAAGAAGGTGGGCAGCTTACCGAGCGGGTGAAGCGCGCGCCTTATTCCGTTGTCCTGCTGGACGAAATCGAGAAGGCGCATCCGGACGTGTTCAACATCCTGTTGCAGGTATTTGAAGACGGCCAGCTCACCGACGGCCTGGGCAACACGGTCGACTTCAAGAACACGATCTCATCATGACCTCGAACATCGGGGCGCGGCACTTGCAGAAGCGCGAGGGTCTTGGGCTTCCAGTCGAGCAAGGAAGAAATGGTCTCGGAGAAGATCCACGACTTGGTCATGAACGAGGTCAAGCGCACCTTCAATCCCGAGTTCCTGAACCGGTTGGATGAGGTCATCCTGTTCGCGGCCCTGGGCGAGGGCGATCTGATCCAGATTCTCGAACTCATGGTCAACCAGCTTAACGCGAACCTGGCGCAGAAAGCGATCACCGTGACCGTGACCGACGAAGCCAAGAAGTGGATTCTCAGCCAGACGCTTGGCGATCGCAGTTACGGCGCTCGTCCGCTGCGCCGCGCGCTTGCAGAAGTACATTGAAGACCCGCTTTCGGAAGCTCTGATTCAGGGCACGATCACCACCCGGCCGGCGTTCATCGAGGTCTTCCTCGAAGGCAATAAGCTGTTCTACCGCCCGGTGGACTCGGAGAAAGCCGAAGGCGTGTTGCTGTACGAGAACAGCTAGAGCAGCTATAAGCATTCAGCCATCAGCCGTCAGCGAAAAGCTGGCGGCTTTTGTTTTTGATGAACGTGTGATGGCAACGTCCCTCGCCCGTCCATTTCTACATTTTGTCATCCCGACCGGAGCGATATCGTTTCGCTGCGCGAAACGATATCGCGTAGTGGAGGGATCTGCAGTTTCCGCACAGATCAGGTTATATTGTCAATTGAGGCCTTTTTATGCTCCGGCACTTCGTCCTGCTTTTCGCAACCGCATTGCTCTCTGCCCAATCGCTGCCCGACCCTCACCAGGTTCCTGTCATGGACGGTGACGCCGACCTGCTCGGTCGCCTTCATCGTGACCGATCCTAAGGGCGCGCCCGTCTATGACGCCCGGATCAAAGTCCACATCGAATACGGATTCGCTGGCGTGCGGCGGCTCGATCTTGAAGCGGCAACCAACGTTGACGGCAAGACCCAGTTCAAAGGCCTGCCCAAGAAAGTAAAGGGCGGAATTCTGTATTTTCGCGCCGCGAAGGGCGAGCTCGAAGGCTCGGCGACTTACGATCCGCAGAAGAACTGCAGCGGGCAGAACAGCGCGATAACGATTGCGGAATAGTTAGAAGAGCGATTGATTTAGAATGACAAGGGTTCGAACGGAGTGACGCACCGCGCGGGCGGGAGCCTGCCCTGAGCGAAGTCGAAGGGACGCCCGCGCCCACATCGATTTCAGCTTCCGCTCCAGTCTTCCACGGTCAGTCCTTTCACCCTCCTAAACACCCGATCGCTTGTCACCAGCACTGTCTCCGCCGCCAACGCCTGAGCGGCAATCATCATATCGAGATTGCCCATCGGTTCGCCCGCGCGCTCCGATGCTACGCGAGCTTGCGCATACTGTTTGGCTGCCGGCGAATCCCATGGCAGGATTTCCAGCCTCAGCAAGAACTCTTCCACTAGCACAGCCAGTCTTTTCGCGTTCGCCAGCCGCGCTACCCCGTATCGCAATTCGGCTTCGGTGACGCTCGAAATTCCTACCTCCGCCATCGGCAGTTCGAGCAGGCGCTCCCGCACCCGTGGCCGATTTCCTTTGATGATGTAGCTGCAAGTGTTGGTATCGAGAAGGTAGCGGAGAGGCATTTAGAACAGTTTCCGCTTTGGCGGTGGCGAGTCCTTGCGCTGCTGCATGAATTCGTCAGGAATTTCGACAGTTTTCAATAAATCGAAAAAGCTGTCCCATGAGTCGGGTCGCCGCGAGAGTATGACGTCGCCAGTCTGCGAATTCCGTCGAATGTAAACTTCCGCGCCCTCGAAGCGATATTCTGCCGGCAGCCTAACGGCCTGGCTGCGCCCATTTTGAAAGAGTTTGGCGGTGCGAGGCATGGTATATATTATGATATATACCACGTTCCTAGTCAACTGCAGATTCCTCGTGGCTGAAAGCCGGTTCGGAATCACGGGATTTCCTAAGGGAGTGACGCGCCGCACGGGCGAGGACGCCCGCGCCTACATCGAGCCCAGGCCAACCGTCCCCCTCGGCCCTACGCAGCCCATGTATGGTCACTCCGGTAATCTGGCGCTAATTTTCTACCGCGCTACACTTCTCCCGAGATGGGTTTCTCGCGTGCACAGATCGCGATAGCCGCCGGCGCCGGCGTGCTTGTGCTGGTGGCGTTCTTCGGCTATCTCATTTGGCTGAATGATCAGGGCCCGGTGCTCGCGCGCTCGCAAGATGTGGATCCACTCTCCGGCGTGCCTAATTCGATTTCGCTCAATCCCCTGCGCGACCGAAGCTCGGAACACATAGCGACGCACTATCTGGACGGCCTGCGCGACGGCCATTGCAAAGAACAACTGACGCAGTGGGAGCACGATTATCGCAAGAAGTACGCCGCTTTTATCTGCGATTCCGAGGCCCAGCATCCGCTGGTTTCGTGGAAACTGGTGGACTGGGAAGATGCCCCGCCGTTGCGTATCCTTCACTATCGGGGCAAGCGCCGCAGTGGCCCGGAGCAATCCACCACCTACAGAGAGTTGTTCTCCGTCACTCTGGAAAACAAAGACGGGGCATGGGAAGTGACCAAGTACGACGCGATGTACTGATTAATTCTACGGGCGCGGATCGCCGCGATCAGTTCCCTTGGATGAAACCGAAGTACTCTGCGGGCTGCTGGTCATGGCGCTTTCCGGATTGAGCAAGTGTTGCTGGTCCGGGCCCAGGCCCAGCTTGATCAGTGCCCGCGAATCCGGTGTAGTCTTCGACTGCCAACCATTGTCTTCCTGATATTTCTGCATGGCCTGCTGAGTGGCGGCATCCCAGCTGCCAGTGGATTTCCCGGTCAAATAGTGCTCGCGAATCAGAGCTTCCTGGATCTGTTGGGTGCGTTCGGGATCGATCTTCTGCTGGCCCCGCTTGCCTGCTGCGGCGGTCTTCTTCGACTTCTTACCCTTCGCCGAGGTGCCCTTGGCCGAAGCGTGCCGGCTCGTCGCGTGGTGATGGACCGGCGGCTTAGGACTCGGAGTTGTGTGGCTATCCGTCGTGGTGGCAGAAGCCAATGACGCGGCCGCCACAACTGCTGCAACGGTGAAACATCTCCGCATTCTACGAGCGCAAGTCAGGCGCAAAAGTACTCCAAATAGAAAACTGGCACTTTGAATATGATGCGGCCTTGACTCGCACCGTGCCAGTCCCCAAGGGTCACAAAGGCTGTTACGGAAGTGTACCGGCCACAAAGAGCGTACCGTCCTGGCGCCCCGGACCACGCTGCCGGACCAGGAAGACCACGTCTTGGCCGCTCTTCAGGCCTGCAACCACGCGGCCGAATTCCTCCTCGGAGTTGACCGGTTGCTTGTTGATTTCAAGAATCACGTCGCCGCGGCTCAGGCCGATGTCATCGGCAAACGAGTTCGGTTTTACATCCTGTACGATGACCCCTTTGCCGGCGGGAATTTCCAGGCGTTCCGCCACGTCATTATTGATCGGACGCACCGAGAGACCGAGTTTAGCTTGCTTCGGCGTCTCTTCTTCACCGCCTTCGTCCTCTTCGCCCAGGCGCGCGGCGAAGAGCTTGGCGCGGTCGGCGACCGTGACTGTCGTGTCCAGCTTCTTGCCGTTACGAACCACCCCAAGGGCTACTTTGCTGCCCGGCTTGCGGCTGGCGATGTCGGCGACGAGTTCGTCACCATTCTTTACAGGATTACCGTCCACCGAAACGATGGTGTCGCCCACCTTCAACCCGGCCTGGTCTGCCGGAGTTCCGGGAATCACATTGGAAACAGTCACGCCACTGCTCACTCCGTAAACCCGGGCGATGGCGGGATTCTGCTCGGCCGCGAACTCAATTCCGATTGATCCGCGGGCAACCCGGTGCTCCGGCCCAATGAGCTGGTTATAGACGGAGACCACGGTGTTCGAGGGCAACGCAAAACCGACACCCGCGTAAGCGTTGGTGTCGGTCAAAATCGCCGTGTTAATTCCGATGACTTCCCCGGCCATATTCACCAGCGGGCCGCCAGAGTTGCCCGGATTGATAGCGGCGTCAGTCTGAATGAACGACTGAAACTGTCGATTGGGCACGATGTTGCGGCCCTTGGCGGAGACGATTCCAGCGGTGACAGTTTCCTGCAGGCCGAAGGGACTGCCCACGGCGAGAACCCAGTCACCGACCTGCATGCCATCGGAGTTGCCCAGCTTGGCGGTGGGCAGAGGCTTGTCAGTGTCAATTTTGATTACGGCCAGATCGGTTTCCTGATCGACGCCAATCACCTTGGCTTCGTGCAGCGTAGTGGCGCTGTCGTCCTGCAGCCGGACGCGGATGCGGTCGGCTTTCTCAACCACGTGGCGGTTGGTAACGATGTAGCCCTTGGAATCGACGATCACTCCCGAGCCCAGCGAATGCTGGCGGATCGGGCCCTGGTTCTGCTGGTTTCCGAAGAAGCGGTCAAAGAAATCGTCAAACGGACTCTGGTCGTCGCCGCCTCCGCCCTCGTCCTGGTCCGGCGTTCCCCGGCGACGGTGCGGGTTCTTGATGGTGGATTCGGTGTTGATATTGACGACCGTAGGCTCAAGCTGTTTCGCGATCTGCGAAAACTGGTTGGAAAGCAGTTGCGGGGAAGGAACGCTAAGGGGAGTAGCGTCGGAACCTTTCTTACTTTCTTGGCCTCGAACTCCTTTGGATATGACCGTGCCAATCAAAATGCCGATGGTCAACGTCAGCAAAATTGGCAAAGTGTATGCCAGGCGATTGGCCTTCATGCGTCCCCGGAAACCGCTTTCCTGCGCGTCCATACGTGAACTTTCCTCCGTTGATTGCGATGCCTTTCTATTATAGCTTTCCTCTGCGGGAAAGGTCAGAAACTTGGGCAAAGCACTGCCAATTAGATGCGCACGGCGGAGAAAAGTTAGGCAAGCCGGCCGCGCGAAGCGGCTCCAACTCGCGAGATTTACACCGTTGCGGCGTTTTCCAGCAGGATTTTTGGCTCAAGCGTGATCTTGCTCGAAAGCGAACGCGACACCAGACACACCCGCTCCGATTTCTCCAGTAAGCGCACGCCCAGTTCGCGAGCGTCTTCGTCGAAGAGAATGAGCGTCGGCTTGAGCGAGATTTGCGTAAAGCGGAACCCACCGGTCTCTTTTTCGAGAAGGCCATCCGCGGACACTTCGATTCCCTGAAACTCCAGTTTCGAAGCTTTGGCCACGGCCTTGAAAGTGGCGATGTAACACGAGGCCACTGCGGCCAGCAGGAAATGTTCGGGGGTCCAGGAGCCGGGTTCGCCGCCGAACTCCGGCGGAGCGGAGAAATGGACGATGCGGGGAGCACCGTGCTCCAGTTCCACGAAACTGCGGTCACTTTGATGGAATTGCGCGCTGGCGTGATAACGGTATTGGGTTTCCATGGCTCGTCTCCGGCTTCCGGACTTAACCTCTATCTTCCTGAAATCAACCTATCAACTCAGGCTGCCCCGGCCGTGTGATCGAGGTCACAGGGTGGGGTGAGAAGAGTCACCGCGAGGGTAGTCAAGAAAGCTCAAAATGCTTTCAATGCGGGTGGGGACCGCCCGGGCCAATGCACCCGCGGGAGGCAGATTATGTCGAAGGATACGCGAGATGTACTCGAGATGCTGAAGTTTGAGTTGAATTTCCTTGAGCAGGGAGGCTATGGCCGTTCGGTGCGTACTCCCTGGAACCCGACCTCGGTTTTTCTCGATTCGCCTTCCTGTATCAATTTCAACGATGCGGGGAAGCCGCACCCCTGCAACGAGTGTCTGCTGACGGATTTCGTTCCGCTGAAGCGCCAGGAAGAGCAATTGCCCTGTCACCACATTCCGCTCAATCCGCAAGGCGAAACGGTTTATACCATGGAACGGCAACGCGACCAGAAAGAACTGGAAGAGGCGGTTAAGGGATGGTTGAGGGCCACCATCCAGCGGATCGAGCAAGAACGCGCCGCCAAGGCCCAAGCACCGGCTTCTCCGGTCCTGTAACTGACTGCTGACGTGCGGCGCCTGCCCGAGAAATTCGAGGTATTGTCCGGAGGCCGCCGATGCAACGCAAGTTCTTTTCACCCGCTTTGGCCACTCTGCTCCTGAGCTTTTTCTTCTGCTCACCCGCAGTCGCGCAGACAAATTCTGTATACGCCGCAGACGATCCTGGCTGTGCTGGCAAACCTTTCCCTCCGGCGATTCAGTATCTCTCAGAGATGAACGCCAACTGGCCCGCGGTGGGAGACTTTAACGGCGATGGTGTCTTGGATGTCGTCGCTGTCACAGGTTATGGCGACCTGACCATTCTCCTGGGCAGGAAGGACGGGACGTTTCAGCAAGGCGGAACCTTTCCAGGCGCTTTCGGGCGTTTAGCCGTCGGGGACTTCAACAACGATGGCAAGCTGGATGTTGCCTCGGTGAACGGTGACAGCATTAACGTCCTCCTGGGAAACGGAGATGGCACTTTCCAGCCGGCCATAGCAACGCCGGTAAACGAGGACATCGATTTCATCGCTGCCGGCGACTTCAATCACGATGGCAAGCTCGACCTCGCCGCAGTCGGCTTCGAATATCCCTCTGTCTTTGTATTGGTGGGGAACGGCGATGGTTCATTTCAGCAGCCGGTCAGTTATCCGGTCGATCAGTGGCCGACTTCTATCGCGGTAGCCGATTTTAACGGCGATGGCTGGCTCGACCTCGCGGTCAGCAGTTGGGGAATCAACGAAGAGGGCAATGATGTCAGCGTCTTGCTCGGGAAAGGCGATGGCACGTTCCTGCCGAAGCAGGATTACACCGTGGGATACGCGCCCTACACCGTGATCGCGACAGATCTTAATGGGGATGGCAAACCTGACCTGGCCACTGCGGATTTCGCCAGTGGGACGGCCTCGGTGCTTCTCAACAAGGGAGATGGAACGTTCTTTAGGTCGAGAAGCTATCCAACCGGGCATCTTCGCGCGCCCTATGGAATTGCCGCAGCCCCGCTGGATCCCGGAAGCTTGCCGAGTTTGGCTGTCGCCACGGTCGCGGGAACCTACATCCTGGTGAATAACGGGAACGGCACCTTTCAAGCCGCTCGCGGTTACGAACCGGTTTCGACCGATGTGATCGCGGCGGACTTCAATGGCGATGGCAAGGCGGACTTGTTGCTCGCGGGAAATTATGCGACCTACGGCAACGGGAGTTTGACTCTACTTTTCGGCTCTGGCCGCGGCGTATTTGATAGTCCGGCTGTCTATGTCGGGCTGCCCGAATTGAACATGGTGGCCAGCGGGGACTTCAATAGCGATGGCCGTACCGATCTGGCGATTGGCTCGACCGAAGGGAACCTTGTCGCAGTTTTACTGAACCAGGGCCGAGGCCAATTCTCTGCGCCGATCGCTTTTTACAGCGTGCAGGAACCGCTGGCCATTGCCGTGGGCGATGTAAACGGCGATAGCAACCTGGACCTGGCCGTCGCAGTCGAATCCGTCGGAATACAAATATTTCTCGGCGACGGCAGCGGCAGGTTTACTCCGGGCAACATGGTGAGCGACCGGGGGTTGCAGGCTTGATCTCGCTCGCCGACGTGAATGGCGATGGAATCCTGGATCTCGTTTCTGCAAGCGTAACCTACGATCGGTCAGGGAATGCGAACAGCGCAATTGACATTTTTCTCGGGAATGGAAATGGCACATTTTCCCCATTTGCCTCTTACACGATACCGAATTACCCGACAGGCCTGGTGGTTGGAGATTTTAGCGGCAATGGCAAGCTCGATTTCGCGGTCGCCCAGGGATCCACGGCCGACGGCGGAGTGCTGGTTTTTCTCGGCAGCGGCAACGGCGATTTTCGATCACCGAGCTACTATCCAGCCGGCCCGCAAACCTGGGACCTCGCGATTGGCGACTTCCGCGGGAATGGAAACATCGATCTGGCGGCCACGGTGCAAGGTCAACCTGACCTCATCCAAATATTTCTGGGCAACAGGGACGGCAGCTTCGTGGCAGGCCAACGCTTTCAACGTTCGCTGACGGCCACAAAATCGTCGCCGGCGACTTTAATGCTGACGGCATCACCGATCTGGCCGTCCCCTCCAACCAGGGATCGTTGATCGAGACGTTCCTGAGTGACCGCCGTTTCGCCCCGACTACGATCCTCTCCTCGATCGGCGATGAACCGGGCAAGCCAATCGCGGTCGATGTTAATGGAGACGGACTTCTGGACCTCATAGTTCCTAATTATGCAGGTGGCGAATTGAGCGTACTTATGAATCACTGCGCGTCCGCGACTGCAGGAGGCATTGTTCCGGCTGGCACCAGCACGAACCCAGGGGTACAGAAGTAGAAGGGCTGAATGCAGATCCGCATTCCACAAAAATTTCCTATCACATTTTTCGGCGTTTTATAATCAAATGCAGTGAGGCTGCTGGGGAGCAGCAGCCATCTCATGGAGTGACGACCGTCGTGCTCTCCAAGTGCGCGAACCCGACTTGCTTCGCCCGCTTCCGTTACCTTCACCAGGGACGGATCTTCAATATTCAAATCAAGACAGGCTTTTCATCCGACTATCATCAGCCGCGCATCGAACACTTCTGGCTGTGCGAGACTTGCGCACAAGTGCTGAAAGTGGTTTGGGAGGATGGAGCGGCAATCACACGTCCGAAGTATCTTTCGCTCCCCGCAAAGCCCAGGGAAGAACCGCAGCAGGAAAAGAATGTCGCCTGATTGAAAAGACTAGTTGAGTCGCGACCGTGACTGCACATCCTTAGGAAAAGACTTGAATGCGACAGACGCAGACTTCGACGAGGTTTTCTTGTTCACGTCGCTGCGATATTCAGTCAGCGGACCTTTTAAAACGAAGTAGGCTTCGTCGCCTGGATTCTTGCCCAAGCCGCGCTCGATGGTCCCATTGAACTCGAACCACACGCCATGGACGGTATCGGTCGTGAAGCTTATTTTCTGGCCGTCGAGCTTGCCCTGCTTGAAGAATTGATTGAGAAACGCGCCCTTATCGCTTTCTCCATCGCCGTAGCGGGAGACAAATCCGGTCACCCGGCCGGCGTCTTCGACCGTGATCTGCACAAATTCGCCGTCCTGACGAAAGCTGTACATGCCGGAGTAATCTTCTGCGGCAGCTGGCGTCTGACCGGAGTTTGAGCGAACAGCACCGCGCTCGCAAGAACGACAACTGCAACTTGCACCGGAAATTTCATCTCTCACATTAGAGCATGAGAAGGGCGCGCTGTTGGCAGGGCTTAGCCAAAGCGGGAAATCGCGCTAACGACGCCGCATCCCGATCTGTCCGCCGCTTCCCTCGAAAGCTATAATTGATCCACGCAGACGGTTGGGTGAGGGCGAATGAGACCAGGCTTACGGCTGATCGACAAGGCTTTGAAATCGAAGCCGGGCCAATTCCCTGCCCCGACTTTGCTGGTTCAACTAGAACCCTGGCACCGGACATTTTTCCGCAATTTTCAGGATTTGTTCCGTCCCAGCCAGGAATCCACGCCCAGGCTTGTGTCGACGCCGGGGGAGTTCTGGAGCGATGTATTCGTTCCCTCGCATCTACCCTGGAACAAGTTCGCTCAGTCGGGAGCCTTCCACCTACTGGCCGTTCTGGCGCTGTGGGGGTCGGCGCGTTTATGGCCGCAGAGTGCCCACCTGACGACGCCCCTGGCGTTCCATTCTTCGGACGTGGTCTACTATCAGCCGTCGGATTATTTGCCGCCGCTCGACACCGGCGGCGCTAAGCCGAGAGTCGCCGCCAAAGGCGATCCCGCTTATTCGCCGCAACGCATTATTTCTGTGCCGCCCGAGGCGGACAATCACCGACAGACAATCGTGACCCCTCCGAATTTGAAGATCACCCACGACGTGCCGCTGCCGAACATCATTGCCTGGAACCAGCCGCGGCCGACAATTCCTCTGGCCGCGACCACGCGTCGCGCCTCCGACATGAAGTTACCGGCGCTTTCGACCAACATCGTGGCGCCAGCGCCGGATGTGAATCAGAAGCTTGCGAAAGCGCAGATGCCTCTGGCATCGCCCGTCGCTCCCGCGCCGGATGCAGATAATGCGATCTCGAAACATGCCATGGCGGTTACGCAAACGGCCGTGATCGCGCCTCCGCCAGGCATTGAGTTAGCTTCGACTCGCAGATTGAGCGATATCAATATTGGCCACGCGCAAGTCGTGGCCCCCGCACCGCAGTTGCCGGTCGAGGAACAACATGCTTTGTACGGGCACAACCGGGGATCATCTTTGGGCAACGCGGGCGCGGCTGTCGTACCACCACCGCCGTCCATGGGGGGCGCGGGCACCGCGGGTTCGGAAGGACGGTTGATTGCTCTCAGCCTTCAACCCGCTGCGCCAACCGGACCAATCGAGGTGCCGCAGGGAAATCGAAGAGGATCGTTTGCTGCCACGCCGGAGGGCAAGCCTGGGGCTTCGGGAACGCCTAACACCGGCAGCAACGCCAGCGGAGCCGGAACCCCCGGCAACGGACGTGGAAGCGGCAACGGCGCCGGATCGGGACGCAGCGCGAATGGCGTTCCTCCGGGACTCTTTGTGGCTAATCCGTTGGGTAGCGCTCTGGTCGGCGGCGCCGGTGGAAGGGGCGCTGGCGGCAGCGGCACTGGCAACGCGACCGACAATGCCCATGAGATGGCCGACCTTACAACTCCGCGAGTCGGCTCTCCGCCGCGAAAGCCGGCGCCGGAAATATCTCTCGATCAGCAAAGCGATCTCGAAAAGAAGCTGTTCAACAATCGAAAAAGTTATGGCATGACTCTGAACCTGCCGAATTTGAACTCCGCCGGCGGAAGCTGGGTCATGCATTTCAGCGAATTGCAGGACGAGCAAGAAAAGGGAGATTTGCTGGCCCCGGTCGCCACCCACTCGGTCGATCCGGGCTATCCGCTGGAGCTGATGCGGGAGAACGTGCGCGGCACGGTGACGCTCTCGGCCGTCATTCGCAGCGATGGATCGGTCGGCGAGGTGCAGGTTGTAAACGGAATTGACGACCGGCTCGACGAATATGCCCGCAATGCTCTTGCCCACTGGCGGTTCCTGCCGGCGTTAAGAAATGGCAATCCGGTGGCGCTGCAGGCGGTTGTAATAATTCCTTTCCGTCCACGGGCGAAGGTAGGGTTCTGAGTCGAATCGCGGATGCCTTGCGGGCACCTAAAGTTATGTAAAGTTGTTTGCTTCGCTTGAAACCTGTGGTTTACCATCCCTGCAGACCATTCCCCGTGGCTCACTCCCAAGTTTTGGATATCTCATGACCCGTCTTGCTCGCATACTCGTGTCTTTTTCAGTTTGCGGCTTAATATCCGTCATCGCCGCTTCTGCCGCTGATTCCGGCAAGGTTCCACCCATCCCGCCGGTGGAATCTGTGACTCCTCTCGGCACGGTTACCCAGAATCCCGTGATTTACGGCCGCGATGGAACGTTCAGCGCACTGGTGCAAGGCGTCTCTCTGTGGACTTTCGGCGATACGCCGATGTCCGTGCCGGGCAAGCTGGGCAACTACTGGGACGATAACTCAATGTCGTGGACCACCAACCTCGACGCATCGCAGGGGATCAACCTGAATCACGACCTGCTCGATGACACCGGCGCGCCGGCGGAATACTTGCCGTATCTCGCATGGGAAGCCCAATACAACTACGAGCATGACAAGAACCACTGCACGGTCAAGCCGTGCGGCGCTGAATTTGCCATGTGGGATGGTCCGGTGATTTACGATCCCGCCCGCAGCCGGGCGCTGTTCTTTTACTACGAACTGTGGCGTACGCCCAACAAATCCGGATGAACCACAGTAGGCAGCGGAATCGCTGTGGGAACGGCGGAGCACAAAATCTATCGTCCGGATGAGAATCCCGGCAGCCGCACTCCTACGCTGATGTGGGGGCCGAATGAAGTTGCCTACAACGCCGGGGCCCTCGTCGTCGGAGATACGCTCTACGCTTATGCCAACGTCAACGGGTTTCTGGTCACGAATGTTCAAGTGGCGCGCGTTGCACTGGCAAGCGCGTTAGACAAATCACAGTGGACTTACTATGCGGGCAATGGAAAGTGGAGCGCGAATCCGAGCGACGCGATCACGATTTTCACCGGCGGAGCGGCGGCGAATCAGGTTTTCTACAGCCCGTATCTCGGGATGTACATGAACATCTACAATCCCGCGCTCGATAACGATCTGTATTACCGGGTTTCGTACACGCCATGGGGCCCGTGGTCAGATCCGGCGTTTCTCACCACCGGCGAGACGCCCTATAACGGCAGCGTAAATTACACCGGTCAGGCGCACGTGGAGTTCGCGCAGGGCAACGGTCAGACGCAGTATGTGACGTATGCGCATCCGACCGGACTTCTACGAGAAGACTTGCCGATTGTGAAGGTCGTATTCGGCAAACCGGCGAAGTGAGACTGAAGCGTTAAACCCAGGTTAGCTCGCAAAGAGCGCTCGCGGAACCTGGGGCACTCTTCCGTGCTATTCCGCCACTCCTGCCAACGCCAGCACGGCAAGTAGAATTCTCTTCAGGCCAAGTTCCCTGCCGGTGGCGTCGAACCACTCTTGCAGGGTGTGCGCGCCGCCGCCGGTGCCACCGCCGCCGATCGCGATCGCCTCGCGGCCAAGGGACAACGGGATGTTGGCGTCGGTCGAAGCGCGCTGGATCTGCGCGGCATTGCCCAAATGGGCATCTACAGCGCGAATGACTTTCAACAGCTGCGCGTCGCGCGCAAGCTCGCCCGCGGGACGATTACCAATCGCAACAATTTCATGGCTGAGCCCGGAGGAACGCCGCGGCGCTGGATTGCGGCGCTCGCTGGCGCGGGTTTCTTCTTCGACCGCTATCTCGAGTTCGCCACGCAGGGAGGCTTCCAGCCGCTCCATCTCCGCCATCGAAGTAGAACGAATATCCACGCGCATGCTGGCCGATTCAGGGATCGAATTTACCGAAGTTCCACCGCGGATCACGCCGATATTGAAAGTGGTCTTGGGAGAGGAGGGAACCGGGCGTCTGAGCGAAAGCTTGGATGGCCCGCGCCAGCACCAAAATTGGGTTCGGCGCGCCAAAGTCGCTCCAGGAGTGTCCGCCTGGTCCACGCACGATAACTTCAAAGCGGCGGCTGCCCAGGGCCTCGGCCACGATAGTGTCGGCGCCCGCGCCATCGAGCACCAGGCTGTAACGGATGGAATCCTTCCAGCGCGGATTGGAAAAAATGTGCCGCATGCCGCGCAAATCACCTTCGCCTTCCTCGCCAACGTTGCCAATGAAAGCAATCGGCAGGGCGGTCGAGAGCTTACGCCGCTTGCATGGCGGCAGCGATCGCCAGCATGGCGGCGATTCCCGCACCGTTGTCGGAAACGCCCGGTCCATAAAGACGGGTTCCCTGCTGGCGAACGTTCAGCGGAGTTCCGGCGGGAAAAACGGTGTCAATGTGGGCGCTCAGCGAAACGAATTGTGGGCCGGCCTTCCGGAAAACTCCGAATACATTGCCCACTTCGTCGGTGTGGACAGTCGTCTAGGGCGAATTCGCGAAAGCGCTTTTCCAGCCATTCGGCGCGCGCGGCCTCGCCAAACGGTGGCGCGGGAATGCGCGCCATCTCGAGCTGCCAGCTGGCAAATTGCGTCTCCTGCGAACGAAACCAGGCGAAGCGCGGCGCACAGCCGGGCAGTTGTGCCAGGCGGGCGATTTCCTGCTGGGCGGCGGAGAGAGCTTCCGGACCACTCGCGTGCGGGAGGAACAGGCATAGCTAATCCGTCATATTACAACGTATGGGCAGGATGTAAGCCGCGCCTAATCTCGCAACCACGAAGGGCACGAAGTTCCACGAAGGCGCTGTGACTCCGGATTTCTTAGTGTACCTTCGTGGCCTAGTGGTCAAATTTTCAGAATGCAACTTTCGCCCGAGTGGGCAGATCCAACCCTAGGGGCCAGTTTGTCGATCGTAAAGACCGGATTTCGGTTCAGGTTTCGCTACACTATGGCTATGAGATCCCGTTTGATATCGCGGTGGGCCTTCTGGCACTGTGTTCGGTCCTGGCAGTGGCCGGATGAAGGTCCGCTCGACACCGCGCAGCCTAAGGAACACCACGGAAGAAATCATCCAGCGATTTGCGGCCAAGGAAAAAGAGTTCAAAGAGGCCCGGGACCAGTACACCTATCGCCAGACGGTCAAGGTCAAGACTCCGGATGCGATGGCGGAGTATCACGAAGTTTCGACGTAACCTTTGACGACCAGGGACACAAGTTGAAGAACGTCGTGTTCGCGCCGCAGATCCACGCTCAGAACGAATCATCATGACGCAGGAAGACGTGGACGACATCGAGAACCGTCTGCCCTTCGTCCTGACCAGCGACGAAATCAACGAATACAGCATTCTTTATGTCGGCCAGCAGCAGGAAGATGAATTGCACTGCTACGTCTTTGACATCGCTCCCAAACAGATCGAGGGCAAGAAACGGTATTTTCAGGGGCGCATCTGGGTGGACGACCACGATTTCCAGATCGTGAAAACCTATGGCAAGACGGTGCCTGAATCCCGCAAGAAGAAAGACAAGGAAAATCTTTTCCCCAAGTTCACCACCTGGCGCGAACAGATCGATGGCACATACTGGTTCCCCACCTACACGCGAGCCGATGACACCTTGCATTTTTCGACTGGCGGAGTTCGCATCCGGGAGATTGTGAGATATGAGAACTACAAACGATTCGGATCGAATCGAAGATCACTTCGATGGTAAAGAATTCCGAAGGGGCGAAAAGGACATTGCAGAAGCCAAAGAAGCCGTCAGCACTCGCCTGCAGCCGGCCAGAGCGGCAAATCCCAAAGCGCCGCACGGAATCAGAATTTGGTTGATGGCTGAATGCTGATAGCGGGGCTGAGCTAAATAGAAAAGATACTTCCGCCACTTGTCGTCGGAGCGGCCCATCAAACGCATGATGTGACGGCTGGTGTGCAAGTTGAAGGCGCGCGGCTCACGCATCAGTTTCATGCTGGCTTCTGCGGGCGATTGGTTTCCCTTCGGCGATTGCAGAGAGTGGCAGCAGGCGACCAGGTTCTCCCAAGTCGATGCGCCGCCTCGGGAGCGTGGGAATCACGTGGTCGAGCGTCAACTCTCCGAGGGCAAAACTTCCCCGCAATACTGGCAGGTATTTCGGTCGCGCAAGAGGATGTTCTTGCGCGAGAGTGCGCGCGTCTGATGCGGGATGCGGCGATACTCCAGCAGCCGGATGACCGACGGTAGGCGAATCGCGACGCGAGCGGCATGAAGCAAGTGGCCGTTTTCTTCTTCGGTCATGGCCACGCCCTTCAGCACCAGGACAATGGCGCGGCGCGCGGCACAAACATTGATCGGCTCGTAGGAAGCATTCAGCACCAGCACCGGCGCGTGCAGCACATGGCCCTCGCTCGCGCCGTGAACTCCTGGCCAACGCGGTCTGTCCGTGTGCCAAAGCCGCCAGGCGAATTGTGCCATTTCCCTGACATAGTCTCTCACCCGTGCGCGGCCATCGCCAGCGCGTCTTCCATTTCAGCCGGTGGGCGCACGCTCTGCACTTCGGCTTTCAGAGTTCGCGCCACCGTCGCCACATAAACTTTGGATGCTCCCGCCCGTCGCAACACGCGGGCGCATTCGGAAACCGTAGTGCCCGTGGTCATTACATCGTCCACCAGCAGAACTTCGCGTCCCACGATCGCGTGTGCCGCCACGACTTCAAAGCGCCGCGCATGTTCTCCCGCCGCTGATGGCGCGAAAGGCCGATCTGCGATTGGGTTTCCCGCTTGCGCTCCAGCGACTTGGGATTCAGTTCAAAGCTTCCGGGCAACAACTTTAACGCTGCGCGCGCAATCAATTCCGCCTGGTTAAAACCCCGCTGCCGGAACTTTCCGGCTATACAACGGCACCGGAATCACAACTACGGGAGCTGCAAAACACGGCCGCAAATCGTCGATCGCTTCCGCCAGCATCCTGCCCAAAACCGGGGCCGCAGACCGCACCTGGTCGTACTTCAACAGATGAATCAACTCCCGCAATCCGCCCTCGTAGCTTCCGTAGGCAGAGGCGCTAACATAAGGAGGGCCAGCCGGCGGCAAAGCTCACACAGGGCTTCGCCGTCTTCAGGAGAAAGCGTATACGCGGTAGTCAGACGTTCTCCGCAAACCGCACACAGACGCCGCCGATGGGTTGCATCGCGGAAAGGCATTCCTCGCAGACCGGCAAGCGTGAAATATTGGTAAGGGGGTTACCGCAGAGACGACAATCATCCGGGAACATCGTGGCGAAAAGAGCGGATGCCACGCCGTTGAAGCTGGCGGCCACAGTCGAGGCCAACGAGTTCCCCCGCGGAAAGACCGTAGGGGCGTCGGTCGGAGATGGGCTCTTGCTACTGCTGAAGACGACCCTCCCCCGCCCAGCCACTGCCAGGGGGCTCCCGACCGGGCGAATCTTCTTCAGTATAGCGGGCTGGAAGTGGCTGCGCAACGAGAACTCTGTGGGCAGTTCCCGTTCTGGAACTCAGGATGCAACGGCTCTTCCCGTTGGGCCGCATTCCTAGAAAACTTGTAATTCCCTCTCTGCCCATGCTAAGGTGCGCCGTTCCACATTTATACTGAGAAAGTTTCGACGAGGAACTCATGAGCACTCCAACCGCCGTCCCACCGGGGCAAAAGAAGTATCAGCCCTACGTGCCGCAGAACATGGAAATGCGCGAATTCACCTTCCGCGCCGTTTTTCTCGGATTGCTGATGACCGGCATTCTCGGAGCAGCCAACGCCTATCTCGGCCTGAAAGCGGGCATGACCATCGCTGCGACTTACCCTGCAGCGGTCATCGGCATGTCGATCCTGCGGCTGATGAAGGGATCGCTGCTCGAGGAAAACATGGCTCGAACCGTGGGCGCGATCGGTGAATCGGTTGCGGCCGGCGCGGTCTTTACGATTCCGGCCTTCGTGCTGGCGGGCTTATGGCCGAGTCTCGGCATGGAGCGGTATTGGGAGTCGGTCGCACTCATGGTGATCGGCGGCTTGTTGGGCATTCTCTTCGTCACATTGTTGCGGCGCGTGATGGTCGAAGATCCAGAGCTGCCGTTTCCGGAATCCGTTGCCGCCTCGGAGATTCACAAAGCCGGACAGCAAGGCTCGAAGGCGGCCAAAATTCTCTTTGCCAACATGGGCTTTGGCGGATTGATGTACTTCCTCTCCCAGGTCAATGTTTTTTGGTACACCAAAGAACTTTTGATCGACATTCCGAAAATGCCCGCCGGCCTGCGGCTGGGACGCGGGGCGGCTGCACCCACGCTGGCAACTGGCGGAATGACCGCTTTCACTTCTCCCGCAGTCAGCCCGGCGTATCTCGGCGTGGGTTACATCATTGGGCCGCGGCTGGCGTCTTTGAACTTCGCCGGCGGAGTGCTCGCCTGGGGGCTAATGGTTCCGCTTCTCATTTATTTCCTCGGGCCGAACTTGCCGGCAATGGCCCCCGGCGCCAGCCCGTTTGCCTACTGGAGCGGCATTGCTTTTAGCGTGTGGTATTCAATCGTGCGGCCGATCGCCGTCGGCGGAATGCTGGTCGGCGCGGGCTTCACTCTATTCCGCATGAGAAAACAACTGCTCGTGGGCATGAAGCGCGCGGTTTCCGATCTCAAGAAATCTGCCGAGGCGCATCAGGCCACCAGCCGCACCGACCGCGACTTGAATGCCAAGGTTGTCTTCGCCGGCGTGGGCCTGGTATTTCTTGCAATGATCGCGCTCTACTATCACTTCATCGCGGGCGCGGGAAATCTATCTGGAAACAAGATTATCGCCGGCGCGGTCGTGGCGGCAGCAGTCATGATCGTCCTTGGATTCTTTTTCGCCGCCGTGTCCGGCAACCTGGTTGGAATGATCGGATCGTCGAATAATCCAGTGTCGGGATTGACGCTGTGCACATTGGTGGTGGCTGCGTTGTTGATGGTGGCGCTCGGAGTCTCTGGAGTCGGTGGAGTTGCTGCCGTGCTCGGGGTCGCGGCCGTGGTTTGCGTTTCTTCCGCCGTCGCAGGTGAAATGTTGCAGGATTTGAAGGCCGGCCACATTCTGGGCGGCACGCCATCGAAGATGCAGATCGGCGACATTCTTGGCACCATCGTCGCGTCGCTGGTTTTGTTCTTCCCGCTGATGATCCTCGATAAGGCCTACCACTTCGGCAGCGCGGCTCTGCCGGCGCCGCAAGCCGGACTGATGGCGATGCTCTCGCAAGGCATTGTCGGTGGAAATATGGCGTGGCCGTTGGTCGTGGTCGGAATTCTTCTGGGCTTTGCCATGATTCTGGTGGAAGTAAAAAGTCCGATGCTGTTCTCGGTCGGAATGTACCTGCCGTTGGAAACCACTTCGGCCATTTTTGTTGGAGGGATCATCCGCTGGTTTACCGACAAGCTCCGCGACCGCCGTGGCTACAACGACGCGCAAAAAGCTCGCGTGGATAATGCAGGCGTTCTCACCGCTTCCGGCCTGATCGCCGGCGAAGCTTTGTGCGGCCTGGTGATTGCCGGAATTGTGGGCAGCAATCATCAGCTTTGGCACATCGACATCGGAGACATTGCCTTCTCAGGTTTAATCGGGATGGCGGTGCTGATCTTCGTGATGATGCGCGTGCCGCTTTCGAATGCCGGCAGCCCGGATGAACCGGCGCCACCGACTGCGATCATGTGATCGCGTTTGCGTGGAATCAGCACCTCGGAGCGAGGGATCTTACAACCACAAAGGACACGAAGGGCGCACGAAGGAGATTGGGTGGATTCTCCCCTTGTGTTACTTTGTGTCCTTTGTGGTTTAAGGGCCCGGTTGCTTATTTCTGAAAACATCGCAGAGGTGCGGCACCGCATCTCAGGCGCGGCTCGGCGTGCGGAGAGGAATGCTACCGAGGTCTTGCTGATGGCAGTAAGTAAGACCCAGCCGCCGGAGCGAATTCGCGAAGCCTACACTGCCGGCATTCGCTTGTTTGGCGAAAATCGTGTGCAGGAGTTTGCGGGGAAGGCAGCGGCGCTGAGTGATTTGAAAGACGCGGAGTGGCACCTGATTGGCCATCTACAAAGTAATAAAGCCGCGAAGGCGGCCGAGTTGTTTTCGGCGGTGGAATCGGTCGATTCGCTGCGCCTGGCCGAGAAACTCAATGCCGCCGCGAGCGCGCTTGGGAAAAAGCTCGCAGTGCTGGTAGAGATCAACGTTGGCGGTGAGGCGGCCAAGAGCGGTGTCGCGCCGGGCTCGCAAGAGTTGGAAGAGCTGTTGACCTCGACCCCGAACTTGCAGTCCCTCGAATTTCGTGGGCTGATGTGCGTCCCGCCGTTTTCCGACGATCCGCAGCAGGCGCGGCCTTACTTCCGCAAACTCCGTGAATTGCGCGATCAGATCGCCGCGCGCAGGCTGCCAGCGGTGGGGATGAATGTTCTATCCATGGGAATGTCGCACGACTTTGAAGTCGCCATCGAAGAAGGCTCGACCTGCGTTCGGGTGGGAACGGCGATTTTTGGGGAGAGAACGAAAGTTGAACCATAGCGTCGAAGAATACGGCGTCGGGGACGCTTGCTAACCTGGGGTGGTCCCACTCGTCGTTAACCATGAGGCAGTTATGAAATCCATTCGTCTTCTTGCAGTTTTGGCAGTATTGTGCGGGCTGGCAGTTGCGGCTGTTGCGCAGGACATGGCTCCCCCGATACCGCAGAAGCTGGTCTTGCCCATTCCAACGTGCTTAACGAAGACCGCGTGATCTGGGTGCGAACGCCCCAGGGCTACGACGAGAGCAAACAGTCCTACCCCGTGCTTTACCTCACCGATGGTCCCGCGCACATCAACGAGATCGGCAGCACCATCGATTTTCTTGTCCGGAATGACCGAATGCCACCGCTGATCGTGGTGGGAATCGCTAACACCGACCGCACCCGCGACCTTACTCCTACTCATTGGGATGAGAAGAATCCAGACGGCACGGTCACCAGTGATCCCACCAGTGGCGGAGCAGACCGCTTCCTCGACTTCATCCAGACCGAACTCATGCCGGAGATCGACAAGCGATATCGCACCGCGACTTACCGGATTTTTGCCGGCCATTCGCTAGGCGGACTCCTGGCTATTCATATTCTGATTACGCGTCCCGATATGTTTCACGCGTACATCGCAGTCAGCCCGAGCCTGCAGTGGGATGATCAGCGCACGCTTCATGAGGCGCAGCGGTTCTTTACCGACCATGCAGAACTTAACAAGACACTCTTTTTTTCATTGGGCAACGAAGGCGACACGCCCAATCCCATGGGAGATGGATTCAATCAACTGAACCAAACGCTGACTGCTAATGCTCCGAAGGATTTTCATTGGGCCTCGGCGCGCTATTCCGACGAGGATCATGGTTCAACCGTGTTGCGCGCGCATTATGCCGGGCTGCGCACGGTTTTCAGCGACTGGCAGATGCCACGTGATCACAATACTGGACTTCCCGTCGGCGGACTGGAGGGGATAAAGAAGCATTACCAGGAGCTTTCCGCGCGTTACGGCTTTCAAGTTACGATTCCAGAAAATTCGCTCAACAATCTGGGCTACCAACTCATGGGAATGAAGAAACTCGACGACGCCATCGCTGCTTTTCAGCTCAACGTTGAACTTTATCCGGGTTCAGCCAACGTTTACGACAGCCTCGGCGAAGCCTATGAGACTGCCGGCAAATACGACTTGGCTACGCAGCGGTTTCAGAAAGCGATTGAGATGGGAGCGAAGGCCGATGACCCGAACCTCGAAGCCTACAAAGGCCACCTGAAGCGGGGGACGGCGGAAGTGAAAACTGCAGACGAAAAAGCGGCCAGTAAAAGATAATAAGCCCTTAGCGTGATGCCATTCCAAGAAACCGCTGACGGTGTGACGTTCGCGGTCAAAGTTCATCCGCGCGCGAAGAAGAATGCGATCACCGGCGAACTCGGCGATGCTCTGAAACTTTCATTGACAGCGCCTCCAATCGACGGCCGCGCCAACGCGGCCTGCATCGAATTCCTGGCGGAGCTTTTGAAGGTTTCGCGTTCGTCCGTTACTATAGCGTCCGGTGAGACTAGCCGGAGAAAAGTGATTCGGGTGCAGGGCCTTTCGGCGGTCGAAGTCAAAGAGCGGCTCGGTTCTTGATTGCTACGGACGGAATGAGATGAACGATTCGCGGAGCGGTGCTTGACCATTTCCCAGCGGCTTCACGACATCCGCACCGGATTTGAGCTTCCCTTCTGGGTCGCCAACATCACCGAGATTTTCGAGCGGCTCTCCTATTACGGCGCCTTCGCATCCCTCGCGCTCTACCTGCAGGAAAAGCTGAATTTCTCGACCGAGCAAACCGGCACCCTGACCGGGCTCTTTGGCGGCATGGTCTGGTTTCTGGCGATCTTTGGCGGCGCAATCGCCGATCGCCTGGGATTCCGCCGCGCGCTGGCATCGGCGTATCTCATTCTGGCTGTCGCTTATTTCTTGATCGGCTCGATCGGCGCATCCTGGCTTGCGCCCGTGCGCGACGCGGTTCCGCTCAGCATTTTTGTTGGCTTCATTCTTATTCTTCCGGCACTCGGCATCGCCATGGTGAAACCGTGCGTCGCCGGCACCACCGCCAACGCTTCCAAAGAAAATGTGCGAGCGCTCGGGTATTCGATTTATTACACCATGGTCAACATTGGCGGCGCCGCGGGACCGTTCGTGGCCTCCTGGGACCCACCGTCGTCTGGGAGTGGAAAGTGTTTACCGCGTGGCGGCGGTCAGCGTCTTCGCCGCATTTGTTTTGGTGCTTTTATTTTTTCGCGAACCACGTAAGGCCGGAGATGCCCCTCCACCCTCTATCGCCACCGTGGCGCGGAACTTCTGCGTGGTTGTGGGCAACTATCGCTTGGTTCTGAGCGTGCTGCTCGTTGCTCTGCTGCTGCGCATCGGCCTTTGGATCTTTCCCAATGTGAATGCACCGTGGTGGATCTGGTGTGTTCTGCTCGCGCTAATGCTCGCTGGCATCAGTCGCTTCATGTGGTTTCTCGTTATCTTCACCGGATATTGGGTCGTGTTCTGGCAGCAATACATCAGCTTGCCCGGATACATTCACCGGTATATTGACTCGTCGGCTGACGTGGAAATGATTTTAATCACCGACGGCTTGACCGTGATCTGTCTGACGCTCGCAGTAAATTTGCTGACACGGAAGCTGCCGGCATTTCAGGCAGTCATTCTCGGCACGGTCATTACGTCGCTTTCCTGGGTGATTGTGGCGTTGCGTCCCACGATCTGGGGCGCGGTGCTCTCGCTGTTTGTGCTCGCGCTGGGCGAAATCATCCAGCAGCCTCCGTATTACCACTACATTTCGCGGCTGGCGCCACCCGGACAACAAGGAACTTACATGGGCTTCGCATTTCTGCCCATCGGCCTGGGATCGCTGATTGGCGGCTGGTTCGGCGGCACGCTGACGCATCATTTCGGCGAAGTCACGCATCAACCGGAGCGGCTATGGTGGGCGGTGACCGGACTCGGCCTGGCAACGGCGGTTCTCCTGTGGATTTACGATAAAGTCGGCCGACGCGAGCCTGCCAATGGCTAGACTTCCACCATCGGCTGTCGCAATGGAAATTCGCGGTTTGCTCCGCGACGGAGGCTCGTCCGAGCACGCCCAAGGTGTGCAGTGGTTCTTCAAAGAGGAGATTAAATCGCACGGATGGTACGCCGGCGCATTGCGCAAAGCAGCCCGGCAAACGCGACGAACGATTCTTAAGCAAAGAGGCTTGACGTTCCTGCTGCAGGTTGCGGATAAGCTTTTTACGGGACAAAACCTGGAAGAAAAGGTATTTGCGGTATTTTTGTTGGAGACGCTGACGGAAGAATTCGGTGAGCCGGAGTTCCGACTGTTTGAAAGCTGGCTCGCCCGCATCAGCAGTTGGGCCGACCACGATGGGCTAGTGCATTCTCTGATCGCGCCGATGGTCGCGGCAAAGCCTTCCCGAACGAAGAATGTTTTTCGCTGGGCGAAGGCGCCGAGCCGATGGCATCGACGGGCCGCGTGCGTGGCGCTGATCCGCGGGGCGAGGCAAAAGATGTTTTTCCCGGAAATCACCCGCCTGAGCGCGCTCTTGCTGTCCGACGAAGACGATATGGTGCAGAAAGGCCTGGGATGGCTATTGCGGGAGACTGCGAAATTCGACGCGAAGCGAACCGTGCCTTATCTGATGACAATTCGACAGCGATGCCCGCGCTTAGTCCTGCGCACGGCGTGCGAGACGCTGCCAACGACAACGAGGAAAGGAATCCTCGCGAAGGTCTGAGCTTCGTCCCAAGTTGGAACACTCAATCAGCGATATGTGACGAGTTACCTTGCTGGAATTGTCCTGAGTGTGTTCATCATAGATTGGGCCCGTGGTGTAACGGCAGCACAGCGCTCTGCCAAGGTCGCAGGTACGGGTTCAAATCCCGCCGGGTTCGATTCTCCCTCTGTGCGTAGGCGCGGAAGGGGAAGATTTATCTTAGGGAGAAAAACGCAGAGATACTCTCCCTAAGTAACTTGACAAGCTCTTTCAATGTTTCGATACTGAATATGGCAGAGCGCTAAACTACACCACGAACATGCAATTGGCTCCGGCGACGGAGCCAATTCTCTTTCTCAGCCTCTCCCGCCCGATTCGCCCAAATCCCCGCTCTTGTTTAGAATAGTTCTTTACCCATGAACCTGGCCGCCATTCAGTCTGCCCTGCGCGAACGCAACATCGACGCCTGGCTGTTCTACGACCACCATCATCGCGATCCCATTGCCTATCGTGTGCTCGGGCTTCCCGAAAGTTTGATGGTCACCCGTCGCTGGTACTACCTGATTCCGGCGCAGGGCGAACCGACCAAACTCGTGCACAAAATCGAGAGCGGGCATCTCGACTCGCTTCCCGGCAAGAAAATTCAATATGCCGGGTGGCAGGAGCTCTTTGACCAGATCAAGGCCATGCTCTCGGCGCATCGCGATATCGCCATGCAGTACTCGCCGAACAACCTGGTCTTCACCGTTTCCATGGTGGATGGGGGAACGCTCGAACTGATTCGTGGCCTGGGCAAAAACGTGATTGGAGCCGGCGATCTGGTGGCGCAGTTCGAAGCAACCTTGACCGACGAGCAGATCAAGACTCATTTCGCCGCACGCGACGCGGTTGATGCGATTGTCGCGTCGGCTTTCCAGGAAATCGGTCGAAGAGTACGGAACGGCGGCGCGACCGAATATCAGATCCAGCAGTGGTTCATGGAAGCATTTCGTCGTGAGCATCTGTTGACCGACGATCCGCCGATCGTCGCCGTTAACGCCAACAGCGGCAATCCGCACTACGAGCCGCACGCCGAGGGATCGGCAAAGATTCGTGAGGGCGATTTTGTGCTGCTCGATGTTTGGGCGAAGGAGAACACGCCCGGCGCGGTTTACTACGACATCACTTGGACCGGGTTCATCGGCAAGGCTCCGTCGGGACCGCATGCGTGAAGTCTTCACCGTCGTGCGTGACGCCCGCGATGCAGGTGTAAAAACGGTCCAGGATGCGGTGACTAGCGGCAAAAGCATCGCCGGTTGGGAAGTGGACCGCGCGGTGCGCGGGCATATTCAGAAGTCAGGCTTCGGACAGTACTTCATCCATCGCACCGGGCATTCCATTGCGACGGAAATCCATGCCAATGGCGCGAACATGGACGATCTGGAAATTCACGATGAGCGCCGCATTCTGCCCAACTCGTGTTTCTCCATCGAGCCTGGTGTTTATTTGCCGGAATTCGGCGTGCGCAGCGAAATCAATATGCTGGTGCGGCCCGCCGCGGCGGAAGTTACAGGTAAAATACAGCGAGAGATTGTAATCATCTGATGGCCAATTCCTCTGCCGCAAAAAACGGGCCCACCGCCAGCACCCAGGCGCCTACGACCATGTCCATTCTTGCGCCTGCGCTCGGATGGTTCATTCCCGGCGCGGGGCACCTGATTCAAAAGCGATGGATCCGCGGTTTCTTGCTGATGGGATCGGTTGTCACCATGTTCATCCTCGGCCTGATGTTACAAGGTCATATTTACCAGCCGAACGGCGGCGATATTCTCGATATCCTCGGCTTCATCGGCAACCTCGGCGCGGGTGGTTTGTACATATTGGCGCAGGCCAAGAATTGGGGACAGGGCGCGATCTCTCACGCTACGGCTGACTACGGAACAAAATATCTGATCGTTGCCGGATTGCTGAACTTCATCAGCGCGGCCGACGCCTACCACATCGCCATAGGAAAGAAGCCGTGACGATCACGCTTTCTCACTTCAGCGCGGCCGTGCTGTTCTCGCTATTCGCATCGATCGTCTTCGGCATTACCCAGCGCAGCACCACGCACGAACAGGTCCGCTACGGCTTATATTGTTTCGCAATGTTTGTGGGCGGAGTATTCGTAGCGGGCTGGGTGATGTGGATTTTGAGAAGGTAGGCGGCTACTCCCTCCGAATAGCAGGCGCAATGTCGGTCTTTGTGAAATCCTTGCCTTTAAACAGAAGCGACTCTCCCGCGGTTTTGGCCAGCGCATAGGCGAAGCAATCCCCGAAGTTCAACTTCGCAGGATGTCCGCTTCCACGCCCGAAGTCCTGGTAGGCTTCTCGCGCTGTCCGGGCTTGCTTCTCGGTGACGGCTTCAATCACGAAGTCAGCTTCTTGCAGAAGGTCGTCCAAGCGACGGCTGGCGATCGGGTCGCGACTGCCATCGATTACGGCTGCAGTTTCGACGTAATTTACCGCTGACACACGCCGCGTAGCGGCGGCTTCAATCGCCCGCGCAAAAGACGCGGCCTCAGGCTCGTCGCGCAAGATCGCCACTAGTGCGGAAGTGTCTACGATCATCGCGGCAGTCCCTTTTCGTCGTAGAGCAGGTCCGCATGGTCAACCGAGCGGAACGGTTCTCTGAGGTGCGCGGCGCAGTCTTTTCCAATCCTGGTCAATTGCTGCGCCAGCCCACCTCCCCGCTTTCGCCGCACCCGGTCCAATCGCTCGCGCAGTGCCTGGGTTACGGCTTCGGTGAGGGTTTCGCCTGTCGATTTGGCCAGTTGTTGCGCTAGTTTGTGGGCTTCGTGATTCTTGATGTTGAGACTCATTGAGCTACCATTCTACCATCATTAGGAAGAATTCTACCATATCTATCCTCACCCTTCCCACACAAACGCGTCGAACACCCGCTGCGTCTCGAATCCAAGGCGAAGATAGAGTTCTACGGCGCTGCGGTTGGCCTCGGTAACCGTTAGTGACAAGATGGAAAACTTGCGCTGGACGAGATTCGCCATCGTCGTCCCCATCAGTGCCCTGCCCACGCCGTAGGAGCGGTATTCCGGCAGCACGCACACCTGCGTCACATGGCCTACATCGTTCCGCACACGTGAACACAGGATGAGTCCAACCAGACTGCGGCTTTTCTTCTGCAGGGCGACGAACGAAGAATCGGCATCGAATGTCCCGCAGCCGGGGAAGCGGACGATGTTATTCAAAAACCGCAGCGAGCCGCTAAGCGTCCGGTATTGGTCGTTGATCTCGGAGTCGACGTGTCCGCGATATGCCGAAGTAATGACTGCGGCCGCCGGCTGATAGTCCTGCTCGGCCCAGCGCCGGATTTCGATCTCGGGATGAGGAACTGGCGCGGCGTGGCTCGCGCCCTCAAGCGGCAACACCATGAACAAGCGCGCATGGCGATGGAAGCCCTGGTCGACGAATGGTTGCGAAACAACTCCGGTCTCGTGCAGCAATAGCTGCGCTTCCACGCGATGAATGCCGGGCGACTGCTGCAGCGTTTCAATCACATGGACGAGCAGGCGGGATTCGACCTCGCGAACATCGGGCAGCCGTCCGCTGTTTGCCACAAAAAGATCGCCGATGACCCCCTTACTGCCTTCGTAAACGAAAAATGAGTAACCAAAAATGCGGCCATGATCGATGGCGGCATAGCCGGGCAGAATTTTGGCGTCTACGTAGCGCAGAATCATGTCCGACGAGCCGGTGTAATCCCAGGAGAGAAGCCGCGACCACACCTCGGTCTCATCCTCGAGCAGAGGGCGCAGATCGATGGACGAGAAGTGTCTTAGATCAAGAACTTCCACCAGGGCTCCCGAGGTTCTGCGGCGACAGGCCGCGAAAAGCCGAGTGTAGTGGGAGAGACGGGCAGGAGGCAAACGCTGAGAACACGGGACGCCAATAGCGAATCTATGGTTCCGCCGCGGCCACCCAGTAATAATCCAAACCTTGCGGAGCAAAGCTGCCGAGGTAGGAAACGCGCCGGCCAGAAACCTGCTTCGCCAGTGCGATCTGCGACCCTTCGGGCGCAATCACCAGGTGCTCGGTCGCAGGAATTTCGCCGCGTTCGTAGCGGCCGATGGACTGATTGCAATAAAACCCCAACCCATACTCGACTTCTCTCCGAGCGTGAAAAACTGCCAGCGGCAGCGATTTGGTTGTGAGGCGCGTCAATTCCGCTGCCAGTGGCCGCGCGGACAAGACGCTATCGAGCGCGGGTGAGCCCAGGCGCAGCGCAGTTCCGACCGCCAGCACAACCGCGACAAGCGTCACGAAGCGGAGCGAACTCAGTCCTAACTTCGTTCGCAAAGAGATTCCAATTCCGATCGCAACCGCGGCAGCGACCCCGAAGGAGATTGCCGCCGCCTTGCCCCAGGGCAAGTGATGTTGTAACACAATGTATTGAATCATCAGCGCTGGAACTATCGGCGCAGCGGCGATGATGGAATGAAAGAACGTCAGCGCCAAGCCGGCACCGTCATTCGCCGACAGACGCTCATGCAGATACTCCAGCGCGAGCAGCGCGCCGGCGGGAACGGCTGGAAGAATGTATCCCGGAAGCTTCGATTTCGAGAGCGAAAAAAAGACAATCGGCACGAGCAGCCAAATCAGGAGAAACATTCTCAGCCCGTCTTCGGGATGCAATCCACTCTTGCGTTCTGCCCACCACGCGCGACAAGTCTCGAAAACAGAGGCGACGGCCAGCCCAGTCCACGGGGCCAACGCCAGCAGCGTGACTGGGACGAAATACCAGAACGGCTCCGGGTGGTGGTAAAGGTTGGTCCCAAAGCGCTCGAGATTATGCTGGACAAAAAACACCTGGAAGAAGTCTGGATTCTTGAGTTGCACCGCGACGTACCAAGGCAGTCCGATTACGCCGAAAACCAGCAAACCGGGAAGCCATAAAGTTCTCAAAAACAAACCGAAATCTTTTTTCACCCCCACGAATAGCACGAGAATAATCAGCGCGAACAATGGCGCAACTGGCCCCTTGGCCAGCGCAGCGAGCGCAAGAAAGGCGTAGCTTATCGCCAGAAATTTTTTCTCGCCGCTTTCGTGCCAGCCAAACCAGGCCAAAAGAGCGATACTGAGCGTCGCTGCCAGTGGCATGTCGGTGGAGGCGGCGCGAGCAAAACCAATGACGCCGGCGGCGGAAGCCGTGATCAGCGCGCCTTCGAGTTCAAATCCGCGCCGAAACCTTCGCAAGAAGCAATAAACCGCAATCACCAGCAACGTGGCGTCAAAGGCCGAGGCCAGACGGGCCGCCCAGTCGCTCACTCCGAAAACGCTGTATGCCAGCATGGCCTGCCAGTAATAGAGCGGCGGTTTTTCGAGCCAGGGTTTTCCGCCCAGTGTCGGCGTGATCCAATCGTGCCGGGCGAGCATTTCGCGGGCCACCTGAGCGTATCGCGGCTCGTCGGCGCCAATCAATCCAAAGAAGCCGAGACCGAAGAAAAAAAGAAAGCCGCAGAATCCGGCCAGCACCAGCCAGTCGAGCCTGCGGCGAGACCAGTTATCCGCGCCGCCAACATCGGTTTTTGATTGTCGAGTAATGATTGTTGACACCAACCCTGAAGCATTGAACTTAGATTGCCGGGAGCTACGCCCGCTTCAGCAGCGAGCGCAAACTGATCACGACCCACGCCGACTCCATTACCACGAAGCCAAGCTGAAACGGGCGGAACGCAATGTAGGCCAGGATCGCCGAGCCCACCACGTTAAGAATGCTGTACGCAGGCTTGCGGGAATCCATCCAGTTCAACTGGTGGCCGGCGTAGCCAATCAGAATCAACAAAGCGCCCAAAAACGAAACCGCTTGTCTTGCCAGGGAGATATTCATCGAGAACTATTGTACGGAGGGATGGAGCCGAAGGTGTTCCACAATTTTCGAAACTGCCGCGGTTAAAGCGACCGTCGACCGAGCAACCGCTGGCGCACTCATGACCGCCGCCACCGAACTGCTCCGCCACCTGCGCCACGTTAAGCTGACCTTTGCTGCGCAGGCTCACGCGAAATCGTTTGTCGGGAAGCTCTCGGAAGAATGCCGCGACTTCGACATCGCCGATCGAGAGCACGTAATTGACCAGGCCTTCGCAATCTTCTTCCTTGGCGCCGGCGGCTTCCATCTGGTCGCGCGTCACCCAGATCCACGCAAACCGGCCTTCGCGAGAAAGATGGGAGAGCGCAGCACCCAGCAGCCGCAACTTCGCGGCCGAGTGCGCGAAATAAATTGCGCGCGCGCAGTGCGCCGGATTGGCGCCCGCTAAGACCAGTTCCCGGGCCAAAACGAAGGTGTGCTCGTTGGTGCCCTCGAACATGAAGGAGCCGGTATCCGCTAGCAACGCGGTATAAAGGCAAGTCGCCATCTCTGGAGAGATCGTCACCCGGGCCTCGCGCGCCAGCCGATATACCAACTCAGCCGTTGCCACTGCCTTCGGATCGATCCAGTTCACGTTGGCGAATGGACGCCCGCTAACGTGATGATCAATGCTGATCAGGAAACGGCCTTCCAGGCCTTGCAAGCGCGTGCGCTGAATGCTGTCGCACTCCAGGATAATGGCCGCTTCGCAGGTCCCGTTCACGCGCTCGGCAGTAACCACGTCTCTGGCGAACGGCAACTGTTGGTAGATGCGTGGCACACCGTCGCGCAAAACGACCTCGGCCTCTTTCCCCATAGCGCGCAAGACCTGGCAAAATGCCAGCGCGGAGCCGACCGCATCGCCATCGGGGCGGGCGTGAGAGGTCAGCAAGAACCGGTTGCGCTGCTCGATCTGCTTGAGTACTTCGGTCAGCATAACTGTCTTTACTTTACGGAGCGCCTTTGGGTGCGGTTCAAAAGCTCGCTGATTCTGGCTTGATACTTTTGCGAACGGTCCAGCTGAAAAAATAATTCCGGGGCGCGACGCAGATGCAACCGCTCGGCGACTTCGTGCCGCACAAAACCGACCGCCGCGGCCAAACCCGCCAGCGAGCGTTCGGCTTCTGCCTCATCGCCTTCCACCACCACCAGAACCCGCGCCGAGCGGCCATCCTCGGCCAGCTCAACTTCACTTACGTTCACCAATCCGATACGCGGATCGGCCAGCTCGCCCTCGACAATGGTTTCGATCTCTTCGCGCAAGGCCTCCGCCAGCCGCTCGCGATGATATTTTTGTCCGCGCTTTTCCACTACTATCTTCCCCGAGTAAAACGAATGAGAATACCAGAAATCGCGCCGGGATGCTTACGCTAATTAGCGTCTAGCGGGTACTTCGGTGTAACCGCTTGATTCGCGAGGGAAGCGCGGGCGAGATTACAAGAACTCTACGAAGGAATCGGCGATTTCCGCCCCATCGTTGTTGGCGACCCGGGTGGCGTGACGTTCGACATTTTTCATGAGCCCGTCAAGATAATCGCGCGAATGGGAGACGCCGACCACTCCAATCGTCGCGCGGTTCCACAAATCCGAGGGATCGAGCTCCGCCACTCCAACGTTAAAGTGCGCCCGCAGGCGGTCTTTCAAGCTGCGCACAACCTGCCGCTTGTCCTTCAACGACTGGGCCGCCTCGATGTGAAGTTCGAGAGTGAGAAATGCGATCATGCAAGACGCGGGTTGTCGGTCTTTCGTTTCGTGCGGATGGGGTTGTCAACCGGCATTGGCCTACGACATTTTCAGTACCGGCTCGGATTTTCCGCATAACGCCGGAAAAAACTGTCCGCTTTCCACTGCGGGCGCTGCGCGGTGTCGGCGACGGCAATCATCAATGCACGAATGATTTCTTCATATTGCGCAGCGGAAGATAAATCGACCGGCTGCTCCAGATCGTCCGAGGGCGCGTGATAGCGGTGGGTGAGCCAGTCTTTGAAAATTTCCGTCTGCTCGGGAGAATTCGGATCCGGAGCAACGTCGATCATCAGCGCTGGAATTCCGTGGCGGATGAAGTTGTATTGATCGCTGCGAATAAACACATTCCGCTGCGGCTGCGGGTCGGATTGCACGTGAACTCCGCGGGCTTCCGCGACTTCGCGGACCATATCGCCGAGGTCGGATTCCTCAATTCCGTGGACGGTGAGCACCTTCAGCGGAACGATCGGCAGAAACATGTCGATATTGATGTCCGCGACCATCGCCTTCGAGTCCACCGTCGGATAGGCGGTGAAGTAACGCGAGCCGAGCAGGCCTTTTTCTTCGCCGGTCACGAAGACGAACAGCAATGACCGCTTGAGTTTGTCGCCCGACTTCTTCAGCGAAGACGCCACATCGAGCAGCACCGCGCTGCCTGACGCGTTGTCCATGGCGCCGTTGTAAATGCGATCGCCGTTGACCGGCTCGCCGATTCCAATGTGGTCGATATGCGCCGACAACACAACATATTCGTTCTTCAGCTCGGGATCGCTGCCGGGAAGTTTGGCAATCACGTTAGCGGATTCCACCTGCTCTTTGACCATCTTCGTCGTGGCTTTGACCGAAACTGGCAGCGCAAAAGTTGGAAGCGGCTTGCGGTCTTTCGCCGCCGCGATGATCTCGTCAAAGCTGTGGCCAGAGCCGGCAAATAGCTGCTCCGCTTTCGCGGGATTGAAGAGCACGGACAGTTGCTGGCCTCCGGTGTCATTGAATTTCGGATCGGCCAGGCTCATGCTCACGTGGTTGCGGTTGAGCGCCATGCGCGACCAAGGGACGTCCATGGACGCGGGGTTTGGAATGGCGATAGCGCCAATTGCTCCCGCCTCGCGCAGCGCCTTCCATCGCTCCGATGAAGATTGATGATGAGCAGCCAGCGGCCCAGGAATGCTGGATGGAGAGCCAAGCACCATAACTGCGACTTTGCCCTTCAAATCGAGACCGGCGAGATCGTCGTAGTTCTGCTCGGGAACTCGCAAGCCCCAGCCGACGAACACCAGCGGCGCCTGCACTTCAGGCGCTAGATCAACGCGCGTGCTGAAGTATGCATCTTCGCCCAGCGTCAGCGGCTCGGTTTTCCCATCGCGAATGAGCGCCAGACTCGAATCTTTTTCAATGATCTGCCGGGAAATAAATTTAACCGGCTGATAAAAACCTTTTGTGCCGGCAGGCTGAAGTCCAGCCTGTTTCAGTTGCGCGACCACATAGGCTTCGGCGCCTTGCAGGCCTTTGCTGCCGGTCTCGCGGCCCTCCATGTTGTCAGAAGCGAGGATTTTGACGTAGTCCCACCAGGTCTTGCCGTCGAAGTGCGTGGGAGCAGTCTGCGATAGAGCAACAACGGTCAGCAAAACAGAAAAGAAAAGGGGCTTTCGTGATGACACGATTCCTCCGGCATTGCGACAACGAAAGGATTGTAACCCAAGAGGGAGGAGGACATGGACTTACCCACGGCTGACGCCGTGGCCGTGGTCTTCCGCCGCCGACCTGGTGGCAGGGTATCGTGGAAATTGATGAACGGCGCAGACGTCCGTCTTTTCAAAGGCACTACGCGATCACTTCGGCGGCGATGCGTTCGGTGACGAAGGCCTCGATCACGTCGCCGACCTTGATGTCGCCATAGTTGGCGATGGAGATACCGCACTCCATGCCGTTGGTGACCTGGCTGGCATCGTCTTTGAAGCGGCGCAGCGAGCCGACTTTGCCCTTGAAGACGACGACGTTGTCGCGCAGCAGGCGGACTTCGGAGTCGCGCTTGATGAGGCCATCCTCACGCGGCAGCCGGCCATGGTGCCGACCTTCGGGATGCGGAAAGTCTCGCGCACTTCGGCCCGGCCCTGGTAGGTCTCCTTGATCGTCGGCTCGAGCAGGCCGCTCATGGCGCGCTTGATCTCGTCCTGCAGCTCGTAAATGATGGAGTGCAGGCGGATGTCGACTTTTTCCTGCTCGGCCAGTTCCTGAGCCTTGCGCTCCGGACGCACGTTGAAGCCGATGATGATGGCGTTCGACGCCGAAGCCAGCAGCACGTCGGTTTCAGTGATCGCGCCCACGCCGGAGTGCAGGACTTTGAGCCGGACCTTGTCGTTGGAAAGCTTGGCCAGCAGGTCGCTCAGCACTTCGACCGAGCCGCTGCACGTCGCCCTTGAGAATGATGTTGAGTTCCTTCGTGCCGGCCGTCTTGATTTGTTCGGCCAGGCCTTCGAGGGAAACGCGTGAACTCTTGGCCAGCGTGGCTTCGCGCGCCTTCTGCTCGCGGTATTCGGAGATGCCGCGGGCCTTGTCACGATCGGCGACGACCACAAACTGATCGCCCGCCTGCGGCAATCCTTCCATGCCCAGAATCTCGACCGGCGTCGATGGCGGCGCTTCTTCGAGGTGAGTTGCCGCGATCGTCGAACATGGCGCGCACTTTGCCGTAGACGTTGCCAACCACAAAGTTGTCGCTGGTTCTCAGCGTGCCGTTCTGCACCAGCACGGTCGCCACCGGGCCGCGGCCGCGATCCAGCTTGGCTTCGAGCACCACGCCAGTCGCCGGACGGTCGGGATTGGCTTTGAGTTCCTGCAGATCGGCCACCAGGCAGATCATTTCCATCAGCAGATTGAGGTTGGTCTTCTGCTTGGCGGAAACATCGACGAAGACGGTGGTGCCGCCCCAGTCTTCGGGCATCAGGCCGCGATCGGCCAGCTGCTTCTTGACCCGGTCGGGCATGGCGTCCGGCTTGTCAATTTTGTTGACGGCCACGATGATCGGCACTTCGGCGGCGTGGGCGTGATCGATGGCTTCCAGAGTTTGCGGCATGACGCCGTCATCGGCCGCTACCACCAGCACCACAATGTCGGTCGCTTTGGCTCCGCGCGACCGCATGCGCGTGAAAGCCTCGTGACCGGGCGTATCGAGGAACACGATCTGGCGGCCGTAGGCGGGAGATTGTGCGTCCTGAATCGTGACTTTGTAGGCGCCGATATGCTGGGTAATGCCGCCGGCTTCGCCGCCGGCCACGTCGGTGGAACGAATCGAGTCGAGCAGCGTGGTCTTGCCGTGATCGACGTGGCCCATAATCGTGACCACGGGCGGGCGCGGCACGCTTCGCTGGCTGCAGCCTTCCTCACCAGCAGCAGCTTCGGCAACTTCTTTCGCGGCCTGCTCTTCGAAGCGTGATGACGTTGGTGTCGGCGCCGAAGAAGCGCGCCATCTCGCTGGCCAGTTCGGCATCGAGCGTCTGGTTGATGGTGGCGAATACTCCGCGGGCCAACAAACGCGCGATCAGATCTTTGGCGCGAATTCCCAGTATCTCGGCCAGATCCTTGACGCTGATTCCTTCGGTAATGGTAATGCTGCGCGTAATCGGCTGCGGCTCGTTCGAAAGCGTGAGCCGCGGCGGCGGCACAAAGCCCTTCATCGGGCCTTCTTTGACGCCTCGCGGAACATAGCGCTGCCCGGGCCGACGCGCTGGCCCGCCCGGACGGCTGCCGGGACGAGTGGAACCCGGCGGCGGCATTCCCGGCCCAACTCCCAGCGGACGCGCTGCCGGTGGGCGAGTGCCGCGTCGGATGCATGGGACGACGCTCGCCGGGACGCAGGGGCGGACGCGGTCCCGGAGGCGCACGCCGGGACGCGGGCGCTGGAAAATGGGCTGACCGGGCACCGGACGCCCCGGAGCCGAGACGCACGGGCGTGTCCTGGCCTGCAGGCGGTGGGGCTGGACGGTCGGATCGGCGCTTTATACACAGGCCGTGGGCCGGTCTGCGGCACGATCATGCGCGGCGGAGCGGCGCTTGCGGACGCGCTGGTGCAGCAGGGTCGCAGCGCGGCTGGACGCCGATGGGCGGGGTCAATATCGGCGGAGGTGCAGTCGACTGGCGCAGACGCGGAGATCGACGGGCGCGACGGATCGCGGTAGGCGAAGGGTCTGAAGGACTGGGTAGCGGGCGGAGCCGCGAGGGCTCGGCTTGGGACTGGCGGCAGCTGATCCTGCCGCGGGCGACGGCGCCGCTGCCGGCAGGCGGCGGTGCCGGCGGCTTTCGGCAGCGCGCAACGCTGGCTGCGGCTGCGGCTGGCGACTGCAGGAAGCCGGGGCCCAGATGGGCCGCTGCACGGGGGAGGCGGCAGCAGCGGGAGCGTTGCTGCTTGCGGATGGCATTCAGAACGTCGCCTGGCCGGGAAATATGAGAAAGATCGATCTTGGTCTTGATCTCGTCGCCCTCGGCGACGGCTGCGAACGCCGACCGGCTTCGTCGAGCCCGTGCGCTTCGCCCGCAGTCGTGCAGAAATGCGCCCGCACTTTGTCGGCTTCGTGCTCTTCAATGCGAACTGGAATGGGTCTTCTTCTCGGTGACTCCCGACTTCGAGCAAGCACGTCGAGAATGGCTTTGCTCTTGACTTCCAGTTCTCTCGCCAGATCGTTAATTCGAATCTTGCTCATCCGCCCCTATCTTCCTCCGGAATATCCCGCTAAGTCTTCATATCAACCTCACGGTGTCATTTCTGCGCTGCACATCTTCCAAGCGATGGCAAACGCGCTTCTAACTCTCACTCTCGCCGCTCGGAGGAGCTTGCTCCTCCGCCGACTCCTGCGGTGAGACTTCGCCTAGCGACGTTCCTCGGGAGCTTCCGGCCCGCCTCTTCCACGCGTCGCCGCCTCGCTTCGGCGATTCGGCTGAGGTCCTTCTCCCTCGGCTACGGCCGGTGCTTCGGCGGGCTGCTTCCATCCGCCGGCGCTTCCGCAGTCCGTCCCTCCACCGCTTCTGCTGCCGCAGGCGCTTGCCGCCGCGCTGCTCCAGACTGGAAAAATAATTATTGACTGCCAGGCTGATCTTTTCCACCGTCTTCGGCCCGATGCCCTCGATCGCTTCCAGTTGCTCGGGCGTCATGTCCGCCAACGCTTCCACGGTGGTCACGCCAGCGGCATTCAACTTCTCAATCAACCCTTCACCCAAGCCGGGGACGCTCTCCAGCGGAGTGGGCGAGGCGGAGACCAACTGCGACATCTGCTGTTCGACTTCCTGGCGCTTTTCTTCCTCGCTCTTGATGTCGATCTTCCAGCCCAGCAACTTGGCCGCCAGGCGGACGTTCTGCCCCTTCTTGCCGATGGCAAGCGAGAGCTGGCTGTCGTCAACCACAACTTCCAGGTGCTTGTCCGCTGATCGACCACGGTCACGCGGCTGACCTTGGCGGGCTGCAGGGCTTTTTCCGCGAAAGTCACCGCATCTTCGTGATACTCGATGATGTCGATCTTCTCTCCGCGCAATTCGCGGATGATCGACTGCACTCGCATGCCCTTCATGCCGACGCAGGCGCCGACCGCGTCCACGTCTTTGTCTTTCGACATGACGGCGATTTTGGTGCGCTCGCCGGCTTCCCGGGCAATGGCGCGAATCACCACCGTGCCGTCGTAGATTTCCGGCACTTCGGTCTGGAACAGGTGCTGATACCAGTTCCGGCGCGGCGCGGGAAACCACGACCGCCGGGCCTTTTGACGCGCGCTCCACCCGCGCAATCACCACGCGAACGCGCTCGCCTATGGCGAACGATTCCAGGCGCGATTGCTCTTTGCGCGGCATGCGCGCTTCGGCTTTGCCGATATCGAAAATCACATCCGGGCCTTCGACCCGCTTCACCGTGGCGTTGACAATCTCGCCGACGCGGCCGATGTATTCGTTGTAAACCGTGTCGCGTTCAGCTTCGCGCACCTTCTGAAAAATCACTTGCTTGGCCAGTTGCGCCGCAATGCGCCCCAGAATTCCTTCCGTCACCTTGGGGATCTGCAGTTCGCCGCCAATTTCAACATTGGGATTCAGCCTTGCGGGCGTCATCGAGCGTGATCTGCAGCAGCGGATCTTCGACCTGCTCAGGAGTCTCGACCACGGTCTTCACCGCAAAGGCGCGGATCTTGCCGGTGTCCTTGTCGAGTTCGGCGCGCAGGTTTTCCTGGGTCTTGTAATACTTGCGCGTGGCGACAACAATGGCGTCTTCCACCGCGCTGACCACAATCTGCGGATCAATGCCTTTTTCGCGGCTCAGGGCGTCAATCGTGTTGTAAAGCTCGCTTGCCATAATAGTTCAGCTTCCGACTCTTAGCTACTAACTGCCTGCTAAATCTCTGGTACCAGATTCGCTTTCTCGACGTTGCTTCAGTTCGATCTCGATTTTTCCGCTGGCCGCTCCCGGCTTCGGTTTCTTTCCCGGACTGCTCAACTCCACCGTCAGCGTCCCGTCGTGAAAACTTTCCAGCCGGCCTTCAAAATGGCTGATTGCCGTTTATCGGAGTTCCAACGTCGTCAGCTTCACCCGGCTGCCGGTGAAGCGTTCGAAATCCGCCGGACTCGACAGCTTGCGATCCAGCCCCGGCGAAGAAACTTCCAACACATACGAACCGCCGGGCACCACGTCCTCAACATCGAGAATGGTGCTTACTTCCCGGCTCAAGTTGGCGCAGTCTTCATGTGTCACGCCAGTCTTGTCTTCAGAATTCGCCGGAACCCGGTCGATCAAGATCCGCAGCATGCGGGCATTGCCGCCGCCGCGCATCTCGACTTCAACCACCTCCAGCCCGCTGGAGGTGGCGACGCGTTCCGCAATCTCGCGCACCTGTCTCGAGCTCAAGTGCCATGAAACCAGCAACTTACGAGACGTTGTCGGGCAGAAAGCGGCCGCAAACTAAAATGTGGGCTTGCGCCCACTGGTGTGCTCCGCCAAACATCGCAACTTACACAACAGTATCCGAACACCAATAATACGCCGCTTAACGGCAAAAGACAAACGTCTCCGGCTGGCGATTTTTGGCTGGTGAGCTATAATTTCCAGTCGCGTTGGGGAGTTACCTATGTCTCGTATTCTGCCGTGGATCATCCTTTCATTAGCCTTGGCCGCGTCTTTCCCTGCTCTAGCGCAAAGAGGAGGCGGAGGCAGAGGAGCATCGTCGACATCAGGCGCGTCTCACAACACGCAAGTGGATCCACTTTCGGCGAGCCCCGGAACCCCCACTGCGCCGAACGTCACTCATGCCAGCCAGGAAGGAAAAGTCGAGTTCCGCAGTGAAACCGTGCTCGTCGAAGTGCCGACCGTGGTCTCTGACAAGTCCGGCGCCCACGTTCACGGCCTTACCAAAGAGAAGTTTCATGTGTTTGAAAACGGCAGTGAGCAGAAGATTGCAGCCATGGAAGAAATCGTTGCCGTTCCGACTGCGCCGTCAGCGCCTCCACTTCGGCCCGGAGTGTTCAGCAACGCGATCGAAAATAAGCAGGCGCACAATTTTACCGTCGTTGCTCTCGATACGATAAACACGCCATTTCTCGATCAAGCTTACGGCCGCCAGCAACTGCTCAAATTTCTGGCGCAGAACGTCGACCCGAAACAATCCATCGCCATGGTTTTGATTACCAGCAAAGGTTTGAAGGTGGTCCAGTCGCTTTCCTCCGATCCTGCGACGCTGGTCAAAATCCTGAAGAAGCTCAGCGGTGAAATCACCGACGCCGAGATGATTGATGTAGACACTCGAGCGACGGCTGCGCTTACCGGCGAAACAACCGTCTCGGGATTGAACGGAGGCCTGTTTGAGCCGCTAGGCGGAGGCGTCACTAATTCAGTCCTGGGAGATTTTGTTTCAAACGGCGACGTTCTTTATGCTCAATTCCGCCAGGAGAATGCGATCGAAACCACCATGCGCGCTTTCGAAGGGATCGCATGGACTCTCGCCGGCGTACAGGGACGAAAAACCCTGATCTGGGCCACGGGAGGATTTCCCTTCTACATGGACAATCCCGACGCAATTCCCGGAGGACGTCTTTCCAATCTCTACGAGCGCGCTATGCAGGCGTTGAACGACGCGCAAGTTGTGATTTATCCGGTGGACATTCGCGGAATTGTGAATATCTCTCCGATTGCGGATGCGAAGACGCGAAGGGCCCCAGGCAGCGCACAGTTCACGCAAAGGGCATGGCTGCAGCAGAGCACCATCGATACTCTGACCCAGTTTGCCGAGGTGACCGGCGGACGCGCGTATTACAACACTAACGACGTGGCCGGAAGTTTCAAGAAGGCAATGGACGATTCGTCGTCCTACTACATGCTGAGCTACTACCTCGACACCAAAAGTCCAAAAGCCGGCTGGAGACACCTTAAGGTCAAAGTCGATGAGAAAAACGTAGAAGTGCGTTCCCGGTCCGGTTTTCTCGTAACCAACGTTACGATGAATCCGCAGTCCACCAGCCAGTCCGACCTGAGTTACGCCGCCCGCGCCCCGTTCGACGCCACCGGCATTCCCATCGAAATGCGCTGGCGTGACCAGTCCGCCGACGGCGACAAGAAGAAAGTCGGGTTCGGTCTGCAGATCCCTGCCGATAGCGTGACGTTCGAAGGCGATCGAAATACCTTCGATCTCGATTTCGTCGCCGTTGCCATGAAAGATGAAAATATCGTCGCCTCTGTCAGTCAGCCGGCCCGAGGAGCTTTGTCGCCCGAGAACCTGGCGAAAATCAAAGCGTCGGGTGTGCTGTATTCGAATTCTCTGGCGCTCGCACCCGGAAGTTACCAAGTGCGGGTGCCTTGTGCGCGACAACCAGAATGGAAAGATCGGCAGCGTCAGCGCACCGCTGACGGTGAATTAGAACTCTGCAAACCGACACACCGAATCGGTGCCCCAGGTTCCGCCAGCGGTTTCTGAGAGCTAACCTGGGTTGCCCAATCCTGCGCGCGTCTCTAGAATAGAAATCTACCCCTTCGCTGAGAAAATTTTATGATTCACTTCCCGGTTCCTGAGGCGCTTACCTTCGATGACGTGTTGCTGCTGCCTGCTCGTTCTGACGTAGTCCCCGCCAGCGTCAACACGCAAACCCAGCTCACACGCAACATCCGCCTGAATATTCCCATCGTCAGCGCGGCCATGGATACGGTGACCGAATCGCACATGGCGATTGGACTGGCGCAGCAGGGCGGCCTCGGCGTGATTCACCGTAATCTGACGATCGAGCAGCAGGCCAACGAAGTCGACAAAGTGAAGCGCTCGGAAAGCGGCATGATTGTCGATCCAGTCACCATGTCGCCGGACGCGAAGGTTTCCGACGCGCTCGACATGATGCGCAAATACAAAATCTCCGGCGTGCCGATCACGAAGAATGGCAAGCTGGTCGGCATTCTCACCAACCGCGATCTTCGCTTCGAGACCCGCTTCGACATTCCCATCAGCAAAGTGATGACGAAAGACGACCTGATCACTGTCCCCGTCGGCACCACGCTCGAAGAAGCGGAAAAAATTCTGCACAAACATCGCGTGGAGAAGTTGCTCGTCGTCGACGACCAATACCGGCTCAAAGGGCTGATCACCGTCAAAGACATTCAGAAAAAATTGAAGTATCCCAACGCAGCCAAAGACTCGCAGGGAAGATTGCGGGTGGGCGCGGCGATTGGAGCGACCGGAGACTTCCTCGAGCGAGCCCAGGAATTGGCAAAAGCCAAAGTGGACTTGCTCGCGATCGACAGTGCGCACGGACATTCGACCCGCGTGCTCGAAGCGGTGAAGGCGGTTAAGGCGAAGTTGCCCGAAATCGACCTCATCGCCGGCAATGTGGCGACATTCGATGGTGCCTGCGAACTGACCCGCGCTGGCGTGGATGGCGTGAAAGTCGGAATCGGCCCCGGTTCGATTTGCACCACCCGCATTGTCACCGGCGCAGGTGTGCCTCAAATCACGGCCATCGCCGAAACTTATCGCGCTACAAAAGACGCGAATGTCGCAGTGATTGCCGACGGCGGCATCAAATATTCCGGAGATATCACGAAAGCGCTCGCGGCGGGAGCAGCAGCCGTCATGATTGGATCAATGTTCGCCGGAACCGATGAAAGTCCGGGCGAGCTGATCCTGTATCAAGGCCGGACGTTCAAGTCCTATCGCGGCATGGGCTCACTGGGCGCGATGGCAGCCGGGACTGGCGCCAGCGAGCGTTATTTCCAGGACACCAACGACGATGCCTCGACCGCCATGCCTGCGCTCCGAGAGGACTCAAACCGCCTGGCCAAGCTGGTACCCGAGGGAATTGAAGGACGCGTTCCCTACCGTGGTTCGGTTTCCATGATCGTCTATCAGATGGTCGGCGGCCTGAAATCGGGCATGGGTTATTGTGGGTGCAACAATATCTCTGAACTGCAGCAGAAGGGGCGGTTTGTCCGCGTCAGCGTCGCTGGGCTGCGCGAAGGCCACGTACACGATGTTCTGATCACCCGCGAAGCGCCCAACTATGCCGTGGAATAAAGCGTTGTAACAGGTCGCGCTTCCAGCAATCTCAGCAGTTCCGCGCAAGATTCTTCGCCTTCCTGCGTTCCCCGAAAAGATTTCTGAACGAATTCTACTGGCCGGCGGTCTTCATGTCTGAGGAGCTGCGAGTGGTAGCGGAACAGGTGATCGTGAGCCAAGCCATCCCGGCGCCGCGAGAAACAACGGAAGCTGTACTGGAATTGGCAGTCCGCGAACACGCGCGGTTGGTTTATCGAATTGCTTACTCGGTGTTGCGAAACCATCAAGATGCCGAGGATGCGACCCAGGAAACGTTCCTGCGCGTGTTGCGTTACCGGCACAAGCTGGAGGGCGTGCGCGAACAGCGAACCTGGCTGGCGCGCATTGCATGGCGCACGGCCATCGAGCGGCGACGCAAAGTGGCTGAATTGCCCCTCGATCAGATCGGTGAAGTTGTCCACCAGATGCGTTCCACTGCAACTCCGGCGAGCAAGTCCTGCTCAGGACCGAGATGAGTCGAGTTCTAGAGGGCCTGATGGCCGCGCTACCCGAAAAGCTGCGCCATCCGCTGACACTCTCGACGCTCGAGGAAATGACGCCCGCCGACATTGCCGAAGTGCTGCGTCTGAATGAAGCTGCTGTCCGCTCAAGGTTGTTTCGCGCAAGGCAGATTCTGCGAGAAAAGCTGTCTGCGCTGCTGGAAGGAAAACATGGAGCCTGACGAAAGAGAACGAGTTGTCGACAAGTGGCTCGATGCCGGGCTGAAACAGTATGGTCAGGCAGAGCCGCGTCCAGGGCTGGAGAATCGCATCTTGGCCGGGTTGCGCTCTGAAGGCGAACGCATGCTTGCGCGCAAATGGCAGTGGTGGCCGGCGCTGGCCGCCCTGACTGCGATCTTTTTGATTGGCATTGGCGTGTTCTCGCTCAAATTAAGAAACACCGGAGTTCACGCGCCGTTAGCCAAAGAGAGTCCGGCATCATTCCAGCAGAAAAGTCGGGAGCCACGTCAGTCAGATAGCTCGCGAATTCAGGAATCCCCAAGTCAGAGAATTCGCGCCGCCGTTCCTCGGCCGCTTCACCGGCACCACGTCACCGGACCTGCTGCGACTGCACGACTGGAACAGTTTCCCTCGCCGCAGCCCCTGAGTGAACAGGAAGCCATTTTGCAGCGATATGCGGAACAATTTCCCCGCGAGGCGAGTCTGATGGCGCAAGCGCAGACGCAACTCACGCGACAGGAAATGATTGAGCGTGAAACACCGCCGGGCAACGAACTTTCACCAAACCCAGAACCACAGAATCAGTAAGGAGATCCCAATGAGAAAAAGCGTTGTCGTTAGTGTTGCCAAATTCCTCGTCATCACACTTTTCTGGAGCGTCCCAGTAAGCACCGCTCAGGACAAAACCGCCCCAAAAACACAAGTGGAAACCCAGGAAAAGTCGACCGACCCCTATCGCCTCGACTTCACCATCAACGAAATCGAGGATGGCAAGAAAATCAACTCGCGGCAATACTCTCTGAACTTGAATGCCGGCGACCACAACGACCTCAAGATTGGGACTCGCGTGCCCGTCGAAATGAAGCAAGGCGAAATGCAGTACATCGACCTGGGTACCAACATCTGGGCGGGAATTCGGGAGCGCGATAATGGCTTGGCCCTTGAGGCCCGCGTGGAGATCAGTAACTTCGCGACTCCAGATCATGCGGACCGCACGAACTTGCCATTGATAAGGCAAATGCGCATCAATGCCAGCACCGTGACCATTGCTGGGCGACCGACGATTCTGGGCAGCGTAGACGATCCCAATTCGAAGCGCCAGTTCCAGCTTGAAGTCGTAGTGACGAAGTTGAAGTAGCGACGGGCGGCGTTGATTCCAGCCAAGTCTCTCTGGCGATCAATGCCGCCTCCGCTCCATTTCGCCCGCGTTTGCGTACTCCCAATCCTCGAATGCGCTACCCTTTGATGCATGGAGCGCCGCTCGCTCGCCGAATATTTGCCCGACTTTCTCCGCCATGGTGAGCAGATCGCGTTCGTCGAGCACAGCGGCTATCGCACGGTGCGCTGGTCGTACCGGCGTGTGGCAGAGACGGCATTTCGATTCGCGCGGGAATTGGAAGCGCGCGGAATCCACAAAGGCGAACGCGTTGTTCTCTGGGGGCCGAATTCCGCCGAATGGGTCGCGGTTTTTCTGGGATGTGCGTTGCGCGGCGTGGTGGTTGTGCCCATGGACGACGCCGCGACGCCCGATTTCGCGATGCGCGTGTACCAGCAAGTCGACGCGCGATTGCTCATCAGTTCGCGGGAACATGCGCAGCCTGGAATCGCGGGCTTGACCTTCGATGACCTGCCGGCCGCCGTCGCCTCTCATTCGGACGCTCCGCATTCTCCGATCGAGATCGCCGCCTCCGACGCGCTGGAGATTGTCTTCACCTCCGGCACAACTGCCGATCCCAGAGGCGTCGTTCTTACCCACGGTAATGTACTTGCTAACGTCGGACCCGCTCGAACGGGAAATCCGGAAATATCTCAAGTATGAACGGTTCGTCCACCCCGTACGGTTCCTCAATCTGCTGCCGCTGAGCCACGTCTTTGGACAATTTCTTGGGATATTTCTTCCGCAATTAATGGCGGGAACGGTAATTTTTCATGACACATTCAAGCCGGCCGCCATCGTCAACACTATTCATCAGGAACGCGTTTCCGTGCTGGTGGCCGTGCCGCGAGTATTGCAGTCACTCAAAGAAAAAATTGAGCTTGATCTGGAAGCCGAAGGCGGACTTGAAGAGTTCCGCAAAAGATTTCAGCTCGCCCTGGGCAAACATTTTCTCCATCGCTGGTGGATCTTCCGTCGCATCCGCCGCCAGTTCGGCTGGAAATTCTGGGCTTTTATCTCTGGAGGCGCTGCGCTTGACCGTACGACTGAAGAATTCTGGGACCGTCTCGGCTACGCCGTGATTCAGGGCTACGGATTGACTGAAACCACTTCCCTCGTGAGCGTGAACCACCCATTTCATCTCGGCAAAGGCTCAATCGGCAAAGTGCTGGCCGGCCGCGAAGTGAAGCTTGCTCCCGATGGCGAAATTCTGGTTCGCGGAGGCGGCGTCGCCGCGGCCCGATGGACTGGTAGCGAACTGCAGCCAATTCCAGCGGAAAAAGGCTGGTATCGCACCGGCGATCTGGGCGAAATGGACGCCGCCGGCAATCTTTATTTCAAAGGCCGGAAAAAAGAAGTTCTGGTAACGCCGGCGGGAATGAATGTCTATCCCGAAGATTTGGAAGCCGCCCTGCGCCGCCAACCCGAGGTCAAGGATGCCGCCGTTGTTGGTTTGCCGCGTGACGGAAATGCCGAGCCCTGCGCCGTCCTGATTTTGCGCGACGCAGGCCAGGATGCTGCCGCCATCGTTCATCGCGCCAATGAATATCTGGCCGAATATCAGCGCATGGACAAATGGTTGGTGTGGCCCGAGGAGGACTTTCCACGCACCTCTACGCAAAAACCGCGCCGGAACATCATCCAGGAAACGGTAGTTAGCCGAAACGGCGGTGAGCAGGGGAATCGTACGCTATCGGAGTTGCTCGCAGAATTACCGGAAAGACGCCAACCGAGATCACGCACGACACGGAACTCCAGGCCGACCTGAACTTAAGCTCCCTGGATCGCGTCGCCCTGGTGAGTGCGCTCGAAGATCGTTATCAAGTCGATCTCTCGGAAACCAGCTTTGCCGCGGTCAAGACCGTCGGTGATTTGGAACGAATGCTGCGAGGCGAGGTTCCGCCACGCGCCCATTACCACTATCCGCGTTTCGCATTGCGCTGGCCGGTGACGTGGATACGTGTAATGGTTCATTACTTGCTCCTCCGTCCAGCGGTATTCCTGCTGGGATGGCCGCGCGTCATCGGACGCGACAACCTGCGCGGCGCCCGCGGGCCCGTCTTAGTAATTTGCAATCATATTGGCGATGTCGATCCGGGATTCGTGCTCACCGCGTTGCCAGCCCACCTTCGGCATAAGCTGGTAGTCGCAACTGGAGGCGAAGCGCTGGAAATTCTCCGCACGCCTCCGCCCACCCAAAATATTTTGGCTCGCTGCTATCACCGGGTGCAATGGCTCCTCGGCGTCTCGCTGCTCAATCTCTTCCCCCTGCCTCGCGAAGCGGCATTTCGAGAAAGTTTTTCCTATGCGGGCGAGTGCGTCGACCGCGGCTACAGTGTCCTGGTCTTCCCCGAGGGCCATCACACGCTGGATGGCAAACTACGTCCCTTCCGAGCGGGCATCGGCTTGCTGGCCAACAATCTGCGGATTCCGGTCGTCCCTATCCGCATCGGCGGGCTCTTCGAAGTCAAACAAGCGGGAAGGAAATTTGCCCTGCCGGGTGAGGTTCGGGTGACCATCGGCGTCCCCATTCAGTTCCCCCAGGAGAGCGATCCGGCCTTGATTGCGCGGGAGTTGCAGGCTAGGGTCGCCCAGCTGCGCTGACGACGTTATAACCCGCTTCCAGAGCGGTATTTGCCGCCGGCCCTTGCCGGGTGAGGCATTGTCCGCGTATCATCTTGCGTTCATGGCTCCCCGGTCTTCGTCCCGTTCTGCGGACCTGAAAGAGAAGGCGCAACTGATGTCCGCTTCTGAAATTGAGCGGACTTTGGTGCGGCTGGCTGCACGAGATCATTGAGAAAAATAATGGCGCCGCTGACCTGGGAATTGTCGGCATCCGGCGTCGCGGAGTTTTTCTCGCCCAGCGGCTGGGAGAGATGATCCAGAGAATCGAGAAGTCGCCGGTCCCGGTGGGGACGCTCGACATCACGCTCTACCGCGACGATCTGTCCACCATTGGCCCGAAGCCGGTGGTGCAAAAAAGCGACATTGGATTTGCGATTACCGGCAAGAGCATTTTGCTGGTGGACGACGTTCTTTACACCGGACGGACCGCCCGGGCGGCTTTGGATGCGCTGTTCGATCAGGGACGTCCGAAGCAAGTGCAGTTGTGTGTGTTGATCGACCGTGGCCATCGGGAACTGCCGCTCGAAGCGGCTTTCGTCGGGCGCAAAGTGCAGACCACCGCGAGCGAGATTGTTGAAGTGAAATTGCGCGAATTGGACGACGCCGAAAAGGTCCTGCTGGTCGAAAAACAAAATTAAAGGGAGATTTTCGGAGCGCGGGCGCGATCGCCCCGCATCCTGGGCAAGGGAATGAATAAACCGGCACGCGGCTCGCTGCTTGATATCGAACATCTCAGCGCCGCCGAGATCACCAGCATCTTGCAACTGGCGCGACGGATGAATCCGTCGAAGCCGCGGCCCGTGCTGCGCGGCAAGCGTGTGCTTTTGCTCTTCTACGAGCCCTCGACCCGTACCCGTAGTTCTTTCGAAATTGCCGCAAAAGAAATGGGCGCGATGACGACGCTTGTGCTCTCCAGCGGATCGAGCATCGAAAAAGGCGAGTCGCTGCTGGATACGGCTTACACGCTGCAGGCGGTAGGCGCGGATGTCATGGTCATTCGCAACCCCTATGCGGGCGCTCCGCTGCTCATGGCCACGCACCTCAAAGTTCCGGTCATCAACGCCGGAGACGGCATGCACGAGCATCCTTCGCAGGCCCTGCTCGACGCCTACACCATCCTGCGTCACAAGAAGACGCTGAAAGGCCTTAGGGTTGTCATTATTGGTGACATCTATCACAGCCGCGTGGCGCGCTCGGCCATCCACTTACTTTCAAAGTTCGGATCGCAAGTTACTTTATGCGGGCCGCCGGAGTTCTTGCCCGATCTGGCAACCTCGCTGGCCCCTGACCTTCACATCACTCGCAGCACCGAGGAAGCCGTGCGCGGCGCAGATGTCGTGATGGTGTTGCGGGTGCCAAAAAGAGCGCCTCGCAGGAACCAAGATCCGCCTGCAGGATTACATTTCCCGCTATCAGATGACCATGGCCCGGATGAAGTTGGCGAAACGCGACGCTCTGGTGATGCATCCTGGCCCAATCATTCGGGGATTGGAGCTGACTTGGGAAGTGGCGGATTGTCCTCAGTCGGTGATTGTAGAAGAAGTGCAGAATGGAGTGCCGGTGCGCATGGCGATCCTGGCGCGCGCTGTGGGAAAAGCGTAGATCGAGCAGTCCAAAGGCAATGGCACAAGATAAGTCCAAACACGGTTCGTTGTTGATCAAGGGCGGCCACGTCATTGATCCCGCCTTGAAGCTGAGCGCTTCCCTGGACGTACTCCTGCGCGATGGACGCGTCGCCGACGTTGCTGCGCCCAACAAGATTCGCGGCGGCGATCATACGATCGATGCCCGTGGCTTGGTGGTCGCGCCCGGCTTTATCGATCTGCACACCCACCTTCGTGAGCCAGGCCAAAGCTATAAAGAAACGATCGCGAGTGGGACCGCAGCCGCAGCAGCCGGCGGATTTACCTCAGTCTGTTGTATGCCAAACACATCGCCGGTCGTCGACTCGCCGGAGTGGGTGACCTGGCTGCAGCAGCCGCAGCGCGGGGCCGTGGTGAATGTCTTTCCGATTGCCGCTGCAACGCAGGCCAGCAAAGGCGCGGTGCTCACCGACTTTCGTGGCTTGCAGCGCGCCGGGGCCGTCGCCGTCAGCGACGACGGACGGCCGATTCTCAACGAGGCCACGATGCGCGAAGCGCTGCGACTGGGCGCAGAAATCAATTTTCCCGTCATTCAACACGCCGAGGACACGCGCCAGACCGAAGGCTGTTCGATGAATGAGGGCGCGACTTCCTTCCGCCTGGGCCTGCGTGGCATGACCGCCGCTGCGGAAGCGGTGATCGTCGATCGCGACATCCAGATGGCGCAGCAGTTCACTGGCGTGCGCCTGCACGTGGCCCATATCTCTACTGCCGAAGCGCTAAAAGCCGTGCGCCGGGGCAAGCGCGGCAAAGCCCGCGTGACTTGCGAAATAACGCCCCACCATTTCGCCCTCACCGATCAGGACGTTCGCCAGTACGACACCAATTGCAAGATGAATCCTCCGCTCCGCTCGGCGGAAGACCGCGAAGCGTTAATCGCCGCTTTGGCTGACGGGACCGCCGATGCCATTGCCACCGATCACGCTCCGCACGCCACCCATGAAAAGATCATCGAATTTGAGAAAGCGATGTTCGGAGTGATCGGCTTTGAAACTGCGGTTGCTCTGGCGATCACGGTTCTGCATCGCGAACATAAAATTCCGCTGGAACGGATCGTTGAGCTGTTTACTTACCGGTCCGGCCCGCGTGCTGGATCTTCGCGGACGCGGTACGCTGGCGCGTGGCAGCCACGCCGATGTCACGATTTTTGACCCACGAAAGCGTTGGACCTTTGAAGTCGCCAAGTCCCGTTCCAAGGCCCGCAATTCCCCGTTCGACGGCCGGATGCTCACCGGAAAAGTCGTTGCCACGATCGTAGCGGGCCGAATCGTCTACGGCGGCGTCTGACCGCGAAGCGAGGAGCAAACTCATGCCACTCAATCTCTCCTGGCAGGAAATAGCACTCCGGCTCGCCCTCGCGTTCGCTGCCGGAGGGTTGATCGGGTTCAACCGCACCGAACACGGCAGGCCTGCCGGCCTGCGCACCACCATTCTCGTCTGCCTCGCCGCCTGCGTCTCGATGATTCAGGTCAACCTGCTGCTTCCCCTGGCGGGCCGCCATCCCGATTCGTTCGTTATGAACGATCTCATGCGCCTGCCGCTCGGCATCCTGACCGGCATGGGCTTTATCGGCGGCGGCGCAATTCTGCGCAAGGGCGATCTCGTGCTCGGAGTCACGACTGCAGCCACGTTGTGGTTCGTGACCGTGATCGGCCTGTGCATCGGCGGCGGTCAACTGGGGCTTGGCATCGCCGGAACTTTGATTGGAATGCTCGTGCTCTGGGCCTGCAATGGATCGAAATCTACGTGCCCCGCGACTACCACGGGACCTTGGTGCTGCTCGGCGATACGAAATCTCCCACGGAAGAGGAGATCCGGGCCAGCCTGGCCGCAGAGGAATTCAAAATTATCTCCGCCGCCAAGACTTACATCGATCAGGCGGCTCAACGCGAGTTGCGTTTTGAAGTCCAGCGCCGCGCCCGGGGAAACGAAGTTCGTCCTCCACAATTCCTGGAAAAGCTAGCCCGCCAGCAGGGTGTAACCAGGGTGCAATGGACACCCTAATCCGGTGTCGTGGGCGCCTGATCACTTCCTCAATCGTCAGAAAATGCGCGGATCGAATCTCACGGGATCGCCTTTTGCAGCTGAATCTTACGCGAACGACCAAGGGACCAACGACGCACGACGCAGAACTGCCCAGAAACCCATCGCATATAATGAAGCTGTTGGCAGCTGGGCCGGACGGTCGCCCCGCCCATTCGGCAGGTTTGATTAAGCGGCTGAGGGACTTGCGGAATGGGCGGGGAGGAAAGTCCGAACTCCGCAGAGCAGTGTGCCGGATAACGTCCGGGAGGGTGATTTCAAGATCACTCGACGGAAAGTGCCACAGAAAACATACCGCCCCGGCGTTCGGGTGAGGCTTTGTTGCGATGCAGGCGCGGGCGTCCTCGCCCGTGCTGACCCAGGACAAGGCTTGGCCCGAACGCCGGGGTAAGGGTGAAAAGGTGCGGTAAGAGCGCACCGCCGCTGCAGTAATGCCGCGGGCAGGGCAAACCCCACACGGTGCAAGACCAAATAGGGAGGGATCTGGGTTGGGCTGAAAAGCCCGTCTGGAACGTGCTGGCTCGGCGCGTTACAACTTCCGGGTAGGTCGCTTGAGCCTGGCAGTAATGCCCGGCCCAGAGGAATGACCGTCCCGTCGCAAGACGGACAAAATTCGGCTTACAGGCCCGGCTGCCACAAAAACATCCTCAGTTAGTGGAAATGAGTGTAGGGAATGAAGTTCCTCTGCCCGAATTGCGGACGTGAAGAAGAAGTCATTGGGGATCCGAAACCTCCGTGTCGTTTCTGTCGCGTGGAGATGATTCCACCATCTAACTATTCGGAATTGTGGATCAGCCCGCTCTTCGCGATTGCCCGAATGCGCACCATCAGCGAGACATACGGCATCGAAAGGGCAAGAGTGGACAACAGATTCAAAAGGGAGCGCGAGGCCTGGACGAGCGCGATGTTGGCGTTGGCGCTTTTGAAATTGAAGCACGAGGAATGGTGGATAGAAGTCGAGACGCTGGAGGCCACCCCCGACAACAGATTGCGACGGATAGACCACACCCTTGGCGGCAACATCATCCAGACTCACGAGATCGAAGTGGTCGATTGGGAAGAGAATGTCGACGACATCTTGGAGGTCATTAGAAAGAAATGCGGGCGAGGCTACCCTAGCAACTACCTCCTCCTTGTTAACGCGCGTAACAGTGGCAAGGTGCTCGATTTTGATCGGGTCATTGCGGAAATGAAGACCTTGCACTCGCCATTCCTCGAAGTTTGGGTCGTTGCATTCATCGGCACAGCCGATGTAAAAGTCGTGCGTGTCGCGCCGGCCCTACCGTTCGTCGATTTGACCCAAAGCGACTTTGAAAAGGCGAGGAACCAAAAGCCTTTCCTAAAGCGAGGAACTCGCGGAATGAACACCGAGTTCAAAGATCTCGGATTGGCATACCTGCCAATTCCCGCGGGCGACTAGCACGCCACGATGTATTGTCCGGCCTGGTTTTCGCCCACCGGCCTCGCCTGCCATCCTCCTCAATAAAACTTGCCTTCGCGGCTAACCGCAGGTTTAGAATTTCTGCGTCATGAGAAAACTTCTCGCCTGCTCCCTGTTGGTTTTCGCGTCCGTCCTGCCCGTCGAACACGCTCTGAGCGCATCAGCCCAGCCGGCTATCAACGCCGCCAGCGCGCAAGCGCCCGAAAAGCTCTCCGCCGATACTCCGAAGACCACCGTACTCGGCAATGCCTTCATCGCGCCAAAGATTGCCGATTCGTGTCCAGGCACTGGCGACCATTCTCGAAGCGCCGGAGGGAGACTCTTGGGTTGCACTCGTCGATGTGCAAGCCAAAACCCAGGATGAAGCCCTAGCAGCGGCCTGGAAGGCTTACAAGCCCAATGCCAAATGGCCGCTCAAGGTCAGTAACGATCTGCCCGACCGCGATGGCTGGAGCCGGCGCCGGGTGTACCAATACCTAGACGTTGCCCAACGAAAAGCGGGGAGTGGACGCCTGGTCTTTTACTCCGGGTCAAGTTGGACCGTCGCCATCGTAGATGTGGCGGATGCTGTCGCGGGGAAGCGCGGCGCTCAGCTTTCCCTGATTTTCGGCCGCTTGTTGCCCAAGGGCTACAGCCGTGAGTCGTTTGCAGGAAAGAAAGCGAAACCCTCTGAATCAAGCGCGCATTGTCGAGTTGGGCCGCTTCGTCGAGCAGGGACAAAAAGTTTTGGGCATACCCGGAGTCGGTTCTGGGTGTGGTTCAGGATGGCAAGGTCTTTTCGCGGCGGATTTGGAGTGAAAGAACTGGGCGCGTACGGAGAAGCCAGACGGCGACACACTGTTCATGATCGCTTCGAACACCAAGGCGATGACCACACTGCTGCTCGCCAAACTCGTCGATGAACATCGCATCACCTGGGACACACCCGTCACCCAACTGCTTCCGAGTTTCAAGCCTCGGCGACGCCGAGACAACGCGCAGCGTCCTGGTAAAACACCTGATCTGCGCCTGCACCGGAATGCCGCGTCAGGACCTGGAATGGTTCTTCGATTACGGAAAGATGACCCCCGAGAGCACGATGGCCTTGCTCGGCACCATGCAGCCAACATCCAAATTCGGTGAACTCTTCCAGTATTCCAATCTGATGGCTGCGGCTGCGGGTTATACGGGGGCCCATGTCATCCATCCGAAACGGAATCAGGCGCCGCCTACGACAGCGCCATGCAACCGTATGTTTTCGATCCCTTGGGGATGAAGCGACGACCTTCAACATGAGCGCGCTCTCTCCAGCAACCATGCGGGTTCGCACTCGCCAGACACCGACGGAAAAACCGCCAAGGCGGTAATGGCGATTAATGACGCCATCATTCCCGCTGCGCCCGGCGGGAGGCGCGTGGAGCAGCGTAAATGACATGCTGAAATACGTCTCGATGGAACTCGCGCGAGGGCAAACTTCCCGACGGAACGACCTAATTCCGAAGCGGACCATTGCTGGAGCGGCGCGCTCCGCAGGTCAACATCGGAAAAGATGTCATCTTATGGCATGGGCTTGATGGTTGACACGACATACGGAGTGCCGGTGGTTCATCACGGCGGCGACTTGGTCGGATATCACAGCGACATGATGTGGCTGCCGCAGCAAAACGTGGGCCTGGTCATCCTTACAAACGGCGACCCCGGATGGCTGCTTCGCGACCGCATCCGGCGCAAGTTGCTCGAGGTTCTGTTCGATGGACATCCTGAGGCCGAGGCGCAGCTCAACGCCGATGCCGAAGAGTTTTTATGCCGACCTGGCCGCCGAGCGCAAGTTGATGACGATCCCGGCGGATGCGAATGAGAGTGCCAGGCTCGCCAGACGCTACGCGAACGCATCGCTTGGAGAAATCACCGTCAGTACGTCTGGCGCGTCCACAATCTTTGATTTCGGCGAGTGGAAAAGCGAGGTCGCCAGCCGCAAGAATCCCGACGGCACAATTTCCTTCATCACCACGGTGCCAGGTGAGTTGGGTTTTGAGTTCGTGGTTGGCTCGGGAGCCAAGCGAACGTTGACCATCAGAGACGCGCAGCACGAATATGTGTTTGACGAGCGTTGAGTCAACGATGGTTCAATAAGTGCATTTAGGATGTCACCTCAACGATCCTTTGCTGGCACTGCCAACTCCTCAACTTTCATCGACTTGCGGGTCGCTCAGTAAGATTCGCCACGCTTGATCTGCAGGAGCACGCGGCTGCGCGCAAGCCGCGAAAGTCCTGACACTACAGCGCATTGACGGTCCGCAAATCTGCGTTCTAGCATGTGTTGCCGTGATTGACGAATTGATCGATCAAACCTTTTCCCACTACCGCATCGTTGAAAAGCTCGGCGATGGCGGCATGGGCGTCGTTTACAAGGCTGAGGACGTAAAGCTCGGCCGCTTCGCTGCCCTCAAGTTCTTGCCTGACGAGGTCGCCAAAGATCCGCAGGCTCTTGTCCGTTTTCAACTTGAAGCCAAAGCTGCGTCGGCTCTAAATCACCCGAACATCTGCACAATCTACGAAGTCGGCGACCAGCACGGCCAAGCGTTCATTGCCATGGAGTATCTGGATGGTGTGACGCTGCGGCAGCGTATTGCCGGCAAGCCCATTGAAACCGACGATTTGTTGGTGCTGGCGATCGAGATTGCAGATGCGCTCGACGCCGCCCACGCGGAGGGTATCGTCCACCGAGACATTAAGTCCGCCAACATCTTTGTCACCAAGCGGGGCCATGCCAAGGTTTTGGATTTTGGGCTGGCGAAGGTCGTCGGTCTAACCGGCCCTGCCAGCAAAATGTCGGGCCCAAAAACGGGCCCAGTAAATGAACAACACCTGACCAGTCCTGGCGCCACAGTTGGCACGGTGGCTTACATGTCGCCGGAACAGGCGCGGGCGAAAGAGTTGGACGCCCGCACCGATCTTTTCTCGTTCGGGGCAGTCCTTTATGAAATGGCCACCGGCCAGTTGCCTTTCCGCGGGGACAGCACGGCGACCATTTTCGAGGCGATTCTGAACCGCACCCCAGTAGCCCCTGTCCGGTTGAATCCCGACCTGCCGGCCAAGCTTGAAGACATCATTACCAAAGCCCTGGAAAAAGATCGCAACCTGCGCTATCAGAGCGCGGCCGATATGCGAACTGACCTGCAGCGGGTCAAGCGGGATACTGAGTCTTCCTCCCGGCCCATCGAGTCGTCCGCATCGATCGCCGGCGACGATAGCAGCGGTTCGATCGCCAGCAGGAGTTCGGTGACAAGCAGAAGTTCGTCCTCTGCAGCGGGCCGACCGGCGCCATCGGATTGGGGTTCTGGCCGAAGACTGGAAATGGCGCACATCCTGTTCACCGACATCGTGGCCTATTCCAGCCTTCCCATGGATCAGCAAGAGGCGGCGCTCTATCATCTGCAGGAAGCGGTCCGCGAAACCCAGGAATTCGGGCGGGCTCAGTCCAGCGATCAACTGATTCGACTGCCCACCGGCGATGGCATGGCCTTGGTTTTTCTTGGGGACGTGGAAGCGCCCGTGCGCTGCGCTCTGCAACTGCAACACATCCTGCTGCGGTGGCCGGAGATGCGGTTGCGCATGGGCATCCATACCGGGCCAGTGTATCGGGTGGAGGACATCAACGCCGCGAGCAACGTGGCTGGCGGCGGCATTAACACGGCGCAACGGGTGATGGACTGCGGCGATGCCGGGCACATCCTGGTTTCGTAAAGCCGTAGCCGACGTGCTGGAGCAGGTGAGCACATGGAAGACCGCCTTGCATGACCTGGGAGAGGCCGAGGTCAAGCACAGGGTCCGCGTCCATCTGTATAACCTGTTTACGGATGAGGCCGGGAATCGGGAGCTGCCGCAGAAGCTTCGTAGCGCCCAAACGTCGGCAGCCAACGTCCGTTCCCAGTCGACGAGGAAGAAGCTGTCGTTACGCGCAGGTGTGGCAGGGGTAATTGCCATGCTGGGGGTGGGTGGAGTTCTCCTTTACCAGCACTGGCGCTCGGGGCCGAAACTCAGCGATAAAGAGACGATCGTTCTGGCTGATTTCGACAATAAAACCGGCGACCCGATATTCAACGAGACGCTGAAACCGAGGCTCCGACGTTCGCTGGGGCCAGCCAATGTGCTCTCCAACGGCAAAGTCACCAAAACCTTGCAACTGATGACTCGTCCGGCGGACACGAAACTCACACCGGACGTCGCCCGCGAACTTTGTCGGCGGGCGGGCAGCCAAGCCTACGTTGCCGGATCGATTGGCGCTATCGGCACCAAGTATGTTCTGCAATTGACCGCAATGGACTGCCAGAGTGGAGACACGCTGGCCGAGGAGCAGGCGACCTCGGCATCCAAAGAGAAGGTGCTGGATGCGCTGGATGATGCGGGGTCTAAGCTGCGCGGAGAACTCGGCCAATCTCTGGCTTCGGTGCAGAAGTCGGATGTGCAACTCCTAGGGGCCACCACGTCTTCGATTGATGCGCTGGACGCGTTCAGCCGCGGGCGCAAACTGTTTAATGAAAAGGGATCCGCCGAGGCGCTGCCCTACCATAAGTACGCCGTCAAGCTCGATCCGAATTTCGCCATAGCCTACTATGCGCTGGGCAAAGATTACCTCAGTCTGGGCGAGCCGGGTCGGGCCAGCGAGAACTTCGCCCAAGCCTACCAGTTACGGGAACACACCAGCGATGTCGAAAAAATCGTGATTGTCGGCAGCTACTACGAAACTGTCACCGGGGAACTGGATAGAGCGTCCCAGATTTATGACGCAGTGAGAGAGAGATACGATCCGACCGGAAAGTCAGCCTTTGGCAATACCACATACGCCGAACGCGGCCAGTATCAGAAAGCGGCAGAGCTCAACACGCTGGCCATGCACGTTGCGCCGGGCCTTCCACGGCATATGCGAATCTCGCCGCCAATGATCTTGCTTTGCAGCGCTTCGATGAGGCTCAACAAACCATTCACGATGCGCAGGCGCATAAGCTCGAGGATGCGCTCTTTCATAACGTCCTCTATGCTTGCGCCTTTCTGAAGCCGGCCCTGCCGGGACAGCGGAGCAGTTGCAGTGGTTTAAGAATCAGGCCGAATATGAAAGCTACGGATTGGCATTGGCCTCCGACACGCAGGCATACTTCGGCCACGTGAGCAAGGCATGGGAAATCAATAAGCAGGCCGTTGATTCCGCGATCCGTAAAGATCACCAGGAAAATGGAGCAGTCTATACGGCGAACGCCGCGCTGCAACAGGCGGCCTATGGCCGCGCCGCGGAAGCCCGGCAGTCAGCCGAAGAGGCTTTGAAACTTGCTCCAGATAGTCCCGGGGCCGAGGCCGAAGCGGCACTGGCATTCGCCATGGCAGGCGATACGTCGCACGCCGAAACCTTGTCCCAGGACATGAAAAAACGCTTTCCGCTGAACTCCCAGATGCAGTCGCTTTGGCTGCCTGCGGTTCAGGCGCAATTGGCCTTGGATAGAAAAAACTCAGTCTCCGCGCTGAACGCACTGCCGGACGCTGGGCACATCGAGTTCGGGCAAGTCTCGTTCGTCAACAATATTTCCTGCCTGTATCCGACTTACATTCGCGGAGAGGCATATCTGGCAGCCGGACAAGGCACTGCCGCCGCCTCCGAATTTCAGAAGATTCTCGACCACAGCGGCATGGTATGGAACTGCTGGACGGGAGCCTTGGCGCATTTGGGAGTGGCTCGTGCGAACGCATTGCAATCGAGAACCTCACAGGGCCCGGATGGCGACGCCGCCCGCGCCCGGGCGCGCGCCGCCTACAAAGATTTCCTTACGCTCTGGAAAGACGCCGACCCCGATATCCCCATCCTAAAGCAAGCGAAAGCGGAGCTCGCGAAGCTGCAATAGCGGCAACTCCTTCCTCGGCGCCTTCCGCTTGCCAATGGTTGATGTAACCAGGCGATTGCACGTTTTGACTGCTGGTCAATGATTGAAATTGCGATGTTAGGGTAAGACAAAGTTGTGCCGTTTCTTCCGCTTTTTGCCAACGCTTTTCGATTTGGCGCCAGTCGAAATAAGTCGCTTGCAACGTTAGGTGCACAGCGCCAGGGCGAAAGTGAAAAACGAACTTGGCATCCTTTCACAGCAATTCGGCATAACCCGGCAGCCGTGATCGGAGAGGCGTACCTGCAAGGCGTATCCGAGTGTGGGCGGCATTCGTGATAAACTGCTGAAAACCCGTCGCCGGAGAGGTGGCAGAGTGGCCGAATGCGGCGGTTTGCTAAACCGTTGTACGGGCTAACACCTGTACCGAGGGTTCGAATCCCTCCCTCTCCGCCATTACTTCCCCGGAGTTCCTCTTCTCTGAGGCCCTCGCTCTGCTCGGGATTTCGGCAGCGGGCTCCCGCTTCGCTCACGCCCGCTGATCGCCTCAAGTTCGAATCCCTCCCTCTCCGCCAGTCCTTTGGAATCAGTAGCTTAATTTCCCGGCTACTAAATCCGGCTACCCACCAGATTCTCGGTATTGGCTCTTAGGAGATGAGCCAATGCAAGCGAGATCGATCCCCAGCGTCACCCTCTATATCCGCATCACTGACGAGAAAGGCAACCGCCGCTATGAGCGCGTCAATCGTCGCAAGCCTCAACTGAGCGGCGGTATCTACTGCCTCCACTTCTATACCCTAGAAGGCAAGCGCAAGTGGACGACAGTCGGTACCGACATCAACGCCGCCCTCAAAGCAAGGATGGAGAAGGAGTCTGAGCTCCTCACCCGCCCCGTCGAGGCAAAACCATCATCCGCCGCGCCGAAGCCCTTAGAGGTGCTTCGCACGGCATTTATCCACGACAAGAAAACCACCTTCAAGAAGGACGGCTTCCCGCTGGGCCCCCGACACAATCACTTCCTACGAAAAGGTGACACGAGAGTTCCTCGACATTATCAAGCGGACACTCCCCGTCGAGATCACGCGCCAAGACCTGAGGGATTGGATCGCGAAGCAGCGGGAACGAGTGAGCCACCGAACTGTCTGCAATCTATACGTGAACATCGTCTGCTTCCTCCACTTCTGTGGCGTGAGCCACAAGAAGCTGCTGCCTCAGAGCGAGCGTCCTACACCGGTTGAAGAGACACCCGAAGCGTATACGCAAGAAGAGATGACCAAGTTCTTCTTCGTTGTTATTAAAGAACGCGATGCGCTGGCATTTGAGTTCCTGCTCAAAACCGGGGCACGCGAGCGGGAGATGAGCCACTTAGAGTCAGACCGATCTGAACCTCGGGCCCACGCCGACGGTTAAGTTCCAAACCAAAGAGGGCTTCAGGACAAAGACCGGGAAGGCCCGCGTGATGCCTTTGGAGCGTGGACTGGCATCAAAATTGTCGGAATGGCGGGTAAAGAATCCGGCTACACGGTACGTGTTTACTACCGACGACAAAATCGAAGGCCACTTCCTCCGACTCTGCAAAGCCGCCGCGACACTCGCCGGAATGGGCCGAAGAACTTCTGGTTGCATAAATTCAGAGATACATTCGCGACGTGGGCTTTACGGCGCGGCGTTGATCCACGGACCGTACAGCATTGGCTGGGCCACGAGAACCTCGAGATGACTATGAGGTATTTGTCCCCGCAGCAGGGCGAACTCGCTCAGGGTCAGATCAACAAGGCATTCAATATCAGTTTTGAAACATCCGAAACTGAGAGGGTGTGAAAAAACTATGACTTCGCCGCTGACTTCGCCGCCACTTTCGACATGACGAGTTCAGGCTCGCCTTCGATCTTGAAGGCGAACACGAACCCGCCAAAGAGTGAAGGGGCCAACCAAGACGACACCGGATGACCAGCCTTGCCCGGAACCCAACCGCGATGCATCGGGCAGTCCCATATTCCGCAAACGTCGCCCTCAGATTTCTCCGAGGATTTATCAGGCAGGAAACTGATGACGGGATTTCTCTCGTAATAATCAACCGACTTTCCCCCAGTGAACTGTCTTCTGTCCACTAAGAGCCACTCATCCATTAGTGCGTTGTACTCTTCGTCCGTTGCCTCTCGGTCGTGGTCCCATTCCCATCGCGCGATGGTACACACACGCACGAACACCTTGCAGGTCGCGTTCAGGTGAATTTCTTCTATATAGCCGCCCTTGTACGGCACGCCGTGCGGCGTCACTTTGTCCAAATCTAATTCCAGTTCCAGTTTCATAAAGTAAGTATCCCTCACGCGTAACCGTCGCCCTACGGTACGGACGTAATCACTTCCTGTCTCTAGCCGTTCTTGGCTCCTCCTTCGTAGGTTCTGGAAGGCGAATAACCATGCTCATTATCGAAAACATGTACGGATTAGTAGCCACAAACACTACCCGTTCTTGCAGGGGTGGTCCGTAGATTCCCTCTGCGGACGGAATATGCGGATCACTCAACCACTCCCACTGATCAGCGGCGGCAAACGCTACCCGATTTGGCGGGGCGGTTCGTAGGTTTTATCCACAGCCGAATGGTTGAAACCGGGCAACTAGCCCTTAACAAGGAGCGTTGTATGCGTTTAGTGAACCCTACCGAGGTTGTTGTAGTACCCGCGCCACCCGTGATGCCGCCTATCCCTGTGGCCGTTGCTGCCTTGCAAGCTGCCGATCTTAAAGCCGAAAAAGCCGAAAAAATAGCTGGCCTCAAAGCCACCGTTCGTGAGCTTTGGGCTAGCGGCAAGGCCGATCGCGTTAAGACCGGGCACACTCTGAGCCTTTTACAAGATGAGCTGGCTAACCCCGGCCACGGCACTTTTCTTCAAGCCGTTCGGGAACTTGGCATTCCCTTGTCTTCGGCTTATGCGTACATGGCCGAATTCAAAGGCAAGAAGCCTCGTCCTTCCAAACGCCGGAATGACGAATTGGTGCGCGTGTGCCCTAAATCCGTCAAGTCTACCCTCGGGCCGCTTTCTAAAGATCCTGATGCACTAGTAGCCGCCATCCAGCGGCTTTTGCAGGAAACCGCTGACAGTTTGCTCTCCTGTGCGGGTAGCAGCCTAACGGTCACGGTATCGGTCCAAAAATAATTTTCCCAATTTCGGCCCGTGCCTTGGTATTAGGTGCGGGCTTTCTAAGGGCGGGACGCACCCGCCCTCAACCTCAACCACTAACCGGGCCATCGTGCCCAAAGGAGAACTGTCATGACACGAGCGAAACAGAAGAGAGAATTGGAAATCGAACTGAAGTTGCTCATCCGCAAATACTACGAGATGGGGAACGACGCCCTCAGTCTCGATGGGGAAGACCCCGGTGATTTCGGTGTCATCAACGACGAGGACATAGCGAAGGTTCTTGGATTAGCAACCCAGATGATGAACAGTAGTGCTCCTGCTGATTATCTCTACTGCCACGGCCCTCTCCCCAAGCCATCGCGAGCTAAAAAAAGCACGTGCGGAATGACTTGCGAAGAATGCAGCAAACCAATTGACGGCGAGTTCCCGACGAACTACTACGTCACGATGACTGGACAGGACGGCTGGGCGATTCATGCGCTCTGTTACCCGGCTTGGGCCCGGCAAGTAGCGAAAGAAGACGACGGATTCGTTCCATTCGTGAAGGCATTGCCCAAGAAGGCAGGTGCGTGATGACTAACCGCACAGAATGGTTCTCAGCAGCTGGAATTGCTCATCTCTGCTGCAGAGGTACCAGCTTGGAGGAAGTGCAGTGATGGCTAACGATCAGATGATTATTTTCGTCGGAGCACCTTCTCATCCCCGCGTTTTCGTTGCACAGGAGGCGGGTGAGGTATTGGGCATCGTGGTCATAGAACCGCGCCCTAGAGGAACCGCTTACGTCAGCCACGTATTGGTTGGTGATCGCCGCCGACAAGGCATAGCCACGCGCCTGATATCGGAGGCGGAAGACCACTATAGAAACATCGGATACAGGCGGATGAGGTTAGAGGTAGCCGAAGACAATGTCGCCGCCCGAGAACTGTATCGCAAGCTGGGGTTCCGGCCAAGCTACAAGAAGCCCGGCTATTACTACGACGCGAAAAATCCTACCGCCGTGGTCATGATCAGGGACTTGGAGGCGAGGTGATGACCTGTGAGCACTGCGGTAATCCTTAGCTAAATTTGAATGCTCGTCCGTAGGTTGTGAGGGAGAGGTTTTGATCACATATGCAAACCAAGATTAGTAAACCCGAAAAAGTAATCGCAGTGCCCAACGCGGACGCTGTCAGGTGCGCGATTTACGCACGGTACTCGTCTGACATGCAGCGGGAAAGCTCTATCGAGGATCAGATACGAAAGTGCCGCGAATACGCGGCCAAGCAGAATTGGATCATACTCGACGATTATATTCGCTATGATCAGGCGATCTCCGGTGCACTTTACGACGAGCGCGCCGCCCTCCAAGGCCTGATGGCGGAAGCGGAACAGAATCCTCGGCCGTTCGATCTCCTTTTGGTCGACAGCACTTCTCGTCTGGCCCGTAATGTCGAGGATCAATTGTTCACGATCAAGGTCCATCAAATTCTGCGGCGTTGACGTTGTTTCGGTTAGCCAAGGACTTGACTCTCGAAATGGGTCGTCACGTATGTCCTTCGCACTACACGGAATGATCGATGAGCAGTTCTTAGAGGACTTGGCGAAAAGCGTTCGTCGGGGACAGGAAGGCCGGGTATTGACGGGCAAATATATAGGAGGCGGGAGATGCTACGGATATAAGAATGTCCCGGATGAGCACCCTACTCGAACAGGCGACTATGGCAGGCCGCTGGTTCTTGGTGTAACGCGGGAAATCGCCCCGGAAGAAGCCGCCGTCGTTCAGCGCATCTTCAGAATGTACGGCGAAGGCGTCAGTCTCGATAAGATTGCCCAAGCTTTGCGTGCCGACCACGCACCTGCTCCTCGTCCGCCACGAAGGGACTCCTTACGCGCGTGGTCTGCGGACGGAATCAAAGACATGCTCCGAAATGAAATATACATCGGTCAATATTTTTGGAATCGGCACCACAAATGTCCGTGATCCGAAGAGTCGACGCATGGTAACTAGAGCCACTCCCAAAAGTGAATGGATAAGGAGTGAGAGACCGGAATGGCGAATTGTATCCGACGAGCTTTGGGATCGAGCCCAAGAGCAGCGGGCTCTGAAGAAGCACTTTGGCATTCGCAAAATCGGCGGTCTTGAACGAACAAAGCGCAGCCAGCAGTACATTTTCAGCGGCCTGCTGTACTGCGGCGTCTGTGGGGGGCACCATCAGGATTAACGATACTGACGGCGACGTTGTTAGGTATGGATGCGGCACGCGTCGTGATAAGGGAGGCTGTACGAATGCGGTTACGATCCGACGAGACCGCCTCGAAGAGCAACTCTTGGGTTGGCTCACTCGTGATCTACTGATGGGTGATCGGGCGACAAAAGCGTTGGCTTTGTTTTGCGCGAAGGTTCGGAAGCGAATCCTCGAAATACAGAACGAGGCACGGAAAAACGCCGTAGATGCGCCGGAGTTGCGGGCGGAATTGGCAAAGAAGACTCAGGACGCTGAAAACATCACTGCCTACATTATGGCAAACGGAGTGCTTTCTCCGGCTAGCCTACAAACGAAACTGGCAGAGCTTGATGCACGCGTCAAAGAAATCTGTGAGCAGCTGTCTCGCACGGCTGCCGAACCAGTCAGTTTTTCGCTCGACGAAATGAAGGAGTATTTACTGGGTAAACTGCGCGATGTCAAGTCCGAGCTCACGAGTGCGCCGCAACGCGGCAAGATGGTTTTTCGGAAGCATATCAACAAAATCACCCTCACACCTTGCCACATAGGTGGCAAAAGAGCGTTGGCCGTCAGCGTGGATTTCACCACGGGCGGCGGCGGCGATTCAGCCGTAGTGCTGACGGGGGCACTGGATGCATCCCTTCAGCAATACGGGTTTACCACGATCACGGTAACCGGGCCGGTGCTGGATACCAGCCGCGTTCGAAGAAAATCAGTCCCGAAGAAGGGTGCGGAAAGCGACAAAACGCCGATTAGCGAGGCGGCGTTAGTTCGGGGCCCTGCCCAGGAGAGCGGCACCCTGCTTCAAGGGCATTCCTCGTAATGCCCCGCTCGCCGAGAAACTGCTCAACGACGCATGGGACCAGCCATTCCTCAAGGATTGCGCCGAGAACCGCGTCAGTCACCTTCTGACTGGGATGAAAGACCAGCACGGTATCGGTACGGGATCGGCGACGCCGTTTGCCTTCATGCACACCCGGTTCTGATTCGGGCATATTCTCCAGATTCTCAGTTGTCTAGTCCGAAGGCCGTTTCGGACCGCGCGATTGTTTGGATAGACGAAAGGATGTAATCAATCCCGCTGAACGGAATGAAAAGCAGCAGGCTTGTACGCGAGACGGGCATATCATATTCTTCTAGCATCAACTCATTGAAGGCGTGACTCTCAACCCATATTCCGCTTGGCTCGACGTTGTGGAGTCGAACGACGATCTTATTCTCTTTGTCGAGCACCGGGATACGCGCCACGATGAGATCGCCGATCATTTCTGTCAGGCTCTTTACTGATGGTTCCATTTCTCCAGACCCTCAATTAGCACGTGCCCGCGGTGACAGGTGTATGCACCTGCCAGTTCATCAAATCAAACCGACTTCCTCCGGCGCGACAAAAGCGGTCGTAAGTCTGGCCGCGTCCGTGATGCACCAGATGAGGACTCCATTGCGCAATCGATAACAAGAAACGACTGCCCTCCCGTCGCTGGGTTCTGTTTCGTGAGATTCAGGAGAGGCCCGACTATTCCGCAATCACCACACAAATGTCGCCAAAGGTAAAAGGTAGGGTTTTCGCCGGACGTCTTGAACGAGTGCCGAGCACCCGGAGTAGCCATGATTTCGCCCGAGGTGAATTTAATCTCAGAGATCATGAAATCAATGATCTTGGCCGGGAACCCGGACTCATTCAAGATTTTTCTTATCACTACGTGTTTGTGATCGCCCTGCGACATTAATGGCTCTTTCCGAGGAGAGTCTGGCGAGTGGGGGTTAGCGCCAGAACTCATTCACAACTTCATCCTTTCGCCTTAGAAGTCGGCTTGTGGCCCGCCTTCTTAGCGGCGAATGCCCGCTTAAGCGACACGCTCAGTCTGGCTTTTTGCTCTGGCGTCCACGTCCGCCCGGTTTTCGCTTTCGACGCAGCGGGTGCTGTCGCAATTTTGGACAATGCTGCAAGCGCCGCATCCAGACTGTGGAGTTGAGCCGCCACATTGGCGCGCTCGATCCGCGTCTGTTCGATCAGCTGTGAAAACGTCATTTATTTTCTCCTTGTCGCCGTGTTGGCGAATGTCGAACCATACCTGTTCTCGGAGAGAAGTAAAGTGAAAAAAACTATTAGGGAGCGATATGGTTGGAAATGATGGGAATTTAGTTTAGGGATGACTTGTTGTCGAGCACACGAAACACGTCGAACCGCCCATTTTTATTTGCGACAGCAGATCGTTGCTAAACCTCTTCTGGGTAGTCTGAGGGCGTTAAATCAACATAGAGAGAATATGGTGCCCGACCATCGCTGACAGGATCATGCGGCAGTCTCGGTATTCTTATCCCTCTGTGGCTTTACATCCCTCAGCAACGTCCGGAGTCGCCAAGAATATCGGGGTGGTGCTTTTCGAGGTGCCTTTCGACGCGTGAGTTACCGATGAGACGCTCGACGTATCCGCACGCTATTGAGAGAGTTAGCATGTCCGTCCCATAAGATTCCTCAACTGCCTTGAGTTTCCGGATCAATAGATCGGTCTCTTGTTCAAGCATTGCTTGGGCCGCCTAGAAGTGGCTTCAATTGTCGGCTTACGCTTCAAGACGGTCTCGACAAGAAATTCTGGACGAGTCACTTCAAGCAGCGCCTGTGCAAATCGCACTGAAAACGTTCCTGCGGCGTGCATTTGCTCCGCCGCCTCGATTTGCCTGATCGGTTTCATTTTCTTGAGGGCCGCAAACACACCTGCGCAAACATCGCTGTTTCGCAAGATTTCAATCGCCTCTTTGCAAATTCCGTCGAGCATGTTTCGTCGCTGCCTAATCGCCGAAATGCTAACGTTGAGCACTTGCGCCAGCCGCTCTTCGGTTGCACCATGCGAGAGTGCTTTCAGCATCATGAAGTGTTCGGCAACTGGCGGGGCGTGGTTGACTTTTTTATTGTAGGTGTAAGCCTCATCATCCATGGCAAAAATTGCGCGCACCTCAGTGGCTCCACTCTGCTTCAATGTCCAGCCGTGTGTGGCCGTCGAGCAATAGGTAATCTCTAGCAGGCTGCTGAAAAAGTACTGCTAATCCACAGCCGGGTATGTTACGAAAAAGCATGCGCGGAACCGATCAGCAGCAGAATCATATCTTCATACTATCTCCCGAAAACCGTGTGCGCAAGGATCATCCGCTGCGCGCCATCCGGTTCATGGTGGATGTGGTGCTCGCCCAGTTGTCGCCACAATTTGACAGGATGTACGCCACGGTTGGGCGGCCGTCGATTCCGCCGGAGAAGCTGTTGCGGGCGCAGTTGCTGCAGATGCTGTACACCATCCGCAGTGAGCGTTTGCTGATGGAAGAGATGGACTACAACTTGCTGTTCCGTTGGTTTGTGGGTTTGAATGCGGATGACGAGGTGTGGGATCAACCACGTTCACTAAGAATCGGGATCGGTTGCTGCAAGCCGACGTGGCTAAGGAATTCTTGGCGCGGGTTGTGGCACAGGCGAGTGCTCGAGGCTTGACCTCGGATGAGCATTTCACGGTAGACGGGGGAAGTTGCTGGAAGCCTGGGCGGGAGTGAAGAGCTTTCAAGCCGAGAAAGCTGGGCCTCCGCCAGATGATCCGGGCAATCCTACGGTAGACTTCACGGCGAGGAGCGGTCCAACGATACCCACGAATCGACGACCGATCCCGAGGCGCAGCTGGCGCGCAAGGGGCCGGGCAAGGAGTCGAAGTTGAGTTACAGCGGGAATCTGTTGGTGGAGAACCGCAACGGTTTAATCGTGGCGGCGGAAGTGTTCCAGGCTAATGGTACGGCGGAGCGCGACGCGGCGCTGGTGATGTTGGAGAAACTGAGGGAACGCAGCCGGTGACGGTAGGGGGAGATAAAGGATTCGACACGCAGGGATTCGTGGTCGAGTGCCGGCATATGGGGGTGACGCCGCATGTGGCGCAGAACCACAAACGGCGTGGCGGGAGCGCGATTGATGAGCGCACGACGCGGCACCCCGGTTACGCCGTCAGCCAAAGAAAGCGGAAGCGAATCGAAGAATGTTTTGGCTGGCTCAAGACGATTGCGCTGATGCGCAAGCTGCGGCACCGTGGAG